>NZ_PPFB01000001.1:4625000-5915000 GCF_002899455.1 Streptomyces sp. DH-12 | reverse complement strand
GAGCTGAGCTTCGTCGCCGACGAGCAGGCGATGGACGTCGTGCTGGAGATGGACAAGAAGCCGGGCCTGTTCAGCGAGGGCAGCGACACCTTCCGCTCCTTCCAGGTGGGGCTGAACGACTACCAGGGGACCGACTGGGCGGCGTACCTGAACCAGTGGCTGTCGGAGGTCGGTTCCAAGCGCAACTGGTTCTAGGCTCGTTCGCGACTGAACGTCATCGATCAGGAGGTACCGAGGTGACCGAGCTCAAGCGGCGGCCGCTCCCCCATGACTTCCATCCGCCCGTGCCGTCGTTCACGGTGACGAGCGACGATGTGACGGAGGGGGCGACGCTCAAGGACGCTCAGGTCCACGCGGCGGGCAACACGTCGCCGCACCTGCGGTGGGAGGGTTTCCCGCCGGAGACCAAGAGCTTCGCCGTGACCTGCTACGACCCGGACGCCCCGACGGGCAGCGGGTTCTGGCACTGGGTGGTGTTCGACATCCCGGTCTCGGTGACCGAGCTGCCGGCCGGCGCCGGCAGCGGCTCGTTCGAGGGTCTTCCGGAGGGCGCCGTCCACGCGCGGAACGACTACGGCACCAAGGAGTTCGGCGGTGCCGCTCCGCCGCCCGGTGACGGTCCACACCGGTACGTGTTCACGGTGTACGCCGTGGACCAGGAGAAGCTGGGTCCGGACGCGGACGCCTCTCCTGCCGTGGTCGGTTTCAACCTGCGGTTCCACACGATCGCGCGCGCGCAGCTGATCGGTGAGTACGAGGTGCCCGCGGAGTCCTGAGTCCTCCGCGCGACGCCGGACGTGTCCGGGACGTTTGCCCGCCCCTGGTCTTGGAATTGATCAGGGGCGGGCATTTTTTCCGCCGGGATCCCCGGGGGTCGTCTCCCGTGGGAGCAGCGGATATTGCGTTGTCCATCTCGGTGTGCCCGGCCAGAGTTGTTCCAGCTCGCCGAGGGGCGGGCCGGTGCGCACGGGAGGTGGGCTGGTATGCGGGACACGCTGGTGCTGAACGCGAGCTTCGAGCCGTTGTCGACGGTGACGCTGAACCGAGCCGTCGTTCTGGTGCTCCAGGACAAGGCCGTCGTCGAGCAGGCCCACCCCGAACTGCGGATGCGGGGAGCCGCGGTCGACATACCGGCGCCCCGGGTGATCAGGCTCTGCCAGTACGTGCGGGTGCCGTTCCGAAGACGTGCGCCGTGGTCGAGGCGGGGTGTGCTGGTGAGGGACCGTCACCGGTGCGCGTACTGCGGGCGCAGGGCGACGACCGTGGACCACGTGGTGCCGCGGTCGCTCGGCGGGCAGGACACCTGGCTGAACACGGTGGCGTCGTGCGCGGAGGACAACCACCGCAAGGCCGACCGGACGCCGGAGCAGGCGGGGATGCCGCTGCTGCGTGAGCCGTACGAGCCGACGCCGGCGGACGCGATGCTGCTGGCGCTCGCCAGGGACGACTTCGAGGCGCTGCCTGACTGGCTGGCGCTGGAGGCTGCCTGAGACCCGCCCCCGGACGCACACGGTCCCCGCGCCCCTGAGGGGTGCGGGGACCGTGTGCGTCCGGGGGCGGGTCTCAGTCGATGGTGGGCTTCTCGCGGCGCTCCTGGGCGGGGACGTTGACGGTGGTGCCGTTGCCGCCGCCGGGGGCGCCGCCCATGGCCCCGAAGTTGCCGACCGCGCCGGAGAGGCCCTTGAGGGCGTCGCCGATCTCGCTGGGGACGATCCAGAGCTTGTTGGCGTCGCCCTCGGCGATCTTCGGGAGCATTTGGAGGTACTGGTAGGAGAGCAGTTTCTGGTCCGGGTCGCCGGCGTGGATGGCCTCGAAGACCGTGCGGACGGCCTGGGCCTCGCCCTCGGCGCGCAGCGCGGCGGCCTTGGCCTCACCTTCGGCGCGCAGGATCTGGGACTGCTTCTCGCCCTCGGCGCGCAGGATCTCGGACTGCCGGACGCCCTCGGCCTGGAGGATGGCGGCGCGCTTGTCGCGGTCGGCGCGCATCTGCTTCTCCATCGAGTCCTGGATGGAGGTGGGCGGTTCGATGGCCTTGAGCTCGACGCGGTTGACGCGGATGCCCCACTTGCCGGTGGCCTCGTCGAGGACGCCGCGCAGGGCCGCGTTGATCTCCTCGCGGGAGGTGAGGGTCCGTTCCAGGTCCATGCCGCCGATGATGTTGCGCAGGGTGGTGACGGTGAGCTGCTCGATGGCCTGGATGTAGCTGGCGACCTCGTAGGTGGCGGCCCGGGCGTCGGTCACCTGGTAGTAGATGACGGTGTCGATGTTGACGACCAGGTTGTCCTGGGTGATCACCGGCTGCGGCGGGAAGGGGACGACCTGCTCGCGGAGGTCGATGCGGTTGCGGATGGTGTCGATGAACGGGACGACGATGTTGAGGCCCGCGTTGAGCGTCCGCGTGTAGCGGCCGAAGCGCTCGACGATGGCGGCGCTGGCCTGTGGGATGACTTGGATCGTCTTGATCAGGGCGATGAAGACCAACACCACCAGGATGATCAGGACGATGATGACCGGTTCCATCGTCGGTTCCCCGAACCCTTCTTAGCCTCGGCGCCTATGGCAGGTCGTTGTGCCTGTGCACGGTCGTGCGGTTGTAGATCTTGCTGGTCGAGTCTGTCAGACCGCGGGGCCAACCGGGGGCGTGTTCGCACCGGTTGTGTCGTACGGGAGGTGCGGGATCACATGATGATCGCGGTGGCCCCCTCGATGTCCACGACGTCGACCTCCTGGCCGGCCTCGTAGGAGCGGCCCGCGTCGAGCGCGCGGGCGGACCAGACCTCGCCCGCCAGTTTGATGCGGCCGCCGCTGCCGTCGACGCGTTCGAGGACGACGGCCTGCCTCCCCTTCAGGGCGTCGACGCCGGTGACGAGTTCGGGCCGCTGGGACCGGTGTCTGCGGGCGATGGGGCGGACGACGGCGATCAGCGCGGTCGAGACGACGGCGAAGACCGCGACCTGGGCGACGGCGCCGCCGCCGAAGATGCCGGAGACCAGTGCCGCGGCGACGGCGCCCACCGCGAGCATGCCGAGTTCGGGCATCGCGGTGATCACGAGCCCGATGCCGAGTGCCGCCGCGCCGATCAGCCACCACAGCCATGCGTCGATGTCCACGACGTCATGGTAGAACCGCGCACCCGGTCACGGACAGGGCACCGGTCGGCCGAACGGGCCGTGCCGTGCCGGGTGTTGTGCGCGGGGTGGTGCGGTTCAGCTCATCGGGAGGCCCTGGGCGGTCCAGCGGTCGCCGACCTGCTCGACGACGAGCGGGAGGCCGAAGCACAGGGACAGGTTGCGGCTGGTGAGTTCGAGCTCGAGCGGGCCGGCGGCGAGGACCTTGCCCTGACGGATCATCAGGACGTGGGTGAAGCCGGGGGCGATCTCCTCCACGTGGTGGGTGACCATGATCATGGAGGGGGCGATCGGGTCGCGTGCGAGGCGGCCGAGACGGCGCACCAGGTCCTCGCGGCCGCCGAGGTCGAGGCCGGCGGCGGGCTCGTCGAGGAGCAGCAGCTCGGGGTCGGTCATCAGGGCGCGCGCGATGAGGGTGCGCTTGCGCTCGCCCTCGGAGAGGGTGCCGAACTTGCGGTCCAGGTACTCGGACATGCCGAGGCGGTCGAGGAAGGCGCGGGCGCGCTGCTCGTCGATGTCCTCGTACTCCTCCTGCCAGCCGGCGGTCATGCCGTAGGCGGCGGTGAGCACGGTCTGCAGGACGGTCTGCTTCTTGGGCAGCTTGTCCGCGAGGGCGATGCCCGCCACGCCGATGCGGGGACGCAGCTCGAAGACGTCGGTGCCGGGGCGGCCGAGCGTCTCGCCGAGGATGGTGGCGGTGCCCTTGCTCGGGTGGAGGTAGCTGGACGCGATGTTCAGCAGGGTGGTCTTGCCGGCGCCGTTGGGGCCGAGGATGACCCAGCGCTCCCCCTCCTTGACCGACCAGGAGACCTGCTCCACCAGAGCCCGGCCCTCGCGGACCACGGATACGTCCTGAAGTTCCAGAACATCGCTCATGAGCGCCTTGTCTCCCCTTGCAGTGTGGCCGGTCTCGGCTGTCGCGTACGCCTGGTGGGTCGGTCCGCCGCACCCGTGGGCGGGAGCCCCTCATGAAATCTACGCCACCGGTCGACCCGGACATTCCATCGGTCCGGTTTCCGGGTGCTGTCTAAGGTGTACGCATGCTCTCGGAACCACGCTCCGGTCGTCTCGCCGCTTGGGGCAACGCCCTTCTTGCCGGACTCGTCTCCCCGGACGAGGCGGTCCTCGCCGCCGTCGGGGAGGACGCGGTGCACCGGGTGGAGGGGGTGCCCGGGGAGCAGGCGCCGGTGGGGCTGACGCTGGCCCTGGGGCGGCTGCGGGGGCTCGGGGTGTCGGGGCTGCGGGTGGCGTTGCCGGCGCCGGGGCATCCGCTGGGGCTGAGCGGCCCGCCGGAGTTCAACGCGCGGGCGCTGGAGGCCGGGGAGGCCGTGGTGTGCCAGGGGGCGGCGCTGGGGCTGGTCCCGGAGGTGACGGAGGCCGGGCCCGAGGGCGATGTGCATGTGGAGGTCCTGTGGCACTGTCTGCCGGTGCGGGAGGCGCCGCCCGCCGACGTGCCGTCGCTGGGTGAGGCGGAGCGGGAGCTGGCGGAGGCGCTGCGGGAGGCGACGGAGGTGCTGACGCGGCTGGACGTGGCCGGGTCGGGTCCGGTCGCGGAGGCGGCGATCGACGCGTACCGGGCGCGGGCCATGGCGTCGCGGGGGCGGGACGTGCTGGCGCCGGGGTATCCGCCGCGCGCGGTGCGGGTGCTGGAGCTGGCGCAGCGGGTGGGCGCGCTGGTGTCGCTGGCGACGGAGCACGGGCACGGCGGCGCGGTGAGCGCGTCGGAGATGTCGGCGCGGGCGCTGGCGCTGCGGCCGGTGGAGCGGACGGCCCGGCGGGCGCTGGTGGCCGCGTACAACGCGTTCGTGGAGGAGCGCGGGGGGCGCTGAGCCCGGACGCGGGCCCTGGGGGCCGGTCCTCGGCGCGGTCCCTGGACAGGGGCGAGCCCCGGCGCCGGGTGGGGGCGGGCGGCCGGGGCCGGCGGCGGGAGGCGTCAGTCGTTGACGGCGACGTTGCCGAAGGCCGGGTTCAGGACGCCGATGACGTTGACGCTGTTGCCCGACACGTTGACCGGGACGTCGACCGGGATCTGGACGAGGTTGCCGGAGACGACGCCCGGGGAGCCCACGGCCTTGCCGTCCGCGTGGCTGCCCTCGGTGGCGGAGGCCATGCCCGTGCCGGCGGCGAGCAGACCGCCGGCCACCATCGTCACGGCCGCTGCCTTCTTCAGGTTCTTCACTTTCCGAGCCCTCCTTGCGACGACCGCGGCAGGCGCCGCGGTCCGCACTGGGCAACGCGCGGCGCCGGCAAGCGATACGGCCCTCCGCGGGGCATTCCCCCTACGGTATGAATCTCGCACCGGAGGGGAACCTTCCGGGTGATGGCGGACGTCGGTGATCACCCGCTGAGACCGTGCCGTACGGCCCACAGCGCGGCCTGGGTGCGGTCCGCCAGGTCGAGCTTCATCAGGATGTTCGACACATGCGTCTTCACCGTCTTCTCGGAGAGCACGAGGGCGCGGGCGATCTCCCGGTTGGCTCGGCCGTCCGCGATCAGCCCGAGCACCTCGCGCTCCCGCTCGGTGAGCGAACCCGCGCGTCCCGTGCCGGGACCGCTCTCCTCCTGGGACAGCAGCGCGCCCGCCACCTCCGGCTGGAGCAGCACGTGCCCGGCGTGCACGGAGCGGATGGCGCCGGCCAGCGCGTCGGGGTCGATGTCCTTGTACACGTAGCCGGCGGCGCCCGCGCGCAGGGCGGGGACCACCGTGCGCTGCTCGGTGAAACTGGTGACGATCAGCACCCGGGCCCGGTGGTCGAGCTCACGCAGCCGGCGCAGCGCCTCCACGCCGTCCACGCCCGGCATCTTCACGTCCATGAGGATGACGTCGGGCTGGAGCTCCCCCGCCAGGGCGACCCCCTCCGCGCCGTCCGCGGCCTCGCCGACGACCTCGATGTCGTCCTGCACCTCGAGGAAGGTGCGCAGACCGCGCCGGACCACCTGGTGGTCGTCGACCAGCAGCACCTTGATCGCGTCAGCCACCGGGGACCTCCATCTCGATGACGGTGCCCTTGCCGGGCGCCGATTCCACGGTCAGCCTGCCGCCGACCCCGCTCGCCCGGTCCCGCATGGAGACCAGGCCCAGGTGGCGGCCCGCGCGGCGGACGGCGTGCGGGTCGAAGCCGCTGCCGTCGTCGCCGACCCGCAGGACCGCCCCGTTGCCGCGCCGCTCCAGGGTCACGTCGACGTGCTTCCCGCCGGAGTGGCGCAGGGCGTTGTGCAGTGCCTCCTGGGCCACCCGCAGCATCGCCTCCTCCTGGGCCGCGGGCAGGGCGCGCACACCGTGTCCGGTGAAGGTGACGCGCGCGCTCTGGGCGCGGTCGAGCACCTGCACCTGGGTGCGCAGGGTGGCGGCCAGCCCGTCCTCGTCGAGGGCGGCGGGGCGCAGTTCGACGACCGCCGCGCGCAGTTCGTCGGCGGCCTCCGCGGCCAGTTCCGCCACCTGCTGCAGCTCGCCCTTGGCGCGGGCCGGGTCGCGGTCCACGAGACGGGCGGCGGCCTGGGCGGTGAGCCGCAGGGAGAACAGCTTCTGGCTCACGGCGTCGTGCAGCTCGTGGGCGAGCCGGGAGCGCTCCTCTGCGATGGTCAGCTCGCGGCTGCGCTCGTAGAGGCGGGCGTTGGTGAGGGCGATGGCGGCGTGCTGGGCGAGGATGCCGAGGAGTTCCTCGTCGTCCTCGGTGAAGCCGCAGGCGCCTTCCGGCTTGGGGCGCCTCTTGTTGGCGAGGAACAGGGCGCCGAGCACCTCGTCGCCGTCCCGCACGGGCAGGCCGAGGAAGTCGACCAGGTCGGGGTGGGCGCTGGGCCAGCCCCCGAAGCGGGGGTCGCGGCGCACGTCGGCGAGGCGCTGCGGGGCGGCGTCGTCGAGCATCGCGGCGAGGATGCCGTGCCGGCGCGGCAGGGGGCCGATGGCCTTCCACTGCTCGTCGCTGACGCCGTCCACCACGAACTGGGCGAAGCCCCCGTGGTCGTCGGGCACGCCGAGCGCGGCGTACTGGGCGTCGAGGAGGTCGCGCGCCGAGACGACGATCGTCTTGAGGACGTCGCGCACCTCGAGGTGCCTGCTCATGGCCAGCAACGCGGAGCTCACCGCGGCGAGGCCGGACCGGGGGCCGTGGCTCATGTCCTCACGGTACCGGCGGCGCCCGGCCCGGCGGATCGGGCCGGTGTCCGCCCCTCTCCCCCGTCGCTGGTCCTAGGTCCCGGGTCCGGGGCCGGCCGCCGCGGCCCGGGACCCGGGGCGGGGGCGTGCCGTCGTAGGCCGAAGGGACCCGGGCGGCTGCGTCCCGCGGCCGAGGCGGCGCCCGGGCCCGGCTTCCTACGGTGATCGCACGCCGACACGGCGGGACGGCACGACGGACGAGGGGACGGTTGTCATGCCGGTAGCGATCATCACGGGCGCCTCGAAGGGGCTCGGACGGGCGCTGGCCCTGGGGCTGGCGGAGCGGGGCTGGGACCTGGTGCTCGACGCGCGGGGCGAGGACCGCCTGGCGGAGACGGCGGTACTGGCCGCACGGCACGGCACGCGGGTGACGGCGGTGCCCGGGGGCGTCACGGACCCCGCGCACCGGGCTGAGCTGGTGGCGGCGGCCTGGCGGCTGGGCGGGGTGGACCTGCTGGTGCACAACGCGAGCGCACTGGGCGCCGAGCCGCTGGTGCGGCTGGCGGAGCTGCCGCTGGAGGGGCTGCGGCGGGCGCTGGAGGTGAACCTGGTGGCGGCGCTGGGTCTGGTGCAGGAGGCGCTGCCGCTGCTGCGGACGGCCCAGGCGGGCGCGGTGCTCATGGTGAGCTCGGACGCCGCCGCGGAGGCGTACCCGACGTGGGGCGGGTACGGGGCGTCCAAGGCGGGGCTGGACCGGCTGGCGGCGGTGCTGGCGGAGGAGGAGCCGGGGCTGCGGGTGTGGGCGGTCGACCCCGGGGACATGGCGACGGACCTGTACGCGGCGGCCGTGCCGGACGACGACGGTCCGCGGCCGGAGCCGGACGCGGTGGTGCCGGGCTTCCTGCGGCTGCTGGACGAGCGGCCGGCCAGTGGCCGTTACGGCGCCCCGGCGCTGCTGGAGGGACGGCGGTGACGGTCACGTTCCGGGTGCCGGAGGAGCTGTCGGCGCGGGTGCCGGCGGAGCGTCGGGCCCCCGGCCGGGACCGGGACGCGGTGCGGTTGCTGGTGTCGCGGGGCGCCGAGGTGTCGCACCACGCGTTCGCGGAGCTGCCGCTGCTGCTGCGCGCCGGCGACCTGCTGGTGGTGAACACCTCGCCCACGCTGGCGGCGGCCGTCGACGGCCGGACCGGCGACGCGCGCGTGGTGGTGCACTTCTCCACCCGGGGGGACGACGAACGCTGGGCGGTCGAGCTGCGGAACCCGGACGGGCGGGGCACCACGCGCGTGCGCGCGGGTACGCGTGCGGGTACGGAGGTGCGGCTCGCCGGGGACGCGCGGCTGTGGGTCGAGGAGCCGCTGAGCGCGGGGTCGCCGCGGCTGTGGTGGGCGCGGGTGTCGCGGGACGTGCCGGGGCTGCTGCGGGAGCACGGGCGGCCGATCCGGTACGCGTACACGGAGCGGGACCAGCCGCTGTCGGCGTACCAGACGGTGTTCGCGCTGCCGTCGCGGGACGGCTCGGGGAGCGCGGAGATGCCGAGCGCGGGGCGTCCGTTCACCGCGCGGACGGTGACGGAGCTGGTGAGCCGCGGGGTGTGGTTCGCACCGGTCCGGCTGGACACGGGGGTGGCGTCGGCGGAGGCGCACGAGCCGCCGTACCCGGAGCGGTTCGCGGTGCCGGAGGCGTCGGCGCGGCTGATCGGCGCGGTGCGGGCGGGCGGCGGCCGGGTGATCGCGGTGGGGACGACGGCGGTGCGGGCGCTGGAGTCGGCGGCCGGTTCCGACGGGGCGGTGCGGGCCCGCGCGGGGTGGACGGATCTGGTGGTCACCCCGGAGCGGGGGGTGCGGGTGGTGGACGGGCTGCTGACGGGGCTGCACGAGCCGGAGGCGTCGCACCTGTCGATGCTGGGGGCGGTCGCGGGGCGGGAGGCGGTCGGGCGGGCCTACGAGGAGGCGCTGCGCGGGCGTTACCTGTGGCACGAGTTCGGGGACGTGCACCTGTTGCTGCCGTCCTGAACGGGGGCCGTGGAGCATCTCACACAGCGCGTTGCGGCAGCAACACGCGGTGAGGGGGGAGGGGGGCGGGTGTGAGGCCGCGCATAGGGTGCACATCACGTACGAAGTGGAGTAGGAGCGACATACCGCCCACATGAACGGGGCGAACAGCCCGATCTGCCCGGTTTCGCACCCCCCTGATCCACTACCCGGCTTCGTAGGTCACATCTTTGCCGAGCGATTTTGCGGCCGCTAAGAATGGCTGCGTCGCTCAACGCCGTGGGTTCTCGCCCGCGGCGTTCGTGTGCCGAAGAAGCACCGTCCGCACCGGACATCGAGCGACCTCCGCGCTATTCGAAGAGGTCCGTTCCGCATGCCCCAGCACATCCTCACCCGTGGTCACAGTCGTGCCCTGACCCGCCACCACAAGATCGCCGCCGCGGGCGTCGCCGCCCTCGGCGCCGCCGCCATCGGCTTCTCCGCGGTCCCGAGCAGCGCGTCCACGACGACCACGGCCGAGGCCCCCGCCCGGACGGCGACGGTGACCTACAGCACCGAGCGGATCCAGGGCGTCAAGGCCGACATCACCGACCAGCTCGCGGGCGCCAGCGTGAAGGCCGAGCAGATCGCGGCGAAGAGGCAGGCCGCCGCCGAGGCCGCCGCGAAGAAGAAGGCGGCCGCCGAGGCCAAGGCCGCGAAGGCCCGCCAGGCGACCGAGGCGGCGAGCCGTTCGGCCGAGCGCGCCGAGGTGAAGAAGGCCGCTCCGCAGAAGTACGGGAACAACCTCGACGGCTGGATCCGCGAGGCCATGTCCATCATGGAGAAGAACGGCATCCCCGGCTCCTACGAGGGCATCCACCGCAACATCATGCGGGAGTCCTCGGGCAACCCGATGGCGATCAACCTCTGGGACATCAACGCCCGGAACGGCATCCCCTCCAAGGGACTGCTGCAGGTGATCCCGCCGACCTTCGAGGCGTACCACGTCAAGGGTACCCCGAAGGACATCTACGACCCGGTCGCCAACATCGTCGCCGCCTGCAACTACGCGGCGGACAGGTACGGCACCATGGACAACGTCGACAGCGCGTACTGAGAGGTCGGCGCGGGCCTCTCCTTGCGCACACGGACGCCGAAGGGCGGCGCCCTCCTGACGGGGCGCCGCCCTTCGGGGCCGTACGGCAGGACTACTTGCGCATGACCTCGGGCTCGTGGCGGCGCAGGAAGCGCGCCACGAAGAAGCCGCAGATCACGCCGAGGGCGAGCAGCGCGCCCATGTCCATCGCCCAGGCGCCGGCCGTGTGCTCCCACAGCGGGTCGGTGTCGCCCGCGCTCTCCGGCGGACTGATCCTGTTGAAGTCCAGCGTGGCGCCCGACGCGGCGACGGCCCAGCGCGACGGCATCAGGAACGAGAACTGGTTGACGCCGATCGAGCCGTGCAGGGTGAAAAGGCAGCCGGTGAAGACGACCTGGATGATCGCGAACATCACCAGCAGCGGCATGGTCTTCTCGGCGGTCTTCACCAGCGAGGAGATGATCAGGCCGAACATCATCGAGGTGAAGCCGAGCGCCATGATCGGCAGCGACAGCTCCAGCAGCGTGAAGCCCCCGAGGATCAGACCCTCCTCCGGGATCTCCCGGCTGGCGAAGCCGATCACGCCGACCAGCAGCCCCTGGAGCACGGTGATCAGGCCGAGCACGAACACCTTGGACATCAGGTACGCCGAGCGGGACAGGCCCGTGGCGCGCTCCCGCTCGTAGATGACCCGTTCCTTGATCAGCTCGCGCACGGAGTTCGCGGCGCCCGCGAAACAGGCGCCGACCGCGAGGATCAGCAGCACCGTGGTGGCCGTGCCGTTCGGGGCGAGCCGCCCGGTCTGCGGGTGGGGCGGGTTGGGCAGCAGGCCCTTGTCCGGGTTGATGAGCAGGCTGACCGCGCCGAGGACGGCCGGCAGGATCACCATCAGGGCGAGGAAGCCCTTGTCGGAGACGATCACCGACACGTACCGGCGCACCAGGGTGGAGAACTGCGACAGCCAGCCCTGCGGCTTCGGCGGCTTCATCGCCTGCATCGGGGGGACCTGCACGGACTGCGGGGCGACCGCGTCGATGTCCGCCGCGTACATCTGGTAGTGCTGCGAGCCCTTCCAGCGGCCCGCCCAGTCGTAGTCGCGGTAGTTCTCGAAGGCGGAGAACACATCGGCCCAGGTGTCGTAACCGAAGAAGTTCAGCGCCTCCTCGGGCGGGCCGAAGTAGGCCACCGAACCGCCCGGCGCCATCACCAGAAGCTTGTCGCACAGCGCCAGCTCGGCCACCGAGTGGGTCACCACCAGGACCGTGCGGCCGTCGTCGGCCAGTCCGCGCAGCAGCTGCATGACGTCACGGTCCATGCCCGGGTCGAGACCGGAGGTCGGCTCGTCCAGGAAGATCAGCGACGGCTTGGTGAGCAGCTCCAGTGCCACGGACACGCGCTTGCGCTGGCCGCCGGACAGGGACGTGACCCTCTTGTCCTTGTGGATGTCCAGCTTCAGCTCGCGCAGCACCTCGTCGATGCGGGCCTCGCGCTCGGCCGCCGTGGTGTCGGCGGGGAAGCGCAGCTTGGCCGCGTACTTCAGGGCACGCTTGACGGTCAGCTCCTTGTGCAGGATGTCGTCCTGCGGGACCAGACCGATGCGCTGCCGCAGCTCGGCGAACTGCTTGTAGAGGTTCCGGTTGTCGTACAGCACCTCGCCCTCGTTGGCGGGCCGGTAGCCGGTGAGCGCCTTGAGCAGCGTCGACTTGCCGGAGCCGGACGGGCCGATGACCGCGATCAGCGACTTCTCCGGAACGCCGAAGGAGACGTCCTTGAGGATCTGCTTGCCGCCGTCGACCGTGACGGTCAGGTGGCGGGCGGAGAAGGACACCTCACCGGTGTCGACGAACTCCTCGAGCCGGTCGCCGACGATCCGGAACGTCGAGTGACCGACGCCCACGACGTCGGTGGGGCCGAGCAGTTGCGAGCCGCCCTTGGGGATCGGCTGGCCGTTGACGTAGGTGCCGTTGTGCGAGCCCAGGTCGCGGATCTCCATGCGCCCGTCGGGCGTCGAGTGGAACTCCGCGTGGTTGCGGGACACCTGGAGGTCGGAGACGACCAGGTCGTTCTCCAGGGCACGGCCGATGCGCATCACGCGGCCGAGCGAGAACTGGTGGAACGTCGTGGGACTGCGGTCGCCGTGGACCGGCGGCGCCCCCGCGCCACCACCGGGGCCCTGCTGCTGCGGGATGTGCGGCGCGGCCTGCTGCGGCCCGCCCTGCTGCTGCGGCTGCTGCCAGCCCTGCTGGGCCGGCGGCTGCTGCCGGACGGGCGGCTGCTGCGCCCAGCCGGCGCCCGCGCCCTGGGCGGCGTACGGCTGCTGCGGCTGGGCCTGCGGCACGGCACCGGCGCCGGCACCAGCACCAGACAGCGTCACGCGCGGCCCGTCGGTCGCGTTGCCCAGGTGCAGCACCGTGTCGGCGCTGAACTCCAGGTGGTGGATCCGCTGCCCCTGCACGAACGTGCCGTTGGTGCTGCCGTGGTCCTCGATCATCCAACTGCGGCCGTTGAAGCTGATCGTGGCGTGACGCCAGGACACCCTGGCGTCGTCCAGTACGACGTCGCCCTGTGGGTCACGTCCCAGGGTGTAGGACCTGGACGGATCGAGCGTCCAGGTGCGTCCGTTTGTTTCCAGTACGAGTTCCGGCACTCCACGCCCCACTGAGTTGTCCCCCGAATGCCCCCGTCGCAGGGAGTCTGGGGATGTCGAACATCGGGGGAACTATTTCAGGCCCGGTCCTCCGACCGGAAGTCGGCCCTGTCACGACCCCGCGACAAGGCGTCGACGGTCCTGTCCGGACGAAGGGGGAAACCGGACCGGAGCGCGGTAAACCCCGCGAGGGGGACATGTGCGGCCCGCCGGGCCGCTCCCCGGCTCGGGGGATCCGCCATGGGTGCTGCCAGGGGCACCGCCGGGCCGGGGCGTGACGCCGTTGTGCCGTGGGCGGAGGCGGTGATGTCCGCGGTCGCCGCGGTGAGCTGGGCGCTGATCGGGGCGGCGGGGACGGCGGCGCTGACGAGCGAGCCGGGACACGGCCCGGAGAGGGTCGGTGAGGGTGTCCGGCTGGCGGACCTCGCGGGCGCGGGGCACTGCGTGCCGGATACGGTGGGAGCACCATGAGCGCATCGCAGAACTCCGACGTTCCCACCCTCCTGGTCAAGATCTTCGGCAAGGACAGGCCCGGCATCACGGCCGGCCTCTTCGACACCCTCGCCGCCTACTCCGTCGACGTGGTCGACATCGAGCAGGTCGTCACCCGCGGTCGCATCGTGCTCTGCGCGCTCGTGACCCAGCCCCCGGCGGGGATGGAGGGTGACCTGCGGGCGACCGTCCACAGCTGGGCGGAGTCGATGAAGATGCAGGCGGAGATCATCTCCGGCAAGGGCGACAACCGCCCCCGCGGTCTGGGCAGGTCCCTGGTGACCGTGCTGGGCCACCCCCTCACCTCGGAGGCGACGGCGACGATAGCCGCCCGGATCACCAAGGCCGGCGGCAACATCGACCGTATCTTCCGGCTCGCCAAGTATCCGGTGACCGCCGTGGAGTTCGCGGTGTCCGGTGTGGAGACGGAGGCGCTGCGCACCGCGCTGGTGACGGACTCGGCCCGGTTCCGGGTGGACATCGCGGTGGTCGCGGCGGGTCTGTACCGCAGGGCGCAGCGTCTGGTGGTCATGGACGTGGACTCCACGCTCATCCAGGACGAGGTGATCGAGCTCTTCGCCGCGCACGCCGGCTGCGAGGACCAGGTCGCCGAGGTGACGGCGGCGGCGATGCGCGGGGAGCTCGACTTCGAGCAGTCCCTGCACGCCCGGGTGGCGCTGCTGGAGGGGCTGGACGCCTCCGTGATCGACAAGGTGCGCAGCGAGGTGCGTCTGACGCCGGGCGCCCGCACCCTGATCCGTACGCTCAAGCGGCTCGGCTACCAGGTGGGGGTGGTGTCGGGCGGCTTCACCCAGGTCACCGACGACCTGAAGGAGCGCCTCGGTCTGGACTTCGCCCAGGCGAACACGCTGGAGATCGTCGACGGCAAGCTCACCGGCCGGGTGACCGGCGAGATCGTGGACCGGGCGGGCAAGGCCCGGCTGCTGCGCCGCTTCGCGGCCGAGGCGGGTGTGCCGCTGTCGCAGACGGTGGCGATCGGCGACGGCGCGAACGACCTGGACATGCTGAACGCGGCCGGTCTCGGTGTCGCCTTCAACGCCAAGCCGGTGGTGCGCGAGGCGGCCCACACGGCCGTGAACGTCCCCTTCCTCGACACCGTCCTGTACCTGCTGGGCATCACGCGCGAAGAGGTCGAGGCCGCGGACACGCTCGCGGGCGGCTGATCCGCGCGGACCGGCCGTGACGACGGACGGGCCCGGCGCCGACGTGGTCGGTGCCGGGCCCCTGTCGTGCCGGGCGGGTCAGCCGGGGGTCACTCGGTGGGCGCCCAGTAGTCGACCAGCGTGGCGGTGCCGGGCTCCAGGGACTTCCAGGGGCCGGTGAAGGTGAGGACCGAGAAGGCGGCGGCCGGGTAGCCGCGGCGCGTCATGCGCTCGCGGGCGTCGCCCTCGGACGTGCCGGCCAGGATGTCGGCCAGCCCCTGCACGCCCGGGTTGTGGCCGATCAGCAGGACGTTCTGCGCGTCGTCGGAGGTCTCGTTGAGCAGGGCGATCAGCTCGCCGGGCGAGGCCTCGTAGATCCGCTCCTCGTAGACGGTCTTCGGCCGCTTCGGGAACTCGTGGACCGCGAGCTTCCAGGTCTCGCGGGTGCGGACCGCCGTGGAGCACAGGGCCAGGTCGAAGGCGACGCCGGTGTCGGCCAGCTTGCGGCCGGCGGCCGCAGCGTCCAGGCGGCCTCGCTCGGCGAGGGGGCGCTCGTGGTCGGCCACCGGAGGCCAGTCGGCTTTCGCATGCCGGAAAAGGACAATCCTGCGGGGTTCTGCGACGCTCATGACACCCAGCTTCGCATGAAACAGGCCACAGGGCTCAGGGAGTTGACCGGCGCCTCGGCGCGTTCAGCGGGCCATGAGCTGCTGCGCCCGTTCGACGAGGAGGGTGAGCGCGGGCTCACCGGCGGTCGCGTGCGCGTCGGCGGGGTCGAGGACGAGGGCGAGCAGGGCCACGAAGGCCAGGGCGGGGAGGGCCAGGGCCCACCACGGCAGCCGGGTGGCGGCACCTGCCCGGGGGGCCTGGGCGGGCCGGGAGTGCGTACGCGCCGACATGGGGGCCTCCGCTCTTCGAGTGGTCCGTGGCGCGCCGGTCGCGGCCACATCTCGAAGGTACGGATCAGCGGGGCGTCAACCCATCCGGTGATCCACCCACTTGACCCTGAGCCTGACCCCCTAGGGGACGGGGGTGCCAGCACCACCATGGGGCGCGGAAACAGTCACCGCGCCCGGGGCGCGAGGAATGCCCTCCCGCCCGGGGCGTGGGGAGGACCGCCGCGCTCAGGGCGCGAGCACCGTCGCGACGACGCCGATGACGATGAAGATCGCGAAGAACAGGCCGAAGACGAACAGCATCTTCTTCTGGCCGTTCTGCGGGTTGGGGTCGAGGACTGGCATGGGGCAAGTGTCGCACCCTGCCCGCCCGGCACCGGCCACGGGGTACCCCGGCGGGCGTGGCGGTCCGGCCCGGCGGACGGGCAGGCAGGCGGGCGGGCGGTCCGGCGGACAGGCAGGCGGCCCGGCGGACAGGCAGGCGGCCCGGTGGACAGGCAGGCGGCCCGGCGGACGGGCAGGCGGCCCGGCGGACGGGCAGGCAGGCAGGCAGGCAGGCAGGCAGGAGCCGGGTACCCCGGCGGGGCGAGGGCCCGGCGCCTCAGGCCGTCGCCTCGTCCTCCACCGTGCGGTCCCGCCCGGCCAGCACCCCGACGATCATCTGCGGGACCATCAGCCCCGCCATGAGCGCGATCGGCAGCCCCCAGCCGCCGCTGTGCTGATACAGCACGCCCACCAGCAGCGGCCCGGGGATGGAGATCAGGTAGCCGGTGCTCTGCGCGAAGGCCGACAGCTGGGCCACGCCCGCGCCCGTCCGCGCCCGCATGCCGACCATGGTGAGCGCGAGCGGGAAGGCGCAGTTGGCGACGCCCAGCAGCACCGCCCAGGCCCAGGCTCCCGCGGCCGGGGCGAAGTAGAGGCCCGCGTAGCCGATCAGACCGCTGACGCCCAGCGCGAGCACGATCGGGCCCTGTCGGGGCAGCCGGGCGGCGAGGCGCGGTATGACGAACGCCAGGGGCACGCCCATCACCATGGTGACCGCGAGCAGCAGACCGGCCCGGCCGGCGGGGACGCCCGCGTCACGGAAGATCTGCGCCATCCACCCCATGGTGATGTAGGCGGCGGTGGCCTGGAGCCCGAAGAACACGGCCAGTGCCCAGGCGGTGCGGCTGCGGGTGATGCGCAGCGCCGGCGCCCGCCCGGCGGGCCGCCCGTCCCGCTGCGGCGGCTCCGCCGCCTCCTCCCCCGGCGCCCCGCCCCGTCCCCGTACGAACGGGAGCCAGGGCAGCACGGCGGCCGCCGCGAGGGCCGCCCAGACGGCGAGCCCCGCCCGCCAGCTGCCGCCGAGCGCGTCGGTCACCGGGACGGTCACGGCCGCCGCGGTGGCGGTCCCCAGGGCGAGGGCCATCGAGTACAGGCCGGTCATGGAACCGACCCGGTCGGGGAACCAGCGTTTGACGATGACCGGCATCAGCACGTTGCTCACCGCTATGCCGGCGAGCGCGAGGCCGCTGGCGAGCAGGAAGGCGACCGTGTCGCCGGTGGAGGGCCGGACCAGCAGGCCGGTGGCGATGGCGGCCATGCCGGCGCACACCACCGCGCCGGGGCCGAAGCGCCGGGCCAGGCGGGGCGCGGTGACGCCGAACACGGCGAAGCACAGCGCGGGCAGGGAGGTGAGCAGCCCGGCCACGCTGCCGCTCATGCCGAGCCCGTCGCGCACCTCTTCGAGCAGCGCGCCGAAGCTGGTGATGGCGGGGCGCAGGTTCAGGGCGGCCAGCACGATGCCGACGACGAGCAGCCGTGTCCGCCACGCGCGCGTGGTGTCGCCGGGGCGTCGGTCCGGGGACGGGGCGGGCGTACGGACGGCGGCGGGCGCGGTGGTCCGGGTCTCGTCACCAGGCATACGAGTCATGCCACTCATCATAGAATCATAGGATGATTGGTTGTCCATGTCGTGGGCGCCGCCCGACGCCGCTGCCGTGCGAAGGTGAGTCATGCCTCTGAGCCATCCGCGCCGTTCCGCGCTGTCCGAACAGGTCATCGCCGCCCTGCGGGCTCAGATCACCTCCGGCGAGTGGCCGGTCGGCTCGCGCATCCCCACCGAGCCGGAGCTGATGGAGCAACTGGGGGTGGCCCGCAACACCGTCCGGGAGGCGGTGCGCGCGCTGGCGCACAACGGACTGCTCGACATCCGCCAGGGCTCGGGCACCTACGTGGTCGCCACCAGCGAGCTGGCCGGCGTGATGCACCGCCGTTTCGCCGGCGCCGATCCCCGGCACATCGCCGAGCTGCGCTCCACGCTGGAGTCCTCGGCGGCGCGGCTGGCCGCTCAGCGGCGCACGGAGAAGGACCTCAAGCAGCTCGACACGCTGCTGCTGCGCCGCGAGGAGGCCTGGGAGTCGGGCGACGCGGAGGCGTTCGTGACGGCGGACGCGACCTTCCACATGGCCGTCGTGGCGGCCTCGCACAACGACGTGATGACCGCGCTGTACGCGGACCTGGGCGAGGTGCTGCGGGACTGGCTGCGCGACGACGTGGGCGGCGGCATGACGCCGGAGACGCACATGGAGCACAGCCGGCTGGTGGACGCGATCCGCGCGGGCGACGCGGCGACGGCGGCAGAGGAGGCCGCCGCCTATCCCCTGGCGTGCAAGCCCGGGCGGTTCACGGCCCCCGCGGGCGACTGAGCCGTTCGAACACATCCTCGGCGACGTTCGAGCACACGCTCGGCGACACGCGCGAGGGCCCGCTCCCCCCAGGCAGGGGACGCGGGCCCTCGCGTTCGGGCGTCCGGTCAGGCGCCGACGGCGTGCAGACCGCCGTCCACGTGGACGATCTCGCCCGTGGTCTTCGGGAACCAGTCGCTCAGCAGGGCGACGACACCGCGGCCGGCCGGCTCCGGGTCCTTCAGGTCCCACTCCAGCGGGGCGCGGGTGTCCCAGACGGAGGCCAGCTCGGCGAAGCCGGGGATGGACTTGGCGGCCATCGAGCCGATGGGACCGGCCGAGATGAGGTTGCAGCGGATGTTCTGCTTGCCCAGGTCCCGCGCCATGTAGCGGCTGGTCGCCTCCAGGGCGGCCTTCGCCGGGCCCATCCAGTCGTACTGCGGCCAGGCGTACTGCGCGTCGAAGGTGAGGCCGACGACGGAGCCGCCGTTCTGCATCAGCGGCAGGCAGGCCATGGTGAGCGACTTCAGGGAGAACGCCGAGACGTGCATGGCCGTGGAGACCGACTCGAACGGCGTGTTGAGGAAGTTGCCGCCGAGGGCGTCCTGCGGCGCGAAGCCGATGGAGTGCACGACGCCGTCCAGGCCGCCGAGCTCCTCGCCGACGACGTCGGCCAGACGGCCCAGGTGCTCGTCGTTGGTGACGTCGAGCTCGACGACCTTGGTGGGCTTGGGCAGCTTCCTGGCGATGCGCTCGGTCAGGGTGGGCCGCGGGAACGCGGTCAGGATGATCTCGGCACCCTGCTCCTGGGCCAGCTTCGCGGTGTGGAAGGCGATGGACGACTCCATCAGCACACCGGTGATCAGGACGCGCTTGCCCTCGAGAATTCCGCTCATGTGTGTCAGTGACCCATTCCCAGTCCGCCGTCAACGGGAATGACGGCTCCAGTGATGTACGAGGCGTCGTCCGAGGCGAGGAAGCGCACCGCGGCGGCGATCTCCTCGGTCTTCGCGTACCGGGCGAGCGGCACCTGGGCGAGGATCTTCGCCTGCTGCTCCTCGGTGAGCTCCCGGGTCATGTCGGTGTCGACGAAGCCGGGCGCGACGACGTTGAAGGTGATGTTGCGCGAGCCCAGCTCCCGGGCGAGGGAGCGCGCGAAGCCCACCAGGCCCGCCTTGGAGGCGGCGTAGTTGGCCTGCCCCGCGGAGCCGAGCAGCCCGACGACCGAGGAGATCAGCACGACGCGGCCCTTGCGGGCGCGCAGCATGCCGCGGTTGGCGCGCTTGACGACCCGGAAGGTGCCGGTGAGGTTGGTGTCGAGGACGGAGGTGAAGTCCTCCTCGGACATGCGCATCAGGAGCTGGTCCCGGTTGATCCCGGCGTTGGCGACGAGCACCTCCACGGTGCCGTGCGCCTCCTCGATCTCCTTGTAGGCCTGCTCCACCTGCTCGGGGTCGGTGATGTCGCACCGGACGGCGAGGAAACCGGCCGGCGGCTCCCCCGAGCGGTACGTGATGGCGACCTTGTCGCCGGCGTCGGCGAACGCGCGGGCGATGGCGAGGCCGATGCCCCGGTTGCCTCCGGTGACGAGAACCGAGCGGCTCAACGGATCACCCCTTCGATAGCGGTCTGGTCCACCCGCCCGGACACCGTGACGACAGGCGGCTGCACCGAAAACCTATCGGTCCCGGTCCGGCTCGGGACATCGGGGCACCGACAGTGGCCGGGGGGCCGCTCTGTCGGGTCCCTACAGAATGAACCCGGCCGGGCGACGGCGGTCACCGGCCCGCTGACCCGAATGCGGCACGCCCCGCCGCAAAGGTGTGGTCCCGGTCCGGGCCGGCGCGACATGATGCGCCGCAGCGACAACTGACCGCAGGACGACCCGAACGATTTGAACCCGACAGGAAGAGACGTAGGTGTCTCACAGCATTGACGAAGCCTTCACATCCCTGCCGCTGCGCGCCCTCGCCGACGCCGCGCTCGCCCGCGCCCGGGCTCTCGGGGCGGAGCACGCGGACTTCCGTCTGGAGCGGGTGCGCAGTGCCTCCTGGCGGCTGAGGGACGCCAGGCCCGCCGGTTCGTCGGACACCACCGACCTCGGGTACGCGGTGCGTGTGGTGCACGGCGGCACCTGGGGTTTCGCGTCCGGGGTGGACCTCACCCTCGACGCCGCCGCGAAGGTCGCCTCCCAGGCGGTGGCGATGGCGAAACTGTCCGCGCAGGTGATCAAGGCGGCCGGCAGCGAGGAGCGCGTGGAGCTGGCCGACGAGCCGGTGCACGCCGAGAAGACCTGGGTGTCGTCGTACGAGATCGACCCGTTCACCGTGCCCGACGAGGAGAAGGCGGGGCTGCTGGCCGAGTGGAGCGGGCGGCTGCTCGCGGCGAGCGGCGTCGACCACGTGGACGCCTCGCTGCTCACCGTGCACGAGAACAAGTTCTACGCGGACACCGCAGGGACCGTGACCACGCAGCAGCGCGTCCGGCTGCACCCGGTGCTGACGGCGGTGTCCGTCGACGCGTCGAGCGGCGAGTTCGACTCGATGCGCACGCTCGCCCCGCCGGCCGGGCGCGGCTGGGAGTACCTGACGGGCACCGGCTGGGACTGGGACGACGAACTGGCGCGGATCCCCGAGCTGCTGGCCGAGAAGATGCGCGCGCCGAGCGTCGAGCCGGGCCTGTACGACCTGGTGGTGGACCCGTCCAACCTGTGGCTGACCATCCACGAGTCCATCGGGCACGCCACCGAGCTGGACCGCGCGCTCGGCTACGAGGCCGCCTACGCGGGCACCTCGTTCGCCACCTTCGACCAGCTGGGCACGTTGAAGTACGGCTCCGAGCTGATGAACGTCACCGGTGACCGCACCGTCGAGCACGGCCTCGCCACCGTCGGCTACGACGACGAGGGCGTCGAGGCGCAGTCCTGGGACCTGGTGAAGGACGGCACGCTGGTCGGCTACCAGCTGGACCGGAGGATCGCGAAGCTCACCGGGTTCGAGCGGTCCAACGGATGCGCCTTCGCCGACTCCCCCGGGCATGTGCCGGTGCAGCGCATGGCCAACGTGTCGCTGCAGCCGGACCCGGCGGGGATGTCGACGGAGGACCTGATCGGAGGCGTGGACCGGGGCATCTACGTGGTCGGCGACCGGTCGTGGAGCATCGACATGCAGCGCTACAACTTCCAGTTCACCGGACAGCGCTTCCACCGGATCGAGAACGGGCGGCTCGCCGGGCAGCTCCGGGACGTCGCCTACCAGGCCACGACCACCGACTTCTGGGGCTCCATGGCCGCCGTCGGCGGTCCGCAGACGTACGTCCTGGGCGGCGCCTTCAACTGCGGCAAGGCCCAGCCGGGCCAGGTCGCGGCGGTCTCCCACGGCTGCCCGTCCGCCCTCTTCAAGGGCGTCAACATCCTTAACACCACGCAGGAGGCCGGGCGATGAGCGTCAGCACCAGGATCGGCCGGGGGTCCGGGGGCTGTCCCCCGGGAGAGCACAGCCTTGACACCACGCAGGAGGCCGGGCGATGAGCGCGCGCACCACCAAGCCGCACGAGATCGTCGAGCGGGCACTGGAGCTGTCCCGGTCCGACGGCTGTGTCGTGATCGCCGACGAGCACTCGACCGCCAACCTCCGCTGGGCGGGCAACGCGCTCACCACGAACGGGGTCACCCGCGGGCGCACCCTCACCGTGATCGCCACGGTGGACGGGGCCCAGGGCACGGCCTCCGGTGTGGTGTCCCGGTCGGCGGTGACCGTGGACGAGCTGGAGCCGCTGGTGCGGGCCGCCGAGGCCGCCGCGCGCGGCGCCGGTCCGGCCGAGGACGCCCAGCCGCTGGTCACCGGGGTGGACCCGTCCCCCGAGTTCACCGAGGCGCCCGCCGAGACGACCTCCGCGGTGTTCGCCGACTTCGCCCCGGCGCTGGGCGAGGCGTTCGCCCGGGCGCGGGCCGGCGGCCGTGAGCTGTACGGCTTCGCCAACCACGAGATGGTCTCCAGCTACCTGGGCACGTCGACGGGGCTGCGGCTGCGGCACGACCAGCCGAACGGCACGCTGGAGCTGAACGCCAAGTCCCCGGACCGCACCCGGTCGGCGTGGGCGGGCCGCGCCACCCGCGACTTCAAGGACGTCGACCCGGCGGCCATGGACGCCGAGCTGGCCGTACGGCTGGGCTGGGCGGAGCGGCGGCACGAGCTGCCGGCGGGCCGGTACGAGACGCTGCTGCCGCCGAGCGCGGTGGCGGACCTGCTGGTCTACCAGTTCTGGTCGGGGTCGGGCCGGGACGCGGCGGAGGGCCGCACGGTGTTCTCCAGGCCGGGCGGCGGCACCCGCGTCGGCGAGCGGCTGACCGAGCTGCCGCTGACCCTGCGCAGCGACCCGGACGAGCCGGGCCTGGAGTCGGCGCCGTTCGTGATCGCGCACTCCTCCGGCGGCGACCAGTCGGTGTTCGACAACGGGCTGCCGCTGACGGCGACGGAGTGGGTGCGCGAGGGCGCGCTGCACCGGCTGACCACCAGCCGGCACAGCGCGGGCCTGACCGGCCTGCCGACCGCGCCCGGCATCGACAACCTGATCCTGGACGGCGGCGAGGACCGCTCGCTGGAGGAGATGGTCGCGGCCACCGAGCGGGGGCTGCTGCTGACCTGCCTGTGGTACATCCGCGAGGTGGACCCGGCGACGCTGCTGCTCACCGGGCTGACCCGGGACGGCGTCTACCTGGTGGAGAACGGCGAGGTGACCGGGGAGGTGAACAATTTCCGGTTCAACGAGTCGCCGGTGGACCTGCTGGGCCGGGCGGCCGAGGCGGGCCGTACGGAGAAGACGCTGCCCCGGGAATGGGGCGACTGGTTCACCCGGGCCGCGATGCCCGCGCTGCGCGTCCCCGATTTCCATATGAGCTCGGTCAGCCGGGGCGTATAACCTCGTAGGCGTTCGCAGCAGGCCGTCGCCCGTACGGCCGCAGATCACCGAGGAGACACGAGAACCGTGACGGACATCGTCGACGAGCTGAAGTGGCGCGGGCTGTTCGCCCAGTCCACTGACGAGGACGCTTTGCGCAAGGCGCTCGCGGACGGTCCCGTCACGTTCTATTGCGGTTTCGACCCGACCGCGCCGTCGCTGCACGTGGGGCACCTGGTGCAGGTGCTCACCCTGCGCCGGCTCCAGCAGGCCGGGCACCGGCCGCTGGCGCTGGTCGGCGGCGCGACCGGGCAGATCGGCGACCCGCGGCCGACGGCCGAGCGCACGCTGAACCCGCCGGAGACGGTCGCGGGCTGGGTGGAGCGGCTGCGCGGCCAGATCGAGCCGTTCCTGTCCTTCGAGGGCGAGAACGCGGCCACCCTGGTCAACAACCTCGACTGGACCGCGAACCTGTCCGCGATCGAGTTCCTGCGGGACGTCGGCAAGCACTTCCGGGTCAACAAGATGCTGACGAAGGACTCGGTCGCCCGGCGTCTGGAGTCCTCGGAGGGCATCAGCTACACCGAGTTCAGCTACCAGCTGCTCCAGGCGATGGACTTCCTCCAGCTGTACCGGCGCTACGGCTGCACGCTGCAGCAGGGCGGCAGCGACCAGTGGGGCAACCTCACGGCCGGGCTCGACCTGATCCACCGGCTGGAGCCGGACGCCGAGGTCCACGCCTACGCGACGCCGCTGATGACGAAGGCGGACGGCACCAAGTTCGGCAAGACCGAGAGCGGCGCCGTCTGGCTGGACCCGGAGATGACGACGCCGTACGCGTTCTACCAGTTCTGGCTGAACGTGGACGACCGGGACATCTCGGGCTACATGCGGATCCTGTCCTTCAAGTCCCGTGAGGAGCTGGAGGAGCTGGAGCGGCAGACGGCGGAGCGTCCGCAGGCCCGCGCCGCGCAGCGCGCGCTGGCGGAGGAGCTGACGACGCTGGTGCACGGCGCCGACCAGACGGCCGCCGTGATCGCCGCGTCCAGGGCCCTGTTCGGCCAGGGCGAGCTGGGTGAGCTGGACGAGCGCACGCTGACGGCGGCGCTCTCCGAGGTGCCGCACGTGAAGGTGGCCGAGCTGGGCCCGGTGGTGGACCTGTTCGCCGAGGTCGGCCTGGTGCCCAGCAAGTCCGCCGCGCGCCGCACGGTGAAGGAGGGCGGCGCCTACGTGAACAACGCCAAGGTCACCGCCGAGGACGCGGTCCCCGCGCAGGAGGACCTGCTGCACGGGCGCTGGCTGGTGCTGCGCCGCGGCAAGAAGAACCTCGCGGCCGTGGAGGTCGCGGCCGGCTGAGCCGGTGGCGTGCGTGAGGGGCGGGTTCCTTTCCGGGGCCCGCCCCTGCCCCGTGTCCGGAGGACCGGTCAGGCCCGTTGCCGCCCGTGCTTCCTGCGCTGCATGGCGTTGTAGATCATCTCCGCGAGCAGCACGACGACGATCGCCGCGCCGAGCTGGAAGATGTGCCGTCCCCAGTCGATGCCGCGGGTCTCCTCGATGCCGAAACCGCGCGCGATCGCGTTGCCGACGACGGCGCCGATCATGCCGCAGATGGTGGCCAGCCAGAGCGGGATGTGCTGCTTGCCGGGGATCACCGCCTTGGCCAGCAGTCCGAGCACGAATCCCACGATGATCGCCCACAACCAGCCCATGACTGCCTCCTCGTACGACTTGACGCGAGCATCACGGCAAGTGTCGGCCCAGTCGTGGTACGCCGCATGTCGGACATGCCGTACGCGGTACGGCGCAGCCGGGGCGGCGCGGGACCGGGCGACCCGCTCTCGTGATCGGGTGGGGTGCGGCGTACCGTTGACTCTGTCCGGACCGGACGTCACAGACCGGGACGCCGGACAGCCGGGTACGCACAGGGGTCCGATACGGGCGGATGGTGGAATGTGATGCGGAAGCAGCGTGGCGACGACGCTCAGGTGTTCCGGATCACGGGCGCCCGGGCGGGTCTGCAGGAGGACGTGCGGGGGCGGCAGCGCCGGTACGTGATCTCGATGACCGTTCGCACGATCTCGGTCATCCTGGCGGCCACCCTGTGGAACGTGGAGCGGCATGTCGCGATCGTGGCGCTGGTGCTCGGGGTGGTCCTGCCGTACGTCGCGGTGGTGATCGCCAACGCGGGGCGGGAGAACACGCCGTCCCTGCCGTCGACCTTCGTCACGACGCCGATGAGGCAGATGATCGCACCGCCGCGGACGAACGACGGCCCGGCGGAACCCGATGCGGAAGAAGTGCCGTCGCCGACGGCGCCGGGCGCACGATCCGAGGATCCGGGACGCTCCTGAGCGGCGGCGTGTGAGCGCGGGCCACGGCGAGCGGAAGTCACTTCCCGGCCAAGCTCAAAGAAACCTCAGATCAATCATGTTCTTCCGGTGCCGGGGGCGGGGGGACCCGTGACATACTTCGTACGCGCTCCGCATCCCCCGTCGGAGCGACGGACCGACGCCGGGCAGCTCCCCCCGTGGCTGCTCGGCGTCGCCTTTTCCCGGGCGGATTCCTCTGCGGCGAACGGGTTAGGGTCGGACGGTGATCACCCCTGACCCCGAAACGCCCGTCTGCTCCGCCAAGGGCTGCCGCGCCCCCGCCGTATGGGTGCTGGCCTGGAACAACCCGAAGGTCCACACGCCGGAGCGGCGCAAGACGTGGCTGGCCTGCGAGGAGCACCGGGAGCACCTGGCGCAGTTCCTCGGGGTGCGCGGCTTCCTGAAGGACGTCGTGCGGTTCGAGGAGTGGGAGGCCCCGGAGGGGGCCTGACCCGGCAGCGGGGCGTCCGGCGGCCGCTCAGCCGCCGATGGCGGACATCGGACGGTCCGGCTGGACGAAGGACGGGTCGTCCAGGCCCGCGCCCGCCTTCTTGCCCCACATGGCGAGCTTCCAGAGGCGGGCGATCTCCTCGTCGCCGGCACCCGAGCGCAGGGCCGCGCGCAGGTCGGTCTCCTCGGTGGCGAACAGGCAGGTGCGGACCTGCCCGTCGGCGGTGAGACGGGTGCGGTCGCAGGCGGCGCAGAAGGGCCGGGTGACGGAGGCGATGACGCCCACCCGGTGCGGGCCGCCGTCGACCAGCCAGCGCTCCGCCGGGGCGGAGCCGCGCGCCTCGTCGCCCTCGGGGGTGAGGTCGAAGCGGGTGCGCAGGGAGGCGAGGACGTCCCCGGCGGTGATCATGCCGTCGCGCTTCCAGCCGTGCTGGGCGTCCAGCGGCATCTGCTCGATGAAGCGCAGCTCGTAGCCGTGCTCCACGGCCCAGGCGAGCAGGTCGGGGGCCTCGTCGTCGTTGAGCCCCGGCATCAGGACCGCGTTCACCTTCACGGGCGTCAGACCGGCCTCACGGGCCGCGTACAGGCCGTCCAGGACGTCCCGGTGGCGGTCGCGGCGGGTGAGGGCCTTGAAGACGTCGGGCCGGAGCGTGTCGAGGGAGACGTTGACCCGGTCCAGGCCGGCCGCCTTGAGCGCGCCGGCGGTGCGGCGCAGCCCGATGCCGTTGGTGGTGAGGGACATCCGCGGGCGGGGGGCGAGGGCGGCGACCCGCTCGACGATGCCGGTCAGGCCGGGGCGGAGCAGGGGCTCGCCGCCGGTGAAGCGCACCTCCTCGACGCCCAGGGAGGTGACCGCGATGCCGATGAGCCGGACGATCTCGTCGTCGGTGAGCAGATCGGGCTTGGCGAGCCACTGCAGCCCTTCCTCGGGCATGCAGTACGTGCAGCGCAGGTTGCACCGGTCGGTCAGCGAGACCCGCAGGTCGGTGGCCACCCGGCCGTAGGTGTCGATGAGCACGTGGGGCCCCTCCCTCGACGCCGATCACTCATGTCCGGTATCTGCGAGCGTACGTGACGCCGCCGACATCACCCAGCGACGGGAGGCGCCGACAGGCCGACGGCCGCGTCGCGGGGCCTGTGAGGGTCCCCGCGACGCGGCCGTCGCGCGCGGTGTTCCGTCAGTGGGCGCCGGTGCCGGTGAGCGACCGGACCTCCAGCTCCGCGTACTTCTTGGCGTCGGGCTCCTCCTTGGACAGGACGGTGCCCAGCCAGCCCATCAGGAAGCCGAACGGGATGGAGATGATGCCCGGGTTCTTCAGCGGGAACCACGCGAAGTCGACGTCCGGGAACATCGCCTTCGGGTCGCCGGAGACGACCGGCGAGAACAGCACCAGGCCGACGGCGACGATCAGACCGCCGTAGATCGACCACAGCGCGCCCTGGGTGGTGAACCGCTTCCAGAACAGGCTGTAGAGGATGGTCGGCAGGTTGGCGGACGCGGCGACCGCGAAGGCCAGGGCGACCAGGCCGGCGACGTTCAGGTCGCGGGCGAGGGCGCCGAGCGCGATGGAGACGACACCGATGAGGACGGTCGACCAGCGGGCCGCCCTCATCTCCTCCTTCTCGGTGGCCTTCCCCTTGCGGATGACGTTGGCGTAGATGTCGTGCGCGAAGGAGGAGGACGAGGCCAGGGTGAGTCCGGCGACCACGGCGAGGATGGTCGCGAACGCCACCGCCGAGATGGTGGCGAGCAGGATCGCGCCCCAGGCCGAGTCGACGCCGCCGATGTGCAGGGCGAGCAGCGGGGCCGCCGTGTTGCCGGACGGGTTGGACTCGATGATCTCGTCCTGCGAGATGAGCGCCGCCGCGCCGAAGCCCAGCGCGATGGTCATCAGGTAGAAGCCGCCGATGATGCCGATGGCCCAGTTCACGGACTTACGGGCGGCCTTGGCGTTCGGCACCGTGTAGAAGCGGATCAGGATGTGCGGCAGGCCGGCGGTGCCGAGCACCAGGGCGATGCCCAGGGAGAGGAAGTCCAGCTTGGTCAGGTTGTCGGCGCCGTACTGGAGGCCGGGCTCCAGGAAGGCGTCGCCCTTGCCGCTGTTCTCGGCGGCCTTGCCCAGCAGGTCGGAGATGTTGAAGTTGAACTTCAGCAGCACCAGGAAGGTGATGAGGAGCGTGCCGCCGATGAGCAGCACGGCCTTGACCATCTGGACCCAGGTGGTGCCCTTCATGCCGCCGATGGAGACGTACACGATCATCAGGACGCCGACGAGGGCGACGATGAGGATCTTGCCGGCGTCGGAGGTGATGCCGAGCAGCAGCGACACCAGGACGCCCGCGCCGGCCATCTGGGCCAGCAGGTAGAAGATCGAGACGACGATCGTGGAGGTGCCGGCCGCGGTGCGGACCGGGCGCTGGCGCATGCGGTAGGCGAGGACGTCGCCCATCGTGTAGCGGCCGGAGTTGCGCAGCGGCTCCGCGACGAGCAGCAGGGCGACGAGCCAGGCGACCAGGAAGCCGATGGAGTAGAGGAAACCGTCGTAGCCGAAGAGGGCGATGGCGCCGGCGATGCCGAGGAAGGACGCGGCGGACATGTAGTCGCCGGAGACGGCGAGTCCGTTCTGGAAGGCGCTGAACTGCCGTCCGCCCGCGTAGAAGTCGGCGGCGTCCTTGGTCTGCCGGCCGGCCCAGACGGTGATGCCGAGGGTGGCGACCACGAACAGCGCGAACAGGGTGATGATCAGGGGGCGGTGTTCGCTGGCCTCGTTCGCGGCGAGGGTGACATGGGTGATCGCGGGGCTCATGCGCCGCCCTCCATACGGGTCTTGATGGCCTCGGCCTTGGGGTCGAGCTTGGTGGCGGCGTGCCTGGAGTACCACCAGGCGATGAGGAAGGTGCTGACGAACTGCAGCACGCCGAAGACGAAGGCGACGTTGATGTGGCCGACCAGCTTGGCTCCCATGAAGCCGCCCGCGTAGTTGGAGAGCAGCACGTACAGCAGGTACCAGGCGATGAAGGCGATGGTCAGCGGGAAGGCGAACGAACGGTGGGAGCGGCGTAGTTCACCGAACTCAGCGCTCTCCTGAACCTCGGTGAACTCCTCCGGCGTGGGGAGTTTGGATTGCTCTGTCGAGGGGGGCGGTGCTTCGGCGGCCACGGAGTCTCCTCGCGTTGCGGGTCGGTTCTTGTGTCGGCGAAAGGCGAGTGTCCTCGCGCTCCCTGTCCAAGGGCACGGCGCCACGCGAGGACCGGTTCAACTCGGCACGGTTCTTTTCCGTGGACGTTTTCCGTGAACGTTTTCCGAAGACGTTGCACGCAAATCATTGCTGGCCAGCGACGGGCGGGATAGCTTCACCCTGCACCACCCGTCATGTACCTGCCCGGGCAGCCACACCTGTCTCGGGCCGGTTTCGTTTCCGGATGATGTGGAGACCCCATGGCTCATCTGCGTTCCAGGCGCCGGCTCGCCCTCGCCGTTCCCGTCGTGCTGTCGCTGACCGCCTCGCTCGGCTTCCTGCCCGCGGCGGCCTCGGCCGCCCCGGCGACGGTGTCGGCGGAGCAGGCGGCGGACGCGCCCGCCCTGGCGTACGTCGTCAACACCAGGGCGGACCACCGCACGGTCGCCGCGGTGAAGCGGGCGATCGCCGCGGCGGACGGCGAGGTCGTCATCGCGTACGAGAAGATCGGCGTGATCGTCGCGCGCTCCTCGGACGCCGGCTTCGCGCAGGCCCTCCGCGAGGTGCCGGGCGTGCAGTCGGCCGGCGCCACCCGCACCGCGCCGCTGGCCCCGGCCGGGACCACGGACGCCGGCTCCGCCGAGTACCTCACGGCCGCCGACGCCGCGCAGCTGAGGGCCGCCTCCGCGAAGACCCCGGGCAGCGAGCCGCTCGAGGCCGACCAGTGGGACCTGCGCGCCATCGGCGCCGACAAGGCGGCGAAGATCAACCCGGGCAGCAGGAACGTCACGGTCGCCGTCATCGACACCGGCGTCGACGACACCCACCCGGACATCGCCCCGAACTTCTCGGCGTCCCAGTCCGCCAACTGCTTCGGCGGCGCCCCGGACACCTCCCCGGGCGCCTGGCGGCCGTACACCGCGGGCGACTACCATGGCACCCACGTGGCCGGTGAGATCGCCGCCGCCCGCAACGGCATCGGCGTCGCCGGCGTCGCGCCCGGCGTGAAGGTCTCGTCGATCAACGTCACCGCCCCCGACAACGGGCTGTTCTACGCGGAGGCCGTCGTCTGCGCGTTCGTGTTCGCCGCCGACCACGGCGTGGAGATCACGAACAACAGCTACTACGTCGACCCGTGGATGTACAACTGCATGGACGACCCGGACCAGCGGGCGATCGTCGACGCGGTCAACCGGGCCCAGCTGTACGCCCAGCGCAAGGGCACCCTGCACCTCGCCTCGGCCGGCAACTCCAACCACGACCTGGCCTCGGACGCGATCGACGACACGTCCAGCCCCAACGACACCACGCCGGTGCCGCGCACCATCGACCCGAGCGAGTGCCTGGACCTGCCCACGCAGCTCCCGGGCGTCGTCACGGTCAGCGCGACCGGCTCCGAGAACCTCAAGTCGTACTACTCCTCGTACGGCAAGGGCGTCGTCGACGTGGCCGCGCCGGGCGGGGACGGCCGCTACCAGCTGCCGGACACCCCGTCGAAGAACGGCCGCATCCTGTCCACCATGCCGAACGGCGAGTACGCCTGGCTGCAGGGCACCTCGATGGCCTCGCCGCACGCGGCCGGCGTCGCGGCGCTGCTGAAGTCCAAGCACCCGTGGGCGCCCCCGGCGGCGCTGCAGGCCCTCCTCAAGGCGCAGGCGAACAACCCGGGCTGCCCCGCGTCGTACGACCAGGACGGTGACGGAACGCAGGACGCGACGTGTGAGGGCGGCCGGCCGGCCAACGGCTTCTACGGCCACGGCATCGTCGACGCGCTGCGCGCCGTCAAGTGAGCCACGGACCCGCACACCCGCCCCACCGTCCGCACCTCGAAGTGAACGAACTGGAGACTTCATGACAGCGTCCCACCCGCGTCACCGCCGGGCGCTGGTCGTCCCGGCCGGCATGGCCCTGGCGACCGCGCTCGCGTTCCTGCCGAACACGGCGGCCACGGCCGCCCCCGCCCACCAGGGGGCCGCCTCCGCGGACACCGCCTCGCTGAGCTACGTGGTCAACGTGCGGGGCGGGCACGGCGCTCCGGCGCACGTGAAGAAGGCGATCGCCGAGGCCGGCGGGACGATCGTGACGTCGTACGAGAAGATCGGCGTGATCGTCGTCCACTCCTCGAACGCCGACTTCGCGAAGACGATCCGCACGGTGCCGGGGGTGCAGTCGGCCGGCGCCACCCGCAACGCGCCGCTGCCGTCGGCGGCCACCACGGACACGGGCTCCCCGAAGGTGCTCAGCGCCGCCGAGGTCGCCGAGGCGACGGAGCAGGCCGCCGCGGACCAGGATCCGCTGCAGAACCTCCAGTGGGACCTGCCCGCCATCAAGGCGGACAAGGCGCACGAGAAGTCGCTGGGCAGCCCGAAGGTCACCGTCGCCGTCATCGACACGGGCGTCGACGACACCCACCCCGACATCGCGCCCAACTTCGACCGGGCCGCGTCGGTGAACTGCGTGGCGGGCAAGCCCGACACCAGCGAGGGCGCCTGGCGTCCGGGCGCGGCCGAGAGCCCGCACGGCACGCACGTGGCCGGTGAGATCGCCGCCGCCAAGAACGGCGTCGGCATGACCGGTGTCGCCCCCGGGGTGAAGGTCTCCGGCATCAAGGTGTCCAACCCGGACGGCTACTTCTACGCCGAAGCCGTCGTCTGCGGCTTCATGTGGGCCGCCGAGCACGGGGTCGACGTCACCAACAACAGCTATTACACCGACCCCTGGTACTTCAACTGCACGAACGACCCGGACCAGAAGGCGCTCGTCGAGGCCGTCGGCCGGGCCACGCGGTACGCGGAGCGCAAGGGCGCGGTCAACGTCGCCGCGGCGGGCAACGAGAACTACGACCTCGCGGCCGACGAGATCACCGACCCGTCCTCGCCGAACGACGGCACCCCGTCGGACCGGGTGATCGACCCGTCGGAGTGCCTGGACATCCCCACGCAGCTGCCGGGCGTGGTGACGGTCGCGTCGACCGGCGCGAAGGGTCTGAAGTCGTCGTTCTCCAACTACGGCCGGGGCGTCATCGACATCGCCGCGCCCGGCGGTGACTCGACGGCCCTGCAGACCCCCGAGCCGCCCGCCACCAGCGGCCTGATCCTCGGCCCGCTGCCCGGCGGCCGCTGGGGTTACATGGCCGGTACGTCGATGGCGTCCCCGCACGTGGCGGGCGTCGCCGCGCTGATCAAGTCGAAGCACCCGTACGCGCCGCCGGCGCTGGTGAAGGCCCTGCTGTACGCGCAGGCCGACGCCACCGCCTGCACCAAGCCGTACGACATCGACAACGACGGCAAGGCCGACGCGGTGTGCGAGGGCCCGAAGAACCGCAACGGCTTCTACGGCTGGGGCATGGCCGACGCGCTGGACGCGGTGACGCGGTAGTCGCCGCCAGGGTGCGGGGAGGGGCCGGGCGGGTGCGCCCGGCCCCTTTCCGTCATCCGGGCAGGCGCCCTTCCCGGCCTGGCGGTGCTGCACAGTGAGAGCATGAACCGTCTCGTGTCCTTCTGGTCCGGCCTGGGCGGGGATCCCGCTCTCCTCTCGCGGGTGTCCGCCGTCGGCCGGCCGGGTGTCCTGCCCTCACGGCTGCCGGTGCGGGAGTTCGCGGGGGCGTGCGTCGGCGTGTGCGCGCTGGCCGCCGCCGAGCTCGCGGCACGGCGCGCGGGCGGCGAGGTCCCGGCGGTGCGGGTGGACGACCGGGCGGTCGCCACCGCGTTCGTGAGCGAGCGTCACCTGCGGATCGACGGGCGGGCTCCGGAGAACTTCGCCCCGCTGTCGCGCTTCTGGCGCACGGCGGACGGGTGGGCGCGCACGCACGCCAACTATCCGCACCACCGGTCGCGGTTGCTCGCCGCGCTCGGCGTGCCCAAGGACCCTGACGCGGTGGCCGCGGCGCTCGCGCGGAGGTCCGCGCGGGAGGTCGAGGAGACGGCCACCGCGGCCGGCGGACTGGCCGTCGCCCTGCGCACGCCCGGGGAGTGGGCGGCGCACGCACAGGCGTCGGCGGTCGCGCGGCTGCCCCTGGTGGAGCGGGTACGGCTGGACTCCGCGCCCGCGCGGGAGTTCGCGGCGGCCGGTGGGGACCCCCTGCTGCCCGCCGCCGGACTGCGGGTGCTGGACCTCACCCGGGTCATCGCCGGTCCGGTCGCCACCCGCACGCTCGCCCTGCTCGGCGCGGACGTCCTGCGGCTGGACCCGCCGGGGCTGCCCGAACTGCCCGACCAGCACGCCGACACCGGCTTCGGGAAGCGGTCGGCGCGGGTGGATCTGGCCTGCGGCCGGGAGGTCTTCGAGGAGCTGCTGGCACGGGCGGACGTGGTGGTCACGGGGTACCGGCCGGGCGCCCTGGACCGCTTCGGAGCGAGCGCGGAGGCCCTGGCCGAGCGGCGGCCGGGGGTGGTCGTGGCCCAGTTGTCGGCGTGGGGCGCCACGGGGCCGTGGGCGGGCCGGCGCGGCTTCGACAGCCTGGTCCAGGCGGCCACGGGCATCGCCCACGTCGAGGGCGGGAGGGACCGCCCGGGCGCGCTGCCCGCGCAGGCGCTGGACCATGGCACGGGGTACCTGCTGGCGGCGGGCGTGCTGCGGTCCCTGTCGGAGCAGGCGGAGGAGGGCGGCAGCAGGCTGGTGCGGGCGGCTCTGGCCCGCACGGCGGGCGAACTCCTGGCGGGGGCGTCCGGTTCCGGGGCCGAGGCGGGTGAGGGCGAGTTCTCCGCCACGCCGTGGCTGACGGAGCGGGACAGCCCGCTGGGGCGGTTGCGGTACGCCTTGCCGCCGGTCGCGTTCGCGGGCGGACCGCGCGACTGGGGGCGGGCGCCGGGGGTGTGGGGGGCGGATGCGGCGCGGTGGCGGTGAGCGCGGGCGCGGCAGCGGCGCCCCGGGAGCACGCCCCGCGCATCGGCGGTGAACGCCGAGCCTCGTGTGAAGGGCTCCGCCCGTCGTCCGGCGCGCGGCCGGGCGCCGGGACGACGGGTGCGGATCGGGGTCGCCGGCAGCACAGGCCCAGGACCCCGCGGACGCACGCGGACAGGTGCTGACGGGGGTTCGGCCACGGGTGACTTCGGACGGCGGACGGTCACCCGCACGCCGGAGGGCGGAAAGCAGGCCTGCTGTGGATGAGCGCCGGGCGCGCAGGACGCGTGACCGGCGCTCACCAGCGGTCCACCCACGCTGGAACGGGCGGACGAAGTCCGCATACCGCCCCGCGCTTGCCCCGCTCTGTGTGATCTTGTGAAGATCCTGAGGTGACTCTGACGAAATCCAGGTCCCGGACGACCGGTGCGCACAGTGGTCCGCGGCGGCCCGGGGCCGGGCGGGCCGCGGCCGTGCTCGTCCTGGTGACGCTCGGCGCGCTGATACCCCTGCTCGGTCCGTCGCCCGCACTGCACGGCACCGGGGAGGCGGACGCTCCCGGCACCGGCGGCATAGCCCTGCTGCGCACGGTGCTGTTCGCCGCGCTGGCCGTCCCCGTGGGCGAGCTGTTCGCCGTCCGGCTGGCGCGTGCGACGCCCGGCGCGCCTCCCGCCCTGCCCCGCAGCTGGTCCACCGCCGCCAACAGCGTCGGCTTCGTGGCCGCCCTCGGACTCGCCTCCGTGGTGGCGACCGGCAACCTCGTCCCCAGCGGTCCCGCCGACATCGACGTGGGCGGCCTCTACGAGACCCGGGACGGCAAGCTCGCCCTGCTGGAGGTCAACGGCTTCCTCGCGGCGGCCCTGTGCTCCGCCTCCCGCCGCCGCGCCGCCCAGGCGCTGCCGCTGGCCGCGGTGATCGTCGCGGAGGCGCTGCGCGCCCACCCGACGACGGAGTACAGCCCGCTCATCGGCTCCGCCCTGACGCTGGTGCACCTGACGTGCGCCTCCCTGTGGGTGGGCGGCCTGCCGTACGTGCTGCGCACGTTGCGGCTGTGGGAGCGTACGGAGGCGGGCGTGGCGCTGCTGGGCCGTTACGCGCGCGTGGCGCTCGTCCTGCTCGTCGCCCTCACCGCGACGGGGGTGTGCAGCTCGCTGCGCCGGATGCCGCCCGGGACCGTCCTGGAGCAGCTGACGGACACCGCGTACGGGCGGGTACTGCTCGCCAAGCTGATCCTCATGGCCGGTGTCGCCGCGCTCGCCCTGTGGGCGCGCGTGCGGCTGGCCCGCGCGGCCGACCCGCTGACCGCGAGTTCACCCGCGCGGACCGAGGTGTACGTGCTCGCCCTGGTGGTCGCGGTGTCGGGACTGCTGACCGCGCTGCCGGTGCCCATCCGCTGGTGACCGCCGCGCCCGGGCGTCACACGCGCGCCGCGACGGACGCGCCGCGCGGGGCGCCTGTCGGACAGGCCTGTCAGTAGCGGCCCGTATCCTCATGAACCATGCTCGAAGACCTCACCGCCGCAGCCTCCTCCCCCACCGCGTGGCCGGCCGCGTACCCGCGGGGATACGCGGTCGTCGACGTGGAGACGACGGGGCTGGCCCGGGACGACCGCATCATCTCCGCGGCCGTCTACCGGCTGGACGCGCGCGGCGAGGTCGAGGACCACTGGTACACGGTGGTCAACCCGGAGCGCGACCCGGGCCCGGTGTGGATACACGGGCTGACGAGCGAGATGCTCGAAGGGGCGCCCCTCTTCCAGGACGTCGCGGCGGAGTTCGCGGCGCGTCTGGAGGGCCGCGTGCTGGTGGCGCACAACGCGGTGTTCGACTGGCAGATGATCGCCCGCGAGTACGCCCGCGCGCGCAGCGAGGCCCCGGTGAGACAGCGGCTGTGCACCATCGCCCTGTCCAAGGAGCTGAGGCTGCCGCTGCCCAACCACAAGCTGGAGTCCCTGGCCGCGCACTTCGGCGTGGTGCAGCGGCGGGCGCACCACGCCCTCGACGACGCGCGCGTTCTGGCGGAGGCGTTCCGGCCCAGCCTGTGGGCCGCGGCGGCGGGCGGCGTACGGCTGCCGCTGCACGAGTGCCGGCCGCTCACCGAGTGGTCGGACCGTCCCCGCACCGGACAGCAGGCGGGCTACGGCGGACGGCAGCCCGCCAGTTGGCGTCCCTCCCGCAAGAGGCCCGCATGCCCCTATCCCAACCCGGGCCGGTACGAACCGGGCAAGCGTCTGAAGCAGGGCATGCGGGTGGCGTTCTCCGGAGACACCTCCGTCGAACGGGACCTGCTGGAGGACCGGGCGACCGAGGCCGGGCTGCATGTGGCGTCGAGCCTGTCCCGGCTCACCAGCCTCCTGGTCACCAACGACCCCGACTCGGGCACGTCGAAGACGGTCAAGGCCCGCCAGTACGGCACCCCGGTGGTCGACGAGGCCGCCTTCGGCCAGCTCCTCGCCGACGTCGAGCCGGCCTCGGAGACCTGACCGCCCTCCCCGGCGCGGGCGGGCGCCGAGGCACATACCCGGCTCAACGCACCCCGCGCCCGGGTTGTACGGTCGTGGGGTGTACCGCTTCCTGCTGTCCCGGCAATGGGTGACCCTCACACTGGCCGCCCTGCTTCTCGTCCCCACGATGATCGTGCTGGGCGTATGGCAGATGAACCGCTACGAGGAGCGGGCCGCCCGTAACCAGCTGGTGACCGACGCGCTGGCCGCCGACCCGGTGCCGGTGGAGGAGCTGGCGGCCCCGGGCCGCGCGGTGACCCGCGCCGAGCGCTACCGCACGGTGACCGCCACGGGCCGCTTCGACACGGACTCCGAGGTCGTGGTGCGCCGCCGCACCAACGCCGACGAGGAGATCGGCTTCCACGTCCTGACCCCGTTCGTCCTGGACGACGGCGCGGTGCTGCTGGTCAACCGCGGCTGGATCCCCGCCGACGGCCCCAGCCAGACCGAGTTCCCGAAGGTGCCCGCGCCGCCGCGCGGCGAGACCACGATCACCGGCCGGCTGATGCCGGACGAGACGACCGAGGCGAGCGGCATCAAGGAGCTCGAGGGCCTGCCGGACCGGCAGATCATGCTGATCGACAGCGAACGGGAGGCGGAGCGGCTGGACGCCGAGGTGCTCGGCGGCTACGTGGCGCAGACCGCGCCCGAGCCCCGGGGCGGCCTCCCCCAGCAGCTCGGCGACCCCGGCAAGGAGAACGCGGCGCTGAACTACGCGTACGCGGTCCAGTGGTGGCTGTTCGCCGCCGCCGTCCCGGTCGGCTGGGTCGTGCTGGCCCGCCGCGAGGCCCGCGAGCGGGCGGCGAAGGCGGGCGGGGAGACGGACGCCGGGCCGTCCGGCGCCGCCCGCACCGAGTCCGCGGCCGTCTGACCGCACTCCCCGTTCTCTCCTCCTCTCGTTCTCTCCTCTCCCCTGGTCCTCTCCGCTCTCCCCGTTCGCCGGGTTCTGCGGCGGGAGGCACTGGTGCTGCGCCGCCGGCTCGGGCCGAGGGAGCCCGAGACCGCCGCTGCGACGGGCGTCTCCCGCGGCCCCGCCAAGACGCACGCCTCCCGCGGCATCGCCGAGCCGGCCCAGGCCGTGGAGGCCCGGCGGCGAACAGAACCGGCCAGGACCGCACCGGCCACAAGCGGTCCGAGCCGCTCCGCTGATTGCCGCACCCGGCGGCCGGGAACCCGCACCTCGTGCACCGCATCGAGGACTACGCGCTCATCGGCGACGAGCAGACCGCTGCCCTGGTGGGCACCGACGGCTCGATCGACTGGCTCTGCCTGCCCCGCTTCGACTCGGCGGCCTGCTTCGCACGGCTGCTCGGCGACGAGGACAACGGGTACTGGCGCATCGCCCCACGGGGCCAGGAGCGGTGCGCGCGCCGCGCCTACCGGGACGATTCGCTGGTCCTGAACACCGTGTGGGAGACACCCGACGGCGCGGTGCAGGTCACCGACCTGATGCCGCAGCGCCACCAGGCGCCGGACGTGGTGCGGATCGTGCAGGGGCTCAGCGGTGAGGTGACCGTGCGCAGCATCCTGCGGCTGCGGTTCGACTACGGCTCGGTCGTGCCCTGGGTGCGCAAGGACGACGGGCACCGGGTCGCGGTGGCCGGGCCCGACTCGGCGTGGCTGCGCAGCGAGCCGGAGGTGCGCACCTGGGGCGAAGGCCTGGGCACCCACTCGGAGTTCACGGTGAGGGAGGGCGAGCGGGTCGCCTTCGTGCTCACCTGGCACCCCTCGCACGAGCCACGGCCCGCGCTGGTCGACCCGTACGCCTCGCTGCGGCACAGCCTGAAGGACTGGCAGGCCTGGGCGTCCCGGTGCCGCTACCGGGGGCCGCACCGGGACATGGTGGTGCGGTCCCTGATCACGCTGAAGGCGCTCACCTACCGTCCCACCGGCGGCATCGTCGCGGCCGCCACCACCTCCCTGCCGGAGGATCCGGGCGGCGTACGGAACTGGGACTACCGCTTCTGCTGGCTGCGCGACTCCACGCTCACCCTGAGCGCGCTGCTCTCCGCCGGCTACCAGGAGGAGGCCGAGGCCTGGCGCGACTGGCTGCTGCGCGCGGTCGCCGGGGAACCGTCGGACCTGCAGATCATGTACGGGCTGGCGGGCGAGCGGCGGCTGCCGGAGTTCGAACTGCCGTGGCTGTCCGGCTTCAACGGCGCCACCCCCGTACGGATCGGCAACGACGCCGTGAACCAGCTCCAGCTCGACGTGTACGGCGAGGTGGTGGACTCGCTGGCGCTGGCCCGGCGTTCGGGGCTGCCCGGGAGGCCGGACGTGTGGGCGCTGCAGTCGGTGATGCTGGACTTCCTGCGCACGGCCTGGCGGCAGCCCGACGAAGGACTGTGGGAGGTGCGCGGCGGCCGGCGCCATTTCGTGCACTCCAAGGTGATGGTGTGGGTGGCCGCGGACCGCGCGGTGCGCGCGATGGAGGATCACCCGGAGCTGGAGGGCGACCTGGACGGGTGGCGCGCGCTGCGTGACGAGGTGCACCGGGAGGTGTGCGAGAAGGGCTACGACCCGGTGCGCAACACGTTCACCCAGTCCTACGGATCGCGCGAGCTGGACGCGGCGCTGCTGCTGATCCCCCGGGCCGGTTTCCTGCCCCCGGACGACCCGCGCGTGCTCGGCACCATCGACGCGATCCGGGCCGAGCTGGGCCAGGACGGTCTCGTGCGCCGCTACACCCCGGACGCCACCGGCGTGGACGGGCTGCCCGGGCAGGAGGGCGCGTTCCTGGCGTGCGCGTTCTGGCTCGTGGACGCCCTGCACATGACCGGCAGGACCGAGGAGGCCCGCGCGCTGTTCGAACGGCTGCTGGGGCTGGCCAACGACGTGGGGCTGCTGGCGGAGGAGTACGACACGGTGAACGGGCAGCTGCTGGGCAACTTCCCGCAGGCGTTCAGCCACATCGGCCTGGTGAACAGCGCCCTCGCCCTGTTCGGCGACGAGGGGGCAGGATAGGGCCATGGATCTTGGACTGAAGGACCAGGTGTACGTCGTCACCGGGGCCACCCGCGGACTGGGCCACGCCTCCGCGCGGGCGCTCGTCGCCGAGGGCGCGAAGGTGGTCGTCACGGGGCGGAAGGAGGACGCGGTCGCCGAGGCCGTGTCCTCGCTGGGGCCGGACGCGGCCGGCATGGCCGTGGACAACGCCGACCCCGTGGCCGCCGAGCGGCTGATCGCCACCGCGCGGGAGCGGTTCGGCCGCTTCGACGGCGTCCTCGTCAGCGTGGGCGGGCCGCCGCCGGGGTTCGTCGCCGACACCACCGACGAGCAGTGGCAGGCGGCGTTCGAGTCGGTGTTCCTCGGCGCGGTGCGGCTCGCCCGCGCGGCCGCCGCGGAGCTGGGCGAGGGGGGTGTCGTCGGCTTCGTGCTGTCCGGCTCGGTGCACGAGCCGATCCCCGGGCTGACCATCTCCAACGGGCTGCGCCCGGGCCTGGCCGGCTTCGCCAAGTCCCTCGCCGACGAGCTGGGCCCGCGCGGCATCCGCGTCGTGGGCCTGCTGCCCGGGCGCATCGACACCGACCGGGTACGCGAGCTGGACTGCCTGTCCGCCGACCCGGAGGCCACCCGCCAGGCCTCCGAGTCCCGCATCCCGCTCCGCCGCTACGGCACCCCGGAGGAGTTCGGCCGCACGGCGGCGTTCCTCCTCTCGCCGGCGGCGTCGTACATCACCGGTGTGATGCTCCCGGTGGACGGCGGGTCACGGCACGGGTTCTGAACCCGGACGCACCAGGTCTCCGGCGGCCCTGGCCCGCTACGGGCTCCGCCGTGCCGCACCGGGACGGGCGGCAGCCGTCCGGCGCGGCACGGGGCGGTGGCCCCCGCCGCCCGGAACCGGGGGCAGCGGCCCCGGCCCGGCAAGGGCGGACCAGGAAGGGCGTTCACCCCCTCCGGCTCGATCGCCCGCTCGCACGGTGCGCGGTGGGTCCGGTGACGCGTGCCGGGGCGGCCCCGGCGTCAGGTGACCCGCTCCGGGCGGTGTTTCACCGCCCGGAGCCGCACCTCCGCCGGGAGGGCGGGCAGACCCGTGGCCTCGCGGGCGTGGGTGAGGGGGCCGGTGGTGAGGGTGTCGAGGGCCGTGCCGGGGTCCACGTGGGGCTCCAGGAGCAGGACGACGCGGGCCCGTGGCGTGCCGCGGCGGCCGGTGAGGCGGACGCGGGCACGGGCCACGCCGTCCTGGCGGTTCGCCTCCTCGGCGAGCGCGTGCTCCAGGGCACGCCCCCGCAGCGCCGCCCCCTCCCCGTCGCCGGAGTCGACGAAGACCTCGGACATCCGTCGCCGGCGGAGCACCGAGACCAGCCACCACAGGCAGAGCAGGACCACCACGGCGAGCGCGGCGATCACCACCGGCCACCACCAGCCCTCGTCCCGCCACCGGGTCCGCTCGGAGTCGTCGAGCAGCACGTCGTGCCGGCCGTCGTGCAGCCACCAGGAGGGCGCGGGCGTGCCGAGACCGATCGCCAGCACCGGCCCGCCGAGCGCGCACAGCACCAGTCCCGCCAGCGCGAGCAGCACACGGTTGACGGTCTTGTTCACGGCTGCCGCCCCTTCCGGCCGGGCCGCCGCACGTGCAGCGACAGCGTGGACGGCCGGGCCAGGCCCAGCCCCCGGAGCGCCCCGTCCAGCACCGCGGTCAGGTCGTCCCGTACGTCGTCCAGGTCACGGAAGTGCGACACCGCCCGCACGTTCGTCCTCCTCCGCCGCACGGCGACCCGGACCGACTGCACGCCGGCCACCTCCATCGCCCGGTCCCGCAGCACCGTCGCGGCGGCGTCCCGGTCGAGGCCCGCGCGAACGTCGGGACGGACCCGGCGCATCGTCAGCAGCGAGCGCAGTCCCGGCGTGAGGGCCAGCACCAGCAGCCACAGGCCGAGCGCGGCGGCGACGGCCGCGCCGGTCAGCACCCACACGTCGTCCAGCGGACGCTCCGCCAGTTGCCGGGCGAGGTCGCGGCGCCAGCTCATCCCGGGCCGGCCGGCCCGTACCGCGGCGATGTCGTACAGGAACACGCCCGCGATCACCAGGACCGCCAGTGCCAGCAGAGCCGCCGGGACGCGGCGGGCGGACCAGAAGCGCCGGCGCCCGCCGCTCGCACCGCCGGTGACGACGCCGCTCTCCGTGGGCGGCGGCGCCGGGCCGGCCGTCGTGCCCAGGGACCCGCTCATGGCGTCCTCCCGACCGTGTCGGGCCGGGCGGCCAGGTGGAGCCGCTCCACCTGCACGACGACCTCCGGCACGGCCAGGCCCGCGAGATCGCGCACCCGGTCGACGATCCGCCGCCGCACCCGCGCGCAGCGGCCGCCGATGTCGCCGGGGTAGTCGAGCTCGACGTGCACCCGCACGCGGGCGCTGCCGTGCCGGACGACGACGCTCGCGTGCGGCGGCCCGGCGTCCGGCGGCAGCGCGCCGACGGCCTCACGCGCCGCCTGGGAGGCGATCTTCGCGACCACCCGGTCGGCGATCGTGGTCTGCCCGCGTTCGCCCGGAGGGACGGTTCGCGGGTCTCCGGTGAGCTCCACGGCCCCCGCGCCCACCCCCGTCACCGCCGCCGTTCGTCACGGGGACGGAAGAAGTCGCCGAGCTCCAGGTCGCCCTCGAGCAGCCGGCCGACCACGAAACCCACCGCGCCCAGGGCCGCCACCAGCAGGAAGGCCCCGAATCCGCCGAAGTATCCGGCGAAGCCCAACGCCATGCCGGCGATCATGCCGACGACGGCCATCCTCATGCCTCGCTCCTCCGCTCAGCCCGTCTCACTGCAGTCGGGACTCGGGCTCGTCGTCCTCCTCGTCGGGCAGCTTCACGTCGCTCACCGCGATGTTGACCTCGACCACCTCGAGACCGGTCATCCGTTCGACGGCCGCGATGACGTTCTCCCGCACGTCCTTGGCGACGTCGGCGATGGACACGCCGTAGTCGACGACGATCTCCAGGTCCAGCGCGGTCTGCACCTCGCCGACCTCGGCCTTCACGCCGCGTGTCACCGACTTCGCCCCGCCCGGCACCCGGTCGCGCACGGCGCCGAAGGTCCGCGAGATCCCGCTGCCCATGGCGTGCACGCCCGGGACGTCACGGGCGGCCAGCCCGGCGATCTTCTCCACCACGCCGTCGGCGATGGTGGTCCGGCCCCGGTCCGCGGGGTCGCCGCCGCCGCGCCGTGTGCCCTGTCCCCGGCGCGTGCCGGAGTCGCCCGGCGTCTTGTCGGTCTCAGGAGCCCGCACCGAGCCGCCTTCGGTCATGTCGGTCATCGCCCTACATCCCTTCGGTCGTCCTCCTTCCACCACCGTATGCGCGGTTGCCCCGATTCGCGCCAGGGATACGGCAGGCTGGAGGAATGACGGCGGACCGGTGGACGCGGATGGTGCGGCAGCAGGTGGGGCTCGGCAGGTTCCTGCCGCTGGGAGGACCGCGCGACGGAGCATGGATCGCGGAACGGGCGGCCGGCACGGCCCTGCGCCGCGCGGCGGAACGGGACGTGCCGGAGGTACGGCTGAACGGGGTCCGGCTCGGGCTCGCCGACCCGGACGCGGCATCCGACCCGGCCGTCCCGGCCCCGCCGAGCGCTCTGCCGCCGGGCCCGCTGCGGCTCACCGCGGAGTTCGCGGCCACGGCGGCGTGGCCCCTCCCGGAGACGGCGTCCCGCCTGCGCACGGCCTTGGCGGCCGCCGCGGCGGAACGGATCGGCCTGGAGCTGACGGAGGTGGACCTGCGGGTCACGGAACTGCTGGACACGGAGCCGGCCTCGGACGGGCCGGAGGCGCCTGGGGCGCCGGGAGCGGGGGAGGCGTCCGCGGCGGCGCGGACGGCCGGGGGCACGGAGGCCTCCGGGGCCGCCACGGCGTCTCAGCCCGAGGAAGCGTCCGGGAGTGCGGAGGCTTTCGGCGCGGCGACACCTGCTCCCGCCGCGGGTGTCGCCGGCGGGGGCGGCGCTCCGGAGGCCGAGCGGGTCGCGGATGTGGTGCTCGGGGTGGCGGGGGTGAGCCGGCTGACCGGCGCGTGGGGGCGCGGGGTGCGGCTCGGTGCGGAGCAGCCGGCCACCGGGGCCGCCCTGCCCCGCCGCCATGCGCGCGTGGATCTCGCCGTCGCGGCGGGGTTCCGGCCGCTGGAGGTGGCGCGGGCCGTGCGGACGGCCGTGGCGGCCGCGTTGCCGGACCGGCCGACGGTGGCCGTCCTGGTCACCGACCTGGACTGACCCGCCGCCGTCGGCCGGTCACGGCCGTCCGCTCACTCGCCGAGGCCGGCCAGGTCGCGCAGGCGACGGGCCTGGGCGGCGCGCTCGGCGCCGCGCTGCTCGTCGTAGGTGCGGTCCTGCGCACCGCGCAGCAGCGCCTTCGTCTCGATCACGGCGTCGCGCGGCGCGGCCAGCAGCGCCGCGGCGAGGTCCTGGACCGCCGCGTCGAGCTCGGCGGCGGGCACGGCGAGGTTGGCCAGGCCGGTGTTCACCGACTCCTCGGCCGTGACGAAGCGGCCCGTCGCGCAGATCTCCAGCGCGCGGGCGTAGCCGACGAGGCCGACGAGGGGGTGCGTGCCGGTCAGGTCGGGCACCAGGCCGAGGCTGGTCTCGCGCATGGCGAACTGCACGTCGTCCGCGACGACGCGCAGGTCACAGGCGAGGGCCAGCTGGAACCCGGCCCCGATGGCGTGTCCCTGCACGGCGGCGATGGACACGATGTCATTGCGCCGCCACCAGGTGAACGCGTCCTGGTAGCCGGCGATGGCGGCGTCCAGCGCGGCGTCGTCACTGCGCGCGAGGTCGACGAACGACGGCTCGCCCGGGATTCCCTCGGGTGTGAACATCTGCCGGTCGAGCCCGGCGGAGAACGACTTGCCCTCCCCGCGCAGCACCACGACCCGGACGGAACCGGGCAGCAGCTGACCGGCCTCGGTCAGCGCGCGCCACAGAGCGGGGCTCTGTGCGTTGCGCTTGGCCGGGTTGGTCAGCGTCACCGTGGCGATCGCGTCGTCGACGGTGAGCCGTACGCCGTCCTTGTCGAGTACCGGACCGAGGTCCTGGGGGGACGAAGCCATGGGGCGCCTCCGATGGGTGCGGTCGTCTAAGTGACTGCACAGTAACCACCCGGCCGGTCGCACGGCCGGCCGGGTGGCCACCATCGGGTCCGCGGGGCCGCCGGGTCAGGGCGTCGGAGACTTCTTGCCCCGTGTCGCCCCGCCACGCCCTCGGAGTGTGACGCCCGACTCGCTCAGCATGCGGTGCACGAATCCGTACGAGCGGCCGGTCTCCTCGGCCAACGCCCGGATGCTCGCACCGGCGTCGTACTTCTTCTTCAGGTCTGCCGCGAGCTTGTCGCGCGCGGCGCCGGTCACCCGGCTGCCCTTCTTCAGAGTCTCGGCCACCCGTGCCTCCTCATGGGAAGTGCGCTCTGGTCTCCTCATGATCACCCCTCCCGGGCCCGATGGCCACCCATTCGGCAAGGTCGATGAGACAACCTCGTGACGACGGGAGCGTGTCCCCACATCCGGAATGAGGGATTCCAGGCGGTGTGCGCGCGACCGCCGAACGGGTTCCTGCGGGAAATCGCAGGTCAGAAAGGCGCGACGGCCGGACCCCGGTTCTTGGAGGGTCCGGCCGCGAAATCCGTGTAGGACACACCTCAGGATGAGGAGATCTCACACGATTGATGGATCACCGATGGACCGAATGATCCATACTCAGTGGATCACGTATTCGATCACACGCGGGTGACCGCGATCGGGGACCGTGCCGTCGGGCCGCGGTCAGGCGAGCGCGACCAGATCCGCGTAGTCGGAGCCCCACAGGTCCTCGACGCCGTCCGGCAGCAGGATGATCCGCTCCGGCTGGAGCGCCTCGACGGCGCCTTCGTCGTGGGTGACGAGGACGACCGCGCCCTTGTAGGTGCGCAGCGCGCCGAGGATCTCCTCGCGGCTGGCCGGGTCGAGGTTGTTGGTGGGCTCGTCGAGCAGCAGGACGTTCGCCGAGGAGACGACGAGGGTCGCCAGGGCGAGACGGGTCTTCTCACCGCCGGAGAGGACCCCGGCCGGCTTGTCGACGTCGTCGCCGGAGAACAGGAACGAGCCGAGCACCTTGCGGACCTCCACGAGGTCCATGTCGGGCGCGGCGGAGCGCATGTTCTCCAGGACCGTGCGGTCCGGGTCGAGGGTCTCGTGCTCCTGCGCGTAGTAGCCGAGCTTGAGGCCGTGACCGGGGACGACGGCGCCCGTGTCGGGCTGCTCGACGCCCGCGAGGAGCCGCAGCAGGGTGGTCTTGCCGGCGCCGTTCAGCCCGAGGATGACGACCCGGGAGCCTTTGTCGATGGCCAGGTCGACGTCGGTGAAGATCTCCAGCGAGCCGTACGACTTCGACAGGCCCTCGGCCATCAGCGGGGTCTTGCCGCAGGGCGCGGGCTCGGGGAAGCGCAGCTTGGCGACCTTGTCGGACTGGCGCACCTCCTCCAGACCGGCCAGCAGCCTCTCCGCGCGGCGGGCCATGTTCTGCGCGGCGACCGTCTTCGTGGCCTTGGCGCGCATCTTGTCCGCCTGGGCGTTGAGCGCGGCGGCCTTCTTCTCGGCGTTCTGCCGCTCGCGGCGGCGGCGCTTCTCGTCGGCCTCGCGCTGCTGCTGGTAGAGCTTCCAGCCCATGTTGTAGATGTCGATCGTGGCGCGGTTGGCGTCCAGGTAGAACACCTTGTTGACGACCGTCTCGACCAGGTCCACGTCGTGGGAGATGACGATGAAGCCGCCGCGGTAGGTCTTGAGGTAGTCGCGCAGCCAGACGATCGAGTCGGCGTCGAGGTGGTTGGTCGGCTCGTCGAGGAGCAGGGTGTCCGCGTCGGAGAACAGGATGCGGGCGAGCTCCACGCGGCGGCGCTGACCGCCGGAGAGGGTGTGCAGCGGCTGGCCGAGCACCCGGTCGGGGAGGTTCAGCGCGGCGGCGATGGTGGCGGCCTCGGCCTCGGCGGCGTACCCGCCCTTGGTGAGGAACTCGGTCTCCTGGCGCTCGTACTGCTTCAGCGCCTTCTCGCGCGTGGCGCCCTGGCCGTTGGCGATGCGCTGCTCGTTCTCCCGCATCTTGCGGATCAGCACGTCGAGGCCGCGGGCGGAGAGGATGCGGTCGCGGGCGAGGACGTCGAGGTCGCCGGTGCGGGGGTCCTGGGGCAGGTAGCCGACGTCGCCGGAGCGGGTGACCGTGCCGGCGGCGGGCAGGCCCTGGCCGGCGAGGACCTTGGTGAGGGTGGTCTTCCCCGCGCCGTTGCGGCCGACCAGGCCGATGCGGTCGCCCTTGGCGACGCGGAAGGTGGCGCTCTCGATGAGGACGCGGGCACCGGCGCGCAGCTCGATGCCGGAGGCGGAGATCACGGACAGACTCCAGGGCAGTCGGGGGTCCCCCGCTCGGGCGGAGCCGAGGGTGGGGAAGGGTGGCGGTGGGCGGCTGAGGACGTTCCCGCCGTCTAATGCGCGAGGAGAATGGCCATGCGAGCCATTCTAACGGGGCGGTGCAACCGCTTTTTCCCGTGCGGTTTCCTCCCGGCGGCTGTCGGTGGCCGGTGCCACACTGGGCCGTGACGAGACATCCCGGTGCACTCCGGACACGAGGAAGTGATCACCATGGCAGGCGCGGGCGGCTCGCGTCCGAGCGTCGTCCCGACGTTGTTGTACGGGGACGCGAAGGCGGCGGTCCGGCAGCTCACGGAGGCCCTCGGCTTCACGGAGGTGTCGGTGTACGAGGGCGAGGACGGCACGGTCATGCATGCGGAACTGGCCCAGGGCGGCGGGGTGGTGATGCTGGGCTCCAAGGGGCGTGGGGGCGTGTTCGACACGGCGATGAAGGACGCGGGGCCGGCAGGGGTGTACGTCGTCGTGGACGACGTGGACGCGCATCACCGGCGGGCGGTGGAGCAGGGCGTGGAGATCCTCATGCCGCCGACCGACCAGGACCACGGGTCGCGGGACTACATGGCCCGCGATCTGGAGGGCAACGTCTGGGGCTTCGGGACGTACGCGCCGGACGCGGGCGCCTGATCCGACGGGGCGGCCCCGTCGTCCCGGCCCCGTCCGCCGCCGCCCGCGCGCCGGTACCGGCGCGGTACGGGGGCCGGCGCCGTTGCGCGGGCGCCGCGCCACGAGGGTGCCGCGTCGTGCGAGTGCCCGTTGCGCCCACCCGTGCCGCCGGGGTCCCCCCAGGCCGTTCAGGCACGGGGGAAGCACGACTGCCCACGACGGCCGGGGGCGTCATGCGCCCGGGCTCGGGCTCGCCGCCCGCATGCCCGGCTCCCGCCGATGAGGCGCCCGCGCGAGGGCCCGGGCGCCGTGCCCACGGCCCCTGTGGTCCCGCCGCTGCGGCTCGCGGGCCTCTGCGGCGCACCGCCGCGCGGACGGGATCAGTCAAGCCGTGAAACCCGGTGCGGGGGCCGGGACGCCGGGCTGTGCGGCCCCCAGGAACGCGCCCCGCGCGGGCCGAGTCGGACGGCCGTGAAACCCCGCGCAAGGGGCCGGGGCGCCGCCTCGCGCCCCCGAGGGCCCGCTCCGCGCAGGCGCCGTCAGCCTCCCTTGTGGACCTGGAAGGCCGCTCTTCGGACCGCCTTGGCGAAGGCGGGGTCCGGGTGGGCGGCTGCCAGGGCGACCAGGACCTGGACGGTACGGGGGTGGCCGACCGCGCGGACCTCGTCGAGGAGGGCCGGCACCGTCGGCTGGACCGCGGTCTCCAGGTGGCGGACCAGCAGCGGCGCCTCTCCGTGGTCGGCGACCGCGGCGGCCGTGTCCACCCACAGCCAGGTCGCCTCCTCGCGGGTGAGGGCCTCGTGCGCGTCCTCGGGGTCCATCCCGTCGTGCTCGGCCAGCCACAGCAGGGCGTACGGCCGCAGCGCGGGCTCGTCCAGGGCGGCGCGCACCTCGGGCTCGGCGGGGGCGCCGACCACCCGCAGCGCCTCGAAGGCGAGGCCGCGCAGCAGGGCGTCCTCGCCGCGGGCGGCGGCGATCAGCTCGGTGACGGCGCTGCCGACCGGCCGGGCGGCGAGCCAGGCGCGGTACTCGGCGCGGGCCGCGGCCGGACGGAGCCGCGCGCACCCGCGCAGCATGTCCTCGGCGCCCTGCTCGATGTTGCCCGCAGGGCTCTGCGCGGCGACGCAGATCTGCTCCAGCTTGACCCACACCGCCCAGCTGCCGAGCGGGGTGAGGGTGGCCTGTCCGTCGCCGTAGGTCAGCGCGCCGACGGAGGCGAGGGCGCGCAGCGCCCAGTCGAGGAGCGGTTCCAGCGGGGCGTCCGCGGCGGGCGGCCCGGCGGGCGCGGGGCGGGGCTCGGGGGCGACGGCGGGCGTGCCGGACCCCGCCCCGTAGTCCACCTCGCAGCGCTCGGTGCGCAGTTCGGTGACCCGCTGCTCCAGCAGGTCGAGCAGCTGGGGCACGGGCACCGGCCCGGCGGACAGCTGGAGAAAGGACAGCACCTGCGGCATCGCCGTCACGACCTCGGCGACGGCGGCCGGCTCGTAGGTCTCGGGTTCGGGGCAGGCGAGCGACCAGGCGTCGCAGAGGGCGACCCAGCCGCGCAGCACGGCACCGTCGTCGCGGTCCCAGGCGCGCAGCCGCCAGCCGGGGCGGGCGCTGTCACCGTGCACCTCGATGAGGCCGGCCAGCCGGGCGGTGTCCCAGTCGGCACGGACCTGATCGGCGGTCAGGCCGAGGGCTTCGGCGGCCCGGCGGGCGGTCGCGTCGGACAGGGTGGCCTTGCCGTCGGCGGTGGCACTGTCCCCGCCGGGGCCGAGGGCACGGTCGGCCCAGCGGGCCACACGGGCGGCGGCGGCCAGGACGGAGCGTGCCATTCCGGCCAGCTCGGCCGGTGCGGGCGTGCCCTCCGGGGGGCGTGGCGCGGGGCGGCGCACACGCCGCTGCTCGATCGCGGCGGGGGCGGCGGCCAGGGGGCGCGGGCGGACGAGTCGAAGCCTGGAGTCGCGCGGGATACGGGACGTCACGGGTGCAGTCTTCCGGTTGACGGTCAGAAATCCCAAACGGAATGCCGGGGGGCGCCTCGGCGGCCGTTGTCCTCCGGGCTCGGACGGTGCCGTAGGGGCCTGATCAGGCCACTGGCGCGACGCTAAACGGAACCTCTCGCGCCGCCTGCCGCGGCACCCCCCGCGGGGGCCCGCGCGGGTGGCCGACGCGCCGGCTCACATCAGCGGCACCAGGAACCTCCGCAGCGACTCCTCGTACGCTTCCGGGTCGGCGTTCCACATCGCGGCGTGCGGGGCGCCCCTGACGGTCTGCAGGGTGACCGTGCCGGGGTGGGCGGCGGCGAGGCGGCGGGAGAACCGCCAGGGGGCCACCGTGTCGTCGGGGCCGTGGAAGATCTGCGTCGGAACGTCGATGCCGTCCAGGCGGACCGCGCCGGGCCGGTGGTCGCCGTACAGGCCGGTGCGGCCCTGGGCGGCGCGGACGGCGAGCGGCAGCAGCACGCCGGGGGTGCGGCGGGCGCAGGCGAGGGCGCGCAGGGTGGACTCCCAGTCGAGCACCGGGGAGTCCAGCAACAGCCCGGCGACGCGCTCGCGCAGCTCCGAGCGGGCGGCGGCGCGCAGCGCCATGGTCGCGCCGGTGGAGAAGCCGTAGAGCACCACCTTGCGGGCGCCGGAGTCCACCGCGTGCCGCAGCACGGCGTCGAGATCGCGCCACTCGGTCTCGCCGAGGTGGCTGAGCCCGTCCGGGGAGCGGGGCGCGTCCGGGTCGCCCCGGTAAGCGGGGACGAGCACCGGGAACTGGTTGCGGCGCAGGGCCGGGAGGACGTTGAGAACGTGTTCCCGGGTGGTGCCGAGGCCGTGCACGGCGATCACCCAGGTGTCCCGGACGCCGGGCACGAACCACACGGGCAGCGGCCCGAGTTCGCCCGGCACGTCGAGGACGGTGTGGTCGACGTCGAGCGCGGTGCCCGGGTCGCCGACGTGCACGTTGGGGGTGAAGCGGACCCGGTCGCCGGGCTCCGGCGTGCCGTAGGTGACGCGTTCGAGGCGGCGCACGACGCTGTCGGCGGAGTTCGGGGCGCCGGGCAGCACGGGTCCCACCACCGCGTGGAAGCCGTCGCCGACGAGGCCGTGACGGCCGGGCCGCAGGGCGGCGAGGTCGCGGGTGAGGGTGACCTGGCCGGCGGCGGTGGCGTGGACGGTGAGCACGGGCTCGGTGGGCAGGGGCCGGCCCGAGGGGATCCTCAGGGCGGCATCGCTGGCGAACCGGCCGGCGGCCACCGCGGCGGCGCCGGCCCCTATCACGGCGGTAACGGCTGCGGCCGTCGCTGTCACAGTGCGCACGCCTCCCAGTGTCGGGTCAGGACGCGGACCCGGCCAGTGGGCGCGTCGCCCGGGAGCCCGCCCGGACACGGGCCGGCCTCCGGCCGCGTCCTCGGTTCCGCCGGGCGCGTCATCCGGCTTCCGGACACGTTCCCCGTGGGCCGGGCGCCACACCCGCAGGCCGGGCTCGGCGGCCGCCGGCCGCACGCGTCCCCGGCCGGCGGACGTCCGCCCCCGAAGCCCCCGCACGCGTGCGGCGTCCGGGGGCTTCCCGGCGTCATGCCGACTTGCCGGTCTCGCGCCCGGGCGGCTCGGGGGCCGCCCGTCCGCCGGCCGGGGACTGCCCGTACCCCCTCAGCCGCTCGCCCGCCTCCGCGAGCTGTTCGGGACCGAGCAGGCTGGGGGTCATGCCCGGCACGGAGGAGGCGGTGAGCCACACCCGGCACATCCACTCGAGCTGGGCGGTGCGGTCGTACGCCTGGTCGAGGGTGGCGCCGTGGGTCAGGGTGCCGTGGTTCCGCATCAGGCAGCCGGTGCGGCCGTCGAGGGCACGCAGGGTGTTCTCGGCCAGTTCCGGGGTGCCGTAGGTGGCGTAGCGGGCCACGCGGACGGGGCCGCCGAGGGCGGCGGTCATGTAGTGGATCGCCGGCAGTTCGTCGACGAGGGTGGAGACGGCGGTCGCGTGCACGGCGTGGGTGTGCACGACGGCGCGCGCGTCGGTCGCGCGGTGGACGGCCAGATGCAGGGGCAGCTCGCTGGTGGGGACCAGCGTGCCGAGCACCTGCCGGCCCGTGAGGTCCACCCCGGTGACGTCGGCCGGGGTGAGCCGGTCGTACGGGATCCCCGAGGGCGTGACGAGGACGGTGTCGCCGACCCGTACCGAGACGTTGCCCGAGGTGCCGACGACGAGCCCGTCGGCCACGGTCCGGCGGGCGGTCCCGACGAGCTCCGCCCAGGCGTGCGCCACCTCCTCGGCCCCGCTCCCGGAGCCCTTGCCGCGCGTGTCCGGGGCGTCACGCACAGCGCCTTCCGCTTTCTGTCCGGTCCGGTGCTCTTCGGCCATGAGGGGGATCCTGCCAGGAGCCCGGGGACCCAGGCGGCCTGGGCTGTACGGCGGAGTACCCACCCCCTCTTACGGTCACCACGATGCCCATTCCAGTTCATCTTCCGTTCACCCTGGTTACCTACATTCGACCAGCCAATGACCTCGAACGATTGCCTGGGTAAATGGAAAGCTTCTCGCTGATCCTCGCGATTGTGGTGGTAACCGCACTCGCGTTCGATTTCACGAACGGTTTCCACGACACCGCGAACGCGATGGCAACGACCATTTCGACCGGTGCGATGAGGCCCAAGGCGGCAGTGGCCATGTCCGCCGTCCTCAACCTTGTGGGTGCTTTTCTCTCGGTGGAGGTCGCCAACACGATCTCCAAGGGCCTCGTCGACGAGGCCGGCATCCGTCCCGAGGTCATCTTCGCCGCACTGGTCGGCGCGATCCTCTGGAATCTCCTCACCTGGCTGGTGGGTCTGCCGTCCAGCTCCTCCCACGCCCTCATGGGCGGTCTGATCGGCGCCACGGTCGCCTCCGCCGGCTTCGGCGCGGTGCACGGCGACGTGCTGGTCACCAAGGTCCTGATCCCCGCGATCGCCGCCCCGCTGGTGGCCGGCGTCGCCGCGATGCTCGCGACCCGGCTCACCTACCGCATGGGCCGCAACGCCGACGACAAGGCCTCCGCGAAGGGCTACCGCGCCGGCCAGATCGCCTCCGCCGGCCTGGTCTCCCTGGCCCACGGCACCAACGACGCCCAGAAGACGATGGGCATCATCACCCTCGCCCTGGTGGCCGGCGGCACCCTCGCCCCCGACTCCGACCCGCCCATGTGGGTCATCCTCTCGGCGGGCATCGCCATCGCCCTCGGCACCTACCTCGGCGGCTGGCGGATCATCCGCACCATGGGCAAGGGCCTGACCGACCTCCAGCCGCAGCAGGGCTTCGCCGCCCAGACCAGCGCCGCGACGGTCATCCTGGCCTCCTCGCACCTCGGCTTCTCCCTGTCCACGACGCACTCCGTCTCCGGCGCCGTCATGGGCGCCGGCCTGGGCCGCAAGGGCGGCGTGGTCCGCTGGTCCACGGCCACCCGGATGTTCGTCGCCTGGGGCCTGACCCTGCCGGCCGCCGCCCTGGTCGCGGCGCTCGCCGAGTGGGTCTGCGGCTTCGGCGACTGGGGCACCGCCGTGGTGGCCGTCTTCCTGGTCGCCTCCAGCGCGGCCATCTGGAAGATCTCCCGGCGCGAGATCGTCGACCACACCAACGTCAACGACCACGACGGCACCGGTGAGGAGCCGTCCGGCGTGGTGACCCAGGCGATGGCCGCCGTGACCCCGCCCCCGGCCGGCACCGTGGCCGAGGACCTCACGGCCTCCATCCCGGCGCCGACGGCCGGCGACCCGGCGGGCCCGCCGGCCAAGACGTCCGTCTGACCACGACCCGGCACGAAGGAAGAAGAGCACCATGAAGATCGACTGGGCGGCCCTCGGTTCCGTCTTCGGCGTCAGCCTCGTGGTCACCGTGGCCCTGGTGGCCCTGTTCACCCTCGGCATCTCCGGCATGTCCCGCCGCGAGCGGGCCGCCGCGGAGGGCCGGTCCACGGCTCTCGCGGTCACCGGCGCCTACGCCTGCTTCGCCGCGTGCGCGGCGGCGGTGGGCTACGGCATCCACCTGATCATGGCCTGACGGCAGGCCGCACGCGTGGGCGGGCGGGACGGGAGCGGCCGCTCCCGTCCCGCCCGCCGCCGTGTCCGCGCCCCCGCGGGCCGGTCACGCCGGTCACGCCGTTCACCCACGTGAGTCCCTCTGTGGGCCTCGGCACACTTCAGCCCCGCAGGTCAACGGCAAGTTGACGGCCCTTCCGGGAGCATGGTGGACTGCCTCCGCCAACACGGCGGCAGGAGAGGAAGCCGGTGCGAATCCGGCGCGGTCCCGCCACTGTCACCGGGGTGACCACCCCGGGAGCCAGGAACTCTCACCGCCGGTCTCGTCGAACCAGGGCGTGGACACCCTGAGTGAGGACATATCGCCATGCGCGGCTGCCTGTCGAGGTCGATCAGCGACACCCCACCCGCCTCCGGGGCCGTTCCCTCCGGTTCCGTCACCGGCTGACCCCATGGGTGCCGATCGCGTGTTCGCGTACGGCGCCGCCGCCGGCCTCCTCGGCGACCTGCTGTTCGGCGATCCCCGCCGTGGACACCCGGTCGCCGCTTTCGGGCGGGCCGCGGCTGCCGTGGAGCGGGTGCTGTGGCAGGACGACCGGGGCCGCGGGGCCGTGCACACCGCCGTGTGCGTCGGCGGCGCCGTCGCGCTCGGCGGCCTGGCCGCCCGCGCCGTACGCCGTTCCCCCACCGCTTCCGTCGCCCTGACCGGCGTCGCCACCTGGGCCGTCGTCGGCGGCACCTCGCTGGCCCGGGAGGCGCGTGCCGTCGGGCGGGCCCTGGAGTCCGGTGACGTCGAGGCCGCCCGGGAGCGGCTGCCGCACCTGTGCGGCCGGGACCCGCAGGCGCTGGACGCCGACGGGATCGCCCGCGCCGTGGTGGAGTCCGTGGCCGAGAACACCTCCGACGCCGTGGTGGGCGCCCTGGTGTGGGGCGCGGTCGCCGGGGTCCCGGGCCTGGTGGGCTTCCGGGCCGTCAACACCCTGGACGCGATGGTGGGGCACAAGTCGCCCCGTCACCGCCGCTACGGCTGGGCCTCCGCCCGCCTCGACGACGTCGCCGGCTGGCCGGGGGCGCGCCTGACGGCCGTGCTCGCCGCACTGAGCGGGCCGGACCCGCGCGGGGCGGTACGGGCCTGGCGTGCGGACGCGGCGCGGCACCCCAGCCCCAACGCCGGTCCCGTGGAGGCGTCCTTCGCGGGCGCGCTCGGCGTACGGCTCGGCGGAACCCTGTCCTACGGCGGCCGGGTCGAGCACCGGCCCGTCCTCAACAGCGGCGGGCGCCCCGTCGCCGTGGCCGACATCGAGCGGGCGGTACGCCTGTCGCGGCGGGTCGGCTGGCTCGCGCTCGCGGCCGGGGCGGCCGCGCGGCGCGTACTGAAGGGACGTGCGACGTGAGCGGTGGCGGACTGCTGGTCGCCGGGACGACCTCGGACGCCGGCAAGAGCGTGGTCACCGCCGGGATCTGCCGGTGGCTGGTGCGCCGGGGCGTGAAGGTCGCGCCGTTCAAGGCGCAGAACATGTCGCTGAACTCGTTCGTCACGCGCGAGGGCGCCGAGATCGGGCGGGCCCAGGCCATGCAGGCCCAGGCGTGCCGGGTGGAGCCGACGGCGCTGATGAACCCGGTGCTGCTGAAGCCGGGCGGCGAGCGGTCCAGCCAGGTGGTGCTGATGGGCCGCCCGGTCGGCGAGATGAGCGCACGCGGTTACCACGGCGGCCGTCAGGAGAGCCTCCTCGGCACGGTCCTGGACTGCCTGGACCGGCTGCGGAGCGAGTACGACGCGGTGATCTGCGAGGGCGCCGGAAGCCCCGCGGAGATCAACCTGCGCCGCACCGACATCGTCAACATGGGCCTCGCCCGCAACGCCGGTCTGCCGGTCCTCGTCGTCGGGGACATCGACCGGGGCGGCGTCTTCGCCTCCTTCTTCGGCACGGTCGCCCTGCTCTCCCCCGAGGACCAGGAGCTGGTCGCCGGGTTCCTGGTGAACAAGTTCCGCGGGGACGTCTCGCTGCTGGAGCCGGGCCTTCGGATGCTGCACGGCCTGACCGGGCGGCGCACCTATGGCGTGCTGCCGTTCCGGCACGGGCTCGGCATCGACGAGGAGGACGGCCTCAGGGTGTCGCTCAGGGGCGCGGTGCGGGAGTCCGCGGTGACCGCGCCGGTCGGCGAGGAGGTGCTGCGGGTCGCGGTGTGCGCGGTGCCGCTGATGTCCAACTTCACCGACGTGGACGCGCTCGCCGCCGAACCGGGCGTCGTGGTGCGGTTCGTGGACCGGCCGGACGAACTCGCCGACGCGGACCTCGTGGTCGTGCCGGGCACCCGCGGGACCGTGCGGGCGCTGCGCTGGCTGCGCGAGCGCGGGCTGGCGGACGCCCTGGTGCGGCGGGCCGCCGAGGGCCGGCCGCTGCTGGGCGTCTGCGGCGGCTTCCAGCTCCTCGGCGAGCGCATCGAGGACGACGTGGAGAGCCGCGCCGGCCGCGTGGACGGGCTCGGCGTGCTGCCCGTACGGGTGCGGTTCGCCCGCGAGAAGACCCTGGCCCGCCCGGTCGGCGAGGCCCTCGGCGAGCGCGTCGAGGGGTACGAGATCCATCACGGGGTCGCCGACGTACGGGGCGGCGAAGCCTTCCTGGACGGCTGCCGGGTGGGCGGCACGTGGGGCACGCACTGGCACGGCGCGCTGGAGTCGGACGGGTTCCGGCGGGCGTTCCTGCGCGCGGTGGCCGACCGCGCGGGACGCCGTTTCGTGCCGGCCCCCGACACCTCCTTCGCCGCGCTGCGCGAGGAGCAGCTCGACCGGCTCGGCGACCTGATCGAACAGCACGCGGACACGGACGCGCTGTGGCGGCTCATCGAGTCCGGCGCGCCACGAGGACTGCCCTTCATCCCACCAGGAGCGCCCGCATGAGCACTGTGTTGTTGTTGTCGACCGCCGACACGGACCTGCTGGCGGCCCGGGCCTCCGGCGCCGGCTACCGCATCGGCAACCCCACCCGCGTGGACGTCGCGGAGGAGCTGCCCGCGCTGCTCGACGGCGCCGACCTCGCCGTGGTGCGGCTGCTGGGCGGCAAGCGCGCCTGGGAGGACGGGCTGGCCGCGCTCCGGGCGTCCGGGATCCCCACGGTGCTGCTCGGCGGGGAGACCGTGCCGGACGCGGAGCTGATGGCCGAGTCGAGCGTCCCGGCGGGCGTGGTGGCCGAGGCGCTGCGGTACCTCGTGGAGGGCGGCCCGGAGAATCTGGCCGAACTGGCGCGCTTCCTGTCGGACACGGTGCTGCTGACCGGCGAGGGCTTCGAGCAGCCGCGCAGGATGCCGGAGTTCGGGGTGCACGGCGAGCGTCCCGTCGTGCCGGGCCGTCCGACGGTCGGCGTGCTCTTCTACCGCGCCCACGAACTCAGCGGCAACACCGCGTTCGTGGACACCCTGTGCGACGCGATCGAGGCGCGCGGCGCCAACGCGCTGCCCGTGTACTGCGGTTCGCTGCGCGGCGCCGACGCGGAGCTGTACGAGCTGCTGGGGCGGGCGGACGCGCTGGTCGCCACCGTGCTCGCGGCCGGCGGCAGCCACGCCTCGCAGGCGTCGGCGGGCGGCGAGGAGGAGGCCTGGGACGTCGGCGCGCTCGCCGATCTGAACGTCCCGGTGCTGCAGGGGCTGTGTCTGACGTCCTCGCGGGCGGCCTGGGAGGAGTCCGACGCCGCCCTCTCCCCCATGGACGCGGCCATGCAGGTCGCCATCCCCGAGTTCGACGGCCGGCTGATCACGGTCCCGTTCTCCTTCAAGGAGCAGGGCCCGGACGAGGTGCCGGTGTACGTCGCCGACCCCGAGCGGGCGGCGCGGGTCGCCGGGATCGCCGTGCGGCACGCGGCCCTCCGGCACAAGCCGAACGCGCGGAAGAAGGTGGCGCTGGTCTTCACCGCGTACCCGACGAAGCACTCGCGCGTCGGCAACGCGGTGGGACTGGACACGCCCGCGTCGGCGGTGCGCGTGCTGGACGCGCTGCGGGACGCCGGGTACGCGGTCGAGGGGCACCCGGCCGAGGGCGACGAGTTGATCCACCGGCTGATCGAGGCGGGCGGGCACGACGTCGAGTGGCTGACGGAGGACCAGCTGGCCGCCGCGCCCGCGCGGGTGCCGCTGGCCGACTACCGGGCGTGGTTCGAGACGCTCGACCCGGAGCTGCGGGAGGCGATGACCGAGGCGTGGGGCGAGCCGCCGGGCTCGCTGTACGTCGACGGGGACGACATCGTGCTGGCGTCCCTGCGGTTCGGGAACGTCGTGGTGATGATCCAGCCGCCGCGCGGCTTCGGGGAGAACCCGATCGCGATCTACCACGACCCGGACATGCCGCCGTCCCACCACTACCTGGCCGCCTACCGCTGGCTGGAGAACGGCTTCGGCGCCGACGCGATCGTCCACATGGGCAAGCACGGCACGATGGAGTGGCTGCCCGGCAAGGGCCTCGGGCTGAGCGCCGGGTGCGCGCCGGACGCGGTGCTGGGCGACCTGCCGCTGGTCTACCCGTTCATCGTCAACGACCCCGGCGAGGGCACCCAGGCCAAGCGGCGCGGGCACGCCACGGTCGTCGACCACCTGGTGCCGCCGATGGCCCGCGCCGACACGTACGGCGACCTGGCGAAGCTGGAGCAGCTGCTCGACGAGTACGCGCTGGTCAGCGATCTGGACCCGGCCAAGGCGCCGGCCGTGCGGGCGCAGATCTGGACGCTGGTGAAGGCCGCCGAGCTGCACCACGACCTGCACGTGGACGACCAGCCGGACGACGACGCGTTCGACGAGTTCGTCATGCACATCGACGGCTACCTGTGCGAGATCAAGGACGTGCAGATCCGCGACGGCCTGCACGTCCTCGGCGGCGGCCCGGTCGGCGAACCGCGGGTGAACCTGGTGCTGGCGGTGCTGCGCGCCTCGCAGGTGTGGGGCGGGCGCGCGAACGCCCTGCCGGGGCTGCGGGCCTGCCTGGCCGAGCACTTCGGGCTGGTGGAGAAGGAGCTGCTGGCCGAGCCCGGCGCGCCGGTGAAGGCGCCGGCGGAGCTGACCGACCTGGTCGAGGGTCCGTCCCGTACGGCCTCCGACGCGATCGACCTGCTGGAACAGCTGTGCCGGCGGCTCGCGGAGGGCATGGAGGAGCGGGCCTGGGCGGCCGACGCGGTGTCCGGTCTGGTGCGGGACGTGCTGGGCGCCGAACTCCCGGATGCGGTGGCCGTGTTGCGGTTCGCGTGCGAGGAGGTCGTGCCCCGGCTGGAACGGACGACGGACGAGATCGGTCACATCCTGCGCGCGCTGGACGGCGGATACGTACCGGCGGGCCCGTCGGGCTCGCCGACGCGCGGCCTGGTCAACGTGCTGCCGACGGGCCGGAACTTCTACTCCGTCGATCCGAAGGCGATCCCCTCGCGGCTGAGTTGGGAGGTCGGGCAGTCGCTCGCGGACTCGCTGGTCCGGCGGTACCTGGAGGACACGGGCGCGTACCCGCAGTCCGTCGGCCTGACGGTGTGGGGCACGTCCGCGATGCGCACGCAGGGCGACGACATCGCCGAGATCCTGGCGCTGCTGGGCTGCCGTCCGGTGTGGGACGACGCGTCGCGGCGCGTGACCGGCTTCGAGATCGTGCCCCTGGAGGAGCTGGGCCGGCCCCGTATCGACGTCACGGTCCGCATCTCCGGCTTCTTCCGGGACGCGTTCCCGCACGTGGTGGGGCTGATCGACGACGCGGTACGGGCGGTGGCCGAGCTGGACGAGCCGGCCGACTCCAACTACGTGCGGGCGCACGTCGAGGAGGACACGGCCGAGCACGGTGACCGGCGTCGGGCCACCGCGCGCATCTTCGGCTCCAAGCCGGGGGCGTACGGGGCGGGACTGCTGCCGCTGATCGACGCCCGGAACTGGCGCTCCGACGCCGACCTCGCCGAGGTGTACGCGGTGTGGGGCGGCTACGCCTACGGGCGCGGGCTCGACGGGCGGGCGGCGCGCGGGGACATGGAGACGGCGTTCCGGCGGATCGCGGTCGCGGCGAAGAACGTCGACACGCGCGAGCACGATCTCGTCGACGCGGACGACTACTTCCAGTACCACGGCGGCATGGTCGCCATGGTCCGGCACCTGACGGGCGCGAGCCCCGAGGCGTACGTCGGCGACTCGGCGACCCCGGACCAGGTGAAGACGCGCACGCTGGGCGAGGAGACGCACCGGGTGTTCCGGGCGCGGGTGGTCAACCCGCGCTGGATGGCCGCGATGCGCCGGCACGGCTACAAGGGCGCCTTCGAGATGGCGGCCACCGTGGACTACCTGTTCGGGTACGACGCCACGGCCGGGGTCGTGGACGACTGGATGTACGAGAAGCTCAGCGCGGAGTACGTGTTCTCGCCGGAGAACCGGGACTTCATGAAGAAGTCCAACCCCTGGGCGCTGCGCGGCATCGCGGAACGGCTCCTTGAGGCGGCGGACCGCGGGCTGTGGGCGGAGCCGGACGCCGGCACGCTGGAGCGGCTGCGCGCCACCTACCTGGAACTCGAGGGCGACCTCGAAGGCGACTCGGAGGGCGACGACCAGTGACCACCCCCTTTCCTTTCACGGCCGTCGTCGGCCAGGACGACCTGCGGCTCGCGCTGCTGCTGAACGCGGTGTCGCCGTCGGTCGGCGGTGTGCTGGTGCGCGGCGAGAAGGGCACCGCCAAGTCGACGGCGGTACGGGCCTTGACCTCGCTGCTGCCGGAGGTCGCCGTGGTGCCGGGATGCCGGTTCTCCTGCGACCCCGCGTCGCCCGACCCGGGGTGCCCGGACGGGCCGCACGAGGGCGGGGGCGGCGGCACCGCGCGTCCCGCGCGGATGGTGGAGCTGCCCGTCGGCGCCTCCGAGGACCGGCTGGTCGGTGCGCTGGACATCGAGCGGGCGCTCTCGGAGGGCGTGAAGGCGTTCGAGCCGGGGCTGCTCGCCGCCGCCCACCGGGGCATCCTGTACGTCGACGAGGTCAATCTCCTGCATGACCACCTGGTCGACCTGCTGCTGGACGCGGCGGCGATGGGCGCCTCGTACGTGGAGCGCGAGGGCGTCTCCGTTCGGCACGCGGCGCGGTTCCTGCTCGTCGGGACGATGAACCCGGAGGAGGGCGAGCTGCGGCCGCAGTTGCTGGACCGGTTCGGGCTGACCGTCGAGGTCGCCGCGTCCCGGGAGCCGGACCAGCGGGTCGAGGTGGTCCGGCGGCGGCTGGCGTACGAGGACGATCCGGCCGCCTTCGCCGCGCGGTGGGCCGACGAGGAGGCCGCCGTACGGCAGCGGATCGTCGCGGCGCGGGAGGTGCTGCCGTCGGTGCGGCTGGGGGATGCCGCGCTGCGGCAGATCGCGGCGACCTGCGCGGCCTTCGAGGTGGACGGCATGCGGGCCGACATCGTGATGGCGCGCACGGCGACCGCGCTGGCCGCCTGGGCCGGGCGGACGGAGGTGCTCGCCGAGGACGTGCGGCAGGCGGCGCTGCTGGCTCTCCCCCATCGGCGGCGGCGCAACCCGTTCGACGCGCCGGGGCTGGACGAGGACAAGCTGGACGAGACGCTGGAGGAGTTCGGGGGTGACGACGACCCCGGCCCCGGCCCCGATGACGACGGTCCTGAGGGCGGGCCCGGCGGGGGCGGCGGGGAGCCGGCTCCGGACAGCGGGCCGCAGGGCGGGGACGCGGCGTCCCGGCCCGAGGGCGGTGAGGGCGAGCCCGCGCCCGGCGGGGCCGGGGAGCAGTCGCCCGTGCGGGCCTCCGAGCCCTTCCGCACGAAGGCGCTGAGCGTTCCCGGGGTCGGGGCGGGGGCCGCCGGGCGGCGGTCGCGGGCCCGTACCGAGCACGGGCGCACGACGGGTGCGCGCCGGCCCGAGGGGACGCTGACCGCGCTGCACCTCGCGGCGACCGTGCGGGCCGCCGCGCCGCACCAGCGGGCCCGGGGACGCTCCGGGCGCGGTCTCGTCGTGCGCCGCGACGATCTGCGGCAGGCGACCCGGGAGGGCCGCGAGGGCAATCTCGTGCTGTTCGTCGTGGACGCCTCCGGGTCCATGGCCGCGCGGCAGCGGATGGGCGCCGTGAAGGGCGCCGTGCTGTCGCTGCTGCTCGACGCCTACCAGCGGCGGGACAAGGTGGGCCTGGTGACCTTCCGGGGGGCGTCGGCCGACGTCGCGCTGCCTCCGACCTCGTCGGTGGACGCGGCGGCGGCCCGGCTGGAGTCGCTGCCGACCGGCGGACGCACCCCGCTGGCGGCCGGGCTGCTCAGGGCGCACGACGTGTTGCGGGTGGAGCGGCTGCGGGACCCCGCGCGGCGGGCCCTGGTCGTGGTGGTGACCGACGGGCGGGCGACCGGCGGGCCGGAGCCGGTGGCGCTGGCGTCGCGTGCGGCGCGGCTGTTCGCGGCGGAGGGCATCGCCTCGGTGGTCGTGGACTGCGAGTCGGGGCCGGTGCGACTGGGGCTGGCCGGGCGGCTCGCCGGTGAGCTGGGCGGGACCGCGGTGACGCTGGACGAGCTGCGGGCGGACAGCATCGCCGGACTGGTGAAGGACGTGCAGGGGAGGGCCGCGTAATGCCGAAGGGGCAGCCGAGTGTCGTGCCCGACGACGGTCTGACGACGCGGCAGCGGAGGAACCGGCCGCTGGTCGTCGTCCACACGGGCGTGGGCAAGGGCAAGTCGACCGCCGCGTTCGGGCTGGCGTTGCGCGCCTGGAACCAGGGGTGGCCGATCGGGGTGTTCCAGTTCGTCAAGTCGGCGAAGTGGAAGGTCGGCGAGGAGCGGGCGCTGCGGGTGCTCGGGGACTCCGGTGAGGGCGGGTCCGTCGCCTGGCACAAGATGGGCGAGGGCTGGTCCTGGGTGCAGCGCGAGCTGCAGGGGGACAACGTCAGCAACGAGGAGAAGGCCCGCGAGGGCTGGGAGCAGGTCAAGCGGGACCTGGCCGCCGAGACGTACCGGCTGTACGTGCTGGACGAGTTCGCCTACCCGATGCACTGGGGGTGGGTGGACACGGCCGAGGTGGTGTCCGTGCTGCGGGAGCGGCCGGGGACGCAGCACGTGGTGATCACGGGGCGCAACGCGCCGGCGGAACTGGTGGACTGCGCCGATCTGGTGACCGACATGTCCAAGGTGAAGCACCCGATGGACGTCGGGCAGAAGGGGCAGAGGGGGATCGAGTGGTGACGGGGTCCGTCGCCTCCGTCCTCACCGTCCCCCGGCTGGTCATCGCCGCGCCGTCCTCGGGGAGCGGGAAGACCACCGTCGCCACGGGGCTGATGGCCGCGTTGTCGGCGCGCGGGATGACCGTGTCGCCGCACAAGGTGGGGCCCGACTACATCGATCCCGGGTACCACGCGCTCGCCACGGGGCGGGTGGGGCGGAACCTCGACGCGTACCTGTGCGGCACCGAGCTGGTGGCCCCGTTGTTCGCGCACGGGGCGCGGGGGTGTGACATCGCCGTCGTCGAGGGCGTGATGGGGCTGTTCGACGGGGCGGCCGGTGAGGGGGAACTGGCGTCCACCGCGCAGGTCGCGAAGGTGTTGCGGGCGCCGGTGGTGCTGGTCGTCGACGCGTCGGCGCAGGCGCGGTCGGTGGCGGCCCTGGTGCAGGGGTTCGTGAGCTTCGATCCGGAGGTGCGGGTCGGGGGCGTGATCCTCAACAAGGTGGGGTCGGAGCGGCATGAGGCGTTGCTGCGGGAGGCGTTGGAGGCCGTCGGGGTTCCTGTGATGGGGGTGTTGCGGCGGGGCGCGGGGGTGGAGACCCCGTCTCGGCATCTGGGGCTCGTGCCTGTGGCTGAGCGGGGCGACTCGGCTGTCGGCGCCGTCCAGGCGATGGGGGCGTTGGTTGCCGACGGGTGTGATCTCGAAGGGCTTGTCGCCCTCGCGTACAGTGCGGGGTCACTGGCGGGTGCGGCTTGGGACGCGGGTGACGCCCTCTTTTCTTCGCCCCCGCCGCCCCTTCCCGTCCCGGCCCCGGGGGCTTCGCCCCCGGACCCCCTCGTCGGCCCTGGCGGACCTCGTCCTCGAACGCCGGACGGACCGGGAGCGGCGGCCACGTCGTCCGAGAAGCCGAGGGACCCGGTCATCGCCCTCGCCGGCGGGGCCGCGTTCACCTTTTCCTATGCCGAGCACGCCGAGTTGTTGACCGCCGCCGGGGCGGAGGTCGTCACCTTTGATCCTCTGCGGGACGAGGAGTTGCCCGACGGGACCGCCGGGGTCGTCATCGGTGGGGGTTTCCCCGAGGTGTACGCCTCCGAGCTGTCCGCCAACGAAGCCCTGCGCGAGCGGATTGCCGGGCTCGCCGCGGGTGGCGCCCCCGTCGCCGCCGAGTGTGCCGGGCTGTTGTACCTCTGCCGGGAGCTGGACGGGATGCCCATGTGCGGCGTGCTCGACGCCTCCGCGCGGATGTCGGAGCGGTTGACGCTCGGGTACCGGGACGCCGTGGCCGTCTCCGACAGCGTGCTGGCCGCGGCCGGGACGCGGATGCGGGGGCACGAGTTCCACCGGACGGTCGTCGAGCCGGGGGCCGGGGGCTCCCCCGCGTGGGGGCTGCGCACGCCTGAGCGGCGGGTCGAAGGGTTCGTCGGGAAGAGCGTGCACGCCAGTTATCTGCACACCCACTGGGCGTCGGCGCCCGGTGTCGCCCTTCGGTTCGTGGAGAGGTGCCGGACGTCATGAGCAGCAGGCTGATCGGGGTGGGCGTCGGGCCCGGCGACCCGGAGCTGGTGACCGTCAAGGGGGTCAACGCGCTGCGGGCCGCCGAGGTCGTCGTCGTCCCCGTGATGGACACGGGTGAGCGGGGGCGGGCCGAGGCGACCGTGCTGCACTACGTACCCGCCGAGAAGGTCGTCCGGGTGGTGTTCGCGCTGAACGAGCGGACCGACCGGGCACGCCGCGAGGCCGCCTGGGACGCGGCCGGCGAGCGGGTCGCCGGACTGTTGCGGGAGCGGGGGCGCGTGGCGTTCGCGACCATCGGCGATCCCAACGTCTATTCGACCTTCACTTATCTCGCGCAGACCGTCGCCGGGCTGGTGCCGGGGGTGGTCGTGGAGACCGTGCCGGGGATCACCGCCATGCAGGATCTCGCGGCGCGGTCGGGAGCCGTGCTGACGGAGGGGACCGAGCCGCTCACCCTGGTGCCGGTGACCGCCGGGGCGTCCGTGCTGAAGGAGGCTCTGGCCGGGCCCGGCACGGTCGTCGCGTACAAGTTCGGGCGGCAGGCCGGTGAGGTCGCCGACGCGCTGCGGGAGACCGGGCGGCTCGACGACGCGGTGTGGGGGTCCGCGCTCGGGCTGCCGGAGGAGTCCGTACGGTCCGCGGCGGAGTTGGACGGGACGCCGTTGCCGTATCTGTCGACGCTCATCGCGCCGCCCCGGCGTGGGGGCGGGCGGGGCGGGAAGCTGTGAGGCGGACCGGCGGGCGGTCAGTGGGCGGCGCCCACGACCAGCCAGATGAACAGCACCCCGGCGACCGTGCACACCAGCGTGGAGCGGGCCGGGTGGGCGTGGTGCGCCTCGGGCAGGATCTCGGCCGCCGCGAGGTAGAGCAGCGCGCCGCCGAACAGGCCGAGGTAGCCGCCGAGCAGCGGCTCCGGGATCGTGAAGAAGAGGGTGGAGGCGGCGCCCGCGACCGGCGCCACGGCGTCCGCCCCCAGCATCGCGAGGGCGCGGCGGCGGGCGTTGCCGTAGGCGTGGGTGAGTGTGTACGTGTTGAAGCCGTCCGCGAAGTCGTGGGCGATCACGGCGACCGCGACGGCGGCGCCCATGCCGCCGCCGACCTGGAAGGCGGCGCCGATCGCCACGCCGTCCATCGCGCTGTGCCCGACCATCGCCGCCGCCGCGGTGAGGCCCACCTCGGGGGTGCGGCCGTGGTTCTCGGCCGCCCCGTGCGCGGCCATGGGGGTCCCCCCGGCTCGAGCGGAGTCGAGATGCCGGGGGAGGTGGGCGAGGAGCCGTTCCACCAGATGGGCCAGCAGGAAGCCGGCGACGAAGAGGAGCAGCGCCGCCGGTACCCCGTACACCTCGGTGCCGGCGGCCTCCAGGGACTCCGGGAGGAGTTCCAGGCCGACCACGCCGAGCATCAGTCCGCCGGCCAGGCCCAGCACCAGGTGGCGGCGGTCGGTCACACGGTGTGCCGACCAGCCGCCGGCCAGCGTCATCAGGAACGCGCCCAGCGCGACGAGGACCGCCATGTGCCCTTCGTATCCGATCGGCGGCCGCTCGCGCACGCGTGACAGCCGCTCGCCGCACCCCTACTTCCGACCGCACGCAGGGAAGGACCTGTTTCCATGACCGACGCCCCCACCGGCAAGGTGACCTTCGTCGGGGCCGGTCCCGGCGCCGCCGATCTGCTGACGTTCCGCGGCGCGCGGGCCATCGCCGAGGCGGACGTGGTGATCTGGGCCGCCAGCCTGGTCCAGGCGGAGGTCCTGGAGCACGCGCGCCAGGACGCCGAGGTCCTGGACTCGGCGACGATGTCGCTGGAGGACGTGGTGGCCGTCTACGCGCGGGCCCGTGACGAAGGGCGAAGGGTCGCGCGGATCCACTCGGGTGACCCCGCGCTGTGGGGCGGCACCCAGGAGCAGCTCGACCGGTGCGCGGAGCTGGGCATCCCGACGGAGATCGTGCCGGGCGTGTCGTCGTTCTCGGCGGTGGCGGCGCTCGCGGGGCGGGAGCTGACGGTCCCGGAGGTGGCGCAGTCGGTGATCCTCACCCGGCTGGGCGGCGGCAAGACGCCGATGCCGCCGGGTGAGGAGGTCCGGGAGTTCGCGCGGCACGGCACCACGATGGCGGTGTTCCTGTCGGCGGCGCGCAGCGGGCAGCTGGTGCGGGAGCTGCTGGAGGGCGGCTATCCGACGTCCACGCCGGTCGTGGTGGCGTACCAGGCGACCTGGCCGGAGGAGCTGGTCGTGCGGTGCACGATCGGCACGCTGGAGGAGACGGTCAAGGAGCACAAGCTGTGGAAGCACACGCTGTTCCTGGTCGGTCCCGCCCTCGACGCGCACGGCACCCGCTCGCACCTGTACCACCCGGGGCACTTCCACGGCTTCCGCAAGGCCGACCCGCGGGCCCGCAGGGAGCTGCGGGAGCGGGGGGCGAGCACATGATCACCGTGGTCGGCACGGGTACGGGCGGGCCGGCCGGCGTCCGGGTGCCCGAGGAGGCCGCGCTCGTGGTCGGCGGGCGGCGGCACCTGGACGCCGTGGAGCTGCCGGAGGGGGCCGAGCGGGTGGTGCTGGGGCCGCTGGCGCCCGCCCTCGACACCGTCGCCGCGTACGTGGCCGAGGAGCGGCCCGTGGCGGTGCTGGCCTCGGGTGATCCGGGGTTCTTCGGGATCGTGCGGGCGCTGGCCGAGCGGTTCGGGCCGGAGCGGCTCGACGTGCGGCCCGGGGTGTCCTCCGTCGCGGCCGCCTTCGCGCGGGCCGGGCTGCCGTGGGACGACGCCGTGGTGGTCAGCGCGCACGGCCGGGACCCGCGTACGGCGGTCAACGTGTGCCGGGCGCACCCGAAGGCCGCCGTGCTGACCGGGCCCGGCGCGGGACCCGCCGAGCTGGGGGCGGCGCTGCGCGGGGAGCGACGGGTGCTGGTCGTCGCGTCCGGGCTGGGGTCGGCCGGGGAGTCGGTGGAGCGGGTGACGCCCGAGGAGGCGGCCGGCCGGGACTGGGGTTCCGCGGTGAGCGTGGTGCTGTGCCTGGACGAGGAGCGGGCGCTGGGACCTGCCCGTACGGTCGCGGGGCTCGCGGAGCGTCCGGCCGGATGGGCGCTGCCCGAGGCGGAGTTCGCGCACCGGGACTCGATGATCACCAAGTTCGAGGTGCGGGCGCTGGCGCTGGCGCGGCTGGGACCGCGCCCCGGCGACCTGGTGTGGGACGTCGGCGCGGGGTCGGGGTCGGTGGCCGTGGAGTGCGCGCGGCTCGGTGCGGCGGCCGTCGCCGTGGAACGCGACGCGGACGGCGTGGAGCGGGTGCGCGCCAACGCCGCCGCGCACGGCGTCGACGTGCGGGTGGTGCACGGGGAGGCGCCCGGGGCGCTGGGCGGGCTGGACGACGATCCGGACGCCGTGTTCGTCGGCGGCGGGGGCCGGGAACTGCCGGCGGTCGTCACCGCGTGCGCGCGCCGGGCGCGGCGGGCGGTCGTCGTGGCGCTGGCCGCGCTCGACCGGGTGCCGGCCGCCCGTGCGGCGCTGACCGGCGCCGGTCTGGTCTGCGACGGCGTGCTGCTGCAGTCGTCGCGGCTCGCGCCGCTCCCGGGGGACGTGACCCGGCTGGCGGCCGCCAATCCGGTTTTCCTGCTGTGGGGCGTCCGGCCCCCGGCGCACAGTGAAGGAGTCTGCGAGTGATCGGCCTCATCTCCGCCACGGCGGCGGGAGCGGCGGCGCGCGACCGGCTGGCCGCCGCCTGGCCCGGCCGCACGCGCGTGTACGACGGTCCGGTGGCGGACGCGGTACGGGCCGCGTTCGCCGAGTGCGACCGGCTGGTGTGTTTCCTCGCCACCGGGGCCGTGGTGCGGCTGGTGGCGCCGCTGCTGGACGGCAAGGCGAACGATCCGGGCGTGGTGTGCGTGGACGAGGCGGGCCGGTTCGCGGTGTCGCTGCTCGGCGGGCACGGCGGCGGGGCGAACGACCTGGCCCGCCAGGTCGGCGAGGTGCTGGGCGCGGAGCCGGTGGTGACGACCGCGACGGACGCGGTGGGCCTGCCCGGACTCGACACGCTGGGCCTGCCGGTGGAGGGCGATGTCGCCGCCGTGTCGCGGGCGCTGCTGGACGGGGAGGCGGTGGCGCTGCGCGCGGAGGTGGCCTGGCCGCTGCCGCCGCTCCCGGTCGCCGACGAGGGCGCGTACACGGTCCGGGTGACGGACCGGCTGGTCGAACCCGCCGACGGGGAGGCCGTGTTGCGGCCGCCGAGCCTCGTCGTCGGGGTGGGCGCGTCGAAGGGCGCCCCCGTCGAGGAGGTGCTCGGGCTCGTCGGGGACGCCCTGCGGGAGGCGGGGCTGTCGGCCGCGTCCGTGGCCGAGCTGGCCACCGTGGACGCCAAGGCCGGGGAGCCGGGGCTCGTGGAGGCCGCCCGGAGGCTGGGGGTGCCGCTGGTGACGCACCCCGCCGGGGAGCTGGCGCGGGTCGAGGTGCCGAACCCGTCCGACGCGCCGCTGGACGCCGTCGGCACCCCGTCGGTCGCGGAGGCCGCCGCGCTCGTGGGCGGGGGTGAACTCCTCGTGCCCAAGCGGAAGTCGGCGGGGTCCCCGGCCATGGCGACCTGCGCCGTCGTACGGCGTCCGGGGCGGGGGCGGCTCGCGGTGGTCGGGCTCGGGCCCGGCGCGCGGGACCTGCTCACCCCGCGGGCGCGCGACGAACTGCGGCGCGCCTCCGTGCTGGTGGGCCTGGACCAGTACGTCGACCAGATCCGCGACCTGCTGCGGCCCGGCACGCGCGTGCTGCAGTCGGGGCTCGGCGCGGAGGAGGAGCGGGCGCGCACGGCCGTCGCGGAGGCCCGGCGCGGGCAGGCGGTCGCGCTGATCGGCAGCGGCGACGCGGGGGTGTACGCGATGGCGTCCCCGGCGCTCGCGGAGGCGTCCGACGACATCGACGTGGTCGGCGTGCCCGGGGTGACGGCGGCGCTCGCGGCGAGCGCGCTGCTCGGCGCTCCGCTGGGCCACGACCATGTGTCGATCAGCCTGTCCGACCTGCACACGCCGTGGGAGGTCATCGAGCGGCGGGTGCGGGCGGCGGCCGAGGCGGACCTGGTGGTGACGTTCTACAACCCGCGCAGCCGGGGCCGCGACTGGCAGCTGCCGAAGGCGCTCGCCGTCCTCGCCGGGCACCGCGCGCCCGCCACCCCCGTCGGGGTGGTGCGCAACGCGTCCCGCGCGGACGAGTCCGTGCGGCTGACCACACTGGCCGCGCTGGACCCGGCGACGGTCGACATGATGACGGTCGTGACCGTGGGCAACACGGCGACCCGGCAGATCGCGGGGCGCATGGTCACCCCGCGCGGCTACCGCTGGCAGGAGGAGACCCGGTGAACCGCGTGATCCACCCCATCGAGCAGGAGTCCTTCCGGCGGCTGCGCGCCCGCCTCGACACCACGCGCTTCCCGCCGCTGACCCGCGCGGTCGTGGAGCGGGTCGTGCACTCCTCCGCCGACCTGGAGTACGCCCGCGACCTCGTCATGGACGAGGACGACCTGGTGCGCGCGCACGCCGCGCTGCACGCGGGCGCGCCGGTCGTCGCGGACGTGGAGATGGTCGCGGCCGGGATCACCCGCCGCGAGACCGTGTGCCGGCTGCGCGACGCGCGGTCCGGGCCGGGGCTCACCCGGTCCGCGCACGCCGTGCGGCTCGCCTACGAGGAGGTCGGTCCCGGCGCCCTGTGGGTGATCGGCTGCGCCCCCACCGCGCTGGAGGAGCTGCTGACCCTGGACGCCTCCCCCGCGCTCGTCGTCGGCCTGCCCGTCGGGTTCGTCGGCGCCGTCGAGTCCAAGGCGGCGCTGCGGGAGAGCGGGCTGCCCGCCGTGAGCAACGTGTCCGAGAAGGGCGGGTCGGCGGTCGCCGCCGCCGCGCTCAACGCCCTGCTGTACCACCCCCTTCCGACCGAGGAGACCCTGTGACCACCCCGCCCGCCCTGCTCATCGCCGGACACGGCACCCGGGACGACGCCGGAGCGGAGGCGTTCCGCGCCTTCGTGCGGGAGCTGGGCCGCCGCCGGCCCGACCTGCCCGTCGCGGGCGGCTTCATCGAACTGTCCCCGCCGCCGCTCGGCGAGGCCGTCGCCGGACTGGTGGAGCGGGGGGTGCGGCGGTTCGCGGCCGTGCCGCTGATGCTGGTGTCCGCCGGACACGCCAAGGGCGACATCCCGGCCGCGCTGGCCCGCGAGAAGGAACGCCACCCCGGCCTCTCGTACACGTACGGCCGTCCGCTGGGCCCGCACCCGGCGCTGCTGCGGGTGCTGGAGCGGCGGCTCGCGGAGGCGGTGGACCCGTCCTGGGACCCCGCCGAGGTGACCGTGCTGCTGGTGGGGCGCGGGTCGACGGACCCGGATGCCAACGCCGAGGTGTTCAAGGCGGCCCGGCTGCTGTGGGAGGGGCGCGGCTGGGCGGGCGTGGAGACCGCGTTCGTGTCGCTGGCCGCGCCGGACGTGCCGAGCGGGCTCGAGCGCTGCGCCCGGCTGGGGGCGCGGCGGATCGTCGTGCTGCCGTACTTCCTGTTCACCGGGATCCTGCCGGACCGGGTGCGGACGCAGACCGAGGAGTGGGCGGCGGCGCGTCCGGACACCGAGGTGCGGTCGGCGGACGTCATCGGCCCCGAGCCGGAGCTGCTGGACCTGGTCCTGGAGCGGTACGAGGAGGCCGTCAAGGGCGATCTGCGGATGAACTGCGACACGTGCGTGTACCGGATCGCGCTGCCCGGCTTCGAGGACAAGGTGGGGCTGCCGCAGCAGCCGCATTTCCACCCCGACGACGACGGGCACCATCATCACGGGCATGGTCATTCCCACGCGCACACCCATGCCCACTGAGCCGGCCCGCGGTCACGACCTGCGCCATCACGGTGACGCCGAGGTCCGCGACGGCGGCGGCACACTCGTCGACCTCGCGGTCAACGTCCGCGCGGACACGCCCCCGGCGTGGCTGCGGGACCGCATAGCGGCGTCGCTTTCCGGGCTCGCCGCCTACCCGGACGGGCGGGCCGCGCGGGCCGCGGTGGCGGCGCGGCACGGGCTGCCCGTGGAGCGGGTGCTGCTGACGGCGGGCGCGGCGGAGGCGTTCGTGCTGCTGGCGCGGGCGCTGAAGGTGTCGCGGCCGGTGGTGGTGCACCCGCAGTTCACCGAGCCGGAGGCGGCGCTTCGGGACGCCGGGCACACGGTGGACCGGGTGCTGCTGCGGGAGGCCGACGGCTTCCGCCTCGACCCGGCGGCGGTCCCGGAGGACGCGGATCTGGTGGTGGTCGGCAACCCGACCAACCCGACGTCCGTGCTGCACCCGGCGAAGGCGCTGGCCCGGCTGGCCCGGCCGGGGCGCACGCTCGTGGTGGACGAGGCGTTCATGGACGCGGTGCCGGGTGAGCGGGAGGCCCTGGCCGGGCGGACGGACGTGCCGGGTCTCGTCGTCCTCCGCAGCCTCACCAAGACGTGGGGGCTGGCGGGCCTGCGCATCGGGTACGTCCTCGCGGCCCCGGAGATCGTCACGGAGCTGGAGCGGGCGCAGCCGCTGTGGCCGGTGTCGACGCCGGCGCTGGCGGCGGCGGAGGCGTGCGTGGCCCCGGCCGCCCTCGAGGAGGCGGCCGGGGCGGCCCTGCGCATCGCCGAGGACCGGTCGTGTCTGGTCGCCGGTCTGCGGGAGTTCGCGTCCCGCGGCCTGCGGGTGGTGGAACCGGCCGAGGGCCCCTTCGTCCTGCTCCGCGTGCCGGACGCGGCGGGGGTGCGGGAGCGCTTGCGCGCCCTCGGCTACGCGGCCCGCCGCGGCGACACGTTCCCGGGCCTGGACGAGGACTGGCTGCGCCTGGCGGTACGGGACCGGGAGACGACGGAGGGCTTCCTGCGCGCGCTGGACCGGGCGCTGGCCGGCTGACCGCCGCCTTCGCGGACCCGGAGCGGCCCCTCCGGGACGGTGACGGTCCCGGAGGGGCCGGTGCGTTCCGGACGGAGCGGGGCGCCGGTCACGGGGGCGTCCCCTCCGTGACCGGCGGCTCCGGGTCAGGTGCGGCGGCCCCTCCGGGACAGGAACACCGCTCCGCCGCCCGCCGCGAGCAGCGCGACCGCGCCGGCCGTCACGTACGGGGTCGCCGGGTCGCCGCCCGTTTCGGCGAGGCTGGTCTCCGCGGGGGCGCCCTGGGGTCCGACGGCGGCCTCCTCCTTCGCGGGGGCGCCGTCGGTCTTCCCGGGAGCCTCGGGGGCGGCGGCCTCCGGGGCCTCCTCCTCGGACGACGCCGGCGTCTCGCACCGGGACTCGGCCAGCGTGAGGTGCCCCTCCACCTCGGCCACGTTCAGCTCCCCCGGGTCGACCGACACCTCCAGCCTCAGGGCGACGGCGGTGGCCGTGGACGAGGTCGTCTCCGTCCTGGACAGGTCGAGCCGGACCGAACCCACGCCCGGCGCCTCCACGTGCGCCGGGCCGCCGGAGCTCAGGGAGACCCGCTTGCCGAGGACGGTGACGGCGGCGGGCAGGGTGACGGAGGCGTGCGGGGTCCTGCCCGCCTCGCAGACCGCCTTGGAGCCGACCGCCTCGAGTTCGACGAGCGACAGCAGCGGCAGCCCGGGGACGTGCAGGCGGGCGTCGGCGAGGGTGGCGGACGCCTCGGCCCTGTCCCCCTCGACGGTCGCGGTCGCGTCGGCCGCCTCGGCGCGCAGCACGCTGAACGGCCTGCCGCCGTTCACGCCGTCGAGGGTGGCGGTGAGGGACGTCTTCCGCGCGCTCTGCGGCGCCCGCACCTCGTTGAGGGAGACGGTGAGCGGGACCCGCACCGACTTGTTGAGCAGGGACACGTCGAGGCCGGTGCGCAGGACGGCGGCGCTCGCGCTGCCGTGGCCCTCGGTGGCGTACGACGGCCCCGCACCGGCGAGGACGACGGGTCCCGCGGCGAGCGCGCAGGCCACGGCGGCTGCGGACCAACGGCGGGCAGGCGTACGGACGTTGATGGTGTACAAGGTGGTGGGACCCCCATGGGACATTGCTGGGACCCGGAAAGAATGTCCGCGCCCTCGCCGCCCCGTCAGCGATCCGGCGGCTCTTCACCCCTTCGAGGAAGACCGGAGAGCGTTTTCGATTTACGGGGTACGGCTGTTCCCCGCCGTCACCCTCCGGGGCCCCACCGGCGGGCGCGTCCTACGCGACGACGCGCCCGTTCAGCACCACCCGGCGCGGATCGGTGAGCACCCGGAGGTCCGCGCGCGGGTCGGCGTCGTAGACCACCAGGTCGGCCGGGGCGCCCTCCTCGAGACCGGGACGGCCGAGCCACGCCCTGGCCTTCCAGGTGCCGGCCGCGAGGGCCTCGACGGGCGGGAGGCCCGCCCTGGCGAGCTCCGCCACCTCCTCGGCGGCGAGCCCGTGCGGGAGGGCGCCGCCGGCGTCGGTGCCGACGAAGACGGGGATGCCGGCGTCGTACGCCGAGCGCACGGTGTCGTAGCGGCGCTCGTGCAGCCGGCGCATGTGGGCGGACCAGCGCGGGAACTTGGCCTCGCCGCCGTCGGCGAGCGCGGGGAACGTGGCGATGTTGACCAGGGTGGGGACGATCGCCACGCCCCGCTCGGCGAACAGCGGGATCGTCTCGTCGGTCAGACCGGTGGCGTGCTCGACGCAGTCGATGCCGGCCTCGACCAGGTCGCGCAGGGAGTCCTCGGCGAAGCAGTGGGCGGTGACGCGGGCGCCGAGCCGGTGCGCCTCGGCGATCGCCGCCTCGACGGCGCCCCGCGGCCAGCAGGCCGACAGGTCGCCCAGGTCGCGGTCGATCCAGTCGCCGACCAGTTTGACCCACCCGTCGCCGCGCCGGGCCTCCTGGGCGACGTACGCCGCGAGGTCGTCGGGCTCGACCTCCCAGGCGTAGTTCCGGATGTAGCGGCGGGTGCGGGCGATGTGCCGGCCCGCCCGGATGATCTTCGGGAGGTCCTCGCGCTCGTCGGTCCAGCGGGTGTCGGACGGCGAGCCGGCGTCGCGCAGCAGCAGCGCGCCGGCGTCCCGGTCGGTGAGGGCCTGCTTCTCCGCGACGTCCTCGGGGACGGCGCCGTGCCGGTCGAGGCCCACGTGGCAGTGGGCGTCGACCAGTCCGGGCAGCACCCAGCCGTCGACGGTCCGGATGTCACGGGCCCCGGCGGGACGGTCGTAGGAGATGCGCCCGTCGACCACCCAGAGTTCGTCGCGGACCTCGTCCGGGCCGACGAGGATCCGTCCCTTCACGTGCAGCACCGCGCGTTCGCTCATGGAGCGCACCCTAGTTGTGCGTCAGCCGGACCTCCCCGCCTGGTCCGGGGTCTCCTCCTCGACCTCCGCCATGGCGGGGTCGAGCAGCCGGGAGAGGAAGTGGCGGGTGCGCTCGTGCCGCGGCGCGCCGATGACCCGCTCGGGGCTGCCGTCCTCGACGATCACGCCGCCGTCCATGAAGACCACCCGGTCGGCGACCTCGCGGGCGAAGGTCATCTCGTGGGTGACGACCATCATCGTCATGCCCTCGTCGGCGAGCATCCGCATCACCGCGAGGACGTCGCCGACCAGTTCGGGGTCGAGCGCGGAGGTCGGCTCGTCGAACAGCATCACCTCGGGGCCCATGGCGAGGGCGCGGGCGATGGCGACGCGCTGCTGCTGGCCGCCGGAGAGGGAGGACGGGTAGGCGTCCGCCTTCTCCGCGAGGCCCACGCGCCGCAGGTTCTCGGCGGCGACCTTCGCGGCCTGTGCCTTGCCGCGCCCGAGCACCCGGCGCTGCGGCAGCGTGAGGTTCTCCGTCACGGTCAGGTGCGGGAACAGGTTGAACTGCTGGAACACCATGCCGATGCGGCGGCGTACGGCGTCGATGTCGACGTCCGGGTCGGTCAGCTCGATGCCGCCGACGAACACCTGGCCCTCGCTGGGCTCCTCCAGGAGGTTCACGCAGCGCAGCAGGGTGGACTTGCCGGACCCGGACGGACCGATGACGCAGACGACGTCGCCCTGGCCGATCTCCAGGTCGATGCCGCGCAGCACGTGGTTGTCGCCGAACGACTTGTGCAGGCCGCTGACGCGGATCTCGGGGCGGCTCACCGGACGGCCTCCTGGGCCTTGGCCTCCATGCGGCGCACGACGAAGCCGAGCGGGATGGTGATCAGCAGGTAGCACAGGCCGGCCACCAGGATGGGCGTGGAGTTGGCGGTCTGGCTGGCCAGGTCGCGGCCGTACTTGGACAGTTCGCGCTCCTCCAGGGTGACGCCGAGGAACAGCACCAGCGAGGAGTCCTTGAACAGCAGGACCAGCTCGTTGGTGAGCGGCGGCAGGATGATCCGGAAGGCCTGCGGGATGATGATCGACACCATGGCGCGGCCGGGCGAGAAGCCCAGCGAGCGGGCCGCCTCCATCTGCCCCTTGGGCACGGCCTGGATGCCGGCCCGGATCGTCTCCGCCATGTAGGCGGCGGCGACCAGGCCGAGCGCGAGGGCGACCTTGCCGTACGTCCCGCCGATGATCTCCGTGCCGGGGAAGGCGAGCGGGACGGCGACGCCGATGAAGATGAAGATCAGCAGGGCGGGCAGGCCGCGGAAGATCTCGATGTAGACGCCGGCCAGCCAGCGGTAGGGGCCGACGGACGACAGCCGCATCAGGGCGATCACCATGCCGAGCGCGAGCCCGACGCCGAAGCCGGTCACCGTGTAGAGCACGGTGTTCTTCAGCGCCAGCGTGATGATCTCGGGGAACATCCGCTCGGCGATGTCGATCTGCGCGAACTGGTTCTGCAGCCGGCCCCAGTCGGCCGTGACCCCGAAGGCGATCACGGCCGCGACGAACACGGCGTACTGGATGCCGCGCGAGATGCCGCGCTTCTGGCGCCGGGTCAGGCCCTTCCGCCTGGGCGGGACGGGCGTCTTCTCCGTGTCGGCCATGGGGTCAGGACGCGGCCGGGGAGGCGGCGGACTCGTCGTACGGGCCGATCCACCGCTCGTACAGCTTCTTGTAGGTGCCGTCGGCCTTGGCGTCCGCGAGGGCCTTGTTCACGGCCTCGCGCAGGGCGGTGTTGCCCTTCTTCACGGTGAAGCCGTACTGCTCGCCGGTGTCGATCTGCTCGGCGACCGTGAAGGCGTCGGCGTTGGCCTCGTCCTTCAGCCAGCCCTGGACGACGGGGTAGTCGATGACGACGGCCTCGACCTGGCCGGTGCGCAGGCCGTTGAGGACGGCGTCGGAGGACTCGAAGGACACCGGGTCGAAGCCCTCGCCCTTCACGTGGTCCTCCCCGGTGGTCTGCGCCTGGGCGCCCAGCTTGACGTTCCCCGCCTTGACGTCGGCGAGGGAGCCGACGCCGCTGTCCTTGTCGACGAGGAGGGCCTGAGTGGCGTTGAAGTACGGGTCGGAGAAGTCGACGTTCTTCTTCCGCTCCTCGGTGATGGTCATCCCGGCCGCGGCCAGGTCGCACTCGCCCGAGTTGAGGAAGGCGCCGGTCTTGAAGTTCTCGAACGGCGTGTCGAGGATCTGCTGCTTCACCCCGAGGTCGTCGGCGACCAGGTCGATCAGGGCCACGTCGAAGCCCTGCACCTCGCCGTCGATCTCCGACTGGAACGGCGGGTACGGCAGGTGCGTGCAGGTGGTGAGCTGCCCCGCCTTGACGAGCTCGACCCCGCCGGCCGCGGTCGTGGAGCCGCCGCCCCCGTCGTCGGTGGAGGTGCAGGCGGCGAGGAGGATCATCCCGGCCGTCGCGGTGGTGGCGGCCAGGACCCGGGTCCTGCGGCCGAGAAGCGTCTTCACGGAGGCCTCCTGTCGGGGGGAACGGAACCGTCCGCCGAAGGTTTACCCTCGACGTCGTCGTACCTACCCGCGCTGCCGTGAAGCATGAGCAAAGAGAGCACAGCCGTGACGAACCTCCTCCTCGACCTGCCCCCGCTGAGCGCCGCGCGCTTCGCCTCGATCGAGGACCGGGTGGCACGGCTGCTGGGCACCGGGCAGGACGTGGTGATCACCCAGGGCGAGGCGCTGCTGCCGCTGGAGGGCGCGATCCGTGCGGCGGCCGGGCCCGGGACGACCGCGCTGAACGTCATCACCGGCCCCTACGGGCAGACCTTCGGCGACTGGCTGCGGGACTGCGGCGCCACCGTCGTCGACCTGACGGTGCCGTTCCACACGGCGGTGACCGCCGAGCAGGTGCGGGAAGCCTTCGCGGAGCACCCGGAGATCGACTTCGTGTCGCTGGTGCACGCCGAGGCGGCCACCGGCAACACCAACCCGGTCGCCGCGATCGGCGAGGTGGTCCGGGAGCACGGCGCGCTGTTCTACCTGGACGCGGTCGCCTCGGTGGGCGCGGAGCCGGTGCTGCCGGACGCGTGGGGCGTGGACCTCTGCGTCATCGGGGCGCAGAAGGCGATGGGCGGGCCCGCCGGGGTCTCGGCGGTCTCGGTGAGCGAGCGGGCCTGGGCCCGGATGGCGGCGAACCCGAACGCCCCGCGCCGCTCCTACCTCTCCCTCCTCGACTGGAAGGAGCGGTGGATCGACGGCGGCCGCAAGGCCCTGCTGCACGCCCCGGCGCAGCTGGAGATGCTCGCGCTGGAGGCGTGCGTGGAGCGGATCGAGGCGGAGGGCCTGGAGACGGTGATGGCGCGGCACGCCGCGGCGGCCGCCGCGGCCCGGGCGGGCGCGCTGGCGCTCGGCGGCGGGATCGCGCCGTACGTCCACGACGCGGGGGACGCGGCGCCCGTCGCGACGACCCTGCGGGCGCCCTCCGGCGTCACCGCCTCGGACCTGGTCGCCCGCGCCCTGGCCGCCGATCCGGACCTCCCCCTCGCGGCGGGCGGCGGCGCCCTGTCGCGCGAGATGATCCGCGTCAACCACTACGGCCCCGACGCGACCCGGCACACGGTCCGCGCCTGCCTCACCGCCGTGGCGACGGCCCTGGCGGACGCGGGGCTGTCCGTCGACCTGCCCGCGGCCCTCACGGCGGCGGAACGGGCCTGGCGGTAGGCGGAGCCGTGGCCGGCGGGGAGAGTGCCCCGCCGGCTCGGGAAGGGCGGGGCGGCCGACGCGCGGCCAGGAAAGCCCGGAGCGACTGACGCGTGGCCTGCGAAGGCCGGAGCGGCCGACGTGCGGCCCGAGGGACGGCAGGGCGACTGCCCGTGGCCGGGACCGTCCGGTGGACCGGGTGACACGGCCCGCCCCCGTGTCATGCTCCCCGCATGTGTGCTGACGCCTCCTCGTCCGTGCCCACGCCTCCGCGTCTCCCCGACGGGCGGCCCGTCCCCCGGTTCACCGGGGACGAGCGGGCCATGCTCGAAAGCTGGCTCGACCACCACCGGTCGACGCTCGCGCTGAAGTGCGCGGGCCTGGACGACGCGCAGGTGCGGGTCGCGGCGGTCGAGCCGTCGCGGCTGACGCTGCTGGGGCTGGTGCGGCACATGGCGGAGGTGGAGCGGAACTGGTTCCAGCGGATCGCCGCCGGTCAGGACGTGCCGGCGGCGTACGAGGACGGGACCGGGTCCGCGCTGGAGCCCGCGCAGGGGATGGACGAGGCGCTCGCCGTGTGGCGGCGGGAGATCGCCCGTGGGCGGGAGCTGTGCGCCGGGCGCTCCCTGGACTCCACCGGGCGGATCGCCGCCGGCCCCCTGGTCGGCACGGAGGTCGGCCTGCGCTGGGTGCTGATCCACATGATCGAGGAGTACGCGCGCCATAACGGGCACGCCGATCTCTTGCGGGAACGCATCGACGGAGTGACGGGCGCGTGAATTCCGTGGGATTATCGAAATCCCACACACAGATACTCCCGCGACATTATCCGGCTTATTTCCCTATTACTCTGCGGAGTGGCTTCCCGTCTTCTTCTGCCCGCTTCTCCGGACCCTAAACACCCCGATCCAGGGAGCGGCTACCGGACGATTCCGAGCGCGGTCACGAGAGTTACACAGATGTGACCGGTTCCACATCGCGCCCGATTCACCCCGATTCACTCCGTACATATCGGTGCATTTCACCGACCTCTCGCGCGGACCCGTCCGCTCGCGCGATAACACATCTCGCGCTCGTACGTAACCCCGCAGGACGATGCAATTTTGAATTTACCTGGGTAAGTTCAATTCGCATGACTGCCGCACAAGCAGACCTGCAAATCGACCGCCCGACCGTGGCGGACGGAGCCGTGCTGTGGCGGATAGCCAGGGACTCGAAGGTCCTCGACCTGAACTCGTCGTACAGCTATCTGCTGTGGTGCCGTGACTTCGCCGCCACCTCGGCCGTCGCTCGCGACGAGCGCGGAGAGCCGGTGGGCTTCATCACCGGCTACCTCCGCCCGGAGAGCCCGCGCACCCTGCTGGTCTGGCAGGTCGCCGTCGACGCGTCGCACCGCAGCCGCGGCCTGGCCGCCGCCCTGCTCGACGGACTGGCCGCCCGGACCGCCGCGGAGCACGGCGTGGACACCGTGGAGACCACCATCGCTCCCGGCAACACGGCCTCCGAGCGCCTGTTCACCGCGTTCGCGGAGCGTCACGGCGCCCTGCTGGAGCGCGAGGTGCTGTTCGACACCGGACAGTTCCCCGACGGACCGCACGACCCCGAGGTTCTGTACCGCATCGGGCCGTTCGCCTTCTGACGGGCCGGCCCGCCCCCCCGATCTTCCGACTCCCTCTGACTTCCCACGCCACCGAGGAGCGATTCGTCGTGACCATCACCCAGCCCGACCTCAGCGTCTTCGAGACCCTCGAGTCCGAGGTGCGCAGCTACTGCCGCGGCTGGCCCACCGTCTTCGACCGTGCGCACGGCAGCCGCATGTACGACGAGGACGGCCACGAGTACCTCGACTTCTTCGCCGGAGCCGGCTCACTCAACTACGGCCACAACAACCCCGTCCTGAAACGCGCGCTCATCGACTACCTGGAGCGGGACGGCGTCACCCACGGTCTCGACATGTCGACGACGGCCAAACGCGCGTTCCTGGAGACCTTCCAGAACGCGATCCTGCGCCCCCGCGACCTGCCGTACAAGGTCATGTTCCCGGGCCCGACAGGCACCAACGCCGTGGAGTCCGCGCTGAAACTGGCGCGGAAGGTGAAGGGCCGCGAGGCCATCGTGTCGTTCACCAACGCCTTCCACGGCATGTCGCTGGGCTCGCTCGCCGTGACCGGCAACGCCTTCAAGCGGGCCGGCGCGGGCGTCCCACTGGTGCACGGCACGCCGATGCCGTTCGACAACTACTTCGACGGCCAGGTCCCGGACTTCCTGTGGTTCGAGCGGCTCCTGGAGGACCAGGGCTCGGGCCTCAACAAGCCGGCCGCGGTGATCGTCGAGACCGTGCAGGGCGAGGGCGGCATCAACGTGGCGCGGCCCGAGTGGCTGCGCGCGCTGGCCGACCTGTGCGAACGCCAGGACATGCTGCTCATCGTCGACGACATCCAGATGGGCTGCGGCCGCACCGGCGCGTTCTTCTCCTTCGAGGAGGCGGGCATCACGCCGGACATCGTCACCGTCTCCAAGTCGATCAGCGGCTACGGGCTGCCCATGGCGCTCACCCTGTTCAAGCCGGAGCTGGACGTCTGGGAGCCGGGCGAGCACAACGGCACGTTCCGCGGCAACAACCCCGCGTTCGTGACGGCCACCGCCGCCCTGGAGGCGTACTGGGCGGACGGCTCCGCGATGGAGAAGCAGACCCGGGGGCGCGGCGAGCAGGTGGAGCAGGCGATGATCGCCATCACCGAGGAGAACCTCGCCGACGTCAAGGAGTACCGCGGCCGCGGCCTGGTGTGGGGCCTGGAGTTCCACGACAAGGAGCGCGCGGGCCGGGTCGCCAAGCGGGCCTTCGAGCTCGGGCTGCTGATCGAGACGTCCGGCCCGGAGGGCGAGGTCGTCAAGCTGCTCCCCGCCCTGACCATCACCCCGGACGAGCTGGACGAGGGCCTCACCGTCCTCGCCCGCGCCGTCCGGGAGACCGCCTGACACACACCCCAGCCGAGGAGGCATCGCAACACCGTGATCGTCCGTTCGTTCAAGGAGATCGAAGGCACCGACCGGCACGTGAAATCGGCGTCCGGCACGTGGGAGAGCAAGCGCATCGTCCTCGCCAAGGAGAAGGTCGGCTTCTCCCTGCACGAGACGATTCTGTACGCGGGCACGGAAACGGACATGTGGTACGCGAACCACATCGAGGCGGTCGTCTGCACCAAGGGCGACGCCGAACTGACCGACCGTGAGACCGGGAAGACCTACCACATCACTCCCGGCACCATGTACCTCCTCGACGGCCACGAGCGGCACACGCTCAAGGTCAAGGAGGACTTCCACTGCATCTGTGTCTTCAACCCGCCCGTGACCGGACGGGAGGACCACGACGAGAACGGCGTCTATCCGCTGCTCACCGAGGAGGTGTGAGTCACCGTGACCACGACCACGCACGTCACCGATCTCTACCCGACCCGCGGTGCCACCGAGGTGGTCACCCCTCGCAAGGACCCGGTCGTCTGGGGCTCCCCGGACACTCCCGGTCCCGTCTCCGCGGCTGACCTCCAGGCGCTCGACCGCGACGGCTTCCTGGCCGTCGACCAGCTGATCGGCCCGGACGAGGTCGAGGTCTACCACCGCGAGCTGGAGCGGCTGGTCGACGACCCGGAGATCCGCGCGGACGAGCGCTCGATCGTCGAGCCGAAGTCCAAGGAGATCCGCTCGGTCTTCGAGGTGCACAAGATCAGCGAGGTGTTCGCGAACCTGGTGCGCGACGAGCGGGTCGTCGGGCGGGCCCGGCAGATCCTCGGCTCGGACGTGTACGTCCACCAGTCGCGGATCAACGTCAAGCCCGGCTTCGGCGCCAGCGGCTTCTACTGGCACTCGGACTTCGAGACCTGGCACGCCGAGGACGGTCTGCCGAACATGCGCACCATCTCGGTCTCGATCGCGCTCACCGAGAACTACGACACCAACGGCGGTCTGATGATCATGCCAGGGTCGCACAAGACGTTCCTCGGCTGCGCCGGCGCCACGCCGAAGGACAACTACAAGAAGTCCCTGCAGATGCAGGACGCGGGGACGCCGTCCGACGAGGCGCTGACCAAGATGGCGTCGGAGTACGGCATCAAGCTGTTCACCGGCAGGCCCGGTTCGGCGACGTGGTTCGACTGCAACTGCATGCACGGCTCCGGCGACAACATCACGCCGTACCCGCGCAGCAACGTGTTCATCGTGTTCAACAGCGTCGAGAACACGGCGGTCGAGCCCTTCGCCGCCCCGGTCCGCCGCCCCGAGTTCATCGGGGCGCGGGACTTCACTCCCGTCCGGTGAACCACCCCCCGGCCGGGGGTCCGGGGGTCGCCCCCGGTGAACACAGCACCGGGGCGCGGGACTTCACCCCGGTGAAGCAGGAACACACGGCGGTGATGTGCGCACCGCCTCACCGACCGCGGGCCGGCGCCTCCTCGTGTGGGACAAGGAGGCGCCGGCCCGCTGCCGTGCGCTCAGCCGGACAGCGCGTCGAGCAGCCGGTCCACGTCGGCGGCCGTGTTGTACAGGTGGAAGGACGCCCGCAGGTGGCCCGCGCGGTTCGACACCTGGATGCCCGCCTCGGCCAGCTCCGGCTGCAGCCGCCCCAGCCCCGGCACGGACACGATGGGCGAGCCGGGCGCGGGCACGGGCCCGTGCCCCAGCTCGGCGAGTCCCGCGCGGAACCGGTCGGCGAGGGCGAGGTCGTGGGCGCGGACGGCGTCCACGCCGATCTCCTCGACGAGCGTGAGGGACGCCCGCAGCCCCGCGTAGCTGAACAGCGCGGGTGTGGTGTCGAACCGCCGCGCGGAGCGGGCGAGTTCGGTGAGCGGGCCGTAGCAGCTGCCCCACGGGGCCTCCCCCGCGCGCCAGCCGGCCTGCACCGGGACGAGGTCCCCGAAGTCCTCGGGGACGACCAGGAAGGCCGCGCCGTGCGGGCCCAGCAGCCACTTGAAGGCGATGGAGACGCTGTAGTCGTACGCGCCGGCCTCCACCGGCAGCCAGCCCGCCGCCTGGGAGAAGTCGACGTAGGTGCGCGCCCCGTGGGAGCGGGCCGCCTCGCGCAGCGCGGGCAGGTCCGCGATCCGGCCGTCGGCGGACTGCGCGGCGCTGACCGCGACCAGCGCGGTGCCCGGCCGCACGGCGTCGGCCAGCCCGTCCAGCGGCGCGGCCCGCACCGTGAGGTCGCCGCGCGCGTGGAAGGGGTTGAGCACGGAGGTGAAGTCGTCCTCCGCGGTGAGGACCTCGGCGCCCGGCGGCAGGGAGGCGGCGACCAGCGAGGAGTACAGGGCGACGGTCGCCCCGGCCGCCACCCGTTCGACGGGCACGCCCGCGATCCGGGCGTAGGCGGCGCGGCAGGCCTCGACGTCGGCGAACAACGGGGCGAGCGGTCTCCCCTCCGCGCGCAGCCGCGCGGCCGCGTCGAGCGCGGCCACGGCACGGGCGGGCAGCAGGGCGCTGCTCGCGGTGTCCAGGTAGGTGTTCTTCGGGGTGAACTCGGCGCGGACGAGGCTCTCGAAGGTCTCCATGGGACCACTCTGCGGCCCCGTCATCTCCCCGTCCATGGCATATTTCTGCGCGGTACCGCTAAGGAGTGCTTATAGGTACGCCTCGGCCTGCGCGTTCTACCGCTGGGGCACCGCGCACCCGTCCGGGCCGCAGGCCTCGGCGTCCGTGCCGCCGTCGACGAGGGTCAGCGGCGCGCGCTCGCCCCAGGCCTGGGCGAGCGCCCGGGTGAAGACCTCGACGGGCTGGGCGCCGGAGACGCCGTACTTCCGGTCGAGCACGAAGAACGGCACCCCGCGCGCGCCGAGCCGCGCGGCGTCCTGCTCGTCGGCGCGCACCTCGGCGGCGTACGCCTCCGGGTCGGCGAGCACCCGGCGGGCGGCGCCGGTGTCGAGGCCGGCGGCGCCGGCGAGTTCGACGAGCCGCTCGTCGTCGCCGAACAGGGAGCGCTCCTCGGCGAAGTTGGCCCGGTAGAGCAGGTCGAGCAGCTCCTCCTGGCGGCCGTGCTCGCGGGCGAGGTGCAGCAGGCGGTGCATGTCGAAGGTGCCGCCGTGGTCGCGGCCCCGGGTGCGGTAGGGCAGGCCCTCGGCGGCGGCCTGGGCGCCCAGGTTGTCCTCGCCCGCCTCGGCCTGCGCCTGGCTCATGCCGTACTTCTTGGTGAGCATCGTGAGGACGGGCTCGATGTCGTCCTTGGCGCGGCCCGGGTCCAGCTCGAAGGAGCGGTGCACCACCTCGACCCCGTCACGATGCGGGAAGGATGCCAGCGCCCTCTCGAAACGGGCCTTTCCGACATAGCACCAGGGGCAGGCGATGTCGCTCCAGATCTCGACGCGCATGGGCCGGCTCTCTCCAGGGTCGTGCGGCTGCGGAGACTCCCTCCGCAGCCGGATGAACGTTCAAGCAGTCGTCGGCATTCCCCGGCGCGGGACGGGCCCCGCTCAGCTTCCGTCGCGCAGGTCCGGCGGCCAGTACGGCCGGTACTCGATGCGGTCGAAGGTCACCACGCAGCCCTCCCCCATCGGCGACTGGGTCGCGAACCCGGCCAGGGCGGCCCCGGTCTCCTTCTCGTCACCGAGGGTGAACAGGCGGACGAAGGTCCACCGCTCGCCGTCGCGGGAGGCGTGGAAGGCGAAGGCGCGCCCGGTGCGGCTCACCCGCAGCCAGACGGTGTCGCCCTCCACGGTGAAGGAGTTGGCGTCGTCGGAGTGGCCCCGGGTGACGACCGTGCAGACGGTGGGCACGTCCGGGGAGTACTCCAGGCAGAGCTTGGCCCAGGCGCGCTCGCCGACGTGGACGTAGAGCACCCCCGCGTCGAAGGCGCCGGCGAAGCCGACCGTGACGCGGGCGATGAGCTGGAAGTCGCCCTCGGGCGCGCCGAGCAGCCGGGGCGCGTCGGCGGCGGACTCCAGGGACTCGCCGGTGGGCGGCACGAAGCGGTCCTGCCGCGGTCCGGCCCAGCCGGTGAGGGCGCCGTCCTCGTAGGACCAGGAGCCGTCGGGGCCGTAGGTCCGCAGCGGGAAGGGGAGTTCGGGTAGGTCGAGGTCCATGGCGGGATTGTTCCAGGCGGTGCGCAGGGCCGCGCGGCCGGTCCGGTCAGCGGCCCCGGAAGGTGTCCAGGACGACCGCCCGGGCGACGGCGAGCCGCTCATCGGGGCCGGCACCAGGATGATCCTCACCTCGGCCGACGACATCGACGTCGTCGCCGAGGCGCGGGACGGCCGGGAGGCCGAGGAGGCGCGCCGCCGTCTGTCCGCGCTCACCGAGCGGGAGCCCGAGGTGCCGGCGCTCCTCGGGGAGGGCCCGTCCAGCGCGGGCGCCGGGGCCCGGCTGCACATGAGCGAGGCCACGGTGAAGACGTACGTCAGCCGGACACTGACCAGGCTGGACTGCGACAACCGGGTGCCGGCCGGCTCCTGGCCCGCGTCGCGGGCCTGGAGCCGGCCGGCGGATGAGCCGGGTCAGCGCTCCAGGCGGCCGTTGAACCGGCGGGGCAGCCCGAGCGGGTTGTCGTCCTTCAGTTCCGGCGGCAGCAGCGCCTCGGGGGCGCCCTGGTAGACGACGGGCCGCAGCCAGCGCTCGATGGCGGTGCCGCCCACGGACGTGGAGGTGGAGGTGGTCGCCGGGTAGGGGCCGCCGTGGTGCTGGGCGGGGGCGACGGCGACGCCGGTCGGCCAGCCGTTCACCAGGACGCGTCCGGCGAGCGGGGTCAGTTCCCGCACCAGTTCGGCCCCGCGGCCCTGGCCCGCCGCCTCCTGCGAGGACAGGTGCACGGTCGCGGTGAGGTTGCCGGGCAGCCGGGACAGCACGGCGCGCACCTCGGTCTCGTCCGTGTAGCGGGCCACCACGGTGACCGGTCCGAAGCACTCCTCCAGCAGCAGGTCGTGCTCGCCCTCGCGGGTCAGCCGCTCGGCCGGGACGGTGAGGAAGCCGGCGCTGACGGTGTGATCGCCGCCCGCGCCCGCGGTCACCGGGGACTCCACGTCGGGGAGCTGGGCGCGCTCGGTGACCCCGGCGAGGAAGTTGTCGCGCATGCGGTGGTCGAGCAGGACCCCGGGGTCGGTGTCGCTGACCGCGTCCGTCAGTGACTTCAGCAGCGCGTCGCCGGCCGCGGAGGCGGGGGCGAGGACCAGGCCGGGCTTCACGCAGAACTGGCCGACGCCGAGCGTCATCGAGCCGGCCAGTCCGGCGCCGATCGTCTCGCCGCGTTCGGCGGCGGCGGCCTCGGTGACCACGACCGGGTTCAGCGAGCCGAGTTCGCCGTGGAACGGGATGGGCACGGGCCGGGCGGCGGCCTCGTCGAAGAGGGCGCGACCGCCGCGGACGGAGCCGGTGAAACCGGCCGCCGCGACCAGCGGGTGCCGGATCAGCTCGACACCGGCGTCGAAGCCGTGCACCAGGCCGAGCACCCCGTCGGGCACCGCGTGCCGGGCGGCGGCCCGCCGGATCACCTTGGCGACCAGCTCCGACAGGGCGGGGTGGTCGGGGTGGGCCTTGACGACGACGGGGCAGCCGGCCGCCAGCGCGCTCGCGGTGTCGCCGCCTGCCACGGAGAAGGCGAACGGGAAGTTGGACGCCGAGTACACGGCGACGACGCCCAGTGGGATCCGGTAGCGGCGCAGGTCGGGGACGGGCGGGGTGGCGGTGTCGTCGGGGTGGTCGATGACGACGTCGAGGAAGGCGCCCTCCTCGACGATGCCGGCGAAGGCGCGCAGCTGGTAGCAGGTGCGGGCGAGTTCACCGGTGAGCCGGACCGGGCCGAGCGCCGTCTCGGCGTCGGCGGCCTCGACGAGCCGGTCGCGGGCGGCTTCCAGCTCGTCGGCGGCGGAGCGCAGGAAGGCGGCGCGGACGGTGCGGTCGGCGAGCGCCTCGCGCGCGTCGTGGGCGGCCCGGACGGCGGCGTCCACCTCCTGGGCCGTGGCCTCCACCGCGACCTGTTCACGCTGCTTCCCGGTTCGGGGGTCGACACTCCAGACTGGTGCTGCTGCCACCGCGGGTCCCTCCACTTGAATGCCGCTTGCCATGCCGCAGTACGGACGCCACCCACAGCGCCTGTTCGATATACTGAACACTGTCTCTGTGGGTGAATGCGCTTCGGAGACTATTTCCCGGCGAACGAAGGGGTCAAGGGCGATGTCGGCTGGCGAGACGGGCGGCGGGGCGCAGGTCAAGTCCGCGGTGCGGACCGTTGAACTGCTCGAATACTTCGCCGGGCGCCCCGGGATGCACTCCCTGGCGGCGGTCCAGGAGGCCGTCGGCTACCCCAAGTCCAGCCTGTACATGCTGCTGCGCACACTCGTCGACCTCGGCTGGGTCGAGACCGACGCGACGGGCACCCGGTACGGCATCGGCGTGCGGGCCCTGCTCGTGGGCACCTCGTACATCGACGGCGACGAGGTCGTCGCGGCGGCCCGGCCCACGCTGGACCGGCTCTCCGACGACACCACGGAGACCATCCACCTGGCCCGTCTCGACGGCACCAACGTCGTCTACCTCGCCACCCGTCAGTCCCAGCACTACCTGCGCCCCTTCACCCGCGTCGGCCGCCGGCTGCCCGCGCACTCGACGTCGCTGGGCAAGGCGCTGCTGAGCACCTGCACGGACGAGCAGGTGCGCAAGATGCTCCCGGAGACGCTGCCCGCGCTCACCGAGAACACCATCACCGACCGGGAGAAGCTCATCGAGGAACTGCACCAGGTGCGGGAGCAGGGGTTCGCCGTGGACCGCGAGGAGAACACCCTGGGGCTGCGCTGCTTCGGCGTCGCCATTCCGTACCGCACGCCCGCCCGGGACGCCATCAGCTGCTCGGTCCCGGTGGCCCGGCTCACCCCGGCGCACGAACAGACGGTGAAGGACGCCCTGTTCGACGCCCGCGACCGGCTGACCCTGGCCACCCGGAGGCTCTGACCCGTGGACATCGCCCTGCGCCCGGTGCACGACAGCGACCTGCCCGTCTTCTACCGGCAGATGAACGACCCGGAGGCGGTGCGGATGGCCGCCTTCACCCCGGAGGACCCGGCCGACCGGGACCGCTTCGACGCGCACTGGGCGCACATCCGCAGCTCCCCCGGGATCGTGGCGCGCACCGTGCTCGCGGACGGTGACGTGGTGGGTACCGCCTCCGTCTACGGCGAGGGGGGCGAGCGCGAGGTGACGTACTGGATCGACCGCGCCCACTGGGGCAGGGACATCGCCACGACCGCGCTGCGCCTGCTGCTGGCGGAGGTGACCGACCGACCGCTGTACGCGCGCGTGGCCGCCGACAACGCGGGGTCGCTGCGGGTGCTGCACAAGTGCGGTTTCCACGTCACCGGGGAGGCCACGGCGTACGCGCCGGGGCGGGGCGAGGAGACCGGCGAGCTGGTGCTGGAACTGGAGGGCTGACCGCGCGTCGCGGCACCGCGGGCGCCGTCCGGACGGCGGGGGAGGCCGCGTTCGGGGACCGGACCCCTCCGGCCGGAAGGCCGTCCGCGCGGACGGACCGCCCCTCCCCCCGGGGGCGGCCCGTCCTCTTCCGCCCGCACCCGCCCGGCGCCCGGGATCCGCTCGACCGGGCCGGCCGCGGAGCGGACCGGGAACGGCGTCGTCCTCCGCGCGCCGGACGCGGTGCCGGACCTGACGAGCGCCCCCTGCGCCGGAGGGCCGACGGGCGCGCGCCGGCCGGACCGCGCCCGTCCGGGACGGAGTTCGGGCGGGGCCCGGAGGACGGAGCCGGCTGTCGGCCCGTCAGACGGCGTTCGGCCCCCCGCACGAACGCATGAACGATCACTGCTACGCTCCGGATCTCGTCCGGTCGACGCCGGACACGCACACGCCGTCCACACGACGCGCACAGCCACACAGGTGCCCGCCGGGCGCCCGACGCCGCCGCGAGGGGAGGGAAGCCATGGGCACCGTCGTCGACGACACCGCCTCCGTGGAGTTCCACGCCTTCTTCGAGCGCCACTACGCCGAACTGTCCCGGCTGGCCCATCTGCTGACCGGTGAGGCGGACGCCGCCGACGACCTGGCGGCGGACGCGCTGCTGGCGCTGTGGCACCGCTGGGACCGGGTGCGGGCCGCCGACCACCCGGTGGCGTACGCCCGGGGCGTGGTGGCCAACCTGGCCCGCACCCGGATCCGCAGCGCGGTGCGCGAGCGGCGCCGGATCGCGCTGTTCTGGCCGCAGCGCGAGGAGCGGACCGAGAATCCCGACGTGGCGGGCGTGGTGGACGTGCGGGAGGCGCTGCGCCGGCTGCCGTTCCGCAAGCGGGCGTGCGTGGTGCTGCGGTACGCCTTCGACCTGTCGGAGAAGGACACCGCGCTGGCCCTGGGCGTCTCGGTGGGTACGGTGAAGAGCCAGACCTCGAAGGGGATGGCCGAACTGCAGCGGCTGCTGGGCGCGCGGGAGGTGCCGCAGCGGGTGCACGCGGCGATGGGGGCGGCCGCCCGCGGGGACAGGGCCGAGGGCAGGCGCGAACGCTCCGGCGGGGCCGAGGGAAGGGACCGGTGACGATGCGGCGGGACGTGCACGAGGAGCTGCGCGCCCGGCTGCAGGAGGCGGCCGGGGCGCACGAGCCCGACCGGGAGCGCATGCTGGCCCGGATCGAGCGCGGCATGGCCGGCCCGGCCCGGCCGGACCACCGGGCCCGGCGCCCGCCGGTGTTCGGCTGGCTCCGGATGGCGGGCGCGACGGCCGCGGTGGCCGGTGTGCTCGCGGTGGGCGGTTACGCAGTCGCCTCCGCGGTGAAGGGCGACGAGCCGCCTTCGCAGCGGCACGTGGCCGTCTCGCCGGTCCCGGCGCCCACGCCCTCCCCGGGCGCGACGAGCAGGGCGCCCGTGCCGCCGGTGGAGCCCTCCCCGGACGCCCCGGACGCCCCGGACCGGCCGCGGGACACCGGCACCCCGTCCGCCGGGACGCCGAGTGCGTCCGGCACCGTCCGGCCGCCGGCCGGGGTGGAGGACGGGCCGCTGTGGTCGGACGGCTCGGTGGACCCGCACAGCAACGAGTTCTGGGCGCAGAGCAACGTCACCCTGAAGACCGCCGAGCGGCTGACCGCGCTCACCGTGGAACTGCGGATCGCGCAGACCGGGGGGGTGGCCTCCACGGGCGCCTGGCGTTCGCTGCCCGAGGCCGACTTCGACCTCACGGTCCGGGAGCGGGGCGGCTTCCTCGTCTACACCTGGACGCTCAAGGAGGGCCGTGCGGTCCCGCCGGGCGAGTGGGTGTTCGCGGGGCAGTACGACCACGAGCGCGGCGGCCGGGACGCCGGGGACGACCGCTACACCGCGACGGCCGCCACCGGTGGGCAGCGGCTCTCCGTGGGCGGCGACTTCGCGCGCCGGGGGGACAAGGCGGCGGCGGACGAGGGTGGTTCGTCCGACGACGGGGACTCGTGACGGCCGGCCCGGAAAAAATCTTCGGAGAGGCGGCAACCCTTCCCGCTCCGGCGGCGACCAAGAGACGCAAAGACCCTCTCCACGCAAGGAATGGCATGACTGCACGAGCCGAACAGCGCGTCTCCCACCGGCGCCGGACAGCGAAGAGGCGGGCGGCGATCGCCGGGTTCTCCGCGCTCGGCATCACGGGTGCGGCGATCGTCACCTCGACGATGCTGTCCACCGCGAGCGCCGCCCCGTCCTGGCCCTCGGACACCGGCGGCAAGCCGGTGTCGAAGACCGTGCCGGTCTCCGGCGTCTACGACGGCGGCATGAAGAAGTTCTACGGCACCGGCGCCCTGGGCGGCGACGGCCAGGACGAGGGCCAGGACCCGATCTTCGAGCTGGCCGACGGCGCCACGCTGAAGAACGTCGTCATCGGCACCCCGGCCGCCGACGGCGTGCACTGCAAGGGCAGTTGCACGCTGGAGAACGTGTGGTGGCTGGACGTCGGCGAGGACGCCGCCAGCTTCAAGGGCAAGTCGTCGTCGGCGCAGTACAAGGTGATCGGCGGCGGCGCGCGGAAGGCCGACGACAAGGTGCTGCAGTTCAACGGCGCCGGCACGCTGACCGTGAGCGGCTTCCAGGTCGAGGACTTCGGCAAGCTGGTGCGCTCCTGCGGCAACTGCAAGACGCAGTACAAGCGCACGATCGTGCTGAAGGACATCGACCTCACCGCGCCCGGCAAGTCGATCGTGGGCATCAACACCAACTACGGCGACACCGCCACGCTGTCGGGGATCCGCATCCACGGCGACAGCAAGAAGAAGATGAAGACCTGCACCCGCTACCAGGGCAACAACTCGGGCAAGGAGCCGAAGGACCTCGGTTCCGGCCCCGACGGGAAGTACTGCAAGTTCTCGGACTCGGACATCACCTACAAGTGATCCCGCCGCGTCCGTGACGTGACTCCGGGCCGCCGTCCCGATGTCCGGCGGCCCGGTCCCGGCGACGTCCGAACCCCCCCTCGGACCCGCCGGAGCCCCGGCCCTTCGGACCCCCGTCCGAAGGGCCGTCAGGGCGCCCCCGCCGGCCCACGCCCGGTGGGGGCGTCCGCGTTTCCCGGTGCGGAGTCCTCCGCGCGGGTGTCCGGGGCCGGCGGCCACCAGCGGCACGGCGAAGCCGGACACGGCCCTGCACGGCCCCGAGCCCGGGGTCCCGGGTCGCCGCGTCCGTCCGGACGCAGGAGGACCGCCCGGCCGCGTCGTCCACCGGCGGCTCCCACCGGGAAGCCCCCGTGACACCGCACCGGGCGCACCGTCCGGTCACCGCGCTCGGGGCCCTGTTCACGGGCCCCGGCCGGGGCGTCGCCCTCGGGCCTCGCCCCCGGTGCCGACGAGCGGTGCTTCGCCGACACCGCCCGCGACCTGGCGTCCGGCGCGGTCCTCACCGGTCACGGCACGCCCGCTCCCGGGCCGCACGGTTCACCGTGACGGCGGTGACCGGGGACCGCCCCGCCGCTCCGGCGTCATGGAAGGGGCGGGCCGGCCGGTCCTCGGCCGCGCGGATCAGCCGCGCAGGACGGAGCCGAGCCAGGCGTGCACCTCGTCCTGCATCGCGGCGTCGAAGACGTGGCCGGCCTCGGGCCAGGTCTTCAGCCGCAGCCGCTCCTCCGCCCCGCACGAACGCCAGACGGCGCGCAGCCGGTCGTACGCGGCCCGTACCCCGCCGGCGGGGAAGAGGGCGTCGCGTCCGCCGTGGAAGAACAGCATCGGCTTCGGCGCGGCGATGCTCGCCACGTCGGGGATGTCGAGGTACCGGGCGAGCCCGGGGTGGAGCATGTGGAACGCCGACTGCCCGCGCAGCGTGTTGTTGCCGGGGACCATCATCTCCCTCAGGCCCGTCATCCAGCACACGCTCGCCGCGGCCGCGACGTCGTCGCTGAGGGCGGCGACCTGCCAGGCCCGGTAGCCGCCCATGGAGAACCCGAGGGCGGCGACCCGGCGCGCGTCCACCCGGTCCAGTCCCGCCAGGAAGGCCGCGGCCCGCTGGTCCTCGCGGGCGTGGAGTCCGGCGAGCGAGGAGCCGAGGTGGAAGAGGTTGCTCGCCAGCGCCTGTTGCTGCTCGTAGGCGAGGGGCCCGCGCTCGCCCCAGCCGAGGGCGTCCAGGCAGAGCACGACGTGGCCGCGCCGGGCGAGTTCGTCCCCGACGAAGCGGCCGTCGAAGTGCCGGCCGGCCCATTCCCCGGCGGAGGCGAGCCGGGCGTCGTCGTACCAGGGCCGGACGGCCTTCTCCTTGCCGATGTCGAACCGGGAGCCGTGGTCGTGCAGCAGCAGTACGGCCGGGAAGGGGCCGGTGCCCCGCGGGGTGAGCAGGGCACCGCGGACCCGCGTGTGGCGGGTGAGGGTGACGGTCACGAGTTCGCGCGTGAAGCCGTCGGCCTCCGAGCGGTCCGTGTACCGCGGCGCGTACGGGAGGCCGTCCTGGCGGGGCACGACGAGCAGTTCCTCGACCTTGGCCCGGGCCGCCCGCCGCCACGCGGGGAAGTCCCGGACCGGCGAGGTGCCCCAGGCGAGCGGGAAGCGCAGGTCGTCCCTGAGCGCCCGGTGGAGGCCGGGCGGGCCGGGGACGGGGGCTGTCACCGGGGCCGCCAGTCGCCGAGGTGGGCCCGCGGGGTGTGGGAGGCGGCCCGGACCCGGTCGAGCTGCGGCCGGTTCTCCGGCACGGTGATCACGGCACCCGGTCCGGTGTTGCGGTACTCGGCGAAGCGCTGCTCCTGCCAGGGATGGCCGCTCGACATGTTCGCGTACGGGGCGACCGCGTCGATGCCCGCGTCGATCCGGGTCTCGCGGACGGTGAGCATGGGCCGGGCGGTCGGGTCGGAGCTGGGCACCCAGGGACGGGCCAGCTTGTAGAAGCCGTCCGGCGCCTCGCTGCTGATCCGGCTGCGGGTGACCAGGAAGCCCCGCGGGGCGGCGACGGCGGTGGAGGGCGCGAAGACGAAGCCGAAGGGGGCGGAGCTCAGGTCGGGGCGGAGCAGCGTGCGGAAGTGGCAGTCCTCGAAGACGGCCGTGGCCCGGCCGAAGACGAAGTCGACGTCGCCCTCGGCGTAGCAGCGCGCGAAGTACTGGCGGGCCACGGTGGCCGGGGACGCCGAGTCGGCGTAGAGGGTGTCCTGGTGGCCGAGGAACCGGCAGTCGAAGAAGGCGCTGCGGTCGCCCATGACCTTGACGGCGACGGCCTGTGTGCCGCTGATGCCGGGGTGGTCGGCGCGCAGCCAGTCGTTGGCGAAGGTGATCCGGCGGGCGGTGAAGCCGTCGGGGCGCAGGGTGGTGGTGGCCGACCCGGAGGTGCCGTAGGTGCCGCCTCCGGGTTTGGGGGTGCCGGCCGCGTTGTCGTGGACGACGACCACGTCACGGGCGTCGTCACAGGCGCCGATCCAGGTCATGTCCGTGCGGTCGGCGGGGACGGAGACGGTCTCGCGGTAGACGCCGGGGGCGATGACGAGGGTGCGTCCGGGGCCGGTGGCGGCGTCGACGGCGGCCTGGACGCCGGTGAAGTCGCCGGCGCCGCGCGGGTGGACGTACAGGGTGGTGGGGGTGAGCCGCGCGGACGGCGAGCCGTGGCGGCCGAACGGGCCGCGCGGGCGGCGGTGCGCGTGGGCGGGTGCGGCGGCCAGGGCGAGGGCGGAGCCGGCCGCGGCGCCGGCCAGCAGGGCGTTCCTCCGGGACAGGGGCGAGGGCATGCGGGTGCTCCTTGGGGGACGGGCGGGGGCCGGTGCGGTCGGCAGTGGGGGCGGACCGCACCGGCGGTTCGGCGGATGCGGGTCAGCGGAGGCGGCCGGCGCCCGCGCCGAGGCCGACCAGGACGGGCACGGCCCACGCGGGGTGCACGGTCCTGCGCAGGGTGGGCGTCCAGCCGGCGCCGGAGCGCAGGGTCTCCTCGGGGACCTCCGCGTTGTGCACGGCGATCAGGTCGACCGGCCTGCCGTTGACCAGGTTGTGCCGGGCGGTGAGCGGCGCGTCGTTCCATCGCTTGAGGATCTTCGCCGGGCTGATGCCCCGGGGCAGGGTGAACGCGTTGTGCTCGGCGACGAGCTGGGACTCCTTGCCGATGCCGAAGCTGTAGCCGTAGCCGGGGCCGGCCACGAAGTGGTTGTTGTAGACGTCGACCTGCCCGAAACGGACGCGCGGGGTCCGCTCGGTGAGGTCCTCGAACAGATTGTGGTGGAACGTCACCTTGAGCTTGCCGCGGTCGCCCGCGGCGGTGGACTCGCTGTCGCTGTTGCCGATGAGGATCGTCTTGTCGTGCTCGGTGAAGACGTTCCAGGAGGCGGTGACGTGGTTCGCGCCCCGGACGATGTCGAGTTGGCCGTCGTGCTGCTGGTAGAGCATGCCGAAGTGGGTGGGGGCCGCGCTGTCGGGGTGCGCGCCGTCGGTGAAGGTGTTGTGGTCCAGCCACACGTGGGTCGAGCCGTGCACGACGACGGTGTCGTACTCGCTGTTCCAGTTGCCGCGGTCGCCGTCGGTCGGGTCCCACTGCGGGAAGCAGTCGACCGGGCTCTCCAGGGTGAGGTTGCGGACGATGACGTTGTCGACGCCCTTGATCTGGAGGCTGGCGCCCTTGACGGCGGCGCCGCGGCCGACGCCGATGATCGTGGTGTTGGAGGGGACGTTCACCTTGATCGCCGCGTCCTGGTTGGCCGCGGAGGCGCGGCGCAGGCCCTCGGGGCTGTCGTCGGGCTCGTCGGCCAGGTCCCGGTCCAGGCCCCAGGTCTCGGGGGCGTACGTCTCCAGGTAGGCGTCGAAGTCGTAGCCGGGGGCGGCGAGCGCGTCGCAGCCGTCGGCGACGGCGTCGAGGGTGCCCTTCACCTTGATGATCTTCGGGGCGTCCCCGCCCTCGGCGAGGGCGGCGGTGAACTGGTCCCAGTCGGTCACGGTGCGGACGTGCGCGGCGTCGGCGGCGGCGCCTCCGGTGGTGCCGGTGCCGTGTGCCGCCCAGCCGTCGCCCGCGGGCAGGGTCTGGCGTGCGGGGTCGCGGTGCGCGTGCGCGGGGGTGTGGGCCTGCGCGGCGGTACCGGTCAGGGCCAGTGCGAGGGCGGTGCAGCCGGCCAGCACACCGGCCCTTCTGCCATGTACATGCCATACGAATGCGTTCATGGTGCGGCTCTCCTGTTCATGGTCCGGGGGGTGTCACGCGGCGGCCTCCGGCCAGGTGATCCACGACGGGGGGATCTCCTGGTCCAGCCGCCGCACGTCGTGCGGCGCGAGCACCCGGGTGCGCAGCAGCTCCCGGGCGACCAGCCGTGCCACGGCGATCGCGCCCGTCGGGGAGAAGTGGGTGTTGTCCTGCTCGGTGTCGGTCCAGTTGAAGTACGTCCGCGTCGCCTCGGGCCCGAGCTCCTGCCACAGCGCCAGGGACAGCGCCTGGACGTCGAGCAGCGCGACCCGCTCCTGCCGGGCCAGCGCCCGCATCGCCGCCGGGTACTCCCCGTGGCTGGGCACGGCCCGCCCGTCCGCGTCGAACCGCCGCCGCTCCACCGGGGTCGCCAGCACCGGACGCGCTCCCCGCGCCCGGGCGCCGTCCAGGTACCGGCGCAGGTACTGCCGGTACGTGGTCCAGGGCTCGGTGTACCGGCTGGGGTCGCCGGTCTTCTCGTCGTTGTGCGCGAACTGCACGAGCAGCAGGTCGCCCGGCCGGATGCCGGCGAGGATCGCGTCCAATCGCCCCTCGTCGGCGAAGCTCTTGGAACTCCGCCCGTTGACCGCGTGGTTGGCGACGGCAAGACGGCGCCGGAGCAGGAAGGGCAACGCCGTCCCCCACCCCGTCTCGGGCGCGGCGTCGGCGTACTTCTGGGCGGCGGTGGAGTCACCGGCGATCCAGAGCGTCCGCCGGCGCGGGGCGCCGTGCGCCGTACCGCTCACGGCCGCCCCCAGAGGCACACCGGCCCCGGCGACGACAATCTGTCTGCGCGAGAGGGACACAACCTGTTCCTTTCCACGAAGGCCGACAGAACCAGGGGCGCGGGGAACTGCGCGCCCGGCCGGGGACGGCCCGCGGCCCGCGCACTCGCAGGCCGCCCCCGGCGGAAGGCACCGCTCAACTCATCTGCTCGTCCCACTCGGCCTGCGCCTCGTTCAGCTGCTCGGCCAGACCGTCCAGGAAATCCTTCGCACTCATGTCCCCGAGCAGCACCTTCTGGAAGGTCGGCTCGTTGTCCGCCTTCGAGATGGTGTTCCAGTCCGGCAGGTAGTACGGCAGCTGCACGATGGTCGTCGACCCGTCGCTCAGCGCCTCGGCGGCCAGCTTCGTCGGCTCCGCCTTCGCGATCCACGCGTCCTTCGCGGCGTCCGCGTGCGCCGGCACCTGTCCCGCCGACTCGTTGAACTTCGAGTTGGACTGCGCGGAGACGGCGAACTCGATGAACTTCCAGGCGGCCTCCTTGTTCGAGGAGCTCTTGAACAGGCCGAGGCCGTCGACCGGGTTGGAGACCTGCACCCGCTTGCCGCCGGGGCCGACCGGCTGCGGGATGCCCCGGAACTTCTCCGTGCCCAGCGCCTTCACGTGGTCCTGGTAGGAGCCGAGGTTGTGGTTGAGCATCCCGATCTCGCCGGAATCCCACTGCGCGACCATCTTGGTGAAGTCGTTGTTGAGGTCGGCGGCGGGGGTGACCCGCTTGAACAGGCCCGCGTACTTCTCCAGCGCCTTCACGTTCTCCGGGTCGTTGACCGTGGTCTTCTTGCCGGTGGAGTCCCAGAACGAGGTGATGCCGGACTGCCCGTACATCGCGTCCAGTGCCTGGGCGATGGAGCCGGCGCCGCCGCGGATGGTGTAGCCGAAGCGGTTGTCGCCCTTGTCGGTGAGCTTCTCCGCGGCCTCGAAGAAGCGGTCCCAGGTGGTCGGCTCCTGAAGGCCCGCCTTCTCGAACATGTCGGTGCGGTAGTACAGCACGCCGTTGTTGGCCGAGGTCGGCACGGAGTACAGCCGGTCGTCCCCGCCGCCGGCCGCCCGCAGCGACTCGATCATGTCCTTGTTGAGCTTGCCGTCGAGGGACGACCCCTCCAGCCGCTCGTCCAGCGGTTCCAGCGCGCCCTGGGCGGCGAAGCCCGCGAGCATCGACGCGCTGATGCCGCCCACGTCCGGCATGCTGCCGCCCTGGATGGCGGTGTCGACCTTGGACTGGTACTCGGTGGAGGCGATGCCGACGTACTGGACGTCGATGTCCGGGTTCTCCTTCTCGAAGTCGGCGATGATCTCCTTCCAGATGTCGGTGCGGACACCGCCGTTGTTGTCCCAGAAGACGATCTTCCCGGTGCCGTCGCCCTCGGCTCCCGCGCCCCCGCCGCTGCCGTCGTCCCCGCAGGCGGTGGCGGTCAGGGCGAGGACCGCTCCGAGGGCGACGGCCGCCGACGTCCTGCCGCGGCGCCCGCTGCCCGTGCTTCTTCCGAGAATGCTGATCTTCATCGGTCGGCTCTCTTCTCCTGGATACGGATCCTGAACTGCGTGAACGTGGCGGTACCGGCGTGTCCCTGTCCGGTGAGCGCCAGGGCGACCAGGCCGAGCAGAGCACCGACCCAGCGCCAGGGAGTCGCGGCGAAGACCTGACCGGAGGGGCGGAAGCCCTCCCCGGCGCCGTCCCCGGTGACGTCGTGGATGTCGTACGAGAAGCGGCAGCGCGCGCCGGCGCCGATGTCGACGCGCAGCCGGGCCCGGCCGCCGGGAGCGGGGCGCGGGGGTGCGGCGTCCCGCTCCCTCCCCCACTGCCCCGAAGAGGTGGGAGGCGCCCCCATGGCCGCCGTCTCGGCGAACCGGTGCACCAGCCGCACCGCGCCGTCGGGGCCGCGCTCGAGTCCGATCCAGCTGTAGGCGTCCCCGAGCACCACGAGCCCGGCGCGCGCCCCGGGTTCGCCGTCGTCGAGCCGCAGGTCCACCTCGACGGTGCACGGGGCGCCGGGCAGCCGCTGGGTGAGGACGTGGGGCAGCAGCCGCAGGTCGTGCGCGTCGGCGGTGCGGACGCAGGTGAGGCGCAGTCCGTCGGCGGAGTGGTGGGTGGCCCAGCCGTCCCGGGGGTTGGCGGTCCACTGCCACTGGCGGCCGGGGCGCCCGCCGGGGAAGTCGTCGTCGGTGGCGGGGGCGGCGGGCGGCTGCGGGGGCAGGTCGGGCCGGTGGTGCTCGGTGACCGGAGCGCCGTCGTCCCCCATCACCGGCCAGCCGTCCGTGTCCCACCGCATCGGCTGGAGGTGGACGACCCGGCCGTAGGCGCCGCGCTGCTGGAAGTGCAGGAACCAGTCCTCGCCGGAGGGGGTGCGCACCCAGCCGCCCTGGTGCGGGCCGTTGACGTCGGTGTCCTTCTGCTCCAGGACCACCTTCTCCTCGTACGGGCCGAAGAAGGCGCGGGAGCGGAAGGCGCCCTGCCAGCCGGTCTCCACTCCCCCGGCGGGGGCGAGGATCCAGAACCAGCCGTCGTGCCGGTAGAGCTTGGGCCCTTCGAGGGTGAACCAGCCGGGGATGCGGTCGCCGTCGACGATCACCTTGCCCTCGTCGAGGAGTTCGGTGCCGTGCGGGTGCATCCGGTGGCCGGTGAGACGGTTCTTGACGCCGGAGCGGGACCTGGCCCAGGCGTGCACGAGGTACGCCTCACCGGTCTCGTCGTCCCACAGCGGGCAGGGGTCGATCAGCCCTTTGCCGGCCTTGATCAGGTGCGGGCGGGTCCACGGGCCGCGGATCTCGGGGGCGTTGACCTGGAAGATGCCCTGGTCGGGGTCGCCCCAGAAGATCCAGAAGCGGCCGTCGTGGTGGCGCAGGGACGGCGCCCACACCCCGCAGTCGTGCCGGGGCACCGCGAACTCGCTCTCGGGTTCCAGGCGTTGCAGGGCGTGGCCGACGAGGGTCCAGTTGACCAGGTCGCGCGAGTGCAGCAGGGGCAGTCCGGGGACGCGGCCGAAACTGGAGGCGGTGAGGTAGAAGTCGTCGCCGACGCGGATCACGTCGGGGTCGGACCAGTCGGCGTTCAGGACCGGGTTGCGGTAGACGGGTTCGGCCGGGCCGGCGCTCATGGGTTCACCGCCTTCGCGACCAGGGCCGCCGCCTCCGCGCGGCCGAGGCGGCCGTCGGCGACGACGGTGACGACCCGGCGCTCCACCGTCTCCCCGGGCGGGACCGGCAGCCGCGCGTCGTGCGCGAGGGAGGAGCCGACCCCCGGGTACTCGTCGGTGCGCACGAACCAGGGGTCGCGGCGGGTCTCCTCGGTGGCCGCGGCGAACACGAGGGTCCAGGCGGAGCCGGCCAGGGCGACCCAGTCGGCGGTCCGCCCGTGCACCGCGTCCGTGCCGTCGGCCGCCGCGGTGAACACGTCCGGCGCCGCGTCCTCCTTGCGGGCCCGCCAGAAGAAGCCCCCGTAGGCGGCGCCGGGGCGGCCGTTGGTGGCGGGGCTGCCGACGGACAGCGGGTGTCCGGTGACGTTGGTGAGCGCGAAGGCGAGGTCCAGGGCCCACGCGCCGTCGGAGAGCGCGGTCGCGGTGACCGTGCGCCGCTCGCGCAGCAGTTCGCCGGGCGCGGCCGTCCAGCGCAGTTCCTCGGTGAAGCCGTCGGCCTCGCGCCGGTGGTAGGCGGTGTGCCGCTGGGCGCCGTGGTTGTCCAGCTCGGTGGGGCCCTGGTCGCGGACGTAGGTGCGGCCGCCCCAGAAGTTGAACCCCTCGACGTCGGGAACGGCGACACCGACGCCGAGGTGGTGTGCGTGGTCGGCGGGGCTCAGCTCGGTGACCGCCGTGCCGGCCAGGGTGGTGACGGGGTGCAGATAGGGCCGCGGGGAGAGCCGGGCCGGCAGTTCCGGCCGGGTGACGTACCGGCCGACGGGCCGGCCGGCGACGCGCAGCACCACGGAGTCGTTTCCGGTCATCGGGTGCTCACCTCTTTCGGCGGACGGTGGTGGGCGGGCCGGGCCCAGGGGGCGCCCAGCTCGGAGTAGAGGGACAGGCGCTCCGCGGCGGCCGCGACCAGGGCGTCGACGCCGGGCACCACCCGGCGGTCCTCGCCGGGGACGCGGCGCCAGGCGCCGTCGGGCAGCGGGGCCGGGTCGGGGGCGGTGCGGATCGCCTCGACGACCCGCATGAAGGCGCCGGTGTCGTCCGGGGTGACCAGCAGCGGCGTGCCGTCGTCCAGGTGCGCGACGAGGTTCTCCAGCAGGTCGGTGCGGCCGAAGTGGAGTTCCTCGGGGCCGTGGTCCGCGCGCTGGAGCAGGACCCGGTCCTGCCTGTACCAGAAGGTGATCCGGCCGCTGGTGCCGTGCACCACCACGTACGGCTCGTCGGCCCGCTCCGCGCACAGGGTGGCGGCGACGGTGACCGGGCCGCCCCGGACGGTGGTGACGCGGACGCAGGAGGTGTCGTCGGACTCGATGTCGTTGGCGCGCAGCAGCTCGGTCTCGATGCCGGCGACGTCCTCGGCGCGGGTGCTCCCGGCGAGCGCGAGGGCGGTGGCGACGGCGTGCGCGAGGGGGTTGGTGAGCGCCCCGTCGACCACGTCGACGCCGTCGAGGCGTCGCCGGCCCGCCCAGGGCGCGCGGCGGAAGTACGCCTCGGGGCGCACCCAGGCGCCGGCCCCGCCGATCCCCGTCACCCGGCCGACGGCGCCCTCGGCGATCAGGCCGCGGATCGCGGGCACGGCGTGCGAGCCGAGCGACTGGAAGCCGATCTGGCAGGCCACCCCGGCCGCGGCGACCCCGTCCGCCATCCGGCGGAACTCGGCGTACGACGGGGCCGGGGGCTTCTCCAGCAGCAGGTGCACGCCCCGCTCGGCCGCGGTGAGAGCGAGGCCGGTGTGGGTGGGAATGGGGGTGCAGACGACCGCGACGCGGGCGCCGGTGGCGTCGAGGAGCGCGCCGAGGTCGGCGGACTGCTCGGGGAGGGCGCCGCCGAACTCGTCCTCGGTGAGCGGGGTCAGCTCGCAGATGCCGGCGAGCCGTACCCGTCCCTTCGCCTGGAGGCGGCGGATGTTCTCCACGTGCCAGCGGCCGTGGCCGCGGGCGCCGGCCAGGACGACGGGCAGCGGGGCGCCGGATGCGGCGGGCGAGGCGGTCATCCCTTCACCGCCCCCGCGCTGAAGCCGGTGATCAGCCACTTCTGGATGAAGGCGAACACGATCACGACGGGGACGGCCGCGATGATGCCGCCCGCGGCGAGCGCGCCGAGGTCGACGCTGTCCGCGCTCATCAGGGTGTTGAGGCCGACCGGGATGGTCTGCTTCTCCTGGTTGTTGAGGAACATCAGGGCGAACAGGAAGTGGTTCCAGGAGTGCACGAAGGCGAAGGAGCCGACGGCGATCAGGCCGGGCCGCAGCAGCGGCAGGACGACCACCCGGAACGCCCGGAACCGGTTGCAGCCGTCGACCCAGGCGGCCTCCTCCAGGGAGTACGGCACGTTCTTGATGAAGTTGCTGATCAGGATCATCGACAGCGGCAGCTGGAACACCGTCTCGGCGATGATGACGCTGCCCAGGGAGTTGATCATCTGCAGTTCGGCGAAGATCTCGAACAGCGGCACGAGCAGCAACGCGCCGGGCACGAACTGGGAGCAGAGCAGCGCCAGCATGAACCCGCGCTTGATCCTGAAGTCGAACCGGGCGAGGGCGTAGCCGCCGGCCAGGGCGACCAGGGTGGTCATGAACAGGGTGACGACGCCGACGAGCACGCTGTTCTGGAAGAAGGTGGCGAAGCCTCGGTCGGTCCACACCTTCTCGAAGTGGGCGGTGGTCATCGGCCAGGGCACGAGCGAGGTGGAGCCGGCCGGGCGGAGCGCGAACAGCAGGATCCAGTAGAAGGGGATGAGGGTGAAGACGAGGTAGACGCCGAGGGGCAGGTAGATCTGCCAGCGGGGCGCCTCGTCCCAGGCCCGGTGCCGCTTCGCGGGCCGGGGCGGCTCGGGGACGGCCGGCGCGGGGGCGGGGGCGGCCACGGTGGCCTCTTTGGTGATCACTTCTCGCCTCCGAACTTGCTCAGCCGCAGGTAGACCATCGAGCAGAAGAGCAGGATCACGAACGCCACCGTGGTCAGCGCCGACGCGTAGCCGAAGTCATGGGCGTCGACGGAGGTGTTGGCGATGTACAGCGGCAGCGTGGTGGTCGCGCCGGCGGGTCCGCCCCCGGTCAGCGTGTAGAGCAGGTCGACGTTGTTGAACTCCCACACGGCGCGCAGCAGCGTGGAGAGGATGATGGCGTCCTTCAGGTGCGGCAGCGTGATGTGCCAGAACTGCTTGACGCGGCTGGCGCCGTCCACCTCGGCGGCCTCGTACAGGTCCTTGGAGACGGACTGGAGGTCGGCGAGGATGAGGATCGCGAAGAAGGGCACGCCGCGCCACAGGTCGGCCACGACCGCCGCGGGGAACACCGTGGAGGTGTCCGACAGCCAGCTCACGCCGTACTCGCCGATGCCCAGGTCCGCGAGGTAACGGGTGATGCCGGTCTGGGAGTTGTAGAGCAGCACCCAGATCGCGGAGGTCAGCACGCCGGAGACGGCCCACGGGGAGAAGACCAGCGCGCGGCCGAGGGCCCGGCCCACGAAGGTCTGGTTGACGATGAGGGCGAGGGCGAGGCCGAACAGCAGTTGCAGGCCGACCTCGACGAACACCCACTTGGCGCTGAAGACGAGGGTGTCCCAGAAGAGGGGGTCCTCGGTGAAGATGCGGGTGAAGTTGTCGAGTCCCGCGAAGCCGTTCCGCCAGGGTTTGGTGGGGTTGTAGTCCCGCAGGCTGTAGTAGAAGACGCTGAGGACCGGGTACGCGATGAACCCCAGCATGAGCAGGGCGGCCGGCGCGATCAGCAGGTAGGGAAGTCGGCGGGGTGTGGCGGAGGCACGGCGCCGCCTCGGTGGCGCGGGCGGTTTCGCCACGGCTGCGGCTTGGGCCATGACTGTTCTCCGTTTCTCGGTACGTCGTGCTGTGCGGTGCCTGGGGCTGTGGCGTGGACGGGTAGGAAGCGCTTTCTGCACGGGTGTGCGGGGCCGGTTCCGCCCGGGCGGGCGGGTCAGCCCGCGTACGGGTCCTGGACGGCGCCCGGGCGGGCGAGGAACTCGAAGTCGCAGCCGGTGTCGGCCTGGGTGATCTGGTCGTCGTAGAGCGCGCCGTAGCCGCGCTCGTGGCGCGCGGGCGGCGGCGTCCACTCCGCGCGGCGGCGCCGCAGCTCCTCGTCGTCCACGTCGAGGGTGAGGGTGCGGTTCTCGACGTCGAGGGTGATCGGGTCGCCGGTGCGCACCAGCGCGAGCGGTCCGCCGACGTACGACTCGGGGGCGATGTGCAGCACGCAGGCGCCGTAACTCGTGCCGCTCATACGGGCGTCGGAGATGCGGACCATGTCCCGCACCCCCTGCTTGAGCAGGTGGGCGGGCAGCGGCAGCATGCCGTACTCGGGCATGCCCGGGCCGCCCTTGGGGCCCGCGTTGCGCAGCACCAGCACGCTGTCCGCGGTGATGTTCAGCGCCGGGTCGTCGATGGTCCGCTGCATCTCCTTGTAGTCGTCGAAGACGACGGCGGGACCGGTGTGCCGGAGCAGGTGCGGTTCGGCGGCGATGTGCTTGATGACGGCGCCGTCGGGGCAGAGGTTGCCGCGCAGCACGGCGACCCCGCCCTCCTCCGCGACCGGGTTGTCGCGGGTCCTGATGACGTCGTCGTCGTGCACCCGCGCGCCGGCGAGCTGTTCGCGCAGGGTGTCGTGGCAGACGGTGGGACGGTCCAGGTGCAGCAGGTCCGGGATCCGGGAGAGGAACCCGGGCAGCCCGCCCGCGAAGTGGAAGTCCTCCATCAGGTACGTCTGCCCGCCGGGCCGTACGTTGGCCAGCACCGGGACGGTGCGGGCGATGCGGTCGAAGTCGTCGAGGGTGAGCTTCACGCCCGCGCGTCCGGCCATGGCGATCAGGTGGATGACGGCGTTGGTGGAGCCGCCGAGCCCGAGGACGGTCGTCACGGCGTCCTCGAAGGCGTCCGCGGTGAGGATGTCGCCGATCCGGCGGTCCTCGCGGATGAGGTCGACGATCGTCATGCCGGCCTTCGCGGCCATCCGGTCGTGCCCGGAGTCGACGGCCGGGATGCTGGACGCGCCCGGGACGGTGACGCCGAGCGCCTCGGCGGCGGCGGTCAGCGTGGACGCGGTGCCCATCGTCATGCAGTGGCCGGGCGAGCGGGCCAGGCCGCTCTCCAGCTCCTGCATCTCGCAGTCGCCGATGACGCCGGCCCGCTTGTCGTCCCAGTACTTCCACATGTCGGTGCCCGAGCCGAGGGTCTCACCGCGCCAGTGCCCGGGCAGCATGGGCCCGGCGGGCACGAACACGGCGGGCAGGCCGGCGCTGGCGGCGCCCATGAGCAGGGCGGGCGTGGACTTGTCGCAGCCGCCCATCAGCACGGCCCCGTCGACCGGGTAGGAGCGCAGCAGCTCCTCGGTCTCCATGGCGAGGAGGTTGCGGTAGAGCATGGGGGTCGGCTTCTGGAAGGTCTCGCTGAGAGTGGAGACCGGGAACTCCAGCGGGAAGCCGCCCGCCTGCCACACCCCGCGCTTGACGGCCTGGGCGCGGTCGCGCAGGTGGACGTGGCAGGGGTTGATGTCGGACCAGGTGTTGAGGATCGCCACGACCGGCTTGCCCAGGTGCTCCTCGGGCAGGTAACCGAGCTGGCGGGTGCGGGCACGGTGGCTGAAGGAGCGCAGTCCGTCCGTGCCGTACCACTGGTGGCTGCGGAGCTCTTCGGGTGACTTCATATCGACCATCCGGCGACGATGGCGGCGACCTCGGCGCGCTCGCTCTCGGGCAGCGGCCTGCTGGGCGGGCGGACCTCGCGGCGGCACAGCCCGAGGGAGGCGAGGGCCTCCTTGACGACGGTGACGTTGTTGGCGGAGCCGTTGGCGGCGCGCAGTTCCTCGAAGCGGCGGATCTGCTCCCACACCTTCATGGCGGTCGGGTAGTCGCCGGTGCGCAGCGCCTCCAGCATGGTCAGCGACACGGACGGGGCGACGTTGACCAGCCCCGAGGTGAAGCCGGTCGCGCCGGCCGAGAAGTAGGAGGGGGCGTACGGTTCGGCGAGCCCCGCCACCCACACGAAGCGTTCCAGTCCCGCGTCCCGGGCGAAGGCGGCGAACCGGGCCGCGTCCGGCACCGCGTACTTCACGCCGATCACGTTCGGGCAGGCGTCGGCGAGTTCGGCGAGCCGGGCGCCGGCGAGCTGCGCGTTGCGGAGGTAGGGGACGACGCCCAGCTCGGGCACGGCCTCGGCGATGGCCCGGTGGTAGTCGACCCAGCCGCTCTGCGAGACGTACGGGTGGACGGGCTGGTGCACCATCACCATCTGCGCGCCCAGCTCGAGGGCGTGCCGCGCGGAGGCGACCGCCGTGGGCACGTCGTGGCCGACGCCCACCAGGATCGCGGCGCGGTCGCCGGCCTCCTCGGCGGTCAGCTCGGTGACCAGCCGCCGCTCGGACGGGGTGAGGGCGTAGAACTCCCCGGTGTTGCCGTTGGGGGTGAGGGTCGTGATGCCCCCGTCGAGGAGGCGGCGCAGCAGGGCCCGGTAGGTGTCCGGGTCCACGGAGCCGTCCTCGGCGAACGGGGTCACGGGGATCGCCACCACGTCGGCCAGGGCGGCCCGCTGGAGCTCGAACGTCCGGGACTCGAACGTCCGGGACTCGAACGTCCGGGGTTCGTCCGCCCGGGGTTCGCCCGCCTGAGGGGGAGACGTCGTCGTCATGCCTGACCGTCCTTCCGGGATTCCTGCGCCGTCGCGAGCTCCGCCGCGAACTCCGCCTCGAACTCCGCCTCGGGGAAGGCGCGTCGCACGAAGGACGCGATGTGCGCGTGCAGGGCGCGCGCGGCGCCGTCCGCGTCCCCGGCGAGGGCCAGGTCGAGGATCACGCGGTGCTCGTCGGCCTCCCGCTCCCAGGACGGGTCGGCGGCCCAGGCGACCGCGGAGACCAGGGCGGCCTGGTCGCGGACCTCGTCGAGCATCCGGCCGAGCAGCGGGTTGCCGCAGGGCAGGTAGAGGGCGCGGTGGAACTCCCGGTTGGCCAGGGAGCGTTCGGCGGTGTCGGTGGCCTCGTCGGCGCGGGTGAGCGCCTCGCGGGCGTCGTCCAGGGAGGCGCCGCGGCGCACGGCGCGCTTGAGCGCCTCCGGTTCGAGCAGCAGCCGCACGTCGTAGACCGCGCGTGCCATGTCCGCGTCGACCATGCGCACCGTGACGCCCTTGTACTGGCTCATCACCACCAGGCCGGTGCCGGCCAGGGTCTTGAGCGCCTCCCGCACCGGGGTCTTGGACACCCCGAACTGTGCGGCGAGGTCGGTCTCGACCAGGGCCTGGCCCGGGGTGAGCCGGCCGGTGAGGATGCGGCGTTTGATCTCCTCCAGCACGTACTGCGTGCGGGAGGGGATCGGCGTGGGCACAGAGGTCATGCGCGCCTCTCGGATCTCGCGTCGGATCACGCGTATCGGATCTCGCGTATCGCGTCTCATATATGACGTACGAAGTACGACGCGGACGACCGTAGGAGTGGCCCGGTGTTTCGTCAATGCTTCGCGCAAAGGAAGTCGGGGTTGCCGGGGCGGGGCGGATGCGACGCGGGGCGTCCTGATCGGGCGCTTCCGGGGCAGATCGACGCGGTCCGTCCCTCGGGCGGTCGCCCGATGCCGGAGGGCGGTGCGCGCCCCTGCCGTGCCGTGCCCAAGGCATCCTCCCGATCCGCACGGGCGGTCCTCAGCCGCAGGATGACCAGGCATGACGACGAGATGGACGGCGGTCCGCGTGATGCGCGACCGCACGGCGGGCCGAGGTCTCACCGCCGTGGTGGTCTCCGGGTTCGGCACCTCCGCGCTGTGGCCGGCGTCGGGCGTGTGGGCCAAGGACCTCACCGGATCGGACGGGCTCGCGGCACTGTGCGCGGCGGCGATGTGGACGCCCGCCCTGGCGGGCCCGCTGCTCGGCGCGGTCGCCGACCGGACCGGCGCCGGCCGCTGCTGATCGCGCTGAGCCTGCTCCTGGCGGTGCCGCTGCTCACGCTGTGCGCCGTGGACGCACCGGAGGAGCTGTGGCTGCTCCACGCGGTGCTGTTCGCGTACGGCGCGGCCGGCGCGGTGCACGACGCGGCGGAGTCGGCGCTGGTCGCGGGCGCCGTGGACAGCTCCCTGCTCGCGGACTTCAACGGGCTGGAGACGGCGGCCGACGAGGGCATGAAGCTGCTCGCCCCGCCGGCCGGCGCGGCTCTCCGCACGGCGTGCGGCGGACCCGGCGTCGCCGTCCTGGACGCGGCGAGTTTCCTGGTCGCGGCGCTGGTGTACGGGTCGCTGCGGGTGCGGGAGGAACGGCCCGCGCCCCGGCGGAGCGGCCGGGGCGCGGGCCGCCGAGGGCCTCCGGCGCCTGTGGGCGGACGCCGTGCTGCGCCCGCCGGCCCTGGCGGGCGGGGTCACCATGCTGCGCGCGGGCGTGAACGGGGCGCCGGTGTACGCCGTGGTCGAGGACCTGGGCCGCTCCCCCGCCTACGCCGGTGTGCTGTACGCCGTCCAGGGCGCGGGGCCGGTGGTGACCGGACTGCTCCCGGGACCGGCCCAGCGGCGGCTGGGCGCCCGGCGGTTCGCCGCGTACGGCATCGGTCTCCTGGCCGTCGCACTGGCACTGCGCGCGGCGCCGTACGACCGGCGGCCTGGGCGAGCAGCGCCGCGATCGGCGCGGGGCTGCCCGCCGTGCCGATCGCCGCGCTCACGAGCGTGCAGCAGCGCACCCCCGGCCCACTGCTGGGCCGGGTCACCGCCACCGCCGCCACCCTGGTGCACACCCCGAACGCGATCGGACTCGCCGCGGGCGCGGCGCTGGTCGGACTCCTCGGCCGGCGCGCCCAGTTGATCGCCCTCGGGGGTCCTGGAGGTGACGGCGGCGGTGCTGGGTCAGAGATCCGCCAGCGCCGACCGCACGGCGGCGAGGTCCGCGTCCGACGCCAGCCCGGCGTGGTACAGGCGCAGTTCGGTCGCGCCCAGGCGGCGTGCCTCGGCCGCGTCGGCCGCGAGGGTGCCGGGGCTGCCGCCCATGCCGGAGACCACGGTGAAGTTGGCGGCGAGCACGGCGCCCTCCCGGCCCTCGCGGGCGAACGGGGTGACCGGGCCGGGGTCACCGGTGCAGGGCACCACCACGCCGTCGGCGACGGAGAGGATGTGCGCGGGGTCGACGCCGGCGTTGGCGCCGCAGTGGTAGGACACCGGGTCGGCGTGCAGCAGCACCTGGAAGCCGTCGGGCGCGGCCCGGCGCACGGCGGCGACGGCGGCCTCCTGGAGGGTGCGGGCCGTGCGGTCGCGCCACGCGCGCGTGGCGTGCGCCCGGGCGTCGCCGAGCAGGTTCCCGACGCCGGCCCAGCCGCCCCCGGAGGGCGCCCCTCCCCGCCACACCGGGTCCAGCGCCTTCCGTACGGCGGCGGCGAGTTCCTCCGCGTCCAGCCCTTCCTCCCCGTAGCCGTCCCGGCAGGCGGGGCAGAAGCACAGGGACATCAGGTACTGCCCGGCGTCCCCGAGCGGGACCCCGGCGGTCTTGTCGTGGGCGTGCAGGTGGGCCAGTCCGTACCAGCCGAGGGACTCCAGTTCGGTGCCGCGGGCCCCGGGACGCACGGCCGCCTCGGCGGCGAGATCCGTCAGGTACGCGCGCGTGTCCGGCTGGGCGATGCAGGGCGCCCAGGGGTAGCGGTCCCCGTAGGCGTTGACCACCGAGGTCTCCGGGTGCTCCGCGCCCAGGCGGGAGGTGTGGGCGAGCACCACCCAGGTGTGCACCTCGAGACCCGCGTCCGTGAGCGCGGCGGCCGCCTCGCCGAAGGCGTCCCCCGGCGCCCAGTCGCCCGCCGGATGGGGACGCAGGCGGCGGCCGGACCAGCGGGACCCGTCGACCGGGTACAGCACGGCCGCGTACTCGGCGGTGACCACGCGGTGCCGGGGGTGACGGGGGGTCAGCGCGCGGGTGGAGTGGTAGGCGGAGGCGAGGGTCACCTGTGCGGTGCCCAGCTCCGCGAGCCGCGCGGGAGCCCCGGGGTCCCCGTTGACGTCCCAGGGGTAGACGAACGCCGATGCCTTCACATGCCCTCCTCGAGCAGCGCCTGTCCCCGCTCGATCAGCCGAGCGAGCTGCTTGAGATGATCCCCGGCCGGCTCGTGCAGCGGGGGACGGACCTCCCCCACGTCCAGCCCGCGCAGCCGCACTCCCGCCTTGACCAGCGAGACGGCGTAGCCCCGGCCCTGGTCGCGCAGGTCGGCGAACGGCCGGTAGAAGCCGTCGGTGAGGCGGCGCACGGTGGCCTCGTCGCCGGTGCGCAGGGCGGTGTGGCAGGCGAGGGCGATCTCGGGCACGAAGCAGAACACCGCGGACGAGTACAGGGAGATGCCGAGGCCGCGGTAGGCGGGCTGGGTCAGTTCGGCGGTGGGCAGCCCGTTGAAGTACAGGAAGTCCTCGACGCCGGCCGCGCGCACGGCGCTCACGGTGCGCTGCATCAGGTCGAGGTCGCCGTGGCCGTCCTTGAGGCCCACGACGCCCTCGGTACGGGCGAGTCCGACGACGGCCGCGGGGGTGAGGACGGCGTTGTCCCGCTGGTAGACGATCACCGGGAGGGAGGTCGCGGCGGCCAGCTCGCGGTAGTGCCGCAGCAGCCCCTCCTGCCCGGCCCTGACCAGGTACGGCGGCATGGCGAGCAGCCCGTCGGCGCCCGCGGCCTCGGCCAGCCGGGCGTAGCGCACGGCGAGGGCGGTGCCGTAGCCGGCGCCCGCGACGACCGGGACGCGCCCCTCGGCGGCCTCCACCGCCACCCGCACGCAGGTCTCGAACTCCTCGGGCGTCAGCGCGTGGAACTCGCCCGTGCCGCAGCAGGCGAAGACGGCGGCGGCCCCGGACTCCACGCCGCGCCGCACGTGGAGCCGGAAGGCGGCGGGGTCGACGGCGCCGTCGGGTCCGTAGGCGGTGACCGGGAAGAACAGCGGCCCGCTGGGAACACTGAGTCGCGCGGCGAGAGGGGCTGACGTCACAAGCTCTCCCTGGTCGTGATCATGGTCCACATTCTTGATTGACGTCCATATTCATGAACGCCCTCACGGTAGGACCCGCCGGGGAGGCGGGTCAAGCGGATCGTCGCGCGCGACTGACGCCGAAGTGACGAGGGAGGGATACTTGACGCGCCACGTCCGGGCTCCTTAGCGTGTCCACGCACGTGAACGGCGTACGCCCACCTGCACGTTCGCTCCGTATGTCCCGGCCGGCGCCGCAAGGAGACCCGCAGATGCCCGCTCCCCGCACCGTCCTGCTCACCGGCGCCGCCGGCGGCCTCGGCACGCTGATGCGGGAACTGCTCCCGCGGTACGGCTACGAGCTGCGGCTGTTCGACCTGCGGCCGGTGGACGGCGCACCCGACGCGATCGTCGGCGACCTGAGCGACCGGGACGCCGTGCGCGAGGCGGTGCGCGGGGCCGACGCGGTCGTGCACCTCGCGGGCATCTCGCTCGAGGCGTCCTTCGACAAGATCCTCAAGGCGAACATCGAGGGGACGTACCACCTCTACGAGGCCGCCCGCGAGGAGGGCGTCCGCCGGATCGTCTTCGCCTCCTCCAACCACGCCGTCGGCCACACCCCGCGCCCCCACGGCGACGACCCGCTGATCCCGGTCGGCACGCCGCACCGGCCGGACACCTTCTACGGACTGTCCAAGTGCTTCGGCGAGGACCTGGCCCAGCTGTACTGGGACAAGCACGGGGTGGAGACGGTCTCCGTGCGGATCGGCTCCTGCTTCCCGGAGCCGACGAGCGTGCGGATGCTGTCGCTGTGGATGAGTCCGGCGGACGGGGCGCGGCTGTTCCACGCGGCGCTGACCGCCGAGGGCGTGGGGCACACCGTGGTGTACGGCTCCTCCGCGAACACGCGGCTGTGGTGGGACCTGGGGCCGGCGCGGGCGCTGGGGTACGAGCCGCGGGACGACTCCGAGGTCTATGCGGAGAAACTGCTCGCCGAGCAGGGCGAGCCGGACCCGGCGGACCCGGCCCACGCGTTCCTGGGCGGCCACTTCGTGACGGACCCCCCGGTCTGGCCGTACTGACGGCCGCCCGTCCGCCGGGAGGGGCACACCGCGGCCTGCGGGCAGTCGCGCCGCCGGGGCGGCACGGGCGGGCGCAGGCAGCACCGTGCAGCGCGCCCGGGAGCCACCGCCCTGCGGCCCCTCGCGCCACCGCGTGCTGAAAAGCGCGCCGCGCGGCGGAAAACGTGCGGGCGTACACCCGCGCGGGCACGAAACGCACGTCCGCGCGCCCGCAATCGGGCATCGGGACCGCCCGCTCCCACCCTCCACCCAGGTCCGGGCCGGACACCCGCCCGCTCAAGCGGGCACAACCGGGCATCAACGGACCCGCAACAGACCTGGTCAGCGCCCCACCCTCGCTGTACAACTTCCTGCAGTGGCCCGAACGGGCGACCAGGCACCACAGCGGCGAGTCGAGAAAGCAGGGGTCCGGCCATGAGCGACAGGACGGCCGAGGAGCGCCGGCGCGAGATCGTGCGGGTGGCCCGCGCCACCGGCTCGGTCGACGTGACCGCGCTCGCCACCGGCCTGGGCGTGGCCAAGGAGACCGTCCGCCGCGACCTGCGCGCCCTGGAGGACCACGGACTGGTGCGCCGTACCCACGGCGGCGCCTACCCCGTGGAGAGCGCCGGCTTCGAGACGACGCTCGCCTTCCGCGCCACCCGTCACGTCCCGGAGAAGCGCAGGGTCGCCGCCGCGGCGGCCGAGCTGCTCGGGGACGCCGAGACGGTCTTCGTCGACGAGGGCTTCACCCCGCAGCTCATCGCCGAGGCCCTGCCCGCCGGCCGGCCGCTCACCGTGGTCACCGCCTCCCTGCCGGTCGCGGGCGCGCTCGCACAGAACGGCGACGCGTCCGTCCTGCTGCTCGGCGGCCGCGTCCGCTCCGGGACGCTCGCCACCGTGGACCACTGGACGACGAAGATGCTCTCCGGCTTCGTCATCGACCTGGCGTTCATCGGCGCCAACGGCATCTCCCGCGAACACGGCCTGACCACGCCCGATCCGGCGGTCGGCGAGGTCAAGGCGCAGGCGGTGCGGGCCGCCCGCCGCGTGGTGTTCGCGGGCGTCCACACCAAGTTCGGAGCGGTCAGCTTCTGCCGGTTCGCCGAGGTCGGCGCGCTGGAGGCGATCGTGACGAGCACCCTGCTCCCGGCCTCCGAGGCCCACCGCTACTCCCTGCTCGGACCTCAGGTCGTACGGGTCTGAGCAGTTCCGCGCACCCCACCGCACACCGCTTCACGTCCCCACGGGGCCGAACCATGCCAGGTGACGCCCGATGTCTCCCTATACGTCCAGGAGCGATCCATGCGAACCCAGAGCCGACGGAGGCCACGAGGCGTACTCGCCGCGGCCGCCGCAGGGACGCTGATCGCCCCGCTGCTCTCCGGCTGCTGGGTCGGAGCGGGCGGGGCCGGGTCCGGCGGCGACGCCATCAACGTCCTGATGGTGAACAACTCGCAGATGGTCGAGCTGCAGAAGCTGACCGCCGCCCACTTCACCGAGGAGACCGGCATCAAGGTGAACTTCACCGTGCTGCCGGAGAACGACGTCCGCGACAAGATCAGCCAGGACTTCGCCAACCAGGCCGGCCAGTACGACGTGGCCACCCTGTCCAACTACGAGATACCGATCTACGCCAGGAACGGCTGGCTGAAGGAGATGGACTCCTACGTCGCCGAGGACAGGGCGTACGACCAGCAGGACATCCTCGAGCCGATGCGGCAGTCCCTCACCGGCGAGGACGGCAAGGTCTACGGCCAGCCGTTCTACGGCGAGTCGTCGTTCCTCATGTACCGCAAGGACGTCTTCGCGGAGAAGGGCCTGACGATGCCCGCCCGGCCCACCTGGCGGCAGGTCGCCGACCTGGCCGCGAAGGCGGACGGGGCGCGGCCCGGCATGAAGGGCATCTGCCTGCGCGGACTGCCCGGCTGGGGCGAGGTCATGGCGCCGCTCACCACCGTGGTCAACACCTTCGGCGGCACCTGGTTCGACGAGGACTGGAAGGCCCGGCTCGACTCCCCCGAGTGGAAGGAGGCCGTCACCTTCTACGTGGACCTGGTCCGCGAGCACGGCGAGGCCGGCGCGCCCCAGGCCGGCTTCGCCGAGTGCCTGAACAACCTGACCCAGGGCAAGGTCGCCATGTGGTACGACGCCACGTCCGCGGCCGGCTCCCTGGAGGCCGACGGCTCCCCCGTCGCCGGCAGGATCGGTTACGCGCCGGCGCCGGTGGAGAAGACGGAGTCGTCCGGCTGGCTCTACACCTGGGCGTGGGGCATCCAGAACGCCTCCCGCAACCCCGACAACGCCTGGAAGTTCGTCTCCTGGGCGTCCAGCAAGGAGTACGAGCGGCTGGTCGGCGAGGAGACCGGCTGGTCCAACGTCCCGGCCGGCAAGCGCGCCTCCACCTACGCCCACCCCGACTACCGGGCGGAGGCCGCCGCCTTCCAGGAGATGACCAAGCGGGCCATCGAACAGGCCCGCCCCGACGACCCCGGCGTCCAGCCCCGCCCGGCGCCCGGCATCCAGTTCGTCGGCATCCCGGAGTTCACCGATCTCGGCACCAAGGTCTCCCAGGAGATCAGCGCGGCCATCGCCGGACGCCAGTCCGTCGACACGGCCCTGAGGAAGTCCCAGCAGCTCGCAGAAGAGATCGCCGAGGAGTACGAGGGACGATGACCGCCACGACCACGGCTCCTCCAGCCGCACCGCAGACGTCCGCCGCACCGCACCGGCCCTCCGCCCGGCTCCGCGCCTGGGCCACCCGCGCCCCGCTGCTGCCCGCCCTGATCTTCATGATCGTGGTCACCCAGCTGCCGTTCGTGGCGACCCTGGTGATCTCCTTCTTCGACTGGAACTCCCTCTACCCCGACGCCCGCCGCTTCGCCGGGCTCGCCAACTACCAGGAGGTGCTGACCGATCCGGCGCTGCGCAAGTCGGTCTGGACGACCGTCCTGCTCACCGTGGGCGTCGTCCTGGCCAGCCTGGTCGTCGGACTGCTCCTCGCGCTGCTGCTCGACCGGAGGTTCCGCGGCCGGGCCGTCGTGCGCACCCTGCTCATCGCGCCGTTCCTGGTGGTCCCGGTCGCCGCCGCCCTGCTCTGGAAGCACGTCCTCTACAACCCGGAGTACGGCCTGCTCAACGGCCTGCTGCACTACGTCGGCGGTCCGCAGCCCGACTGGATCTCCGGCACCCCGCTGCTCGCCGTGCAGGCGTCGCTGGTGTGGCAGTGGACGCCGTTCATGATGCTCATCCTGCTGGCCGGGCTGCAGAGCCGGGACCAGCAGCAGATCGAGGCGGCCCGCGTCGACGGCGCGAGCGACTGGCAGATCTTCGTGCACCTCACGCTGCCGCACCTGCGCCGCTACCTCGAACTGGGCGCCCTGCTCGGCTCGATCTACATCGTGCAGAACTTCGACGCCGTCTTCACCCTCACGTCCGGCGGGCTCGGCACCGCCAACCTGCCCTACACCGTCTACCAGACCTTCTACCAGGCGCACGAGAACGGCCTCGCCTCGGCGGCCGGCGTCCTGGTCGTCATCGGCTCCATCGTCATCGCGACCTTCGCCCTGCGCGTGGTGTCGTCCCTGTTCCGCGAGGAGGTGTCCCGCGCATGAGCAGCACCGCCGTACGCACCCGCGGCCGGTTCCGTGGCGGAGCGGGCCTCGGCCTGGTCGCCTGGCTGGCCGGCATCGTGTTCTTCCTGCCCGTCGCCTGGATGGCCCTGACGTCCTTCCACTCCGAGACGGACGCGGCCACCAACCCGCCCTCGTGGGGCGCCGCCCTCACCCTCGACGGCTACCGCGAGTTCTTCGGCGCGGACGGCGGCGCCAGCCCCTGGCCCGCCCTGATCAACTCGACGGTCGCGTCCGTGACCTCGACGCTGCTGGTCCTCGTGCTGGCCCTGCCCGCCGCCTACGCGCTGTCCATCCGCCCGGTGAAGCGGTGGACGGACGTCCTGTTCTTCTTCCTCTCCACCAAGATGCTGCCCGTGGTGGCCGGCCTGCTGCCGATCTACCTGTTCGCCAAGAACGCCGGGATGCTCGACAACGTCTGGCTGCTCGTCATCCTCTACACCTCGATGAACCTGCCGATCGCGGTGTGGATGATGCAGTCCTTCCTCTCCGAGGTCCCGGTCGCGGTCATCGAGGCCGCCCGGATCGACGGCGCCCGGCTGCCGACGGTGCTGACCCGGGTGGTCGCCCCGATCGCCCTCCCGGGCATCGCGGCGACGGCGCTGATCTGCTTCATCTTCAGCTGGAACGAGCTGCTGTTCGCCCGGGTCCTGACGGGCGTGGTCGCCGAGACCGCCCCCGTCTTCCTGACCGGCTTCATCACCAGCCAGGGCCTGTTCCTGGCCAAGGTGTGCGCCGCGTCGCTCGTCATCTCCCTGCCGGTGCTCGCCGCGGGATTCGCCGCCCAGGACAAACTCGTCCAGGGCCTGTCGTTGGGAGCCGTGAAATGAAGGCCGCCGTCATCGAGTCCGTGGGCAGGGCCGTCGTCACCGAGGTCCCGGACCCGGTGCCGGGCCCGAGGGACGTCGTCGTCGAGGTCGCCGCGTGCGGGCTGTGCGGAACGGATCTGCACATCCTCCAGGGCGAGTTCGCGCCCAAGCTGCCGATCGTGCCGGGGCACGAGTTCGCCGGCGAGGTGGTCGGCGTCGGCTCCCAGGTCACGGAGGTGGCGCTCGGCGACCGGGTCGCCGTCGACCCCTCCCTGTACTGCCACGAGTGCCGCTACTGCCGTACCGGCCACAACAACCTCTGCGAGCGCTGGGCGGCGATCGGCGTCACCGCGGCGGGCGGCGCCGCGCAGTACGCGGTCGCGCCGGTGGCGAACTGCGTCAAGCTGCCCGAGCACGTGCGCACCCAGGACGCGGCGCTGATCGAGCCGCTGTCCTGCGCGGTGCGCGGCTACGACGTGCTCCGCTCCCGCCTCGGCGCGCACGTGCTGATCTACGGCTCCGGGACCATGGGCCTGATGATGCTGGAGCTGGCCAAGCGGACCGGCGCGGCGAGCGTCGACGTGGTCGACCTGAACCCGGCGCGCCTGGAGACGGCCCGGACGCTGGGGGTCTCCGCCTCCGCGGCCACCCCGGACGAGCTGGACCGCCCGCAGGGCTGGGACCTGGTCATCGACGCGACCGGCAACGCGGCGGCCATCCAGGACGGGCTCGGCCGGGTCGCCAAGGCGGGCACGTTCCTCCAGTTCGGGGTCGCGGACTACGCGACCCGCGTGGAGATCGACCCGTACCGCATCTACAACCAGGAGATCACCATCACCGGCTCCATGGCCGTCCTGCACAGCTACGAGCGCGCGGCGGAGCTGTTCGCGAACGGCGTCCTGGACCCGGACGTCTTCATCAGCGACCGCCTCCCGCTGGACCGGTACCCCCAGGCCCTGGACCAGTTCGCGGCGGGCGTGGGCCGCAAGATCGTGGTGGTGCCGTAGCGACCGCGCGGCTCGGGAGCCCCGACGGCCGGCCGTCGGGGCTCCCCTTGCCGGTCGAACGGTGGCTGACCTGGGTGGGCCGGGGGGCCGGTTCCGAGGGGGGTGCCGTGCGGGGCGGTGCGACCACGCGGCGGAGCGGACCTCTGCGGGCGCTCCACGAGGGGAGCCGGTGCGGCGGCGAGGACGGTGCCCGCGGTCCGGGCGTCCCCCGGGAAGCCGAAGTGCCGTTCCGTGACGGCGCCCGGCGACCACGGCCCGTCAGCCGGCCGGGGCCGAGCAGGGCCGGAGCGGCCGGCTGCGCCGAACGGACCACAGGTAAGGGAACGGTAAAACCGCCTCGCTCGTTCACCCGGCATGACAGCTATGACCCCCGGCTCGAACATCCCTCTTCCCACCGCCCGCGTGACGGTGGACGTCGCCGCGCCCGTGCGGCTCGACGTATCGGGCCTGCTGCTCACCGCCGACGGCAAGGTGCGCTCCGACGACGACTTCATCTTCTACAACCAGCCCACGGGCCCGGGCGTGACCTACCGCTCCGGCGGGGGCGCGGCCCCCGACGCCATCACGGTCGACACCACGGCCGTACCGCCCGGCATCGAAAAGATCGTCGTGACCGCGAGCCCCGACGCGGCGGGCCAGACCTTCCAGGGCATCGAGCCCACCGCGACCGTCCGCGACGCGGACACCGCCGCCGTCCTGGCGACCTTCACGCCCCCGCAGCTCGGCGCGGAGACGGCCCTGGTGATCGTCGAGATCTACCTGCGCAACGGCGCCTGGAAGGTCCGCGCCGTCGGCCAGGGCTACGCCGACGGCCTGGCCGGCATCGCCACGGACTTCGGCGTCACGGTCGAGGAGCCGGCCGCCCCGGCCCGGCCGGTGACCCCGCAGGCCCCGCAGGCCGCCCCGCCCGCTCCCCCGGCCGCCGCCCCGCAGGCGCCGCCCGCCCCGGCGGCTCCCCCGGCCCCGCCCGCCGCCGCGCCCGGCACCGGCAAGATCAACCTGGACAAGGGCCGGGTCAGCCTCCAGAAGAACCAGACCGTTTCCCTGATGAAGGGCGGCCGCCCGCTGCTGTCCCAGGTGAAGATGGGTCTCGGCTGGGAGCCCGCCTACCGCGGCAAGGACATCGACCTGGACGCGTCGGTGATCGCCTTCGGCCCGCAGCGCAACCACATCGACAGCTGCTACTTCGGCAAGCTGCAGATCCTGGGCGGCGCGGTCCGGCACTCCGGTGACAACCTCACCGGCGAGGGCGCCGGCGACGACGAGGTCATCACCGTCGACCTCGGCCGCCTCCCCATGGAGGTCTCGGGCCTGGTCTTCACGGTGAACTCCTTCTCCGGGCAGAAGTTCACGGAGGTCGCCAAGGCGTACTGCCGCCTGATGGACGCCGCCACCGGCGAGGAGCTGGTCCGCTTCGACCTCGCCGGCGCCGAGCCGCAGACGGGCGTGATGATGGCGAAGCTGATCCGGCAGTACTCCGGCGAGTGGGAGATGACCGCGATGGGCCAGTTCGTGAAGGGCCGTACGGTGCGCGGCATGGTCAAGCCGGCCGCCCAGGCCCTCTGACCCACCGCTGCGAAGCGTCCGGCGCCCGTCCCGGGGGCGCCGGACGCCCCGCCCGGTCACGCGAGGCGTCACCGGGCTCCGGCCACGTGACTCGCCCGCGCCCCCGAGTGGCGCCCGGCAGCGTCTAACCGCCCTGCTGGGACCGCGCCTTGAAGGCCGCTTTCCGCGCCTCCTTGGCGGTCCTCCTGTCGGAGTGCAGGCGCCCCATCGCCTCCAGGACGTCCGCCGTGGCCGGGTGGTCCACCCGCCACGCCGTGTCGAAGAAACCGCTGTGCTGCTGCGCCAGCCCTTCCACCAAGGAGCGCAGCTCCTCGGACTCGCCCTCGGCGGCGAGCTGCGCGGCCACCGTGTCGATGGTGAGCCAGAAGATCATCGCCTCGGACGGCGGCGGCACGTCCGCGGCCCCGTGCTCGGCGAGCCAGACCCGCGCCAGCCCGCCCAGTTCGGCGTCGTCCAGCACGTCCCGCAGCGCGGGCTCCGCGGCGGCGCCCACGAGCGACAGCGCCTGCTGGCAGCGCAGCCGCCGCAGCGGCGCCCCCGGGTCCGCGCCGCGCGCCGCGGCCAGCAGTTCCCGCGCCGCCTCCAGCGGCCGGCGCCGCTCCAGCCAGTGCTCGGTCTCGGCGTGGGCGGCGGCCGGCGGGTACGCGGCCGTGCCGTCGAGCAGCGCGTCGGCGCCCTTGTCCGCGAGGTCGCCGACGGCGGGCGCCTCGAAACCCGCCTCCAGCAGCCGGGCGCGCAGCCCGTACAGCCCGAGCGGGGTGAGCCGCACCAGTCCGTAGCGGGCGACGTCCGTGTCGTCGACGGGGGCGGCGGGCTCCTCGTCGGCGTCGGCCATCAGCGCCTCGTCGACCGGCCGGTACTCCACGAGTCCGATCGGCTCCAGCATCCGGAACTGGTCGTCCAGCCGCATCATCGCGTCGGACACCTGCTCCAGAACGTCGTCGCTGGGCTCCGCCATGTCCTCGGGCACGATGACGGACGCGGCCAGCGCGGGCAGCGGCACCGGCGCGTCGCCGGGCGCGGCCCCGCCGACGGTCAGCAGGTACAGGTTGCCGAGCACCCCGTCGAGGAACTCCGCCTCGGCCTCCGGGTTCCAGTCCAGCGCGTCGAGGTCCAGCTCCCCCGACCCCTCGGCGATGGCGTCGACCAGCCCGCCCAGGTCCGGCACGCTCGCGTCGTCCAGCACGGTCTCCAGGGCGCCGAGCCAGACGCCCAGCACGTCCTGCGGCGACCCTCCGGTGAGCAGATCCAGTTCGGCGCCCGCGCGGACGGTGCCCTCCTCCTCGTCGACCACCTCGACGAGCCCGGTGTCCACCGCGACCCGCCAGGCCTCGCTGGCCTCGGCCGCCGCGTCCTCCCCGCTCAGACCCAACTCCGCGGCAGCCTCGGGGAGCTGTTCGTCCACCAGTCCGCCGCCGGCGTCCACGCGGGTCCCGGGGCCTGCCCAGCGGGCGAGCCTGGCGGCCCGGGACAGCACCGGAGTGGACAGGGCGTCGCGCGCCAGCTCCGCTTCGGGGTGCAACCGCGCCGGCGGCAGGATGGAGCTGTCTGACATCGGCTGTTTCTCCTAGTGCCCTCTACGACTCAGCCGCTCAGCCTAGACGGATTTCCACCCATGCCGCCCACTTCCTCTCCGCGCCGGGCGGCACACATGGCCGAAACCTTGACAAGTGGCTTGGCCAGGCTGGACATTGACGCGCGTAGACAGGGTGTGCGTCCCGCATCCACCCTCGTTCCGGCCCCCGGAGGGAATCCGTTGCCGAGCAAGCCGTCCGCGCGTCTCGCCGCGCTCACCGTCGCCGCCGTGTGCTCCGCGGCGTCCACCGTCGTCCTCACGACGCCCGCGCACGCCGAGTCCGTGCGCATCCACGACATCCAGGGCGACACCCGCGTGTCGCCGTACGCCGGCCGGCAGGTCACGGACGTGACCGGAATCGTCACCGGCGTCCGTGCCTACGGGTCGTCCCGCGGCTTCTGGATGCAGGACCCCGCCCCGGACGCCGACCCGGCCACCAGCGAGGGCGTGTTCGTCTTCACCGGCTCCACCCCGCAAGGTGTCGCGGTGGGCGACGAGGTCTCCGTCTCCGGCACGGTCACGGAGTTCGTCCCCGGCGGCGCGTCCTCCGGGAACCAGTCGCTGACCGAGATCACCAGGCCCACCGTCACCGTCGTCTCGCGCGGCAACCCGGTCCCGGCCCCGGCGACCCTCGACGCGCGCTCCGTCCCCGCCGCGTACACGCCGAAGGGCGACCCGGCGGCCGGCGGCTCGGTCAACGCCCTGCCGCTGCGCCCGGCCAGGTACGCCCTCGACCTGTACGAGTCGCTGGAGGGCATGAACGTCCGGGTCGCCGACGCGCGCGTGGTGGGCGCCACCGACCCGTACACGGAACTCTGGGTCACGGTGAAGCCCCACGAGAACCGCACCCGGCGCGGCGGCACGGTCTACGGCTCGTACGACGCCCAGAACACCGGCCGGCTGCAGATCCAGTCGCTGGGCAAGGCGGCCGACTTCCCCGACGCGAACGTCGGCGACGTCCTCGCGGGCGCCACCACGGGCCCGCTGGACTACAACCAGTACGGCGGCTACACCCTGGTGGCGAGCGAGCTCGGCACCCTGAGGTCCGGCGGCACCGAGCGGGAGACGACCCGCGAGCAGCACCGCTCCGAGCTCGCGATAGCCACGTACAACGTCGAGAACCTCGATCCGTCCGACGACACCTTCGCGGCGCACGCCGAGGCGATCGTGGACCACCTCTCCTCGCCCGACATCGTGTCGCTGGAGGAGATCCAGGACAACAACGGCGCCACGGACGACGGCACGGTCGCCGCGGACGTCACGCTCACGAAGCTGATCGACGCCGTCGAGGCGGCCGGCGGCCCGCGCTACGACTGGCGCGCCGTCGACCCGGCCGACAAGCAGGACGGGGGCGAGCCGGGCGGCAACATCCGCCAGGCCTTCCTGTTCAACCCGGCCCGGGTGTCCTTCACCGACCGGCCCGGCGGCGACGCCACCACGCCGACCGACGTGGTCAAGGTCCGCGGCAGGGCCGCCCTGACCCTCTCCCCCGGCCGGATCGCACCGGACTCGGCGGCCTTCGAGGACAGCCGCAAGCCGCTGGCCGGCGAGTTCGTCTTCCGCGGCCGCACGGTCGTCGTCATCGCCAACCACTTCTCGTCCAAGGGCGGCGACCAGGGCCTGACCTCGCAGTTCCAGCCACCGGCGCGCAGCTCGGAGGCGCAGCGCCACCTCCAGGCGCAGGAGGTCCACGACTTCACCGCGAAGATCCTCAAGGTCCAGAAGAACGCGGCGGTCGTGGCGCTCGGCGACATCAACGACTTCGAGTTCTCCCGCACCACCCGCATCCTGGAGGGCGGCGGCACCCTCTGGTCGGCCGTCAGGTCGCTGCCCCCGTCGGAGCGTTACTCGTACGTGTACCAGGGCAACAGCCAGGTTCTCGACCAGATCCTGATCAGCCCCTCCATCCGCCGCCAGTGCTCGTTCAGCTACGACAGCGTGCACATCAACGCGGAGTTCCACGACCAGATCAGCGACCACGACCCGCAGGTCCTGCGCTTCAAGCCGTGACCTCGCCCTGACAGCGGGCGGCGGGGGCGGAAGCGGCTGTCCGCTCCGTCCCCCGCCGCCCTCCGGCCCGCACCCGGCGCCGGATCCCGTGGCCGCGCGGCCCGCGCGCTCAGTGGTGGCGGCGCTGCACCATCACCACACCCACGGCCAGCATCACCAGCGCGCCCGCGGCGGCCGTCAGCGGCTTGCGGTGCTGCTTGCCGAGCTCGCCCACCTGGGCGGCGCTGCTGCGCATCTGCACGGTCATCGCGCCGGCCCGGTCCTTCAGGTCGTCGGCGCGCGCCCGGGCGCGCGCCTTGACGTCCATCTTCCCGGCCAGTTCCTCGACGGTGTCGCCGAGTTCGTGCCGCGTCCGTTCGATCTCCCGGCGCAGTTCGTCCGGACCCTTGGCCCCGTGCTCCGCCTCGCTCCCGGCGTCCAGGTGGGCCCCCGACGGGGACGTCGCGCCCCTCACCTCGTGCGTCATCGGTGCGCCCTTTCCCTGATCTCCTCGACGTCGGCCTTCACGCTGCCCAGCGTCCGCTCCGGCTTGGGCGGCGTGGCCCGGCGCAGCTGCCCGCGTCCGGCCATCGCCAGCACGCCGGCGATCGCGAACAGCACCGCCGTGATGATCAGCGCCGCCGCCCACAGAGGCAGCACGAGGTCGAGTGCGGCGATTCCCGTGGCGGCCAGCGCGAGCAGCCCCGCGTAACCGAACGCTCCCGCCGCTCCCAGCATGCCGCCGCCGACTCCGGCGCGGCGCCCCTTCTCGGCCAGTTCCTCCTTGGCGAGCGCCACTTCCTGCCGTGCGAGTCGCGAGATCTGTTCGGTGGCCTGTCCGACGAGCTCGCCGACGCTGTGCTCGTCGCGGACGGGCCGTTGATGGATGGTTCCGGCCACGGTGCGCCTCCTCTCGGTGGGGTGGGTCACCCGAGTACCCCTGGCGTCAGCCGACTATCCCTCAAGCAACGCTTACCGGTACCGGTGAGGAAAAGTAAGTGGAACTTCACCGTTCCTCGGCCGACACTCCTCCCATGACCTCGACGCGTCCCGCCCTCGGCCGCGCCCTGTGCGCGATGATCACCCCCTTCACACCCTCCGGCGCGCTGGACCTGGACGGCGCCCAGCGCCTCGCCGGTCACCTGGCCGCCCGGGGCTGCGACGGCCTGGTGCTGTCCGGCACGACCGGGGAGTCCCCGACCACGTCGGACGCGGAGAAGCGGTCCCTGATCGCGGCCGTGCGGGAGGCCGTCGGTACCCGCGCCACACTGATCGCCGGCGTCGGCACCCCCGACACCGCGCACACCGTCACGCTGGCCCGCGCGGCCGAGCGGGCGGGCGCCGACGCCGTCCTCCTGGCCGCCCCGTACTACAGCCGCCCCCCGCAGGACGCGATCGAGGCGCACCTCCGCGAGACCGCCGACGCGACGGGCCTGCCCGTGGTCCTGTACGACATCCCGGTCCGCACCGGCGTCCGCATCGAACCGGACACCCTGCTGCGCCTGTCCGAACACCCGCGCATCGTGGCGGTGAAGGACTGCAGCAACGACTTCCTGGCGGCGCAGACGGTGATGGCCCGCACGGACCTGGCGTACTACGCGGGCTGCGACGAACACAACCTGGCGCTGTACGCGGTGGGCGGCGCCGGCTGCGTCAGCACGGTGGCCAACGTGGCTCCGTCCGAGGTCCGAGCCGTCCTCGACGCCTTCGACGAGGGCGACACGGCCGGGGCCGTCCGCCTCCAGCACCGCCTGACCCCGCTGATCGAGGCCATGATGGCGGGCGGCCTCCCCGGCACGGTGACGGCGAAGGCCCTGCTCGCCGCCCTGGGCCTCCCCGCAGGCCCGGTCCGCCCGCCCCTGCGCCCGGCGGACCCGGGGGCGGCGACCGCCCTGCGGGAGGCCTACGCCCGCCTGACCGCGGAGGTCAGTTCCACACCTGCCCGTCGCTGAACAGCAGAACGTGCTCCAGCACGTCCTCGGCGGGATCGTCGATCTGCCCGAGATCGGCGTTGACCAGCCCCACCCGGTGCCCGTTGCCGGAACCGGTGGCCGTCTCATCGGCGTACGCGGTGTCCGCCACGGCCCCGCAGAAGATCAGCATGGCGGCCACCCCCATCCCGCCGATCACACAGCGCAGCACGCCCCGCACCCACTTGTCGCTCATCGCCCGTCCCCTTTTCCGTGCGCATTCAGTCGCCTTGGCGTCTGATCGGACCCTGTGTCCACCCGTTCATCCGCCAAAACGACCTCAAGGTCACGGAAAGCAACCCGTACGAGGACCAGCTACCGCCACCAGTCACCCCCTCCGCCGAGCGCCCAGGGACGACGAGCCCCGTCACCGGCGCCTGGAACGGTCCCGGGAACCTGCTCGCAGCACGAGCGCCCTCCCGGGCCGCGTTCGGGCCGTGGAGGGCGCTCGGCGATGACCGGTGGCGGTCAGTTGTGGCTGTGCAGCACCTCGTTCAGCCCGCCCCACACCGCGTTGTTCGGGCGGGCCTCCACCGTGCCGGTGACCGAGTTGCGGCGGAAGAGGATGTGGGAGGCGCCGGAGAGTTCGCGGGCCTTGACGACCTGCCCGTCGGGCATGGTGACCAGGGTGCCGGCGGTGACGTAGAGGCCGGCCTCGACCACGCACTCGTCGCCGAGGGCGATGCCCACGCCCGCCTCCGCGCCGACCAGGCACCGCTCGCCGACGGAGATGCGGACGTTGCCGCCGCCCGACAGGGTGCCCATCGTGGACGCGCCGCCGCCGATGTCGGAGCCGTCGCCGATGACGACGCCCGCCGAGATCCGGCCCTCGACCATCGACGTGCCGAGCGTGCCGGCGTTGAAGTTGACGAAGCCCTCGTGCATCACGGTGGTGCCCTCGGCGAGGTGCGCGCCGAGGCGGACGCGGTCGGCGTCCGCGATGCGCACGCCCTTGGGGGCCACGTAGTCCGTCATGCGCGGGAACTTGTCGACGGAGGTCACCTGGAGGTGCAGGCCCTCCGCACGGGCGTTGAGCCTCACCTTCTCCAGGTCGTCCACGGCGACCGGCCCCAGCGAGGTCCAGGCGACGTTGGCGAGGTGGGCGAAGATGCCGTCCAGGTTCTGGCCGTGCGGCTTCACCAGGCGGTGGGAGAGCAGGTGCAGGCGCAGGTAGACGTCGTGCGCGTCGACCGGCTTGGCGTCCAGCGAGGAGATGACCGTGCGGACCGCGACGACCTCGACGCCCCGGCGCGGGTCCGGGCCGGCCGCGGCGGTGGCACCGCCGCCCAGCAGCTTCGCCGCCTGCTCGGCGGAGAGGCGCTCGGTGCCGGACGGGCCCGGCTCGGCGGCGAGCTCGGGGGCCGGGAACCAGGTGTCGAGGACGGTGCCGTCGGCGGCGAGGGTGGCGAGGCCGGCGGCCACTGCGCCGGTGGTGCTCTGAGCAGTCGTGTCGGTCATGAGGGCAACCTAACCGGCCGGTGGCGCCGGACGCGAACCGGTGCCGCCCGCATCTCGCGTGCCGGTCCCATGACCCCGGTCAGGCTCCCCGCAGGAGCCGCCCCAGCACCTCGCGGGCGTACTCCTCGTCGTACGGCGTGCCCGTCAGCAGGACCTGGAGGCAGATGCCGTCCATCAGCGCGACCAGGGCCCGCGCGGTCACCGGGTCCGTACGGCGGGACAGCACGGCGGCCGTGTCCTCGCACCACTCCGCCGCGACCGGGCGGAGCGCGGGGCGCCGCAGCGCGGCCAGATACAGCTCGTACTCCAGCTCCACGCCGGTCCGCTCGCCGCCCAGCCACTCGCCCATCAGCGCCGCCAGCTCGGCCGCCAGGTCGGTCCGCGGGTCCTCCAGGCCGCCGCGCGAGGCGATCACCTTGGCGAAGCCCTCGTTGGCCTGGCGCAGGGCGGCCACCATCAGCTCGTCGAGGGTCGCGAAGTGGTACGTGGTGGAGCCGAGCGGCACGTCCGCCTCGCGGGCGACGCTGCGGTGGGTGAGCCCGGCGATGCCGCTGCGGCCGACCACCCGGATCGCCGCGTCGATGATCCGCTGTCGCCGCTCGGGGTCGTGCCGCCGGGCCATCAGTGCGCACCGCCCGTGTTCAGCACCACCACGCCCACGATGATCAGCGCGATGCCGGCGGCCTTGGCCGCGGTGAACGCCTCGCCGAGGAACAGGACGCCGATCGTCGCGATGGCGGCGGTGCCCACCCCGGACCAGATGGCGTAGGCCGTGCCGATGGAGAGGGTGCGCAGCGTCTGCGCGAGCAGGGCGAAGGAGACGACGTACCCGAGAACGGTCAGCAGGGAGGGCCACAGCCTGCTGAAGCCGTCGCTGTACTTCATGGCGGTGGTGGCGCACACCTCGGCCGCGATGGCGCCGGCCAGCAGCAGGTATCCCATGTGTACAAGCGTACACAACGGCGGCCGGCCCCACGGAGAACGGCGACGCCCGAAGGCGTCGCCGTTCCACGTGTCGTGCTGCCGTGCGCCTCAGACGTTGAAGCCCAGCGCCCGCAGCTGCTCACGGCCGTCGTCCGTGATCTTGTCCGGGCCCCACGGCGGCATCCAGACCCAGTTGATCCGCAACTCGCTGACCAGGCCGTCCGTGGCGGACTTCGCCTGGTCCTCGATGACGTCGGTCAGCGGGCAGGCCGCCGAGGTCAGCGTCATGTCGACGGTCGCCACGTTGGAGTCGTCGACGTGGATGCCGTAGATCAGGCCGAGGTTGACGACGTCGATGCCCAGCTCGGGGTCGACGACGTCCATCAGGGCCTCGCGGAGCTCCTCCTCCGAGGCCGGCTTCATCTCCACGGTCTCGCTCATGCCGTAGTCCTTTCGGCGTCGGCGCCCAGCGCCTGGGCCGTCGCGTCCTTCCACGCCATCCAGCTCAGGAGGGCGCACTTGACCCGCGCGGGGTACTTGGAGACGCCGGCGAACGCCACCGCGTCCTCCAGCACCTCCTCCATCGCGTCGTCGGGCTCGATCCTCCCCTTGGACTGCATCAGCTCCAGGAAGGTCCCCTGGATCTTCTGCGCCTCGGCGAGATCCTTGCCGACCAGCAGGTCGTTCAGCACGGACGCGGACGCCTGGCTGATGGAACAGCCCTGTCCCTCGTAGCTGACGTCGCTGATGGTCGTGCCGTCGTACTTCACGCGCAACGTGATCTCGTCACCGCACGTCGGGTTGACGTGATGCACCTCGGCGTCGCCGTCCCGGAGGCCCCGCCCGTGCGGGTTCTTGTAGTGGTCCAGGATGACGTCCTGGTACATGGAGTCCAGCTTCACGCCTCAGCCCCTCATCCGAAGAAGTTCCGTACGTGCTCCAGACCGTCGACCAGTGCGTCGATGTCCGCCGGCGTGGAGTACAGATAGAACGACGCCCGCGTGGTCGCGGGAATTCCGTACCGCAGGCAGACGGGGCGGGCGCAGTGGTGTCCGACCCGGACCGCGATGCCCTGCTCGTCGAGGACCTGGCCCACGTCGTGCGGGTGGATGTCCCCGAGGGTGAAGGAGATCGCGGCGCCGCGGTCCTCGGCCGTGGCCGGACCGATGATGCGCAGGTCCGGCACCGAGAGGAGCCGCTCGACGGCGTACTCGGTGATGGCGTGCTCGTGCGCGAGGATCCTGTCCATGCCGATGGCCGACAGGTAGTCGATCGCCGCGCCGAGCCCGACCGCCTGGGCGATCGGCGGGGTGCCCGCCTCGAACTTGTGCGGGGCCGGGGCGTACGTCGACGAGCTCATCGACACGGTCTCGATCATCTCGCCGCCGCCGAGGAACGGAGGCAGGTCCTCCAGCAGCTCCTGGCGGCCCCACAGGACGCCGATGCCGGTCGGGCCGCACATCTTGTGGCCCGTGAAGGCCACGAAGTCGGCCTGGAGGGCCTGGACGTCCAGCGGCATGTGCGGCGCGGCCTGGGACGCGTCGACGCACACCAGGGCGCCGACCTCCTGGGCGCGGCGCACGATGGCCTCGACCGGGTTGACCGTGCCCAGGATGTTGGACACCAGCACGAAGGAGACGATCTTCGTCTTCTCGGTGATGACCTCGTCGATGTTCGACAGGTCGAGCCGGCCGTCGTCGGTGAGGCCGAACCACTTCAGCTTCGCGCCCGTGCGCTGCGCGAGCAGCTGCCACGGCACGATGTTGGAGTGGTGCTCCATCTCCGTGATGACGATCTCGGTCTCGTGGTCCACCCGGTAGGGCTCGTCGGCCCAGCCGAGCATGTTGGCCACGAGGTTGAGCGACTCGGAGGCGTTCTTGGTGAAGATCACCTCGTCGCGCGAGGGCGCGTTGACGAACTCCGCGACCTTGTCGCGCGCGCCCTCGTACAGCGCCGTGGCCTCCTCGGCGAGCACATGCACACCGCGATGGACGTTGGCGTTGTAGCGCTCGTAGTACTCGCTCAGGGCGTCCAGCACCTGGCGCGGCTTCTGGCTGGTCGCCGCGTTGTCCAGGTACACGAGCTTGCGCCCGTCATGGACCTGTCGGTCCAGGATGGGGAAGTCCTTGCGGATCGCCTCGGTGTCGAGGAGGCCCGGCAGCTGTGTCACGCGGATACGCCACCCTTCGTGTATGCCTCGTACCCCTCGGCCTCCAGCTTGTCGGCGAGCTCGGGGCCGCCGGACTCGACGATGCGGCCGCCGGCGAACACGTGGACGTGGTCGGGCTTGATGTAGCGCAGGATGCGCGTGTAGTGCGTGATCAGCAGGGTGCCGACCTCGCCGGACTCGCGGACGCGGTTGACGCCCTCGGAAACGACGCGCAGGGCGTCGACGTCCAGGCCGGAGTCGGTCTCGTCGAGGATCGCGACCTTCGGCTTGAGCAGCTCGAGCTGGAGGATCTCGTGGCGCTTCTTCTCACCGCCGGAGAAGCCCTCGTTGACGTTGCGCTCGGCGAAGGCGGGGTCCATGTTGAGGCGCTCCATGGCCTCCTTGACCTCCTTCACCCAGGTGCGCAGCTTGGGGGCCTCGCCGCGGACGGCGGTGGCGGAGGTGCGCAGGAAGTTGGAGACGGAGACGCCGGGGACCTCGACCGGGTACTGCATGGCGAGGAACAGGCCGGCGCGGGCCCGCTCGTCGACGGACATCTCCAGGACGTCCTCGCCGTCGAGGGTGACGGTGCCGCCGGAGACGGTGTACTTGGGGTGACCGGCGAGCGCGTACGCGAGGGTCGACTTGCCCGAGCCGTTGGGGCCCATGATGGCGTGCGTCTCGCCCTGCTTCACGGTGAGGTCGACGCCCTTGAGGATCTCCTTCGTGGCGTTGTCGGCCTCGACGGTGACGTGCAGGTCTCGGATTTCAAGCGTTGCCATGGGTGCCTCAGGACTCCTGGGTGAGGGAGACGAGCACGTCGTCCCCTTCGATCTTTACGGGGTATACGGGGACGGGGCGCGTCGCCGGGAGGGCGTCGGGCTTGCCGGAACGGAGGTCGAAACGCGAGCCGTGCAGCCAGCACTCGATGTGGCAGTCGTCCACCTCGCCCTCCGACAGGGACACGTTCGCGTGCGAGCAGATGTCGTTGATCGCGAACACCTCGCCCTCGGTGCGCACGACGGAGACCGGCGTGCCGTCGAGTTCCACCCGCTTCGGGGTGTCCTCCTCCAGCTCGCCCAGTCCACAGACGCGTACGAAGGTCATGCGACCGCGGCCTCCAGCTCCTCCTCGATCTTGGCGATCAGGCGCTCCTCGATGTCGGGGACGCCGATCTGCTGGACGAGCTCGGCGAAGAAGCCCCGGACCACCAGGCGCCGGGCGTCCTTCTCGGGGATGCCGCGGGCCATCAGGTAGAAGAGCTGCTCGTCGTCGAAGCGGCCGGTCGCGGAGGCGTGGCCGGCGCCGACGATCTCGCCGGTCTCGATCTCCAGGTTCGGCACCGAGTCGACCCGCGCGCCGTCGGTGAGGACGAGGTTGCGGTTCATCTCGTAGGTGTCGGTGCCCTCGGCCTTGGCCTCGATGAGCACGTCGCCGATCCACACGGCGTGCGCGTCGTCGCCCTGCAGCGCGCCCTTGTAGACGACGTTGGACGTGCAGTGCGGGACGTTGTGGTCGACCAGGAGGCGGTGCTCCTGGTGCTGGCCGGCGTCGGTGAAGTACAGGCCGAACAGCTCGGCCTCGCCGCCGGGACCCGCGTAGGTGACGCGCGGGTGGAGGCGGACCAGGTCGCCGCCGAAGGTCACGACGACCGACTTGAAGGAGGCGTCGCGGCCGACGAGCGCGTTGTGCTGGGCGACGTGCACGGCCTTGTCGTCCCAGTCCTGGACGGACACCACGGTGAGCTTGGCGCCGTCGCCGAGGACGTACTCGACGTTGGCGGCGAGCACCGCGTCGCCGGTGTGGTCGATGACCACGAGGGCCTCGGCGAAGGCGCCGAGCTCGATCACCTGGTGACCGAAGGCGGTGCCGCCCTCGCCGTGCACGGCGATGCGGATCGGCTCGGTGAGCACGGTCTCCTTGGGCACGGTCACGACCGACGCCTGGGTGAAGGCCGAGTACGCCTGGGCGGCGACGCGGTCCACCGGGGCTCCGGTGCGGCCGAGCCGGGCGTCGTCACGGCCGACGGTCTCGACGGTGACGCCCTCGGGGGCCCCGACGGCGACCTTGACGCCCGCGTCGGTGGCGGCGGCGGTGCCGTCGTGCAGTCCGCGCAGCCGCTCCAGCGGGGTGAACCGCCACTCCTCCTCACGGCCGTGGGGGACGGGGAAGTCCGCCACGTCGAAGGACGGGGGCGCGCTCATGCGCGTGGCGACGGTCGACTCGGCGGCGACCGCGATCGAACCGGCGGTGGTGGAACCCACCGGGATGTTCTGAGCCTCAGCCATGGCTGTCGTAGTGCTCGCTTTCCGTTGCGTATGGGGCCTGACGGGAGACGGCGGCGGTGATCAGCCGACCGCGCCTTCCATCTGGAGCTCGATCAGCCGGTTGAGCTCGAGCGCGTACTCCATCGGCAGTTCCTTGGCGATCGGCTCGACGAAGCCGCGCACGATCATGGCCATCGCCTCGTCCTCGGACAGGCCGCGGCTCATCAGGTAGAAGAGCTGGTCCTCGGAGACCTTGGAGACCGTCGCCTCGTGGCCCATGGACACGTCGTCCTCGCGGACGTCCACGTAGGGGTAGGTGTCCGAGCGGGAGATGGTGTCCACCAGCAGCGCGTCGCACAGCACGTTGGACTTGGAGCCCGGGGCGCCCTCGCCGATCTCGATGAGACCGCGGTAGGAGGTCCGGCCGCCGCCGCGCGCCACCGACTTGGAGACGATGTTCGACGAGGTGTTCGGGGCCATGTGGACCATCTTGGCGCCGGCGTCCTGGTGCTGGCCCTCGCCCGCGAAGGCGATGGACAGGGTCTCGCCCTTGGCGTGCTCGCCCATCAGGTAGACGGCCGGGTACTTCATCGTCACCTTGGAGCCGATGTTGCCGTCGACCCACTCCATGGTGGCGCCCTCGTAGGCGACGGCGCGCTTGGTGACCAGGTTGTAGACGTTGTTCGACCAGTTCTGGATGGTCGTGTAGCGGCAGCGGGCGTTCTTCTTGACGATGATCTCGACGACCGCGGAGTGCAGCGAGTCCGACTTGTAGATCGGCGCGGTGCAGCCCTCGACGTAGTGCACGTAGGCGCCCTCGTCGACGATGATCAGGGTCCGCTCGAACTGGCCCATGTTCTCGGTGTTGATCCGGAAGTAGGCCTGGAGCGGGATCTCCACGTGCACGCCCGGGGGCACGTAGATGAAGGAGCCGCCGGACCACACGGCGGTGTTCAGCGCGGCGAACTTGTTGTCACCGGCCGGGATGACCGTGCCGAAGTACTCCTTGAAGAGCTCCGGGTGCTCCTTCAGGGCGGTGTCGGTGTCCAGGAAGATGACACCCTGCTCCTCCAGGTCCTCGCGGATCTGGTGGTAGACGACCTCCGACTCGTACTGGGCGGCGACACCGGCGACGAGGCGCTTCTTCTCGGCCTCGGGGATGCCCAGCTTGTCGTAGGTGTTCTTGATGTCCTCGGGGAGGTCCTCCCAGGACTGCGCCTGCTTCTCCGTGGACCGCACGAAGTACTTGATGTTGTCGAAGTCGATGCCGGAGAGGTCGGAGCCCCAGTTCGGCATGGGCTTCTTCTCGAACAGGCGCAGGCCCTTGAGGCGGAGCTTGGTCATCCACTCCGGCTCGTCCTTCTTCGAGGAGATGTCCCGGACGACTTCCTCGTTCAGGCCGCGGCGCGCCGACGCACCGGCCTCGTCACGGTCGGCCCAGCCGTATTCGTAGGTGCCCAGACCCTCCAGCTCGGGGTGGGCAGTCTCCGTGGGGAGAGTCATGCGGGGTTCCTCCCGGACGTGCTTGCGGATGCGTTGTGGGAAATCTTGGGGATGAACGTCGTGCAGACGCCGTCGCCGTGGGCGATCGTCGCCAGCCGCTGTACATGCGTACCGAGAAGCTCGGCGAAAAATTCCGTCTCGGCCTCGCACAGCTGCGGGAACTGCTCGGCGGCGTGGGCGACCGGGCAGTGGTGCTGACAGAGCTGCTCACCCCGCTGGGGGTGGGGCGCGCTGCGCGCGGTCGCAGCGTACCCGTCCTCGCTCAGCGCCTTGGCCAGGGCCTCCGTGCGCTTCTCCGGCGGTACGGACTCGACGGCCTTGCGGTACGCGCCCGCCTGGGCGGCGATGCGGGCCCGGGCGAACGCGGCGATCGCCTCGCTGCCGCCCTCCCGCTCGCCGATCCAGCGCAGCGCGTCCACCGCGAGCTTGTCGTAGGACTGGTCGAAGGCGTCCCGGCCGCAGTCGGTCAGGGCGAACACCTTGGCCGGACGTCCGCGCGAGCGCGCGCCGTAGACGCGCCGGTCACGGGCCTCCACGACGTTGTCCGCGGTCAGGGCGTCGAGGTGGCGGCGCACGGCCGCCTGGGTCAGCTTCAGCCGCCCGGCCAGTTCGGCGACGGTCGACGGGCCGTGGTCCAGGATGGAGCGGGCGACGCGGTTGCGGGTGGACCGCTCACCGGTTGCCAGATCCTCGTGGGACGTCTCGCCAACGTTTTTCACAACGCCATTGTTGCGTAATTCGCCGGAGCCGGGCAAGCCGCGCCCGGACGGCCCGAAGTGCCTTGCATCACTTAGGCATACCTAATCTGACCTGCGCAAACGATCTCTGATCGATCGGACCGGGGACGGGCCGCAGCACCCGGCGGGCACCGCCCGCACCCCCTCCGACCGGCCCACTCACCGCTCCGGATCACATTCCGGGGGCCGCGCAAGAGCGCCTTTCCCGTCCGGGCGGCTTCCCGCACCCCCCGGCCGGACCCCCCCCCGCCGTCTCCCTAGACTCATGACCCATGCGAAGTGAGCCCGTGGTCCAGGTGCAGGCCCTGGTGAAGCGGTACGGCACGAAGACCGCGGTGGACGGCCTCGACCTGGCGGCCCGGCACGGCGTGACCGCCGTGCTCGGCCCCAACGGAGCGGGCAAGACGACCACGGTCGAGATCTGCGAGGGGTACCGGCGGCCGGACTCCGGCACGGTGCGCGTCCTGGGTCTCGACCCGGTCCGCGAGTCGGCGGCGCTGCGGCCCCGCGTCGGCGTGATGCTCCAGTCCGGCGGCGTGTACGCGGGGGCGCGGGCGGACGAGATGCTGCGGCACGTGGCGAAGCTGCACGCGCGCCCGCTGGACGTGGACGCGCTGATCGAGCGCCTGGGCCTCGGGTCCTGCGGCCGGACCGCGTACCGGCGGCTGTCCGGCGGGCAGCAGCAGCGGCTCGCGCTGGCGATGGCCGTGGTGGGCCGCCCGGAACTGGTGTTCCTGGACGAACCGACCGCCGGCCTCGACCCGCAGGCCCGCCACGCCACCTGGGACCTGGTGCGGGACCTGCGCGCCGACGGCGTCTCCGTCGTCCTCACCACGCACTACATGGACGAGGCCGAGCAGCTCGCCGACGACGTGGCGATCATCGACGCCGGCCGGGTCGTCGCCCAGGGCTCCCCCGAGGAGCTGTGCCGGGGCGGCGCCGAGAACACCCTGCGCTTCACCGGGCGGCCCGGACTGGACGTGGCATCCCTGCTGAAGGCGCTGCCCGCCGACGCCTCGGCCGCCGAGGTGACGCCGGGCTCGTACCGGGTCGTCGGCAAGGTCGACCCGCAACTGCTCGCCACGGTGACGTCCTGGTGCGCGCAGCACGGCGTGCTGCCGGACCGCATCTCGGTGGAGCGCCACACCCTGGAAGACGTGTTTCTGGAGCTGACCGGCAAGGAGCTGCGTTCGTGACGGCCACCGGGACCTACTCACCGCAGCCGGGCGCGGCGCCGCTGGCGCGCATGATCGCCGCGCAGGCCGTGCTCGAGACGAAGATGCTGCTGCGCAACGGCGAACAGCTGCTGCTCACCGTGATCATCCCCACCGTGCTGCTGGTGCTGTTCAGCACCGTGGACGTGGTGGACACCGGCGACGGCGCGGCGGTGGACTTCCTCGCGCCCGGCGTCCTCGCGCTCGCGGTGATGTCGACGGCGTTCACCGGGCAGGCCATCGCGACCGGCTTCGAGCGCCGCTACGGCGTGCTGAAGCGGCTGGCCGCCTCCCCGTTGCCGCGCTGGGGGCTGATGACCGCCAAGACGCTGTCGGTGCTGGTCACCGAGGTGCTCCAGGTGGTGCTGGTGACGGTGATCGCGCTGCTGCTCGGCTGGGACCCGCGGGGCGGCGTCCTCGCGGTGGTCGCGCTGCTGGCTCTGGGCACGGCCGCCTTCTCCGGGCTCGGGCTGCTGATGGCCGGCACGCTCAAGGCGGAGGCCACGCTCGCCGCCGCCAACCTGGTCTTCCTGCTGCTGCTCGTCGGCGGCGGGGTGGTCGTGCCGCTGGACCGGTTCCCCGAGGCGGCGCAGGACGTGCTCGGCCTGCTGCCCATCGCCGCGCTGTCCGAGGGCCTGCGGGACGTGCTGCAGCACGGCGCCGGGACGCCCTGGGACGGCCTGGGGATCCTCGCCGCGTGGGCGGCCGCGGGGCTCGCGGCCGCCGGCGCGTTCTTCCGCTGGGAGTAGGGGCGTGACGACCGGGACCGACCCTCGTGAAAGCGTGCACAAGCGGCCGCCTACGATGGGACGCGTGCCAAACGTGACCCGCGCCGACGCCCCGACGCCGCTGCGCAACCCGCTCGCCTTCGTCGCCGCCCGCTGGACCCCGGACCCCCGGACCGTCCGGCGCGCGGCCCTCACCGCGCTCGTGATGTCGGTGGTCATCGTGGTCACCGGCGGCGCGGTCCGGCTCACCGGCTCCGGCCTGGGCTGCCCGACCTGGCCCAAGTGCACCGAGGACTCGCTCACCACCACCCGCGAGATGGGTCTGCACGGGATCATCGAGTTCGGCAACCGCCTGCTGACGTACGTGCTCTGTGCCGCCGTCGGCTGGGCGATCGTCGCCGCGCGCTCGCAGAAGCCGTACCGGCGCGGCCTCACCCGGCTGGGCTGGGCGCAGTTCTGGATCGTCATGGGCAACGCGGTGCTCGGCGGCATCGTGGTGCTGGTCGGCCTGAACCCGTACACGGTCGCGGCGCACTTCCTGCTGTCCTCGGCGCTGATCGCGGTCGCGACGGTGATGTGGCAGCGCACCCGCGAGGGCGACGCCGCGCCGCGGCCGCTGGTCGGCAGGGCCGTGGTGCAGTTGGTGTGGTTCCTGGTGGCCGTGTCCGTGCTGCTGATCGCGGTCGGCACGGTGGTCACCGGCGCGGGCCCGCACGCGGGCGACTCCAGCGACGTCCCGCGGATGCCGGTCGACTGGGAGGCGGTCACCAAGCTGCACGCCGTGCTGGCGTGGATCGTGGTGACGCTGGCCTTCGCGCTGTGGTTCGTCCTCAAGGCGGTGGACGCGCCGAGCGGCCCGCTGGCCCGCACCCGTGAGCTGTTCCTGATCCTGCTGGCGCAGGGCGTGATCGGCTATGTGCAGTACTTCACCGACCTGCCCGAGGTCCTGGTGGGCGCGCACATGCTCGGCTCCTGCGTGATGTGGATCTGGGTGCTGCGCGTCCTGCTGTCCCTGCGCGAACGCCCGGAGGAGACGGCCCCGGCGGCCGCGCCCGCGCCGGTTCAGGAACCGGCCACCAGCCCGTCGATCGCCGGTCCCAGGTAACCCCGGACCAGCTCGGCGCGCCGTCGGATCCACGCCTCGCCGGTGGCCGCCGTCCCGCCGTGGCGGCGTGCCCGGATGTCCGCGACGACCTCCTCGGGAGCGCCCAGTCCCGGCAGCACCTCCAGCGCCTCCCGCTTGGAGATCGGACGGCCCTCCCGGACGGTGACGGTGGCGCGCGCGAAGGTCACCATGCCCAGGTCGACCCAGACGTCCCGGGTCCAGAGGCCGGTCCGGTCCACCTGCGGCCGCCAGTGGTCGCGCTGGTCGCGCACCACGTACGCAGCGAGTTCACCGTCCGGCACCGGAGGCAGGACGTCCGCGGGCGGCGCCCCGCGCAGCACCCGGCCGAAGGCGTGCAGCTCCGTCCGGGTGACCGGGGTGACGGTGCGCCGGAACAGCCGCTCGTGCGCCCACGTGAGGTGGCGCCGCTCCGCCCCCGCGGCGGTTCCGGGGGTGAGATACGTGCAGTGGAGCCCGTCCGCGAGCGGTTCGCCGCGCAGCCGGGCGTGCAGGACGGCGATCCGCCACACCGTGCGCGGGCCGATCGGGGGCGGCAGGACCGCGATCAGGTCCAGGTCGCTGCGGCCCTCGAGGCAGTCGCCCGCGGCCAGTGAGCCGTGCGCCCACACGGCGACCGGGGACAGGGGCGCGAGTCCGGCGAGGAAGCGGTCGAGCAGGGCGTCGGTCTGCCGCATCCGCCCAGTCTCCGCCCCGGAGCTCCCCCGGCGGCCTTTTCCGGTCAGGTCAGGCCGTACACCCGTGCCGCGTTGCCCGAGGCGATCATCGTGGCGACGCGCCGGGCGTCGTCCAGGGACCAGGCGCCCTCGGAGACCCAGCCGCCGAGGACCCGGGTGAGGGCCTCGCGGAACAGGTGGGCGCCGACCACGTGCAGCTCGGGCAGGCCGCGGGCGCCGCTGGAGAAGAGGGTCTTGCCGAAGGGGGCCAGCTCCAGCACCTCCGCGAGGACGGTGGCCGCGCGGGCGCCGGTGCGGATCAGGGCGGCGCCGCAGTCGGCGTAGACGTGCGGGAAGACGCCCGCGAGGTGGGCGGCGTGCCGGTGGTACGGGTAGCCGTACAGCAGCACCAGGTCGGTGCCGAGTCCGGCGGTGGCCCGGACGAAGTCGGTCAGCAGCACCGGGTCGGTGCGGTCGACGCGCGCGCCCGGTCCGCCGAGCCCGGCGTGCAGCTGGAGCGGCAGTCCTGAGGCGACCGCGGTCCACAGCAGGTGGCGCAGCAGCACCGGGTCGGTCAGCCGGTCCCCGGCGCCCCGGGCGGCCAGCCGGCGTCCGGCCGCGCCGCGCACCTCTGCCCCGCCCCGGGCGGCTCGGGGGCGAGCGCGAGGCCGTGCCGCAGTCCGGCGACGGAGGCGAAGGCGACCGCGTGCGCGGCGGCGCCGTGCACGGACTCGGCGAGGTCGGCGAGGAAGGACGCGACGGTGCCGGAGGTGTCGGCGACCTGTTCGGCGAGCTGCTCCAGGCGGACGATCTCGTGCGCCTCGGCCTGGCCGGCGCGGGCCGGCTCGGCGGGGCCGGTGAGGTCGCCGGGCAGGCCGGTGTCGACGAGGTAGGCGATGATGCCGCTGCCCCGCGGCAGTCGGCGGCCCGCCTCGACCGTGCCCAGCTCACGGCGGCGGGCGAGGTACCGGGAGGGCGGGCAGTGCGGCTCCAGGCCCAGCAGCGGCGGGCACCAGCGGCGCACCGCGAACCCGGTCTGGGTGTCGAAGAGGGTGGTGCCGGGGGCCGGCGGCCCCTCGGTGCGGGCCAGCTGGGCCTCGAACGTGCCGAGGCCCAGCTCCGTGCGCAGTACGCCGTGGCAGTGCTGGTCCACGAGGGACGGCGGGTCGATCGTCTCCGGGCTCTCCCCGTGTGGACGCTGTCGCTGCCTACAGGTCCCGACGGGTGAACCGGTGAAGAGGTGCTGCCCCGGGGGCGGTCAGTCGTTGGAGGGGCCGCCGACCTGGATGCCCGCCATACGGCTCCACTCGTACGGGCCGGTCCTCACCCTGGCGGCGAACTCGCCGTCGAACTCCTCGTGGACGGTGATGCCCGCCTTCTCGAGGGCCAGCCGCGCGCTCTCCATGGAGGGGGCGTGGAGGTCCCCCCAGGCGCCGTCCCCGCCGACGAGGACGATCCGGGCGCCGCGCTGCCCGAGGTACGACACCTGCCCCTCGGCACCGCCGTGCTCCTTGGCGAAGCCGCCGATCCGCTTGGCGAGCCGGGCCGCCCTCTGCCCGTCCTTCGGGTCCACCTGCTGCGTGTCTGCCATGACCAGGATGCTACCGACGGGTAGATCAAACGGCGACGGGCGGGGTCCGTGGCCTTGGCCACGTGCCCCGCCCGTCGGCGTGCCGGGGGTGTCTCAGCGCAGGAACGGGTCCACCGCGATGGCGACGAACAGCAGCGAGACGTAGGTGATGGACCAGTGGAACAGCCGCATCTCCTTGAGCTTGGCGCCCGTCACCTCGGCCTTGGCGCGGTTCAGCAGCGCGTGCGCCTCCCACAGCCACCAGCCGCCGGCCGCCAGGGCGACCGCGGTGTAGAACCAGCCGGTGTAGCCCATCGGGGTGAGCAGCAGCGACACACCGACCATCACCCAGCTGTAGAGGACGATCTGCCGGGCGACCGCCTTGTTGCCGGCGACGACCGGCAGCATCGGCACGCCCACGCGCGCGTAGTCCTCCTTCACCTTCATGGACAGCGGCCAGTAGTGCGGCGGCGTCCAGAAGAAGATGACGAGGAAGAGGACGACCGGGGCCCAGGACATCGAGTTGGTGACCGCGGACCAGCCGATCAGCACCGGCATGCAGCCGGCGATGCCGCCCCACACGATGTTCTGCGCCGTGCGCCGCTTGAGGATCATCGTGTAGACGACCACGTAGAAGAGGAGCGCGCCGAGGGAGAGCCAGGCGGACAGCCAGTTGACGGTGAGGCCGAACAGCAGCGTGGAGGCGACCGCCAGGGTGATGCCGAAGACCAGGGCCTCGCGCGGGCTGACCATGCCGGTCACCAGCGGGCGCTGCGCGGTGCGGTCCATCAGCGCGTCGATGTCGCGGTCGATGTACATGTTGAGCGCGTTGGCGCCGCCGGCCGACAGGTAGCCGCCGACACAGGTCAGCAGCACGAGCGTCAGGTCGGGCACGCCCTGCTGCGCCAGGAACATCACCGGGACGGTGGTGATGAGCAGCAGTTCGATGATCCGCGGCTTGGTGAGAGCCACGAAAGCCATCACACGGGCCCGGAACGGCCGATGCGCAGGGCTCTGACTCGTCCCCAAAACCCCCGCCGGGCGGGATTCAACGGCCGTCACGCACACCCCTACAGAGACATCCCAGCGAGCCTTTCCCTGTGAGCTGGCGGTGAGGGCTCGCGCGTACCACGCCACTCTAGACGTTGCCCAGACCCCGGCATTCGCGGGGGTCCGGTCGTGTTGGCGAAACCCCTCCGAGGTGCGCCCTCCGGCTCGATTGAGCACGCGGATGAGCGGCTCCGTATTCATCTGCCGGATGTGGAAAATTCCCGGTCAGGAGGCGGATCCCAGGGAGTGCCCGCACTCTGGAACGACCCGGAAGAAGGCACCTCCTCCGGGGGTAGGCTCGACCTCGCCGGTGGGTGAACACCGGCATCCGACATGTGGAGAGGAGCCCTGACTCAGGGTGAGCATCAAGCCGACCACCACAGACCTCGAGTGGACCGAGTGGGACCAGCGGGCCGTCGACACCGCCCGCGTCCTGGCCGCCGATGCCGTACAGAAGGTCGGCAACGGCCATCCGGGTACGGCGATGAGCCTGGCGCCTGCCGCGTACACCCTCTTCCAGAAGGTGATGCGGCACGACCCGGCGGACGCCGACTGGGTCGGGCGAGACCGCTTCGTGCTGTCCGCCGGCCACTCGTCCCTGACCCTCTACACCCAGCTCTACCTGGCCGGCTTCGGCCTGGAGCTGGACGACCTGAAGTCCTTCCGCACCTGGGGCTCGAAGACCCCGGGCCACCCGGAGTACGGCCACACCACGGGCGTGGAGACCACGACCGGCCCGCTCGGCCAGGGTGTCGCCAACGCGGTGGGCATGGCGATGGCCGCCCGTTACGAGCGTGGTCTGTTCGACCCGGAGGCCCCCACCGGGGAGTCGCCGTTCGACCACTACGTCTACTGCATCGCCGGTGACGGCTGCCTCCAGGAGGGCATCTCCGCCGAGGCGTCCTCGCTGGCCGGCCACCAGAAGCTCGGCAACCTGATCCTGCTGTGGGACGACAACCACATCTCGATCGAGGGCGACACCGAGACGGCCGTCTCCGAGGACACGGTCAAGCGGTACGAGGCGTACGGCTGGCACGTGCAGCGCGTGGCGCCGAAGCCGGACGGCGACCTGGACCCGCACGCGATCTACGACGCGATCCAGGAGGCCAAGAAGGTCACCGACCGGCCGTCCTTCATCGCGATGCGCTCGATCATCGCCTGGCCCGCCCCGAACGCGCAGAACACCGAGGCCGCGCACGGCTCGGCGCTCGGCGACGACGAGGTCGCGGCCACCAAGCGCGTCCTCGGCTTCGACCCGGGGAAGACCTTCGAGGTCGCCGACGAGGTCATCGCGCACACCCGCAAGGCGCTGGAGCGCGGCCGGGCCGCGCGTGCCGACTGGGAGAAGTCCTTCCAGCAGTGGCGGGAGGGCAACCCCGAGCGCGCCGCCGAGTACGACCGGATCGCCGCCGGCGAGCTGCCCAAGGGCTGGCAGGACGCGCTGCCGGTGTTCGAGCCCGGCAAGGGCATCGCCACCCGCGCCGCCTCCGGCAAGGTGCTGCAGGCGCTCGGCGCGGTGATCCCGGAGCTGTGGGGCGGCTCGGCCGACCTGGCCGGCTCCAACAACACGACGATCGACAAGACGTCGTCGTTCCTCCCCGCCGGCAACCCGCTGCCCGAGGCGGACCCCTACGGCCGCACGATCCACTTCGGCATCCGCGAGCACGCCATGGCCGCGGAGATGAACGGCATCGCGCTGCACGGCAACACCCGCATCTACGCCGGCACCTTCCTGGTGTTCTCGGACTACATGCGCAACGCCGTCCGCCTGTCGGCGCTGATGCACCTGCCGGTGACGTACGTGTGGACGCACGACTCCATCGGTCTCGGCGAGGACGGCCCGACCCACCAGCCGGTCGAGCACCTCGCGTCGCTGCGCGCCATCCCGGGCCTGAACGTGGTCCGCCCGGCGGACGCGAACGAGACCGCGATCGCCTGGCGCGAGATCCTGAAGCGCTGGACCAAGGAGTTCGGCAAGGGCGCCCCGCACGGTCTGGCGCTGACCCGCCAGGGCGTGCCGACGTACGAGCCCAACGAGGACGCGGCCCGCGGCGGCTACGTGATGTTCGAGGCCGAGGGCGGCGAGCCCGAGGTCATCCTCATCGCCACCGGTTCCGAGGTGCACGTCGCCGTCGAGGCGCGGGAGCGGCTGCAGGCCGACGGCGTGCCGACGCGCGTGGTGTCCATGCCGTCCGTGGAGTGGTTCGAGGAGCAGGACCAGGGGTACCGGGACAGCGTCCTGCCGCCGTCCGTGAAGGCGCGCGTGGCCGTCGAGGCGGGGATCGGCCTCACCTGGCACAAGTACGTGGGCGACGCCGGCCGCATCGTCTCGCTGGAGCACTTCGGTGCCTCGGCCGACGGCAAGGTGCTGTTCCAGGAGTACGGCTTCACCGCCGACAACGTGGCCGCCGTCGCGCGGGAATCGATCGCCGCCGCCCGGCGCTGACGCTCGTATACGACACGTAGGAGAGGGAATTTCCATGACAGACGCACTGAAGCGCCTTTCCGACGAAGGCGTCGCGATCTGGCTGGACGACCTGTCGCGCAAGCGGATCACCTCGGGCAACCTCGCCGAGCTGATCGACCAGCAGCACGTCGTGGGCGTCACCACCAACCCGACGATCTTCCAGAAGGCGATCTCCGAGGGCGACGGCTACGACACGCAGCTCACCGACCTCGCGGCCCGGAAGGTGACCGTCGAGGAGGCCATCCGGATGATCACCACGGCGGACGTCCGTGACGCCGCCGACATCCTGCGCCCGGTCTTCGACGCCACCGACGGCCAGGACGGCCGGGTGTCCATCGAGGTGGACCCGCGTCTGGCGCACGACACCCGTGCGACGGTCGCCGAGGCCAAGCAGCTCGCCTGGCTGGTGGACCGGCCGAACACCCTGATCAAGATCCCGGCGACCGAGGCGGGCATCCCGGCCATCACCGAGGTCATCGGCCTGGGCATCAGCGTCAACGTCACGCTGATCTTCTCCCTGGAGCGCTACCGCAAGGTGATGGACGCGTTCGTGGCGGGCCTGGAGAAGGCCAAGTCCCGCGGCCTTGACCTGTCGGAGATCCACTCCGTGGCGTCCTTCTTCGTGTCCCGCGTGGACACCGAGATCGACAAGCGGATCGACGCGCTCGGCACCGACGAGGCCAAGGCGCTGCGCGGCAAGGCCGCCATCGCCAACGCGCGCCTGGCCTACCAGGCGTACGAGGAGGTCTTCTCCACCGAGCGCTGGGCCGCGCTGGAGCGCGAGGGCGCCAACAAGCAGCGTCCGCTGTGGGCGTCCACCGGTGTGAAGGACAAGGCGTACAAGGCGACCATGTACGTCGACGAGCTGGTGGCGCCGAACACGGTGAACACCATGCCGGAGGCGACGCTGTTCGCCACCGAGGAGCAGGGTGACATCCGGGGCGACACGGTCTCCGGCACCTACGAGCAGGCGCGCGCCGATCTGGACGCGATCGAGCGGCTCGGCATCTCCTACGACGAGGTGGTGCAGCTTCTGGAGGACGAGGGCATCGACAAGTTCGAGGCGTCCTGGAACGACCTGCTGAAGTCGACCGAGGCGGAGCTCCAGCGCCTCGCCCCCTCGGAGGGCTGAGATCTTGTCGAGCAGCAATCCGCTGCGTGACCCCGCTGACCGACGGCTCCCGCGTATCGCGGGGCCGTCGGGCCTGGTCATCTTCGGCGTCACGGGCGACCTGTCACGCAAGAAGCTGATGCCGGCCGTGTACGACCTCGCCAACCGGGGGCTGCTGCCGCCGGGCTTCTCGCTGGTGGGCTTCGCCCGCCGGGAGTGGGAGGACGAGGACTTCGCGCAGGAGGTCCACGACGCGGTCAAGGAGCACGCGCGGACCCCCTTCCGCGAGGAGGTCTGGCAGCAGCTCGTCCAGGGCATGCGGTTCGTGCAGGGCACCTTCGACGACGACGAGTCCTTCGAGCGGCTGCGCGGCACGATCGAGGAACTGGACAAGGCGCAGGGCACGGGCGGCAACTTCGCCTTCTACCTGTCGGTGCCGCCGCGGTCCTTCCCCGTGGTCATCCAGCAGCTGAAGAAGCACGGGCTGGCGGACCAGACGGACGGTTCCTGGCGGCGCGCGGTCATCGAGAAGCCGTTCGGGCACGACCTGAGGTCGGCGGAGGAACTGAACGCCATCGTCCACGAGGTGTTCGCCCCGGAGCAGGTCTTCCGGATCGACCACTACCTGGGCAAGGAGACCGTCCAGAACATCCTGGCGCTGCGCTTCGCCAACCAGATGTTCGAACCGATCTGGAACCGGTCCTTCGTGGACCACGTGCAGATCACCATGGCCGAGGACATCGGCATCGGCGGCCGGGCCGGCTACTACGACGGCATCGGCGCCGCCCGCGACGTCATCCAGAACCACCTCCTGCAGCTGCTCGCGCTGACCGCGATGGAGGAGCCCGCCTCCTTCGACGCGGACGCGCTGGCCGCGGAGAAGACCAAGGTGCTCGGCGCCGTGCGGCTGCCGGGGGACCTGGGCCGGGACACCGTGCGCGCGCAGTACGCGGCCGGCTGGCAGGGCGGCGCGAAGGTCATCGGTTATCTGGAGGAGGAGGGCATCGACCCGTCCTCCAAGACGGACACCTACGCGGCGATCAAGCTGGGCATCGACAACCGCCGCTGGGCGGGCGTCCCCTTCTACCTGCGCACCGGCAAGCGGCTGGGCCGCCGGGTGACGGAGATCGCGGTGGTCTTCCAGCGGGCGCCGCACTCCCCCTTCGACACCACGGCCACCGAGGAGCTCGGCCAGAACGCCATCGTGATCCGCGTCCAGCCGGACGAGGGCGTCACGGTGCGGTTCGGCTCGAAGGTGCCGGGCACGTCGATGGAGATCCGGGACGTGTCGATGGACTTCGCCTACGGCGAGTCGTTCACCGAGTCCAGCCCGGAGGCGTACGAACGGCTGATTCTCGACGTCCTGCTCGGCGACTCCAACCTCTTCCCGCGCACGGAGGAGGTCGAGCTGTCCTGGAAGATCCTCGACCCGATCGAGGAGTACTGGGACGCCCACGGCAAGCCGGCCCAGTACCAGGCCGGCACCTGGGGACCCGCCGAGGCGGACGACATGCTCGCACGAGACGGACGGAGCTGGCGCCGGCCATGAAGACAGACCTCACGGACACCACGGCCAGCAAGATCAACAAGGCGCTGGTGAAGGCCCGGCGGGCCATCGGCACGCCGGCCGTCGGCATGGTGCTGACCCTGGTCATCGTCACGGACGAGGAGAACGCCTACGACGCGCTGAAGGCGGCCGGCGACGCCTCGCGCGAGCACCCCTCGCGCACGCTGGTCGTCATCAAGCGCGTCTCCCGTTCGCCGCGGGACCGCACGCAGTCGCGGCTGGACGCCGAGGTGCGGGTCGGCGCGGACGCCGGCACCGGCGAGACGGTGGTGCTCCGGCTGTACGGCGAGGTCGTCGACCACGCCCAGTCGGTGGTGCTGCCGCTGCTGCTGCCGGACGCCCCGGTGGTGGTGTGGTGGCCGGTCAACGCGCCGCTGGACCCGGCGAACGACCCGCTGGGCGCGCTGGCCCAGCGCCGGGTGACCGACACCTACGCCTGCGAGCAGCCGGTGAAGGAGCTGGCCGCCCGCGCCGACGCCTACACCCCGGGCGACACGGACCTGTCGTGGACCCGCATCACGCCGTGGCGTTCGATGCTGGCCGCCGCGCTGGACCAGGTCGCCTGCGAGGTGCAGGGCGTCGAGGTGGAGGGCGAGGAGTTCAACCCGAGCTGCGAGCTGCTGGCGATGTGGCTCGCGGACCGGCTGGACGTCCCCGTCCGGCGCACCCGCTCCGCGGGCCCGGGTCTCACGGCGGTCCGCATGGACACCGACTGCGGCCCGATCGTGCTGGACCGCGCCGACGGCTCGCTGGCGACGCTGGCCATCCAGGGCCAGCCGAAGCGCGCGGTGGCGCTGAAGCGCCGGGACACCGCCGAGCTGATCGCGGAGGAACTGCGCCGGCTGGACCCGGACGACACCTACGCGTCCGCCCTGCGCTACGGCGTGGAGCGGCTGAAGCAGGGGGACGGCGGTGACGCGCCGGCCAAAGGAGAAGGGGAGGCCGGGCGACGGGAGAGCGGAGAACGCGAAGCCGTCCCCGCTCCCGTCGAGTCGGTCGCGAAAGGTCCCGCGGCCGAAGCGACGGCGGAGGCGCCGGTGAAGAGGGCGGCGGCGAAGTGAGTACGACACCCCAGCTGGTCGTGCACCGGGACAAGGAGCTGATGGCGCAGGCCGCGGCGGCCCGGCTGATCACCAGGATCGTGGACGCGCAGTCCTCCCGGGGCGGGGCGTCGGTCGTGCTGACCGGCGGCCGCAACGGCAACGGCCTGCTGGCCGCGCTGGCCGCCGCCCCGGCCCGGGACGCGATCGACTGGTCGCGTCTGGACCTATGGTGGGGAGACGAGCGGTTCCTGCCCGAGGGCGACCCGGACCGCAATGTCACCCAAGCCCGAGAGGCGCTGCTGGACGCGGTGCCGCTGGACCCGAAGCGCGTGCACGCCATGCCCGCGTCGGACGGTCCGCACGGCTCGGACGTGGAGGCGGCGGCCGCCGCCTACGCGGAGGAGCTGGCCGCGGCGGCGGGGCCGGAGGACCACGGGCCGGTGCCGGCCTTCGACGTCCTGATGCTGGGCGTGGGCCCGGACACCCATGTGGCGTCCCTGTTCCCCGAACTGCCCGCGGTCCGCGAGACGGAGCGCACGGTCGTCGGCGTCCACGGCGCTCCCAAGCCCCCGCCGACCCGGGTCACCCTCACCCTGCCCGCGATCCGCGCGGCCCGCGAGGTGTGGCTCCTGGCCGCGGGCGAGGACAAGGCGGAGGCCGCCGCCATCGCCCTCTCGGGCGCAGGCGAGATCCAGGCCCCCGCAGCGGGCGCGTACGGCCGCTCCCGCACCCTGTGGCTCCTGGACGCGGCGGCGGCGTCCCAGCTCCCGAGGTCGCTGTACCCGCCGGCGACGCCGTAGCCGGCCCGTCCGGCGCTTGAGGGGGAGGCCCTGAGGGGACGGGCGCGGCCCCCAGGGACGGGAAGGAGGGGCGGAGGGGCGAACACCCCTCCGCCCCTCCAGGGCTCCCGCCGGCGCACCGGCTGATCGGCACCCGGAGCAGACCGAGCGGCGTCGGCGCGGGGATCGCCCCGCCCCCTCCCCCGCGCTGCTGGTGCTGTGCGGGGAGCGGACGGCCGCTCCCCGCACCCGGTGTCAGCGTCCGCGCAGCTCCCGGTAGGCGGCGACCAGGGCCTTGGTGGACGGGTCGAGGCCGGGGACGTCGGCGCCCTCGGTGAGCGCGGGCTCCACGCGCTTGGCGAGCACCTTGCCGAGTTCGACGCCCCACTGGTCGAAGGAGTCGATGTTCCAGATGGCGCCCTGCACGAACACCTTGTGCTCGTAGAGGGCGACCAGTTGGCCCAGCACCGAGGGGGTCAGCGCGGTGGCCAGGATCGTGGTGGTGGGGTGGTCGCCCCGGAAGGTCTTGTGCGGGACCAGGTCCTCGGGCACGCCCTCGGCGCGCACCTCGTCCGGGGTCTTGCCGAAGGCCAGCGCCTGCGTCTGGGCGAAGAAGTTGGCCATCAGCAGGTCGTGCTGGGCGGCGAGCCGGTCGCTCAGCTCCTCCACGGGCTCGGCGAAGCCGATGAAGTCGGCGGGGATCAGCTTGGTGCCCTGGTGGATCAACTGGTAGTAGGCGTGCTGCCCGTTGGTGCCCGGCGTGCCCCACACCACGGGGCCGGTCTGCCAGTCGACCTCGCGTCCGTCCCGGCCGACGTACTTGCCGTTGGACTCCATGTCGAGCTGCTGGAGGTAGGCGGTGAACTTCGACAGGTAGTGCGAGTACGGCAGCACCGCGTGCGACTGCGCGTCGTGGAAGTTGTTGTACCAGACCCCCAGCAGACCGAGCAGCAGCGGTGCGTTGGCCTCCGGCGGGGCGGTGCGGAAGTGCTCGTCGACGATCCGGAAGCCGTCCAGCATCTCCCGGAACCGGTCCGGACCGATCGCGATCATCAACGACAGCCCGATCGCCGAGTCGTACGAGTACCGCCCGCCGACCCAGTCCCAGAACTCGAACATGTTCGCCGTGTCGATCCCGAACCCGGCGACCTTCTCCGCGTTCGTCGACAGGGCGACGAAGTGCCGCGCCACCGCCTTCTCGTCCCCGAGTCCGTCGAGCAGCCAGGCGCGGGCGGACGTGGCGTTGGTGACCGTCTCGATCGTGGTGAACGTCTTCGACGCCACGATGAACAGCGTCTCCGCCGGATCCAGGTCCCGGATCGCCTCGTGGAGGTCGGCGCCGTCGACGTTGGAGACGAAACGGAACGTCAGGTCCCGCGCGGTGTGGGCACGCAGCGCCTCGTAGGCCATCGCCGGGCCCAGGTCCGAGCCGCCGATGCCGATGTTGACGACGTTGCGGATGCGCCGGCCCGTGTGGCCGGTCCACTCCCCGGAGCGGACCCGGTCCGCGAAGTCGGCCATCCGGTCCAGCACCGCGTGCACGGCCGGGACGACGTTCTCCCCGTCGACCTCGATCACCGCGTCCCGCGGCGCCCGCAGCGCGGTGTGCAGCACCGCACGGTCCTCGGTGGTGTTGATCCGCTCCCCGCGGAACATCGCGTCCCGCAGCCCGAACACGTCCGTGGCCGCGGCCAGTTCACGCAACAGCCGCAGCGTCTCGTCGGTGACCAGGTGCTTGGAGTAGTCGACGTACAGGTCACCGACCCGGAGGGTGTAACCGGTGCCGCGGTCCGGGTGGGCCTCGAACAGCTCGCGCAGCCGTACCTCGCCGAGCTCCTCGCGGTGCTTGGTCAGTGCGGTCCATTCGGGCGTCTGGTTGAGCCTGCTACGGCCGTCTGCGTTCATCTCGGACTTCAGCCTTCTTCCTTGGATGTCCCCGCTGTGCCGACTGATCCCAACCTAATTGATCAGCGCTGAGGAGGACGGAAGTGCCCGGAGAGCGAACCGGCCGGAGGGCGGGCGTGCGCGCCCGGCGCGTCGGGTGCTAGATCTCGCCGCGCAGCTTGGCGAGCGCCTCGGCGAGGATCGCCTCGCCGTCCGCGTCGCTGCGCCGTTCCCGCACGTAGGCGAGGTGCGTCTTGTAGGGCTCGGTGCGCGGCGGGTCCGGCGGGTTGTCGCGGTCCTGCCCGGCCGGGAAGCCGCAGCGGGGGCAGTCCCAGGTGTCGGGCACCTGCGCGTCGCTCGCGAAGCTCGGCTGTGTCTCGTGCCCGTTGGAGCACCAGAAGGAGACGCGCAGCCGCGGCGCGGACTCGCCGCGCTCGGCCTCGCCCATCGGCCCCGCCCCGACCCGGCTCCCCCGGATCGCGTTGCCACTTGCCACGGTCGTAACTCCCTGCGTAATGGTGCCGCGAAGCGATTCGGCGTACCGCTTCGCCGCGGGCGCCTCAGTCTACGTAAGGCCCAACGCGCGTCCAGTGATAGGAGTTACCTGTCTCCGCATCCAGACGCAAGCCCCATGATAGGCCGCGCTCAGCTGCGCGTACCGAACATGGGGCGTTACGTGGGGATGCGGGCTGATCGCGCCGCGTGGGTCAGTCGTTCATCTTCATCATGATGCCGAGCACCACGATGCACGCGGCCCACAGCAGACCGACCACGACCGTGATCCGGTCGAGGTTGCGCTCGGCGACCGAGGAGCCGCCGACGGACGACTGCATGCCACCACCGAACATGTCGGAGAGGCCGCCGCCCTTCCCCTTGTGCATCAGCACCAGCAGCATCAGCAGCAGGCTGAAGACGATCAGGGCGATGGAGAACCCCAGAACCACGGCTGGACCAACTTCCTCGGAAACGGATGGACGACACGGGGTCCAGCACGGGACTGGACCCCGCAAGAGTACGACGGATCAGCCCTGTGGCCTACTCCCGTCCCCGGGGTGCGCCCGCGCGGGGCGCACCCCCGGTCACTCACTGGTCGCGGAAGCGGATGATCTTGACGAACTCGTCGGCGTCCAGCGAGGCGCCGCCGACCAGGGCGCCGTCGATGTCGGGCTGCGCCATGATCTCGGCGACGTTGCCGGACTTCACGGAGCCGCCGTACTGGATGCGGACCTTGTCGGCCAGCTCCTGGGAGTACAGCTCGGCCAGCTTGCCGCGGACGGCCGCGCAGACCTCCTGCGCGTCCTCGGCGCCGCAGACCTTGCCGGTGCCGATGGCCCAGACGGGCTCGTAGGCGATCACGACCGACTCGGCCTGCTCGGCCGGGACGTCCTTCAGGCCGCCCTCGACCTGGGCGAGGGTGTGGGAGACGTGGTTGCCCGCCTCGCGGACCTCCAGTTCCTCGCCGACGCACAGGATGGGGGTGAGGCCGTGCTTGAAGGCGGCCTTCACCTTGGCGTTGACGACCTCGTCGGTCTCGGCGTGGTACTGGCGGCGCTCGGAGTGGCCGACCGCCACGTAGGCGCACTTCAGCTTGGCCAGCATGGGGCCGGAGATCTCGCCGGTGTAGGCGCCGCCGTCGTGGGCCGAGATGTCCTGGGCGCCGTACTTGATCTTCAGCTTGTCGCCGTCGACCAGGGTCTGCACGGAGCGCAGGTCGGTGAACGGCGGCAGGACGGCGACCTCGACGTCCTCGTAGTCCTTGTCGGCCAGGGCGAAGGCGAGCTTCTGGACCTGGGCGATGGCCTCGAGGTGGTTGAGGTTCATCTTCCAGTTGCCCGCCATCAGCGGCGTACGGGTGGTCATTGAGGGTCAGTCCTCCAGTGCTGCGAGGCCGGGGAGCGTCTTGCCCTCGAGGTATTCGAGGGAGGCGCCGCCGCCGGTCGAGATGTGGCCGAATGCCTGCTCGTCGAAGCCCAGGGTACGGACCGCGGCGGCGGAGTCGCCGCCGCCGACCACGGTGAAGCCCGGGGAGTCGAGGAGGGCCTGGGCGACCGTCTTGGTGCCCTCGGCGTAGTCGGGGTGCTCGAAGACGCCCATGGGGCCGTTCCAGAAGACGGTGGCGGCGTCGGCGAGCTTCGAGGCGTAGAGCTTGCGGGTCTCCGGGCCGATGTCCAGGCCCATCTTCCCGGCCGGGATGGCGTCCGCGGCGACGTTCTCGGGGTTGCCCGGCGCCTTGGCCCTCATGTCGGGGAACTCGCCGGCGACCAGGGTGTCGACCGGGAGCACCAGCTCGACGCCGTTCTTCTCGGCGCGCTCCAGGTACTCCTGGACGGCCGGGATCTGGTCCTCCTGGAGCAGGGACGAGCCGACCTCGTACCCCTTGGCCTTGAGGAAGGTGTAGGCCATGCCGCCGCCGATGAGGATGCGGTCGGCCCTGCCGAGCAGCTGGTCGATGACGGCCAGCTTGTCGGAGACCTTGGCACCGCCGAGGGCGACCACGTAGGGCCGCTTGACGTCGTCGGTGAGCTTCTTCAGCACGCCGACCTCGGTGGCGATGAGGTGTCCGGCGTAGTGCGGCAGGCGGGCCGGGAGGTCGAGGACCGAGGCGTGTCCCCGGTGCACCGCGCCGAAGCCGTCGCCGACGTAGACGTCGGCGAGGGCGGCCAGCTGGTCGGCGAAGGCGCCGCGCTCGGCGTCGTCCTTGCTGGTCTCGCCCGGGTTGAAGCGCAGGTTCTCGAGGACCGCGACCTGGCCGTCGGCGAGGCCGGCGACGGTCGAGGCGGCCGACTCGCCGACCGTGTCGGTGGCGAACGCGACGTCGGCGCCGAGGAGTTCACCGAGGCGCGTGGCGGCCGGGGCGAGCGAGAAGGCGGGGTCCGGGGCGCCCTTGGGGCGGCCCAGGTGGGAGGCGACGACCACGCGGGCGCCCGCGTCGGCGAGCGCCTTGACGGTGGGCAGCACGGCGCGGATGCGGCCGTCGTCGGTGATGGCGGTGCCGTCCAGCGGCACGTTGAGGTCGGCGCGGACGAAGACCCGCTTGCCCGCGACGCCTTCGGAGAGGAGTTCGTCGATCGTCTTCATGGGGGCTCCCTGTCAGAGCAACGTGTTCAGCGACCTGTTCGCTCGTGATCGCTCGTGGTCGGAAGAGGGCGACCGTTCCGATACGTGCGTCAGGGCTCGGACGGCGCGTCGCCGCACCGTCCGAGCCCTGCACTCATATCAGGCCGCCCGCTCCACGATCAGAGCTGGTTGCCGATGAAGACCGTCAGGTCGACGAGGCGGTTGCTGTAGCCCCACTCGTTGTCGTACCAGCCGATGACCTTCACGTTCTTGCCCTCCTGGACCATGGTCAGGGAGGAGTCGAAGGTGCAGGACGCCGGGGCGTTGACGATGTCGGAGGAGACGATCGCGTCCTCCGTGTACTCCAGGTAGCCCTTCAGCTCGCCCTCGGCGGCCTTCTGGAAGGCGGCGTTGACCTCTTCCCTGGTGACCTCGCGGGAGAGCTCGACCACCAGGTCCGTGACGGAGCCGGTCGGGACCGGGACGCGCATGGCCATGCCGTCCAGCTTGCCCTTGAGCTGCGGCAGCACCAGGGCGGTGGCCTTCGCGGCGCCCGTGGTGGTCGGGATGATGTTCTCGGCGGCGGCACGGGCGCGGCGCAGGTCCTTGTGCGGGAAGTCCAGGATGCGCTGGTCGTTCGTGTACGCGTGGACCGTCGTCATCAGGCCCTTGACGATGCCGAAGTTCTCGTCGAGCACCTTCGCCATCGGCGCCACGCAGTTGGTGGTGCAGGAGGCGTTGGAGATGACGTGGTGGTTCGCCGGGTCGTACTGCTCGTGGTTCACGCCCATGACGAGCGTGATGTCCTCGTTCTTCGCCGGGGCGGAGATGACGACCTTCTTGGCGCCGCCGGCGATGTGCTTCTCGGCGTCTTCCTTCTTGGTGAAGATGCCGGTCGACTCGATGACGATGTCGGCGCCCAGCTCACCCCACGGGATGTCGGCGGGGTTGCGCTCGGAGAGGACCTTGATCGTCTTGTCGCCGACGGTGATGGTGTCCTCGGTGTGCGAGACCTCCTGCTTGAGACGGCCCAGGACGGTGTCGTACTTCAGCAGGTGCGCGGTGGTCGCCGTGTCGCCCAGGTCGTTGACGGCCACGATCTCGATGTCGGCGCCCTGCTCCAGCAGCGCGCGGAAGTAGTTCCGACCGATGCGGCCAAACCCGTTGATGCCTACGCGGATCGTCACGAACCGATCTCCTCGTTGGTGCGCCGGCTCTGACGCCGGCGAGCTGTATTTGGGATGTCCCCGACCACTGTCGACCCTACCTCTCCGGGGCCCCGGCCGTGACATCGAGTTGTCCCATACCCGGCGGGGCGGCCCGTACCCGTCAGTAGGGTACGGACCGCCCCAGGGCGACGGACTCCAGTCACCCTTTTCGCCGTCCTGCCGTCCGTGACCGCGTCCGCCGGCGCCGGTGTCACCCGCGGACGGCGGCCAGCGCCTTCCTCAGCAGGGCGGCCCGGTCGGCCGCCGAGGTGAGGTGCTCGAGACCGAATCCCAGCAGCACGGTGTCGCCCGTGGTGACCGCCGCGTAGGTCCGGAACAGCTCCCCGGTGCGGGCCCAGTCCTTCAGGACGGCCGGGCTGCCCGGGGGCGGTCCGGAGGCCCGCCAGGCGCCCAGGGACTCCTCGAAGCCCTCGGTCTCGGTGACGGTCCCACCGGTCACCAGCGAGGCCTCGTCGGCGAGGACGCCCCGGCCGCCGCTGCCCGGGTCGGTGACATAGGCGACCGACACCTCGGCCGTCCGGCCCGCGTAGGCGCTCAGGTCGAACTCCACCTGCCGCCAGCCGCCGGAGGAGCCGGTGAGGCTGTTCCACGAGCCGGTGGCGCCGGTCGCGGCGCAGCCGTCGTCGCCCGGCGTCAGATAGTGCTCCAGCCAGGGGTGCCCGGCGACGTAGAACCCGGCCGCGCACTCGGACGGCACGGTGGTGCGGGTCGCGCCGCCCGTCTCGGGCAGGGTCGTCCAGTCGTCGCCGCCGGCCGTGCGCGCCTCGACGATCACATGGTCGTAGCCCCGCTCGGTGTCCCACAGCAGCCGGGTGCGCAGGGCGGGCCGCTCGGCGGCGGTGACACCCGTGAGGTCGACGGTGCGGGTGAGGCGCTTGTAACCGTCGTCGGTGTGCACGGCGGCCGCCATGGAGGAGCCCGCGTAGGGCCCGTACGGGTTGACCGTGCCGGTGAACGACCCGGCTCCGAAGCTCGCGAACCGCGGGTACCGGTCGGCGGGCAGCTCGTCGGAGGTGAGGCCGTAGCCGCCGGCCCCGTCGAGCGGGTTCCCGGGCGCGTCGCCGAGCGGCCCGCCGGTGCCGGCGAGGCGTCCGGCGCCCGTGAACGCGGTGGCGCCGGAGGTGGCGGTGCGGGTGTAGGCGCCCAGGTAGTACTGGCTGAAGTCGTCGGACAGCACGCCGTCGCCGAGGTCGACGCTGCCGCCGGCCCGCTCGCCCGCCTCGATCAGCCGGCCGCCCTCGTTGAGGAAGGCCCGCAGCTGGAGCTGGGTGGCGACGCCCGGGACGGCCGCGCCGGTGTGGTGGACGACGGTGCGGAAGTGGCTCAGCACGCCCAGCGCGTCCGGCGCGCCCTTCTCCGCCACGTCCCAGACGGCGGCGCTCCGGCCGTTCGCCCGCAGCGCGTCGGTGTACGTCTTCGTGCCCGTGGCCTTCGCGCCCTCCTCGGACACGACCAGGACGTCCGCGCGGGGCCGCGGCGCCACGGTGTAGGTGAAGGGCTCGCTCGACACCTTCTTGCCGCCGCGGGCCTTGCCGGTGAACCACACCTCGACCCGGTCGCCCGGCTCACCGTGCCGCACCGTCGCGCGGTACTCGTCGAAGTAGAGGTCGTCCTCGCCGCCGTAGCGCTCGCCGCCCCGCCAGGGTCTGAGGTCCGCGCTGTGGGTGCGGCCGCCGTCGACCCGGTACCGCAGCTCCTTGTCGCGCACCGACTTGCGGGCCACGACGGAGATCTCCTGGTCACCGCCGCGCGCGTAGGACGTCGTGAAGGCCGCCGGGGTGAAGTCCGCGGCCTCCAGGCCGACCGCGGAGGACGGCCGGTCGGGGTGCGCGGCGGACTCGGCGACGGAGAGCGCGAACGAGACGTTCCTGGCGAACTCCTGCTGGATCAGCTTCTCGTCGTCCGGGAAGGTGAAGATCGAACGGCAGTCGGCGGGCTCCCAGGCGTCGTCGGGGTCGTAGGCGGAGGCGGTCTGGCAGGTCGACATCTCCGGGGTGAACATCGCCAGGCCGTTGACGTTGGCCGCGTGGCCGTCGGCCTCGCCGTTGGTGGTGTACAGCTCGGAGGAGAGCTGCGGGTGGTAGCCGGGGATCGCCGGGTTGTCCGGCGTGCCCGCGAGCGCCTTGTACAGCACGTCGTCGGGCGTCGGCGTGGCCACCTGCCAGCCGACCCCGTAGAGGAGCAGCTCGGCGGCGGAGTGGTAGTTGATGCCGTAGGTGAAGCCGATGCGCTTCTGGAAGGCGTCGATCGCCTTGGTCTCGGGCTCGGAGCCCGGGGAGGCGCCCCGGTAGGTCTGGCTGGTGGGGTCGGGCGAGGAGCCCTCGTCGTCGTAGCCCCACTTGTAGGGGAAGTTCCGGTTGAGGTCGACGCCGTCGCCGGTGCCGATCTTCCCGTCGCCGTTGACGTCCCGCAGGTTCTTGCGCCACAGGCGGTTGGCGTCGTCGGCGAAGGTGTGGTCGTAGCCGTCGGGGTTGGCGGAGAGGACGAACCACAGCTCGGTGGTGTCGACGATCCTCTTGATCCGCCGGTCGGTGCGGTAGCGATCCAGGTAGTGGTGCATCAGCCGGCGGGTCATCTCCGGCGTGATCCACTCACGGGCGTGCTGGTTGGCCATGTAGAGGACGGCGGGCCGGGAGCCGTCCTTGCTCGTGCGGGCCCGCTTGGTGAGCTTCAGGGCGAGGATGTCCTGCCCCCGGACCGTCTTCCCGATGGAGACGACCTTGGTGAGGGAGGGGTTGCGCTGCGCGGTGCGCAGGATCTCCTCCTTGAGGCCGCCCTTGCCGCTGTACGGGCGGAAGACGCCCTCGGCGGCGTCCGCCACGCGCTTCTCCGCCCGGGCGGGGAGCGTGTGCTCGGTGAGGTCGACGCCCTGTTTCCCGAGCTTCCGCGCCTGTCCCTCGGTGAGATACACCTCGACGGCGGCCGTGCCCCGTTCGGGCACCCGCTCGCCGAGTTCGTGGCCGTCCTGCCCCGCCGCCAGCAGCAGGGGCACCTGCTGCCGCGTGACGTCGGCGCGGTAGACCTTGACCTCGCCGGGATCGCCGGACGAGGTCGGTGCGGGTTGCGCCTGGGCGGCGGGTGCGAAGCCGGCTCCGCCGATCAGGAGCGTGCCGACGGCGAGGATCGATCTCGCTCTGCGTCTCATGAGCCCCCCTGGGAGAGGTCCGCCACGGCGGCGAACAGTTGCCAGGCTCATGACACAACATGATCGAGTCAAGGGCGCCCCCGCGACACACGGAACCGGCGCCGCTCACCCGACTGGGCGGCGGCGCCGGTGCTCCGGTCAGGCGTCGGACGATCGCGCGGGGCGCGTCAGACGCCGATCTTGTCGTCCAGTTCCTCGCTGAGGTTGGCCTCCGTGCCGGGGATGCCGAGGTCCGCGGCGCGCTTGTCGGCCATCGCCAGCAGCCGGCGGATGCGTCCGGCCACCGCGTCCTTGGTGAGCGGCGGGTCGGCGAGCGCGCCCAGCTCCTCCAGGGAGGCCTGCTTGTGCTCCATGCGCAGCCGGCCGGCCGCGGCGAGGTGCTCGGGCACGTCGTCGCCGAGGATCTCCAGCGCGCGCTGCACCCGGGCGCCGGCCGCGACGGCGGCGCGGGCGGAGCGGCGCAGGTTGGCGTCGTCGAAGTTGGCCAGCCGGTTCGCCGTGGCCCGCACCTCGCGGCGCATCCGGCGCTCCTCCCAGGCCAGCACCGACTCGTGCGCGCCCAGCCGGGTGAGCAGCGCGCCGATCGCGTCGCCGTCCCGGACGACCACCCGGTCCACGCCGCGCACCTCGCGCGCCTTGGCGGCGATGTGCAGCCGACGGGCGGCGCCGACCAGGGCGAGCGCGGCCTCGGGGCCGGGGCAGGTCACCTCCAGGGAGGAGGAACGGCCGGGCTCGGTGAGGGAGCCGTGTGCGAGGAAGGCACCGCGCCAGGCGGCCTCGGCGTCGCAGGTGGCTCCCGAGACCACCTGCGGGGGCAGGCCGCGGATCGGACGGCCCCGGCCGTCCACCAGACCGGTCTGACGGGCGAGCTGGTCGCCTCCGGCGACCACGCGCACCACGTAGCGGGAGCCGCGGCGCAGTCCGCCCGGCGCCATCACGATCAGTTCGGAGCTGTGGCCGAAGATCTCCAGGATGTCCCGCTTGAGCCGCCGGGCGGCCATGGCGGTGTCCAGCTCCGCCTCGATCACGATGCGCCCGCTGACCAGGTGGAGGCCGCCGGCGAACCGCAGAACGGCGGAGACCTCCGCCTTCCTGCAGCAGGTACGGGTGACGGGGAGCCGGCTGATCTCGTCCTTCACCGCTGCCGTCATCGCCATGGGCCGATCCTTCCATGCATCCGAAAAATACGGTCGTACGCGGCGGCCAACAGCTCCGGGTCGTGCCGGGGGCTTCCGTCGGTCCGGGCCACGGGGGCCAGCTCGACCGCGGCGCCGAACCGCTTGGCGGCATCGGTCAGCAAGTCGCGGTCGGGCACGGCGGCCTCGTCGGCCAGCACCACGTCCAGGGCGAGTTTAGGGGCGTGTCGCCCCAAAACCTCCAAATGACGCTGCGGGGAGAAGCCCTCGGTTTCTCCGGGCTGCGGGGCGAGGTTCAGCGAGAGCACCCGGCGCGCCTTCGTCTCGACGAGGGCGTCCAGCAGCTCGGGGACCAGCAGGTGCGGGATCACCGAGGAGAACCAGGAGCCGGGTCCCAGCACCACCCAGTCGGCGTCCAGCACCGCCGCGACCGCCTCGGGCACGGCCGGCGGGTCGTTCGGCACGAGGTGCACCGACTGCACCTCGCCCGGGGTGAGGGCGACGGTGGCCTGGCCGCGGACGGTGCCGATGTCGTCGGGGCGCTCCGGGTCGTGCCCCTTGACCAGCGCCTGGAGCTCCAGCGGCACGGCGGACATGGGCAGCACCCGGCCGTGCGCGCCGAGCAGCATGCCCACCAGGTCCAGCGCCTTGACGTGGTCGCCGAGCTGCTCCCACAGGGCCACGATCAGCAGGTTGCCGACCGCGTGCTCGTGCAGGTCGCCCTTGGACTGGAAGCGGTGCTGGATGACGCGCGCCCAGGTCTGGCCCCAGTCGTCGTCCCCGCACAGCGCGGCGAGCGCTTTGCGCAGGTCGCCGGGGGGCAGCACGCCCAGTTCGTCACGCAGGCGGCCGCTGGAGCCGCCGTCGTCGGCGACGGTGACCACGGCGGTGAGGTCGCCGGTGATCCGGCGCAGGGCGGCGAGCGACGCGGACAGACCCATTCCGCCGCCGAGGGCGACGACCTTGGGCTGTGCACCCCTGCGGCGCGGGCGCGCGCCACGCGTCTCGGCCGGCCGGCCGGCACGGCCCTCGGGGACCGCTCTGCGCAGCCGGCTCAGCCGCGGCGTACGTCGTGTCATTCCCGTCCCATGTCCCGGTGGACGACCACCGTCTCCACGCCCTCCGCGGCGAGCCGGGCGGCGAGCTTCTCCGACATGGCGACCGAGCGGTGCTTGCCGCCCGTGCAGCCGACCGCGATGGTCACGTAGCGCTTGCCCTCACGGCGGTAGCCCGCGGCGACCATGCGCAGCAGCTCGGCGTAGCGGTCGAGGAACTCCTTGGCGCCGGGCTGGTTGAAGACGTACGACGCCACCTCCTCGTTGAGGCCGGTGTAGGGGCGCAGCTCGGGGATCCAGTGCGGGTTGGGCAGGAACCGCATGTCCACGACCAGGTCGGCGTCGACCGGGAGGCCGTACTTGAAGCCGAAGGACATCACGGTGGCCCGCAGCTCGGGCTCCTCCTCGCCGGCGAACTGCGCGTGCATCTTCGCGCGCAGTTCGTGCACGTTGAGCCCGGAGGTGTCGATCACCAGGTCGGCGTCGCCGCGCAGCTCGCGCAGCAGCTCCCGCTCGGCGGCGATGCCGTCGACGATCCGGCCGTCGCCCTGGAGGGGATGAGGGCGGCGGACCGACTCGAAGCGGCGCACCAGGGCATCGTCGGAGGACTCCAGGAACACCGTGCGCCGGGTGACACCGCGCGCGTCGAGGTCGGCGAGGGACTCGCGCAGGTTGTCGAAGAAGCGCCGGCCGCGGACGTCGACGACGACCGCGATCCGCGCCACGTTGCCCTGGGAGCGCGCGCCGAGCTCCACCATGGTGGGGATCAGCGCGGGCGGCAGGTTGTCGACGACGAACCAGCCGAGGTCCTCCAGACACTTCGCGGCCGTCGACCGGCCGGCCCCGGACATCCCGGAGATGATCACCAGCTCGGGGATGCCCACCTCGGGCACCCCGCCGTTTTCCTTGCCCGTCTTCACCTGTGCTCCGTTGTCCTGCCGGATGCCGGCGCGGGCCGTGGCCCCGCCCGCCTGCTGCGCCGCCCGGTCCCGCTGCCCGGCAGACCCTGTCTCGTGCTCGGTCATCGCTCCTGCCCCCGTCGTTCGTCCGGGGCGCCCGTGGTCACGGGCGCCCCCGGAGAACCCGTCTGTTGCCCGGGTTCTTCCGTGTCATCCATGATCTCGCCCGTCGCCGTGTTCACAGCGGGACCGCCGGGTGTCGCCCGGACGAGAGCCGCGACGACCGTCTCGGCCGTCTTGCGCCCTATGCCCGGAACGTCACAGATCTGCTCGATCGTCGCCGACCGCAGCCGCTTCAACGAGCCGAAGTGCTTGATCAGCGCCTGCTTGCGGGTCTCGCCGAGACCCGGGACGTCGTCCAGGGGGCTGGACCGGAAGCGCTTGGCGCGCTTGCTGCGCTGATAGGTGATCGCGAAGCGGTGCGCCTCGTCACGGACGCGCTGCAGCAGGTACAGGCCCTCGCTGGTACGGGGCAGCACCACCGGGTCGTCGTCGCCGGGCAGCCACACCTCCTCCAGCCGCTTGGCGAGGCCGCACACGGCGATGTCGTCGATGCCCAGCTCGTCCAGCGCCCGCTGGGCCGCCGCGACCTGCGGCGCGCCGCCGTCCACCACGACGAGCTGCGGCGGGTACGCGAACCGCTTGGGGCGCCCGTCGTCCTCCGTGAGGGTGCTCGCGGGCGGCTCCGCGAGACCCGCGGCGGCCGTCCCCGGGTCCGCCGCGGCGCCGGGCTCCTCCCCGTCGGTCCACTCCCCCGTGCGCTCCTTCTCCGCCAGGTAGCGGCGGAAGCGCCGGGTGATCACCTCGTGCATGGACCGGACGTCGTCCTGGCCGGCGAAACCCTTGATCTGGAAGCGGCGGTACTCGCTCTTGCGGGCCAGCCCGTCCTCGAAGACCACCATGGAGGCCACCACGTCGTCGCCCTGGAGGTGCGAGATGTCGTAGCACTCGATGCGCAGCGGGGCGCTGTCCAGGCCCAGGGCCTCGCCGATCTCCTCCAGCGCGCGCGAGCGCGTGGTGAGGTCGGAGGCCCGCTTGGTCCTGTGCAGCACGAGCGCCTGCTGGGCGTTGCGCTCCACGGTCTCCATCAGGGCCTTCTTGTCCCCGCGCTGCGGGACGCGCAGGGAGACGTTCGCCCCGCGCCGCCCGGCCAGCCACTCCTGCACCGGCTCCACCGGGTCGGGCAGGGCGGGCACCAGCACCTCACGCGGGACGGCGTCGCCGGTCTCCTCGCCGTAGAGCTGCTGCAGGGCGTGCTCGACCAGGGCGCCGGTGGTGATCTCCTCGACCTTGTCCGTGACCCAGCCGCGCTGGCCGCGCACGCGCCCGCCCCGCACGTGGAAGATCTGGACGGCCGCCTCCAGCTCGTCCTCGGCGACCGCGATCAGGTCGGCGTCGGTGGCGTCCGCCAGCACCACCGCGTTCTTCTCCATGGCCTTCTTCAGGGCGCCGATGTCGTCGCGCAGGCGCGCGGCCCGCTCGTACTCCATCTCCTCGGCCGCCTCCGCCATCTGCCGCTCCAGACGGCGCAGGTAGGCGCCGGTGCGGCCGGCCATGAAGTCGCAGAACTCCTCGGCCAGCTCCCGGTGGTCCTCGGCGGAGATCCGCTCCACGCAGGGCGCCGAGCACTTGCCGATGTAGCCGAGCAGGCAGGGCCGGCCGGTGCGGGCGGCGTTCTTGAAGACGCCCGCCGAGCAGGTGCGCACCGGGAAGACGCGCAGCATCAGGTCCACGGTGTCGCGGATCGCCCACGCGTGCGCGTACGGGCCGAAGTACCGCACGCCCTTCTTCTTGTGACCGCGCATCACCTGCACGCGCGGGTACTCCTCGTTCATCGTCACCGCGAGGTACGGGTAGCTCTTGTCGTCGCGGTACTTGACGTTGAACCGGGGGTCGAACTCCTTGATCCAGGAGTACTCCAGCTGCAGCGCCTCGACCTCCGTCGAGACCACCGTCCACTCCACGGACGCGGCCGTGGTCACCATCGAGCGGGTGCGCGGGTGCAGCCCGGCCAGGTCCTGGAAGTAGTTCGCCAGGCGCTGGCGCAGGCTCTTCGCCTTCCCGACGTAGATCACCCGGCGGTGCTCGTCACGGAACCGGTAGACCCCCGGCGAGTCGGGGATCTCACCCGGTCTGGGGCGGTAGCTGGAGGGGTCGGCCATGCCTCACACCCTACTGGCGGGCACCGACAGGACGGCGGGGCCGGGGCGGGGGCGGCGGATCGGATCGGGGCGGTTCCGGGTGGCCTCCGGAGCCGGTCCGCGAGGTCCGGTGCGGGCCGGATGGGTTACGGCGGCCGGTAAACGGGAATGTGGGGGGTTCGCGCCTCGGGCGATCAACGGGGCCGGCGGACGGACCGCGGCCGTGGTCCGTCCGCCGGTCCGGACCGGCTCTCCGGCCGGTGGTCCGAGGCGGTCGTGACAGCGGTCGCGCGAGTGACCGCGAGTCGGGAGGTCGTATGCGACAGATGCGGATCGAGAAACCACGACGGCCGGCCCGGTACCGCCGGTACTCGGACGAGACGGCTGCCTTCCCCGAGTCCCTCGACCCGCGCGACCCCGACATCGTGCGCGCGAAGCGCCTCCGGGCCGCGGACTCGCGGCTCCGGGGCGGGGAGCACGCCGACGGGGCCTGAGCCCGGGACGAAGACCACGTAGGTCACGTAGGTCACCTATGCCATGCAGGCCACGTAGAGCACGAAGACGATGAAGGCCACGTAGAAGACATCCCGTACGCACCTCAGGGGGCCGTACCGGCCGCATGGCTGGTACGGCCCCCTCGCGTGTGCCGCCCTTGCCGCCAGACGGTTGTCGGGACTTGGTCAACACGCTTCAATGCGTGGGAACTCGGGGCGCTGAACGACGGCGTACGCGTGTGAAGACCGCGCCGTACCGACGGGGGCGGGCCCCCGGGACACTCCGTGCGAACGGTCTGACCAGCCGTTGTGACCTTCACAGAGAGGCCCCTGCATGCCGCACGCCACACAGCACGCGGACGTCGTCACCGCAGAACTGGACGCGGCCCTGCGCGGCGGCCCGTTCCATGTCGCCCTGCGCGCCGCGATAGCCGCGCGGGGACTGCCGTTGCAGCGGGTGCAGCACCACCTGTCCCGCCACGGCGTGAAGGTGGGCGTCACCAGCCTCAGCTACTGGCAGCAGGGCGCCCGCCGCCCTCAGCGCCCGGAGTCGCTGCGGGCCGTACGGGCGCTGGAGGAGATCCTGCAGTTGCCGGAGGAGTCACTGATCCGTCTGCTCGCCGAGACGGACGACCGGGCCGCGGACCGCCGCTCCGCCGGCCGCACCTACCGCTCCCTCATGGAGGTCTCAGGGGTCCTGGACAAGCTGCTGGCCGAGTTCGGCACCCCGCGCGACGGCGGGCTGCACACCCTGGGCCACCACGAGCGGGTGCGCATCGGCACGCGCCGGGAACTGGCGGAGCGCGAGTCCCACCACATCGTGCGCGCCCACCGCGACGGCGTCGACCGCTACGTCGCCGTCCACCACGGCGACCCGGGCGCCGACCCGGAACGCATGCAGGTGCGCACCCTGGAGAACTGCCGCGTCGGACGCGTGCGCCATCACCACGACACAGGCGTGCTCGCGGCCGAGCTGCTCTTCGACATCCGGCTGCGCGCCGGTGACACCTTCCTCTTCCGGTACACCGTGGAGGACGGCACCGGCGGTGTCTGCCGCGAATACGTACGGGGCGCGGGCTCCCCCGGCGGCCAGTACGCGCTCCAGATCTGCTTCGACTCCGCCGCGCTCCCCGTACGGTGCCACCGCTTCACCCAGCACTCGGCCGCGGCCCCGCGCGGAGGCCGCCAGGCGCTGGCCCTCAGCACGCGGCACCGGACGGTGCACCTGGTGGAACCACGCCTGCGGGCCGGCTACGTGGGGATCGCCTGGGACTGGGAATAGCCCGGATCCGGACCGAACGGGCTGGGGCGCGGGCTCAGGCGCGCGTCAGTCGGGGGTCATTCGGGGCTCAGTCGGGGGTCAGTCGGGGGTCAGTCGCGGGGCTTGGCGACCAGCGTGCCGTTCTTCACCTCGACGGCCAGCGGCTTCAGCGGCGCCACAGCCGGCTCACGCAGCGCCTTCCCGGTGGCGGCGTCGAACTCGCTGCCGTGACACGGGCAGATCAGCCTGGTTCCGTCCAGCTTGTTGATGGGGCACCCCGCGTGCGTGCACACGGTGTTGTACGCGGTGAACGAGCCGTCCTCGTCGCGGCTGACGACCACGTTGTGATTCCGGTACAGCTTGGCGCCGCCCGCGGCGACCTCGTTCTCTGGCCCCAGCTCGACGGGTCCGCTCAGCGGGGCGGACCTGTCGTCGCCGCCGCCCCCGCAGGCGGTGAGTCCCAGCCCCGCGACGGGTGTGAGGGCCGCGCCTCGCAGGACGGTCCGGCGGGTAGCGGCGGGTCGGGCGGACATGCGGGCTCCCACGGTTCGTGCGCGGTGGACGACTGTTCACCCGGACGATACCGGGGCGGGTGGGGCGGATTGCGGGTGGGTGGGGATGGCGGGGGCAGTGTGGAGGGGTGGGCGTAAGCGCTTGCGCAAGCGTTCGCGCAAGCGCTGACGTAAACGTTCGCGTAAGCGCTCTCGCAAGCGTTGGCGTGAACGTTCACGCAAACGCTGACGTAAACGTTCACGCAAACGCTTACGCAATCGTTTACGCCCCCTACTCCCGTACGATACGGTCCCCATCCGAGACCAAGGCCAAGACCAAAACCAAGACCTCTCAAGGCCCTGCACGAGCAGCGGACCCGCGCCACCCCAGCCCGAAGGAGAACGGACGATGGCGACCATGGCGGATGTGGCGCGCAGCGCCGGAGTCTCCATCGCGACCGTCTCACACGTGCTGAACGGCACCCGCCCGGTGCTCCCCCATACCCGCCAGGCCGTTCTGGACGCCGTGGAGGAGCTCGGGTACACCCCTAACACCCTGGCCCGCTCGCTGGTCACGGCCCGCACCCGGTCGATCGGGCTCGCGGTGTCGACGATCAGCAACCCGTACTTCACGGAGATCCTCCAGGGCGTCGAGGCGGCGGCCCTGGAGCGCGGGTACAGCCTCCTCATCGCCGATCCGCACGACGACCCGGAGCACGAGCGCACGGTCGTCCAACTGCTGCACGAGCGCCGGGTGGAGGGCATGATCGTGGCACCCTCCCCCGAGCCCGGCGAACTGCTCTCCTACCTGAGGCGGCACCAGGTACCGGCCGTCTTCCTGGACCGGCTGGTCGGCCCGTCCGCCGAGGACGAGCCGCCCCTCTTCGACCAGGTCTGCGCCGAGAGCACCGAGCCGACCGCCCACCTGGTCACCCATCTCGCCGAACGCGGTCACCGCCGCATCGCCCTGGTGGCCGGCCTGCCCGGACTCAGCACGACCGCCGAGCGGATCACCGGGTACCGGCACGGGCTCGCGGCCTCCGGACTGCCGTTCGACGAGCGGATCCTGGTGCACGGCGACTCGGAGGCCGCAGCAGCCGAACGCGCCGCGACCGAGCTGCTGGACCTCGGTTCGCGCCCCACCGCGCTGATCACCGCCAACAACGCCATGACCATCGGCGCGCTGCGCGCCCTGCGCGCCCACGGCCTGTCCGTACCCGAGGACATCGCCCTGTGCTGCTTCGACGACTTCGCCTGGGCGGACCTCTTCTCCCCTCGCCTCACGGCCGTCGCCCAGCCGAGCCGGGACATCGGCGCGCGGGCGGTGCACCTGCTGCTGGACCGCCTGGCCGCCCCGGACCGTCCGGCCCGCACCGAACGCCTCCCGTGCACCTTCGTGCACCGCACCTCCTGCGGCTGCCCGGAAGAAAGGAACCCCTCGTGATCGTCGTCGCCGGTGAGGCACTGATCGACCTGGTACCGCAGGGGGCGGGTGCGCTCGCCGCGCTGACGCCCGCGCTCGGCGGCGGCCCCTTCAACACGGCGGTGGCCCTGGGCCGCCTCGGCTCCCCCACCGCGTTCTGCTCCCGGGTGTCGCGGGACGCCTTCGGGGAGGCGCTGCTGGAACGGCTCAGGGTGACCGGCGTGGACGTGGCGTCGGTGCAGCGCGGTGACGAGCCGACGACACTGGCCGTCGCCACGGTCGGCGCCGACGGCTCGGCGGCCTACTCGTTCTACGTGGAGGGCACCGCGGACCGGTTGTTCAGCGAGCCCCAGGCGCTGCCCGCCGGTACCCGCGCGGTGTCCTTCGGCACGTGCTCCCTCGTGCTGGAGCCGGGCGCGAGCGCGTACGAGGCTCTGATGCGCGAGGCGTCGGCGGGGGGCGTGTTCACGGCGCTCGACCCCAACATCCGGGCGGGGCTGATCCCGGACGCCGACGTCTACCGGGCGCGGTTCAGAAGCTGGCTGCCGTCGGTGTCCCTGCTGAAGCTGTCCGCGGAGGACGCCGAATGGATCGGCGGGTCCCCGCGCGAGTGGCTCGCGGCCGGACCCTCGGCGGTCGTGGTCACCCGGGGCGGGGACGGTCTGACGGCGTACACCCGTGACGGCGCCGAGTACACGGTGCCGGGTGAGCGCGTCGCGGTGGTGGACACCATCGGCGCGGGCGACACGGTGAACGCGGCCCTGCTGCACGGACTGGCGGAGCGTGACGCGCTCAGTGAGGAGGGCGTGGCCGCGCTCGGCGCCGAGGGCTGGGAGAGCCTGCTGCGTTTCGCGGCGCGCGCGGCGGCGGTCACCTGTTCCCGCGCCGGTGCGGAGCCCCCGTACGCCCACGAGCTGGAACCGCGGACCGCCTGACACACGTGTGCCGTGCCGCGGAGGACTGTCTCCGGGGCACGGCACACGGTCGGTCGGGCGGGCCGGTCAGGTGCCGCGCGTCGTCTTCTTCGCGGCGGTCTTGCCGGCCGTCTTCCTGGCGGTGGTTCCGACCGCCTTGGTGGTGGTCGCCTTCGCCGTCGACCGGGCGGCGACCGTCTTCTTCGCCGCCTTGCGCGGGGCTCGGACCTGCGGTGCGTCACTGATCCGTTCCGCGCCCAGGATCTCCCGCAGGAACTTGCCGGTGTGGCTGGCCGGCACGCCGGCGACCTGCTCGGGCGTACCCTCCGCGACGACGAGGCCGCCGCCGGAACCGCCCTCGGGGCCCATGTCGACGACCCAGTCGGCCGTCTTGATGACATCGAGGTTGTGCTCGATGACGATCACGGTGTTGCCCTTGTCGACCAGGCCGGACAGGACCGTCAGCAGCTTGCTGATGTCCTCGAAGTGCAGTCCGGTGGTCGGCTCGTCGAGGACGTAGACCGTACGGCCGGTGGAGCGCTTCTGCAGCTCGCTGGCGAGCTTGACGCGCTGCGCCTCGCCGCCGGACAGGGTGGTCGCGGACTGGCCGAGCCGGACGTAGCCGAGGCCGACGTCGTTGAGCGTCCTCAGGTGGCGGGAGATCGCCGGGACCGCCTCGAAGAAGTGCATGGCCTCTTCGATCGGCATGTTCAGCACGTCGGCGATGGACTTGCCCTTGTAGTGGACCTCCAGCGTCTCCCGGTTGTAGCGGGCGCCGTGGCAGACCTCGCACGGGACGTAGACGTCCGGCAGGAAGTTCATCTCGATCTTGATGGTGCCGTCGCCCGCGCAGTTCTCGCAGCGGCCGCCCTTGACGTTGAAGGAGAACCGGCCCGGCATGTAGCCGCGCACCTTCGCCTCCGTCGTCTCCGCGAACAGCTTGCGGATGTGGTCGAAGACGCCCGTGTACGTCGCCGGGTTGGACCGCGGGGTGCGGCCGATGGGCGACTGGTCGACGTGCACGACCTTGTCGACGAGGTCGTCGCCCTCGACGCGCGTGTGCCGGCCGGGCACGTTGCGCGCGCCGTTCAGCTCGCGGGCGAGGTGCGTGTACAGGATGTCGTTGACCAGCGTGGACTTGCCGGAGCCGGACACGCCGGTGACCGCGGTGAACACACCCAGCGGGAAGGACACGTCGATGTCCCGCAGGTTGTTCTCCCGGGCGCCGCGCACCGTGATGCGGCGCGACGGGTCGTGCGGGCGCCGCACGTCGGGCAGGGGGATCGACTTCTTGCCCGAGAGGTACTGGCCGGTCTGCGACTCGGCGTTGGCCAGCAGTTCCTTGAGGGAGCCGCTGTGCACGACCTTGCCGCCGTGCTCGCCGGCGCCGGGGCCGATGTCGACGATCCAGTCGGCGACCTTGATGGTGTCCTCGTCGTGCTCCACGACAATGAGCGTGTTGCCCATGTCGCGCAGCCGGACCAGGGTCTCGATCAGCCGGTGGTTGTCGCGCTGGTGCAGGCCGATGGACGGCTCGTCGAGCACGTAGAGCACGCCGACGAGGCCGCTGCCGATCTGGGTGGCCAGACGGATGCGCTGCGCCTCGCCGCCGGAGAGGGTGCCCGCCGCGCGGTTCAGCGAGAGGTAGTCGAGGCCGACGTCGACCAGGAACCGCAGCCGCTCGTTGACCTCCTTGAGGACGCGCTCGGCGATCTGCTTGTCGCGGTCGGTCAGCTTCAGCTCGCCCAGGAAGTCCGCGCAGTCGCTGATGGACATCGCGGAGACCTCGGCGATGGACTTGCCCATGACCGTGACGGCGAGGACGACCGGCTTGAGGCGCGTGCCCTCACAGGCGGGGCAGGGCACCTCGCGCATGTAGCCCTCGAAGCGCTCGCGGCTGGCGTCGCTCTCGGCTTCGCTGTGCCGCCGCTTGATGAACGGCACCGCGCCCTCGAAGGCGGTGGTGTAGCGCCGCTCGCGTCCGTAGCGGTTGCGGTAGCGGACCTCGACCTGGGTCTTGTGGCCGTACAGCAGGGCCTTCTTGGCGCGCTGCGGCAGCCCGGCCCACGGGATGTCCGTGCGGAAGCCGAGCGCGTCCGCGAGGGCTCCGACGAGGCGGTCGAAGTAGTCCTTGGTGTGGCCGTGCGACCACGGGTGGATGGCGCCCTCGTCGAGGCTCTTGTCCGGGTCCGGGACGATCAGCTCGGGGTCGACCTCCATGCGCGTGCCGATGCCGGTGCACTCGGGGCAGGCGCCGAAGGGCGAGTTGAAGGAGAACGAGCGGGGCTCCAGCTCCTCGAACGACAGGTCGTCGTACGGGCAGTAGAGGTGCTCGGAGTACATGCGCTCGCGTTCAGGAGCGTCCTCGGGGAGGTCGACGAAGTCGAGCACGACCATGCCGCCGGACAGCCCGAGGGCGGTCTCCACGGAGTCGGTGAGACGGCGCTTGGCGCTGTCCTTGACCGTGAGGCGGTCCACGACCACCTCGATGGTGTGCTTCTCCTGCTTCTTCAGCGTGGGCGGGTTGGACAGCTGGACGGTCTCGCCGTCCACCCGCGCGCGGGAGTAGCCCTTGGTCTGGAGGTCGGAGAAGAGGTCGACGAACTCGCCCTTGCGCTCGCGCACCAGCGGGGACAGCACCTGGAAGCGGCTCCCCTCCGGCAGCTCCAGCACCTTGTCGACGATGGCCTGCGGCGACTGGCGGGAGATCGGCCGGCCGCACTCGGGACAGTGCGGCTTGCCGATGCGCGCGAACAGCAGACGCAGGTAGTCGTAGACCTCGGTGATGGTGCCGACCGTGGAGCGCGGGTTGCGCGAGGTGGACTTCTGGTCGATGGAGACCGCCGGGGAGAGGCCCTCGATGAAGTCGACGTCCGGCTTGTCCATCTGGCCGAGGAACTGCCGGGCGTAGGAGGAGAGCGACTCGACGTAACGCCGCTGCCCCTCGGCGAAGATGGTGTCGAAGGCCAGCGAGGACTTGCCCGACCCCGACAGGCCCGTGAAGACGATGAGCGAGTCGCGCGGGAGGTCGAGCGAGACGTTCTTGAGGTTGTGCTCGCGCGCTCCACGGACGATGAGACGGTCGGCCACGCCGGTCCGCACCTTTCTTGAGGGAAGTGACAGGGGCGAGGCCCCCGTCCTTCTCAGACTAGGGGGAGCCACTGACAACGCCGGTTCGGGTTCACGGATCGTCAACAAACCCCGGCTTTCCAGCATGCCCGACGCCGCACCCGACCTTATAGCACGTGCATTCGATTCTGGCGTCCGGTTCACCTTCTTCACCCGAAGGTGTGACGCGGCTAGGGTCGGCGACATGATGGATCACGCTGATGACCTGGCGTCTGTACAGGCCGCTACCGAGCGGCTGCTCCACGCGGTCGGCGCACTGGACGACGCGGCTGTGACCCAGTCGTCACGCCTGCCCGGCTGGACCCGCGGCCACGTCCTCGCCCACCTGGCCCGCAACGCGGACGCCCTGGTGAACGTTTTGGAGGGCCGCCCCATGTACGCCTCCGCCGAGGCCCGGGACGCCGACATCGAGGCGGGCGCCCCGCGCCCTCTGGACGAGCAGCTCGCGGATGTACGGGCCAGCGCCGAGCGGTTCCGCGCGGCGGCCGCCGCCCCGGCGGACCGGTCCCGCGTCGTCGAACTGCGCAACGGCGTCACCGACCGCGCGGAGCGGGTGCCGTTCCGGCGCTGGATCGAGGTGGAGCTGCACCACGTCGATCTGGGGATCGGCTATGAGCTGGAGGACCTGCCGGCCGACTTCACCGACCGGGAGATCGCCTTCCTCGCGGCCCGCTTCACCGGCCACCCGGACGTGCCCGTGACCACCCTCTCGACCACGGACGGCCGCACCTGGACGACCGGCGGCGGAGCGGACGGCGGCCCGGTCACGGTCGAGGGGACGCCCGCCGGTCTGCTCGGCTGGCTCGCCGGACGCCGGGACGGCGCCGCCCTGACGGTGAAGGGCGGGGACCTGCCGAAGCTGCCGCCTCTGTGAGCTCGGTCCGTCGCCGCTTCCGGCGCTAGGCTGACGCCCATGACGTACAGCGGGCGGGTGACGGTCGGCGGACCGGCCGACGTGCACGAACTCAAGGACCTGATGATCACCAAGGTCGCGGTCGGCCCCATGGAGAACAACGCGTACCTGCTGCGCTGCCGGGCCACCGACGATCAATTGCTGATCGACGCGGCGGACGACGCCGACACGCTGCTGGGCATGATCGGTGACGACGGCATCGCGTCCGTCGTCACCACCCACCGGCACGGCGACCACTGGCAGGCGCTCGCGGAGGTCGTGGCCGCCACCGGCGCCCGCACCTACGCGGGCCGGTACGACGCCGAAGGCATTCCGGTCCCGACCGACGTGCCGGTCGACGACGGTGACGTCATCCGCGTCGGCCAGGTGGAACTCACCGCCCGCCACCTCGTCGGCCACACCCCCGGCTCGATCGCCCTCGTCTACGACGACCCCCACGGGCATCCCCATGTGTTCACCGGGGACTGCCTGTTCCCGGGCGGTGTGGGCAACACCCGCAAGGACCCGGAGGCGTTCGCCAGCCTGATGCACGACGTCGAGACCAAGATCTTCGACGTCCTCCCGGACGAGACCTGGGTCTACCCGGGCCACGGCAACGACACCACGCTCGGCGCCGAACGCCCCCACCTGCCGGAGTGGCGCGCACGCGGCTGGTGAGCGGGCGGCCGGCCCGCCCGGGTCACGTCCCGGCCAGCCCCGGACCCGCCAGCGCCGCGATCCGCTCCACCGCGAACACGTACCCCTGGACGCCGCACCCCGCGATGACGCCGTCGGCGCGCAGCGAGACGTAGGAGTGGTGCCGGAAGCTCTCCCGCCGGTGGATGTTGGAGATGTGGACCTCCACCACGGGCATGCCGTCGCAGGTGTTGAGGGCGTCCAGGATCGCGACGGAGGTGTGCGAGTAGGCGCCCGGGTTGATGACGATGCCGCAGTGGTGCAGCCGCGCCTCGTGGATCCAGTCGACCAACTGGCCCTCGTGGTTGGACTGGCGGAGGTCCACCGTGCCGTTGTGCGCGGCGGCCGCCCGGGCGCACATCGCCTCGACGTCGGCCGGCGTGTCGCGCCCGTAGATCTCCGGCTGCCGCTGCCCGAGCAGGTTCAGATTGGGCCCGTTGAGAATCATGATCGGGGCGTCGGCCAGGTTGCGGGGCACGTTTCCTCCGGTCCGTCGGCGGTGCGGTCCCTCGCCGGGACCGCTGATCGCACCCGGTCTATCACGCCGCGCCGGAGGCTCGTACGGCACTGCCGTCCGGCCGTGATGCCCGCTCGCATCGGGAAGTGCCCGCGGCCGCCCGGATGTCCGGGCGGCCCCAGGGCCCCTCGGTCAGGGGTTGATCGTCAGTTCCAGATAGGCGGCGAGCAGCACCAGGTGCACGCCTCCCTGAAGCGGTGTGGCCCGGCCCGGGACCACGGTCAGGGCGCTGACCACCACCGTCAGCGCGAGCAGCACCATATGGGTGTTGCCGAGTCCGAGAATGAGCGGGCCGGGCAGCCAGAGCGAGGCCAGCGCGACGGTCGGGATGGTCAGGCCGATGCTGGCCATCGCCGAGCCCAGCGCCAGGTTCATGCTGGTCTGCACGTGGTTGCGGTGCGCCGCGCGCACCGCGGCTATGGTCTCCGGCAGCAGCACCAGCAGGGCGATGATCACACCGACCACGCCGTGGCCGAGACCGACCGCCTCCACCCCGGACTCGATCGTCGGTGACACGCCTTTGGCCAGGCCGACGACGCCGACCAGGGCCAGGAGCAGCAGCCCCAGGCTGATCAGCGCGGTGCGTGTGGAGGGCGCCTCGACGTGCGCCTCGGGGGAGGGTTGCTCCCCGTGCTTCACGACCGGCAGGAAGTAGTCGCGGTGCCGCACGGTCTGGGTCGCGACGAACAGTCCGTAGAGGCTCAGTGAGGCGACCGCGGCGAAGGTGAGCTGGACGGTGGAGAACTCCGGGCCCGGCTTGCTGGTGGTGAACGTCGGCAGCACGAGGCTGAGAACCGCCAGCGTGGTCACGGTGGCGAGGGCGGCTCCGGTGCCCTCCGAGTTGAAGACCGCCGTCTTGTGCCGCAGCGAGCCGACGAGCAGGCTGAGTCCGAGGATGCCGTTGCAGGTGATCATGACGGCGGCGAACACGGTGTCCCGGGCGAGCGTCGCGCTCTTGTCCCCGCCGTCGAGCATCAGGGTCACGATCAGCGCCACCTCGATGACCGTGACGGCGACCGCCAGCACCAGGGAGCCGAACGGCTCGCCGACCCGGTGGGCGACCACCTCGGCGTGGTGCACGGCCGCCAGCACCGCTCCCGCCAGGACCAGGGTCACCAGCACGACGGTCCCGCCGGGCAGGTCCCTTCCCCAGGTCAGGGCGAGCAGCACGACCGCGAGCACCGGAACGGCGAGCGTCCAACGACCTGCCAGGGACTTGATCCGGTCCGTCATGCGGCGCTCGTCCCCGGCGTGTGGGGGCGCCGCACCTCGAGGACTGTCGACCACCGGGCGACCGTGGAGGGCGTCGGACCGGGCACCGCCGTACGGCGACCCCTTCCGCTCCGTGATCCTGATCGTCTGGGGGTCATCATGGTCACGCATGTCCTCCTGGTGTTCGTCGATTGCGGTCGGCGCCGCCCGGGGCGGCGCGCTGGAACGTGCGGGACCGGGAGCGAAGGCCGGCGGCATGCTGCCCTTCGCTCCCGGTGCCCGGTGTTCCCGGTGTCCGACGGGGTCAGGCGTCGATGTCGGTCTTCTCGGGGCTCCCTGCCCGCCCGGTGGCCGCCTCGGCCCGCGCCTGCTTCCGGGACGCCCGGAGACTGGTGATCGTGGTGACGATCAGCACCGAGCAGATCACGCCCAGGGAGACCGGAATGCTGATCTCGGGTACGTGCACCCCCGACTCGTGCAGGGCGTGCAGCACCAGCTTCACGCCGATGAAGCCCAGGATGATCGACAGGCCGTAGGACAGGTGGACCAGCTTCTTCAGCAGTCCGCCGATGAGGAAGTACAGCTGCCGCAGACCCATCAGCGCGAACGCGTTCGCCGTGAAGACGATGTACGGGTCCTGGGTCAGACCGAAGATCGCGGGGATCGAGTCCAGCGCGAACAGGACGTCGGTGGAGCCGATGGCGAGCATGACGACGAGCATCGGGGTCATGACCCGCTTGCCGTTCTGCTGGATCCACAGCTTGGTGCCGTGGTAGCGGTCGGCCACGCCGAAGCGGCGCTCGGCCGCCTTGAGGAGCTTGTTCTCCTCGAACTCCTCGTCCTCCTCGTCGGCCCTGGCCTCCTGGATGAGCTTCCAGGCGGTCCAGATCAGGAAGGCGCCGAATATGTAGAACACCCAGGAGAAGCTGGCGATGATGGCGGCGCCGGCGGCAATGAAGATCGCGCGCAGCACCAGGGCGATGAGCACTCCGACGAGGAGCACCCGCTGCTGGTACTGCGAGGGCACGGCGAACTTCGCCATGATCAGGACGAAGACGAAGAGGTTGTCGACGCTCAGCGACTTCTCGGTGATGTAGCCGGCGAAGAACTCGCCCGCCGGCTGGCCGCCGCCGAAGGCCAGCAGACCGAGCCCGAAGAGCGCGGCCAGAACGATCCAGACGATGGTCCAGATCCCGGCCTCCTTGACGGAGACGTCATGCGGCTTGCGGCCGATGAAGAAATCGGCGGCGATGAGGGCGCACAGGCCCACGATCGTCAGGACCCATACGTTCAGGGAAACATCCACTGCGCCTCCGGCAGTTGCGTCACACGGCAAATGTCAGCGTCGTCGCTGCCGGAGGTCTCTTCCACCCGGACCTGGGACGCTCGATGCGTCCCGATGGTCCTCGGGCCGACGCCCCGGGATCTGGCCTGATCCGTATTGACGGGGTCGCCGCACAGACAGGGAGTACTCCCCTCCGTGCGGCCAAGAGTACCCAATCACCAAGGGTTGGTAAAGAGATCGATAAAGAAAGATACAAAGGCCCAGGTGGGAGGGCTTTGCATGCCGTTGGTCAAAGGGGTCGGACGGTCATCTGCTCCAAGCGCGGCGTGCCTCGGCGACCTTGGTGAGGACCTGGCGGAGCACCTCGCTGCCCTGCGGCACCACCGGCGGCTCGTACGTCCAGGCATGCCCCACCCACGGGTCGGCGAGGTGGTCGTCGGGCACCGGGGTCAGTCGCAGCAGTGAGCGCCACAGCGGGTCCAGCAGCGGACCGTAACCCGCTGACTCCTCGCGGTCCGCGACCATCATCAGGTGGACGCCGACCGACGGTCCCTCGTCGACGAGGTAGCGCAGCTGGTTCACCGCCCGGTCGTCGAAGCCGTGCGGGAAGTCGTTGACGATCAGCAGTTGCTGCGAGGTGTCGAGGCCGGGCGGCAGCGCGTCCGGTGCTCCGCCGCGCAGCGCCATCTGCACCAGGTCGACCCGCTGGGTGAGCCGGGCCAGCACCTCCGTCACGCCCGCGGCGCCCTGGGCGGGCGGACCGGCGAGGACGCCGGTCCGGGTGAGCGGGGCCAGCGCCTGCGCGCCGGACCCGGCCGGATCGATGACGTGCACGGTGAACTCGCCGGCCGGGTGGACGGCGAGCAGCCGGGCGGTGTGCGCCACGGCGGTCTCCATGGCCAGGCGCCGCATGTCGTGGGAGTCGGTGAACGACCCGTCCAGGGAGTCGGTGCGCCCGCTGTCGATCCACAGTCCGCGCTCCAGCGGCAGGCGGAGCAGCATCGGGATGCGGAGTGGCTCGGCCTCGGGCAGCCGGAGGTCGCCCAGACGCAGCGCCATGGGTATCTCCATCGGCACCCGGTAGGCGTGCCAGCAGGGGGCGTCCCAGCGGGCGAACGCCGGGGGCAGGGCGGGCTCGACGACCTCGGACTCGGCGACGAGCTGGGCGACGTCCCGGTCGAGGGACGCCCGCGCCTGGTCGACGAGTCGCGTGTACCGCGCGCGGGCCGCCTCGCGGACGGCGTCACCCTGTCCGCCGATACGGCTGCGCGGGTCGGACAGGGCCTGCTCCAGCTCCTTGTCCATCCGCGACTCGGCGAAGTCCACGGCGCTGCGGTACGCGGCGGTGGTGCGGGCCAGGTCCTCGAACATGCCCCAGACCTGGTTGTAGAGCCGCTCCTCCATGGACCACCCGGTCGCGTCGCCCGCCACCGGCTGCGCGGGCCGTCCGGGCTGCGCCGGGGGCGCCGTGGGCGGGGACGGGGGCGGGGCGGAGGTCCGGCGCCGGGGGTGGCTGTAGTCGACCGGGCCGCCGGAGGACGCGTGCGGGCCGGTCGCGCCGCCGTAGGCGGGCTGCGGTCCGCCCTGCCCCGGGCCGCCGGCCGGCTGCCCGCCGTACGGCGGCACGGTGCCGGGGGCTCCCTGCGGCGCGGCGCCCTGGTCGGGGCCGACCGCGGGGGCCGCGGCCTGACGGGAGCGGTCGCTCTCGGACGTGCGGGGCGGGGGCGCCTGCACGGAGCGGGCGAGACCCCGGGCGACGGCCTCGTCGATGCCGGCCGCGAGCTGCCGGGCCTCGGACAGCCCCTGGTCGGTGAAGAGTTCGGCCAGTCCTCCCGCGTATCCCTGGCCGACGGCGCGTACCTTCCAGGCGTCCTGCCGCCGGTACAGCTCCAGCGCGACGACGGCCGACTCCAGGTCCAGGCCGGTGATGGTGTAGCTGGCGACCTCGGTGCCGTCCAGACCGGTGACGGCGACGAAGGGGGCCGCCACGGTGCCGAAGCGGGCAGGTCCCGCGCCGCCGTTCGCGGCGGGCAGGGCGAGGAGCACGCTGACGCGGTGGACCGCGTCGGTCATGGCGTCCAGGTCCACCGCGAGACGGTGGTCGGCGGCCGCCTGGCGCGACACCTCCAGGCCGGGCTGCACGGGGGCGCCCGGGTGGGCCACCCACTCCGTGCCGTGGATCCGTCCGTTCTCGTCGCTGAGCGCGGCGGCGGCCGCGACCGGCGTGCCGGCCGAGATCCGGATCTCCAGACGGGACTGGGACAGCGGGTGGTTCTGCCCCCGCACCAGTTCGGCCGTCATCGCCTTGGTCCCCCTGTGTCGCGTGGAAGTGTCGGGCGCGCCGAACCGGCCCCCGCGCGGGGGCCGGTTCGTCCGCGGGTGCCTGGCGGGTGCCTAGAGGACCGGCAGGATGGCCGGCATCAGGTCCTGGAAGGTACGGCCGTTGGCCGGGTTGCCGAGGGCCGTCATCGTCCAGCCCGAACCGGTGCGGTGCACCTTGGCCATGATCTGGGCGGTGTAGGGGCCGCCGCCGGCCAGCGTGTAGCGGGCGAGCTCCTGGCCGTTGGTCTCGTCGACCAGGCGGCAGAAGGCGTTCTGCACTTCCTGGAACGTCTGGCCCGTGAAGGAGTTCACGGTGAAGACGATCTGGTCGATGTGGACCGGGACGCGAGAGAGGTCGACGAGGATGGCCTCGTCGTCGCCGCCCTGGCCGACACCGCCGACGAGGTTGTCACCGGTGTGGCGCACGGAGCCGTCGTCGCTCACCAGGTGGCGGAAGAAGACGACGTCGACCGGCTGCTTGTCGGCGAAGAGGACGGCGGAAGCGTCCAGGTCGACCTCCCGGGTGCGGGAGCCGAACAGGCCGCGACGAGGGGCCGCCTGCCAGCCGAGACCCATGCGCACCGCGGTCAGGCTGCCGCCGTCGTCCTTCTGCAGACTGATGGCCTGACCCTTGGTCATGTTCACGGTCACGCGCTGATTCCCCTCTCGTACGTCCCCTGTTGCCGCGAAGACCGCGGTTGACCAGAACCCTACGCAGGTGCGCTGACAGCGACGTACCCCGGTCCGCACTTTGTGTCGGTCTTGCAACACATTCCGTGTGCGGACGTCAGGACAGGCCCGCCTCCTGCATCTGCCGCAGCTCCTTCTTCATCTCGGACACCTCGTCGCGCAGCCGTGCCGCGATCTCGAACTGCAGGTCGGCGGCGGCGGCCCGCATCCGTGTGGTGAGCTCCTCGATCTGCTCGGCGAGTTCGGCCGCGGGGCGGTCGGTGGGGACGGCCTCGGCGGCCTTGTCCTTGGCCCCCTTGGCGTTCTTCGCGCCCTTGGCGGCCTTGCCGCCGAGGGCGGGCACGGGCGTCCTGGTGCCGCCGCCGTCCTTCTTGGCCTGGCGGTAGCCCGAGCCGAGCAGTTGCTCGGTGTCGATGTCCTCGCGGGCGATCTGCGCGACGATGTCGTTGATCTTCTTGCGCAGGGGCTGCGGGTCGATGCCGCGCGCCTGGTTGTAGGCGATCTGCTTCTCCCGGCGGCGGTTGGTCTCCTCGATGGCCTTCTCCATCGCCGGTGTGATCTTGTCGGCGTACATGTGGACCTGGCCGGAGACGTTGCGCGCCGCGCGGCCGATGGTCTGGATCAGGGAGGTGCCCGACCGCAGGAAGCCCTCCTTGTCGGCGTCGAGGATCGCCACCAGGGAGACCTCGGGCAGGTCGAGGCCCTCGCGCAGCAGGTTGATGCCGACCAGGACGTCGTACTCGCCGCTGCGCAGTTCCCGCAGCAGCTCCACCCGGCGCAGGGTGTCGACGTCGCTGTGCAGGTAGCGCACCTGGATGCCGAGTTCGAGGAAGTAGTCCGTGAGGTCCTCGGCCATCTTCTTGGTGAGCGTGGTGACCAGGACGCGCTCGTCCTTCTCCACGCGCGTACGGATCTCGTGCACCAGGTCGTCGATCTGGCCCTCGGTGGGCTTGACGACGACCTCGGGGTCGACGAGGCCGGTCGGGCGGATGATCTGCTCGACGAAGCCGTCCGAGCGGGAGAGCTCGTACTGGCCGGGGGTGGCCGACAGGTAGACGGTCTGGCCGACGCGCTCCTGGAACTCCTCCCACTTCAGCGGGCGGTTGTCCAGGGCGGAGGGCAGCCGGAAGCCGTGGTCGACGAGGGTGCGCTTGCGGGAGGCGTCGCCCTCGTACATGGCGCCGATCTGCGGCACGGTGACGTGCGACTCGTCGATGACGAGGAGGAAGTCGTCCGGGAAGTAGTCCAGCAGCGTGTTGGGCGGGGAGCCCGGGGTGCGGCCGTCGAAGTGCATCGAGTAGTTCTCCACGCCGGAACAGGTGCCGATCTGGCGGAGCATCTCGATGTCGTACGTGGTGCGCATGCGCAGCCGCTGGGCCTCGAGGAGCTTGCCCTGCTTCTCCAGCTCCGAGAGGCGCTCGCCGAGCTCCTTCTCGATGTCGTTGACCGCGCGCTCCAGCCGCTCGGGGCCGGCGACGTAGTGGGAGGCGGGGAAGACGTAGAGCTGCTGGTCGTCGCTGATGATCTCGCCGGTGAGCGGGTGCAGCGTGGACAGCGCCTCGATCTCGTCGCCGAACATCTCGATGCGGACGGCGAGCTCCTCGTAGACCGGGAAGATCTCGATGGTGTCGCCGCGGACGCGGAAGGTGCCGCGGGTGAAGGCCATGTCGTTGCGCGTGTACTGGATGTCCACGAAGCGGCGCAGCAGCTCGTCGCGGTCGATCTCGTCGCCGACGCGCAGGGGCACCATGCGGTCCACGTACTCCTGCGGCGTGCCCAGGCCGTAGATGCAGGAGACGGAGGCGACCACGACGACGTCGCGGCGGGTGAGCAGCGAGTTGGTCGCCGAGTGCCGCAGCCGCTCGACCTCCTCGTTGATCGAGGAGTCCTTCTCGATGTAGGTGTCCGACTGCGGGACGTACGCCTCGGGCTGGTAGTAGTCGTAGTACGAGACGAAGTACTCGACCGCGTTGTTCGGCAGCAGCTCGCGGAACTCGTTGGCGAGCTGGGCGGCCAGGGTCTTGTTCGGCGCCATGACCAGGGTGGGGCGCTGAAGCTTCTCGATCATCCACGCGGTGGTGGCGGACTTGCCGGTGCCGGTGGCGCCGAGCAGGACGACATCCTTCTCGCCGGCCTCGATGCGCCGGGCGAGCTCGGCGATGGCCGCGGGCTGGTCGCCGCTGGGCTGGTAGGGGCTGACGACCTCGAAGGGCGCCACCGTGCGTTCGATCTGGGAAACGGGCCGCATGCCATCCACCGTACGACCCCCCACTGACAACGGGTCCGGGTCAGCGGCGCTGGGGGGTGCGGGAGCGGTGTTCCACGGGGCCGCGGGCGCGCAGCCGGGCTCGGACCGAGGGGTGGTGCGCCGGGGAGTGGGCGGGGATCCCGGGCAGGCGGTCGGCGGAGGGCGCCGGGGGCCGGCCCATGACCACCAGCGGGTCGAAGATCACCACGACGCCCGCGAGGACGAGGACGGCGAGCGGACCGACCATCATGGGGCCGAGCAGGGCGGCCGCGGACTCCCCCGTGTCGGGTTCGGCCGTGCCGTGCACGTGCACCTCGACGGCGGCCATGCCGATGTAGTGCATGCCGGTGACCGCGAGGCCCATGATCAGACTCGCGCCCACGCTCCACAGGAAGCCCTTGGCCTGACCGGCCGCCCACAGGGCGGCGCTGGCGGCGGCCATGGCGACGACGACCGAGGCGGCGACGGCGGCGGTGTTGTACTCGATCCGCCCGTCGAGACTCATTCCGGCCATGCCGAGGTAGTGCATGGAGGCCATGCCGAGGCCGGTGACGGTCCCCCCGGTGAACAGGGCCGTCCCGGTGGCGCCCTTGTAACCGACGATGAAGATGCCGACGCCCACCATGACGACGGCGACGGCCAGGCTCGCGAAGGTCATCGCGCGGTCGTAGTGGATCGGCGTCCCCTCGACGGTGAAACCCATCATCGCGATGAAGTGCATCGTCCAGACGCCGGCGCTGATGGCGGCCGCCCCGAGCGCGAGCCAGCCGGGCCGCCAGGAGCTGGGCGCCAGCCCGGCCCGGGTGGTGCAGCGCAGTCCGAGCGCGCCTCCCAGACAGGCCATGAGATAGGCCACCACAGGTGTTACCAGCCCGTAACTGAATCCGTCGACCGTGCCCTGCATGCGCGGCTGCCCTTCCGCCCTGTACGTCCCGCGTTGCCCGTTGTGCGCCCCCTCCCAGAACCGCTGCGGCGGCCAGGGTTTCGCAGAGAGTATGACCCCCACCGGAATGGTCGAACGACTATCCGGCAAACAAACACGTCCTTGCCCCAGGTGTGTGGCACCAGTGTGCGGAGTCCGGTGACCGGCGTTCAATCCATGGCCATCCCGCACCCGTCTCGCGTTGACCCTCTGCTGTCACAGTGGATCCGACCGTGACCGTTCGACGCGAGGAGCACACATGCACGCACGCGTTGTCGCCGCCTCGACCACCGCGCTCGCGGGGGTCGTCGTCCTCCTGCTTCCGCTCTCCCCCGCCCGGGCCGCCGAGAGCGCCCGGGCCGCCGAGGGCGCCGGGGGCGCCGCGGCCGCTCCCCTGATCGTCGCGCACCGGGGCGCCTCCGGATACGCCCCGGAGAACACGCTCGCGGCCGTCGACAAGGCGGCCGCCCTGGGGACCGAGTGGGTGGAGAACGACGTCCAGCGCACCAAGGACGGCGAGCTCGTCGTCCTCCACGACGACAGCCTGGTGCGCACCACCGACGTCGAGGAGGTCTTCCCCGACCGGGCACCCTGGAAGGTGAAGGACTTCACCGCCGCCGAGATAGCCCGTCTGGACGCCGGCAGCTGGTTCGGCCCCGAGTACGCGGGCGCGCGCGTGCCGACGCTGGAGCAGTTCGTGCACCGGGTCGACCGGCACCGGCAGAAGCTGCTGCTGGAGATCAAGAACCCGCAGCTGTACCCCGGCATCGAACGGGACATCCTCAAGGTCCTCGCCGACGAGGGCTGGCTCGACCGCAGGCATGTGCGGCAGCGGCTGATCGTGCAGAGCTTCAGCGCGGACAGCGTGCGCACGGTCCACGAGCTGGCCCCGGCGGTGAAGACCGGCTTCCTCGGGACGCCGCCGGTCGCGGACCTGCCGGCGTACGCGGCTTTCACCGACCAGATCAACCCCTCGCACGGGTCGCTCACCGCCGACTACGTGAGCGCGGTGCACGCCCTCAAGGGGGCGCACGGCAAACGGCTGGAGGCGTTCACCTGGACGGTGAACGACGCGGCCGCCGCCCGGCGGGTGGCCGGCTTCGGGGTGGACGGCATCATCACCAACAACCCTGACGTGGTGCGCGACGCGGTGGGCTGCTGAGGCCTCGTCAGGACTCGGTCCCTCCCGGTCGTCCGTGGTCCCGCCGTTCCGCCGGGCGTTGTCGGTGGCGGGCCGTACGGTGGGGCGCATGGACAGCGATGGGCGGTACGGGCAACGGGTCGTGTGGACCGTCGTGGACACCGGCATCGGTCCGCTGCTGCTGGCAGCGACCCGGCAGGGCCTGGTCAACGTCGTGTTCCACGCCACCGACGAGGTGCGTGACAAGGCACTGGAGCGGCTCGCGTCCCGGCTCGGCGCCGAGCCCGTGGAGGAACCCGGCTCTCCGTTGCTGGCCGAGGCGATACGCCAGCTCGACGCCTACTTCGCGGGTGAGCGGCACTCCTTCGAGCTGCCGCTGGACTGGTCGCTGATCTCGGGCTTCCACCGCGAGGTGCTGCGCGAGCTGGCCTCCGGCGTGCCGTTCGGCACGGTGGTGGGGTACGGCGATCTCGCCGGCCGGGTCGGTCAGCCGGGCGGCGCGCAGGCCGTGGGCATGGCCATGGGCGCCAACCCGCTGCCGGTGGTCGTGCCCTGTCACCGGGTCGTGGAGAGCGGGGGCGGCATCGGCGGGTTCGGGGGCGGGCTGGAGACGAAGAGGCGGCTGCTCGCCCTCGAGGGTGTGCTGCCGGAGCCGCTGTTCTGACACCGCCGTTCAGTCGTAGTGGCGGGCCTCGAAGATGTTGCCGTCGGGGTCGCGGAAGTAGAAGCTGCGCTTGGCCTGGCCGCGGGCGCCGAAGGAGTCGTGCGCGATGTCCGAGACCGGGACCGACTGCTCCTGGAGACGGCCGAGGAGGGCGTCGAAGGCGTCCGTGGCCAGGGACAGGCAGACGTGGTTGACGGGGTGGCCGGAGCTGTCGGCGGCCCCGGGGAGCATCGTCATGCGGTCCGCCTCGGAGCGCGGCATGAGGTCGAGGATGGTCTCCTCGCTGACGCGCACCGAGGGGAAGGGCGCCTCGCCGGCCGCGAAGTCGGTGAGCCTGACCGGCTCCAGGCCGACCGCCTTCTCGTAGAACTGCGCGGCGGCGATGGGGTCGTCCACCCAGAGAACGATGTGGTCGAGCCGGGTCGCGTGGTCCGTCATGGCACCAGCCTCCGTGAGCCCTGTGACGCGCCACAAGGGTTTGGCCCGGCGTGCCGCCCGCCAGAGATGGAGGGAGAGGCGGCAGACGGGAGGCGGCGCGTGGTGCTCATGGTGTCGGAAGAGGTACGGGGCGCGATCGCGGCGGGGCGGCCGGTGGTGGCCCTGGAGTCCACGATCATCGCCCACGGCCTGCCCCGGCCGCGCAATCTCCGGGTGGCACGCGAGCTGGAGGCCGTGGTGCGACGGGAGGGCGCGGTACCGGCGACGATCGCCGTGCTGGACGGCCGGCCGCGGGCCGGCCTGGACGAGGAGCAGTTGGAGCGCGTCGCGAACGAGGACGGCGTCCGCAAGCTGGGCCACCGTGACCTGCCGCTCGCGGTGGCCACGGGGGCGAGCGGGGCGACGACGGTCTCCGCGACCGCGCTGCTCGCCGCGCTCGCCGGGATCCGGGTGTTCGCCACCGGGGGGCTCGGCGGGGTGCACCGGGAGTGGACCGCCACCCAGGACGAGTCGGCCGACCTGGGGCTGCTCGCGCGCACCCGGATCACCGTGGTGTGCGCGGGGGTGAAGTCGATCCTGGACGTGCCGGCGACCCTGCAGCGGCTGGAGACGCTGGGCGTGGCGGTCGCCGGATACGGCACGGACCGGTTCCCCGGCTTCTACCTGTCGGACTCCGGGCACCCCGTGGACTGGCGGCTGGACACCCCGGAGGAGGTGGCCGGGGTGATGCGGGCGCAGGACGCCCTCGGCGGTCCGGAGTCGGCGCTGATCGTCGCCAACCCGGTGCCGGAGGACGAGCAGCTGGATCCCGAGACGCACGCGCGGGTGCTCGACGAGGCGCTGCGGGCCTGTGAGGCCGCCGGGATCACCGGTCAGGGGGTCACGCCGTTCCTGCTGGACCACCTGGTGCGGCACACCGACGGCGCCTCCCTCGAGGCCAATCTGGCGGCGGTGCGGGGCAACGTGGCCCTCGCGGCCCGGGTGGCGGCGGCCTGGGCCGCCGGGGAGTGACCGGGTCGGGCGGGGCGCTGCTGGTCGTCGGCGACGTGATCACGGACGTGGTCGCGCGCCACGCCGGCCCGCTCGCCCCGGGCACGGACACGGCGGCCGTGATCCGCACGGTGCCGGGCGGGGCGGGCGCGAACGTCGCCTGCTGGGCGGCGCGCCGGGGCGGATGCGAGGTGCGCCTGCTGGGGCGGGTGGGCGCGGACGCGGCGGCCTGGCACGAACGGGAGCTGACCGCCTGCGGGGTGCGTCCGCGGCTGGTGGTGGACGCCGACGTGCCGACGGGAACGGTCGTGTGCCTGGTCGACGAGGGCGCGGCGGCCGAGCGGACCTTCCTCACCGACAGTGGCGCGTCGGTGCGGCTCGGGCCCGAGGACTGGTCGGACGCCTTGCTGGACGGGGTGGCGCGACTGCATCTGTCGGGCTACCTGCTGTTCAGCGGGAGCGGCCGGGCCCTGGTCGCGGTCGCGCTGAAGGCGGCGGAGGCGCGCGGGGTGCCGGTGAGTGTGGACCCGGCGTCGGCCGGGTTCCTGGCCGAGCTGGGTCCGGAGAGCTTCCTGTCGCTGGTGGGGGGAGTGGAGGTGCTGCTGCCGAGCCGCGACGAGGCGTGCCTGCTGACGGGGTGTCCGGACGCGGCGGAGGCGGCTGCGCGGCTGAGCCGGCGGGTGCCGCTGGTGGTGGTCAAGCAGGGCGCGGAGGGTGCGCTGCTGGCGCGGTCCGGCGAGGTGTGCGCCCGTGTCCCCGCCGTGCCGGTGACGCCCCGGGACACGACGGGGGCCGGTGACGCCTTCACCGGGGCCTTCCTCGCGGCCCTGCTGGCCGGTGCGGCTCCCGGGCAGGCGGCGGAGGAGGGGTGCCGGGCGGGGGCTGAGGCGGTGGAACGGGTCGGTGCACGGCCGCCGGCACGGGACTGAGCGTCAGGCAGCCGGTGCGGGACCGGCGGGAGGGCGCGCACGTCCCGGACGGAGAGCCGGCCGTCGTGGGTCCGCGCTCCTTCGTCCCCAGGCGGGAACCAAGCGGAACACGGCGTTTCCACAGGCCCGCACGCGGTCGGCCGGTCGCCGGCACACTGGTCCGGCAGGCCGACGAGGGAGCGCGGCACGGGGGATCCATGCGAGGGGGACCGAATGTCCAGGGCAGTGAAGCCACGGAACGGGCGGCGATCGTCGCGGTGCCGACCATGGTGCGGGGGGGGTGTACGGCATGAGCGTCGGCCACATACCGGAGCCGCACTGGCGGTACGGCCATGGCATGGTCGCCGGGGTGATACCCAGGCGCGTATCCGCCGCGGTACCGGGCGCTCCGGCGCAGCGGCCGGCTGCGACGTCCGCCCGTCCCGCCGGGCACGGGCGGAGGGGTCAGCCGGAGGCGGACCGGGCGTAGACGCTCTCGGCGAAGGCGGCGATCTGTTCGCCCGTCAGGTGCCGTGCCAGATCGGCCTCGCTGATCATGCCGACGAGACGCTTGTCGTCCATGACGGGCAGTCGGCGGATCTGGTGGGTGCGCATCTCGGTGAGGACGTCGTCGACATCGGCGTCGGACTCGATCCAGCGCGGTGTGCCCTTGGCCATCTCGCCCGCGGTGACCTGGGCGGGGTCATGGCCCATGGCGACGCAGCCGACGACGATGTCGCGGTCGGTGAGGATGCCGCAGAGCCGTTCGTTCTCGTCGCTGACGGGCAGCGCGCCGACGTTCAGTTCGCGCATCAACTGTGCCGCGCGGTCGAGGGTTTCGTGCGCGGGGATCCACTGGACGCCGCGGTGCATGATGTCTCCGGCGGTGGTCATGGAGTACCTCCCGGTGCCGGACGGCCGGCGCGGCGCGGGGCACGCCGCTAGTCCCGACGCCCTTCATTGTCTCCGGGCCGCCGGAGGACGGCACCCGCGGCGGACGGCGCCGCGCAGACCGGCGCGGCCAGGCCCTCAACCGTGCTCTCGACCGCGCCAGGCCGGGTGGCGCGGGTCGTCGGCCCGCACCAGTACGTCGGCGGTGCCGGCCGGGCCGGTCTCCTGCTCGTAGCGCTCGAAGGCGGGCAGGGTCCAGTGCTCGGCCTCGGGAGTGCGGCGGCGCAGCGCACCGGGTGAGAGGAGGACGTGGACGGTCAGGTCGAAGGGGAACCAGTGGTGCAGGAGGAGCGGCCCGTGCAGCAACAGCACGCCTCCGGGCGGCAGTTCGACATACGGGCTGCGGGTGGCGCGGTCGGTGACCGGGTCCCGGAGGTCGGGCAGCACCCGCCCGCTGCCGCCCGGCCCGAGCGGGTCGAACACCTCGCGCCACAGGGCGCCGGTGTCGTACCAGCCGCTGTAGTAGGACTCGAGGTCCTGGTGACCGTACTCGAGCCGGACCGAGGCGGGGCGCAGGAAGCCCTCCGTGCCGACGACGAGGCTGGGGCGGCCGCGGACGCGCAGCGCCTCGGCGAGCCGCTCGGCGAGGTCGCCCGGGCGGGCGGCCGGGGCGCCGTCGAGGGCCACGCGGGGCCAGGGAGAACCGTCAGCCGGGTCGAGTTCCCGCAGGCGCTCGGCGAGTACGTCGACGAGCCGGTCCCAGGTGATCGCTTCGAGTCGCACACGGCCATGATGCGGTACGTCCCGGACCACACCGGAAGTGCCGGCGAGGGCGGTGCGCCGTGGGCGGGCGCGGGCCGTGGACGCTCGCGCATGGGTGCGCGCCGCTCGGCCATGGTCCGCTGCGGCAGGGACGCGTTCACTGGTGGTGGGGCGGCCGGAGGAGGGTGCGGGCCGGAAGGACGAGAGTGACGAAAGTTATGGGAGTGACGGAAGTGACGGGGGTGAGGACATGGGTGACGGGCCGTATGCCGTGCTGACGGCGCTGGGTGTGCTGGGGACCGGGCTGGTGGCCGGGGTGTTCTGCGCGTTCTCGACGTTCGTGATGAGGGGGCTCGCGGCGCTGCCGCCGACGCGGGGCGTGGCCGCGATGCAGGCGGTCAACGTGGCGGCGGTGCGACCGCCGTTCATGGTCGTGTTCCTCGGCACGACGGTGCTGTGCGCGGTGCTCACGGTGGTGACGGTCGTGGCGCGGCCGGACGAGGGGGTGGTCGCCTCGGTGGTGGGCGGCGTGCTGTATCTGTGCGGGTCGTTCGGGCTGACCGCGGCGGCGAACATACCCCGCAACGACCGGCTGGCCCGGCTCGACGCGGGCGGTGCGGAGGCGGCCGCGTACTGGCCGGAGTACGTGCGCGGGTGGACACGGTGGAACCACGTCCGTGCCCTCGCCTCGGCCGGTGCCGCTCTGGCGTACCTCCTGGCCCTCACCGGCTGACCGGCCGGACGCGACGAGCACCCGGCCGGGGTGGTGCGCCCGGCGCCGGAGGCGGAGGCCGACGCGCGGTTGTTCGCGACGTCGACGCTGCGCTTCGAGGGGGGAGAACGGGTGCGCGGGCTGCGCCTGGTCGAGGTGGACGCGGAGCGCAGGCCCGTGCCGGGGACGGAGCGGACGCCGCCCGCCGATCTGGTGCTGCTCGCGCTCGGCTTCTCGGGACCGGACCAGGGCGACGGGCTCGTCGCGCGGCTCGGGCTGACGCCGGAGTCGCGCGGCACGATCGCGCGCGGGCCGGACTTCGCCACGAACGTGCCGGGGGTCCTCGCGGCCGGCGACGCCGCCCGGGGGCAGTCGCTGATCGTGTGGGCCATCGCGGAGGGACGGGCGGTGGCGGCGGCCGTCGACCGCTGTCTGACGGGCGGCCCGAGCCACCTGTCGGCGCCGATCGGCCCGTACGACCGCCCGATGACCGTGTGACACGCCCCCACGCCCGTGCGCCGCCCGGCAACCGTGGCCGGAATCCGATCCCACGCCCGGCGGACGCCGGCGGTTCCGGGCCGCGCCCGCGGCTCCCCCGGGCGGGCCGGACACGCCCCGAACGCGCACGCCTCCCCCAAGCGGCACACCGCCCACCGTCTCCCCGGCCGGACGCTCCTGCCGCCCGCCCGGGCCGGCACGCGGCCCCGCCCGGTCTCAGCCCGGCGCGCCCGCCTCCCGGCACCGGCCGGCCGACGCGCACCGCGCCGGCCCCGCCACACCGTGCCATGACACACCGACGCCCCCGGGCTCCCGGCGTCGGCCGGGCTCCCAGGGGCGTCGGGTGGCCGCCTACGGTTTGCGGGCCACCGCTCCGTAGCCGGGGATGACCCCGTCGTCCTGGCCCGGGACCGGGTCGCCCAGTTCGGGGCGCCAGAGGTGCGGCACCTGAACGCCCGGTTCCACGAGGTCGAGGCCGTCGAAGAAACGGGTGAGCTCCCCGCGGCTGCGCAGCGCCAGGGTGACGCCCGCACCCTTGAGCTTCGCCGTGGCCTCCTCCGACTCCTCGGGCGTGAAGTCGGCCGTGGCGTGGCTGATCACCAGGTAACTGCCCGGGGGCAGGGCGTCCACCAGCCGCGTCACCAGTGCGTGCGCGTCGTCCTCGTCGGGGACGAAGTGCAGCAGCGCGATGAGCGACAGCGCGATCGGCCGGTCGAAGTCGAGGACCTTGCGCGCACCCTCCAGGATGGTGTCCGGTTCCCGGACGTCGGCCTGGAGGTAGTCGGTGACGCCCTCCGCCGTGCCGCGCAGCAGGGCCTCCGCGTGGGCCAGCACGATGGGGTCGTTGTCGCAGTACACGACGCGGGCGTCCGGCGCGACGCGCTGGGCGACCTGGTGCAGGTTCGGCTCGGTGGGGATACCGGTGCCTATGTCGAGGAACTGGCGTACGCCCTGCCCCGCGAGCCAGCGCGTGGCGCGCTGCATGAACGCGCGGTTCACGCGCGCCATGACCGGCACGCGCGGATCGAGGGCGAGCATCTGCCTGCCCATGGCCTCGTCGACCGGGTAGTTGTCCTTGCCTCCGAGGTACCAGTCGTACATCCGCGCGGGATGCGGTCTGGTCGTGTCGATCTCGACGGGGTGCTGTCCGGTCATGACGGACTCCGTAACTGTCTGCAAGCGTTAGTGATCAATTCAGTGCCAAGGAGGAAGCAAAAGGTAGTGCGGCAACGGGGGTCAGGACAGCAGGAAATCCGCCTCTCCGGCCTTGGCTCCCTCGATGAAGGCCGTCATCTCGGCGGAGGTGTAGATGAGCGCCGGCCCGTCCGGGTCGGTGGACTGGCGCACGGCGATCCGGCCGTCGTCCAGCTTCATCGCCTCGAGGCAGTTGCCGCCGTTGCCGCCGCTCCAGGGCTTGTGCCAGCCCTCGCTGCCCAGCTCCCGGGCGGGCATGCCGTTGTAGATCCGTGCGGCGTGCGCCCGCGCACGCGGCTGGGTCTTCGGGGGCTTGATGAGTTCCATTCACAGCTCCTTGCGGAGATCCCGGAGGATCCCCTTCGTGCGATGTGCCGTGGCGGCCTGCGCCGCCATGCGGTCCATGACCTCGAGGTGGGTCGCCACCTCGGTGCGCGCGTCCAGGTAGACGGCGCCGGTCAGGTACTCGCTGTAGACCATGTCCGGCAGTTCGGGCATGGCAAATCGGAACAGCACGAACGGCCCGTACGTGCCGGGGTGGGGCCCGCTGTCGAAGGTCGCGATCTGCAGCGTCACGTTGGGCAGCGCCGCCGCCTCGAGCAGCTTGTCGATCTGCGCGCGCATCACCTCCGGGCCGCCGACCCGGCGGCGCAGCGCGGTCTCGTCCATGACGACCCACAGCCGGGGCGCGTCCTCGCGGGTGAGCAGTTCCTGCCGTCGCATGCGCAGGTCGACGTGGCGTTCTATGTCCTCGGGCCGGGTCTGCCCTATGGCGCCGGAGCGCAGCACGCCGCGCGCGTAGTCCTCCGTCTGGAGCAGTCCGGGGACGAAGTGGGGTTCGTAGCTGCGGATGAGGGAGGCCGCGCCCTCCAGGCTGACGTACATGGAGAACCAGCCGGGCAGGATGTCGTGGAAGCGCTGCCACCAGCCGGGCTTGTTGGCGTCCTCCGCGAGCTGGACGAACGCCTCGGCCTCCTCGTCGGAGACGCCGTAGGCCTTCAGCAGCAGCTGGAGGTAGGGGATCTTGAGCGCCACCTCGGCCATCTCCATGCGGCGCACGGTGGCGGGCGCGACGCGCAGGATCCGGGCGGCCTCCTCCCGCTTGAGACCCGCGCGCTCACGCAGGTCCAGCAGGCGGCGCCCGAGGACGACCTGCCCCACCGTCGGCGCGGACCGGGGTTCGCTCACGCTCCACCTCCCTCGAACGAATAGTGACAGCCCGGCGGCGCCGTCCGGTGATCCGGCACGGAGACCAGGCACGGAGACCAGGTGATCCGAACACACATTCGAATTACTCTCCGGCGATCCCAACTGACGCCGCACGAGGTGCTGTTGCGAGCAGTGTGCCACGCCCGTCCAGACCGTCACACAGCACTCTGCAATTTTCAGAGTGACACTTGCCAAGTGTTCACGGCGGGGCGATAGTGGCAAGCGTGATTCCGTCCGCGCCCTTAGGAACAGACGCCGCCGCAGCTTCCGTCGGCCTCGGCGCCACCCCGGCCGCCGCCCCCTCCCCGGGGGCCGCCGCCGAGCGCCGGTTCCGCTTCGAGCTGGCCGCTCACCCGGGTTCCCCCGCCCGGGCGAGACGGCTGACACGGGCCCGGCTGACCGGCTGGTCGGTGTGCGAGGACACCTGTGACACGGCGGCCTTGGTCGTCTCCGAACTGGTCACCAACGCCATCGTGCACACCGCGAGCAGCCGTGTCGTCTGCGAGCTGCACGACGATGACGACCTGCTGCGCATCGCCGTGCGGGACGAGGGCTGCGCGCCGGGCCGGCCGCGGGCGAACTTCCGGCAGCAGCCGGAGGAGGAGCACGGAAGGGGACTGCTCCTCGTCGACGCCCTGTGCCACGCGTGGGGCGCCCACGAGCACGGTCCCGGCCTGCTGGTCTGGGCGGAGCTCCCCCGCACCGCCGGCACCCCGCCCGGCTCCGGCGAACCCCGCGGCGACCTCGGCTGGGGCGCCCGGTCCAAGCCCGGTCCGGCCGGCGGCTCGGAGGACGGCGAGGGCGGGGCCGGCGACGGCGGCCGGGACCACCCGGCCGAGCAGCGCGTGAGGACGCCCTCCGAGCGGGACGGGAGGCAGGCGTGACGGGCCCCGGCGGCGCACGCGTGCTGAGCCTGGACTCGCTGGTCCGGATCCAGCGCGGACGGCAGACGCCCGACGCGCCCCGGCGGCTTCCCGTGCCGGAGGGCATGACCGCCCCGATGGGCTGCGACGCGGTGGCCGTGCCGGCCCGCTTCGGCCCGCTGGTCCTGCCCCGGCTGCCCCGCGTGGGGTGCGTGTACGCCGATGACGCGCACTGGTGGTGGCTGGTCCCGTCCGATTCGGACTACGCCCTGGAGTGGCCCGCCCCCGCGCACTACGCCGCCGGCGCGGTCCTTCCCGACACCCCGGCCGACACGGGCGCCGCCGGTCTCCCGGGGCTGATCCACCGCCCCGACGGCACACTCCCCTACACGCCGCCGATACCGCTGTACCTGGCCCTGTGCCGCCTCACCGGAACCACCCCCGTCTGGTCACGCCCGGTCACCGCCTGACGGCCGCGCACGGCGCCCCGCGGAGGGGCTCACGCCACCGCCTCACCGCCGGCGCCCTCGCCGCGGACGATCACCAGGAACATGTCGGTGGCGAGGTCCATGACGACCTCGGCGGGCAGGCCCTCCAGGCGCCGCGCGTGCGCGAACTCCTCCGCGGGCCAGGAGCCGCGCGGCCCACCTGCGGGAAAGCGTTCGAGCACCGTTCGCCCGTTCACCCTGCCACCTCCATGTAGCGCTGTACTCGTAGAGTTAAACGCCAACCATGGGGCGAACGCCTCGTGCGGTGACGGTACTGAGATGTAGTTGACACCCGTTCACTGCCAAGTGTGAGCGCGCTCTCAGCTTTTCGGAGTAATCCGTCACCGTCCGTGTCAGTCGTCGTACTCGTCGTGGTAGCGGAGATGCTCCTGCGTCACGGGCGCCCCGACGGCGTAGGCGCGTCCCTGTGGTTCCTCCCAGGGCTCCTGCCTGCCGAGCGCGGTGAGGTCCAGCAGGCTGGTGGTGGAGCCGAGCCCCTCCAGGCCGCGTCCCCAGGCCGAGTAGGTGTGGAAGACCCGGTCGCCGTCGCGCAGGAAGCAGCTCACCCCCGGCCGCTGGACGGGCCGGCCGTCCTCTTCCGAGAACATGTTCAGGTCCGCGTCGAAGTCACCGGGGCAGGACGAGTACCAGGGCACGGTCCAGCCCATCCGGGCCTTGAACGGCAGGATGCGGGTGAACGGCGCGCGGGAGACGGCCGCGAACGTGGTGCGCCGCGCGTGCAGGTGGGCCAGGTGCCCGATCTGGTCCAGGAAGGCGGAGCAGCAGCGGCAGCCGGCCTCCCACGCGGGGTCGAAGACGAAGTGGTGCACGACGAGCTGCTGCCGCCCCTGGAAGAGGTCGAGCAGCGTGGCCCTGCCGTCGCCGCCCTCGAAGACGTACTCGCGGTCGACGGGGACCATGGGCAGCCGGCGCCGTTCGGCACGGAGGGCGTCGAGCGCGCGGGTGACGGCCTTCTCCTTGTCGAGCAGTTCTTCGCGCGCCGCACTCCACTGGGCGCGCGAGACGATCTCCGGAAGCGACATGGTTCCTCCTGTGCAACGGTCCCGTTGCGAGGAGTGACCGGAGTGCCGGACGGAACTCATCGCCCGCACGCAAGATTCTTTCGCCGCCCGACATGCCCGGGTCACACGCCGTCGGCCGGCGCCGGACACTTCCGGGTGGCGCCGCCCAGCGCGCCGCGCGGCAACGCGCTCCGGGGGACCGGCCCGCGCCGGGACCGGAGGGCACGGGCGAGGCACGGGGGCACGGCGAGGGCGGTGCGGATCACGGGGCCCTGCCGTCCGGCCGAGGCGGCCGGTCCTTGGCGGGCGCTCTCGTCCGCTCTCCCGGACCCGTGCGGAAACCTCGCCCCCAACTCCCCGAATGCCCCGCAGTATTCGCCCTTCCCTTCCCCTTCGCTCACCGAACTGGGCCGTTGGTGGGAAAGACCGCTCCCCGCGCGCCTGGGCACCGGGGCGGACCTACGCTGCCGACATGGGGAGGCACAGTCCGCGCCATTTCCGTTCGAGGAGAGCTGATGGCTGATCGCGTTACAGCTCCACGCCGACGCGGCTATCGCGAAGGCATCGGCGGCGAGATGCTCGCCGAATTCCTGGGGACGTTCGTCCTCATTCTGCTGGGTCTCGGATCTGTCGCCGTCGCGGTCGTGGGCCTGCCCGGTTCCGGGCGGCAGTTCGTGGATTTCGGGCCGGCGAACTGGCTCATCATCTGCTGGGGCTGGGGCCTCGCCGTCGTCTTCGGCGTCTACGTGGCGGGCGGCATCAGCGGCGCCCACATCAACCCGGCGGTGACCCTGGCCTTCGCCGTGCGCAGGGACTTCCCCGTGAAGAAGGTGCCCGCCTACTGGCTGGCCCAGCTGCTCGGCGCCTTCGTCGCCGCCGCGCTCGTCTACGCCTGCTACCGCTGGGCGATCGACGCCGCCGACGCGAAGGCCGGTCTGGCCCGTGACGAATCACTGGCCACCTATTCCATTTTCGCGACCTTCCCCGCGGAATACTTCGGGAATTCCTGGTGGGGTCCGCTGCTCGACCAGATCGTGGGCACCGGCATTCTGCTGCTTCTGATCTGCGCACTCATCGACCTGAAGAATGTCGCTCCCCTGGCGAATCTCCACCCGTTCCTCATCGGCCTGGTGGTCGTCGCCATCGGCCTCACCTTCGGCACGAACGCCGGATACGCGATCAATCCCGCGCGCGATTTCGGCCCCCGCCTGTTCACCTACTTCGAGGGCTGGGGCGACATCGCGTTTCCGGGCACGTTCGGGTGGTTCAGCGGCTACTGGTGGATCCCCGTCGTCGGCCCGCTGATCGGCGGTGTTCTCGGCGTACTGGTGTACGACCTGCTCATCAAGCCGGTGATCACCGCCAGGACGCGGGCGATGGAGGACCAAGAGGAAGGCCCGGCCACCGAGGAGGCGTAGGCCCCCGGGACCGTCGTCAACTCAGAAAGGCTGCAGCGATGCCCGAATTCGTCGGCGCGGTGGACCAGGGGACCACCAGCACCCGCTTCATGATCTTCGATCACGCCGGTAACGAGGTGGCGAAGCACCAGCTGGAGCACCAGCAGATCCTGCCCCGTTCCGGCTGGGTCGAGCACGACCCGGTGGAGATCTGGGAGCGCACCAACACGGTGATCCAGAACGCCCTCCGCGACGGCAACCTGACGGCTTCCGACCTCCGGGCCATCGGCATCACCAACCAGCGCGAGACGACCGTCGTCTGGGACCCGCGCACCGGCCGTCCGTACTACAACGCGATCGTCTGGCAGGACACCCGCACCGACAGCATCGCCGCCGCCCTCGAACGCGAGGGCCACGGCGACGTGATTCGCCACAAGGCGGGACTGCCGCCGGCCACCTACTTCTCCGGCGGCAAGATCAAGTGGCTGCTGGACCACGTGGACGGGCTGCGCGAGGCGGCTGAGGCGGGGCACGCCCTGTTCGGCAACACGGACGCCTGGGTGCTGTGGAACCTCACCGGCGGCCCCAACGGCGGCGTCCACGCCACGGACGTGACCAACGCCAGCCGCACCATGCTGATGAACCTGGAGACCCTCGACTGGGACGACGAGCTGCTCGGCATCCTCGGCATCCCGCGCTCGATGCTCCCGGCCATCCACCCCTCCTCGGACCCCGAGGCGTTCGGCCAGGCCCGCACGTCCCGCCCGCTGGGCGCCGCCGTGCCGATCACCGGCGTCCTCGGCGACCAGCACGCGGCCACCGTGGGACAGGTCTGCTTCTCCCCCGGCGAGGCCAAGAACACCTACGGCACCGGCAACTTCCTGGTGCTGAACACCGGCACCGAACTGGTCCGCTCGCGGAACGGCCTGCTGACGACGGTGGCGTACCAGTTCGCCGGCAGCCCGGCGGTGTACGCGCTGGAGGGCTCCATCGCCGTGACCGGCGCGGCGGTGCAGTGGCTGCGCGACCAGCTGAAGATCATCGGGAGCGCCCCGGACAGTGAGCAGCTGGCACGCTCGGTGGAGGACAACGGCGGCATGTTCTTCGTGCCCGCGTTCTCCGGCCTGTTCGCCCCCTACTGGCGTTCCGACGCCCGGGGCGCCATCGTCGGCCTGTCCCGGTACAACACCGGCGGTCACATCGCGCGGGCCACGCTGGAGGCGATCTGCTACCAGAGCCGTGACGTGGTCGAGGCGATGGAGCAGGACTCCGGGGTGCACCTGGACGTGCTCAAGGTGGACGGCGGTGTCACCGCGAACGACCTGTGCATGCAGATCCAGGCCGATGTGCTCGGGGTGCCGGTCAGCCGGCCCGTGGTCGCGGAGACCACCGCGCTGGGCGCCGCGTACGCCGCGGGCCTCGCCACCGGCTTCTGGAACGACACGGACGAGCTCCGCTCGCACTGGCAGGAGTCCAGGCGCTGGGAGCCGCAGTGGGACGAGGACCGGCGCCGGCAGGGCTACGAGGACTGGAAGCGGGCCGTCGAGCGCACCCTGGACTGGGTCAAGGTCGACTGAGCCCCGAGGTTACCGGTCAGCGGTCGGCGACGTCCTCACGGAGGCCGTCGGAGAACTCCCACCACGACAGCGCGAGCCAGTCGCCGTTGACGAACGCGTCGACGGATGCGCCGCGCCCGCGGACGGTCACGGTCGTGCCCGGGGGGTACAGGGTGCCGGACAGCCCCGGCACGGCCACGAGCAAGGTTCCCAGCCTCTGAGCTGCCATGTTCCGCCCTCTCCCCTCTCATCGGGTCTTCATCGGGTCTTCATCGGGTCTTCATCGGAATCACCGGACGCCGCGCCACCGGAACGGGGCGGGCGTCACTCGACATTCGTCGGATATTACCGGCTTGCCCCGGTCACAAGACCGGAGAATCATGAGATATCGGTCACGCGGACCATCGGGAGGGGCGTCGCCGCGCACCACGCGGAACACCAACCGAACGGAGATCGCACCATGAAGGCCGTCGTGTACAAGGGACCGTTCGAGGTCGCCGTCGAGGAGGTCGAGAACCCGACCATCCAGCATCCGAACGACGTGATCGTCCGGATCACGTCGACCGCGATCTGCGGCTCCGACCTGCACATGTACGAGGGTCGCACCAACGCCGAGCCGGGCATCACCTTCGGCCACGAGAACATGGGCATCATCGCCGAGGTCGGTCCGGGCGTCACCTCGCTCGAGGAGGGCGACCGCGTGGTCATGCCCTTCAACGTCGCCTGCGGCTTCTGCACCAACTGCGTCGAGGGCTTCACCGGGTACTGTCTCACCGTCAATCCCGGCTTCCCGGGCGGCGCCTACGGCTATGTGGCCATGGGCCCCTGGAAGGGCGGGCAGGCGGAGTACCTGCGCGTCCCCTACGCCGACTTCAACTGCCTGAAACTGCCGCCGGGCACCGAGCACGAGAACGACTTCGTGCTCCTCGCGGACATCTTCCCCACCGGCTACCACGGCTGCGAGCTCGCCCAGGTGCGCCCGGGTGAGAGCGTCGCGGTGTACGGCGCCGGCCCGGTCGGGCTGATGGCCGCCTACTCGGCGATGATGCGCGGCGCGAAGAAGGTGTTCGTGGTCGACCGGGTCGCCGAGCGGCTGCAGAAGGCCGAGGAGATCGGGGCGGTTCCGGTCAACTTCGCGGAGGCCGACCCGGTCGAGCAGATCTACGACCAGACCGACGGCACGGGCACCGACAAGGGCATCGACGCCGTCGGCTACCAGGCCTCGGCGGGCGGCGGCACGGACCGCGAGGAGCCGGCGACCGTGCTGAACTCGCTGGTCCGCACGGTCCGGGCCACCGGCATGCTCGGCGTCCCCGGGCTGTACGTGCCGTCCGACCCGGGCGCCCCGGACGAGCACTCCAAGCAGGGCATGCTGCTGGTCGCGGTCGGCAAGCTCTTCGAGAAGGGGATCAGGCTCGGCACCGGCCAGTGCAACGTCAAGCGCTACAACCGGCAGCTCCGCGACATGATCATCGAGGGCCGGGCGAAGCCCAGCTTCGTGGTCTCGCACGAACTGCCGCTGGACCAGGCGCCGTCCGCGTACGACAAGTTCGACAAGCGGATCGAGGGCTACACCAAGGTGGTGCTGCAGCCGTAAGGGGTCCGCTCGTCAGACCGGGCGGCGGGCGTACCGGTCCGTCGCCGCCACCAGGGCGTCGTCGCCGGCCGCGCCCGCGTCGTGGCCGGCGTCGTCGACGACCACCAGCTCGCTGTCCGGCCAGGCGTGGTGCAGCCGCCAGACGATGCCGAGGAGATTGCCGACGTCGAGGCTGCCCTGGACCAGGGTGCCGGGGATGCCCTTGAGGAGGTGGGCGTCGCGGAGGACGACGCCCTCCTCTCCCCCGTCGCCGAAGAAGTGGTCGTTGCCCCAGTAGTGGGTGACGGTGCGGGCGAAGCCCAGGCGGAACGCCGGGTCGCGGAACCGCTCCACGGAACCGGGCGGGGCGGGGACGATCGCCGTCTCCCAGTCCGTCCACGCCCGCGCGGCCTGCGACCTGACCCGCGGGTCGGGCGACTCCAGCAGCCGGTTGTACGCGGCGGCCAGGTTGCCGTCGCGCTCGGCCTCGGGCAGTTCCGCGAGGAACCGCGCGTGGGCCTCCGGGAAGAACCGGCCGAGGCCCCGCGTCAGCAGGCCGACCTCCGCGGGCGAGCCGGTGGCCACGCCGGTCAGCACCAGTTCGGAGACCACACCGGGATGGGTCTGCGCGTAGCGCAGGCCCAGGGCCGAGCCGAAGGACACGCCCCACACCAGCCACCGCTCGATGCCCAGGTGGGCGCGCAGCCGCTCCAGGTCCGCCATGAGGTGCGGCGCCGTGTTGACGCCCATGTCGGTGGCGGGGTCGGCGGCCGACGGCACCGACCGTCCCGCGCCGCGCTGGTCGAACAGGACGATGCGGTAGGCGGCGGGGTCGAAGTAGCGCCGCAGTCCGGCGCCGGCGCCCGAGCCGGGCCCGCCGTGCAGCACCACTGCGGGCTTGCCGTGCGGATTCCCGCTGGTCTCCCAGCGGACGCGGTTGCCGTCCCCGACGTCGAGCATGCCGTGGTCGTACGGTTCGATCTCCGGATACCTGCCCATCCGGGCACCGTAGCGCCATCGCGCGGGACGCTCATCCCCTTTCCTCCGGGCGCAGTCCGGCTGCCTCGGCCGCCGTGCGCAGGACGTCCCGGAGCATCTCGGGGGTGAGCTTGCCCGTGAAGGTGTTGCGCTGGCTGACGTGGAAACAGCCGTGCAGGCGGAGCGCCGGGCCGTCGGCGGCGTCCAGCTCGACCCGGGCACCGTGCCCGAAGGCGGGCCGGGGCCGAGGCACGGTCCAGCCCGCCTCGGCGAACGCGGGCAGCGCCGCCTGCCAGCCGAAGGCGCCGAGGACGACCGCCGCCCGGACCGTCGGCCGCAGCAGCCGCAGCTCCTGCACCAGCCAGGGGCGGCAGGCGTCCCGTTCGGCCGGGGTGGGCTTGTTGGCGGGCGGGGCGCAGTGCACGGGCCCGGTGACACGGACGCCGTACAGCTCCAGGCCGTCGTCGGCGTGGACCGAGGTCGGCTGGGAGGCCAGGCCCACGTCGTACAGCGCCTGGTACAGCACGTCGCCGGAGCGGTCCCCGGTGAACATCCGGCCGGTGCGGTTGCCGCCGTGCGCGGCGGGCGCGAGGCCGATGATCAGCAGCCGCGCGTCCGGCGGCCCGAAACCGGGCACCGGCCTCCCCCAGTACGTCCAGTCGGCGAACGCGGCCCGCTTGGTACGGGCGACCTCCTCGCGCCAGTCGACCAGACGCGGGCAGGCACGGCAGCCGGCGATGCGCCGGTCGAGCCGGGCGAGGCCTTGGTGATCCATGGTTCCACCGTAGGCGCCGGGTGCGACATCCGGGCGCGGTCATGCCCGCCGGCATCCGTACACGGTCGGCGGGCCGGGCGGGCTAAGGTCGGGGGCATGGTTGCGGAGGGTGCGCAGAACGACAGGACGGCCGGAGCGGACGAAGGCGCTGACGGCGCGGGGACCACGCCCCGGCCCGCGGGGACCATGCCCGAGCCGGCGGACCCGAGGACCGCCGCGGCGGTGGCCGCCGCCGAAGCGGCCGGGCCGCAGCACGGCGAGACCGTGCGGATCGACAGCTGGATCTGGTCGGTACGGCTGGTCAAGACCCGGTCCATGGGCGCCGCCGCCTGCCGGGGCGGGCACGTCCGCGTGAACGGCGAGCGGGTGAAGCCGTCGCACTCCGTGCGGGTCGGCGACGAGGTGCGGGTGCGGGTCGAGACGCGGGAGCGGGTCGTCGTCGTGAAGCGGCTGATCCGCAAGCGGGTGGGGGCGCCGGTCGCCGCCCAGTGCTACATCGACAACTCCCCGCCGCCCCCGCCGCGCGAGGCCGTCGCCCCGGCCGGCATCCGCGACCGCGGCGCGGGCCGCCCGACCAAGCGGGACCGCCGCGAGCTGGAGCGGCTGCGAGGGCTGGGCGGCCCCGGCCCGTTCGGCGGCCCCGCGGGCCCGCCCGCCCTGGGTGACCCGGGCGCGGCGGCAGGCGGACGCGGAGGCGCGCACGGTCGTGGGGCAGGCGGCCGCCGGGGCCGGAACAAGGGGGCGGGAGGCGCACCCCGGCCGTGAACACGGGTGCGGGGCCACGACCGCGGGGCGCAGCCCCCCACCGGCCCGGCCTACGCGAAGGCGCAGTCCCCCACCTGCCTGTCCTGCGCGGGGCGTCGGCGCCCCGCCGCCTGTCAGGTACGGGTGCGGGACGCCGGCACCGCCCTCACCCACATCCCGTCCTCCGTCAGATACCGGTCCACCCTCAGGCCCTCCTCCGCGAGTGCCGCCTCGAACCGCTCCGGGGTCAGCGGACGTGATCTGAACGTCTGGGTCCAGGTCGCGTCCGGGAACACGTACTCCGCGTGGACCGAGTCGACGCCGTCGCCGGCCGGCTCCACGGACACGATCCGCACCGTGAAACCCGCCGGGTCCACACGCTCGCGCGGCACGTTCGTGTGGTAGTCCGCGCCCTCCCGCTGGATCAGTACGCACCCGCCCTCCGCCAGGTGCCGCACGCAGGTGCGCAGCATGCCCCGCCGCACCCCGATGTCCCCCGCGTGCACCAGGAACGAGGCCAGCAGCACCACGTCGAACGTCTCGCCGAGGCCGAGCCGCTCCACGGGGCCGCATATCGTCCGCGCCCCGCGGACCCGCTCCAGCATCTCGGCGGACTCGTCCACCGCCGTCACCTCGAAGCCCCGCTCCAGCAGCGCGTGCGTCATCCGCCCCGCACCGCAGCCCAGCTCCAGAATGCGCGCCCCCGGCGGCACCGCTCCGGCGACGACGTCCGGCTCGTCCCCCACGGGAAGCCGCGCGTACAGCTCCACAGCGCAGCCGTCCGGGGTGATTCTCCCGGGTCCCGTCCCCTGACAACCCTCGCGCATCGTCTGCTCCATGCCCGTCGAACGGACCGCGCCCGCACGTCCGTTCCCCTCCCCGTCGATGCCACCCGAACGAGTGACAGGGGATCCGGCGGCCCTACCGGGAACCCGCAGGACGGGGAACGTCCGGCGCCGACAGGGCGAGGAGCGCGATGCGCACGGGCAGTGAACCGACGGCCGCGCGGAGTCCCTGCGCACGCGGTTCTGGCTGAGCGTGTGGGGTGCGGTCCGGACGGTGGCCGGAACCGTGGCGTTCGCGCTCGCCGGGTGTCCGGGCCGGGCGCCGGCCTGCGGGATGCTGTGGCTGGTCGGCACGGCGGACCTGCTGTTCGTGCTCCGGCACATCCGCCAGGGCCCCGCTACCGGCCGGGCCGCGACGCCCCCCCGTACGGGCCGCCGGAGGACCGGCGGCAGCCGGGTGCGGTCCGGCACAGGACCCCGCAGGGACTCACTCGTCGAAGCGCGCCGCCTTCAGGTACTCCGGGTTCGGGTCCAGCGCCGCCGCCAGCCGGAAGTGCCGCTTGGCGGGGTGGGGACGGCCCTGCCGCTGGTAGGTGCGGGCGAGCGCGTAGTGGGCGAAGGCGTTGTCCGGCTCCCGCTCCAGGACGAGCGAGAACTCCAGCTCGGCGGGGCGCAGCTGGGCGGCCGCGAAGAAGGCGCGCGCCCGCAGCAGCCGGGCGGCCGTGTTCTCGGGATGGACGTCGATCACGCCGTCGAGCAGCTTCACCGCGCCCCGCGGGTCGCGGGAGGCGAGCAGGTGCTCGGCGGCGCGGAAGTCGATGACATGCGTCTCCGGCGTACGTCCGGACGGACCACTGGTCTCGGGCACGGCGGAATCCTTCCCTCGCTCGGAAGGATCAACGCCCCGCCCGGCGCCGGTTATTCCGGCCGGGGCTCCCGCGCGCGGCGGACCAGCTCGGCCCACACCTCCTCGACGCGCCGTTCCAGCGCGTCGAGGGGCACGTCGTTGTCGATGACGACGTCGGCGATCGCCCGGCGCTGCTCCCGGGTGGCCTGGGCCGCCATGCGGGCCCGTGCGTCCGCCTCGCTCATGCCGCGCAGCCGCACCAGCCGGTCGAGCTGGGTCTCGGGACGCGCGTCGACGACGATCACGACGTCGTAGAGCGGGGCGAGGCCGTTCTCGGTGAGGAGCGGCACGTCGTGGACGACGACGGCGTCCTCGGGCGCGGCCTCCTCCAGCTCCCTCGACCGGGCGCCCACCAGGGGGTGCACGATCGAGTTGAGCGTGGTCAGCTTCTCCGGGTCGGCGAAGACGAGGGCGCCGAGGCGGGGCCGGTCCAGGCTGCCGTCCTCGGCGAGGATCTCCTCGCCGAAGGCCTCCACGACGGCGGCGAGCCCGGGCGTGCCCGGCTCGACGACCTCGCGTGCGATGCGGTCGGCGTCGATCAGCACGGCTCCGCACTCCACGAGCAGCCGCGACACCTCGCTCTTGCCGGCTCCGATACCGCCGGTCAGGCCCACTGTCAGCATGGGCAGCAGCCTAGGCGGCGGCTGCGACCGGCGGTCCGGCGGGCGTCAGGTGTCGCCCTCCCGCTCGGCGAGGAACCTCTCGAACTCACGGCCGATCTCGTCCGCCGACGGGATGTCCACCGGCTCGGCGAGCATGTTGCCCCGGGTCGCGGCGCCCGCCGCGGCGTCGTACTGGTGCTCCAGACCCTGGACGAGGGCGGTGAGCTCGTCGTCGCCCTCCCGGATCTGGCGGTCGATCTCGGTCTGGGTGCGCTGGGCGTCGGTGCGCAGGGAGTGCGCGACGCCGGGCAGGACGAGCCCCGTGGCGGCCGTGATGGCCTCGAGCGCGGTCAGCGCCGCGTCCGGGTACGGCGAGCGGGCGATGTAGTGCGGCACGTGCGCCGCGACGCCCAGGACGTCGTGCCCGGCCTGCATGAGCCGGTACTCGACCAGGGCCTCGGCGCTGCCGGGCACCTGCGCCTCGTCGAAGGGGCTGTCGCTCACCGGGACGAGGTCGGTGCGGTTGCCGTGCGGGGTGAGGCCGACCGGGCGGGTGTGGGGGACGCCCATGGGGATGCCGTGGAAGTTCACCGACAGGCGCACCCCGAGGCGCTCCACGATCTGCCGCACGGCCGCGGCGAAGCACTCCCACTCCACGTCCGGCTCGGGTCCCGAGAGCAGCAGGAAGGGCGCTCCGGTGGCGTCCTGCACGAGCCGCACGGTGATGGCCGGCACCTCGTAGTCGGTCCACCGGTCGCGGGTGAAGGTGAGCAGGGGCCGGCGCGCCCGGTAGTCGACGAGCCGGTCGTGGTCGAACCGGGCGACGACCTGGTGGGGCAGCGAGTCGAGCAGCCGGTCGACGATCTGGTCCCCGGTCTCCCCCGCGTCGATGTATCCGTCGAAGTGGTAGAGCATGACAAGTCCGGCCGACTCCTGGGCCAGCGCCATGTCGACGACGCTCAGTCCCTTCGGCTCCCAGGCGTACACATCCTGCGGATCAAGCACAATGACCGCTCCTCCTCGTGTTCCACCCACCACAACGTGGCACGGAGCACAGGCATTCCCACGATGACGACGCCCGCGGGGAAACGCCCTGAAGGGGCGCGGGGAACTGCGCGACGAACCCCCACCGGGCCCGCGGCCGACGACGAACCCGTCAGAAACGCCTGAGGGGCCGCACCTCGAAAGGTGCGACCCCTCAGATCAACCGCTAGCCCTCAGCGGCGAGCGCTCAGCTCTGGCCACCCGCCAGCTTCTCGCGAAGCGCGGCCAGCGCCTCGTCCGAAGCCAGGGCGCCGGACTGGTCGCCGCCCTCGGAGGAGTACGAACCGCCGCCGGACGCGGCCGGAGCGGCGGCCTCGCCACCCTCGGCAGCGGCCTTCTCGTCCGCCTCGCGGGACTTGATGACCTGCGCCTGGTGCTGCTCGAAGCGAGCCTGCGCCTCGGCGTACTGGCGCTCCCACTCCTCGCGCTGCTTCTCGTAGCCCTCGAGCCAGTCGTTGGTCTCGGGGTCGAAGCCCTCGGGGTAGATGTAGTTGCCCTGGTCGTCGTAGGACGCGGCCATGCCGTACAGGGTCGGGTCGAACTCGACCGCCGTCGGGTCGGCGCCGAAGGCCTCGTTGGCCTGCTTCAGCGAGAGGCTGATGCGGCGGCGCTCGAGGTCGATGTCGATGACCTTGACGAAGATCTCGTCGTTGACCTGGACGACCTGCTCCGGGATCTCCACGTGGCGCTCGGCCAGCTCGGAGATGTGGACCAGACCCTCGATACCCTCGTCCACGCGGACGAACGCACCGAACGGAACCAGCTTCGTGACCTTGCCGGGCACGACCTGGCCGATCTGGTGGGTGCGGGCGAACTGCTGCCACGGGTCTTCCTGGGTCGCCTTCAGCGACAGGGAGACGCGCTCGCGGTCCATGTCGACGTCGAGGACCTCGACCGTGACCTCCTGGCCGACCTCGACGACCTCGGAGGGGTGGTCGATGTGCTTCCAGGACAGCTCGGAGACGTGGACCAGACCGTCGACGCCGCCCAGGTCCACGAAGGCACCGAAGTTGACGATCGAGGAGACGACGCCGGAACGGACCTGACCCTTCTGCAGGGTGGTGAGGAACGTCTGGCGGACCTCGGACTGGGTCTGCTCCAGCCAGGCACGGCGGGACAGGACCACGTTGTTGCGGTTCTTGTCCAGCTCGATGATCTTCGCCTCGAGCTCCTTGCCCACGTAGGGCTGGAGGTCGCGGACGCGGCGCATCTCGACCAGGGAGGCCGGGAGGAAGCCGCGGAGGCCGATGTCGAGGATGAGACCACCCTTGACGACCTCGATGACGGTACCGGTGACGATGCCGTCCTCTTCCTTGATCTTCTCGATGGTGCCCCAGGCACGCTCGTACTGGGCGCGCTTCTTCGAGAGGATCAGGCGGCCTTCCTTGTCCTCCTTCTGGAGGACCAGGGCCTCGATCTCGTCGCCGACGGCGACGACCTCGTTCGGGTCGACGTCGTGCTTGATCGAGAGCTCGCGGCTCGGGATGACACCTTCGGTCTTGTAACCGATGTCGAGCAGGACCTCGTCCCGGTCGACCTTCACGATGACGCCGTCGACGATGTCGCCGTCGTTGAAGTACTTGATCGTCTCGTCGATCGCGGCGAGGAACGCTTCCTCGTTACCGATGTCGTTGACCGCTACCTGCGGGGTGGTGGCGGTGGTCTCGGTGCTGCTCGTCATGTGGGAAAGGGCTCCGGTACGGACATTGAAGTCGTAGGTACTGCTACGCCGGAGCCCGTTTCGCTCTGCAGAAGCCGGACAGCCAAGGAAGCGCCACGAAAACGCGGTGGCGCCTCGACAACCGAGGGGACATACAACAGATGCGAGCGCAGCCTGCTACGTCTGAGGTGCGCAGGCCCGCAGCGCAACTTGTAGCATACGGGGGCGGCCGGGCATGGTCAATGCACGAAGCCGCCCACCCGGGGCGGATCACCGCATAACCGGCACAACTGCCGCCTCCCGAGGCCATGCAGGGGTGAAGAAGACCCCCTCGGCGACACACCGGGGACCCGGCTGGACGGAAGAGTACGACGAGGGAGCCGATCATCCAAGAGCCCGAAGTCCCCGAACCGGAGGCCACCCGGCGGGAGGCCGGCGTCACGGAGAGCTCCCGGGCCAACCGGGGCTGGTGGGACCGCAACGCCGACGAGTACCAGACCGAGCACGGCGCCTTCCTCGGCGACGACCGTTTCGTATGGGGCCCGGAGGGCCTGGACGAGGCGGAGGCGGGGCTGCTCGGCCCGCCGGAGGAGCTGAAGGGACGCGACGTCCTGGAGCTGGGCGCCGGCGCGGCACAGTGCTCGCGCTGGCTGGCCGCGCAGGGCGCGCGCCCGGTGGCCCTCGACATCTCGCACCGCCAGCTCCAGCACGCGCTGCGCATCGGCGGGGCGTTCCCCCTGGTGTGCGCGGACGCGGGCGCGCTGCCCTTCGCCGACGCCTCCTTCGACCTGGCCTGCTCGGCGTACGGGGCGCTGCCCTTCGTCGCCGATCCGCGGCTGGTGCTGCGCGAGGCGCGCCGGGTGCTGCGGCCGGGCGGGCGGCTGGTGTTCTCCGTGACGCACCCGATCCGCTGGGCGTTCCCGGACGAGCCGGGCCCGGAGGGGCTGAGCGTGTCCGGGTCGTACTTCGACCGCACGCCGTACGTGGAGCAGGACGAGAGCGGCCACGCGGTGTACGTGGAGCACCACAGGACGCTCGGGGACCGGGTCCGTGACGTGGTCGCCTCCGGGTTCCGGCTGGTGGACCTGGTGGAGCCGGAGTGGCCGGCCTGGAACACCTCCGAGTGGGGCGGCTGGTCCCCGCTGCGCGGCAGCCTGATCCCCGGCACGGCGGTCTTCGTGTGCGTACGGGACTGAGCGCGTGATCCGTCACGAGGCGCTGGAGTCCCTCCCGGTGCGCGAGGCCCTGCCCGGGCTCGCCGAAGCGCTCGACACCCGCGGCACGTCCGTGCTGGTGGCGCCGCCGGGCACCGGCAAGACCACCCTGGTGCCGCTGGCGCTCGCCGGTCTGTGGGGCACGGGCCCCGCGCGGCGGGTGCTGGTCGCGGAGCCCCGGCGGATCGCGGCCCGCGCGGCGGCGCGCCGGATGGCGTGGCTGCTGGGCGAGCGGGCGGGCGGCTCGGTCGGCTTCACGGTGCGCGGGGAGCGGGCCGTGGGGCGTGACACGCGCGTGGAGGTCGTCACGACCGGTGTGCTCCTCCAGCGGCTCCAGCGCGACCAGGAGCTGGCCGGGGTGGACGCGGTGGTGCTCGACGAGTGCCACGAGCGGCACCTGGACGCGGACACGGCGGCGGCGTTCCTGTGGGACGTGCGCGAGACGCTGCGGCCGGACCTGCGGCTGGTGGCCGCGTCGGCGACGACGGACGCGGAGGGCTGGGCGCGGCTGCTGGGCGGCGCGCCCGTGGTCGAGGCGCGGGGCGCCGCGCACCCGGTCGACGTGGTGTGGGCGCCGCCCCCGCGCGCGGTGCGGCCGCCGCACGGCATGCGGGTGGATCCGGCGCTGCTCACGCACGTGGCGGCGGTGGCGCGCCGGGCCCTGGCGGAGCGGGACGGCGACGTGCTGGTGTTCCTGCCGGGGGTCGGGGAGATCTCCCGGGTGGCCGGGATGCTGGGCTCCCCGCCCGGGGTGGACGTCCTCCAGGTGCACGGGCGGGCGCCGGCCGCCGTGCAGGACGCGGTGCTGTCGCTCGGTGAGCGGCGCCGGGTGGTGCTGGCGACGTCGGTCGCGGAGTCCTCGCTGACGGTGCCGGGAGTGCGGGTCGTGGTGGACTCGGGTCTCGCCCGCGAGCCGCGCGTCGACCACGCGCGCGGACTGAGCGCCCTGGCGACGGTACGGGCCTCGCGGGCCGCGGGGCGGCAGCGGGCGGGCCGCGCCGGACGTGAGGCGCCGGGCGCGGTGTACCGCTGCTGGGCCGAGGCGGAGGACGCGCGGCTGCCGTCGTACCCCTCCCCCGAGATCAAGGTGGCCGACCTGACGGCGTTCGCGCTCCAGGCGGCCTGCTGGGGCGATCCGGACGCCTCCGGTCTGGCGCTGCTGGATCCCCCTCCGGGCGGCGCGATGGCTGCGGCCCGCGACGTCCTCACCGCGATCGGCGCGGTACGGCCGGACGGCCGCCCCACCGAGCGCGGCGTCCGCCTCACCCGGCTCGGCCTGCACCCGCGCCTGGGACGCGCCCTGATGGACGCCGCCCCGCGCGTGGGCGCCGGCCTCGCGGCCGAGGTCGTCGCGCTGCTCTCCGAGGAGCCCCCGCGCGACTACGGCGACGACCTGGCCGCCGCCCTGCGCGCCGCCCGCCGCGGCGGCGACGGGTACGCGGCACGCTGGCGCACGGAGGCACGGCGGCTGCGCGGGGCGGCGGCCGAGGCGGAGGGAGCCGTACCGGCCGGCGGGCCGGACGCGGGCGGCTCCGGCGGGACCCCGGCGTCGGACGCCCCTGCGGGGGCGGGCGGCGGTGCGGTGCCGGTGGCCCGCGGTGGCGGGGAGCGGCCGGGCGGGCGCGGTGGTGGGACCGGCGTGGAGGAGCGTGCCGTCGGTGCCGTCGTGGCGCTCGCCTTCCCGGAGCGGGTGGCCCGGGCGGACGGCGGGTCGTACCTGATGGTGGGCGGGACGCGGGCCGAGGTGGGGGCGGGGTCCGCGTTGCGCGGGGCCGAGTGGATCGCCGTGGCCGTGGCCGACCGGCCCGTGGGGCGCGGCCACGCGCGCGTCCTGCTGGGGGCCGCCGTGGACGGGGACGTGGCGCGCTGGGCGGCGGGGACGCTCGCGGAGCGGCGCGAGGAGGTGCACTGGGCCGGCGGGGACGTCGTGGCGCGGCGGGTCGAACGGCTCGGGGCGGTCGAGCTGGCCGCACGGCCGCTCACCGACGCCGGCCCCGCGCCGGTGCGCGCCGCGCTGCTGGACGGGCTGCGCCGGGAGGGGTTCGGGCTGCTGCGGTGGCCGGCCGGGGCGGAGGTCCTGCGGCAGCGGCTGGCCTTCCTGCACGAGCGGCTGGGCGAACCCTGGCCGGACGTGTCCGACGAGGCGCTGCACGCGCGCGTGGACGAGTGGCTGGAGCCGGAGCTGAGCCGGGCGCGGCGCCGGGCGGACCTCGCCCGCATCGACGCCGGGCAGGCGCTGGCGCGGCTGCTGCCGTGGGCGTCCGGCGAGGCGGCGCGCCTCGACGAGCTGGCGCCCGAGCGGATCACCGTGCCCAGCGGGTCGACCGTACGGATCGACTGGTCCGACCCGGAGCGGCCGGTGCTCGCCGTGAAGCTGCAGGAGATGTTCGGGCTGCGGGAGTCGCCCACGGTGGCCGGGGTGCCGTTGCTGGTCCACCTGCTGTCCCCGGCCGGCCGTCCGGCCGCCGTCACCGCCGATCTCGCCTCCTTCTGGCGGGAGGGCTACCAGCAGGTGCGGGCGGAACTGCGGGGCCGGTACCCGAAGCACCCCTGGCCTCAGGACCCGGCCTCGGCGCAGCCGACCCGGCACACCAACGCGCGGTCGCGGGGGTAGGACGCGCGGGCGTCCGTTCCGTACGGGGCGCCCGCGTCCGTGTCGTCAGGCGCCCGGGGTCCGCGAGGGCTCGGTGGACGGCTCCGTCGAGGGGCCTGTCGAGGGGTCTGCCGACGGCTCGGGGTCCGGGCTCGGGGTGGCCGCCGGTTCCACGGTCAGTTCGACCGTGAGGGTCGCGCCGCCGGCCGTGGTGAGGCGGAGCAGGAACGTGCCGGCGGTGTCGTCCGCGTACAGCTTCGGCAGGGTCAGCAGCCCGTCCGCGTCCGTCCTGAGACCGGTCAGGGTGCGGACCGTCCTGCCGTCGGCGTCCTTGAAGTAGGGGCCCCTGTCGTTCTCGGCGGGGTCGTCGGCGGACGTCACGAGGGTGGCGGTGACGGCGACCTTCCCGGCGGCCGCGCCCCGGTAGGTGGCCCTGACCTCGACCGGCTCGGCGAACTCGCCGCCCGCGACGGAGGTCAGTTCCTCGGGGCCGGTGCGGACGAGGGCGTCGGCGGCGCGCTCGGTGACCGTCGCCCTGTAGGGGACACCCTTGACGGAGCGGCCCGCGACGGCCGCCTGGACGGCGAACGCGCCGGTCCTCTCCCCCGCCCGCAGCGCGGGCGCCACCGCGACACCGGACGCGTCGGTGGTGACGGTCGCCACGCTCTCGCCGCCGGCGAAGGTGGCGTCCGTGTCGCCGACGATGGTGAAGCGGATCCGCACCTTGGCGACCGCCTTGCCGGTCTCGGTCTCCGCGCGGGTGCTGATGCGCTCGGCGAAGGTGTGGCCCGCCATGGCGGTGAGGGCGCCGGTGCCGGCGTCCTCCAGGTGATGCACCGTGTCGGTGGGCGTCGGCGGAGTGGTCGGAGGAGGCGTGGCGGGCGGCGTGTTCGGGCTGTCGCTGCCGCCGCCGTTGCCGGGCGCGGCGGGGCCGGGCGCCGGCCGGGAGCCGGAGGGCTTGCCGGGCCGGGTGTCGCCGGGCCCCGTCGGCGGGGTGGTGCGCGGCGTCGACGGGGAGGCGCCGGGACGCGCCGTGTCGTCGCTGCGGTCCGCGGGCAGGCTGCCGGTGCCGTCGGGGATCTCGTGGGTGCCCTTGCGGTAGTACTCCAGCCACGACAGGACGGTGTTCAGGTAGTCCGTCGAGTTGTTGTAGCTGAGGATCGCCTTGCGCAGGTCGCCCTGGTCGGACAGGTCCCAGCCGAAGCGGCACAGGTAGTGGCCGGCGGCGAGGGCGGCGTCGTAGATGTTGTTCGGGTCCTCGCGGCCGTCGCCGTTGCCGTCGCGGCCCGCCCACTCCCATGTGGAGGGGATGAACTGCATGGGCCCGACGGCCTGGTCGTACATGCGGTTGCCGTCGTAGGCGCCGTCGTCGGTGTCCCGGATGAGGGCGAAGCCGTTGCCGTCGAGCTGGGGGCCGAGGATCGGCGTGACGGTGGTGCCGTCGGCGGTGACCCGGCCGCCGCGCGCCTGACCGGACTCCACCTTGCCGATGGCGGCGAGGAGTTGCCAGGGCAGGTTGCAGCCGGGCTTCTTCTCGCGCAGCGCGGCCTCGGCCTTCTTGTAGGCGTCGAGGACGGTCGCGGGTATGCCGGCCTCGGCGGCGTGCCGGTCGCCGGCGCCCGCGGAGGGCGACGGGCTGGGGCTGTTGAGGGGCGGCAGGTCCGTGTAGTACGGCGAGTTGCCGGTGGCGCTGTCGTCGGCGGCGGTGTCGGGCGCGGAGGCGGCGTCGCCGGTGCTCTGTCCGCCCTGGTCGCCGACCGTGACGCCGGGCGCCTGGGACGCGGACAGGGCCGCCACCGCTGCCGCGGCCACGGCGGTGGTCGCCGCTTGCTTGCGGAGCCGCCTGCCGATGTGCGCCGCCATAGAGTGAACCCCTCCCATGGGCGCTGCCGGCGCCCGTCACCGTGTGCTGTGTCCGCCCTGTTGTGAGATCTGCCCGCCCCGCCGGCTGCCCCGGGACGCGGGACCGGTTCGGCGACCCTCGCGACCTTACGACAACTTCCTTTGCACGGACACCCGTTGATGCCCGATATTCACCGGTTGGCCACCTTCTCGTCCGGACGGTCCGCGGGGCGGCGGGCCCGCGCGCGCGGGTCTGCCGAATACTGGGGTCCGCCCGGCGCCGGGGCCGCCGGCCGACGAGTCCGGAAGCCCCCGGTCAACCCCCGCTGCGAGGAGTCCCGTTGCCGTTCACACTCAGCCACGCGGCGGCGGTCCTGCCGGCCGTCCGCACCGACGGGACGGGCCGCGGGCCGCTGGTCCCGGCCGTGCTGGTCGCGGGCAGCTTCGCGCCCGACATGACCTACTACGCGGCCAGTGCGGTGTCCGGGGCGATGGAGTTCGGCGACGTGACGCACGCCGGCTGGGGCGTGTTCACCGTGGACGTGCTGATCGCCTGGGCGCTGGCGGGGCTGTGGCTGCTGGTGCGGGAGCCGCTGGTGGCGCTGCTGCCGCGGGCGCGTCAGGGGCGGGTGGCGGCGCTGGTGCGCTGCGGCGCGCCCCGGGCGCGCGTACGGGCGTCCCTGGCGGCGCGCTGGTACGTGTCCGCCGTCCTGGGGGCGCTGACGCACGTGGTGTGGGACGCGTTCACCCATCACGACCGGTGGGGGACGCGGCTGTTCCCCGTGCTGGAGCGGGAGATCGGGGGTTCGCCGGTGTTCTGGTACGCGCAGTACGGGACGTCGCTGGTGGCCGCGGTCGTCCTGGTGGCGTTCGCGGCGCGGGCGCTGCGGCGCGCGGTCCCCGGGGACGCGGTGCCCCCGGGGGTGCCGGCGCTGTCGGCGGGCGACCGGTGGGGGGCCGCCCTGCTGCTCGGCGGATGCGCGGTCGTGGCGGCGGTGCTGCGGGCCACCCGGTGGTGGGCCCACTGGGGCCACATGGCGAAGCCCTACGAGCTGATCCCGACCGTCTGTTTCGGCGCGGGCGCGGGGCTGGTCGCCGCGCTGCCGGTGTACGCCGTCGCCGTCAGGGTGTGGCGTCGGGTCCCGGCCACGGAGGGGCCTGCGGGCGCGGATACGCGGGAGCCGGACCGTACGGCCGCACGCTGAGGGTCTCGCTCGCCGCGACGAACACGGTGACCGTGCGGACCGGGCGGGGCCGGGGCAGCAGGGTGAGGACGAGGGTGAGGTAGGCGCGGGCCAGCTCGGCCCACAGCCGCCACGGGGGTTGTTCCGTCCCGGCGCCCGGGGCGGTGGGGGTGCGGCCGGTTCTCCGCCGGCCGTCGGTGACGCGGACGCCGAGCCGGGCGGCGGCGTCGCGGAGGGCGGCCGTGAGGCCGCCGGGGACGCGGGCGGTGCTTGCGGCGGCCGCGAAGACCGGGACCGGCGGAAACGCCTGGGCGGTGGGTCCGTCGGCGTCGGCCCGCGGGGGTGCCGCTCTGCGGTGAGGCATGCGTATACCCATGCCTGGCATGCTCTCCGCCCACCCCGGCGCGGGCTCCCCTGCGAGGGCCAGGCGAGTGAAGCACGGGGAGCCCGGCAGACGCCGGGACACCCTCCCGGACCCCGCCCGGCCTGCGGTCACGGCGCCCTGCGGACGCCTCGGGGCGGCACGGCGGGCCGGGGCGCTCGACCGCCCCCGGCGAGGGCGCCGCCCGGCCACCGGCGGCCACCGCCGGGGCGGAACCGCGGGCGCCGGCCTGCCGGCCGCACGGGGACGGGCCGGGCGGACGGCGGCCCGGCCGGCGTGTACCGGCGCCTCCGTGCCGCTGCGCGGCGGCGCACCGGCCGGAGGGGGGGCAGGCGCCCGGCCGCGGGCGCGCGGGTGTTCACCCGCAGGGGCAGACGCCGCGCCCGGCCCCGCGCACCGCGTCAGTGCGCCGCCGACTCCCAGTCCGGGCCCGCGCCCACCGAGACGCCCAGGGGCACCCGGAGCTCGACGGCGGACGCCATCTCGCGGCGGACCAGGTCCTCGACCTGTTCGCGCTCGCCGGGGGCGAGTTCCAGGACGATCTCGTCGTGGACCTGGAGGAGCATGCGGGAGCGCAGGTCCGCCTCGCGCAGGGCGCGGTCGACGTTCAGCATGGCGATCTTGACGATGTCCGCCGCCGTGCCCTGGATCGGCGCGTTCAGCGCCATCCGCTCCGCCGCCTCGCGGCGCTGGCGGTTGTCGCTGTTGAGGTCCGGCAGGTAGCGGCGGCGGCCGAACAGCGTCGCCGTGTACCCCGTCGCCCGCGCCTCGTCCACGACGCGGCGCAGATAGTCCCGTACGCCGCCGAAGCGTTCGAAGTAGGCGTCCATCAGGGCGCGCGCCTCCGCCGCCTCGATGTTCAGCTGCTGGGACAGGCCGAAGGCGGACAGGCCGTAGGCCAGGCCGTAGGACATCGCCTTGATCTTGCGGCGCATCTCCGCGTCCACCGCGGACCGCTCGACGGAGAACACCTGGGCGGCGGCCGTGGTGTGCAGGTCCTCGCCGGACGTGAACGCCTCGATCAGACCGGCGTCCTCGGAGAGGTGGGCCATCACGCGCAGCTCGATCTGGCTGTAGTCGGCGGTGAGCAGCGCGTCGAAGCCCTCGCCGACCACGAAACCGCGGCGGATGGCGCGGCCCTCGTCCGTGCGGACCGGGATGTTCTGCAGGTTGGGGTCCGTGGAGGACAGCCGGCCCGTCGCGGCGACGGTCTGGTTGAACGTGGTGTGGATGCGGCCGTCCGCGGCGATCGTCTTGATCAGGCCCTCGACGGTGACGCGGAGCTTCGCCTGCTCACGGTGACGCAGCATGATCACCGGCAGTTCGTTGTCCGTCTGTCCGGCGAGCCAGGCGAGGGCGTCGGCGTCCGTGGTGTAACCGGTCTTGGTCTTCTTCGTCCTGGGCAGGGCCAGCTCGCCGAAGAGGACCTCCTGGAGCTGCTTGGGCGAGCCCAGGTTGAACTCGTGCCCCGCCGCGGCGTGCGCCTCCTTCACCGCCTGCTGCACGGCGCCGGCGAACATCTGCTCCATGGCCTCCAGGTGCGCCCGGTCGGCCGCGATGCCGTGCCGCTCCATGCGGGCCAGCAGGGCGGAGGTGGGCAGCTCCATGTCGCGCAGCAGGTCGGAGGCGCCCACGTCGGCGAGGCGGCCCTCGAAGGCCTCGCCCAGGTCGAGGACGGCGCGGGCCTGCACCATCAGCGCGTGCGCCTGGGCGCCGTCGTCCGCGCCGAAGGCGAGCTGCCCGTCGGGCGCGGCGGCGGGCGCCAGCTCCCGGTGCAGGTACTCCAGGGACAGGGCGTCCAGGTCGAAGGAGCGGCGGCCCGGCTTCACCAGGTACGCGGCGAGCGCCGTGTCCATGGTGACGCCCTCGATCCGCCAGCCGTGCTCGGGGAAGACCCGCATCGCGCGCTTGGCGTTGTGGAACACCTTGGGGCGGGCCGCGTCGCCGAGCCAGGCGCGGAACGCCTGCTCGTCGGCCTCGTCCAGCTCGGCCGGGTCGAACCAGGCGGCCGGTCCCTCCGCCGTGGCCAGCGCGATCTCGGCGACGGAGCCGGTGCCGAGCGCCCAGGTGTCGACCGCGACGACGCCGACCGGGCCGGTGGCGTGCTCCGCGAGCCAGCCGGCCAGTTCGCCGGTGCCCAGCACGGTGCCGTCGACCTCCACGCCGTCCGCGACGACCGGGGCGGCCTCGGCCTCCTCGGCGCCCGGGTCGACGGCGAAGAGCCGCTCCCGCAGCGAGGGGTTCCTGATCTCCAGGGTGTCGAGGATCATCGCCACGCTCTTGCGGTCGTAGGCGGTGCGCTCCAGGTCGAGCACGCCCTTCGGCAGCTCCACCTGGCGCTCCAGCTCGGTGAGCCGGCGGTTGAGCTTGACGGACTCCAGGTGGTCGCGGAGGTTCTGCCCGGCCTTGCCCTTGACCTCGTCGGCCCGCTCGACCAGCTCGGCGAAGGAGCCGAACTGGTTGATCCACTTCGCGGCGGTCTTCTCACCGACGCCGGGGATGCCGGGCAGGTTGTCCGACGGGTCGCCGCGCAGGGCTGCGAAGTCCGGGTACTGCGCGGGCGTCAGGCCGTACTTCTCGAAGACCTTCTCCGGGGTGAAGCGGGTCAGCTCGGAGACGCCCTTGGTCGGGTACAGCACCGTGACGTGGTCGGAGACCAGCTGGAAGGAGTCGCGGTCGCCGGTGACGATCAGCACCTCGAAGCCCTCGGCCTCGGCCTGGGTGGCGAGCGTGGCGATGACGTCGTCCGCCTCGAAGCCCTCGACGGCGAAGCGGGGCACGCCCATCGCGTCGAGCAGCTCGCCGATCAGCTGGACCTGGCCCTTGAACTCGTCGGGGGTCTTGGAGCGGTTCGCCTTGTACTCGGTGAACTCCTCCGAGCGCCATGTCCTGCGGGACACGTCGAAGGCGACCGCGAAGTGCGTGGGCGCCTCGTCACGCAGGGTGTTGGCGAGCATCGACGCGAAGCCGTAGATCGCGTTCGTCGGCTGGCCCGTCGCGGTGGTGAAGTTCTCCGCGGGCAGCGCGAAGAACGCGCGGTACGCCAGTGAGTGCCCGTCCATGAGCATCAGGCGCGGGCGGGTCCCGCCGGAGGTCTGGTCGGTCTTCTTCGATGCTGTCTCTGCCACGGGTCCGATCCTGCCACGCCCCACCGACACCGGCTCCCGCCCCCGCGCCGCGCACCTCCGACGCACCGGGGCGCGGCCCCGCGAGCCTCGCCCGCGAGATCCGCGCTCCCTTCCCTCCGCCCCGGCCCGGACCCCGTGGGAGGATCGGAGATCCACCTCACACGTGTGCGTGAACAGGAGTGCGCGATGGCAACGAAGCCGCCCCAGGGTGATCCGGTCCAGGACGCTCCGAAGGTGGCCGAGCGGAAGCGGGCGGCCGCCGGGCTCCCCGCGATCGGTCACACCCTGCGCATGGCCCACCGGCAGATGGGTGTGAGGCGCACGGCGCTGACGCTGCTCGGCGTCAACCAGGAGAACGGTTTCGACTGCCCGGGCTGCGCCTGGCCGGAGCCGGAGCACCGGCACCGCGCGGAGTTCTGCGAGAACGGTGCGAAGGCGGTGGCCGAGGAGGCCACGCTGCGCCGGGTCACCCCGGAGTTCTTCGCCGCGCACCCGGTCTCCGGCCTGGCCCGCCGCAGCGGGTACTGGCTGGGGCAGCAGGGCCGGCTGACCCACCCCATGTATCTGCCGGAGGGCGCCGATCACTACGAGCCGGTGAGCTGGGAGCGCGCCTTCGACATCGTCGCCGAGGAACTGGCCGCGCTGTCCTCCCCGGACGAGGCCGTCTTCTACACGTCGGGCCGCACCAGCAACGAGGCCGCGTTCCTCTACCAGCTCTTCGCGCGCAAGCTCGGCACGAACAACCTGCCCGACTGTTCCAACATGTGCCACGAGTCCTCCGGTTCGGCCCTGTCGGAGACGATCGGCGTCGGCAAGGGCAGCGTGCTGCTGGAGGACCTGTACCGGGCGGACCTGATCGTGGTCGCCGGGCAGAACCCGGGCACCAACCACCCGCGCATGCTGTCCGCGCTGGAGAAGGCCAAGGCGAACGGCGCGCGCGTGGTGAGCGTCAACCCGCTGCCGGAGGCGGGCCTGGAGCGCTTCAAGAACCCGCAGACGCCCAAGGGGCTCACCGCAGGCACCGCGCTGACCGACCTGTTCCTGCAGATCCGCATCGGCGGCGACCAGGCCCTCTTCCGCCTCCTGAACAAGCTGGTCCTGGACACCCCGGGCGCGGTCGACGAGGAGTTCGTCCGCGAACACACCCACGGTTTCGAGGAGTTCGCCGAGGCCGCCCGCGCCGCCGACTGGGACTCCACGCTCGCCGCGACCGGCCTGGCGCGCGAGGACATCGAGCGGTTCCTGCGGATGGTGCTGGACTCGGAGCGGATCGTCGTCTGCTGGGCGATGGGCCTGACCCAGCACAAGCACTCCGTGCCGATGATCCGCGAGATCGTCAACTTCCTGCTGCTGCGCGGCAACATCGGCCGTCCGGGCGCGGGCGTGTGCCCGGTGCGCGGCCACTCCAACGTGCAGGGCGACCGCACCATGGGCATCGTCGAACGGCCCGCGCCGGCGTTCCTGGACGCCCTGGAGCGGGAGTTCGGCTTCGCGCCGCCGCGCGAGCACGGCCACGACGTCGTCCGGGCGATCCGCGCGCTGCGCGACGGGGCGGCGAAGGTGTTCTTCGCGATGGGCGGCAACTTCGTCGCCGCCTCCCCCGACACCGAGGTCACCGAGGCCGCGATGCGCCGGGCCCGGCTGACGGTGCACGTGTCGACGAAGCTGAACCGCTCGCACGCGGTCACGGGCGCGCGCGCCCTGATCCTGCCGACGCTGGGCCGCACCGAGCGCGATCTGCAGGCGGGCGGCGAGCAGTTCGTGACGGTGGAGGACTCCATGGGCATGGTGCACGCCTCGCGCGGGCGGCTGGAGCCGGCGAGCCCGCACCTGCTGTCGGAGCCGGCCATCGTGTGCCGGCTGGCCCGCCGGGTCCTCGGCGCGGAGGACGACGTGCCGTGGGAGGAGTTCGAGAGGGACTACGCGACGGTCCGCGACCGCATCGCGCGCGTGGTGCCCGGCTTCGAGGACTTCAACGCGCGCGTGGCGCGCCCCGGCGGCTTCGCCCTCCCGCACGCCCCACGCGACGAGCGCCGCTTCCCCACCGCGACCGGCAGGGCCAACTTCACCGCGGCGCCGGTGGAGTGCCCGCAGGTGCCGGAGGGCCGGCTGCTGCTGCAGACGCTGCGCTCGCACGACCAGTACAACACCACGGTCTACGGCCTGGACGACCGCTACCGGGGCATCAGGAACGGGCGCCGCGTGGTGCTGGTGAACCCGGAGGACGCCCGGGAGCTGAGGCTCGCGGACGGCTCCTACGTCGACCTGGTGAGCGAGTGGAAGGACGGTGTGGAGCGCAGGGCGCCCGGTTTCCGCGTCGTGCACTACCCGACGGCACGGGGGTGCGCCGCCGCCTACTACCCGGAGACCAATGTCCTGGTGCCGCTGGACGCCACCGCGGACATCTCCAACACCCCGGCCAGCAAGTCGGTCGTGGTGCGTCTGGAACAATCGGCGACCGACTGAGCGTGCGCTCAGGGCACAGACGTACGAACGTACCGACGCACGATTGGAGCCGGGCCCATGGGAGAGCCGCAGCAGGTGAAGTTCCCGCAGGAGGTCATCGACGAGTACGCCGCGCTCGGTGTGGACCTCCAGGCGCTGTTCTCGGCGGGCCACCTCGGCACGCGGATGGGCGTGCAGATCACGGAGGCGTCGGCGGAGCGCGTCGTCGGCACGATGCCGGTGGAGGGCAACACCCAGCCCTACGGCCTGCTGCACGGCGGCGCGTCCGCCGTGCTGGCGGAGACGCTGGGCTCGGTCGGCTCGATGCTGCACGGCGGCGTGGGCAGGATGGCGGTCGGCGTGGACCTCAACTGCACGCACCACCGGGGGGTCCGCTCCGGTCTGGTCACCGGAGTCGCCACCCCGGTGCACCGGGGGCGGTCCACGGCGACGTACGAGATCGTGATCACCGACGAGGCGGACAAGCGGGTGTGCACCGCCCGGCTGACCTGCCTGCTGCGGGACGCGCGGCCCGGTGACGCGGAGAAGGCGGCCGGCTGACGGCCGCCGGGGTGCGGGGAGCCCTCGGCACCGCGCACCCCGCACGCCTCGCGCTCCCCCGCACACCCGTCCCGCTCCCGTGGCACCGCGCCCGTCGCCGCCCTTGCCCGCGGCCGGCGGGCGCTCTAGCGTTCCGTGTCATGGGACGGGGCGGCACCTCTCGCGGCGCCGGGGCGTTCCGCGCGCCCCTCCCGGCCGTGCTCGCGGCGGCCCTGGCCGTGGCCGGGTGCGGTACGGCCGGCCCGGGCACAGCGCGTGACGCCTCCCCCGCGGCCCACACCTCCCCGTCCTCCCGGGCGACCTCCGACGTGGACCTCTGCGTCCGCATCGTCGGCCACTGGTCGCGCGAGGTGCTCGACGGCCGCGGCTACGGTGACTACCAGTCCATGGGCATGTCCGGCGGCCAGTACGAGATCCTGCGCGAGGTGGTGGAGGCCGCGCGCGCCGCCCGGCGCGAAGGGGCGCGCGATGTCGGCAGGGTGGCAGGACGTCAGGCGCGCGAGGGGTGCGTCGCGTGGTACCGCTCCGGAGGGCCCGGTGAGGGGCCCTGGCGATGAGCGGGATCGGTCCCGTCGAACCGGACGGTGACACGCGCCCGTCGGACCCCGCTCCCGTCGCCCCGCACCCCCGGAACAGGCCGTCCGCACGCACGCCGGGACGCCGCCGCCGGACCGCGGCCGGCGCGCTCCTCGCCGTCGCCGTACTCGTCGGCGGGTTCGCCCTCCACCTCACGCGCCCACGCCCCGCACCACCGCCCGAACCCCGCTTCCCGAGTCAGACGACGTCCTTCCGTTACCTGTCCATGCAGGTCAGAGACGCGCGGGCGACTTTGCCTGAATTTGAATTCACAATACAAGCGTTTTCGGAATCCGATGCTCCGGTGATCGTCCTGGACATTTCCCAGCCCTACGCGGGCCTGTCCCTCGGATCCGATCCGACCACTCCTTTACGAGTGAAAGGGGGCATGTCCCGCAAGATCACCGTGACCGTCCGCGTGACGGAATGCGGAAAAGTGCCACGGAACGCCGGACTCCCTTTCCTGGACGTAACACTGCGTAACACGCGCGCAAAAGAGGTGCACAGCTACATCCTCGGCGCCCGGTACGCGAGGGACCTGTCCGCGGCCCTGGAGGCGGCCTGCGGCAACGGGTTCCGGTAATCAGCAAAACGCCTGATACACCTGGATCACCCCCGCCGGTTCCTGCGGTTTCTCACCATGCGGACAGGGCAAATCGGCGGGAATTCAGCTCTTCTCCCCACTCAGTACCGCTCTGCAATACGTCGTGTCATAACAAGAGCGTCACAGCCTTGGCCAGAGTCTCCTCCGCATTCCCCCCACACGCTTAGAGTCACGGCCAGTCACCGCGCCGCCTGATTCTCACTCGGCCCAGCGCTCGACTCGGCCGTTTCCACGGGGAAGCGGCTGTCAGGGGAAAGGACTGGATCGTGCGTCAACGTTCGCTCATCTCCATCACCGCCGCCCTGGCGGCAGGTGCACTCACCCTCACCGCCTGCGGCTCACGCGACGACAACGGCGGCGGCTCGGACTCGGGCAACGGTGACACCACCGTGGTCATCGGCGTCGACGCGCCGCTGACCGGCGACCTCTCCGCGCTCGGCCTCGGCATCAAGAACTCCGTGGACCTCGCCACGAAGATCGCCAACAAGGAGAAGCACGTCGAGGGCGTCACCTTCAAGATCGAGGCGCTCGACGACCAGGGCCAGGCCTCCGTCGGCCAGCAGAACGCCACCAAGCTCGTCGCCAACAAGGACGTGCTCGGCGTCGTCGGCCCGCTGAACTCCTCCGTCGGCGAGTCGATGCAGAAGGTCTTCGACACCGCCAAGCTGGTCGAGGTCTCCCCCGCGAACACCAACCCCGCCCTCACCCAGGGCGTGAACTGGCAGACCAAGAAGGAACGGCCGTACAAGTCGTACTTCCGCACCGCGACCACGGACGCCATCCAGGGCCCGTTCGCCGCGCAGTACGTCTACAACGACGCCAAGAAGAAGAAGGTCTTCGTCATCGACGACAAGAAGACCTACGGCGCCGGACTGGCCGCCACCTTCACCGAGGAGTTCAAGAAGCTCGGCGGCCAGGTCGTCGGCACCGAGCACATCAACCCGGAGAGCAAGGACTTCAGCGCCGTCGCCACCAAGGTGAAGAACTCCGGCGCCGACGTCGTCTACTACGGCGGCGAGTACCCGCAGGCCGGCCCGCTGAGCAAGCAGATCAAGGAAGCCGGCGCCAAGATCCCGCTGGTCGGCGGCGACGGCATCTACAGCGCCGACTTCATCAAGCTGGCCGGCGCGGCCGGCACCGGCGACCTCGCCACCTCCGTCGGCGCGCCCGTCGAGTCGCTGCCGTCCGCCAAGGAGTTCGTCGCGAACTACAAGGCCGAGGGCTACAAGGAGGACTACGAGGCGTACGGCGGTTACTCCTACGACTCCGCCTGGGCCATCATCGAGGCCGTCAAGAAGGTCGTCGACGACAACGACGGCAAGCTGCCCGACGACGCCCGCGCCAAGGTCGTCGACGCCATGCAGAACGTCTCCTTCGACGGCGTGACCGGCAAGGTCTCCTTCGACGAGTTCGGTGACGCGACCAACAAGCAGCTCACCGTCTACACCGTCAAGGGCGGCGACTGGACCACCGTGAAGTCCGGCACCTTCACCGGCTGACCTCCCCCGCACCACTCACACGAGCCGCGCGGGGCGCTGTTCCACTGGCGCCCTGCGCGGACTCGGTTCCGGCCCATCCGTCGAACCCGAAAGTCTCGGAGGACATGCGGTGAACGAACTGCCGCAGCAGCTGGTCAACGGCCTGCTACTGGGATCCATGTACGGCCTGGTCGCCATCGGCTACACAATGGTCTACGGCATCGTCCAGCTCATCAACTTCGCCCACGGCGAGATCTTCATGGTCGGCGCCTTCGGCGCCATCACCGTGCATCTGTACGTCTTGCCGGACGGCACCTCCATGTGGGTCGCCCTGCCGCTCATGCTGATCGGCGCCATGATCGCCTCGGTGCTGGTCGCCATCGGAGCGGAACGGTTCGCCTACCGCCCGCTGCGCGGCGCGCCCCGGCTCGCCCCGCTGATCACCGCCATCGGACTCTCCCTCGCACTCCAGCAGGCCGTCTGGGCCTTCTACCCGGAGGCGAAGTCCAAGCTGGCCTTCCCGCAGATCGAAGGCGGCCCGTTCACCATCGGCGGCGCCACCATCCAGACCGGCGACATCTTCCTGCTCGTCGCCGCACCCCTCAGCATGGCGTTCCTCGCCTACTTCGTCATGCGCACCCGCACCGGCCGCGGCATGCAGGCCACCGCGCAGGACCCGGACACCGCGAAGCTGATGGGCGTCAACACCGACCGCATCATCGTGATCGCCTTCGCCCTCGGCGCCGTCTTCGCCGCCGTCGGCGGTGTCGCCAGCGGCCTGAAGTACGGCCAGATCGACTTCAAGATGGGCTTCATCCTCGGCCTCAAGGCCTTCACCGCGGCCGTGCTCGGCGGTATCGGCAACATCTACGGAGCCATGATCGGCGGTGTGGTCCTCGGCGTCGTCGAGACCCTGGCCACCGCCTACATCGCCGACATCCCCGGCCTGGACCAGTTCGGCAGCCAGTCCTGGGCCGAGGTCTGGGCCTTCATCCTCCTCATCCTCGTGCTCCTGTTCCGGCCACAGGGCCTGCTCGGCGAGCGCGTCGCGGACAGGGCGTGACACCGATGACCACACAGACCACAGCACAGAAGACCGTGGCCGCACCCGCCCCGAACACCCCCTCCGGGCTCATCGGCATCCCCGCGAACCTCGCGCGGGCCCTCGCCACCGGCGGCAGCGTCCTCGCCGTCATATCCACCTTCCTCGCCTGGACCTGGACCTCCGCCTTCCCCGGCGACCTCACCGTCTACGGCTACCCGGGCGGACTCCAGGTGCTCGTCCTCGTCGGCGGCGCCCTCGCCACCCTCTTCTGCCTCGCCTCCCACGGCGTCAGAGGACTGGGCTGGCTCACCCCGGCCGGCGCCGACGCGGCCGTGAAGTACGCCGTGCTCGGCACCTTCGCCACCGCCTGGTACACCGTCGTCTCGATCAGCGCCGAACTCGGCGGCGTCGTCAACCTCGAACCGGGCGGCTACCTCGTCGCCGCCGCCACGCTCATCGCCCTCGTCGGCGCCCTGGCCCTCCCCTTCGAGCGCCCCGAACCCGACCCGATCGACCCCGAGGCCGGCGGCTGGGAACGGTTCACACACGACACCGGACACGCCCTGGCGGTGCTGCGGGCGGCCTTCGCCTCCGGCTCCCCGCGCCCCGTGCGCACACTGCCGTCCTACGCCGAGATCCTGATCATCGTCGCCGTCCTGGCGGTCGCCCTGACCGTCTTCACCTACGGCATCGGCACCGAGTACGACGAGCTGTTCGTCGGCTTCCTGATCACCGCCGGCTTCGGCTTCAGCGCACTGAACCGCTCCGGCCTGATCGCCCACGCCTCCCAGATCAGCGCCCGCCACCAGAACATCACCGTCTGCGGCGCGTTCGTCGCGGCGGCCCTGTTCCCCTTCACCCAGACCGACGACCAGTACGCCACCCTCGGCGTCTACATCCTCATCTTCGCCACCGTCGCCCTGGGCCTGAACATCGTCGTCGGCCTCGCCGGCCTGCTCGACCTCGGCTACGTCGCCTTCCTCGGCGTCGGCGCCTACGCGGCCGCACTCGTCTCCGGCTCGCCCAGCTCGCCCTTCGGCGTGCACTTCCCCTTCTGGGCCGCCGTCCTCGTCGGCGCCGTCGCCTCGCTCATCTTCGGCGTGCTCATCGGCGCACCCACCCTGCGGCTGCGCGGCGACTACCTGGCCATCGTCACCCTCGGCTTCGGTGAGATCTTCCGCATCGCCGTGAACAACACCGACGGCACCTCCGGCCCGGACCTCACCAACGGCTCCAACGGCATCGCGTCCATCCCGGACCTGAACATCCTGGGCTTCGACCTGGGCGTCGCACACGACATCGGCGGCTTCACCATCGGCCGGTTCGCCAACTACTTCTTCCTGATGCTGCTCATCACGGCCGTCGTCGTCCTCGTCTTCCGGCGCAGCGGCGACTCCCGCATCGGCCGGGCCTGGGTCGCCATCCGCGAGGACGAGACCGCCGCCCTCGCCATGGGCATCAACGGCTTCCGGGTCAAGCTCATCGCCTTCGCCGTGGGCGCCACCCTCGCCGGCCTCGCCGGCACGGTCCAGGCGCACGTCACCTACACCGTGACCCCCGAGCAGTACCTGTTCGCCGGCACCACCCCGCCCAACTCCGCCTTCCTCCTCGCCGCGGTCGTGCTCGGCGGCATGGGCACCATCGCCGGACCCCTCATCGGAGCCGCGCTGCTCTTCCTCATCCCCAACAAACTCCAGTTCCTGGGCGACTACCAGCTCCTCGCGTTCGGCATCGCGCTCGTACTGCTGATGCGCTTCCGTCCCGAGGGCCTCATCCCCAACCGGCGCCGCCAGCTGGAGTTCCACGAAGAGGCCGACGCGCCCACAGTCCTGAGCAAGACGGGGGCCTGACCACCATGACCACCGACACCACCACCAAGGACACCGCCGCGGGCGCGCCCGCCCCCGGCACCGTCGTCCTCGACGCACGCGGCGTCACCATGCGGTTCGGCGGCCTCACCGCCGTCCGGGACGTCGACCTCACCGTCCGCAGCGGCGAGATCGTCGGCCTGATCGGCCCCAACGGCGCCGGCAAGACCACCTTCTTCAACTGCCTCACCGGGCTGTACATCCCCACCGAGGGCGAGGTCCGCTACAAGGACAAGGTGCTCCCGCCCAAGTCCTTCAAGGTGACCGCCGCCGGCATCGCCCGCACCTTCCAGAACATCCGGCTGTTCGCCAACATGACGGTCCTGGAGAACGTCCTCGTCGGCCGCCACACCCGCACCAAGGAGGGCTTCTGGTCGGCCGTCCTGCGCGGGCCCGGCTTCCACAAGGCCGAGGCCGCCTCCCGCGCCCGCGCCATGGAACTGCTGGAGTTCGTCGGCCTCGCCGAGAAGGCCGACCAGCTCGCCCGCAACCTCCCCTACGGCGAGCAGCGCAAGCTCGAGATCGCCCGCGCGCTCGCCAGCGAACCGGGACTGCTGCTCCTCGACGAGCCCACCGCGGGCATGAACCCCCAGGAGACCCGGGCCGCGGAAGAACTCATCTTCGCCATCCGCGACCAGGGCACCGCCGTCCTCGTCATCGAGCACGACATGCGGTTCATCTTCAACCTCTGCGACCGGGTCGCCGTCCTCGTCCAGGGACAGAAGCTGATCGAGGGCGACCCCGCCACGGTCCAGGGCGACGAACGGGTCATCGCCGCCTACATCGGCGAACCGCTGGCGAACGACCCCGGGGCCGCGGAGGCCGCCGAGGTCGAGGCCGCCGAAGCGGCGGCCGAGGCAGCGGGCCGGCCCCGGACCCCCGCCAAGGCGTCCGGCACCCCGGCGCCCGCCGGAACGGCTGACGCGGACACACGGCCGGACACCGAGGCGCGAGCCGCAGCCGCCACGGACGCCGAACCCGCCACGGACGCCGAGACAGAAGCACAGGCGGAGACGGAGGCCGACGCCCCCACGGACGCCGCGCCCGGCAAGGAGAACGACCGATGACCGCACTCCTCGAGGTCGAGGACCTGAAAGTCGCCTACGGCAAGATCCAGGCCGTCAAGGGCATCTCGTTCAGCGTCGGCGCCGGCGAAGTGGTCACCCTGATCGGCACCAACGGCGCCGGCAAGACCACCACCCTGCGCACGCTCTCCGGACTCCTCAAGCCGGTCGGCGGCCAGATCAGGTTCAACGGCAAGTCGCTGAAGAAGGTCCCCGCCCACAAGATCGTCTCGCTCGGACTGGCCCACTCCCCCGAGGGGCGGCACATCTTCCCGCGCATGACGATCGAGGACAACCTCCGCCTCGGCGCCTTCCTGCGCAGCGACAAGGCCGGCATCGAGCAGGACATCCAGCGCGCCTACGACCTCTTCCCCATCCTCGGGGAACGCCGCAAGCAGGCCGCCGGAACCCTCTCCGGCGGTGAGCAGCAGATGCTCGCCATGGGCAGGGCCCTGATGTCCCGGCCCCAGCTGCTCATGCTCGACGAGCCCTCCATGGGTCTGTCGCCGATCATGATGCAGAAGATCATGGCGACCATCGCCGAGCTGAAGTCCCAGGGCACCACCATCCTGCTCGTCGAGCAGAACGCCCAGGCGGCCCTGTCGCTGGCCGACCACGGCCATGTGATGGAGGTCGGCAACATCGTCCTCTCCGGCACCGGCCGCGACCTCCTCCACGACGAGTCGGTCCGCAAGGCCTACCTCGGCGAGGACTGAACCCGCGAGCGAAAGGCCCGCGCCCCCGGTACGGGAGCGCGGGCCTTCGTCGTACCCGTGCCTCAGGGGGCGGCGGCCCCGCTCAGCCGCCCTTCGCGGCCTTCTTCTCCTCGGCGTCGTCGATGACCGCCTGGGCCACCTGCTGCATCGACATGCGCCGGTCCATCGAGGTCTTCTGGATCCAGCGGAACGCGGCCGGCTCGGTCAGCCCGTACTGCGTCTGCAGCACCGACTTGGCGCGGTCCACCAGCTTGCGCGTCTCCAGACGCTGGCTGAGGTCGGCGACCTCACGCTCCAGCTCCTTCAGCTCCGTGAACCGCGACACCGCCATCTCGATCGCGGGCACCACGTCGCTCTTGCTGAACGGCTTGACCAGGTACGCCATCGCGCCCGCGTCCCGCGCCCGCTCCACCAGGTCGCGCTGCGAGAAGGCGGTCAGCATCAGCACGGGGGCGATGGACTCCTCAGCGATCTTCTCGGCCGCGGAGATGCCGTCCAGCTTGGGCATCTTCACGTCGAGGATCACCAGGTCGGGGCGGTGCTCACGGGCCAGCTCGACGGCCTGCTCACCGTCGCCCGCCTCGCCGACGACCGTGTACCCCTCCTCCTCGAGCATCTCTTTGAGATCGAGCCGGATCAGTGCCTCGTCCTCGGCGATGACGACGCGCGTCGTCATCGGCGGCACGTGCGACTTGTCGTCGTCGGACACGTCTGCGGGCTGGGGCGACTCGGGGGCGCTCAACGTGGGCTCCTTGGTGCGAGGCAGAACTCTGCTGACAAGAGCCTACCTAGCTGCGGTAAGGTGGTCGCGCAAAGGGTCGAGGGGAAACCTTTGATTCCTCGGGCCCCGGTAGCCCAATTGGCAGCAGGCAATGGATTCAAAACCCATACAGTGTCGGTTCGAGTCCGACCCGGGGCACCTTTCCTTGGGTTCCAAGGTCACTACGAAGTGGATGTGCACGTTCTCGTGAACATCCACTTTTTGCTGCACGCTCTCGTGGCCGGGGCCTCAGAGTGGCCACATGTACGACATGGGCACACGCCGACGGGCGCTGCAACTGGTGGCGCAGGGCCGCAGTCTGAACGCCGTCAGCAAAGAGATGGGCGTGTCCAGGTACGCCATCCGCTCCTGGCGAACGCGCATCGAGCCGCTCGGGCGCGCGGGCACGTCCTGCCCCCGCTGTCAGGCCACTCCCGGCGTCCCTGACGACCCCGGCGCGTACGCCCACCTTCTCGGCCTGTACCTCGGCGACGGCTGCATCAGCACCCACCGCAGAGGCGTCTGCTACATGCGCGTCGTCCTGGACGAGGCGTGGCCGGGCGTCATCGACGAGTGCGAGGCGGCACTCCGCGCTGTCAGACCCGACAACAGCGTCTGCCGCGTGCGGAGACAGGGCTGTGTGGTGGTGACCAGCTCCAGCAAGCACTGGCCCTGTCTCTTCCCTCAGCACGGACCGGGCATGAAGCACACGCGCACCATCGCCCTGGAGCCCTGGCAGCAGGCGGTCGTCGACGCGCACCCCTGGGCGTTCATCCGCGGGCTCGTCCATTCGGACGGCTGCCGGATCACCAACTGGACGACCCGTGCGGTCGCCGGCGAGCGCAAGCGCTACGAGTACCCGCGGTACTTCTTCACCAACAAGTCCGACGACATCAGGAAGCTCTTCACCGACACGCTGGACAAGGTCGGTGTCGAATGGACGGCGTCGGCCCGTGGCAGCGACCCCTACGACGTCTCCGTGGCCCGCAAGGCGTCCGTCGCCCTGATGGATCTCCACGTGGGTCCCAAGTACTGACCCGGGACGCGGTGCGCGGTCACTTCGGGCGGTCGTCCTCGCCGATGTGGTGGACGCGGACCATGTTGGTGGAGCCGGAGACCCCGGGCGGGGAGCCGGCGGTGATGACGACCGTGTCGCCCTCGGCGCAGCGGGCGTACCGCAGCAGGAGTTCGTCGACCTGGTCGACCATGGCGTCCGTGGAGTCCACGTGCGGGCCGAGGAAGGTCTCGACGCCCCAGGAGAGGCTGAGCTGGGAGCGGGTGGCCGGGTCCGGGGTGAAGGCGAGCAGGGGGATGGGTGAGCGGTAGCGGGAGAGGCGGCGGGCGGTGTCGCCCGACTGGGTGAAGGCGACGAGGAAGCGGGCGCCGAGGAAGTCGCCCATCTCCGCGGCCGCGCGGGCGACGGCGCCGCCCTGGGTGCGGGGTTTGTCGCGTTCGGTCAGCGGGGGCAGGCCGCGGGCGAGGATGTCCTCCTCGGCGGCCTCGACGATGCGGGCCATGGTGCGCACGGTCTCGACGGCGTGCTTGCCGACGCTGGTCTCGCCGGAGAGCATCACGGCGTCGGTGCCGTCGATGACGGCGTTGGCGACGTCGGAGGCTTCGGCGCGGGTGGGCCGGGCGTTGTCGATCATCGAGTCGAGCATCTGGGTGGCGACGATGACCGGCTTGGCGTTGCGCCGGGCGAGTGCGACGGCGCGCTTCTGGACGATGGGGACCTGTTCGAGCGGCATCTCGACGCCCAGGTCGCCGCGGGCCACCATGACGCCGTCGAAGGCGGCGACGATCTCGTCGAGGGCCTGGACGGCCTGGGGTTTCTCGATCTTGGCGATGACGGGGAGGCGGCGGCCCTCCTCGTCCATGATGCGGTGGACGTCCTTGATGTCGCGTCCGCTGCGCACGAAGGAGAGGGCGACGACGTCGAAGCCGGTGCGCAGCGCCCAGCGCAGGTCGTCCTCGTCCTTTTTGGAGAGGGCGGGCACGGAGACGGCGACGCCGGGGAGGTTGAGGCCCTTGTGGTCGGAGACGACGCCGCCTTCGACGACGGTGGTGTGGACGCGGGGGCCGTCGACGGCGGTGACCTCGAGGGTGACCCGGCCGTCGTCGACGAGGACGCGTTCGCCCGGGGTGACGTCCTCGGCGAGGCCGGCGTGGGTGGTGCCGCAGAGGTGGCGGTCGCCTTCGACGCCGTCCTCGACGCTGATGGTGAAGGGGTCGCCGCGTTCGAGGAGTACGGGGCCTTCGGCGAAGCGGCCCAGGCGGATCTTGGGGCCTTGGAGGTCGGCGAGGAGTCCTACGCTGCGGCCGGTCTCGTCGGCGGCCTTGCGCACCTTTCGGTACCGCTCCTCGTGCTCGGCGTGCTCGCCGTGGCTGAGGTTGAAGCGGGCCACGTCCATTCCGGCGTCGACCAGGGCTTTGATCTGGTCGTACGAGTCCGTCGCGGGACCCAGGGTGCAGACGATTTTCGCTCGGCGCATGGTTCGACCCTAGGCCTTACCCGTGGGTAGTGATGTGGTGGCGGGTGACGGCTGAACGGCTTGCGGGTGAAAGGGTATTGACAAGTGCCGAATTGTGCGGTGGGCCGCTCCGGTGAGCGTGCGGGGCCGGTCACCGGATCGACACCTGAGGGGGGTGTTCCGGATCGACGTGTTCAGGTCAGAATCGTCGGGCGCATCTACGCGCGTTGTGCGCCGTCGTCGTACGAGGAGAACCTGACATGCCCTTGAACCGCCGGAAGTTCCTCAGGAAGTCTGCCGTCACGGGGGCGGGGGTGGCGCTGGCGGGTGCGGCGGCCGCTCCCGCGGCCGAGGCCGCGGCGCCGGCGGGACGGGGGGAGAAGCCGGTGAAGCGGTACGCGCTGACCGTGATGGGCACGACGGACCTGCACGGTCACGTCTTCAACTGGGACTACTTCAAGGACGCCGAGTACCAGGACAAGGACGGCAACGCGCAGGGGCTGGCCCGGGTGTCCACGCTGGTGAACCGGATCCGCGAGGAGCGCGGCCGGGAGAACACGCTGCTGCTGGACGCGGGCGACACCATCCAGGGCACCCCGTTGGCGTACTACTACGCGAAGGTGGATCCGATCACCGCCGAGGGCGGTCCGGTGCACCCGATGGCACAGGCGATGAACGCCATCGGGTACGACGCGGTGGCGCTCGGCAACCACGAGTTCAACTACGGCATCGAGACGCTGCGGGCGTTCGAGGAGCAGTGCGACTTCCCGCTGCTGGGCGCCAACGCGCTCGACGCGAGGACGCTGAAGCCCGCCTTCCCCCCGTACTTCGTCAAAAAGTTCCACGTGAGGGGCGCCCCGCCGGTGAAGGTGGCGGTCCTCGGGCTGACCAACCCGGGCATCGCGATCTGGGACAAGGCCTACGTGCGGGGCAAGCTGACCTTCCCGGGCCTGGAGGAGCAGGCGGCGAGGTGGGTGCCGAAGCTGCGCTCGATGGGCGCGGACGTCGTGGTGGTCTCCGCCCACTCGGGCACCTCCGGCACCTCCTCCTACGGTGACCAGCTGCCGCACGTGGAGAACGCGGCGGCGGACGTGGCGCGGCGGGTGCCGGGCATCGACGCCATCCTGGTCGGCCACGCGCACGCGGAGATCGCGGAGCTGCGGGTGACCAACGAGAGGACCGGCAGGGAGGTCGTGCTGTCGGAGCCGCTGTGCTACGCGGAGCGGCTGACGCTGTTCGACATCGAGCTCGTCCTCGAGCGGGGCCGCTGGCGGGTGGAGTCGGTGAGGGCGTCGCTGCGGGACGCGGCGTCGGTGGAGGACGACCCGCGGATCACCCGGCTGCTGGGCGACGAGCACGCGCGGGTGGTGGCGTACGTCAACCAGGTGGTGGGGACGGCGACCGAGACGCTGACGACGGTGGAGGCGCGGTACAAGGACGCGCCGGTCATCGACCTGATCAGCAAGGTGCAGGAGGACGTGGTCCGGGAGGCGCTGGCGGGCACGGAGCACGCCGCGCTGCCGGTGCTGTCGCAGGCGTCGCCGTTCTCCCGGACCAGCGAGATCCCGGCGGGCGAGGTGACCGTCCGGGACCTGTCCGGCCTGTACGTGTACGACAACACGCTGGTGGCGAAGCTGATGACGGGCGCTCAGGTGCGGGCGTACCTGGAGTACTCGGCGGAGTACTTCGTGCGGACCGCCGCGGACGCGCCGGTGGACGTGGAGAGGCTGACCAACGCGAACGGCCGTCCGGACTACAACTACGACTACGTGTCGGGTGTCACGTACGACATCGACATCGCCCGGCCGGCCGGGTCGCGGATCAGGAACCTGAGGTTCGACGGCGCCCCGGTGGACGACGCGCAGCGGTTCGTGCTGGCGGTGAACAACTACCGCGCCAACGGCGGCGGGGCGTTCCCGCACGTGGCGTCGGCGCCGGAGCTGTGGGCGGAGTCGACGGAGATCCGCACCCGGATCGCGGAGTGGGTGACGGCCAGGGGCGTGTTCGACCCCAAGGACTTCGCGTCGCAGGGCTGGCGGCTGACCCGGGACGGCACGCCGGTGTTCTGACCGTCGCTCGCGGGGGTGCCCGTCGGGGGCGCCGCCGGTCCGTCCGGCGGTGCCCCCGACGGGTTCCCGTCCGCTGTCACGCCTGCTGGACGCGCAGGGCGCGGGCCAGGTCGTCGAGCCGGTCGGTGAACTGGCGGCGCAGGGCCGGCACGGGGTCGGCCCTGCGCAGGGTCTTCTCGCCGAGTTCCAGGGTCTCGGCGTCGACGGCGTGGGCGGGGAAGGCCCAGCGTCCGGCGGCCGTGGCGATGGCGGGTCCGCGGCGTGCGGCGAGGGCGACGGCGTCCTTGAAGTAGCGCGCCACGTAGGGGCGGACCAGTTCGGCCTGCTCGGGCTGCCAGAAGCCCTGGGCGGTGGCGGTGAACAGGTAGGCGGACAGGTCGTCGGAGCCGAACATGGCCTCCCAGGCGCGGGCCTTGGCGTCCGGGTCGGGCAGGGCGGCCCGGCAGCGGGCGGCGCCCTCCTGGCCGGTGGCGCTGGGGTCGCGGCGCAGTTCCCCGGCGATGGCGGACTCGTCGACGGCGCCGAGCACCGCGAGCCGGGCGAGGATCCGCCAGCGCAGTTCCGGGTCGAGTTCGGGGCCGCCGGGGACGGTGCCCTCGGCGAGCCAGGCGGCGATGGTCTCGGGGCGGACGGCGGCGTCGATGCAGTGGCGCACCGCGACCAGGCGCAGGCCCGGGTGGTCGCCGTCCTCGGTGCGGCGGATGAGGTCGCGGCACAGGTCGGTGAGGGTGGCGAGCGCGGCGGGCCGCCGGTCCGGGGTGAGGTAGTGGTCGGCGGCCTCTCCGGACGCGAAGGCGAGGACGCCCTGGGCGAGGGCGACGTCGGTCTCGTGGGGCAGGTGGGCGCGGGCGATGTCGAGGTAGTCGCCGGCGGGCAGCTCCCCGTCGCGTACGGCGTCCCTGAGGGCGTTCCACACCACGGCGCGGGTGAGCGGGTCGGGCAGCCCGGACAGGTGGGTGCGCAGGGTGGTCAGGGAGTCGGGGTCGAAGCGGATCTTGGCGTAGCTGAGGTCGCCGTCGTTGAGGACGACGAGGGCGGGGCGGGTGCCGCCGGTGTCGAGGGAGGCGGTTCCGTCGGCGGGGACGTCGGCGTCGGCGCGTTCGCGCAGGACGAGGCGTCCGGGGTCGTGCAGGTCGCGGTCGTAGACGCCGACGGCGATGCGGTGCGGGCGCCTGCCGCCCTCGGTGGAGCCGGGCCCGCCGGTGTTGCGGACGGTGAGGGCCCAGGCGCCGTGGTCGCCGGTGCGGATCTCGGGGGCGAGGGTGTCGACGCCGGTGGTGCGCAGCCAGGCGTCGGCCCAGGCGTGCACGTCGCGCTCGGTGGCGGAGGCCAGCGAGCCGATGAACTCGGCGAGGCCGGCGTTGCCGAAACGGTACCGCTCGAAGTGGGTGTTGATGCCGGCGAGGAAGTCCTTCTCGCCGAGCCAGGCGACGAGCTGGCGCAGGGCGGAGGCGCCCTTGGCGTAGGAGATGCCGTCGAAGTTGAGCAGGGCGGAGGCGGTGTCCTCGACGTGCTCCGGGGCGACGGGGTGGGTGGAGGGACGCTGGTCGGCGTCGTAGCCCCAGGCCTTGCGGGAGACGCCGAAGTCGGTCCAGGTGCTGGTGCCGCGCCAGCGGGGCGGCTGTCCGCCGGGGCTCGCGGGGGTGACCTCGTTGAGGGTCTGGTAGCCCATGTACTCGGCGAAGGACTCGTTCAGCCAGATGTCGTCCCACCAGCGGAGGGTGACGAGGTCGCCGAACCACATGTGGGCCATCTCGTGGGCGATCACCATGGCGCGGGTCTGCCGCTCGGTGTCGGTGACGGCCGAGCGGTAGACGAACTCGTCGCGGAAGGTGACCAGTCCGGGGTTCTCCATGGCGCCCGCGTTGAACTCGGGCACGAACGCCTGGTCGTAGGAGTCGAAGGGGTAGGGCTCGGCGAACTTCTCGTGGTAGCGGTCGAAGCAGGCGCGGGTGATGTCGAGGAGTTCCTCCGTGTCCGCCTCGAGGTACGGGGCGAGGGAGCGGCGGCAGTGCAGGCCGAAGGGCAGGCCGCGGTGTTCGGTGCGCACGGAGTGCCAGGGGCCGGCGGCGACGGCGACGAGGTAGGTGGAGACGGGCGGGGTGGGCGCGGCCTTCCACACGCCGCCGCCGGTGTGCTCGGTGACGCCGTTGGCGAGGACCGTCCAGTGCTCGGGCGCGGTGACGGTGAGCTCGAAGACGGCCTTGAGGTCGGGCTGGTCGAAGGCGGCGAAGACGCGCTGCACGTCGTCCAGGAAGAGCTGGGTGTAGACGTAGGTCTCGCCGTCGGTGGGGTCGGTGAAGCGGTGCATGCCCTCGCCGGTGCGGGAGTAGCGCATGCGCGCGTCGACCAGCAGCTCGTGTCCGCCGGCGGTGAGGTTCCTCAGCGGGATCCGGCCGTCGTCGAGGAGGGCGGGGTCCAGGGGCTGTCCGTCGAGCGTGACTCTGCGCAGTTCGGCGGGCTTGATCTCGACGAAGGTGTCCGCGTCCGCGCGGGCGGTGAACCCGATGAGGGTGCGGGAGTCGAACGTCTCGTCCCCGGCGGTCAGATCGAGGGCGATCGTGTAGCGGTGGACGTCGATGAGCTGTGCTCGGTTCTGCGCTTCGTCGCGCGTCAGTACGGACATGCACGCCATGCTGCCTGATGCCGCCTGCCGGGCACAGGGGTGGATGGGGTACGCGGCCTATGTCCGGTCCCTTCCGGGCTCCGCGGTGTGCGCCCCCGGGGGCTGTGCGGGGGGCACGTGCGCGTGCGGGAGGGGTGGCGCGGGGCGTGCGGCGGGGGCGCCGGCCGCGTCGAGGCGGGCGCGCGGGGAGCGCGCCTCGGCCTCCGGGGCGCGCCCGCGCCGGCGGGTGTCGTGGAGGTGGTGCGCCTTGGTGCGCGGCGCCCAGGGGGCGAGGGGGGGTGGCGGGGGCCGGCGAGGAGGACGCGGGCGACGGGCGGCCTGGCGCGCGTCCTTCCTCGCCAGGGCCGGACGCGGGTCCGGGAGGTGACGGACGGTGCTCGGCGTCCGGCAGGGCGTGCACGCCGTGCACGCGCCGCCCGGGCCGCCGCGTCGCTCCCCGCCGCGTCCCGGGCCGGCGTCCGGTCCGCTCAGGAGGCGCCGTTCGCGGTGTCGTCGGCGATGCGCTCGTGGTGGCGGATCACCTCGGCGATGATGAACGTCAGGAACTTCTCCGCGAAGGCCGGGTCGAGCTTGGCGCTCTCGGCGAGGGCGCGCAGCCGGGCGATCTGGCGGGCCTCGCGCCCCGGGTCGGCGGGCGGCAGCCGGTGCTCGGCCTTGAGCCGGCCGACCTGCTGGGTGCACTTGAAGCGCTCGGCGAGCATGTGGACGACGGCCGCGTCGATGTTGTCGATGCTGTCGCGCAGGCGGGTCAGTTCGTCGAGGACCGCGGGGTCGGCGTCGGGGCCGGCGGCGTTGCTGGTGGTCATGGCGGTTCAGCCTACGGCGGGCGGGCCGGGCGTCCGGAGACGGCGGCGGGCGGGGCGGGCCCGTACAGTGGAGGGGGTCCAGGCGCGGCGGGGGTGCGACGTGGCGAACGGCGGACCGGTGGAGCACGGTTACCCGCATCTGCGGACGGTGCGGGAGTCCGTCACGGCGCTGTACCGGCGTCTGTCGTACGACACGGTCCGCACCTTCTCGGTGAGCGTGGCGCCGGCCGACGTGGCGTTCTGCGACACGGACGACCTGCATCTGGGGGCGCAGCGGGTGGCGCGCGAGATGGTGACGCACTACCGGCTGCCGGACGCGCGGCTGATCGTCGGGTTCCGTGAGATGACGCATGCGGCGAACGTCGAACTGGCGGCGGGTCCGGAGTACTTCGTCGAGCTGAACGACCGGTTCCGCACGCATCGGCGGGACATCGGGGCGGCGCTGGCGCACGAGGTGGCGCACGTGTACCTGCACCGGCTCGGGCTGTCGTTCCCGTCGACGCGGGAGAACGAGATCCTCACGGACACCACGGCGGCGTACCTCGGGGCGGGGTGGCTGCTGCTGGACGCGTTCCGGGAGGACGGGGCGTCGTCGCAGAAGCTCGGGTACCTCACGCCGGAGGAGTTCGGGTACGTGCTGGCGAAGCGTGCGCTGCTGTTCGGCGAGGACCCGTCGGTGTGGTTCACCAGCCCGCAGGCGTACACGGCGTACCGCGAGGGGCTGGCGCTGGCGCGGCGGGACGCGGAGCAGCCGCCGTTGCGCTCGGCGGGGTGGGCCGGGCGGCGCCGGTACGCGCGGGACCGGCGGCACGCGCTGGGGGACGCGGAGGCGCCGGGCGCGGGGCGGGAGACGGCGTACCGGTTCTCGGCGGAGGGTCACGGTCCGCTGCGGGTGTCGTTCCCGTGTCCCACCTGCCACCAGCGGATCCGGGTGCCGGTGGCCGGGCGGGTGCGGGCGCGGTGCGGTCTGTGCCGGTCCGTGCTGGAGTGCGACACCTAGTGGTCCGGAGCCCGCGTCCCGCCCGCGACGACCGCCACGAGCACGGCATTTCGCCCCCGGCGTTCGCCCGCCCCTCGGCTGTTCGCTATTTTGTTCGCCGCTGTCGTCGTGTGCGCCGCCGTCCCCCCGCCGGCCGTTTCCGTCCCGACCCCGCCGAGGAGCCGGCCTGTGGAGCCCGAGTCCACCGTCACCACCTGCTACCGCCATCCGCGGGTGGAGTGCCGGGTGCGCTGCGTCCGCTGCGAGCGGTGCATCTGCCCCGACTGCATGCGCGAGGCGGCCGTGGGCCACCAGTGTCCCGACTGCGTGCGGGAGGGCGTCCGGTCGGTGCGGCAGGCGCGCACTCTGGTGGGCGGCCGGGTCTCGGTGGTGCCCGTGGTGACGTACGCGCTGATCGCGGTGAACGCGCTGGTGTACCTGGCGGAGGTGGTCCGGCCGGAGGTCGTGGACCGGTTCGCGATGGTGGGCGCGGGGCTGCTCGGCCCGGACGGCGGCCACTACGTGTGGACGCGGCCGTATCCCGCGGACCTCACCCCGGAGGGCGTCGCGGGCGGCGAGTGGTACCGGCTGCTGACCGGCGCGTTCCTGCATCTGCCGCCCGCGGAGGGGACGTTCGGCGTCCTCCACGTGCTGATGAACATGGCGGTGCTGTGGAGCCTGGGCCGGGTGGTCGAGCCGATGCTGGGCCGGGTCCACTACCTCGCGCTGTATCTGCTGTCGGCGCTGGGCGGTTCGGTGCTGGTGCTGCTGATCGCGCCCTCGGACCCCACGGTCGGCGCGTCCGGCGCGCTGTTCGGGGTCGGGGCCGCTTTCTACGTGGTGTCCCGGCGGGTGGGCGCCGACCTGCGCGGGGTGAACCGCTTCATGGCCGGGCTGCTGCTGTGGCTGGTGGTCTCCGCGGTGTTCACCTCGTGGCAGAGTCACCTGGGCGGGCTGCTCACGGGCGGGCTGGCGGCGCTCGCGTTCGCCTGGGCGCCGCGCGACGGGCGCCGCGTCCCGGTGCAGGCCGGCGCGTGCGCGGGGCTGGTGGTGCTGCTCGCCGTCCTGGCGGCGGCGAAGGTGTCGGAACTGACAGGTGGAGGGATCCCCCAGTGAAACGTGCCGGTGTGCTCTTCCTCGCGGGCGTCCCCGTGGTCGCCACGGCGGTGTACTTCGTCCTGCCGTCGGGGGCCGCCGACGCGCCGGCCGCCCCGTCCTCGGTCAGCGCGCAGTCCTCCCGTGACGACGTCAAGGACCGGGCCGAGCAGGACCACGGGCAGCGGCGGGACAAGGACGACGAGATCATCGCCTCCCTGCCGCCGGGGCTGGCCGCCCCCGACAAGAAGGAGCTGGCCCACCGGCTGGTGGCGAGCGCCGAGCACTCCACCACGGACTGGCGCTCCACCTACGGGGTCATCGAGGACGGGGGCGACGACTGCGGCTACACCGCGGGCATCGTCGGCTTCTGCACCGGCACCCACGATCTGCTCACCCTGGTGGAGCACTACACCGAGAGCCGTCCCGGCAACGGTCTCGCGCGTTACCTGCCGGCCCTGCGGAAGGTCGACGGCACCGACTCGCTCGAGGGGCTGGACCCCGGCTTCACCGACGCGTGGAAGACGGAGGCGGAGCTGCCGGAGTTCCGCGCGGCGCAGGAGGCGGAGCGCGACCGGGTCTACTTCGATCCGGCGGTCCGCCTCGCCAAGCTGGACGGCCTGGGCACCCTGGGCCAGTTCGTGTACTTCGACGCGATGGTCTTCCACGGCACCGGCACCGACGAGAACGGCTTCTACGCCCTGCGCGAGCGCGCCCTGGAGCGGGCGAAGACGCCCGCCGCGGGCGGGTCGGAGAAGACGTACCTGGACGCCTTCCTCGACGTCCGGCGCGCCACCATGCTCGCCCGCTACCCGGACCGCGACACCTCCCGCGTCGACACGGCCCAGCGCCGCTTCCTCCAGGCCGGGAACCTGGACCTGGACACCCCGCTCACCTGGGAGATGTACGGGACCTCCTACACCCTGCGCTGACCATGTCGCGGCGCCTGCCCAGGGGTCCGGTCGGGGACTGGCGGGCAGGCGCCGCGGTGTTCCGCACGCCTTTGTGCGGGACGTGTTCGGGGTCTCAGACCGCCAGGGCGCGGTCCGTCGGGCGGATCGGGGCGGGCAGCTCGCTCGCCCCGGTCAGGTACCGGTCGCAGCCGCGGGCGGCCGACCGGCCCTCGGCGATCGCCCACACGATGAGCGACTGGCCGCGGCCGGCGTCGCCGGCGACGAACACGCCCGGCACGTTGGTCTGGAAGTCGGCGTCGCGGGCGATGTTACCCCGCTCGTCGAGGTCCAGGCCGAACTGCTCGACCAGGCCGTTCTCCCGGTCGGTGCCGGTGAAGCCCATGGCGAGGGTGACCAGCTGGGCCGGGATCCTCCGTTCGGTGCCGGGCTTCCGGTCCAGCTTGCCGTCCACGAACTCGACCTCGACCAGGTGCAGCCACTGGACGTTGCCGTCCTCGTCGCCCTCGAAGTGGGTGGTGGAGACGGAGTAGATCCGCTCGCCGCCCTCCTCGTGGGCGCTGGTGACCTTGTAGAGCATGGGGAAGGTCGGCCAGGGCTGGGAGAGGGGGTCCCGCTCGTCGTTCGGGCGGGGCATGATCTCCAGCTGGGTGACCGAGGCGGCGCCCTGGCGGTGGGCGGTGCCCACGCAGTCGGCGCCGGTGTCGCCGCCGCCGATCACGACGACGTGCTTGCCCTCGGCGGTGATCGGCGGGGAGACGTAGTCGCCCTCCTGCACCTTGTTCGCCAGCGGCAGGTACTCCATGGCCTGGTGGATGCCCTTGAGCTCGCGGCCCGGCACCGGCAGGTCGCGCGCGGTGGTCGCGCCGACGGCGAGGACCACGGCGTCGTACCGCTTGCGCAGCGCGGTCGCCGGCATGTCGCGGCCGATCTCGATGCCGGTGCGGAACTTGGTGCCCTCCGCGCGCATCTGCTCGATCCGGCGGTTGATGTGCCGCTTCTCCATCTTGAACTCGGGGATGCCGTACCGCAGGAGGCCTCCGATGCGGTCCGCGCGCTCGTAGACGGCGACGGTGTGGCCGGCCCGGGTCAGCTGCTGGGCGGCGGCCAGGCCCGCGGGGCCGGAGCCGACGACCGCGACGGTCTTGCCGGACAGGCGCTCGGGGATCCGCGGCGCGACGTCGCCGGACTCCCACGCCTTGTCGATGATCGAGACCTCGACGTTCTTGATGGTGACCGGCGGCTGGTTGATGCCGAGCACGCACGCCGACTCGCAGGGGGCGGGGCACAGCCGCCCGGTGAACTCGGGGAAGTTGTTCGTGGCGTGCAGCCGGTCGCTCGCCGCGCCCCAGTCCTCGCGGTAGGCGTAGTCGTTCCACTCGGGGATGAGGTTGCCGAGCGGACAGCCGTTGTGACAGAACGGGATGCCGCAGTCCATGCAGCGGCTGGCCTGCTTGCTGATGATCGGCAGCAGGGAGCCGGGGACGTAGACCTCGTTCCAGTCCTTCGTGCGCTCCTCGACCGGACGGGACGCGGCGACCTCGCGGCCGTGGTTCAGAAAGCCCTTCGGGTCAGCCATTGATCGCCGCCTCCATCATCTTCTCGTGGGTCTCGGTCTCCGACAGACCGGCTCGCTCGGCGGCGTCCTTGGCGGCGAGCACTGCCTTGTACGTGCTGGGGATGATCTTGCTGAAGCGTCGCACGGCGGTGTCCCAGTCGGCGAGCAGCTTCTCGGCGACGGTGGAGCCCGTCTCGTCCCGGTGGCGGCGGACCACGTCGTGCAGCCACTGCTTGTCGGCGTCGTCCAGCGCCTCGACGGCGTCCAGGTTGCCGGCGTTCACGTTGTCCCGGTCGAGGTCGATGACGTAGGCGACGCCGCCGGACATGCCGGCCGCGAAGTTGCGTCCGGTCTCGCCGAGGACGACCGCGCGACCGCCGGTCATGTACTCGCAGCCGTGGTCGCCCACGCCCTCGGAGACGACCAGCGCGCCGGAGTTGCGGACGCAGAACCGCTCGCCGACCCTGCCGCGCAGGAACATCTCGCCGCCGGTGGCGCCGTAGGCGAGGGTGTTGCCCGCGATGACGCTGTACTCGGCGAGGTGGTCGGCGCCGCGGTCCGGCCGGACGACGATCCGGCCGCCGGAGAGGCCCTTGCCGACGTAGTCGTTGGCGTCGCCCTCCAGGCGCAGCGTGACACCGCGCGGGACGAAGGCGCCGAACGACTGGCCGGCGGAGCCGGTGAAGGTGATGTCGATGGTGTCGTCGGGCAGGCCCGCCCCGCCGAACTTCCGGGTCACCTCGTGGCCGAGCATGGTGCCGACCGTGCGGTTGATGTTGCGGATGGCGACCTGGGCGCGCACCGGCGCCGCGTCCTCGGCCCCGGAGGCGGAGAGCGCGTCGGCGGCGAGCCTGATCAGCTCGTTGTCGAGCGCCTTCTCCAGACCGTGGTCCTGGGCGATCACCTGGTGGCGGACGGCGCCCTCGGGCAGCTCGGGCACGTGGAACAGCGGCTCGAGCTCCAGGCCCTGCGCCTTCCAGTGGTTGACCGCGCGGGTCACGTCGAGCACCTCGGCGTGGCCGACGGCCTCCTCGACGGAGCGGAAGCCCAGCTCGGCCAGCAGCTCGCGGACCTCCTGCGCGATGAACCGGAAGAAGTTCACCACGTACTCGGCCTTGCCGGAGTAGCGGTCGCGCAGCACCGGGTTCTGGGTGGCGATGCCGACCGGGCAGGTGTCCAGGTGGCAGACGCGCATCATGACGCAGCCGGAGACCACCAGCGGGGCGGTGGCGAAGCCGAACTCCTCGGCGCCGAGCAGGGCGGCGACGACGACGTCGCGGCCGGTCTTGAGCTGGCCGTCGGTCTGCACGACGATGCGGTCGCGCAGGCCGTTGAGCAGCAGCGTCTGCTGGGTCTCGGCGAGGCCCAGCTCCCAGGGGCCGCCGGCGTGCTTCAGTGACGTCAGCGGGGAGGCGCCGGTGCCGCCGTCGTGGCCGGAGATCAGCACGACGTCCGCGTGGGCCTTGGAGACGCCCGCGGCGACGGTGCCGACGCCGACCTCGGAGACCAGCTTGACGTGAACGCGCGCCCGGGGGTTGGCGTTCTTCAGGTCGTGGATCAGCTGGGCGAGGTCCTCGATGGAGTAGATGTCGTGGTGCGGCGGCGGGGAGATGAGCCCCACGCCCGGCGTGGAGTGGCGGGTCTTCGCCACCCACGGGTAGACCTTGTGGCCGGGGAGCTGGCCGCCCTCGCCGGGCTTGGCGCCCTGGGCCATCTTGATCTGGATGTCGTCGGCGTTGACCAGGTACTCGCTGGTCACGCCGAAGCGGCCGGAGGCGACCTGCTTGATGGAGGAGCGGCGGGCCGGGTCGTACAGCCGCTCCGGGTCCTCGCCGCCCTCACCGGTGTTGGACTTGCCGCCCAGCTGGTTCATGGCGATGGCGAGGGTCTCGTGCGCCTCCTGGGAGATGGAGCCGTACGACATGGCGCCGGTGGAGAAGCGCTTGACGATCTCGGAGACCGGCTCGACCTCCTCGACGGGGACCGGCTTCCGGTCCGGCTTGAAGCCGAACAGGCCGCGCAGCGTCATCAGCCGCTCGGACTGCTCGTTCACCCGCTCGGTGTACTTCTTGAAGATGTCGTAGCGGCCGGAGCGTGTGGAGTGCTGGAGGCGGAAGACCGTCTCCGGGTCGAACAGGTGCGGCTCGCCCTCGCGGCGCCACTGGTACTCGCCGCCGATGTCCAGGGCGCGGTGCGCCGGGGCGATGCCGGAGGCGGGGTACGCCTTGGCGTGGCGGGCGGCGACCTCCTTGGCGATCACGTCGATGCCGACGCCGCCGATCTTGCTGGTGGTGCCGTTGAAGTACTTCTCCACGAAGGCCTCCTGGAGACCGACGGCCTCGAAGACCTGGGCGCCGCGGTAGGAGGCGACCGTGGAGATGCCCATCTTGGACATCACCTTCAGAACGCCCTTGCCGAGGGCGTGGATGAGGTTGCGGATGGCCTGCTCGGGCTCGATGCCCGGCAGGAAGGTGCCCGCGCGGACCAGGTCCTCGACGGACTCCATGGCCAGGTACGGGTTGACCGCGGCGGCGCCGTAGCCGATGAGCAGCGCGACGTGGTGGACCTCGCGGACGTCGCCGGCCTCGACCAGCAGGCCCACCTGGGTGCGCTGCTTGGTGCGGATGAGGTGGTGGTGGACGGCCGCGGTGAGCAGCAGCGACGGGATCGGCGCGTGCTCGGCGTCGGAGTGCCGGTCGGACAGGACGATCAGCCGGGCGCCGTTCTCGATGGCGGCGTCGGCCTCGGCGCAGACGTCCTCGATGCGGGCGGCCAGGGCCTCGCCGCCGCCCGCCACCCGGTACAGGCCGGAGAGCGTCGCGGCCTTGAAGCCGGGCATGTCGCCGTCGGCGTTGATGTGGATGAGCTTGGCCAGCTCGTCGTTGTCGATCACCGGGAAGGGCAGGGTGACGCTGCGGCACGCGGCGGCCGTGGGCTCCAGCAGGTTGCCCTGGGGGCCCAGGGAGGAGCGCAGGGAGGTGACCAGCTCCTCGCGGATCGCGTCCAGCGGCGGGTTGGTGACCTGCGCGAAGAGCTGGGTGAAGTAGTCGAACAGCAGCCGCGGGCGCTCGCTGAGCGCGGCGATCGGCGAGTCGGTGCCCATCGAACCGATCGGCTCGGCGCCGGACTTGGCCATCGGGGCGAGGAGGACGCGCAGCTCCTCCTCGGTGTAGCCGAAGGTCTGCTGGCGGCGGGTGACCGAGGCGTGGGTGTGCACGATGTGCTCGCGCTCGGGCAGGTCGGACAGCTCGATCTCGCCGGCCTCGAGCCACTCCGCGTAGGGGTGTTCGGCGGCGAGGGCGGCCTTGATCTCGTCGTCCTCGATGATGCGGTGCTCGGCGGTGTCCACGAGGAACATGCGGCCGGGCTGGAGGCGGCCCTTGCGGACCACCCTGGCCGGGTCGATGTCGAGCACGCCGACCTCGGAGCCGAGGACGACCAGGCCGTCGTCGGTGACCCAGTAGCGGCCGGGACGCAGGCCGTTGCGGTCGAGCACGGCGCCGACCTGGGTGCCGTCGGTGAAGGTGACGCAGGCCGGGCCGTCCCAGGGCTCCATCATCGTGGAGTGGTACTGGTAGAAGGCGCGCCGGGCCGGGTCCATGGAGCCGTGGTTCTCCCACGCCTCCGGGATCATCATCAGCACCGAGTGCGGCAGCGAACGCCCCCCGAGGTGCAGCAGCTCCAGCACCTCGTCGAAGGATGCCGAGTCGGAGGCGTCGGGGGTGCAGACCGGGAAGATCCGCTCGAGGTCCTTCTCCCTGCCGAACAGGTCCGACATCAGCTGGGACTCGCGGGCGCGCATCCAGTTGCGGTTGCCCTTGACGGTGTTGATCTCACCGTTGTGCGCGACGAAGCGGTACGGGTGCGCGAGCGGCCACGACGGGAAGGTGTTGGTGGAGAACCGGGAGTGGACCAGCGCGATCGCGGAGCCGAAGCGGCGGTCGGACAGGTCCGGGAAGAAGGGCTCGAGCTGGCCGGTGGTCAGCATGCCCTTGTAGACGAGGGTCCGCGCGGACAGCGACGGGAAGTAGACGCCCGCCTCGCGCTCGGCGCGCTTGCGCAGCACGAACGCCTTGCGGTCCAGGTCGATGCCCTGGCTCCGCCCGTCGGTGACGAAGAGCTGGCGGAAGACCGGCATGGTCGAGCGGGCGGTGGCGCCGAGCAGCTGGGGCGCGACCGGCACCTCGCGCCAGCCGAGCACGGTGAGCTCCTCGGCGGCGGCGATCTCCTCGATGCGGGCGACGGCCTCGTCGGTGCCGTCCTCGGGGAGGAAGGCGGTGCCGACGGCGTAACCGCCCGCCCCGGGCAGCTCGAATCCGGTCACCTCGCGGAAGAAGGCGTCCGGGATCTGGGAGAGGATGCCCGCGCCGTCGCCGGAGTCCGGCTCGGAGCCGGTGGCGCCGCGGTGCTCGAGGTTGCGCAGCACGGTGAGGGCCTGCTCGACCAGCGTGTGGGACGCCTCGCCGGTGAGGGTGGCGACGAAGCCGACGCCGCAGGCGTCGTGCTCGTCGCGGGGGTCGTACATGCCCTGCGCGGCAGGGCGGGCATCCATGAACGACCAGCTCGTGCGGTCCTTCGAGGAATGCTGGGACGGCTGGCGCGGCGTACGCATCGGCTCTCCCGTCGTCGTCTGGCATGTGGGTGTGCCGAGGGACGACGTTGGCCCTCTGCGTGGAGCGAAATTTCGTGCAGGTTACATGATGGGTCGACTCTCGGACACCGGGATGTTCCGTTCCATCATGCGGACATCGACCCGGTCGCGACGGGATGGCGCGTCTGTCGACGAAAGGTGCGGGGGACCGCGAGGGGCAGATCGGTGCCCGTCGGTCAGATGGCGGGAAGAGGCCTCTTCGCCCCTCCGCCGGGCACGCCGTCGGCCTCGTCGCCTGCAGCGCTTACGGCTCATGCCCATCGGTCACACGGTCGAAACCAGCGAGTAATGATTGTTTATGCGATGCTCCGCATGGACGCAAGAGGTCATCCCACGGCGGTGCCGAAAAGTGACCCGAGGGCGTACGTCACGCCGGCCGCCGCGCCGCCGAGGGCGAGCTGCCGCAGGCCGCTGTACCACCAGGAGCGGGCCGTGACCTTCGCCACCACGGCCCCGCACAGGAACAGTCCGAGCAGCGCGACCAGCACGGCCGGCCACAGGCTGCTCGCGCCGAGCAGGTACGGCAGCACCGGCAGCAGCGCGCCCAGCGCGAAGGAGCCGAAGCTGGACACGGCGGCGACGGCCGGGGAGGGCAGGTCGCCGGGGTCGACGCCCAGCTCCTCGCGGGCGTGTATCTCCAGCGCCTGCTCGGGGTCGCGGGAGAGCTGCCGGGCCACCTCGCGCGCCAGGCCGGGCTCGACCCCGCGGGCCCGGTAGAGGGCGGCCAGCTCGGCCTCCTCGTCCTCGGGGTGCTTGCGCAGCTCGCGGCGCTCGACGTCCAGCTCGGCCTCGACCAGCTCGCGCTGGGAGGCGACGGAGGTGTACTCGCCGGCCGCCATGGAGAAGGCGCCGGCGGCCAGTCCGGCGAGGCCGCTGAGGACGACGGTCTGCTGGCCGGCGGATCCGCCGGCGACGCCGGCCATCAGGGCGAGGTTGGAGACCAGTCCGTCCATGGCGCCGAACACCGCGGGGCGCAGCCATCCGCCGTTCACGTCGCGGTGGGTGTGGTTGTCGCGGTGCGCCTCGTGGAGCGTCGCCTCGGTCTCGATGATGGCCATGCCGGGTCCCCCTGGACTTCCTCGGGCGCCCTCGTCCGGGCGCCGGCTCGCACGTGATGCGGACTCTGTTTTGGACTGGTTCTAACTTTTGACGTCACCCAGTCTACGCCTCGGCGGACCCCCCTGCCAGCAAGGAAAGGCTGGGCTAACCAGCGGTTTCGTCCTCCGCCCCCGCCCGCGCGAACGGCCCCGCGGATGTCGTCCGGGTGACGCTCCGGCGCCCGAGGCTGCGGCGGACACGGCACCGGGGACAGTTCCGCAAAGGGCCCGCGCCCCGCGGGGCGCGCCTGAGAGGAAGGCCGCGTATGGCATCGACCGCCCGCATCCCCTCGGCGCCCGCGCCCGGGGACGCCCCGGGGCTCCGCGAACGGGCCCGCGGCGCGCTGCTCGGCCTGGCCGTCGGCGACGCGCTGGGCGCCCCCGCCGAGAACATGAAGCCCTCCGAGATCCGCGCGAAATGGGGCCGCATCACGGGCTACGTGAGCGATCCCCCGGCCGGCACGGACGACACCGAGTACGCGATCTTCTCCGGTCTGCTGGCCGCCCGGCACGGCTCCGCGCTCACCCCCGCGCACGTGGAGGCGGCCTGGCACGAGTGGATCGCGGACCGCGCCGAGGGCCCCTTCCGCGGCGCCGGCTTCAGCGAGCGCGGCACGCTGGAGAACCTGCGCCGGGGGCTGGCCGCGCCCATCTCCGCCCAGCACCGGCACGCCTGGAGCGACGGCCTGGCGATGCGGGCGGCGCCGTACGGCGTCCACGCGGCCGGGCGTCCCGACGAGGCGGCCCGGCTCGCGGCGGTCGACGGCTCGGTCAGCCACGACGGGGAGGGCATCTACGGCGGGCAGGCGGTGGCGGCCGGCGTCGCGGCGGCCATGGCCGGGGCGCCGGTGGTCACGGTCGTGGCCTCGGCGCTGGCGGTGGTGCCGGACGACTCCTGGACCGCCCGCTCGCTGCGCCGCGCGGTGACCGCCGCCCACCGCGGCGAGCGCGCGGTCCGCGCCGCGGTGGTGGTCGGCGGCTACCCCTGGACCGACCTCGCTCCGGAGGCGGTGGCCCTGGCCTTCGGCGCGTACGCGGCGGCCGACGGCGACTTCGCCCACGCGGTGCTGACCGCCGTGAACATGGGCCGCGACGCCGACACCACGGCGGCGGTGGCGGGCGCGCTGGCGGGGGCGACCCAGGGCGTCGCCGCCGTCCCCGAGCACTGGGCCGCGGCCATCGCCCCGGCCCGCGGCACCTGCCTGCCCGCCATGGCGGGCCACCACGTCCTCGACATCGCGGACCTGCTGACCCCGGAGACCCCCACATGACCTCCACCACCCCCGCCCCGACCACCGACGACACGCTCGCCCCCGGACCCGGCCGGGACGACGCGGCCCCCGCGCCGCGAACCCCCGCCGCGCCCGCTCCCCGCCCGTCCCGCGCGGCCGTCGAGGGCCTGCTCCTCGGACTCGCCGCCGGGGACGCGGCCGGCTGGCCCGCCGCCCGGCACCGCGCCGCCCGCATGCCCGAGTGGACCCGGCGCCTCACCCGCGAGCTGGACACCTTCGCCGAGCAGAACGCCACCACCACGCTCCCCGTCCCCATCGCCCTGAACCAGCCCCCCGAGCCGCTCCGGCTCGGCCCCTCCGACGACGCCGAGTGGGCCGCGTTCGCCGCCGAGGCGGTGCTGCGCGCGGGCGACGACACCGTGCTCGGCGAGCTGAGCCGGGAGCGCCGCACCCGCGCCGCCATCGACCTCACCTGGAACGCGGTCGCGGCCGAGGTCGCCGCCGCCACCGAGCGGGCCCCCGAGACCGAGTCCGCCGTGCTGCCGCTGCGCGCCCGCATCTCCGTGCGCGCCGGCCTCGGCAACCTCGCCACCGGGCTGCGCCCGCCCGCCTCCGGCCACGACAACCCGCACTACTTCGACGACGCGGCCTGCGTCCGGGCCTGCGTGCTGGCCGTGGCCCACCCGGGCGACCCCCGCGCCGCCGCCGACCTCGCCGAGTTCGACGCCCGCTACACCCAGGACGGCGACGGCGTGCACGGCGCCCGCGCCATGGCCGCCGCCGTGTCCCTCGCCCTGTCCGGGGCGGACCCGGACGCCTGCGCGGCCGCCGCCTGCGCCGAACTGCCCGAGGACACCGAGATCGGCCGCAACGCCCGGCACGCCCTGGCGCTCGCGGCGGACGCCGGCAGCGCCTTCGCCCTGGTGCCGCCGCTGGAGCACCAGATCGTCGACCACGTCTACAGCTACGGCGTCGCCGCCGCCGAGACCGTCCCCGTCGCCCTCGCCCTGACCACCGCCGCCCGCGGCCGGATCGCGGAGGCGGTCCCGGCGGCGGCCTGTCTGTCCCGGGTGGCGGACTCCGCCCCGGCGCTGGCCGGCGCCCTCACCGGCGCGCTGGGCGGGAGCGCCGCGATCCCCGCGTCCTGGCGGGAGAGCTGCCGCACCCTGTCCGGCTGCGTGCTCCCCCGGCTCACCGGGACGGACCTGGTGGAACTCGCCGAGCTGCTGGAAGCCGCCCGACCGACCGCACCCGGAGGATGATCCCGGCATGACACACGAGTCCACCGAAAGCACGGAAAGCGCAGCGTCCCTGGAGGAACGGATCACCGGGGCGCTGGTGGGGGCGGCCGTCGGCGACGCCCTCGGCGGCCCGGTCGAGGGGTACTCCCCCGAGCAGATCGCCGAGCGCCACGGCGGCCGCGTCCGCGGCGTCGTGGGTCCCTGGCACGGCGACGACTGGCGCACCGCCCGGCCGGTCGCGCCGTACCACAAGGGCGACGGGCACGTCACCGACGACACCCTGATGACCCACGCGCTGGTCCGGGTGTACGCGCGGGTCCGCGACCACCTGGACGCCTACGCGATCGCCGAGCACCTGGTCCCCGACCTGATGACGAACCCGCGCTGGATCCCGGAGCTGGAGGCGGAGGCGATCCCGCTGCACCGGATCTTCCTCGCGGAGAAGTGGCTGGTGGCACGCCTGCACTACGGGCACGTCGACCCGCGCGAGGCGGGCGTGGGCAACATCGTCAACTGCGGTGCCGCGATGTACATGGCCCCGGTCGGCCTGGTCAACGCCGCCCACCCGGCCGCCGCCTACGCCGAGGCCCTGGACGTCGCGGGCGCCCACCAGTCGTCGTACGGCAGGGAGGCCGCCGGGGTGTTCGCGGCGGCCGTGGCGGCGGCCTGCGCGCCGGGCGCGACCCCGGAGTCGGTCGTCACCGCGTGTCTGTCCCTGGCCAAGGACGGCACCCGGGAGGCGATCGAGAAGGTCTGCGCGGAGGCGTCCCGGCACACCGACGCCGAGTCGGCGCTGCGTCCGCTGCGCGAGGCGGTCGCCCCGTACGACACCGTGGGTCCCGACTACCGCTCCCCGTCGCTGGGCGCCCGGCGCCCCTCCCGGCTGCACGCGATCGAGGAGCTGCCTGTCGCGCTCGGCATGGTGCTGGTGGCCCGCGGCGACTTCCGGCACGCGGTGCTGGGCGCGGTCAACTACGGCCGCGACTGCGACTCCATCGCCACGATGGCCGGGGCGGTGACCGGCGCGCTCGGCTCCCCGGTGCCCGAGGAGTGGGCGAAGACCGTGGCGGAGGCCAGCCGGCTCGACCTGTGGGAGCCGGCCGCCACGCTCACCGCGGTGGCCCGCGAGGTCTTCGCCCGGGACGTGGAGCGCCGCCGCGCCCACGAGCGGGCGTTCGCGCGGCTGGGAGGCGCCGGATGCTCCGGCTGACCTGGGTGCAGCCGGAGGACCTCGTCGGGCACGAGCTGCGCCAGGCCGCGCTGGACGGCCGGGAGGCGTCGGCGGTCGCCGCCCGCTGGCACGCGGCGGGCGGTCCCCCGGCCCCGCTCACCGCCGGCGCCTCCCCCCGCCCGGCCTCCCGTTCCCTGCGCCTGCTGGCCGGCGACCTGCTGGACGAACTGGCCGAGCTGCCCAGCGCCCTCGCTGACGACGAGCCCTCCGACTTCGCCGCGATCCGGGCGCTGTGCCCCGAGTGGCCCCTCTCCCCCGGCGCCCCGGCGGCCTGGGACGGGCCGGTGTCCGAGGCGCGGCTGGAGGCGGCCTGGCTCGGCCGGGCGGCCGGCTGCCTGCTGGGCAAGCCGGTGGAGAAGCTGCCCCTGACCGCCATCCGGGACCTCGCCCGCGCCGCCGGCAACTGGCCGCTGAACGGCTGGTTCACCGCCCGGGGCGTCCCCGCCGAGCTGCTGGACCGGCATCCCTGGAACCGGCGCTCGGCGGCCACCTCGCTCGCCGAGAACATCGACGGCATGCCCGAGGACGACGACCTGAACTACCCGCTGCTCGCCCTGCTGGTGCTGCGCCGCCACGGCCGCCGCTTCACCACCGGCGACGTGGCCCGCGTCTGGCTCGACGAGCTGCCCGCCGGCCGCACCTTCACCGCCGAGCGCGTCGCCTACCGCAACCTCCTCTGCGGGCTCGAACCGCCGCTGACCGCCCGCCACCACAACCCGTTCCGCGAGTGGATCGGCGCCCTGATCCGCGCCGACGCGCACGGCTGGACCAACCCCGGCGACCCGGGCGCCGCGGCCGAGCAGGCGTACCGGGACGCCGTCCTCACCCACACCGCCAACGGCGTCTACGCGGCCATGTTCACCGCCGCCGTCATCGCCGCCGCGGCCGGCGGCGAGCGTGACGTGCACACCTGTCTGCGCACCGGGCTCACCGTCGTCCCGCCCCGCTCCCGGCTCGCACGGGCCGTCCGCGACGCCGTGCGGCTGGCCCGCGATCACGGCGACTTCGACACCGTGGCCGACCTGCTGCACGAGACGCACGGCGCCGCCCACCACTGGGTGCACGCCGTCCCCAACACCGCCCTGCTGGCCGCCGCGCTCACCCACGCCGACGGGGACTTCACCGCCTCGATCTGCCGCGCGGTGTCCGGCGGCTGGGACACCGACTCGGTCGGCGCCGCCGCCGGCAGCGTCGCCGGACTGCTCGCCGGCTCGCCCCGCGCGCTCCCCGAGCGCTGGACGGCCCCGCTGAAGAACCGCCTGGCCACCTCCGTCGGCGACTTCGACGGCGCCGGCTTCGACTCCCTGGCCCGTCTCACCCACCTGGAGGCGTCCCGCCCATGACACCCCCCGACCCGGCCACCGCCGCCCCCGCCGCTCCCCCGCTGACCGGCCTGCGCGTCCTGGACCTCGCCACCCTCTTCGCCGGCCCCCTCGCGGCCACCCTGCTCGGCGACTTCGGCGCCGACGTCGTCAAGGTCGAGCACCCGAGGCGCCCCGACCCCTCACGCGGCCACGGGCCGTCCAGGGACGGCGTCGGCCTGTGGTGGAAGGTCCTCGGCCGCAACAAGCGCACCGTCACCCTCGACCTGTCCACGCCGGGCGGCCGGGCCACCCTGCTGCGCCTGGCGGCCACCGCCGACGTGGTCGTGGAGAACTTCCGCCCCGGCACCCTGGAGAAGTGGGACCTGGGCTGGCCCGAGCTGTCCGCGGTCAACCCCCGGCTGGTGCTGGCGCGGGTCACCGGCTTCGGCCAGTTCGGCCCGTACGCGCACCGGCCGGGGTTCGGGACCCTCGCCGAGGCGATGAGCGGTTTCGCCGCGCTCACCGGCGAACCGGACGCGCCGCCGACCCTGCCGCCGTTCGGCCTCGCGGACTCCGTCGCGGGCCTCACCACGGCGTACGCGATCATGACCGCGCTCGCGGCCCGCGACCGCACGGGCCAGGGGCAGGTGGTGGACACGGCGCTGATCGAGCCGATCCTGGCCGTCCTCGGCCCCCATCCCACCTGGTACGACCAGCTCGGGCACGTCCAGCCGCGCACCGGCAACCGGTCGCAGAACAACGCCCCGCGCGGCACCTACCTCACCGCCGACGGCACCTGGGTCGCCGTCTCCACCTCGGCCCAGTCGATCGCCGAGCGGGTGATGGTGCTCGTGGGGCGCCCCGACCTGATCGACGCGCCCTGGTTCGCCACCGGCGAGGGCCGGGCCCGGCACGCGGACGTGCTGGACGAGGCGGTCGGCGGCTGGATCGCCCGGCACACCCGCGCCGACGTGCTGGCCGCGTTCGAGAAGGCGGAGGCGGCCGTCGCCCCGGTCCAGGACGTACGGGACGTCATGGCGGACCCGCAGTACCAGGCGCTCGGCACGATCACCACGGTCGACGACCCGGAACTGGGCCCGCTGCGCATGCAGAACGTGCTGTTCCGGCTCTCCGACACCCCGGGGGCGGTCCGCTGGGCGGGCCGCCCGCACGGCGCGGACACCGAGGAGGTGCTGACCGGGCTGGGCCTCACCCCGGCCGACCTGGCGGAGCTGCGGGCGGAGGGCGCGCTGTGAAGGGCCCCCCGCTGACCTGGCTGTACGCCCCCGGCGACCGCCCCGGCGTGGTGGCGAAGGCGCTGGTCTCCGGGGCGGACGTGGTGGTGGTCGACCTGGAGGACGCGGTCGCGCCGGAGCGGAAGACGTACGCCCGCGCGGCCACCGCCGAGCTGCTGCGCGACCCGCAGCCGGTGCCGGTGCACGTCCGCGTCAACGCCCTCACCGGCCCCTGGGGACAGGCCGACCTGGCGGCGCTGGCCCCGGCGCCGGGCCTGTCGGGGCTGCGGCTGCCGAAGGTGTCCTCCCCGTCCGACGTGGTGCGGGCGGCGCGCGGGGCCGTCTCCGCGCGCGGCGGTCCCCCGCCCCTGTACGCGCTGCTGGAGACCGCCCTCGGCATCGAGCACGCCCACGCCGTGGCCACCGCGCACCCGGCGCTGCGCGGCATCACGCTGGGCGAGGCGGACCTGCGGGCCGACCTGGGGGTGCGCGAGGACGCCGGGCTCGACTGGTGCCGGGCCCGGGTGGTGGTCGCGGCGCGCGCGGCGGGGCTGGGTCCGCCCGCCCAGTCCGTGCACCCCGACATCCGTGACCTGGAGGGTCTGGAGGCGTCCTGCGTCCGCGGGCGTGCCCTGGGCTTCCTGGGCAGGGCGGCGATCCATCCGCGTCAGCTCCCGGTCATCGAGCGGGCCTACCTGCCCACGGAGCGGGAGATCGAGCAGGCGGAGACGGTCCTCAAGGCGGCGGCCGCCACCCAGGGCGCGCAGGCCCTGCCCGACGGCACGTTCGTGGACGCGGCGGTGGTGACGGCGGCGCACCGGACACTGGCGCTGGCGCACAAACGGTGAGCCGGCCGGCAGCGGCGAGGGCGCCCGGGGTGTCCCCGGGCGCCCTCGGCACGCGTACGGCGGGCGGTCAGCCCTTCCTGGCCGGCCCGGCCCCGTCCCCGGACTTCTCGGACTCCTCGGAATCGCCGGAGTCGCCGGTGTCCGTGGTGTCGTCCGCCTTCGCGTCCTCGTCGGGGGCGTCCGCCTTCCCGGTCGCGTCGCCGTCGGCCTTCTTCTCCCCGTCCGCGGGTCCGTCGGCGCCGGGCTCGACCACGGCCTCCCGCCCCGGGCGCTTCCGCGCGGACAGCACGATGTACAGCACCGCCAGCAGGAAGACCAGGATCGCCGTCCAGTTGTTCAGCCGCAGGCCGAGGATGTGGTGCGCCTCGTCGACGCGCATGTACTCGATCCAGAACCGGCCCGCGCAGTACCCGGCGACGTACAGGGCGAAGGCGCGGCCGTGGCCGAGCGTGAAGCGCCGGTCGGCCCAGATCACCAGCAGCGCCACGCCGATGCACCACAGCGACTCGTAGAGGAACGTCGGGTGGTAGGTGCCCGGCATCCGGCCGTCGGAGGAGGAGGTGATCTCCACCGCCCACGGCAGGTCGGTGGCCTTCCCGTACAGCTCCTGGTTGAACCAGTTGCCCCAGCGGCCGATGGCCTGCGCGAGGGCGATGCCGGGGGCGATGGCGTCGGCGTAGGCGGGCAGCGGGATGCCGCGGCGGCGGCAGCCGATCCACGCGCCGAGCGCGCCCAGGGCGATGGCGCCCCAGATGCCGAGGCCGCCCTCCCAGATCTTGAAGGCGTCCACCCAGTCACGGCCCTCGCTGAAGTACAGCTGGTAGTCCGTGATCACGTGGTAGAGCCGGCCGCCGACCAGACCGAACGGCACGGCCCAGACGGCGATGTCCGCGACCGTGCCGGCCCGCCCGCCCCGGGCGATCCAGCGCTTGTTGCCGAGCCAGACGGCAACGAAGACGCCGATGATGATGCAGAACGCGTAGCCGCGCAGCGGGACGGGGCCGAGGTACAGCACCCCGCTCGACGGGCTGGGAATGTAGGCAAGTTCCATGGCAGGACCGACGCTACCGTGCCGGGCCGCCCGCACGGCAGGCAGCCCGGCTACGGCTCCATAACAGGCCCTCGGGGACCGCGCCCCCTAGGACTTGCCGGCCTCCTCGACCATCTGCTTGAGCTTCTCGGGCGTCATGGAACGGTCCTGGTAGATGTTCTCGCCCTCGAACAGCACCGTCGGGGTGCCGCTGAAGCCGCCCTTCTGGAAGGCCTCGTTGGACTTGACCACCCAGCTGTCGTGCGTGCCGTCCTCGACGCAGGCGCGGAACTCGGGGGTGTCGAGCCCGTCGACCTTGCTCGCCAGGTCGAGCAGCTTGGCGTCGTCGGAGAAGGCGTCGTCGGTCTCCGCCGGCTGGTTGTCGAACAGCACGTCGTGGTACGCGGCGAACTTCCCCGCGTCCTGGGCGCACGCGGCGGCGTTGGCCGCGTTCAGCGAGCCGCTGCCGCCGAGGCCGCCGTCGATCAGCGTGACCAGGTGGTACTCGACCTTCAGCCGGCCGGCCTCGGTCAGCTCGTTCAGCGTCGAGCGGTAGGTCTGCTCGAAGGACTTGCAGGCGGGGCAGCGGAAGTCCTCCCACACCGTGAGGGTGGCCCTGGCGTCCTCCTCCCCGACCGGGACGGCCAGGCCGTCCTCGCCCTGGGCCCCCGACGGCGCCACGACCGGGCCGGACGCCTTGCTCTCGTCGTCCCCGCCCGCGTTGGCCGCGACGACGCCGATCACCGCCGCGAGCCCCAGGACGCAGACCACGCTCGCACCCACGATCAGGGTGCGGCGCCGCTTCTCCGCCGCCTTCTGCTTCTCGCGCTCGACCGCCAGCCGCTCCCGGGCGGTGCGCTTTCCCTCACGGTTCTTCTCGCTCACACCCCGCAGAACGAACCGGGGAGGCGCCCAGCGCCTCCCCGGTCCCAGGTCCACCCGTACGAGGGACCCCGACGGCCCGCCGGCCGGTGAGGTCACACCTGCCCGCGCACTCCCTGGGCCAGGTCCCCGGCGAGGGCGCGGACCGCCTCGACGCCCGCCGCGTCGTCGGGCGCGTCCAGCATCCGCTTGACGAAGGCGGAGCCGACGATCACCCCGTCGGCGAACCGGGCGACCTCCGCGGCCTGCGCGGGGGTGGAGACGCCGAGTCCGACGCACACGGGGGTGCCGGTGGTGGCGCGGGTGCGCCGCACCAGGTCCTCGGCCTGCGAGCTGACCGACTCACGGGTGCCGGTGACGCCCATGAGGGAGGCGGCGTAGACGAAGCCGCTGCCGGCCGCGGTGATCTCGGCGAGCCGCTCGTCCTTGCTGCTGGGCGCGACCACGAAGACCGTGGCGAGCCCGTGCTTGTCGGCGTGCTCCCGCCACAGCGCGGACTCCTGGACCGGCAGGTCGGGCAGGATGCACCCGGCGCCCCCGGCCTCCGCCAGCTCGGCGGTGAACCGCTCCACGCCGTAGCGGTCGACGGGGTTCCAGTACGTCATGACGAGGATCGGCGCGCCCGTGGCCGCGTGGGCCTCGCGCACCGTGCGCATCACGTCGGCGATGCGCACTCCGCCGCGCAGGGCGATGTCGTCGGCGGTCTGGATGACCGGGCCGTCCAGGACGGGGTCGCTGTGCGGCAGCCCCACCTCGACGACGTCGGCGCCGCCCTCCAGGGCCGCCTTGACCGCCTCGATGCCGCCGTCCACGGTCGGGAACCCGGCGGGGAGGTAGGCGATGAGGGCGGCGCGGCCCTCCGCCTTCGCCGCGGCGAGGGTGTCGCTCAGCAGCCGCACGTTCCCGCTCACTTGGCGTCCCCCTCGATCTCGGCGGTGCCGGAGGCGTTCTCGTCGACCTCGGCGTCCGTGTCGTACAGCCCGAAGTAGCGGGCCGCGGTGTCCATGTCCTTGTCGCCGCGTCCGGAGAGGTTGACGACGATCAGCCCGTCCTCGCCCAGTTCCCTGCCGACCTCCAGGGCGCCGGCCAGGGCGTGCGCGGACTCGATGGCCGGGATGATCCCCTCGGTGCGCGACAGCAGGCGCAGGGCCTGCATGGCGGCGTCGTCGGTGACCGCGCGGTACTCGCCGCGGCCGCTGTCCTTGAGGTGGGCGTGCTCGGGGCCGATGCCCGGGTAGTCCAGGCCGGCGGAGATCGAGTACGGCTCGGTGATCTGGCCCTCGTCGTCCTGGAGGACGTAGGAGCGGGAGCCGTGCAGGATGCCGGGCTCGCCCGCGGTGAGGGTGGCGGCGTGCTCGCCGGTCTCGATGCCGTGTCCGGCGGGCTCGCAGCCGATCAGGCGGACGCTCTCGTCGGGGAGGAACGCGTGGAACAGGCCGATGGCGTTGGAGCCGCCGCCGACGCAGGCGACCGCGGCGTCGGGCAGGCGTCCGGCGCGCTCCAGCAGCTGGCGGCGGGCCTCGACGCCGATGACGCGGTGGAAGTCGCGGACCATCGCCGGGAAGGGGTGCGGTCCGGCGACGGTGCCGAACAGGTAGTGGGTGCGGTCGACGTTGGCGACCCAGTCGCGGAACGCCTCGTTGATGGCGTCCTTGAGCGTGCGGCTGCCGGACTTCACGGCGACGACCTCGGCGCCGAGCATGCGCATCCGGGCCACGTTGAGAGCCTGGCGCTGCGTGTCGATCTCGCCCATGTAGATCGTGCACTCGAGGCCGAACAGGGCGCAGGCGGTGGCGGTGGCCACGCCGTGCTGTCCGGCGCCGGTCTCGGCGATGACGCGGGTCTTGCCCATGCGCTTGGTGAGCAGGGCCTGGCCGAGCACGTTGTTGATCTTGTGTGAGCCGGTGTGGTTCAGGTCCTCGCGCTTGAGGAAGATCCGGGCTCCGCCGGCGTGCTCGGCGAAACGGGGGACCTCGGTGAGGGCGCTGGGGCGGCCGGTGTAGTGGGCCAGGAGGTCGTCGAGTTCCCGGGCGAACTCGGGGTCGGCCTTGGCCTTGTCGTACGCGACGGCGACCTCGTCGACCGCCGCGACGAGGGCCTCGGGGATGAACTTGCCGCCGAAGGCGCCGAAGTAGCCCTCCGGGGAGGGGACCCGGCCCTCCGGGTCGGGGATGAAGAAGGTGCTGGGCATGCGTGTACCTCACGGTGAGTGTGTTCTGGGCACGTGTCGCCGTGGGGCGTGGGGTGGGCCGGCCACTGCGGGCCGTGCGTGGTCGCTCGCGCCCGCGTGGCGGAGCCGCATGTCGGTGGAGCCCCGCGCCCCTAAGGGGCGCGTCGCCATCGCCGCCCGTTCACCTGGCCCGGTTCGTCGCCGATGACGTAGCGGACCCTGCGGCCGTGCACCCGGCGGGCGGGGGCACGGCAGCCGCGGGGCCGGCAGCCACGTGCGAGTCGGGGAAGCGTCATCGGGGGTCGGCCTGACGGGGTCTCAGCGGCCGTGGCGCAGGGCCGGGTGCTCGCCCGCGGCGACCAGGTCGGCGACCGCCGTCTTCGGGTCCTTGCCGGTCACCAGGGACTCGCCGACCAGGACGGCGTCGGCCCCGGCGTTGGCGTAGGCGATCAGGTCGTGCGGGCCGCGCACGCCGGACTCGGCGACCCTCACGAGGTGGGCCGGGATCTCGGGGGCCACCCGCTCGAAGGTGCCGCGGTCGACCTCGAGGGTCTTGAGGTTGCGCGCGTTGACGCCGATGACCTTGGCGCCGGCGTCGACCGCCCGCTCCACCTCGTCCTCGTCGTGCACCTCGACCAGCGGGGTGAGGCCGATGGACTCGGCGCGCTCGATCAGCGACTCCAGGGCGGACTGCTCCAGGGCGGCCACGATCAGCAGCGCCAGGTCGGCGCCGTACGCGCGGGCCTCCCAGAGCTGGTACGACGTGACGATGAAGTCCTTGCGCAGCACGGGGATGTCCACCCGGGCACGGACGGCCTCCAGGTCGGCCAGCGAACCGCCGAAGCGGCGCTGCTCGGTGAGGACGGAGATGACGGAGGCGCCGCCCGCCTCGTAGTCGGCGGCGAGTGCCGCCGGGTCGGCGATCGCGGCCAGCGCGCCCTTGGAGGGGCTGGAGCGCTTCACCTCGCAGATCACCTTGACGCCGTCACCGCGCAGGGCGGCCACGCCGTCCTTGGCGGCGGGGGCCTTGGCCGCGCGCTCCTTGAGCTCGTCGAGGCTGACGCGCGCCTGCCGCTCCGCCAGGTCGGCACGGACTCCGTCGATGATCTCGTCGAGCACACTCACGCGAGCGGCCCCCTTCCTGACGGTCGGGCTTGGCTGGTCCCTGCGATGGTATCCGGAGCAGGTCGAATGGCCCGCATCCGGTCGAGGCGACGTCCAGCACCTGGACGATCACCACTCGTTCACGGGTGCAGCCAGCCGCCGAACGGCGTGTTCCGGATCACCGTGAAGGCGAGCAGCAGCCCGCCCACCGTCCACAGCACCGCGGGCGGCGGGTCGAGGCGGAAGGGCCGGCCGCGCGCCGCGCGGACCGCCCAGACGGTCCACAGCACGGCGAAGGCCGCGTAGCCGAGGACGGCGGGGGCGTTGGCCTGGAGGGCGGCCGGCAGGTCGCCGTGGGCGACGGCGTGGGCGCTGCGCAGCCCGCCGCAGCCGGGACAGTACAGGCCGGTGAGGCCCAGCAGCGGGCAGACCGGGTAGTGGCCGGGCTCGTTGGGGTCGACGGCGGCGACGTAGGCGAAGGCCGCGGTCACGGCGGCGAGCAGGCCGGCGGGGGCGGCCAGCCGGGCCGCCCGGCCGGGGACCGCGTGGGGGCTCGGGGCGTTCACGGGAGGCATTGTCCCCCGGACGCGCCGCGGGGGCGGCTCCGGCTCACGGCCGGATGCCGCCCCCGTGCGGAGTGGTCCGCGGGGCTCAGCCCTGGGCGCCGGCCGGCCGGCGGTCGCCGGTGGTCTCGTGCACCGGGTGGTCGCTCTTCGGCTGGCCCAGCCCCATCGAGCGCATGACGGCGCCGACCACGCCGCCGAGGAGGACGACGCCCATGCCGGCCCAGAAGCCCACGGGCTGGTCCATCACCATGAACGCGCCCGCGGCGCAGAAACCGATGAAGGCGATGATGACACCGGTCCAGGCGGCCGGGGTGTGACCGTGGCTGCTGCCCGCCATTGCTTGCTCCTCGTTGCCGTGTGCGTGGGTGAGCTGGACGCTCGTCCCCATTGTCCCGCACACGCCGGGCCGCCGTGCGCCGGGGTCGGCCGTGGGCGGGTCGGCCGGCTCAGGCGCCGGTGGGGTCCTCGCCCCGGTCGAGGGCCTTCCAGAGCTCCTCGGGGCGGTCCGGGTCGGCGGGGGCGGCCGCCCGGCGCGGGCGGGGGGCTCCGTTGCGTTCGTAGCGGCCGGACATGGCGGGCCACAGGCGCCCGTACCGCAGCGCGAGCAGTCCGGCGACCAGCAGCAGCAGCCCGCCGACGGCGGCCACGTACGGCCAGGCGGTGTGGGAGAGGGCGCCGACGGTCGCGGACGCGTCGCCGGACGCCTGCGCGGCCTTCTCGTCGAGGGCGGTGGAGTCGGACGCCCCGAGCAGCGCGGCGGCGACGGTGCCGGCCCCGGAGAGGGCGAGCACCGCGGCGACGGCGAGGCGGCCGGCCCGGCGCACGGCGAAGACGGCGACCAGGGCGGCGAGCCCGACGACGGCCAGCGCGGCGGGCACGCCGGTCACGTCGCTGCCCTTGGCGGTCAGCGGGAACGCGCCGCCGGCCACCGTCGCGGTGCCCTCCGACCACTGCTGCCGGGTGGCGAGCAGGGCCACGGCCGCGCCGAGGGCGCCGCTCAGCAGGGCGGCGGCGAGGCTCGTGCGGCCGGTCCGGGAGGGGCCGGCGGGCTCGGAACGGGGGCTGGGTACGGCAGTCACGTCCTCCACTATCGCGCGGACCCCGGGGGTCACGGCATCCGGGGGGCTGTGTCAGCCGTCACCGAGCCGGTTCGCGGTGTGGACGGCGCGCAGCACCGCGGCCGCCTTGTTGCGGCACTCGGTGTCCTCGGCGACCGGGTCGGAGTCGGCCACGATCCCCGCGCCGGCCTGCACGTACGCGGTGCCGTCGCGCAGCAGGGCGGTGCGGATGGCGATGGCCGTGTCGGAGTCGCCGGCGAAGTCGAGGTAACCGACGCAGCCGCCGTACAGGCCGCGCCGGGACGGCTCGAGCTCGTCGATGATCCGCAGGGCGCGGGGCTTGGGGGCGCCGGAGAGGGTGCCGGCCGGGAAGCAGGCGGTGAGCACGTCGAAGGCGGTGCGGCCGGCGGCGACCCGCCCGGTGACCGTGGAGACGATGTGCATCACGTGCGAGTAGCGCTCGATCGACATGAAGTCCACGACCTCGACGGAGCCGGGTTCGCAGACCCGTCCGAGGTCGTTGCGGCCGAGGTCGACGAGCATCAGGTGCTCGGCGCGCTCCTTGGGGTCGGCGAGCAGTTCCTCGGCGAGCGCCTGGTCCTCCTGCGGGGTGGCGCCGCGGTGCCGGGTGCCGGCAATGGGGTGCACCATCGCCTGCCCGTCCTCGACCTTCACCAGCGCCTCGGGCGACGACCCGGCCACGTCGAAGCCGTCGAACCGGAACAGGTACATGTACGGCGACGGATTGGTGGCCCGCAGCACCCGGTAGACGTCCAGGGCGCTCGCGGTGCAGGGCGTCTCGAACCGCTGGGAGGGGACGACCTGGAAGGCCTCGCCCGCGCGGATGCGCTCCTTGACGTCCTCGACGGCCTGCTGGAAGTCGGGGCCGCCCCACAGCGCGGTGTACTCGGGCAGTTCGGAGGGCGGCAGCACGGCCGGGGGCTGGGCCACCGGGCGGGCCAGGTCGGCCTCCATGGCGTCGAGACGGGCCACGGCGTCCGCGTACGCCTCGTCGACGCCGGTCTCCAGGTCGTTGTGGTTGATCGCGTTGGCGATCAACCAGACGGAGCCCTCCCAGTGGTCCATGACGGCGAGGTCGCTGGTGAGCAGCATGGTCAGCTCGGGGAGCCTCAGGTCGTCCCGCTCGCCGGGGCCGATCTTCTCCAGGCGGCGCACGATGTCGTAGCCGAGGTAGCCGACCATGCCGCCGGTGAAGGGCGGCAGGCCGAGGTCCTGGGCGAGGTCGCGCGGGGTGTGCAGGGTCTGCAGGGTGGCGCGCAGCGCGGCGAGCGGGTCGCCGTCGACGGGCACGCCGACGGGCGGGACGCCCTCCCAGTGGGCCTGCCCGTCGCGCTCGGTGAGGGTGGCGGCCGACCGCACGCCGACGAAGGAGTAGCGGGACCAGGACCTCCCGTTCTCCGCGGACTCCAGCAGGAAGGTGCCGGGGCGCTCGGCGGCGAGCTTGCGGTAGAGCGCGACCGGGGTGTCGCCGTCGGCGAGCAGCTTGCGGGTGACCGGGACGACCCGGCGGTCGGCGGCGAGCTTGCGGAAGGTCTCGAGGTCCATGGCGGCAGACCCTACTGATCCGCGGCGGGCACGCCGGTACCGGCGTCCTTCAGCAGCACGTCGGCGTCGAAGCAGGTGCGGTCGCCGGTGTGGCAGGCGGCGCCCACCTGGTCGACCTTCACCAGCACGGTGTCCGCGTCGCAGTCCAGCGCGACCGACTTCACCCGCTGGACGTGCCCGGAGGTGTCGCCCTTGACCCAGTACTCCTGGCGGCTGCGCGACCAGTAGGTGCAGCGGCCGGTGGTGAGGGTGCGGTGCAGCGCCTCGTCGTCCATCCAGCCCAGCATCAGCACCTCGCCGGTGTCGTACTGCTGGGCGATCGCGGGCAGGAGGCCGTCGGGGGTGCGCCTGAGGCGCGCGGCGATCTCCGGGTCGAGGCGGCTGGGCGGAGCGCTGTGGCGCGAAGCGCCTCCCTGAGGGGCGGTGGCCGGGCGACGGGCGGGCGTGCTGGTCATGGGGACCATTGTGCCGCGCGCGCCCGGTGCGTCCGCGCCCTCGTCCACTGTCCGGACGCGACGGCCCGCCGTAGGCTGGCTGGCATGTCGACCCATGCCAAGCGTGAACGCCTCCTCCTGGCCGACCTGCTGGAGACCGCGGGCCCGGACGCGCCCACCCTCTGCGAGGGCTGGACCACCCGGGACCTGGCCGCGCACGTGGTGGTGCGCGAGCGCCGTCCGGACGCGGCGGGCGGCATCCTGGTGAAGCAGCTGGCGTCCCGTCTGGAGCGGGTGACGGCGGAGTTCCTGGCGAAGCCGTACGACGAGCTGATCCGGCTGATCCGCACCGGCCCGCCGCGCTTCTCCCCCTTCTCGCTCAAGCAGGTCGACGAGATGTCGAACGTGATCGAGTTCTACGTGCACGCGGAGGACGTCCGCCGGGCGCAGCCGGACTGGACGCCGCGCGAGCTGGACCCGGTGTTCCAGGACGCCCTGTGGTCGCGGCTGGAGCGTTCGGCCCGGCTGCTGGGCCGCGGGGTGCCGACCGGACTGGTGCTGCGCCGGCCGGACGGGCAGACGGCGGTGGCGCGTCGCGGGACCCCGGTGGTGACGGTGACCGGGGAGCCGTCCGAGCTGGTGATGTTCGGCTACGGCCGGCAGAGCGCCGCGAAGGTCGAGCTGGACGGCGACGAGAACGCGATCGCCGAGCTGCGCGCCACCAAGCAGCTCGGCATCTGATCCGCTCCGGAAAGGCGCAGCTCGTGATCAAGGTCGCCATGACGAGTGTGTACGTGGAGGACGTGGCCAGGGCGCACGCCTTCTACACCGGGGTGCTCGGCTTCGAGACCCGCACCCATGTGGACCCGGGCGGCGGCGCGCCGTTCGTCACCGTGGGGGCGCGCGCGGGCGCCCAGCCGGATCTGGAGCTGCTGCTCGAGCCGGGCGACGGGCCGATCGCGGGGCCCTACCGCCGTGCGGTGCGCGAGGCGGGGCTGCCGGCGATCGTGTTCTCCGTGGACGACCTCCGCGCGGAGTTCGAGCGGCTGCGCGGGGAGGGCGTCCACTTCGTCCGGGAGCCGGAGAGGCAGGGCCCGGTGCTGACCGCGCTGCTGGACGACACGGTCGGCAATCTGATCCAGCTCACGCAGCCGCTCGGCTGAGGCTCACCGCACCGGGTGGCCGGCGTCCCTGAGGGTCTGCTTGACCTCGCCGATGCGCAGGTCGCCGAAGTGGAACACCGAGGCGGCCAGCACCGCGTCCGCGCCGGCGGCGACCGCGGGCGGGAAGTCGGCGAGCCGGCCGGCGCCGCCGGAGGCGATCACGGGGATCGTGACGTGCTTGCGCACGGCGGCGATCATCTCCAGGTCGTAGCCGTCCTTGGTGCCGTCGGCGTCCATGGAGTTGAGCAGGATCTCGCCCGCGCCCAGCTCGGCGGCGCGGTGCGCCCACTCCACGGCGTCGATGCCGGTCCCGCGGCGGCCGCCGTGCGTGGTGACCTCGAAGGACCCGCCCTCGGTGCGCCGGGCGTCGACCGAGAGGACGAGCACCTGGCGGCCGAACCGCTCGGCGATCTCACGGATGAGGTCGGGCCGGGCGATGGCGGCGGTGTTCACGCCGACCTTGTCGGCGCCGGCCCGCAGCAGCTTGTCGACGTCCTCGGCGGTGCGCACGCCGCCGCCCACGGTGAGCGGGATGAACACCTGCTCGGCGGTGCGGCGGACCACGTCGTAGGTGGTCCCGCGGTTGCCGGAGGAGGCGGTGATGTCCAGGAACGTCAGCTCGTCGGCGCCCTCGGCGTCGTACACCTTGGCCATCTCGACGGGGTCGCCCGCGTCGCGCAGGTTCTGGAAGTTGACGCCCTTGACGACCCGGCCGCCGTCCACGTCCAGGCAGGGGATGACTCGGACCGCCAGGGTCATGACTCCACGGCTCCTCTGAATGCTTCGAGTTCCACTGAGACCAGTACGCGCGAGTCGACGAAGCCCTCGACCACCAGCAGCGTGGTGACCGGGCGGACCGCGTCGAACAGCTCCTTGTGCGCGCGGCAGGCCTCGTCCACGTCCCGCGCGTGGGCGAGATGGAGGCGGGTGCGGATCACGGATCCCACGCCGAGCCCGAACTGTCCGAGCGCCTCCAGCGCGTGAGTGAAGGCCGCCTTGGCCTGTTCGTACGGGTCGCCCTCCCCGTGCAGCACGTCGCCCCGGAACGCGGTGGTGCCCGCGACCAGGACGAGATCGCCGGCCGCGACGGCGCGCGCGGAGCCGAGGATCTCCTCCCAGGGGTTCCCGCTCTGCACGCGCCGCACGGCTTCCTGCGTCATCGGACCGTGTCCCGTGTCACGACGTGGCCTCCAGGGCCTCTTCCAGGGTGAACGCCTTGGCGTACAGGGCCTTCCCGACGATGGCGCCCTCGACGCCGAGCGGGACCAGCTCGGCGATCGCCCGCAGGTCGTCCAGCGACGACACCCCGCCGGAGGCGACCACCGGGCGGTCGGTGGCGGCGCAGACGTTCCTCAGCAGCTCCAGGTTGGGGCCCTGGAGGGTGCCGTCCTTGGCGATGTCGGTGACGACGTAGCGGGCGCAGCCCTCCTTGTTCAGGCGGTCCAGCGTCTCGTAGAGGTCGCCGCCGTCACGGGTCCAGCCGCGGCCGCGCAGGGTGGTGCCGCGCACGTCGAGGCCGACGGCGATCCTGTCGCCGTGCTCGGCGATGACCTTGGCGACCCACTCGGGGGTCTCCAGGGCGGCCGTGCCGAGGTTGACCCGGGTGCAGCCGGTGGCGAGGGCGGCGGCGAGGGTGTCGTCGTCGCGGATGCCACCGGACAGCTCCACCTTGATGTCCATCGCCCGGGTCACCTCCGCGATCAGCTCGCGGTTGTCGCCGGTGCCGAACGCGGCGTCCAGGTCGACCAGGTGCAGCCACTCGGCGCCGGAGCGCTGCCAGGCGAGCGCGGCCTCCAGCGGCGAGCCGTAGGAGGTCTCGGTGCCGGACTCGCCGTGCACGAGGCGGACGGCCTGGCCGTCGCGGACGTCGACGGCGGGAAGGAGTTCGAGCTTGGCCATGTCTCTACAGGGTTCCGATCCAGTTGGTGAGGAGCTGGGCGCCGGCGTCGCCGGACTTCTCGGGGTGGAACTGGGTGGCCCACAGGGCGCCGTTCTCCACGGCGGCCACGAAGGGCTTGCCGTGGGTGGTCCAGGTGACGAGCGGGGCCTCCATGGCCGGGTTCGCGGTCTCGAACGTCCAGTCGTGGACGGCGTAGGAGTGCACGAAGTAGAAGCGCGCGTCCGCGTCCAGACCGGCGAAGAGCCGGGAGCCCTCCGGGGCGTCCACGGTGTTCCAGCCCATGTGGGGCACGACGTCGGCCTGGAGGGGCTCGACCGAGCCGGGCCACTCGTCGAGGCCCTCGGCCTCGACGCCGTGCTCGATGCCGCGGGCGAAGAGGATCTGCATGCCGACGCAGATGCCCATGACCGGGCGGCCGCCGGCCAGGCGGCGGTCGACGATCCAGTCGCCGCGGGCCTCCTTGAGGCCCGTCATGCAGGCGGCGAAGGCGCCGACGCCGGGCACGAGCAGTCCGTCGGCGTTCATCGCCGTGTCGAAGTCGCGGGTGATCTCGACGTCGGCCCCGGCGCGCGCGAGGGCGCGCTCGGCGGAGCGGACGTTGCCGAAGCCGTAGTCGAAGACCACGACCTTCTTGGTGGCGCTCAAGGGCTCACACCTCCAGTTGCAGCAGGCCCGTGACGATGCAGAGCGCGGCGCCGACGGACAGCAGCACGATCAGGCTCGTCGGCATCTTCTGCTTGGCGAAGGAGATGATCCCGCCGACGAAGAAGAGGCCGAGGACGATCAGAACGGTGGACAGTCCGTTCACAGCGCGCCCTTCGTGGAGGGCAGGATGCCGGCCGCGCGCGGGTCGCGCTCACAGGCGTAGCGCAGGGCCCGGGCGAGGGCCTTGAACTGGCACTCCACGATGTGGTGGGCGTTGCGCCCGTAGGGCACGTGCACGTGCAGCGCGATCTGCGCCTGGGCGACGAAGGACTCCAGGATGTGCCGGGTCATCGTCACGTCGTAGGAGCCGATCATCGGCGCCATGTTCTCGGGCTCGGTGTGCACGAGGTAGGGGCGGCCGGAGAGGTCGACGGTGACCTGGGCGAGCGACTCGTCCAGCGGGACCGTGCAGTTGCCGAAGCGGTAGATGCCCACCTTGTCCCCGAGCGCCTGCTTGAAGGCGGCGCCGAGCGCGAGGGCGGTGTCCTCGATGGTGTGGTGGGAGTCGATGTGCAGGTCGCCCTCGGTCTTCACGGTCAGGTCGAACAGACCGTGCCGGCCGAGCTGGTCGAGCATGTGGTCGTAGAAGCCGACCCCGGTGGAGATCTCCGTCCTCCCGGTGCCGTCGAGGTCGATCTCGACGAGCACGGAGGTTTCCTTGGTGGTGCGTTCCACGCGTCCTACGCGGGTCATGCGCTCTGCTCCTTCTTGATCTCACGTACCGCGTCGAGGAACGCGTCGTTCTCGGACGGGGTGCCCGCGGTGACCCGCAGCCATCCCGGTACGCCGTTGTCCCGGACCAGGACGCCCCGGTCGAGGATCTGCCGCCATACGGCGTGGGAGTCGGGGAAGCGTCCGAACTGGACGAAGTTGGCGTCGGAGTCGGTCACCTCGTAGCCCAGGGAGCGCAGTTCGGCGACCAGCCGGTCGCGCTCCGCCTTGAGCTGCTCGACGTAGCCGAGCAGGGTGTCGGTGTGCTCCAGGGCGGCCAGCGCGGTCGCCTGGGTGACCGCCGACAGGTGGTACGGCAGCCGCACCAGCTGGACGGCGTCGACGACCGCGGGGTGCGCGGCCAGGTAGCCGAGGCGCAGGCCGGCCGCGCCGAACGCCTTCGACATGGTGCGGGAGATCACCAGGTGGGGGCGTCCGTCGAGCAGCGGCAGCAGCGAGTCGCCGTGGCTGAACTCCACGTACGCCTCGTCGACGACCACGATCGAGGGCCTGGCGGCCTGAGCGGCGTCGTACAGCGCGCGCACCGCGTCGGCGGGGACCGCGGTGCCGGTGGGGTTGTTGGGGGTGGTGACGAAGACGACGTCCGGCCGGTGCTCGGCGATCGCCTTCTCCGCGGCGGACAGGTCGAGGGAGAAGTCCTCGCCGCGCGGCCCGGGGATCCAGCCGGTGCCGGTGCCGCGCGCGATCAGGCCGTGCATCGAGTACGAGGGCTCGAAGCCGAGCGCGGTGCGGCCGGGTCCGCCGAAGGTCTGCAGCAGTTGCTGGATGACCTCGTTGGAGCCGTTGGCCGCCCACACGTTCTCCGGGGCGACCGGGTGGCCGGCGGTCTTCGTCAGGTACGCGGCCAGCCGGGTGCGCAGCTCGACCGCGTCCCGGTCGGGGTAGCGGTTGAGGTCCCGGGCGGCCTCGCGGACCCGCTCGGCGATCCGCTCGACCAGCGGCTCGGGCAGCGGGTAGGGGTTCTCGTTGGTGTTCAGCCGCACGGGGACGTCCAGCTGGGGCGCGCCGTAGGGGGACTTGCCGCGCAGCTCGTCCCGCACGGGCAGATCGTCGATGCTCACGTCGCTCACTTGTCCTCGGGCACCTTCCAGCCGAACCTGGCCTTGATCGCCGCGCCGTGCGCGGGCAGGTCCTCCGCCTCCGCCAGCGTCACCACGTGGTGCGCGACCTCGGCCAGCGCGTCCTCCGTGTAGTCGACGACGTGGATGCCGCGCAGGAAGGACTGCACGGACAGGCCCGAGGAGTGGCAGGCGCAGCCGCCGGTGGGCAGCACGTGGTTGGAGCCGGCCGCGTAGTCGCCGAGGGAGACCGGGGACCAGGGGCCGACGAAGATCGCGCCGGCGTTGCGCACCCGGTCGGCGACCGCGGCGGCGTCGGCGGTCTGGATCTCCAGGTGCTCGGCGCCGTAGGCGTCGACGACCCGCAGGCCCTCGTCGACGCCGTCGACCAGCACGATGGCGGACTGCCTGCCGCCGAGGGCGGGCGCGATCCGCTCCTCGACGTGCTTGCTGGCCCTGACCTGAGGCTCCAGCTCCTTCTCCACCGCGTCCGCGAGGTCCGGGGAGTCGGTGACCAGGACGGCGGCGGCCAGCGGGTCGTGCTCGGCCTGGCTGATCAGGTCGGAGGCGACGTGCACCGGGTCGGCCGTGGCGTCCGCGAGGATCGCGATCTCGGTCGGGCCGGCCTCGGCGTCGATGCCGATCCTGCCGGTGAAGTACCGCTTGGCGGCGGCGACCCAGATGTTGCCCGGGCCGGTGACCATGTTGGCGGGCGGGCAGGACTCGGTGCCGTACGCGAACATCGCGACGGCGGTGGCGCCGCCAGCCGCGTAGACCTCGTCGACGCCGAGCAGGGCGCAGGCGGCCAGGATGGTCGGGTGCGGCAGGCCGCCGAACTCGGCCTGGGCCGGCGAGGCGAGCGCGATCGACGGGACGCCGGCCTCCTGGGCGGGCACCGCGTTCATGATCACGGAGGACGGGTAGACGGACCGGCCGCCGGGCGCGTACAGCCCGACGCGGTCGACGGGCACCCACTTCTCGGTGACCGTGCCGCCGGGCACGACCTGGGTGGTGTGCGTGGTGCGGCGCTGCGCGCGGTGGACCAGGCGGGCCCGGCGGACCGACTCCTCCAGGGCGGCACGCACGGCCGGGTCGAGCTCCTCCAGCGCGCGCTCCAGCGCGGCGGCGGGCACCCGGACCTGGTCCAGCTTCACGCCGTCGAAGCGCTCGGCGAAGTCGATCAGCGCCGCGTCGCCGCGATGATGCACGTCCTCGCAGATGGGCCGCACCTTCTCCAGGGCGGCCGCGACGTCGAAGTCGGCACGGGGCAGCAGGTCACGCAGGGCGGAGCCCTCGGGGAGGGCGTCGCCGCGCAGGTCGATTCGCGAGATCACGTGCTCAATTCTCTCAGACCCGCTCCGGAGCACGTCCGCCCGTTCCAGTGGCTGATACGTCACCCTTCTCGTGACGGTCCGCGCTCGTTCTCGAGATCCTCTTCACTTTCCGTGTTCAACACGTCACCGTACCGGGCATGAACGGCTGTACGAAGCGATGAACCCGTGAGTAATGAGGAGGAGGGGAGTTCCGTGGCCGAGGGGGTGAGATCGCAGGACGGCGAGCCGCCGGAGCACCTGACCGCCGCGGAGGCAGGGATGTGGCAGGCCTTCCGCAACGGCAGCGTGTACGACCTGAGCTGCGGCGACGCGCTGGTCGACGACCCCCACGGAGGGCACCCCTGGGGGCCCGAGCGCACCGTCCGGGCCCGGGTGGTGTGCTGGCTGCTGCTGGACGGCCCGCCCCCGCTGGCCGGCCGCGTCTCCTCGCTGAAGCTGGTCGGCGTGCGGATCAGCGGTCCGCTGGACCTGGCCGGGGGCACGGTCGAGCCCTACGTGGAGATGCACGGCTGCCGTTTCGAGCGGGACGTGCTGCTGCCGGAGGCGCGGTTCACCACGTTGCGGCTGGTGGACTGCTCCGTACCCCGGCTGGAGGCCGCCCGGCTGAGCACCGAGGGCGATCTGCACCTGCCGCGCTGCCGCTTCCTGGGCGGCATCCGGCTCACCGACGCCCGGATCGGCACGGACCTGCTGCTCAACCAGGCGGTCGTGCACCGCGACCGCAGCGGCCGCTCCATAGCCGGCGACGGGATGAGCGTCGGCCAGGACCTCCAGGCGGAGATGCTGGAGTCGTACGGCGAGCTGAGCCTGCGCGGCGCCACCGTCGGTGTGTCCATGAGCCTGCGCGGCGCACGGCTGGTCAACCCGCACGCCCGGCTCGCGCTGAACGCGCCGCAGCTGACCGTCGAGCGCTCGCTGTACCTGACGCCGGCCGGGGTGGGGGCGCACGCCCGCAGCGGCATGACCCCCGCGCGGGGCACGCGCATCCAGCGGTTCACGTGCGAGGGCGGGATCCGGCTGGACGACGGACGGTTCGGGGACGCGGTCGACTTCGAGGGGGCCTCGTTCACCTTCACCGACGAGCAGGAGCTGTCGCTGCGCCGGGTGCAGACCCCGGAGCTGCGCTTCCTCGGGCAGCGGCCGGCGCGCGGACGGGTGGTGCTGTCGGGGGCGCGGGTGGTGAACCTGGTGGACCGGGCGGACAGCTGGCCCGGACCCGGCCGGCTGCACATGGGCGGCTTCGCCTACGAGAACCTGGTGCCGCGCGGCCCGTTCCCGCTGGCGCTGCGGCTGCGCTGGGTGGACGTGGCGAGCGCCGAGTACACCCCGGAGCCGTACGAGCGGCTGGCGGCCGTGCTGCGGGGGAGCGGGGCGGACGAGGACGCCCGCGAGGTGCTGCTGGCCAAGCAGCGGCGGCGCCGCGAGAGCCTGCCGCTCGCCGCGAAGCTCTGGGGCTACGCGCAGGACTGGACGGTCGCCTACGGGTACCGCCCGGGCCGGGCGGCGGTGTGGATGGCGGTGCTGTGGGCGGCCGGTTCGGTGGTCTTCGCACGGGCGGACCATCCGCCGCTGAAGGCCGGCGAGCACCCGGCCTGGAACCCGGCGCTGTTCGCCCTGGACCTGCTGCTCCCGGTGATCGACCTGGGGCAGGTGGGGTTCTGGCAGCTGCGCGGCGGCTGGCAGTGGCTGTCGACGGCGTTCATCCTGCTGGGCTGGGTCCTGGCGACGACGGTGGCGGCGGGGGCGACCCGCACGCTGCGGCGTACGTGAGTGACCGCGCCCCTCCGGGGCGCGGGGGACTGCGCGGCGTCCGAGCGGACACGCGGCGCCTCGAGACCGGGGATGCGTGCGCCGGGTGGGGCCGCCGAGACCCTGGTCACCTGGGGAGCCGTCCGCTTTTTACCGGCCCTTGACCGGCGCCCGTACAACTTTCCATGAGTTCCGCGTGGGGTCTGGCGCGGCCATGACCTGCGGTCTTTCAATGGTCGACACCATGGCTCTGCTGCACGCGTTCACCCGCACGTCACGGGTGCGAGGAAAGCGGACGGGCGCCGCGCCCCCCGCTCCGGTCACGCTGCCCGCCGATGACGAGGTGCTCCTCGACGTGCCGGACGACGCCCTGGGCCGGGCGCTGGTCGGGGCCGCGGCCGGCGACCACGCGCCCGCCGCCGGACTCCTCGTCGCCACCCGCCGCCAGGCCGCCTGGGAGCACCGCGACCGCTACGTGCGCCGACTGGCCGCGTTCGCGCGGTCGCGGCCCGAGTGGCTGGACGCCTGGCGGGCCCGCGCCCCGCGCGACCCGGACGCGCTGCTGCTGGACGCCCAGCGGGCGGTGGACCGGGTCTGGGACTCGCCGGCCCGCGCCGAGCTGCTGCGCGAGGTGAGCCCGCTGATCACCGCGGCCGCCCGCGCCGACCACCGCGACCCGGTGCCGTGGCGGCTGGCCCTGGACCACGCGCGCGGCGCGCGCGCCGGACACACCTACTTCGAGGAGCTGTGGGAGGCGGCGGTGCGGCGCGCCCCGCACCATCACGGCTGCCATGTGGCGGCCCTGCGCTACCTGGCGTCCTCCTGGCACGGCTCGCACCGCGAGTGCTTCGACTTCGCCGACACGGCCGCGCAGGACGCGCCGGAGGACTCGCTCACCCAGGCACTGCCGCTGCGGGCGGCGTTCGGCTACCTCACCGACGGCTGCGGCCCGGCCGTGGAACGGGCCCGGCTGGACGCGGCCGCCGACCGGGCGGCCGCCCTGTCGGCGCGGCTGCCGGCGGCCCAGCCGTGGCCGGCCGAGCTGCGCAATCTGCTGGCCTACGTCCTGGTCCGGCTGGGGCGCCGGCGGGACGCTCTGGAGCAGTTCCGGCTGACCGGCCCGTACGCCACGTCCCTCCCCTGGGACCGGGACGCGGACGACCCGCTGGGGCGGTTCCTGGAGGTCCGTCAGGACGTGCTGCGGGCGGTCGCGTCGGGCGCCGAAGCGGCCGGACCGGACGCCTCCAGCGCCGTCCCCGGGCGTCCGGGGAGCGAACGGCGCGGACGGCCGGGCCCCGGCGGCCATTAGGCTCTTGCGACGTGACCACCGTCCGGCTTCCGCTCTTCCCCCTGAACACGGTGCTGTTCCCGGGGCTCGTGCTCCCGCTCAACGTCTTCGAGGAGCGTTATCGCGCCATGATGCGCGAGCTGCTGAAGACCCCGGAGGACGAGCCACGGCGGTTCGCCGTGGTGGCGATCCGGGACGGCCACGAGGTGGCGCCGAGCGCCCCCGGCCTGCCCGACCCCACGGCCGTGCCCGAGCGGGGCCCGGCGGCCGGCTTCGGCGCGGACCCGCTGCGCGCCTTCCACAAGGTGGGCTGTGTCGCCGACGCGGCGACGATCCGCGAGCGGCCCGACGGCACCTTCGAGGTGCTGGCGACCGGCACCACCCGGGTGCGGCTGCTGTCGGTCGACGCCTCCGGCCCCTTCCTCACGGCCGGTCTGGAGCCGCTGGAGGAGGACCCGGGCGAGGAGGCGGGGACGCTCGCGGAGGGCGTGCTGCGGGCGTTCCGGCAGTACCAGAAGCGGCTGGCCGGGGCGCGGGAGCGGTCGCTGTCCTCCGACACGGAACTGCCGGACGAACCCAGCGTGGTGTCGTACCTGGTCGCCGCCGCGATGATGCTGGACACACCGACCCGGCAGCGGCTCCTCCAGGCGCCGGACACCGCGTCCCGGCTGCACGACGAGCTGAAATTGCTGCGCGCCGAGACGGCGATCATCCGTAATCTTCCGTCGTTGCCCGCGTCGGATCTGACGCGGGCGCCGACGAGTCTCAACTGACGCTTACGGAGCGGCGACCGGTATGGCCAAGAAGTCCAGGAAGCAGCAGTCGGGCGGCACGCCCGCCACAGTGGCGCTCACCGCGGCCGGGGTGCCGTTCACGGTGCACTCCTACGACCACGACCCCTCCCACCCGAGCTACGGCGAGGAGGCCGCCGAGGCGATGGGCGTCTCCCCCGACCGGGTCTTCAAGACGCTGGTGGCGGACGTCGACGGCGCCCTGACCGTGGCGGTGGTGCCGGTCGCGGGCCAACTGGACCTCAAGGCGCTCGCCTCGGCGGCCGGCGGCAAGCGGGCGGCGATGGCCGACCCGGCGCTGGCGGAGCGCACCACCGGCTATGTGCGGGGCGGCATCTCGCCGCTGGGCCAGCGCAAGAAGCTGCCGACGGTGCTGGACGAGTCCGCGCGCCGGCACGAGACGATCTGCGTCTCGGCGGGCCGCCGCGGCCTGGAGGTCGAACTCGCCCCCGACGACCTGGCGCACCTGACGTCGGCGACCCTGGCGCCGATCGGCCGGGTGTAGCGCGGCCCCGCGCGCGGGCCGGGGCCCGACGCCGTCCGGCCCCGGCCCGCGTGCGGGCCCCGCACGACGACGTCACGCCCGAGCCCGAACCGGGTACCCGGACCCCGCGACGGCGCCCCGCCGGCCCCGCACGGCGCTCCCCTCGGACCCGAGACAGCACACGCACCCCGCCGCGACCGCGACACGCTCCGCGCGCCGAAGCCCCTCACGACAGCGGCCCGTCGAGCCGGACGGCGTCCACCGGGCCCGCCGACGACGCCACGCCCGAGCCCGAACCCCGTACCCGGACCCCGCGACGGCGCTCCGCCGGCCCCGCACGGCGCGTCGGTCGGGCGCGGGCGCGGACACCACGGGGCGGCGTGCCGCCGTAAGACCGCGGCGCGGCCTGTTCCGTACGCGGCCGACGGCACCCGTGCCCTCGGCCAGGTGCGGAAGGCAGGTCGAAGCGGACGCGCGAGCGCAGGTGGCGGGCCAGGGAGCGGCGGGCGGACCACGGGTCCGGCCTGGCCGAAGGCGCGGTGCCGGGCGGCGCCCTTACGCGGTCCGCTGCGGCTGCTGCGCGTTCGGCGGCGACCACTCCTCCGGGTCGCGCGGCCCGAACAGCGCCGTCAGGCCGAGGTGGAACACCAGCGCCGCGAACGGCCACGCCAGCAGCGCGCCCTTCGCGTTCAGCTTCAGCGGGGCGTCGAAGGTGACGCCCTTCCCCGCGCTCCTGGCCTGCGCGATCACGTCCTGCGAGGGGCCGAGCCACACCCCGAGCCGCCACGCCAGCACCGACCCGAGCAGCCCGCCGACCGCCAGCGCCACCACCAGCGGGACGCCGCCGCGCCGCCGCACCAGGAACACCGCCAGGGCGCTCAGCGCGCCGCAGGCCAGGGCGATGAGCGTGAACGTGCCGTCCACCCCGATGCTCTGCTCGCCCTCGGAGTCCCGGAGATAGACCACCCAGGCGTCACCGGACGCGTCGCCCACCAGCGGCACGCGCGGCGCCAGCCACCACCACAGCACCCCGAGCAGCACTCCGCCGAGCGCCACCGCCACGGCCGCCACGGCCGCCTCCCGGATCTCCTTCGCCGTCCCGATGCCGTCCTCGTCGTGCCGCCGGCCGTGCCGGGGGTGCGCGGCGTCGCCGGGCTTCCCGTCGTAGCGGTGCGCGCCGGCGGCGGGAGCGCCGGACGGCGGCTGCCACGGGTCGTGCGCGGAGGAGTGGTGCGCGGAGGGGTCGTGCGGTGGCGGGGGTGTCAGAGGTGCGCTCACCCTGCCATCGTGCCAGGCGTGGCTGTGCGGCGCGTCACCGGACGGCGGCCCTGCGGTACGCCCAGGTCGCCACGGCCAGTGAGATCACCCCGACCATTCCGCACACGGCGAGGTCGCCGAGCACGTGGGCCCAGTCGGGGTGCGGGGCGAAGGTCCGGGCGAAGGCCTCGACGCCGTACGTCGACGGCAGCAGGTCGCGGGCGAGGCGGACCGCCTCCGGCATCCGCTCCGGCGGCAGCACGCCGAGCAGCAGCGCCGCGGACATGCCGAGCTGGCCGAGCAGGGTGGCCAGCTCGGGGCGGGGGGCGAGCAGGCCGAGGGCCGCGCCGAGCCCGGCGAGCGCGGCGCCCGCGAGGGGGATGACCGCGGCCAGGATCCACAGGTGGGCGAGCGGCAGCCCGAACAGGGCGCATCCGAAGACGGCGGTCACGACGGTCCCGGGGACGGTGAACGACGCGTAGGCGCCGGCCGCGCCCAGCACCACGGCCGCGGGCGGCACGGGCAGGGTGGCGTAGTGGTCGAGCCCGCCGCTCGCGCGGAGCTGGCCGAAGTACTGCGCGAGCAGGTTGAGCGCGACGAAGGCGACGACCAGCACGGACGAGCCGGCCACCACGGCCCGCGCCTCGCCGCCGCCGTCGACGACCCCGCGCATCAGGATCATGATCCCGACGGACTGGAAGGTCGCCACGAAGAGCAGCGGGATCCGCGCCACCCGGGCCCGGGACAGCTGCGCCCGGTACACGGCCGCCAGGGACGGCCACAGCCGCGCACGGGGGCCGAGCGCGGCGGGTCGCGGCGCGACGGCCTCCTCCTCCGCGGTCAGGACGCCGGCCGGCAGGGCGCCGGCGGGTACGACACTCACGTCGTGCTGCTCCCCTTCGCTCGGGAATCCGTCCGGAGCCGCTCCGGAGGTCGCCCCGTTCCGTACGGATGACACGGTCCGTGTGCTCACGCCTTCACCAGTCCCTGTCGCACGGCGCCGCCCAGCGCCAGGTACACGTCCTCCAGGCTGGGCGTGGCCAGCGTGAAGTCGTCGAGGGCCGCGAAGGCGGCGCCGCCGGTGACGGTGGCGACGACGGTGCGGGCCTCCTGGGGCGCCAGCCGCAGGGTCCAGCGGCGGCCGGACTCGACGGCCCGGTCGCGCAGCGCGGCCACCTCGGGCACGTGCAGCGGCGCGGCCTCGCGCCACACCAGCTCGACCCGGACCTCCCCGGCGACCTGTTCCTTCAGCCCGGCCGGGGTGTCGCAGGCGATGACCCGGCCGCGGTCGAGCACGGCGACCCGGTCGAGCACGGTCTCGGCCTCGATGACGTTGTGGGTGACCAGCAGCACCGTGGTGCCGTGCTCCGCGCGCCGCCGGTCGACGGCGGACCACACGGCACGCCGCGCCACGGGGTCCATGCCGGTGGTGGGCTCGTCGAGCACCAGCAGGGGCCGCTCCCCCACCAGCGCGGCGGCGAAGCAGGCGAGCCGGCGCTGGCCCCCGGAGAGTCTGCGCAGCGGGCGGGAGGCGATCGTGCCGAGCCCCAGCTCACCGAGCACGGCGTCGCGCTCGGCGCGCGCCCGCCGGGCGTCGAGCCCGCGCAGCCGGCCGGTGGTCTCGGCGGCCAGGGACACGGTCAGCTCGTCCAGGGCGCTGGACTCCTGCCCGAGGTAGGCGAGGATGCGGGAGGCCCGCTCGGGGTGGCGGACGATGTCGTGGCCGAGGATCTCGACGCTGCCGCTGTCGGGCCGCATCAGGCCGGTCATCTGCCGTACGAGGGTGGACTTTCCGGCGCCGTTCGGGCCGAGCAGGCCGAAGATCTCACCGCGCCCGATGTCGAGGGCGACGTCGTCGGTGGCGCGCACCTCGGGCGTCGCCGGGACCCCGCGCCGTCCGCGCACCGCCGGATAGGTCTTGGTCAGCCCGCGCACCGCACACACGACGTCACCACCGTGCCGATGTCCCTGTGCCGCGCGCGTACTCACAAGGGACGAGCCTACGGGGTCGCCCCCGTCCCCCCGCCCTCGGGTCACCCTTCCGCCCGGCCCCGGCCGGGGGACGCACGGGACATCAGGGGAGGGATCGGCGCCCCCTCGACGGAACGACCGCCTGAACACCGAGCGGGGCGGCGGGCAGCGGGGTCCCGTCCTCCTCGGCCCCGCGTACCCGGCGCCTGACGGGCCGGCACACCGGTGGCCGGCGCGGAACCCGCTGAACCGGCGACGGGAGGCGCCGGGCGCTCACTCCCCCGCGGAGGCCCGTTCCGTGCCGGTGCGGGTGTCCAGCTCACGCCAGAAACCCGCCCGGATGGCGTAGCGGTCGCGTTCGTCGATCTGGTCGTCCTTGTGGGCGAGCAGGCCGAAGCGGGCCGCGTAGCGCAGCAGCTCGCCGTCGATGCGGTGCGGGATGCGCGGGTACATGGCGGACAGCTTCCGGACGTGGCTCTGGTCGCCGAGCCGTTCCACCCAGCGGCGGGCGAAGACCTGGCCCACCTCGAACGGGTCGCCGCCGACGGTGGTGATGTCCTCCTCGCGGTCGGCCCAGCGCTGCTCGGCCGTGGTGAGCTGGGCCAGCGTCGGCATGGACGCGGCCTCCGGCGGCTCGGCGACCGGGCGGTCCACCCAGCCCTTGTCGGAGGACCAGCGCAGGGTCGCGGAGGCCGGCTGCTGCGGCTGGTGCGGGCCGGGGTGGCGCAGCGCTGCCAGGTCCTTCGGGGTGGGGACGCCCTTGACGGCGGGCGCGCGCTCGGCCGTGCCGTTGTGCGCGGCGGCGGCCGGGTGGCGCGGCTCGGGCGGGGTGCGCTCGGCGGCCGGGGCGAGGGCGGAGTCGGGCAGCGGGGCGGAGAGGATCGCGGCGATCTCGGGCCGGGGCACGGGCGGCGGGGCGCACACCCCGCCGATCTCCTTGGCGCGGACGGCCTGGGTGATCCACGCCCGGTCCAGCACCCGGCGCTCGTCGGCCTCGGCGACCAGGTCCTCGGACTGGTTGTAGTCGCCGTCGGCGGCCTGCACGGCCCACAGGTGCACGGCGACGCCGTGCTCCTTGGCGGCCATCATGCCCGGCAGCAGATCGCCGTCGCCGGTGACCAGGACGATGTCGGAGCAGGCGCGGTTGCGGGCGAGTTCGGTCAGTTCGGCGTGCATCGCCGCGTCCACGCCCTTCTGCGCCCAGCGCCCGTCGCTGCGGGTCAGCGCGCCGAGCCGGACGGTGACCCGGGGCATCACACGCAGGCGGCGGTGCTCGGGCTGCGGCACGCGGTCGGGGGCGCCGTCGAACCAGTAGATGCGCAGCAGCGGCCGGCGCGTGTCGCCCTCGGCGCGGTCACGCAGTCCCTGGATCAGGGCGGCGTGGTCCACGGTGATGCGGGACCGCGAGGGCTCCCCGGCGAGGAGACTGGCGGCGGCCCCCAGCAGATACCCGGCGTCCACCAGGACGATGCAGCGGTCCACGCGATCCACCCTCTTTCCGGGAGGTTTGGCTTCGGGCTTCCTTCGAGTCTGCCCGACCCCGCCGGTCTTAACGGCCCGAACTCGATCTTCGGCGTGGCGTTTCCACACTTCCTCCCCCGACCACGCCCGTCACGGACGGTAATTGTCCGACATGCGTGGGTCATCGGCTTATGTGAATCTGAATCCGGCCCTGGCCCCTAGTCCCCACAGGAGGCACCACCATGGCCAAGAACAAGAACCGTGACCGTAAGCAGCCCCAGGCCGAGCGCGCTCCGCGCGCCGCGCAGACCTCCACCCTGGAGATCCCGGACGAGCAGCTCACCACGCAGGCCGTGCCCGGAGAGGGCGGCCGCGGCAAGGGCCGGCAGAAGCGCTTCGGCCACAACTGACACCGGTGCGAAGGGCCGTTGCGGCCCGGCCGTACAGGAAGAGGGGCGCACCCGTCGCGGGTGCGCCCCTCCGGCGCGTCGGGGGCGGCGCCTAACCGGTCAGGCAGGACGGGCCGAGCAGCACCTTCAGGTCGCCGAACAGGGCGGGATCGGGCTTGACCCGGTGCCGGTCGAGCCGCAGCACCGTCGTCCTCGTCGGCCCCTGCAGCTTGATGCGGACCTCGCTGTCGCCCTTGTGGTGGGTGAGGATCTCCCCGAGCCGGCTGACCATGGGCGGGGTCACGCGCGTCGCCGGGATGGTCAGCACGACGGGCGCGTTGGCGCCCGCGTTGGACAGGTCGGGGACCATCAGCTCCATGGCGACCAGCCGGGGCACGTCCTCGCGCTTGTCGAGCCGCCCCTTCACGAACACCACGGCGTCCTCGACCAGTTGCGTCGAGACGAGCTGGTAGGTCGCCGGGAAGAACATGCACTCGATGGAGCCCGCGAGGTCCTCCACGGTGGCGATCGCCCAGGCGTTGCCCTGCTTGGTCATCTTGCGCTGGAGGCCGGAGATGATGCCGCCGATGGTGACCACCGCGCCGTCGCCGAAGTCACCGCCGGTGAGCTGGGAGATGCCCGCGTCGGCCTTGTCGGACAGCACGTGCTCCAGCCCGAACAGCGGGTGGTCGGAGACGTACAGGCCGAGCATCTCGCGCTCCTGCGCGAGCAGGTACGTCTTGTCCCACTCCTCGTCGGTGAACTGCACGTCGAGGCCGAAGCCGGGCTCGTCGCTCTCCTCCTCGCCCATGCCGCCGAAGAGGTCGAACTGTCCCTCGGCCTCCTTGCGCTTGACCGCCACCACGTTGTCGATCATCGGCTCGTACTGGGCGGTGAGGCCCTTGCGGGTGTGGCCCAGGGAGTCGAAGGCGCCGGCCTTGATCAGCGACTCGGTGGTGCGCTTGTTGCAGACGACCGCGTCGACCTTGTCGAGGTAGTCCGGGAAGGACGTGTACTTCCCCTTGGCCTTGCGGCACTTGATGATCGACTCCACGACGTTGGTGCCGACGTTGCGCACCGCGGAGAGGCCGAAGAGGATCACGTCGTCGCCCTGCGCGGCGAAGTTGGACTCGGACTCGTTGACGTTCGGCGGGAGCACCCGGATGCCCATGCGGCGGCACTCGTTGAGGTAGACCGCGGACTTGTCCTTGTCGTCCTTCACCGAGGTGAGCAGCGCCGCCATGTACTCGGCGGGGTGGTTCGCCTTGAGGTAGGCGGTCCAGTAGGACACCAGGCCGTACGCGGCGGAGTGCGCCTTGTTGAAGGCGTAGCCGGCGAACGGCACCAGCACGTCCCACAGCGCCTGGATCGCCTCGTCGCTGTAGCCGTTCTTGCGGGCGCCGGCCTGGAAGATGACGAAGTTCTTCTCCAGCTCCTCCGGCTTCTTCTTGCCCATCACGCGGCGGAGGATGTCGGCCTCGCCGAGCGAGTAGCCGGCGATGATCTGGGCGGCCTTCTGCACCTGCTCCTGGTAGACGATCAGGCCGTAGGTGACGTCCAGGACCTCCTTGAGCGGCTCCTCCAGCTCGGGGTGGATCGGGGTGATCTCCTGCTGGCCGTTCTTGCGCAGCGCGTAGTTGGTGTGCGAGTTCATGCCCATCGGGCCCGGCCGGTACAGGGCCGACACGGCGGAGATGTCCTCGAAGTTGTCCGGCTTCATCAGCCGGAGCAGGGAGCGCATGGGGCCGCCGTCGAACTGGAAGACGCCGAGGGTGTCGCCGCGCTGGAGCAGTTCGAAGGTCGTCGGGTCGTCCAGGGGCAGCGACAGCAGGTCGATGTCGATGCCCTTGTTCGCCTTCACCATCTTGACGGCGTCGTCCATGATGGTGAGGTTGCGCAGGCCCAGGAAGTCCATCTTCAGCAGGCCGAGCGACTCGCAGCTCGGGTAGTCCCACTGCGTGATGGTGACGCCGTCGGTGTGCCGGACCCAGACCGGGACGTGGTCGGTGATCGTCTCGCTGGACATGATCACGCCGGCCGCGTGCACGCCCATCTGCCGGACCAGGCCCTCGACGCCCTTGGCGGTGTCGATGACCTTCTTCACGTCCGGCTCGTTCTCGTACATCGACCGGACCTCGCCCGCCTCCGAGTAGCGGGGGTGGTTCGGGTCGGTGATGCCGGACAGCGGGATGCCCTTGCCGAGGACGTCGGCGGGCATCGCCTTGGTGATGCGGTCGCCCATCGCGTACGGGTAGCCCAGCACGCGCGCGGAGTCCTTGATGGCGTTCTTCGCCTTGATGGTGCCGTAGGTGCCGATCATGGCGACCTTGTCGGCGCCGTACTTCTCGGTCACGTAGCGGATCACCTCGACGCGCCGGCGCTCGTCGAAGTCGATGTCGACATCCGGCATGGAGATGCGCTCGGGGTTGAGGAACCGCTCGAAGATCAGGCCGTGCGGGATCGGGTCGAGGTCGGTGATGCCGAGGGCGTAGGCGACGATCGAGCCGGCCGCGGAGCCACGGCCGGGGCCGACCGCGATGCCCTGCTTCTTGGCCCACATGATGAAGTCGGCGACCACGAGGAAGTAGCCCGGGAAGCCCATCGAGATGATGGTGTCCATCTCGTACTCGACCTGCTTCATGCGGTCGTCCGGGATGCCGTCCGGGAAGCGGCGGTTCATGCCGCGCATGACTTCCTCGCGGAACCAGCTGACCTCCGTGTACCCCTCCGGGATGTCGAACTTGGGCATCAGGTCGCGCTTTTCGAACATGCCCGTGGTGTCGACCATCTCGGCGATCAGCCGGGTGTTGGCGCAGCCCTGCTGCCAGGCGTCCGAGGAGTCGATGGCGTACATCTCCTCCGTGGACTTCAGGTAGTAGCCGGTGCCGTCGAACTTGAAGCGGTCGGGGTCGGAGAGGTTCTTGCCGGTCTGGATGCACAGCAGCGCGTCGTGCGCCGCCGCCTCGTGCGCGTAGGTGTAGTGCGAGTCGTTGGTGACCAGCGGGGGGATGCCGAGCTTCTTGCCGATCTCCAGCAGGCCGTCGCGGACCCGGTGCTCGATGTCGATGCCGTGGTCCATCAGCTCCAGGAAGTAGCGGTCCTTGCCGAAGATGTCCTGGTAGTCGGCGGCCGCCTTGAGGGCCTCGTCGAAGTGGCCGAGGCGCAGCCGGGTCTGCACCTCGCCGGAGGGGCAGCCGGTGGAGGCGACGATGCCCTCCGACCACCGGGCGATGGTCTCCTTGTCCATCCGGGGCCACTTCTGCAGCCAGCCCTCGGCGTAGGCGTCGGAGGAGAGCCGGAAGAGGTTGTGCAGACCGGTGCTGTTCACCGCCCACATGGTCTTGTGGGTGTAGCCGCCGGAACCGGAGACGTCGTCCCGCTTCTGGTGCGGCTGGCCCCACTGGATCTTGCGCTTGTTGCGCCGGGACTCGGGGGCGACGTACGCCTCGATGCCGATGATCGGGGTGACCCCGGCCTTCTGCGCGGAATGGAAGAAGTCGTACGCCCCGTGCAGGTTGCCGTGGTCGGACATGGCGATGTGCGTCATGCCCATCTCGTTGCAGGCGTCGAACATGTCCTTCAGCCGCGCGGCACCGTCCAGCAGCGAGTACTGGGTGTGGACGTGCAGGTGCGTGAACGGCGGCTTCGACACGGTGCGGCCTCCAGGTGCTGCGGGCGGCAGAGGGACGGACGGGGACAGCCTCGAAGTCTATGCCCCGGCACTGACACCCGACGCCCGTCCCCGCGTACCTCCGGGCGGGTCGCGGGCACTCCCGCGGCCCGCCGCGCGTTGGGCCTTTCGTCCGGGTCGGGCCGGATCAGGGCCCGCGGGCCCGGCACGATCCGAACAGAGGCCCTAGGCAGGGGACGGAGCAGCCGTCCCCGGGATTCCGCACCAGGAGGCACCCAGCGATGTCGGTCCCGCAGCTCAACGACGAGCACCGCGGCGAGGAGATCCTCGCCGTCCTCGACACCGCGTTCGGCGAGCTCCTGGCCGCCGACCCGGCCGCGTTCCGGGTGAAGTTCCGGAAGATGGCGGCGTCGGCGTTCGCGTTCTACCGCGGGACGGCGAGCCTCTTCTACCACGACCTGTCCGCCGAGCACGCCGGGCGCGGCGCCGACGCGCACAGCGGCCCGTACCTGGACGAGCGCACCTCGCGCGTGTGGATCCACGGCGACCTGCACGCGGAGAACTTCGGCACGTACATGGACTCCAACGGCCGCCTGGTGTTCAACGTCAACGACTTCGACGAGGCGTACGTCGGCCCCTTCCTGTGGGACCTGAAGCGCTTCGCCGCCTCCATGGCGCTGATCGGCTACGCGAAGGCCCTCAGCGACGAGCAGATCACGGACCTGGTGGCGGTGTACGCGGCCGCCTACCGGGAGCGGATCCACGCCCTGGCGACCGGCGCGAAGGACGAGGAGGTGCCGCCGTTCACCCTGGACACCGCGCAGGGACCGCTGCTGGACGTGCTGCGCGACGCCCGGTCGCTGACCCGTTTCTCGCTGCTGGACTCGATGACCGAAATCCGCGACTTCGAGCGCCGTTTCGCGCCCGGCGGCGGCGCGATCGAGCTGGACGCCGCCACCCGCTACAAGGTCCTGGCCGCCTTCGACGGTTATCTGGAGACGCTGCCGGACTCCTCGCTGGCCCGCCCGGACTCCTACCGCGTGAAGGACGTCGTGGGCCGCCGGGGCATCGGCATCGGCTCGGCCGGGCTGCCGTCGTACAACATCCTGCTGGAGGGGCACAGCGACGCCCTGGAGAACGACGTGGTGATCTACGTCAAGCAGGCGCAGACCCCCGCGGTCTCCCGGCACATCACGGACCCGGCGGTGCGCGCGTACTTCCTGCACGAGGGCCACCGCACGGTGATCTCCCAGCGGGCCCTGCAGGCGCACGCCGACCCGTGGCTGGGCTGGACCGAGCTGGACGGCGCCGGGCAGCTGGTCGCCGAGGTCTCGCCGTACGCGGTGGACCTGGACTGGAGCGACCTCGACGACCCGGAGGAGATGGCCCAGGTGGTCGCCGACCTGGGCCGGGCGACGGCGGCGATGCACGCGGCGGCGGACGACACCTCCGGCGAGTCGCTGGTGCCGTTCTCCACGGAGCGGGCCATCGACGCGGCGATCGCGGCCGACGAGGACGGGCTGGCGCCGCTGCTGGTGGACTTCGCCCACGACTACGGGGCGCGGGCCCGCCGCGACCACCAGATCTTCCTCGACCTGTTCCGCAACGGCCGGATCCCCGGGCTGTGACCTTCCGCACATTCACAGGACCCCTTTAGGGATCCCTTAACGGAGCACGTGCCACACTCGTAGCCGCCATGGACATATCCGGACCCCAGCTCAGAGCCGTTCGCGCGGCGCTGTTCACGGCTGTCGTCGTGACCCTCAGCACCGCGTCGCACGTGCTGCTGTCCGGGGCCCCGCTGCCGCTGAACACGGTGGCCGCGATCGGCGCCGCCGTGTTCCTCCTGGCCTACGCGCTCGCCGGACGGGAGCGTTCCTTCGGGCGGATCGCCGCCCTGCTGATCCCGCTGGAGCTGGCCGCCGACACGGTCTTCACCACCGGCCAGCACGTCTGCTACGGCCGGATGGGCGGCCCGGTGGCCGGTCCGCTGCGCTCCGTCGGGTTCGACGTGCTGTGCGGCGACGGCACCGGTGTGGGCGCGCCGCTGGCCCGGGTCACCGGGCACACCGCGGAGGGCGGCGACCAGGTGGCGGCGGTGCTGGCCGAGGCCGGCCCGGCGACCGCCTGGCTGCTGCTGGGCGCGCACATCGGGGTCGGCCTGTTCGCCGCCGCCTGGCTGCGCCGCGGGGAGCGGGCGCTGGCCCAGCTGCTGAGCGCGGTCGCGGCCACGGCCTCGACCGCGGTCCGTCCGCTGCTGCTGGCCGTCGCGGTGGTGACCGTGCGCCGGGCGCCGAAGACGGGCCGCCCGGTCCACACCCCGCACCGCGCCGCCGTGGCGCGCACCCTGCTCCTCGCGCACTCCCTGGGACGGCGCGGACCGCCGTGCTCCCTCGCCGTCTGAGGCCGGTCGCGCCCCGGGCGGTCGTCCGAGCACCAGCAGTCCCCCCGTACGAACCGAGCACACGACCGTGTGCGTCCCCTGTGGAGACATCACCATGAGCAAGCGGAACAGCCAGGCGGCCAAGACGGCGGCGCGCGAGCGGCTGCGCCAGGAGCGCGAGCGCCAGGCGAAGAAGTCGAAGGTCAAGCGGCAGCTCGTCGTCGCCGCGACGGTGGTCGGTGTGCTGGCCGCGGCCGGCGGCATCGGCTACGCGGTGGTCCAGGCGAACAAGCCGGACCACTGGGAGGCCGCGAAGGACGCCGAGCTGGTCAAGCCCGCGAACACCAGCGGCAAGGACGGCACGACCGTCGTCATCGGCAAGGCCGACGCGAAGAAGACCCTCGAGGTGTACGAGGACCCGCGCTGCCCGATCTGCGCCTCCTTCGAGCAGGCCGTCGGCGAGACGATCGAGAAGGACGTCGAGGAGGGCAAGTACAAGGTGCAGTTCATAGGCGCCTCCTTCCTGGACCGCAACCTCACCGGCGAGGGCTCGAAGAACGCGCTGAGCGCGCTGGGCGCCGCGCTGGACGTCAGCCCCGAGGCGTTCCTGGCGTACAAGGCGGCGCTCTACTCGGCGGAGTTCCACCCCGAGGAGACGGACGACAAGTTCGCGGACGACGCCTACCTGATCGAGATCGCCGACACGGTGGACGCCCTGAAGAACAACAAGGAGTTCCAGGCGGACGTGAAGGACGGCACCTTCGACCGCTGGGCGCTGGAGATGTCGGACAAGTTCGACAGCAGCGACGTCCAGGGCACGCCGACGGTGAAGATGGACGGCAAGAAGGTCACCGGCTCCGACGGGCAGAACGCGCCCATGACGGCGGCCGAGTTCACCGCGGCGGTCGACAAGGCGCTGAAGGGCTGACGCGGAAGGCCGACGGCCGGCTGAAGAGCGGGCGAACTTTTCCCGGGTTCGCCCGCTTCCGCATGTACATGTCAGTAACCTGTTCGGCTGTGACCAGTCGACACGGATCAACCGAGAGCGCCGTCCCCGCCGGCGCGGACACCGCCCCCCTCACCCCGCGCCGCCGTACGGTCGTCAAGGCGGCCGCCGCCGGCGCGGTGCTGGCCGGCCCGCTCGCCGCCGCGCTGCCCGCCCGCGCCGCCCGGCAGGCCCCCGCCTTCCTGCACGGCGTCGCCTCCGGCGACCCGCTGCCGGACGGCGTGCTGCTGTGGACCCGGGTGACGCCCACGCCGGACGCCCTCCCGGGCTCCGGCGCCGGCCCCGACACCGAGGTGCGCTGGACCGTCGCCCGCGACCGGGCGTTCACCGACGTCGTCGCGCGGGGCTCGGTCCTCGCCACCGCCGCCTCCGACCACACCGTCAAGGCGGACGTCCGCGGCCTGCGGCCCGCCACCGACTACTGGTTCCGCTTCTCCGCCGGCGGCGCCGACTCCCCCGCGGCCCGCACCCGCACGGCGCCCGCCGCCGACGCCGCCGTGACCGGACTGCGCCTCGGGGTGGTCTCCTGCGCCAACTGGGAGGCCGGGCACTTCGCGGCGTACCGCCACCTCGCGGCCCGCGGCGACCTGGACGCCTGGCTCCATCTGGGCGACTACATCTACGAGTACGGCACCGGCGACTACGGCACCCGCGGCACGGTCGTCCGCCCGCACTCCCCCGCCCACGAGATCGTCACCCTCGCCGACTACCGGGCCCGGCACGCCCGCTACAAGACCGACCCCGACCTCCAGGCGCTGCACGCCGCCGCCCCGGCGATCGCCATCTGGGACGACCACGAGTTCGCCAACGACGCCTGGTCCCAGGGCGCGGAGAACCACACCGAGGGCGCGGAGGGCGCCTGGGCCGCCCGCCAGGCCGCCGCCAGGCAGGCGTACTTCGAGTGGATGCCGGTCCGCCCGGCGGTCGAGGGCACCACCTACCGCCGGCTGCGCTTCGGCAGGCTCGCCGACCTGTCGCTGCTGGACCTGCGCTCCTTCCGGTCGCGGCAGGTCTCGCCCGGCGACGGCGACGTCGACGACCCCGGCCGCACCCTCACCGGCCGCGCCCAGCTCGACTGGCTGAAGGCGGGCCTGTCGGCGTCGGACACCACCTGGCGGCTGGTCGGCACCTCGGTGATGATCTCGCCGTTCGCGCTGGGCTCCCTGCCCGCGAGCCTGCTGAAGCCGCTCGCGAAGCTGCTCGGCCTGCCGCAGGAGGGGCTCGCCCTCAACACCGACCAGTGGGACGGCTACACCGCGGACCGCCGCGAGCTCCTCGCCCATCTGCGCGGCGACGCCATCCGCAACACGGTCTTCCTCACCGGCGACATCCACATGGCGTGGGCGAACGACGTACCGGTGAACGCCGGCACCTATCCGCTGTCGGCGTCCGCCGCCACGGAGTTCGTGGTCACCTCGGTCACCTCCGACAACCTCGACGACATCCTGAAGGTCTCCGAGGGCTCGGGCTCCGCCGTCGCCGCCCCGCTGATCCGGGCCGCCAACCGGCACGTGCACTGGGTGGACACCGACCGGCACGGCTTCGGGGTGCTGGACCTCACCGCCGAGCGGGCGCAGATGGACTACTACGTGCTGTCCGACCGCACGCAGGCGGACGCCTCCGCGGCCTGGGCCCGCTCCTACCGCACCCGCAGCGGCACCCAGAGGATCGAGCGGGCCGACGCCCCCGTCTGACCGCCGCCTCCCCGGCGCGGATCAGTCCGCGTCCTCCCCGTCCTCCTCCAGCGCGCCGAGGAAGCCGAGCGCCACCCGCCAGGTGGCCTCGGCGGCCTCCTCGTCGTGGTCGGGCAGGCCGGGGTCGGTGTAGAGGTGTCCGGCGCCCGCGTACCGGTGGACCTCCACGTCGGCCCCGGCCCGGCCCATCCGCAGGTACCAGGCGGTGAGCCAGTCGTCGGTCTCGAACGGGTCGGGCTCGGCGACGTGCAGCTGCACCGGCAGCCCGTCGCACGTGGCGTTCTCCGCGATGTCGGAGGTGCCGTGCAGGAGCAGCAGGCCGCGCGCCCTGTCGTCGCCCAGGGCCAAGGTCTGCGCCACCGAGGCGCCGAAGGAGAACCCGGCGTACACCAGACCGCGCTCCGAGTAGGGCGCGGCCGCCAGGACGGCCCGCCTCAGCAGTTCGTCCTTCCCGGTCTCCTCCCGGTAGGCCATGCCCTCCTCGACCGTGTCGAACGTGCGCCCCTCGAAGAGATCGGGCGTCCACACCTCGTGGCCGGCCGCGCGCAGCCGGTCCGCGGCCCGGTGCACCGCGGGGCGCAGTCCGTAGGCCGAGTGAAAGAGCATGATGTTCATGCCGCCCATGGTGCCAGCCGGGTGTGACGGAGCCCGCGGGCGGCACTACCCCGGAGCGGGCGGAAGTCACATGTTCATGCCCGTGCGGGCCGGTTAGGTTCGGGAGCATGGAAGACGTGCTGCGCCCGCTGATCGTGGTCGGCGGCTCGGTGGCGCTGACGCTGCTGCTCGGCTGGGCCACCGACCGGCTGCTGCGGAAGGCCGACGAACGCCACCACGAGACACCGCTGTGGGGCCTGCTGCGCCGGGCCCGTGTCCCCTACCAGCTGCTGCTCTGCGCCGCCCTGTTCAGAGGCTCCTACGACGAGGCGCGGCTGCTGACCTCCCACGAGGTGGCCGTCGGCCGGGTGCTGACCCTGGTGCTGATCGGCTCGGCCGCCTGGCTGACGATCCGGATCGCCGCCGCGGTCGTGGAGACCTCGTACACCCGGTACGCCAGCCACCACCGGGAGCGCAACCCGGCCCGGGTGCGCCGGGTGCGCACCCAGGTGACGCTGATCCGCCGGGTGGTGTCGGCGGTGGTGGGCGTGGTGGCGGTGGCCGCGATGCTGCTCACCTTCCCCGCGATGCGGGCGGCCGGGGCCTCGCTGCTGGCCTCGGCGGGCATCCTCGGCATCGTCGCCGGTGTGGCCGCCCAGTCCACGCTGGGCAACCTGTTCGCCGGGCTGCAGATCGCGTTCGGCGACATGGTGCGCATCGGCGACACCGTGGTGGTGGACGGCGAGTGGGGCACGGTGGAGGAGATCACCCTGACCTTCCTGACCGTGCGCACCTGGGACGAGCGCCGGATCACCATGCCGGTGTCGTACTTCACCTCCAAGCCGTTCGAGAACTGGTCGCGCGGCACCCCGCAGATGACCGGCACCGTGTACTGGCACGTGGACCACAGCGCTCCGCTGGAACTGATGCGGGAGAAGCTGCGCGACATCCTGCGGGAGTGCCCGGAGTGGGACGGCCGCGCCTACAACCTGACCGTCACGGACAGCACGCCGAGCACCCTGGAGGTGCGGGCGCTGGTGACGGCCAAGGACGCGGACGACATCTGGACGGTCCGGGTCGCGGTCCGCGAGCAGATGATGCGCTTCCTGACCGACGAGCACCCCTACGCCCTGCCCCGGGTCAACACGGCCCACGCGGTGCCGCCGCCCCGCACCGGCCGGGAGAGCGCGCCGAACGACGGCGTGCCGACGACGCGCCGGCTCCACACCCGCCCGCCCCGGCAGCGCTGAGCGGTTCTCAGCACCCGCGCTCGGCGCCGCCGTTCACCTGGACGATCTGCGAGGTGATGTGCCCGGCGCCGGGCGAGGCGAGCCAGTGGAGGGTCGCCGCGACGTCACCGGGGCGGCCCGCGCGCCGGTTCGACGTCTCGGCGATCAGCGCCGCCCGCCGCTCCTCGTCCAGACCGTCGCCGCCGAAGAACGCCGTGTCCTCGACGTAGCCGGGCGCGACCACGTTCACGGTGATGCCGTGCGGCCCCAGCTCCCGGGCCAGGGCGTGGGCGTACGGGTGCAGCCCCGCCTTGGCCGCCGCGTACGACACCCGGCCGGAGCCGCGCCTCGCGGCGATGGAGCTGAGGAACAGCACCCGGCCGCCGGGCACGGCGAGCCGGTGCCGCAGCGCCTCGGTGAGCAGCACGGCGGTCAGCACGTTGAGCCGGAAGTTGACCGTCCAGTCGCGGGCGACGGCGTCGAGCGGGTCGTCGCCGCCCACCGGCGGTTCGAGCAGTCCGTTGCCGCCCGCGCAGTGGACGAGCACGTCCACGGCCCCGAACTCGCGCCCCACGAACCCGGACACGCCCCGCACGGCCTCGGGGTCGGCCAGATCGGCGGCGTGGACGAGGGCGCCGGGCACCCGGGCCCGCTCCAGGACGTCACCGCGCCGCCCGATGAGCAGCACCCGGTCACCGTCGGCGGCGAACGTCTGCGCGGTGGCGAGCCCGATACCGGTGCCGCCGCCGCTGATCACAACATTGCGTGTCATGCCCCGACCCTACGGAGCGGGAAGCGGGGGACGGCGGCAACGCGGCGGCGCTCAGCGCAGACTGCGCACGTCCAGATGACGCAGCACCCGGTCCACCACCTCGGGGTCGGCGCCCGGCTCGCTGCGCGCGGCGAGCACCTCGTGCCGGGCGGCGCTCAGCATCTCCTGCTCGATGCGCCGGACCCGCTTCAGCCGCTCGGCCCGCCGCCGGACCGCCTCGCGCCGTTCGTCGTCCGCCATGTCCGGGCTGATCCGCACCCCCACGTCGAACGCCCTGCGCAGCAACTGCTCGGACAGTTCCTCCGGCAGGTCCTCGACGTCCTCGATCTCCCGCAGCCTGCGCCTGGCGGCCTTCGCGGCCCGGACCGCGAGCCGGCGCTCCAGCTCCTTCTCCCGCCCGGTGTCGCCGCGCACCCCCAGCTTGCCCACCAGCCACGGCAGCGTCAGCCCCTGCACCAGCAGCGTCCCCAGCACCACGCCGAACGCGATGAAGACGATCTCCGCGCGGGCGGGGAAGCCGCCCCCGGAGTCGGTCTCCAGCGGGATGGCGAGGGCCAGCGCGACGGACGCCACCCCGCGCATCCCGGACCACCACATCACCACGGTCTCGCGCCAGCTCAGCGGGATCTCCTCGCCGACGTCCCGCTCGGTGTGCAGCCGCTTGGTCAGCCAGGTGGCCGGCAGCAGCCACGCCAGCCGGACCAGCACGACCACCCCGACGACCATCCCCGACCAGCCCAGCAGCTCGCCCCAGTGACCGGCCGCGGCGTTGACCGCGTTGTGCAGCTCCAGGCCGACCAGCCCGAACGCCACACCGGTGACGAGGGTGTCCACGATGTCCCAGAAGGTGTGCCCGGCGAGCCGCGCCATCACGTCGTCGGCGCTGGTGGCGTACTCCATCAGGAACAGCGCGGTGACCAGCACCCCGAGGACGCCCGAGCCGTGCAGCTCCTCCGCGAGGACGTACGCGGCGAACGGCACCAGCAGGGTCAGGGCGACCTGGAGGGTGGGGTCGCCGAGCAGGTCCATCGCCTTGTTGGTGGCCCAGCCGAGCACCAGCCCGACGGCGATCGCCACCACCGCCGACAGGATCAGGTCGAGCCCGGCCGACCAGGGCGAGAAGGTGCCGCTCACGGCGGCGGCCACGGCCACGTGGTACAGCACGATCGCCGTGACGTCGTTGAACAGCCCCTCGCCCTCCAGGATGGACACCAGCCGGCGGGGCAGCCCCAACTTGCCCGCGACGGCGGTCGCCGCGACCGGGTCGGGCGGCGCGACCAGCGCGCCCAGGGCGACGGCGGCGGCCAGCGGCAGCCCCGGCACGATCGCGTGGGCGACGACGGCGACGCAGAAGGCGGTGACGAAGACCAGCGCCACGGCCAGCAGCAGGATCGGCCGGACGTTGGCCGCGAACTGGCGCCAGGAGGTACGGCGCACGGCGGCGTAGAGCAGGGGCGGCAGCAGCAGCGGCAGGATCAGTTCCGGCGGGACGTCGACGTTCGGCACGAACTCCAGCAGCGCCAGGACGGTCCCGAACACCGTCATCAGCACCGGCGCCGGCAGCTTCAGCCGCTCCCCCACGGGGACGCTCACGACCGCCCCGAGCAACAGCACGAACAGCAGGGCCAGCTGATCCACGGTCACCGCTCCCGGGGGTCGGACGGTCGGTCAGGCAGTCTCCAGCCTGCCATGCGCCCCACCCGTCGGCGCGCCCGCCCGGGCCCGGCTACAGGGCGCGCCGCATGGCCCGGTGCGGCATGCCCGCGTCCGGGAACTCCGGCCCGTGGGCCGCGTAGCCGAGCCGCTCGTAGAAGCCGAGGGCGTGGGTCTGCGCGTGCAGGCCGACGCCGGTGAGGCCGCGCTCCCGGGCCGCCTCCTCGACGGCCCGCACGAGCGCCGCGCCGACCCCGAGACCGCGCGCCCGCCGCAGGACCGCGAGCCGGCCGAGCGAGCCGGCCGACGGGTCCCCGCCGTTCTTCGCCGCCGCGGCGGCGCCGTGCAGCAGCCGGGCGGTGCCGAGCGGGGTGCCGTCGTCCGCGACCGCGAGCAGGTGCACGGCGTCCGCGTCGTAAGCGTCGTACTCGATGTCCTCGGGCACGCCCTGCTCGGCGACGAAGACCTCCTTGCGGACCGCGAAGCAGGCCTCGCGGTCGGCGGGGTCCTCCGCGACCCGGACCGTGACCGCCGGGCTCATGCGTACGTCTCCTCGCGGACCCGGTCGAGGGCCTGCCGCAGGTCCTCCGGGTAGTCGCAGGAGAACTCGGCCCACCGGCCGTCGCCGGGGTGCTCGAAGCCGAGGCGTACGGCGTGCAGCCACTGCCGGGTCAGCTTCAGCCGCTTCGCGAGGGTGGGGTCGGCGCCGTAGGTCAGGTCGCCGACGCAGGGGTGGCGGTGGGCGGCCATGTGCACGCGGATCTGGTGGGTGCGGCCGGTCTCCAGCTTCACGTCCAGCAGGGACGCGGCACGGAACGCCTCGATCAGGTCGTAGTGGGTGACGGACGGCTTGCCGTCGGCGGTGACCGCCCACTTGTAGTCGTGCTGCGGATGGCGGCCGATGGGGGCGTCGATGGTGCCGCTGGTCGGGTCGGGGTGGCCCTGCACCAGCGTGTGGTAGCGCTTGTCGACCGTGCGCTCCTTGAACTGGCGCTTCAGCGACGTGTACGCGTACTCGGACTTGGCGACCACCATCAGGCCGGAGGTGCCGACGTCGAGGCGGTGCACGATGCCCTGGCGCTCGGCGGCGCCGGAGGTCGAGACGCGGAAGCCGGCGGCGGCGAGACCGCCGATCACGGTCGGGCCGGTCCAGCCCGGGGAGGGGTGGGCGGCGACGCCGACGGGCTTGACGATCACGACCACGTCGTCGTCGTCGTGCACGATCTCCATGCCCTCGACCGGCTCGGCGACGACCTGCACCGGGGCGGGCGCCTGCGGCATCTCCACCTCGAGCCAGGCGCCGCCGCTGACCCGCTCGGACTTGCCGACCACCGACCCGTCGACCGTGACCTTCCCCGCGGCGGCGAGCTCGGCCGCCTTGGTGCGGGAGAAGCCGAACATGCGGGAGATGGCGGCGTCGACGCGCTCGCCCTCCAGGCCGTCGGGCACGGGCAGGGTACGGATCTCGGGAATCGTGCTCACCCGTCGAGTATGCCGGACGGGTCCGTCACTCCCGCACGGGAGTGACGGGGGCCTCAGTCCTTGTGGACCGTGCCGTCCGGGTCGAGGCCCCGGAACGACAGCAGCACGATCAGGATGCCGCCGCACACGATGGCCGAGTCGGCCAGGTTGAACACGGCGAAGCCCTTGGGCGCGATGAAGTCGACGACCGCGCCCTCGAAGACGCCCGGCGAGCGGAAGATCCGGTCGGTGAGGTTGCCGAGGGCGCCGCCGAGGAGCAGGCCGAGCGCGATCGCCCAGGGCAGGCTGTAGAGCTTGCGGGCCAGGCGGAAGATCACCACGATCACCGCCGCCGCGATGACCGTGAAGATCACCGTGAACGCCTCGCCGAAGCCGAAGGCCGCGCCCGCGTTGCGGATCGCCTCGAAGCGCAGCCAGTCGCCGACGACCTCGATCGGCTCGTGGTGCTCCAGCTTGGCGACCACGATCATCTTGCTGACCAGGTCGAGGGCGTAGGCGACGGCGGCCACGGCGAACAGCACGGCGATCCGCCGCTTGCCGCGCGGCCGCTCCGCCTCCGTACCGTCGGCGGCGCCGGCCGGCTCCCGGCCGTCCCGGTCCTCTCCGTCCCGGTCCTGCCCGTCCCGGTCCGCGTCCGGAGTGTCCGGCGTACCGATGATGCGCTCCGCCTCTGCCACGTGAGTCCCTCAGCCTAGGTCCTTGACTGAGGACGAGGGTACGGCACGACCTGCGCGGCCGCCCCTCAGTACCGGCGCTCCTGCTTCTGCTTGCACTCGACGCACAGGGTGGCCCTCGGGAAGGCCTGCATCCGGGCCTTCCCGATGGGTTCGCCGCAGTTCTCGCACAGGCCGTAGGTGCCGGCGTCGAGCCGCTGGAGCGCCCGCTCGAACTGGTCGAGCATCTCACGCGCGTTCGCGGCGAGGGCCAGTTCGTGCTCGCGCGTGATGTTCTTGGTGCCGGTGTCGGCGTCGTCGTGGCCCGCGCCGTCGCCGGGGTCGCGCATCAGACCGGCCAGCGACCGCTCGGAGGAGCTGATCTCCTCGCGCAGCCGCAGTACCTCCGACATCAGCTCGGTCCGCGCCTCCTCGACCTCTTCCCCGGTCCACGGCTCCTCACCGGGACGCACCGCGAGCTCGCCCGGCTCCACCGCGCCGTGCCGGGCCTTGGGCACGGCGGTCGCCGCCGCTGTGGCCGCCGGGCCAGGAGTCTTCTTCGCACCCACCGTCGTCACTCCCGTCTGCGCCGCGGCGTCGGCCGCGCCCGCGTCGTCGGCCGCGCTGTGCCCGGCCCCATCCTGAGCGGACCCACTGGTCCTGACAGCACCGTTCCCGGCACGAGCGCCCTGACGGCCGCCCGCCCCCTGACCTCCGGCCGCCGCCTCGCCGGCGGCGCCCCGCGGCGGTTCCTCGCCGGCGGGCTTCCTCGCGGCGGCCTTCTCGCCGGCGGCCTTCGCGGTGGCCCTCCTGGAGGCCGTCGTCCCGGACGCCGTCGTCCCGGACACGGTCCCGGCCGCACCGGCCCCCGTACCGGCGGCCTCGGCCGCCGCACCCTTCTTCGCCACCATGGCCGCGGCCCCTTCACATTTTATGATCTTGCGCGCGAATCGTGCTGGGACGATAAATCGACTCGAGGCCCGCGGCAACGGGGCACACCGCCCGATTCCCTCGCCCCGCTCACGCCGCGCGGCGACCTGCATGCGTTGTGCCCAGCTACCCGCCGGATATGCCACCCGCACACACGCCCCGCCGCTCCGAACAGACGTACCACGCCATTCGGGGCATCCCCGCGCGTACCGCCCCGGGAAAAGCGGTCGGCCGCCCACCGCGCCGCGCCGTACACTGGGCGGAGCGAAAAGCGTGGATGGGGACGAGTAGCGGCGTACGCAGCCCAGAGCGACCCGGGGACGGTGTGAGCCCGGGGGCGAGCGCGACGTGAAGATCACCCCGGAGCCGCCGGAAGAAAGCCGCAGCACACCGCGGTGGTGAGTAGAACCGGCATCGCGACCCGAATGAGGGGGCTCACCGGAGCGTACGGCGCACCGGGGGGCCAAGGAGGGTGGTACCGCGGGAGCGCGCCGACGGCGGCGCAAGGACACAGCTCTCGTCCCTCCGGTCGGAAGGCAGCAAGTCCGCCGGAGGAAGCCCGCTGATGACAACGCCGACGTACCGCCCGGTACCCGCCCAGGTCGACCTGCCCGCCCTCGAGCACGCGGTGCTCGACTTCTGGCGCGAGCAGAAGATCTTCGCCAAGAGCCTGGAGCAGTCCGAGGGCCGCCCCGAGTGGGTGTTCTACGAGGGTCCGCCCACCGCCAACGGCATGCCCGGCGCCCACCACATCGAGGCCCGCGTCTTCAAGGACGTCTTCCCCCGCTTCCGCACCATGCGCGGCTACCACGTGGCCCGCAAGGCCGGCTGGGACTGCCACGGCCTCCCGGTGGAGCTCGCCGTCGAGAAGGAGCTCGGCTTCTCCGGCAAGCAGGACATCGAGGCGTACGGCATCGCCGAGTTCAACGCCAGGTGCCGCGAGTCGGTGACCCGGCACACCGACGCCTTCGCCGAGCTGACGACCCGCATGGGGTACTGGGTCGACCTCGACGAGGCCTACCGCACCATGGACCCGGAGTACGTCGAGTCCGTCTGGTGGTCGCTGAAGGAGATCTTCAAGAAGGGCCTGCTGGTCCAGGACCACCGCGTCGCCCCCTGGTGCCCCCGCTGCGGCACCGGCCTGTCCGACCACGAGCTGGCGCAGGGCTACGAGACGGTCGTCGACCCGTCGGTCTACGTCCGCTTCCCCCTCACCTCCGGCCCGCTGGCCGGCGAGGCGGCCCTGCTGGTGTGGACGACCACCCCGTGGACCCTGGTGTCCAACACCGCGGTCGCCGCGCACCCCGAGGTCGCCTACGTCGTCGCGACCGACGGCGAGGAGAAGCTGGTCGTCGCCGAGCCGCTGGTCGAGAAGGCGCTCGGCGAGGGCTGGGAGACCACCGGCGAGACCTTCACCGGCGCCGAGATGGAGCGCTGGACGTACCGGCGCCCCTTCGAGCTGGTGGAGTTCCCCGCCGAGGCTCACTACGTGGTCAACGCCGAGTACGTCACCACCGAGGACGGCACGGGTCTGGTCCACCAGTCCCCCGCCTTCGGTGAGGACGACCTCAAGGTCTGCCGCTCCTACGGCCTGCCCGTGGTCAACCCGGTCCGCCCCGACGGCACCTTCGAGGAGGACCTGCCGCTGGTCGGCGGGGTCTTCTTCAAGAAGGCCGACGAGCAGCTCACCGAGGACCTCCAGCAGCGCGGTCTGCTGTTCCGGCACCTGCCGTACGAGCACAGCTACCCGCACTGCTGGCGCTGCCACACCGCGCTGCTCTACTACGCGCAGCCGTCGTGGTACATCCGCACCACCGCCGTCAAGGACCGCCTGCTCCAGGAGAACGAGAACACCAACTGGTTCCCGGACACGGTCAAGCACGGCCGCTACGGCGACTGGCTGAACAACAACATCGACTGGGCGCTGTCCCGCAACCGCTACTGGGGCACCCCGCTGCCCATCTGGCGCTGCGAGAACGACCACCTCACCTGCGTCGGCTCGCTCACCGAGCTGACCGAGCTGACCGGCGCCGACCAGTCGGGGCTCGACCCGCACCGCCCGTACATCGACGAGGTCGTCTTCGCCTGCCCGCAGGACGGCTGCGGTGCCACGGCCACCCGCGTCCCCGAGGTCATCGACGCCTGGTACGACTCGGGCTCCATGCCGTTCGCGCAGTGGGGCTACCCGTACAAGAACAAGGAACTGTTCGAGTCCCGGTACCCGGCGCAGTTCATCTCCGAGGCCATCGACCAGACCCGCGGCTGGTTCTACACGCTGATGGCGGTCGGCACGCTGGTCTTCGACAAGTCCTCCTACGAGAACGTCGTCTGCCTCGGCCACATCCTCGCCGAGGACGGCCGCAAGATGTCCAAGCACCTGGGCAACATCCTGCAGCCGATCCCGCTGATGGACCAGCACGGCGCGGACGCGGTCCGCTGGTTCATGGCGGCCGGCGGTTCCCCCTGGGCGGCCCGCCGCGTGGGCCACGGCACCATCCAGGAGGTCGTCCGCAAGACGCTCCTCACGTACTGGAACACGGTCGCCTTCCAGGCCCTGTACGCCCGCACGTCGAACTGGGCGCCGAGCGAGGCCGACCCGGCCCCCGCCGAGCGTCCGCTGCTGGACCGCTGGCTGCTGTCCGAACTGCACGCCCTCACCGACCAGGTGACCCAGGCGCTGGAGAACTACGACACCCAGCGGGCCGGCAAGCTGCTGTCGGCGTTCGTCGACGACCTGTCCAACTGGTACGTCCGCCGCTCCCGCCGCCGCTTCTGGCAGGGCGACAAGGCCGCGCTGCGCACCCTGCACGAGGTCGTGGAGACGGTGACGAAGCTCATGGCCCCGCTCACCCCGTTCATCACCGAGCGGGTCTGGCAGGACCTGGTCGTCCCCGTCACCCCGGGCGCGCCGGAGTCGGTGCACCTGTCCTCGTGGCCGGAGGCGGACCTGTCCGCCGTGGACCCGGAGCTGTCCCGCCAGATGGCGCTGGTGCGCCGCCTGGTGGAGCTGGGCCGCGCCACGCGCGCCGAGTCGGGCGTCAAGACCCGTCAGCCGCTGCGGCGTGCCCTGATCGCGGCGGCCGGCTTCGACGGCCTCGCCCCGGAGCTGCACACGCAGATCACCGAGGAGCTGAACGTCGAGTCGCTGGCGCTGCTGTCCGAGGTGGGCGGCTCGCTGGTGGACACCACCGCCAAGGCCAACTTCCGCGCGCTGGGCAAGCGGTTCGGCAAGCGGGTCCAGGACGTGGCCAGGGCGGTCGCCGACGCGGACGCCGCCGCGCTGTCCCTGGCCCTGCGCGAGGGCACGGCCTCGGTGGAGGTCGACGGTGAGACGATCACCCTCTCCCCGGACGAGGTGATCATCACGGAAACCCCGCGCGAGGGCTGGTCGGTGGCGTCCGACGCGGGCGCCACGGTCGCCCTGGACCTGGAGATCACCGAGGATCTGCGCCGCGCCGGTCTGGCCCGTGACGCGATCCGGCTGATCCAGGAGGCCCGCAAGAACAGCGGTCTGGACGTGGCCGACCGGATCGCCCTGCGCTGGACGTCGGACGACGCCGCCACGGTGGCCGCGCTGACCGAGCACGCGGAGCTGATCGCCGACGAGGTGCTCGCCACGGACTTCGCCCAGGGCGAGGCGGACGACGCCTACGGCGCCCCGTTCACCGACGAGGGCCTGTCGCTGACGTTCCGCCTGCGCAAGGCGTAACCACCGTCACACGCCGAAGGCCCGGCCCCGAGCGGAGAGAACTCCGGGGGCCGGGCCTTCGGCGTTGCGTACGTCGGACATGTCCGCCGCATCCGAACAAACGGCGCGAACAACGTGAACACGCGTAGCACAAGGGCGGGGCCCCGGGTTGGTGAACCCGGGGCCCCGCCCTGAACGCTGCCGACTTCTACGCCGTACCTATGACCGCGGGGCCGTCAGTTGTCGTCCTCGTCGATCAGGAAGCCACGCATCGGCGAGGGTGCCTGACCCATCGGCGACGGGCCCTGCGGACGGACCGGAGCCATGGGCTGGGTCATCGCCGGCTGCATCTGCTGCTGACCGCCGTACGACGGTCCGGACTGGCCGCCGGGGCCGCCGCCCATCCCCTGGTTGCCGTAGGACGAGGCACCCGCGCCGGCCGGGGCCATCGAGGGCGCCGGGGACGGCGGGAGGGACGGAGCCGCGCTCGCGGGCTGGCGCGGCGGGGCGAGCGAGTCGTCCGCCTGGGTCTCCAGCTGACGCAGCTGCGACTCCAGGTAGGACTTCAGCCGCGTGCGGTACTCGCGCTCGAAGCCGCGCAGGTCCTCGACCTTGCGCTCCAGCGTGGCGCGGGCGGACTCCAGGGAGCCCATCGCGACACGGTGCTTCTCCTGCGCGTCCCGCTCCAGGGCGTCGGCCTTGGCACGGGCGTCACGCTCGAGACCCTCGGCACGCGAACGCGCCTCGCCCACGATCTTGTTGGCCTCGGAACGGGCCTCCGCGATCGCCTGGTCGGCGGTCTGCTGGGCCAGCGACAGGACGCGCGCGGCGCTGTCGCCACCGGGGCCCCCCTGACCGGGGAGACCGGGACCGCCCATGGGACCGCCCATCGGGCCGCCAGGGCCCATCTGCCCCTGCATCGGGCCGCCCTGGCCCATCGGGCCGCCCTGGCCCATCGGCCCGGGACCCTGGCCCATGGGGCCGGGACCCTGCGGGCCGCCCTGTCCGCCGGGGCCGGCGGGCAGCTGAGGAGCACCGCTCGGCAGCTGGGGCGGGCCACCCATGGGGCCGCCCATCTGCTGCTGCGGCGGGCCCGATATGCCGGCGGGCACCGGACCACCGGGACCTCGCATGCCCTGCTGCGGCATGCCGGGAGGCGGACCCTGCTGTTGCTGCTGGTCCGGCCCCTCCGGAGGCTTGCGCATGTTCTGCTGGTTCTGGGCGGCGGCGCGGGTGGCCGCGGCCAGCTTGGCGCGCAGGTCCTCGTTCTCGCGGAGCAGGCGCGTCAGTTCGGCTTCGACCTCGTCGAGGAAGGCATCGACCTCGTCCTCGTCATAGCCTTCTCGGAGGCGGACGGTCGTGAACTGCTTGTTCCGCACGTCCTCGGGGGTCAACGGCATCTCTTCACCTCAACGTAGTCATCGGCAGTCGGCAAGACCGTATCGTCCACTGTCACCTCGCGAGATTGCCCACGATCGAGATGAGGACGTAGACGATGATCATCAGTACGAAGAAGGACAGGTCGAGCGCCACGCCCCCGAGACGCAGCGGCGGGATGAACCGCCGCAGAAGCTTCAGCGGTGGATCGGTGACAGTGTAGGTGGCCTCCAGGACGACCACCATCGCCTTGCCGGGTTGCCATGAGCGGGCGAACTGGAACACGTAATCCATGACCAAACGGAAGATCAGCACGATGAGGAACACCATCAGCGCGATGTAGATCACCTGCGCGAACACGCTCATGGTCTGTTCTTCCCTCTCCCCTGTGCCGCTCTTGTCCGGTCCTGCGTCTCAGCTCTGGTTGAAGAACCCGCCCTCTGCGATGCGGGCCTTGTCCTCCGCCGTGACATCGACGTTAGCAGGCGACAACAGGAACACCTTCTGCGTCACCCGCTCGATACTGCCGTGAAGACCAAACACCAAACCGGCCGCAAAGTCGACAAGTCGCTTCGCGTCTGTGTCGTCCATCTCAGTCAGATTCATGATCACCGGAGTGCCCTCACGGAAGTGTTCCCCGATGGTACGGGCCTCGTTGTAGGTCCGGGGGTGGAGCGTGGTGATCCGGTAAGGCTCTCGTTCCGACACGACCTTGGGCATGATCACCGGTGCGTTCTTCTCCAGGCTGGCGCGTTCTTGTGTGATGGATGCCACGGGCGCGATCCGCGCCGGGCGTGGCGATTCCGCGGGCAGCGAAGCGGAACGGGACACCGGTTCGCGGGGCGCGGGTGGGTGAACGACTCGTACCTCTTCGTCCCTTTGGGGCTGATGTGCGCCGTGGGACTGGTGCGACGACTCGTGCCGCCGGTGGTCCCGCTCCGGCTCCGGGTCGAGTTCCGGTTCGAAATCGTCGTCTGGGTCGAATCCGCGGCCGTCGTACCCATCGTCCTCCACGAGGCCGAGGTAGACCGCCATCTTGCGCATCGCGCCGGCCATGCTTCGAGTCCTCCGCTCTGTGGTGGATCCGCTGACGACCGCCAAGTGCCCGCGATCCACTGGGTCCTTGCTCCGCCATTGGGCGGAAATGACCATATTTTCTGCTGTGGTCCGACTTCTTGGCGACGTTACCCGAGCCTGGGGCGGACTCCGAGTACCGCGCTGCCGACGCGCACATGTGTCGCTCCGGCGGCCACGGCCTGTTCGAGGTCCGCGCTCATCCCTGCCGAGACCATGTTCGCAGCCGGATGGGTCCGGCGCAGGTCGGTCGACAGATCCATCAACCGCTCGAAGACCGCCTGTTGACGGCCGGCGTACTCCCCGGTGAGCGGTGCGACGGTCATCAGGCCGTCCAGCCGCAGCCCCTCGGCCCCGGCCACCAGGTCGGCCAGCTCCGCGACGCCCGGGGGCGCCACGCCGCCGCGCTCGCCCCGGCCGTCGACGCCGGCGTCGAACGCCACCTGGATGAGGCAGCCGACCTCGCGCCCGGCCCGGACGGCCTCCTTGGAGAGCGCCGACACAAGACGGGCACGGTCGACAGACTGCACGACATCGGCATAACCGACCACCGAACGCACTTTGTTGGTCTGGAGCTGACCGACGAAATGCCACGAAAGGGGCAGATCCGCGCATGCCGCCGCCTTCGGGGCGGCGTCCTGGTCGCGGTTCTCGGCGACGTGCCGCACGCCGAGCTCGGAGAGGATGCGCACGTCGCCCGCGGGCCAGGTCTTGGTGACCACGATCAGCGTCACTTCGTCACGTCCGCGACCGGCCGCGTCGCACGCGGCGGCGATCCGCTCCTCCACTCTCGCCAGGTTCGCTGCGAGTTCGTCCTTACGGTCCTTCATGTCCCATCAGTCCAGCCACACATAAGCCGCGAGCCGCCCGGTGGTGCGGTCACGGCGGTACGAGAAGTGATCGTCCGACTCCCGTGTGCACACGGGCGAGCGCTCGCGGGCGAAGACGCCCAGCCGCTCGAGTTGCGCGTGCACACCCGCGACGACGTCGACCGCCGGGGTGCCCCAGCCGGTCTCGGCGTACGCCGCCGGCTCGGCCGCGGCCACGTCGGCGCGCATCTCCTCGGGCACCTCGTAGCACCGGCCGCACACCGCGGGTCCGGTGCGCGCGACGATCCGGGCCGGGTCCGCGCCCAGACCGGTCATGGCCCGTACGGCGGCCGGGACCACGCCGGCGACCAGTCCGGGCCGGCCCGCGTGCGCCGCGGCCACGACGCCCGCCACGGGGTCGGCCAGCAGCACCGGCACGCAGTCGGCGGTGAGCACGGCGAGGGCGAGTCCGCGCCGCGCGGTGACGATCGCGTCCACCTCGGGCACGGGGCGGTCGCCCCACGGCTCGTCGACGACGACCGCGTCGGCCCCGTGCACCTGGTTCATCCAGACCACGCGGGCCGGGTCGACGCCGAGCGCCTTGGCGGCCAGGTCCCGGTTGGCGCGCACGGCTTCGGGGTCGTCCCCGACCGCGCCCCCGAGGTTGAGCTCCTCATACGGAGCGGCGCTCACCCCGCCCCACCGGTCGGTGAAGCCGAAGTGCGCGCCGCTCACGTGTCCGCGCTGTCCTATCACTTCAGGAAGTCCGGGACGTCCAGTTCCTCGGCCGCGCTGTCGTAGCTCCGGGACGGCGGGACGGGGGGCTGGACGGCCGGGATGTCGGCCACGGGTTCGGGGGCCGGGGCCGGCTCCGGGTCCTCCTTCGGCGTGACGCTGCCGAGCGAGCCGAAGGAGGGGCGGCTCTCCGGCCGGGCGGCCGGGGCGGGCTCCTCGCGCTTGACCGAGGAGGAGCCGAGGACGTTGTCCCGCTTGGCGGGCGGCTGGCCGCCGTCGAAGCCGGCGGCGATGACGGTGACCCGGACCTCGTCGCCGAGGGCGTCGTCGATCACCGCGCCGAAGATGATGTTGGCTTCCGGGTGGGCGGCCTCGCTGACCAGCTGGGCGGCCTCGTTGATCTCGAACAGGCCGAGGTCGGAGCCGCCGGAGATGGAGAGCAGCACCCCGCGGGCGCCGTCGATGGACGCCTCCAGCAGCGGGGAGGAGATGGCCATTTCGGCCGCGGCCACCGCGCGGTCGTCGCCGCGGGCCGAGCCGATGCCCATGAGGGCCGAACCCGCCTCGGACATGACCGACTTGACGTCGGCGAAGTCGAGGTTGATGAGGCCGGGGGTGGTGATGAGGTCGGTGATGCCCTGCACACCGGAGAGCAGGACCTGGTCCGCCGACTTGAAGGCGTCGAGAACCGACACCTGGCGGTCGGAGATGGACAGCAGCCGGTCGTTGGGGATCACGATGAGGGTGTCGACCTCTTCGCGGAGCTCCGCGATGCCGTCCTCGGCCTGGTTCGCGCGGCGCCGTCCCTCGAAGGTGAACGGGCGCGTGACCACGCCGATGGTGAGAGCACCGAGAGAACGGGCGATGTTGGCCACGACGGGCGCGCCGCCGGTGCCGGTGCCGCCGCCTTCACCGGCCGTCACGAAGACCATGTCGGCCCCCTTGAGGACCTCCTCGATCTCCTCGCGGTGGTCCTCGGCGGCCTTGCGGCCGACGGCCGGGTTCGCTCCGGCGCCGAGTCCGCGGGTGAGTTCACGGCCGACGTCGAGCTTGACGTCGGCGTCGCTCATCAACAGCGCCTGCGCGTCGGTGTTGATGGCGATGAACTCGACGCCCTTGAGACCGACCTCGATCATCCGGTTGATGGCATTGACACCACCGCCGCCGACACCGATGACTTTGATGACTGCGAGGTAGTTCTGCGGTGCTGCCACGTCGAAGGCCTCTCGCCTCGAGTTACGTGTCGCCGGAGCGCCGGAGCACCTGCTGCCCCGCGACCCGACGACTGATGCCGAATGGGACGGTCCGTATCGCCGACCCGAACCCTAACGTTGAAGTTTAGGGTTACCAGTGTGTCTGTTCCCTGGAGTCTTCTGAACAGGACACTAAGTCGACACGTGGCGCACGTTCAACGAACACGCCGAACCTCCCGTTTTTCTTTTCACCCTATGTGATCAGCCGTGTCGCTGCCCAACCAGGGTGCTGGCCTGCGCTGATGTGCGTCAACTCCCTGATGACGCGGGGGCGCTGGGAACGCTGACGTCGAAGTGCCGTGCGCCGGGCTCCGCTTTCATCAGCGCGGTGAGGGCGCGCCCCTTCCGCGCCCCTTGCTCACTGCTGCCCCAGTCGACGGTACGGCCGTCCTCCAGTTCCAGCGAGATGTCGTCGTAGGAACGGACCTTGACGCTGCGGGTCCCGGACGCCAGGGACTCGGGGACGGAGCCGGCCACGCGCACCGCCTCCCGCACCAGACGGTCCTCGCCGAAGCGGCGGAGGCTGGCCGCCGCGGAACCGGAACGGGAGAGGTCCATCTCCAGCGCGGGCACCCCCTCGGGCGCCTCGGCGACGGTGGCGAACCGGACGCCGTCGTCGTCCACTTCGACGAACCTGCCGCCCTGGCGGACGAGGAGGACGGCGGTGCGTTCGGTGACCTCGAGCTCGATCCCGTCGGGCCAGGAGCGGACCACGTCGATGGTGTCGATCCGGGGCAGCGCCTCGGCGGCCCGCTTCTCGATGGCCCCGGTGTCGACGGAGACGAGCTGTTCCCCGAGCGGCACGTCGGCCGCCTCGCGCACCTGGTCCGGAGTCAGTACGGCGGTCCCGGACACCGAGACCCGCTCGACGCGGACCAGATCGGAGCCGTACAGCAGCCAGAAGGCGCCGCTGCCGAGGAACAGGAGGACGACCGCCGATGCGATGATCAGACGAAGACGCCGTCGCCGTACGGCTCGTACGGGTGGCGGGCCGGACGACTCCCGCTTGCGTCCACCGCGCTCGGCGGTCGTCGATCCGGCCACGTCCCCTGCCTTCCGTCACATGCCTCTACCTGTGGGCACGGGCGGCGATCGCCTCGTGCACCATGCCGACGAGCAGGTCGTCGGCGTCCCGGCGGCCGAACTCGCTCGCGGCGCGGGACATCTCGTACAGCCGGTGCGGGTCGGCGAGCACGGGCAGGACGTTCTGCTGCACCCACTCGGGGGTGAGGTCCGCGTCGTCGACCAGCAGTCCGCCGCCGGCCTTCACCACCGGCTGGGCGTTGAGCCGCTGTTCGCCGTTGCCGATGGGCAGCGGGACGTAGGCGGCCGGGAGCCCGACGGCGGAGAGTTCGGCGACGGTCATCGCGCCCGCGCGGCAGAGCATCATGTCGGCCGCGGCGTACGCGAGGTCCATCCGGTCCAGGTAACTTACCGGGATGTAGGGGGGCATGCCCGGCATCTGCTGCACCTGCGGCAGTTCGTTCTTCGGGCCCACCGCGTGCAGGATCTGGATGCCGGCCTGCTGCAGCCACGGGGCGACCTGCTGGACCACCTCGTTGAGCCGGCGGGCGCCCTGCGAACCGCCCGAGACCAGCAGGGTCGGCAGGTTGGGGTCGAGGCCGAACGCGGCGCGCGCCTCGGGGCGTACGGCGGCCCGGTCGAGGGTGGCGATGGAGTGCCGCAGCGGGATGCCGATGTAGCGCGCGTTGCGCAGCTTGCTGTCCGGGGTGGCGACGGCGACCTGGGCGGCGTACCGGGAACCGATCTTGTTGGCGAGGCCGGGGCGGGCGTTGGCCTCGTGGATGACGATCGGCACGCCGAGCCGCTTGGCCGCGAGGTAGCCGGGCAGGGCGACGTAGCCGCCGAAGCCGACCACCACGTCGGCCCGGGTGCGCTCCAGGATCTGCTCGGTCGCCTTGATGGTGCCGCGCAGCCGTCCCGGGACGGTGATCAGTTCGGGGGTCGGCTTGCGTGGCAGCGGAACGGCGGGAATCAGCGCCAGTTCGTACCCGCGCTCGGGTACGAGACGGGTCTCCAGGCCTCGCTCCGTGCCCAGGGCCGTGATGCCCACGGTCGGATCCTGCCTGCGCAGCGCGTCCGCGAGGGCGAGCGCGGGCTCGATGTGGCCCGCGGTTCCTCCGCCGGCGAGTACGACATGCACCGAAATTCACCGCTCTCCGGACGAACGCGCCCCCGGGGCACGCCGTCGCATCGTGTTCCATCTCCGGGGCCGCTGAGAACCCCTGATCCGCTTTTTACCAAAGCGGGGTTGCCGCATCGCAAGCGCCATCCGCGCTGCGGGGTCCTCACGCGCGAAAGCGATCAGCAGCCCGACGGCGAACATGGTCGGCAGCAGGGCGGACCCGCCGTAGGAGAACAGCGGGAGCGGGACTCCGACGATCGGCAGCAAGCCGAGCACCGCACCGATGTTGATCACGGCCTGCGCCGTGATCCAGGTGGTCACGCCTCCCGCGGCATACCTGACGAAGGGGTCCTCCGTGCGTCCGGCCACGCGGATACCCGCATAGCCTAGAGCGGCGAACAGGGCGAGCACCGACAGCGTCCCCGCCAGGCCCAGTTCCTCACCGGTGACGGCGAAGATGAAGTCCGTGTGCGCTTCGGGCAGTTCGCCCCACTTCTCCAGACTCGCACCGAGTCCGGAGCCGAAGATCCCGCCGGACGCCAGGGCGTAGATGCCGTGCACGGCCTGCCAGCAGTCGACCGGACCGGTCTGCGGCTCGGTGGCGCCGAGACAGGCGAGCCGGGCCATGCGGTTCTCGCTGGTGCGGATGAGGATCGCGGCGAGCACCACGGCGACCGCCAGCACCCCGGCGAACAGCCGGGTCGGCGCCCCCGCCAGCCACAGGAGGCCGAAGAGGATCGCGGTGAGGATGATGGCGGTGCCCATGTCGCCGCCGAGCATGATCAGCCCGAGCAGCATGAACGCGGCCGGCACCAGCGGCACCAGCATGTGCTTCCACTGGGCCAGCAGCCGCTTGTCCTGTTTGCGGGCGAGCAGGTCGGCGCCCCACAGCACCAGCGCCAGCTTGCCGAACTCGCTGGGCTGGAGCTGGAAGGAGCCGCCGAGGGCGATCCAGTTCTGGTTGCCGTTGACCGCGACCCCTATCCCCGGCACCTGCACCAGGGCCATCAGGACGACGGCTCCCGCGAGGATGGGGTAGGCGAGCGCCCGGTGCAGCTTCACCGGCATCCGGGAGGCCGCCAGCAGCAGCACGGCGCCGATCACGGCGGCCAGCAGCTGCTTGCGGAAGAAGTACGAGCCGGGCAGCGACATCTGCAGCGCCGTGATCTGGGAGGCCGAGTAGACCATCACCAGGCCCAGCACGGTGATCAGCAGGCTGCCGCCGAGGATGACGTAGTACGCGGTCAGCGGCCGGTCCCAGGCCCTGCGCGCCCGGGTCACCAGGGTGCGCAGGGGATTCTCGCGCGGGGGGCGGGGCACGACGGGGCGCCGGGCGGCCCGCTGGACGGGCGGCCGGCCGGTACGGCTACTGGACATCACGACCTCCGCGGTACGCCGGCCAACAGGTCTCGGACGGTCCCACGCGTCCCTCCCAGGGTCGCCCGGCGCCGGGGCGGCCGGGGTCAGGCGCCGAGCTCGCGCACCGCCTGTGCGAACGCGTCACCGCGCTTGTTGTAGTTGGCGAACATGTCCATCGAGGCGCAGGCCGGGGCCAGCAGCACCGTGTCACCGGGGCGTGCCAGCCGCCGCGCCTCCCGGACGGCCTGGAGCATCGTCCCAGTGTCGGTCCGCTCGAGGTCGACCACGGGGACTTCGGGGGCGTGTCGCGCGAGGGCTTCGCGGATCAGGGCGCGGTCCCGGCCGATCAGCACGGCGCCGCGCAGCCGCTTCGCCGACGCGGCGACGAGTTCGTCGAAGGTGGCGCCCTTGGCGAGTCCGCCCGCGATCCACACCACGGAGTCGTACGCGGCCAACGAGGCCTGCGCGGCGTGGGTGTTGGTGGCCTTGGAGTCGTCGACCCAGGCCACGCCGTCCACGTCGGCCACGTGCGCGATGCGGTGGGCGTCCGGGGTGAAGTTCCGCAGACCGTCCCGTACGGCGCTCGCGGGCACCCCGTAGGCGCGCGCGAGGGCCGCCGCGGCGAGGGCGTTGGCGATGTTGTGCGGGGCCGCCGGCTTCACGTCGGAGACCTCGGCGAGCTCCTGGGCGTTCTTGTGCCGGTTCTCCACGAAGGCGCGGTCGACCAGCAGGCCCTCCACGACGCCGAGTTGGGAGGGACCCGGGGTGCCGAGGGTGAAGCCGACCGCCCGGCAGCCCTCCTCCACGTCGGCCTCACGGACCAGGTCCTCGGTGGCCTTGTCGGCCGCGTTGTAGACGCAGGCGACCCGGTTTCCCTCGTAGACACGGCCCTTGTCCCTGGCGTACGCCTCCATGGAGCCGTGCCAGTCGAGGTGGTCGGGCGCCAGGTTGAGGACGGCGGCGGAGTGGGCGCGCAGGGAGGGCGCCCAGTGGAGCTGGTAGCTGGACAGCTCCACGGCGAGCACGTCGTACTCCTCGTCGCCGAGGACCGCGTCGAGGAGGGAGACGCCGATGTTGCCGACGGCGGCGGTGCGCAGGCCTGCCGCCTCCAGGATGGAGGCGAGCATCTGCACGGTGGTGGTCTTGCCGTTGGTGCCGGTGACCGCGAGCCAGTCCGCCGCCCCGGGCTTCCTGAGCCGCCAGGCGAGTTCGACGTCGCCCCACACCGGCACCCCGGCCGCGTCCGCCGCCGCGAACAGCGGCTTGTCCGGCTTCCAGCCGGGCGCGGTGACGATCAGTTCGGTGCCGTCGGGCAGGGTGGCGCCGTCCCCGAGACGGACGGTGACGCCGAGCGACTCCAGTTCCGCGGCCTGCTCGCGGGCGCGGGCGTCGTCGCCGTCGTTGACGACGGTGACCTTCGCGCCGAGTCCGTGGAGCGCCTTGGCCGCCGGGACGCCGGAGACGCCGAGCCCCGCGACGGTGACGTGCTTGCCCTGCCAGTCGGTCACTTGTCCGCTGCCCATCCCGCGTAGAAGAGGCCGAGTCCGACGATCACGCAGATGCCCTGGATGATCCAGAAGCGGACCACCACAAGGACCTCGGACCAGCCTTTGAGTTCGAAGTGGTGCTGGAGCGGGGCCATCCGGAAGACCCGCTTACCGGTGAGCCGGAACGAACCGACCTGGATGACCACCGACATCGTGATGAGGACGAACAGGCCGCCGAGGATGGCGAGCAGCAGCTCGGTGCGCGAGCAGATCGCGAGACCCGCGAGCACGCCGCCGAGCGCCAGCGAACCGGTGTCGCCCATGAAGATCTTGGCCGGGGAGGTGTTCCACCACAGGAAGCCGAGGCAGGAACCCATCAGCGCGGCGGAGACCACGGCGAGGTCGAGCGGGTCGCGCACCTCGTAGCAGGCGCCCGGGTTGGTCAGCGTCTCGCCGTTGGCGCAGGACTCCTGGAACTGCCAGACGCCGATGAAGGTGTAGGCGCCGAAGACGAGCACGGAGGCACCGGTGGCCAGACCGTCCAGACCGTCGGTCAGGTTCACGCCGTTCGACATCGCGAGGATCATGAACAGCGCCCAGAGCACGAACAGCACCGGGCCGATGGTCCAGCCGAAGTCCGTGATGAACGACAGCTTCGTGGAGGCCGGGGTGTTGCCGCGGGAGTCCGCGAACTGCAGCGAGAGCACCGCGAAGGCGATGCCGACGATCAGCTGGCCGGCCATCTTCGCCTTGGCCCGCAGACCGAGCGAACGCCGCTTGACGATCTTGATGTAGTCGTCGAGGAAGCCGACCAGGCCCATGCCCACCATGAGGCCGAGCACCAACAGACCCGAGAACGTGGGGGGTTTGCCGGTGATCACCTTGGACAGGAAGTAGGCGGCGACCGTCGCCAGGATGAAGGCGATGCCGCCCATCGTCGGCGTACCGCGCTTGCTGGCGTGCTCGCGCGGGCCGTCGTCACGGATGTACTGCCCGTATCCCTTGCGGGCGAGCAGCTTGATCAGCAGCGGCGTGCCGACCAGCGTCAGGAAGAGGCCAATGACTCCTGCGAACAGGATCTGATTCATCATCGGGCGGCGACCTCACCCTCGGCACCGGTCTCGAGCAGCGCCTGCGCCACGCTCTCGAGCCCGACCGAACGGGACGCCTTCACGAGTACGACATCCCCCGGGCGCAATTCGCTGCGCAACAGGTCGACCGCCGCCTGTGCGTCGGACACGTGCACCGACTCCTCACCCCACGAACCCTCGTTATATGCGCCCAGTTGCAGCCAGGCGGCTTCCCTGCCCCCGACCGCGACGAGCTTGCTGACGTTGAGCCGGACGGCGAGCCGTCCGACCGCGTCGTGCTCGGCGAGCGCCTCGTCCCCGAGCTCGGCCATCTTGCCGAGCACCGCCCACGTACGTCCCCCTCGTGCCCGTGAGGCTTCACCCATGGCCGCCAGCGCACGCAGCGCGGCCTTCATGGACTCGGGGTTCGCGTTGTAGGCGTCGTTGACGACCGTCACGCCGTCCGGTCGCTCGGTGACCTCCATGCGCCAGCGGGAGAGGGAGCCCGCCTCGGAGAGCGCGCGGGCGATCTCGTCTGCGGACATGCCCAGCTCGTGGGCGACGGCGGCCGCGGCGAGCGCGTTCGACACGTGATGCTCACCGTACAGGCGCATGGTCACATCACTTGCACCGGAGGGTGTGTGAAGCCTGAAGGAGGGCTGTCCGCTGTCCGTGAGTCGCACGTTCTCGGCGGAGACGTCCGCTTCGCCGGACTCTCCGAAAAAGATCACCTTCGCCTTCGTACGGGTGGCCATGGCACGGACGTAGGGGTCGTCCGCGTTGAGGATCGCGACGCCCCCCTCCTCGGCCGGCGGCAGCGCCTCCACGAGCTCGCCCTTGGCCTGGGCGATCTGCTCGCGGCCGCCGAACTCGCCGATGTGCGCGGAGCCGACGTTCAGCACGAGGCCGATCCTCGGCGGGGTCAGTCCGGTGAGGTAGCGGATGTGGCCGATGCCGCGCGCCCCCATCTCCAGCACGAGGAACTTCGTCTCCTCGGTGGCGGTGAGCGCGGTCAGCGGCAGCCCGATCTCGTTGTTGAGGGAGCCGGGCGTGAAGACGGTGGGGGCCTTGCTGCGCAGCACCTGGGCGATGAGGTCCTTGGTGCTGGTCTTGCCGGCCGACCCGGTGAGGGCGACGGGGGTGGCGCCGAGCCGGGCGACGACGTGCCGGGCGAGGGCCCCGAGGGCGGCCTGGACGTCCTCCACGACGATCGCGGGCACCCCGACCGGCCGGGAGGCGAGCACGGCGACCGCGCCCGCCTCGACGACCTGGGCCGCGAAGTCGTGGCCGTCCACGCGCTCGCCGACGAAGGCGACGAAGAGGCTGCCCGGACCCGCCTCCCGCGAGTCCCGGACCACCTCGCCGGTGACCCGGACGGAGGGGTCCGGTATGTCGTGCGTCTGCCCGCCGACGACTTCTGCGATCTCGGCGAGGGAGAGGGCGATCACAAGTTCATCCCTGGGTCTTCTTGATGGCTTCGCGAAGCACCTGGCGGTCGTCGAACGGACGCACCACCCCGGCGATGTCCTGTCCCAGCTCGTGGCCCTTGCCGGCGACCAGCACGGTGTCGCCGGGCTCGGCCCGGGCGACGGCGGCGGCGATCGCGGCGGCCCGGTCCTCGAAGACCTGGACCTCGCCGCGCTGGTGGGACGGCACCGAGGCCGCGCCCTGGAGCATCGTGGCCAGGATCGCCAGCGGGTCCTCGGAGCGGGGGTTGTCGGAGGTCAGTACGGCGGTGTCGGCGAGCCGCGCGGCGGCCGCGCCCATCGGCTCCCGCTTGGTGACGTCACGGTCGCCGCCGCAGCCGAGCACGACGTGCACCCGGCCCTCGGTCACCTTGCGCAGGGCGCGCAGCACCGACTCCACGGCGTCCGTCTTGTGCGCGTAGTCCACGACCGCCAGGTAGGGCTGTCCCTCGTCGACGCGCTCCAGGCGGCCGGGCACGCCCGGCACGGCGGCGACGCCGTCGGCGGCGGACTGCGGGTCGAGTCCGGCGGCGGCCAGCGCGACGACCGCGGCCAGGGTGTTGGCCACGTTGAACGGGCCGGGCAGCGGCGAGCGGGCGGTGATCCGCTCGCCGCCCGGCCCGACCACGGTGAACGTCGAGTCCAGCGGGCCGACGTGGACGTCCTCGGCGCGCCAGTCGGCGTCCGGGTGCCCCTCGGCGGAGTACGTGACGACCGGGACGCCGGCCTCCTTGACCAGGCGGCGGCCGTACTCGTCGTCCGCGTTGACCACGCCGAGCCGGCTGCGGGCGGGCGTGAACAGCTGCGCCTTGGCCTGGAAGTAGTCCTCCATCCCGGAGTGGAACTCCATGTGCTCCGGGCTGAGGTTGGTGAAGACGGCGATGTCGAAGACGCAGCCGTCGACCCGGCCGAGGACCAGGGCGTGGCTGGAGACCTCCATGGCCACGGCCTCGGTGCCGCGCTCGCGCATGACCGCGAACAGCGCCTGGAGGTCGGTGGCCTCGGGCGTGGTGCGCTCGGACTTGATGCGCTCGTCGCCGATGCGCATCTCGACCGTGCCGATCAGTCCCGTGCTGCGGACGGTCCGCAGACCACCCTCGACGAGGTAGGCGGTGGTGGTCTTGCCGGAGGTGCCGGTGATGCCGATCTGGAGCAGATCGCGACCGGGGTGGCCGTAGATGGTGGCGGCCAGTTCGCCCATCCGCGCCCGCGGGTCGTCCACCACCAGCGCGGGCAGACCGGTCGCGGCGACGCGTTCGGCGCCCGCCGGGTCGGTGAGCACGGCGGCGGCGCCGAGGCCGGCGGCCTGGGTGACGAAGTCGGCGCCGTGGGCGCGGGCGCCGGGAAGCGCGGCGTACAGGTCCCCGGGCCGGACGGCGCGCGAGTCATGGGTGATGCCCGTGACCTCGGCGGCCTGCGCGGGTGCGGGGACACCCAGCTGACCGGCGAGTTCCGCGAGCGGTGTGGCGGAGACCTGGTCCGGACGGGGCGGCCCCGGATATGTCACGGGTTGGCCCTTCTGGGTGGTTTGGGACTGATCAGCGTGTGGCACGGCGGTGAGCGTACCGGGCGTACCGGCCGGCGGGGAAAAGAGGGGGCCGCGCGCGGTGCGGTCGGGCGGGGGCGGGCGGCGGTCGGGCGAGGGGCGGGGGGTGTGGTGGTTCCCCGGGCCGGGGGTGATCGTTGTCACGAGGTGGTTCCTGGTGGCTCGGTGCTCGGTACGGGATCAGGGCTCGAAGGTGACCGGCAGGGCGGCGGGGGCGGCGCCGGTGGGCGGCACCTGGAGGCTCTTCAGGGCGAACGCCATGACCTGCTTGAAGACGGGGCCGCAGATCTGGCCACCGAAGTAGCTGCCCTGGGTGGCGTTCTGGATGACGCAGTAGACGGTGATCCGGGGCTTGTCGGCGGGCGCGAAGCCGGCGAAGGACGAGGTGTAGCCGTGGTACTTGCCGGTGGCCGGATCCACGCGGTTCGCCGTACCGGTCTTGCCCGCGACCCGGTAGCCCGGGATGCGCGCCTTGGTGCCGGTGCCCTCCTCGTCGTCGACGACCGACTCCAGCATCTGCGCGAGGGTCTTCGCCGTCTTCTCGCTGACGACCCGTGTCCGCTCCGGCTTCGGAGCGGGCGTGAAGCGCCCGTCGGGCCCCTTGGAGCCGCGGACGAGGGTGGGTTCGACGCGGACGCCGCCGTTGGCGATGGTCGAGTAGATGGAGGCGGCCTGCATCGCGTTGACGGACACGCCCTGGCCGAAAGGAATCGTGTACTGCTGCGAGGTGGACCACTGGTCGGGCGGGGCCAGGATGCCCTTGGTCTCGCCCGGGAAGTCCAGTCCGGTGTGGCTGCCGAGGCCGAACTCGCGCATGTAGTCGTACAGCACCTTGTTGGCCTGGGCCTGGGTCCTGCCGAGCTGGCCGGTGGCGAGGATGGTGCCGATGTTGCTGGACTTGGCGAGGACGCCGTTGAGCGTCAGGTACCAGGTCGGGTGGTCGATGTCGTCCTTGAACAGCCGGTCGCCCCGGTGCAGCCGGTTGGGCACCACGACATGGGTGCCGGGGGTGGCGACGTTCTCCTCCAGCACGGCCGCCATGGACAGCACCTTGGCCGTGGAGCCCGGTTCGAAGGCGTCCTGGAGGGCGGCGTTGCCGAGCGTCCTCGGGTCGGCGGCGGACAGGTCGTTGGGGTCGAAGCCGGGGGCGTTGGCCATCGCCAGGACCTCGCCGGTGCGGGTGTCCTGCACGATGACGTAGCCGCGGTCGGCCGCGGACTCCTCCACCTGCTCGCTGATGGCGTTCTGCGCCGCCCACTGGATGTCGCGGTCGATGGTGAGCTCGATGTCGTCGCCGGGCACGGCCGGGGTCTCCGTGGAGCCCGCGGTGGGCACCAGACGGCCGCCGGACTGGGCGTAGCGGATCTTGCCGTCCTCGCCGGCCAGCCGCTTGTCGAGCTGGAGCTCGATGCCGCCGCTGCCCTTGCCCTCGGCGTTGACCCAGCCCAGTATCCCGGCGGCGAGCTCGTTGTTCGGGTACACGCGCTTGCTGGTGGGCACGGAGAAGACGCCGGCCAGCACGTTGACGGTCGACGTGTCGGTCTCGGCCTTGGAGGCCAGGGCGGCCTTGAGGTCCTTGATCTGCTTCCAGACCTGAGGGGTCTGCCGGCCGGCCAGCTTCACGTAGCGCAGCGACGGGTTGTCCGGGCGCAGCTTGCGGACCAGGTCCTCCTGGTCCGCGCCGAGGATGGGGGCGAGCAGCGCCGCGGCCTGCTCCGGCCCGTCGTCGATCTCCAGTTCGTCGGGGGCGAACATCGTGGGGTCGGCGGTGATGTCGTAGGCGTCCTCGCTGGTGGCGAGGGCGACACCGTTGCGGTCGGTGATCTCGCCGCGCTCGGCGGCCAGCACCTGGCCCACGTAGCGGTTGCGCTCGGCCTTGCCGGCGTAGGTGCTCGCGTCGACGGCCTGGACCTGCACCAGGCGGACGACGAACGCGAGCATCACGAGGGTGAGGGCCACGCCGACCAGGCGCAGCCGCGGGCGCGGGCTGCCCAGCCGGATGGTCTTCGGGGTGCCGGGGCGCGGTCCTCCGGGCCGGCGGACCGGGCGGGCGCCGGGGCCGGAGCGGCCGCGGGCGGCCGGACGGACGGGCCGGGCGGGTCCGGGCACCCGGCGGCGGGGCGGTTGCCTGTCGGACACTTCCGTCACCTGCCGGGGGTCGAGACGTGCGAGGAACGGGGGGCGGGTTCGGACCCGGGCGGCGGGGCCGTCGCCGTGGCCGGCGCCTCGGGCGCGAGGACCAGGGGGGCGCGGGCCGCGGAGGCTTCGCTGGGCACGCCCTTGACCTTGCCGTCGGGGGCGAGGAAGGCGGGGTCGCCGCCGGGCACCATGCCGAGCTCGCGGGCGCGGCGCTGGAGCGCGTCGGGGGCGGAGTAGGCGTCGATGTCGCGCTGCAGGGCCTGCTCCTCGTCCGTGAGCTCCTTGGTCTCCCGCTGGAGGTCGTCGAGGCGGAACGCGCCCTCGCTGAGCGCGGAGTTCAGCACCAGCAGGCCGATCAGACCGCCGCCGAGGAGCAGGACCACGAGGAGCACGAAGGGGGTGCGGGCCGCCTGGGCACGGCCGGTGGGCAGGAGCTGCGCGAGCCGCGCCGCCCTCCCCCGCAGCTCGGGCCGCCCCTTCAGTTCGGGTTTCCTACTCACTCACGCTCCCCTGAGTTCGCTCGTCCCGTCCGTCCGCCCGGCCGTCGCCCGCCCGGGGTCCGGCCCGTGTCTCACCGCCGCCGCCTCACCCGGCGTCCTCCCGGATGCGCTCGGCGCCGCGCAGCCGCGCGGGGGCCGCGCGGCGGTTCTCGGCGATCTCCTCCTCGGTGGGAAGTTCGGCACCGCGCGTGAGCAGCTTGAGCCGCGGCTGGTACTGCTCGGGGACGACCGGGAGCCCGGGCGGGGCGGTGGTGACGGCGCCCGCCGCGAACACCTGCTTGACCAGCCGGTCCTCCAGGGAGTGGTACGACAGCACGGCGATGCGTCCGCCGACGTCGAGGGCCTTCACGGCCGCCGGGACGGCCCGCTCCAGCACCGACAGCTCGCCGTTGACCTCGATCCGCAGGGCCTGGAAGGTGCGCTTGGCCGGGTTGCCGCCGGTGCGCTTGGCGGCCTGCGGCAGCGCGTCGCGGATCAGCTCAACCAGGCGGGCGCTGGTGGTGAAGGGCTCCTTCTCGCGCTCGCGCACGACGGCGGCCACGATCCGCTTGGCCTGCTTCTCCTCGCCGTAGGCGCGCAGGATGCGGACGAGCTCGCCGGGCGGGTAGGTGTTGAGGACCTCGGCGGCGCTGACGCCGGTCGTCTGGTCCATCCGCATGTCGAGGGGGGCGTCCTGGGCGTACGCGAAGCCTCGGCCGGCCTCGTCGAGCTGCATCGAGGAGACCCCGAGGTCGAACAGGACGCCCTGGACACGGGGGACGCCGAGCCGGCCGAGGACGTCGGGCAGCTCGTCGTAGACCGCGTGCACCAGGGTGGCCCGGTCGCCGAAGGGGGCGAGCCGTTCGCCGGACAGGCGCAGCGCCTCCTTGTCGCGGTCCAGGGCCACGAGCCGGGCCTCGGGAAAGCGGGTGAGCAGCGCCTCGCTGTGGCCGCCGAGGCCGAGCGTGCAGTCGACGACCACCGCGCCGGGCCGCTCCAGGGCGGGCGCCAACAGGTCCAGGCACCGCTGGAGCATCACCGGGACGTGTCGGCTCTCGCCCTCCCGTCGCCCGCCACCGCCCTTGTGCGGAAGCGCTTCGCGCCCTTTCACTTCGGCCCTCTCAGATCCGGCGTGACACTCACGCACCGCCGGTTCCCCGCCCTCCCCGGTGAGGGGGCGGCCGGCGCCGGGGGCGTCGGCCGGGCGGCGGCGGGAGGAGGCCGAGCCGTACGTACGCGCCGCGCACGCGGGAGATCCCCTGGCCGTGGCCGGGGATCCGGGGACGTCACAGCGGCGGGCGGTCTCGCCTCCCGCTTCGCGCCACTTTAGTCCACGGTCCGGCCCGGTCAATCAACCGGACTGCGCGTCGCGGCCCGCGCGGGTCAAGGGACGGATCGGACACATCACCCGTAGGAAGGGGGTCACACCACTCCTGTGGGTTACCTCACACCAAGGTTCGTCGGCATTCTTTGTCCCCTCTCACAACGGGCCCGACGCCCTCATGACCAGTACGGTCAGTCGTATGACGACTTCTGCATCCGTGCCCGCCGGTGCCGGGAGCACCGCCGCCGGCCCCGGCACCGTGACCGACCGTCTGGTCGAAGCCAACGAGCGTTACGCGGCCGCGTTCACCGATCCCGGGATGGACGCCCGCCCGGTCCTCCACGTCGCGATCGTGGCCTGCATGGACGCCCGCCTCGACCTGCACGACGCGCTGGGCCTGTCGCTCGGCGACTGCCACACCATCCGCAACGCGGGCGGCGTCGTCACGGACGACGTGATCCGTTCGCTGACCATCAGCCAGCGGGCGCTGGGCACGCGCAGCGTGGTCCTCATCCACCACACCAACTGCGGCCTGGAGTCCCTCACCGAGGAGTTCCGGCACGATCTCGAGATGGAGGTGGGACAGCGTCCGGCGTGGGCCGTCGAGGCCTTCCGGGACGTGGACCAGGACGTCCGCCAGTCGATGCAGCGGGTGCGGACCTCGCCGTTCCTGCTGCACACCGACGACGTGCGCGGGTTCGTCTTCGACGTCAAGACGGGTCTGCTGCGCGAGGTCGATCCCGCCTGACCCGGCCGTCCGTCCCGGGGCCGGCCGCACCCGGAGAGCCGTCGAACGCCGCAGGAGCTGACATATCGCTGTCAGTTGTCCACAGGCGAGTGACACGAAACGGTAACGACGGCAAGAATGCGGAAGTGGTGTCACCCGGAACTTTTTCCGGGTGACGCCCGTGATTCGGGGAGGGCCGGTCCGCTGGACGAGGGGTCGGCCGGGACATGTGGGGAACCCCCGCTTCATCACGGAGCGCGGGAAAGGCCGAGGAGGGCCGGGTGACGACCTATGACGATCGTGCGAGCCATGGGGGCGCCCCCGACCGGGCATACGGGGCGGTCGGGGAGGACCTGACCGCCGTCGTGGAGCGCGTGCGCGGTTCGGTGGAAGGCGTGATCGAGGGGAAGCCCGAGGTCGTACGGCTCTCGCTGACCGTGCTGCTCGCCGAGGGACATCTGCTCATCGAGGACGTCCCGGGAGTCGGCAAGACGATGCTGGCGAAGGCACTGGCGCGGTCGATCGACTGCTCGGTGCGGCGCATCCAGTTCACACCGGACCTGCTGCCCTCGGACATCACCGGTGTGTCCATCTGGGACCAGCAGCGCCGTGACTTCGAGTTCAAGCCGGGCGCCATCTTCGCGCAGATCGTGATCGGCGACGAGATCAACCGCGCCTCGCCGAAGACGCAGTCGGCCCTGCTGGAGTCGATGGAGGAGCGCCAGGTCACCATCGACGGCAAGACCTACGAACTGCCCAGCCCCTTCATGGTGGTGGCGACGCAGAACCCGGTCGAGATGGAGGGCACCTACCCGCTGCCGGAGGCCCAGCGCGACCGTTTCATGGCCCGCGTGTCGGTCGGCTACCCGAGCGCGGAGGCCGAGCTGCAGATGCTCGACGTGCACGGCGGCGTCTCCCCTCTGGAGGACCTCCAGCCGGTGGCGCACGCGCACGAGATCGTGAAGCTGATCGAGGCGGTGCGCGGCGTGTACGTGGCCGAACCGGTCCGGCGGTACGCGGTCGACCTGGTCGCCGCCACCCGTACGCACCCGGACCTCAGACTCGGGGCGTCGCCGCGCGCGACGCTGCATCTGCTGCGGGCGGCGAAGGCGGCGGCGGCCCTGGAGGGCCGTGACTACGCGCTGCCGGACGACGTGCAGGCGCTCGCCGTCGCCGTGCTCGCCCACCGTCTGCTGCCCACCGCGCAGGCCCAGCTCAACCGCCGCACCGCCGAGCAGGTGGTGCAGGAGATCCTGCAGCGCACCACGGTGCCCGGGGCGGCCGGCCAGCCCGCCGGGTTCGGCCTGGGCAGCGGAGGCTACGGCCAGCAGCCGCCCCGGAGGCTGTGATGAGCACCGCCGGCGCGGTCCACGCCGACGACGACCGGGACGACCGGAGCGGGCTGAGGACCGCCCTGGCGGGGCTCACCACCCGGGGGCGCTCCTTCCTGGCGGCCGGGATCGCGGCCGCGATCTGCGCGTACGTGCTCGGGCAGAGCGACCTGCTGCGGGTCGGGCTGCTGCTGGCGGTGCTGCCGCTGGTGTGCGCGGCCGTGCTCTACCGCACCCGCTACCGGGTCGCGGGCAGCCGCCGGCTCTCCCCCGGCCGGGTGCCGGCGGGGACCGAGGCGCGGGTGCACCTGCGCATGGACAACGTGTCCCGGATGCCCACGGGTCTGCTGATGCTCCAGGACCGGGTGCCCTACGTGCTCGGGCCGCGCCCGCGGTTCGTGCTGGACCGGGTGGAGACGGGCGGGCGCCGTGAGGTGTCCTACCGGGTCCGCTCCGACCTGCGCGGCCGCTACCCGCTGGGTCCGCTGCAGCTGCGGCTGTCCGACCCGTTCGGGATGTGCGAGCTGAACCGCTCGTTCTCCTCGTACGACACGCTGACGGTGACCCCCCGCGTGGAGGCGCTGCCGCCGGTGCGGCTGAGCGGCGACTCGAAGGGGTACGGCGACGGGCGGCAGCGCTCGCTGGCGCTGGCCGGCGAGGACGACGTGATCCCGCGCGGCTACCGCTACGGCGACGATCTGCGCCGCGTCCACTGGCGCTCCACCGCCCGCTACGGCGAGCTGATGGTGCGCCGCGAGGAGCAGCCGCAGCGCGCCCGCTGCACGGTGCTGCTGGACACCCGCGCCGTCGCCTACGAGGGCGCGGGGCCGGACTCGGCGTTCGAGTGGGCGGTGTCGGGCGCGGCCTCGGTGCTGGTGCACATGCTGGAGCGGGGCTTCTCGGTGCGGCTGCTGACCGACACCGGCGCCTCGGTGCCCGGCGAGGGCGCCGACGGGTTCTCAGGGGTGCACCAGGAGTCGGCGGACGCGGCCGGGCTGATGATGGACACCCTGGCCGTGGTGGACCACTCCGACGAGGAGGGCCTGTCCCGCGCCCACGACGTGATGCGCTCCGGGGGCGAGGGGCTGCTGGTGGCGTTCCTCGGCGACCTGGACGACGAGCAGACCGCGGTGCTGGCCCGGATGCGGCAGCGCACCGGAGGCGCCGTCGCCTTCCTGCTGGACAGCCACGACTGGCAGCGGGAGCCGTCGGACGTGCCCGGACCCGCGGAGCCGGGCGAGGAGCGGCTGCGGATGCTGCGCGAGTCGGGCTGGACGGCCGTGGCGGTGCCGCGGGGCGCCTCGCTGGAACAGCTGTGGCGGCAGGCGGACCGTGAGCGCTCGGGCCTGGTGGCGGCGAGCGGTGGGGAGGGACCGTGATCAGCTCACTGGCCAGGCTGACGGTGCGCGCCTGGGCGGCCACCCTGCTGGCGGCCTGTGCGCTGCTGCCGCTGGTGGAGTCGACCGTCTGGATACTGCAGGTGGCGCTGCTGCTGGGCGTGCAGGCGGGCGTGGGCGCGGCGGCGCGGCGGGTGCCGCTGGCGCGGTCGCTGACGGTGACGGCGCAGGTCGTCGTCACGCTGCTGCTGCTCACCCTGATGTTCGCGCGGGAGCACGCCGTCGCCGGGCTGATACCCGGCCCGGACGCCGTGCGCTTCTTCGGCCAGCTGCTGGAGCAGGGCGGCGAGGACGTCAACCGGTACGCGATACCGGCGCCGCTGACCGACGGCATCCGTCTGATGCTGGTCGGCGGGGTCCTGATCATCGGCCTGCTGGTGGACGCCCTCGCGGTGACCTTCCGCAGCGCGGCCCCGGCCGGACTGCCGCTGCTCGCCCTGTACTCGGTGGCCGCGGGCCTGACCGACGACGGCATCGAGTGGCTGTGGTTCCTGCTGGCGGCGGCCGGTTATCTGATGCTGCTGCTCGCCGAGGGCCGGGACCGGCTCTCCCAGTGGGGCCGGGTGTTCGCCGGGCCGCCGCGCGGCCGGGGCAGGGAGACGCCCGGCACGCCGGCGCCGGTGCGCTTCGGGCACCGGATCGGCGTGGTGGCGCTGGGCATCGCCCTGGTGGCGCCGCTGGCGCTGCCCGCGATGGACGGCGGCCTGCTGGACCCGGACGGCCGGGGCATGGGCGCGGGGAGCGGCGGGGGCGGCACCATCTCCGCGGTGAACCCGCTGGTGTCGCTGCGCGACTCGCTGAACAACGACGACGACCGCCAGGTGTTCTCGGTGCGCACCGAGATGGAGAACACCTCGGACCTGTACCTGCGCATCGTGTCCCTGGACGACTTCGACGGCACCACGTGGAAGCCGTCGAAGCGGGCCATCACCCAGGTGCCCGAGGGCTTCCCCGCCCCGCCGGGCCTCAGCCCCGACGTGGAGTTCACGGAGGTCGGCACGTCGATCTCGGTGGCGAAGACGTACGGCCAGACCTGGCTGCCGATGCCGTACCCGCCGAGCCGGGTGAGCGTGCAGGGCGACTGGCGCTACGAGCCCGTCGGCATGACGCTGGTCGGCGACCACGGGCAGAGCACCAGCGGCCTGACGTACGAGGTGCGCAGCCTCGACGTGCGGCCCACGGCGGAGCAGCTGGCCGGGGCGCCGGAGCCGTCGGCCGGGGTGCTGCGCGAGTACACCGAGCTGCCCGACTCGCTGCCCGCCGTGGTGCACAGGACCGCGCGTGACGTGACCGACGGCGCGAAGAGCGCCTACGACCGGGCGGTCATGCTGCAGGACTGGTTCACGCTGAGCGGCGACTTCCAGTACGACACCCAGGTCGACGTCGGCAGCGGCTCGCAGGCGATCGCCCGCTTCCTGCAGGACAAGCGGGGCTTCTGCGTGCACTACTCCTTCGCGATGGCGTCCATGGCGCGGTCGCTGGGCATCCCGGCGCGTATCGCGGTGGGCTTCGCGCCCGGCGCCCCGCAGGCCGACGGCACGATCTCGGTCGCGATGCGGGACGCGCACGCCTGGCCCGAGCTGTACTTCGAGGGCGTGGGCTGGACGCGGTTCGAGCCGACCCCCACCCGTGGTTCGACGCCGGACTACACCGTGCAGGACGTCGAGGACAACGGGCCGGCGGATCCGGCCCGGCCGTCGCAGGCCGCGCCCTCGGACCCGTCGGCCGCGCCGTCGCAGAGCACGGACTGCCGGGCGGACGGCAGCGGCCCGGGGGCCTGCGAGAGCGAGTCGCCGCAGGCGGCCCTGCCGGTGGACGACGACGGTCCGAAGTGGCACGTGGTGCTGCTGTGGGCGCTGGCCGGGCTGCTGGTCCTGGCGCTGCCGCTGGCGCCGCTGTTGTGGCGGACGCGGATGCGGGCGCGGCGGCTGGGCGGCCACGGCCGCTCGGAGGAGGACGTCGCACCGTACGTGCTGGCCGCCTGGGAGGAGCTGACGGACGCGGCCTGGGACCACGGCATCGTGCCGGACGAGTCGCTGACCGCGCGCGGGGCCGCCGGCCGTCTCGTGCGGCAGGGCCGGCTCGAGGGGGACGCGGCGGCGTCGGTGCACCGGCTGGCGGGGGCGGTGGAACAGGTGCTGTACGCGCCGCGGCCGCGGCCGGCCACGGGTCTGGCGGACGACGTGCGGCGCGCGACGGCCGCGTTGCGGGCCTCGGCGTCGCGCCGGGCCCGCCTGCGGGCGGTGCTGGCGCCGCGGTCGGCCGTGCGGGTGGTGTGGGCGGTGTCCGACCGGTGGACGGCCCTGCGGGACCGTCTCACCGCCCTCCGCCCGAACTGGCGCCTGCCGTCCCGCCAGCGTGGCTGAGGCCGGGTGCGGCCGCGGGCCGTCCTGAGTCGTCCGCGCGGTTCCCCGCGCCCCTGAGGGGGCGCGGGGAACCGCGCGAACGACTACGGAGCGACCACGGGGGTGGGGCCGCGACCGGTGCCAGGGACGACTCAGGGGCGCCCACCGTGTCGGTGGGCGCCCCTGAGCCAGAAGCTACGAGGACCTCAGTGGCCGCCGCCCTGTTCGTCACGGCGCCGCTGCCACCGCTCCTCGATGCGGTCCATCATCGAACGACGCGCTCTGCTCTGGCGGCCGGCGCGCGGCGCGGCACTCGCACCGGCGGCCTGCTCACCCGGCTTGGGTGCCTTGCGCCATCCGGTCACCGCGAGTACGGCGCATCCCAGCATCACGAGGAAACCCACGACGCTGAGCCACACCTGCTGGGCGACCATACCGGCCATGAGGAGCGCAATACCTACGAGGAAGCCCGCGACCGCCTGGTAGACCCGTCGCCGGGTGTACGTACGCAGCCCGCTTCCCTCGAGCGCCGTCGCGAACTTGGGATCTTCGGCGTACAGCGCTCGCTCCATTTGCTCGAGCATGCGCTGCTCGTGCTCCGAGAGCGGCACGGAGTCCTCCTCATCGTGCAGTCGCCGGGGCGACCCGGGGGGTCCCTTCAGGATAGGCAGGGAATCGCCCCCGTGAAACCCGCCCCTCTGCGCCAATTGCCAACCGGTGTCCGCCATCACGCACCGGTCCGCTGAGGCTGTCATTCCCCGGCGGCCGACCCGTCATGCCGGGCGGTCTCCCTCGATCATACGGCTCCGAGCCGCCATTCGGGGGGCCTGTGGCACAGTCCATGCGCCCCGGGGCCGCCGGACGCGCCGCTGATCAGCGCCGTGTCACGGACGGCGGCTCACGCCTCGGCGGTCCCCCTGGCCCCACCGAGCACATGAAGCTGCGTGGCCACGGAGTGGAACGCGTCGAGCTCGGCCGCTGCGGCCTCCAGCTTCAGCAGCGCCTCCAGCGCTCCGGGCTCGGTGTCGACCAGCACTCCGGGGACGAGGTCCGAGAAGACCCGTACGCCGTGCACCGCGCCGACCTCCAGGCCCGCGCCGCGCACCAGCGCGGTGAGCTGGCCGGCGGTGAAGCGGCGCGGCACGGGGTCGCCCTCGCCCCATCGGCCGTTCGGGTCGCCGAGCGCCTGCCGGGCCTCCGTGAAGTGCCCGGCGAGGGCGCGGGCGAGCACCGCGCCGCCCAGGCCCGCGGCGAGCAGGCTCAGGACGCCGCCGGGGCGCAGGGCTGCCACCGTGTTGCGCACGCCCTCCGCCGGGTCGTCGACGTACTCCAGGACGCCGTGGCACAGCACGACGTCGTAGCCGCCGCGCTCGGCGACGTCGAAGAGGCCGCGGACGTCGCCCTGCACGCCGTGCACCCGGTCCGCGACGTCCTCCTCTGCGGCACGGCGCTCCAGGGCGAACAGGGCGTCGGGGCTGGGGTCCACGACGGTCACCCGGTGACCGAGCCGGGCCAGGGGCACGGCGAAGTTGCCGCTGCCGCCGCCGGTGTCGAGGACGTCCAGGGCCTGCCGTCCGGTGGCCTTGACCCGGCGTTCCAGGGCGTCCTGGAGGACGTCCCAGACAACGGCGGTACGGAGAGCGGCGCGGGGGCGCATCGGGTCCGGCACGGTGGTGACTCCTCGGCGGGGCACCGCCTGGGGTGGGGCGGGGCGATCGGGTTTCAGGCGCTGTCCACCCTATGGCCTGCGCGGCGCCCCGCCCTCACCCGGTGGCGCCCCGGTCAGCCCGCGTCGGGCAGGCCGCCGCGCGGGGTGGTGTCCGGGCCGTCCTGGTCGGGGCGGGACTGGGGCAGCACCGGCTGGAGCACCAGCATCCGCTCGACCAGCCGCAGGAACATCGCCACGTCCCGGATCAGGTCGTCGGCGTCCCGCACGGTCGCCGCGCCCTGGATGCCCGCCTCGGCCCGGGCGCGGCGCTGCGCCCCGGAGGCGAAGAGAGCGCTCCACTCGGTGAGTTCGGGCGCGATCTCCGGGAGCACCTCCCACGCGCTTCGTATCTTCGCCCGCGCCCGGGGCGAGGTCTCGGGCCTGCCCCGGGCGGCGAGCACGGCGGCGGCGGTGCGCAGGGCGGCCAGGTGGGCCATGGCGTAGCGCTCGTTGGGGGTGTCGAGGACGGCGGCCTCGTCGAGTCCGGCGCGGGCCTGGGCGAGCAGGTCGAGGGCGGCCGGCGGGGCCGTGGCGCGGCGCAGCACGGGGTGGATGTCGCTCGCCGGGCCGTTGTTCAGTGAGGGGGCAGGGCCGGTTGCGCGGCGCCGACGGGCGGCTGCTGCGGACGAGTGGGCCATGACGAACCTCCTGTCGTCTTCGTGACGGCACGCCATGAGGCAAGTGCCGTATGTGCACATCGTGCGGTATGGCACTGACAATCCGTTCTGACCTGCGACGTTGCCCCGCTCGCCCGTTCGAGCTAGCTTTTGCACTGACCAGTCAGTTCAAAAGTTCCAGGGGGACTCGTGGACGATCCGAGCGGACTCGCCGTCGTGGCCGACGGCCTCGGCCTGAGGGGGCCACGGGGGTGGGCCTTCCGCGACGTCTCGGTCCACGCCGGGCCCGGTGCGCTGATCGCGGTGACGGGACCGTCCGGCACGGGCCGCACCTGTCTGCTGCTCGCGCTCACCGGACGCATGAGGCCGACGGAGGGGCGGGCCGTCGTCGGCGGGCTGGAACTGCCCCGGCGCATGGCCGCCGTACGCCGCCGCAGCGGCCTGGCGCACGTCGCCGGGGTGACCGACCTCGACCCGGCGTTCACCGTGGCCGAGCACCTGCGCGAGCGGGAGCTGCTGCGGCGCCGCTTCGGGGACGCGCTCCCCCGGCCCCGGCGGTTGCTGCGCCCGCGCGCCGAGCGGCGGCGGGAGCGGCGCCGGCACATCGAGGAGGCGCTGGCCACCGCCGGGCTGGACCCGGCGGCCCTGCCCAAGGGCGAGCGGACCGCGGTGCGGGACCTGGAGCGGGTGGAGGCGCTGCGGCTGTCGCTGGCGCTGGCGTTGCTGGGGCGTCCCCGGCTGCTCGGGATCGACGACACCGACCTGAAGCTGTCGTCCGCCGAGCGGGACGAGGTGTGGGGCCTGCTGCGGTCCGTCGCGGACACGGGCGTCACGGTGCTGGCCGTGTGCAGCGAGCCGCCGTCCGGCGCGGTGGTCGTGCGCACCGGCGCCGGCCGGTCCGGCACGGGGGCCGACGAGCCCGCCGCTCCCGCCGGCGACGAGCCGGGCGCCTCCCCCGCCGGCACGGCAGCGGACCCCGGCGCCCCGGCAGCGGACCCCGCCGGACCGGCGCCGGCCCCGGCGCCCGCCGGGACGGGACAGCCGAGGCCGACAGCCCCTGCGCAGCCGCCCACGCCGCTGCCGACAAGGCCGGCGAGACCCACGGGACCCACGGGACCCACGGGACCGACGCCACCGGCCGCTCCCCCGCCGACCACGCCGGGAAGGAGGCCGCCGACGATGCGATCGCCACGACTGGCCGCCCTTGAGCTGCGGCGTTTCGGGCGCGGCACCCTCCCGCGCGCGGCGCTCGTCGCCCTGCTGGTGCTGCCCCTGCTCTACGGCGCCCTGTACCTGTGGTCGTTCTGGGACCCGTACGGCCGTCTCGACCGGATCCCCGTGGCCCTCGTGAACGAGGACAGGGGCGCGACCGCGGACGGCGAGCGGATCACGGCCGGCGACGACATCGCGGAGGGTCTGCACGACAGCTCCGCCTTCGACTGGCGGGAGGTGAGCGAGGAGGAGGCCAGGCGCGGGGTCGAGGACGGCACGTACTACCTGTCGCTGACGGTGCCCGCCGACTTCAGCCGCCGCATCGCCTCCAGTTCGGGCGACTCCCCCGAGACCGGCGCGCTGCGGGTGCGCACCAACGACGCGAACAACTACATCGTCGGGCAGATCTCCCGGACGGTGTTCGGCGAGGTGCGGCGGGCGGCGTCCACCAGGACCTCCCGCTCCTTCCTGGACCGGATCTTCGTCTCCTTCTCCGGCCTCCACGGCGAGACCGTGAAGGCGGCGCAGGGCGCCGACGAGCTGAACGGGGGCATCGGCGAGGCGGAGAAGGGCTCCAAGGACCTCGTCGACGGGCTGCGGGACGCCCGCTCGGGCAGCGGCAAGCTGTCCAAGGGGCTGAAGGACCTCCACAAGGGCGCGGGCGCCCTGGAGGACGGCTCCGGGAAGGTCGCGGACGGCACGCGCCGGCTCGTCGAGAAGGTGAACGCGCTGAACGCCGGGGCGGGCCCGTTCCTGAAGAAGAACGAGAAGGCCGTCGGCGAGACGGCCCGGCTCGTCGCCGACGGGGCGGGACGGCTGCGGGACGACCTGGACGCACTGGTGGAGAAGGCGCCGGCCGCCGCGAAGGACGCCCATGAGGCGTCCGGCACCCTGGACACGCTCCACCGCGAGCGCTGCGAGGACGCCGACGCGCCCGACCCCGCCTGTCCGGACCTGGAGAAGGCCGAGGAGGCGGCGGCGGCCGCCTCGTCCGTCGCCGACGACGTCAACGGCCTGGTGACCTCCCGCCACGCCGACCTGAAGAAGCTCGACGGGCAGCTCGCCACCCTGGAGAAGCAGGCGCGTGCGCTGGCCGGGCGCGCCCCGCGCCTCTCCGAGGACCTCGAGGACGCCGTCAGCCGCGTCGGCAAGCTCGACACGGGCGCCCGCAAGGTCGCGGCGGGGGCGAAGAAGCTGCACGAGGGACTCGCCACCGCCGAGACGGGCGCCCGGAACCTGGACAAGGGCGTCGGCAGGCTGAAGACGGGCGCGGACGACCTCAGCGGCGGGCTCTTCGAGCTGGCCGACGGTTCCGAGGAGCTGGCCGGCGGTCTGCACGAGGGCGCCGAGAAGATCCCCGACTACGACGAGCAGGACCGCGACCGGCGCACCGAGGTGATGGCCGACCCCGTGCGGCTGGTCTCCCACGACCTGCACAAGGCGCCCGATTACGGCACCGGTTTCGCCCCGTACTTCATCCCGCTGTCACTGTGGGTGGGCGCGATGGTGGCGTACATGCTGATCGCGCCGATGAACCGGCGGGCGCTCGCGGCAGGCGCCTCCGCCTGGCGGATCGCGCTGGCGGGCTGGCTGCCGGTGGCGGCGATCGGGGTGCTGCAGACGGTGGCGCTGATGTCGGTGCTGCACTGGGGGCTCGGCCTGCGGATGGCGCGGGCGGCCGGCACGGTGGGCTTCCTGTTCCTGGTCACGGCGTGCTTCGCGGCGATCGTGCAGTGGCTGAACGCCCGCTTCGGCGCGGCCGGCCGGATCCTGGTGCTGGCGCTGCTGATGCTCCAGCTCACCTCGGCGGGCGGCACGTACCCCGTGCAGACCAGTCCGGACTTCTTCAACGCGCTGCATCCGTTCCTGCCGATGACGCACGTCGTGGAGGCGCTGCGGCGGCTGATCACGGGCGGCGGGCTCGGCCCCGTGTGGACGGCCTGCGCCGTGCTGGCGGCGTTCACGGCCGGGGCGCTCGCGCTGACCGCGCTGTCGGCCCGCCGCCGACAGGTGTGGACGCTCGACCGGCTGCACCCGGAGCTGAGCCTGTGAACGGACGGACGGGCGCTCCTGTGAGAATCATGGCCATGGAACGCAGCAGCACCACGCCGGGCGGCAGCGCCCGCCGCGAGGCCACCCGGCAGAAGCTCTACGAGGCGGCCGTCACCCTCATCGCCGAGCAGGGGTTCTCCGCCACCACCGTGGACGAGATCGCCGAGCGGGCGGGCGTCGCGAAGGGCACCGTCTACTACAACTTCGCGAGCAAGTCGGTCCTCTTCGAGGAGCTGCTGCGGCACGGGGTCGGCCTGCTGACCGCCTCGCTGCGGGAGGCGGCCGAGCGGACGGCCCGGGAGGGCGGCTCCAAGGTCGACGCCCTGGACGCCATGATCCGCGCCGGACTGGTGTTCATCGACCGCTACCCGGCCTTCACGCAGCTCTACGTGGCCGAGCTGTGGCGCACCAACCGGGCCTGGCAGTCGACGCTGATGGTGGTGCGGCAGCAGGCCGTGGCGGTGGTCGAGGGCGTGCTGCGCGGGGGCGTGGCGGCCGGGGAGTTCAGCGAGGAGATCGACGTGCCGCTGACGGCGGCGGCACTGGTGGGCATGGTGCTGGTGGCGGCGCTGGACTGGAAGTCGTTCCAGCCGGAGCGGTCCCTGGACGACGTGCACGCGGCGCTGTCGCGGCTGCTGCAGGGGCGGGTCAGCGGCCGCCGCTGACGTCCGCCGCGGAAGTGAAGGCGCCGGTCCGCCGGTGGCCGCGTCCCCCGCGGGCCACCGGCCGGGCCGGCGCCTTCCGTTCCCCCGTACGTCCCCCCGTGGAACCCCCGTCGCGATCGTTCCCCCGGGTTCCCCCGTGCCTCGCTCCCGCCGACGGCGCCGGCGGAAGGAGCGGATCGCGGGCCGGCTCCCGTTCCGGCGCCCCGTGTCGCCGGTCCCGTGGGTCCGGGCCCCTCTCCGTGGCCTCCACTCTTCCGTTCGCGCCGGTCCGGGCCCATCCGCCGCCGTACTCATCTCGCCGGCTAGGTACGCGTACTCACGCCTGCGCACCCGGGCCCATCACGGTGTGCGCCCGGACGGTCGCGCCGCGGGGGCGCGGGTCCTCGGGGACGGGCCGTGACCTGCGGCGGATAAAGTCCCTGGCATGGCACGGATTGCGGTGATCGGCGCCGGCGCGGGCGCGCTGGCGGCCGCCGCCCGGCTGGCCGTCGCGGGCCACCGGGTGGCGGTGTACGAGCGGACGGAGACCTACGGCGGTGCGCTGCGCCGCCGGGAACGGGACGGGTTCGCCTTCGACACCGGTCCCGGGCTGCTGCCGCTGCCCGCCGTCTACCGCGACCTGTTCGTGAAGACGGGCCGGGAGCCGCTGGAGGAGTGCGTCGAGCTGGTGCAGGCCGACCCGTCGTCGCACCACGTCTTCGCGGACGGCACCCGGGTGTCCCTGCCGAACGCCTCGCGCGCGGGCGTGATCTCCGCGCTGGAGGAGGCGCTGGGCGCGGACGCGGCACGGCGCTGGGGCGACTTCCTGGTGCGGGCCCGCGAGGCCTGGGACCGGGCGCGCCGCCCGCTGCTGGAGGAGCCGCTGTGGCCCAACTGGGAGGTGCTGGCCGAACGCGAGCCCTACCCCGCGGTCCCGCACCGGCGGCTGCTGCGCACGCGCAAGGCGGCCACACTGGCCGAGGTGGGCGACTGGGAGCTGCGTGACCCGCGGCTGCGGGCACTGCTGGAGAGCCACGCCCTGGCGTTCGGGCTCGATCCCCGGACCACCCCGGCGAGCGCGGCGGTGCTGCCGTACATGGAGCACGCCTTCGGCACCTGGTACGTGCGCGGCGGGCTGCGGGAGCTGGCGCGGGCGGTGTACGAGCGGTGCCTGGCCCGCCGGGTGGAGTTCCGCTTCGGCGCGGAGGTCACCGCGGTGCTGGAGAAGGACGGCCGGGCGGCGGGTGTGGAACTCGCCGACGGGACGGCGGTGGAGGCGGACCTGGTGGTCGCGGGGGTGGACCCCGGCGCGCTGGAGCGGATGAGCGGCACGCGGCTGCGCGGGGAGGGCGAGGTGCCCGCCCGGCGGGACGGGGCGAGCCGGACGACGGTGCTGCTGGCGCTGCGCGGCGGCCGCCCGGAGGGCACCCCGCACCGGACGGTCGTGCACACCCGGGACCGCGAGGCGGAGCTGGACGCGCTGGCCGGCGCCGGGCTGCCCGCCGAGCCGACGGTGACGGTGCTGCGCCCGGACGACCCGGCGCTGGTCCCGGACGCCGGGCACGAGGCGGTGACGGTGACGGCGGTGACGCCCGCCGGGACGGCCGGCGTCGAGGAGTACGCGGAGCGGATGCTCACGGCCGCCGCGCGGGCCGTGCCGGATCTGCGGGACCGGCTGCTGTGGCACGAGGTGCGCACACCGCGGGACGTCGCGCGGGAGACGGGCGCGGAGGGCGGCGCGGTGCCGTCGCCGGCGCTCGCCGCGGCGGACGGCCGTTTCCTGCACGCGTCCAACAGCACGCGGCTGCCGGGTCTGTTCACCGTCGGCGGCTGGTCGCACCCCGGCGGCGGGCTGCCGCACGCCGGGATGTCAGGGGCGCTGGTGGCCGGACTCGTCGTCGAGGGGCCGGACTTCCGCGGCTCGCGGTGAACACGGGCCGCCGAAGGGGCGGTTGAGCGGGACCACGCGGGACCGCCCGGGACCGCCCGCCCGCTCAGAAGCGGTACTGCTCGTCGTACCCGCTGCCGTTGGCGCCCTGCTGCTGCCCGCCGTCCTGGTACGGGTACTGCTGCTCCGGCGGGAGTTCGCCGCCGTACGGGTCGTCGGTGCTGCGCTGCTGCGGCACCCACAGGCCGCCGGCCGGGGTCTCGCCGCCGTAGCCGCCCGTCGCGTACGGGTCCGGGGCCGCGTAGCCCTGCTGGGCGTACTGCTGGTCCGTGTAGCCCGTGTCGTACGCGCCGCCGTCGTACCCGGGGTTGCCGGTGTACGGCTCGGAGTACGCGGCGTACTGCTGGCCGGTGTCGTAGCCCTGCTGTCCGTAGCCGGAGTAGTCGTAGGCGTAGCCGGCGTCCGCGGTCTGCGCGGTCGCGGCGTACTGGTCCTGGCCGGCGTGGCCCTGCTCGCCGTAGACGCCGTAGGAGCCGGTGTCGTCGGGCATCGGCTGCGGTTCGTAGACGGCGGTGGTCTCCGCGGCCGTCTGCCGGTCGGACACGGGGGTGAAGACGTCGTCGTGGTCGTAGTCGTCGTCGGCGCCGTGACCGGCCGCCTCCGGGCGGGGGTCGAACGCGTCGGCGCGGTCGCCGGACGCCTCGAGGCCGCTGACCTCCAGCGTCGGTTCCTCGCGTTTGCGGCCGCGGCCCTTGGCGGCGGACAGCATCGGCGCGTTGACCGCCCAGCCGGCCTGGAAGCCGCGGCGGAACGACAGCGTGACGTAGGTCTGCCCGACGGCGAAGGCCGCGGCGCCCAGTCCGATCACCACCACGGACGGGATCAGCACGCCGAACACGACGCCGAGGAACCCGACGAAGGCGAGCAGCCGCCAGCGCAGGCGTGCCTTGTACTGCAGCAGCACCTCACCCAGCAACCACAGCGCGACGATGCCGAACGCGATGTAGAGGACCGCCCAGCCCATGTACGCCCCTCTCCCAGTGGTCGTTACGCAGTGTGTCGTATGCGCGTGCGACCGGTCTAGGTCTGCGGCGGGTGGTGCAGACCCAGGTTCTCGTAGATTTCCAGCGTCGCCGTGGAGTTGTTGAGCGTGATGAAGTGCAGACCGGGCACTCCTTCGGCCAGCAGCCTCGCGCAGAACTCCGTGGCGAAGTCGATACCGATGGAGCGTACCGCCGCCGGATCGTCCTTCGCTGCGAGGATCCGCTCTTTGAGGGCGTCGGGGAAGGCCGCGTTGCTGAGCTTCGGCAACCGTTCCAGCATCTTCACGCTGGTCACGGGCATGACCTCGGGGATCACGGGCGTCTCGCAGCCCGCCGCGTCGACTCGGTCACGCAGCCGCAGGTACGACTCGGGCCGGAAGAACATCTGGGTGATCGCGTAGTCCGCGCCGGCCCGGCACTTGTCGACGAAGCGGGCGACGTCGGTGTCCCAGTCGCTGGACCGCGGGTGCATCTCCGGGAAGGCGGCGACGCCGACGCAGAAGTCGCCCGACTCCTTGATGAGGCGCACCAGTTCGGCCGCGTAGGTCAGGCCCTGGGGGTGCGGCACCCACTCGCCCATCGGGTCGCCGGGCGGGTCGCCGCGCACGGCGAGCATGTTGCGGATCCCGGCGTCGGCGTACTGGCCGATGATGTTGCGCAGTTCGGCGACGGAGTGCTCCACCGCGGTGAGGTGCGCGACCGGGGTGAGGGTGGTGTCGGCGGCGATCCGCTCGGTCGCCTTCACCGTGCCGGCGCGGGTGGAACCGCCCGCGCCGTAGGTGACGGAGACGAAGCTGGGCGCGACGGCCTCGATCCTGCGGAGCGCGTTCCAGAGGTTCCGCTCGCCCTTCTCCGTCTTGGGGGCCCAGAACTCGAACGAGTACGTCGTCCTCCCGGTGGCGAGCATGTCGCGCACGGTGCGTGCGCGGTCCGTCCTGGTGGATGCGGTTCCGAGGGCCATACGGGCAGCGTAGCCACGGGTCGGCGGCCCCCCAACCAGAAGCGAGATATTTGTCTGATTTGCCGACTTGCCGTCCACAATGTGGACAGACTTGAGACGGCGGCCCCCGCCGCGCCGGTCAGCCGGCCTCCGCCGCCTCCCGCACACGGCGTGCCAGCTCGGCGGCCGCGGCGCCGGGATCGCCGGCCTCGGTGAGGGCGCGGACCACGACCACCCGGCGGGCGCCGGCGTCCAGCACCTGGTCGAGGGTGGTGAGGTCGATGCCGCCGATGGCGAACCAGGGGCGGTCGGTGCCGAGCCCGGCGGCGTACCGGACGAGGTCCAGGCCGGGGGCGGGGCGACCGGGCTTGGTGGGCGTGGGCCAGCAGGGTCCGGTGCAGAAGTAGTCCACGCCGGGCTGGACGGCGGCCGCGGCGGCCTCCGGCTCGGCGTGGGTGGAGCGGCCGATCAGGATCTCGTCGCCGAGGATCGCGCGGGCGGCGGGGACGGGCAGGTCGCCCTGGCCGAGGTGGAGGACGTCGGAGCCCGCGGCGTGGGCGACGTCGGCGCGGTCGTTGACCGCGAGCAGCTTGCCGTGGCGGGCGCAGGCCTCGGCGAGGACCGCCAGGTGCTCCAGCTCCTCGGCGGCCTCCATGCCCTTGTCGCGCAGCTGCACGACGTCGACGCCGCCGGCGAGCACGGCGTCCAGGAACTCCGGCAGGTCGCCCTGCCGCTTGCGGGCGTCGGTGCAGAGGTAGACGCGGGCGTCGGCGAGCCGGGCGCGCGGGCTGTCGGTCATGGGGTCCCCCCGGGTTCGTCTCGGCGGCACACGGGCCGGGCGGACCCGCGCTGCCGGCGGCCCGGCCCGCCTCGGGCCGGACCTGCCGCCGGAACCCTATGCGGTGCCTCATGAGCACCGCACGGCGGTTCGGCCCCGGGAGCCCGGCGGCCCGGGCGCGCGGCACACCCCGCGCCCACCGGACCCGCACACGAGAACTCGCCGGCACGAGGGGCGGGCAGGGCCCGGCGCCGGTGTCGGTGTCGGGCGCGACAGGCCCACGGCCCCGCGCCCGCGGAACCCGCACGCGGGAGTCCGCGGCCGGGGCGGTGGGCCCCGGCCGCCGGAAACGGTGCTCGGACAGGGGCGGGCGCGGTCAGACCGCGAGGGCCTGGGCCCGGCGCTTCACCTCCGTGCCGCGGTTCTCCGCGAGGGCCTGGGCGGGCGTGCCCGGCAGGCTGGGGTCGGGGGTGAAGAGCCACTCCAGCATCTCTTCGACCGTGAAGCCGTCGTCCCGCAGGAGCGTCAGGGTTCCGGTCAGGCCCTTGACGACCTTGTCCCCGTCGATGAAGGCGGCGGGGACGTGCAGCGCGCGGTTCTCCCCCCGGCGCACGGCGATGAGCTGGCCCTCCTTGACCAGCTGCCGGACGCGCGTCACCTCGACGCCGAGCTTCTCGGCGATGTCGGGGAGGGTGAGCCAGGCGGGGACGAGAGCATCGATCTTTGCGTCAATCTCGGTCACGGGACAAGCCTGCCACCTGCCACCGACAGTCGGAAGCCAGCCCCGTCCCACCGGGCGGGCGCGTCGGCGGCGGACCCCGAACGGCGGGGTGTCAGACGGCCGCCGATCTCAGCGGCCGCGCCGGGTCGGCCACCCGCTCCGCGTCCATCGCGGCGCCCGCCTCGATCAGCCGCCGCCCCTGCGCCAGGTCCCGGGGCCGCCCGACGGCGAGCAGCGCGACCAGCCGGCCCCCGCGCAGCCAGCAGACGCTCCACGCCGGGTCGGAAGGGTTCCCGCGCCACACCGTGCGGTCCGCGTCCGCGTGGTGGCCGGCGTACTGCACGAACCGCCCGAACTGCTCGGACCAGAAGTACGGCACCGGGTCGTACACCTCGCGGCCCGCGGTCCCGCCGACGATGTTCGCGGCGACCGTGCGCGGCCCCTGCAGGGCGTTGTCCCAGTGGTGGACCAGCAGGCGCTCGCCGTAGCGGGCGGACGGGAAGGACGCGCAGTCGCCGACGGCGTACACATCGGGCAGGGAGGTCGCCAGGTGCGCGTCGGCGACGACCTCGCCGTGCGTCCCGAGGGCGATCCCGGACCCGGCCAGCCAGGCCGTGGCGGGGCGGGCGCCGATGCCGACGACCACCGCGCCGGCGGGCAGCCGGCCCCCGTCGTCGAGGAGCACGGCGCCGGGCTCGACGCCGCTCACGCGCGCGTGGGTGCGCAGGGTGACGCCGGCCTCCGCGTACCAGGCGGTCATCGGCGCGGCCACCTCCGCGGGCAGCACCCCCGCCAGCGGCCGCTCCTCGGCCTCCACGACGGTGACCGCGCAGCCCGCCTCGCGGGCCGCCGTGGCGAACTCCGCGCCGATCCAGCCCGCCCCCACCACCACGACGTCGTGGCGCGCGGCGAGCACCGGCCGCAGCCGCTCGGCGTCGTCCAGGGTGCGCAGCAGATGCACCCCGGGCACGCCCTCCGCGGCGGGCAGCCGCAGCGGTTCCGCGCCGGTGGCGATCACCAGCACGTCGTACGGGACGGGCCCGGCCTCCGTGTCCAGTTCGTGGTCGCCGGGGCGCAGGCCCGTCACCTCGCAGCCCAGCCGCAGTGCGATGCCGAGCTCCTCGAAGTCCACGTCGAAGGCGGAGCTCTCGGCGGTGCCCAGCAGCACCGCCTTGGACAACGGCGGCCGGTCGTACGGCTGGTGGGGTTCCGCCCCGATCAGCGTCACCTCGCCGGTGAAGCCCCGCTCCCGCAGCGCCGCCGCGGTCTGCACGCCCGCCATGCCCGCGCCCGCCACCACGACCCGGCGCGGCGCGGTCCCTCCCGGTTCCTGCGTCTGCTCGCTCACCCGCTCACCATAGACACCCGCGCCCGCCACGCCGGACCGCTGCCGGGCGGGGTCCCTTACGGGTGCGGCGCGGCGCGGGCTAGGGTGGCCGCGTACACGCACTCGCGGGAGTCCGGACGCACCGGGCTGAGAGGGAGGCTGGCGGCCTCCGACCGTACGAACCTGATCCGGGTCATGCCGGCGAAGGGAGGGGCTGGACGCCCATGTCGCCCACGCGTACCGCGGACGTCCTCGTCGTCGGGGGCGGGATCATCGGCCTGGTCACGGCCTGGCGGGCCGCGCAGGCCGGTCTCGCCACGGCCGTCGTGGACCCCGAGCCGGGCGGGGGCGCCGCCCGGGTGGCCGCCGGGATGCTGGCCGCCGTCACCGAACTGCACCACGGCGAGCAGACGCTGCTGGGCCTCAACCTGGCCTCGGCGCGCCGCTACCCCGGCTTCGCGGCCGAGCTGGCCGAGTGCACCGGCCAGGACCTCGGTTACCGCCGCTGCGGCACCCTCGCCGTGGCGCTGGACGCCGACGACCGCGCCCACCTGCGCGAGCTGCACGCCCTGCACCAGCGCTCCGGCCTGGACTCGCAGTGGCTGACCGGGCGGGAGTGCCGGCGCCTGGAGACGATGCTCGCGCCGGGCGTGCGCGGCGGGCTGCGGGTGGACGGCGACCACCAGATCGACCCGCGCCGGCTGGCGTCCGCGCTGCTGACCGCCTGCGAGCGGGCCGGCGTCGCCCTGCACCGCACCCGGGCCGAGCGGCTCGTCGTCCGCCGCGACCGCGCCACCGGCGTGGTCACGGCGGACGGCGGTGCGGCGGCCGCGGGCCAGGTGGTGCTGGCCGCGGGAAGCTGGAGCGGGCGGCTGGCGGGCGTCCCGCCGGAGGTGCTGCCGCCGGTGCGGCCGGTGAAGGGGCAGGTGCTGCGGCTGGCCATGCCGGACCGCCCCGAGCCGTTCCTGAGCCGCACGGTGCGGGCCGTGGTGCGCGGCAGCCACGTCTACCTGGTGCCGCGCGAGAGCGGTGAGCTGGTGATCGGCGCGACCAGCGAGGAGCTGGGCTGGGACACCACGGTCACCGCGGGAGGCGTCTACGAGCTGCTGCGCGACGCCCACGAGCTGGTGCCGGGCCTCACCGAGCTGCCGCTCACCGAGACGGCCGCCGGTCTGCGCCCCGGCTCCCCCGACAACGCGCCGCTGCTCGGCCCGACCGGCCTCGACGGGCTGCTGCTGGCCACCGGCCACCACCGCAACGGCGTGCTGCTGACGCCCGTGACCGGCGACGCCATGGCCCAGGTGCTGACCACCGGCGAGCTGCCCGAAGAAGCCCTCCCGTTCACCCCCCGGCGCTTCGGCGTCCCCGTCCTCGCGGAGCAGTCCGTATGAACGCCCCGGACCCCACGGTCACCGTCACCGTCAACGGCGAGCCCCGGCGGTTCCCGCCCGGCACGGCTCTCGACCTCGTCGTGAGGTCGCTCACCGCGGCCCCCTCGGGAGTGGCCGCCGCTCTCAACGAAACCGTCGTCCCGCGCGCGCAGTGGCCCGCCACCCCCCTGTCCGCAGGGGACCGGGTGGAGGTCCTCACCGCCGTCCAAGGAGGCTGACCATGGCCGACGATCCCTTCGTCCTGGGTGGCCGGACCTTCACGTCCCGGCTGATCATGGGCACCGGCGGGGCGCCGAGCCTCGACGTGCTGGAGCGGGCGCTGGTGGCGTCCGGCACCGAGCTGACGACCGTCGCCATGCGGCGGGTGGACCCCTCGGTGCAGGGGTCGGTGCTGTCGGTGCTGCGGAAGCTGGGCGTCGAGGTGCTGCCGAACACGGCCGGCTGTTTCACCGCCGGGGAGGCCGTGCTCACCGCGCGGCTGGCCCGGGAGGCGCTGGGCACGGACCTGGTGAAGCTGGAGGTCGTCGCGGACGAGCGGACCCTGCTGCCGGACCCGGTGGAGCTGCTGGACGCGGCGGAGACGCTGGTCGACGACGGGTTCACGGTGCTGCCGTACACCAACGACGACCCGGTGCTGGCGCGGAAGCTGGAGGACGTGGGCTGCGCGGCGGTGATGCCGCTGGGCTCGCCGATCGGGTCCGGTCTCGGCATCCGCAACCCGCACAACTTCGAGCTGATCGTGGAGCGGGCGGGCGTGCCGGTGATCCTGGACGCCGGGGCGGGCACCGCGTCCGACGCGGCGCTGGCGATGGAGCTGGGCTGCGCCGGCGTGATGCTGGCGTCGGCGGTGACCCGCGCCCAGGAGCCGGTGCTGATGGCGTCCGCGATGCGGAGCGCGGTGGAGGCGGGACGGCTCGCGCGGCGGGCGGGGCGCATCCCCCGGCGTCACTTCGCGCAGGCGTCCTCGCCGGCCGGGGGCCGGGCCGTGCTGGACCCGGAGAGGCCCGCCTTCTGACCCGCGGGACGGCCCGCGGCGGGACGCGGCCGGGTCGCACAGGTCACAGGTCCGCTCCAACGGTGGCCGACCGGGCCGGGGCTGTCGTCGCGGGCTCGTAGACTCGCTGCGTGGACACGACCCTTCAGGACCCGCTGGTCGGGCAGGTGCTCGACGGCCGTTACCGCGTCGACGCGCGGATCGCCGTCGGCGGGATGGCCACGGTCTACCGGGCCCTGGACGCCCGCCTCGACCGCGTCCTCGCGCTCAAGGTGATGCACCCCTCGCTGGCCTCCGACGCCGGCTTCGTGGAGCGCTTCATCCGCGAGGCCAAGTCCGTCGCCCGGCTGGCCCATCCCAACGTCGTCCAGGTCTTCGACCAGGGCGCCGACGGGGGGTACGTCTACCTGGCGATGGAGTACATCCCGGGCTGCACCCTGCGGGACGTGCTGCGGGAGCGCGGGGCGCTGCAGGCGCGGGCCGCGCTGGACATCCTGGAGCCGGTGCTGGCCGCGCTGGGCGCCGCCCACCGGGCCGGGTTCGTGCACCGCGACATGAAGCCGGAGAACGTGCTGATCGGGGACGACGGCCGGGTCAAGGTCGCCGACTTCGGGCTGGTCCGCGCGGTGGACACGGTCACCCGCGACAGCACGGGCACCGTGCTGGGCACGGTGTCGTACCTGGCGCCCGAGCAGATGGAGCACGGCACCGCCGACCCCCGCGTCGACGTGTACGCCTGCGGCATCCTGCTGTACGAGATGCTGACCGGGGAGAAGCCGCACGACGGTGACTCCCCCGCGATCGTCCTCTACAAGCACCTGCACGACGACGTGCCGCCGCCCTCGGCGGTGGTGCCCGGTCTGGCGCCCGCGCTGGACTCGCTGGTCGCGGCGGCGACCGCGCGCGACCCCGAGGCCCGCCCGGCCGACGCGGTGGCGCTGTTCGCCGTGGCCCGCGAGGTGCGTGGCCGGCTCACCGACGAGCAGCTCGACGCGATGCCCCCGCAGGCCCTCTCGGCGGAGCACGACAACGCCGGCGACCGCACCAGCGTCATCCCGCGCTCGCTCACCGTGCCGCGCCCCCTCCCCGTGAACGAGGACGAGGACGGCGGCGCGCACGCCGTGAACCGCACCAGCCGTCTGCAGTCCCCTCCGCCGCTCCCGCCCCGTCGCCGCACGGCGCTGCGCCGCGGGCCCGCGGCGGTCGTCGTGGCCGTGCTGCTGGTGCTGGGCCTGGGCGCGGGCGTCTGGTACATCAATTCCGGGCAGTTCACCGAGGTCCCGCCGCTGCTGTCGAAGACCGAGCAGGAGGCCCGGGACCGGCTCGCCGAGGCCGGGCTGGACGTCGGCGAGGTCGAGGAGGAGTACAGCGACACCGTCGAGCGGGGCAAGGTGATCAGCACCGACCCGGCGGTGGGCGCCCGCGTCCGCGGCAGCGCCTCGGTGTCGCTGACCGTGTCCCAGGGCCCGCGGACCGTCCGTGTGCCCGACCTGGACGGCTACCCGCTGGACAAGGCGCGGTCGCTGCTGGAGGACGAGGGCCTGGAGCCGGGCATGGTGACCCGTGCGTTCAGCGACTCCGTCGCCGAGGACTCGGTGGTCTCCACCGAGCCGGGCAAGGGCACCGAGGTCCGCGCGGGCTCCGCGGTGGCGCTGACGGTGAGCAAGGGCAGCCCGGTGGAGGTGCCCGACGTCACCGGCGACGACCCGGAGGACGCGCGCGCCGAACTGGAGGAGGCCGGGCTCGAGGTGGAGATCGCCGACGGGCGGGTCCACTCCGAGCACGACGCGGGCCGGGTGGCCCGGCAGTCCCCGGGCGCCGGCGGACAGGCCGCCGAGGGCGACACGGTCGCCCTCACGCTGTCCAAGGGCCCGGTGATGGTCGAGGTGCCGGACGTGGTCGGCGACAAGGCGGACGAGGCCCGGCGGAAGCTGGAGGAGGCCGGGTTCTCGGTGAAGGAGGACCGCGGTCTGCTGGGCCTGTTCCGCGACACGGTCAAGGACCAGTCGGTGGACGGCGGCGACACCGCGCCCGAGGGCTCGACGATCACGATCAGGATCGGCTGACGGCGGGGGCCGTCCGGGTGACGTGCGCGTCCGTGACACCCTTGACGGGTGAAGAGTCACCCGTCCGGCCCCGCCCGCAACCCGATCGGCAGCCACGTCCCCGTGGCCGGCGGTCTGCATTCCGTCGGCCTGTCCTACGCCCGTGACCTGGGGGCGGAGACCGTGCAGGTCTTCGTCGCCAACCCGCGCGGCTGGGCCACTCCGGCCGGCAGCCCCGCGCAGGACGAGGCGTTCCGCGCGGCCTGCGCCGAGGCGTCCATGCCGGCGTACGTGCACGCCCCCTACCTGATCAACTTCGGCTCCCACACCCCGGCGACCGTCGAGCGGTCGGCGGAGTCCCTGCGGCACTCGCTGCGCCGCGCCCGGGAGATCGGCGCGCTGGGCGTGGTGGTGCACACCGGCAGCGCGACCGGCGGACGCGAGCGGGCCGTGGCGCTCCGGCAGGTGCGGGAGCACATGCTGCCGCTGCTGGACGAGCTGACCCGCGACGACGACCCGTACCTGCTGCTGGAGCCGACCGCGGGCCAGGGCGCCTCGCTGTGCTCCCTGGTCGAGGACCTGGGCCCGTACTTCCGGGAACTGGACGCCCATCCGAGGCTCGGGGTGTGCCTGGACACCTGCCACGTCTTCGCCGCCGGGCACGACCTGGCCGCGCCCGGCGGCGCGCACCGCGCGCTGGACGAGCTGGTGGCGACCGTCGGCGCGGGCCGCCTGAAGCTGATCCACGCCAACGACTCGAAGGACGTCGTCGGCGCGCACAAGGACCGGCACGCCCCCATCGGGGCGGGACACATCGGCGAGGATCCGTTCCGGGCGCTGATGACGCACCCGGAGACCGCGGGCGTGCCGCTGGTCATCGAGACGCCCGGCGGCAAGGAGGGGCACGCGGCGGACGTGGAGCGGCTGAAGAAGCTCCGCGACGGCTGAGCCGTACGGGAGGTCAGAGCTCGGGGCCGTCCCCGGGTTCCTCCTGGTAGGAGTAGCGCTGCTCCCTCCAGGGGTCGCCGACGTTGTGGTAGCCGCGCTCCTCCCAGAAGCCCCGGCGGTCGGCGGTCATGTACTCCACCCCCCGGACCCATTTGGGGCCCTTCCACGCGTACAGGTGGGGCACGATCAGGCGCAGCGGGAAGCCGTGCTCGGCGGTGAGCAGCTCGCCGTCCTTGTGGGTGGCGAAGAGGGTGCGGTCGGACAGGAAGTCCGCGAGCCGCAGGTTGGAGCTGAAGCCGTACTCCGCCCACACCATCACATGGGTCACGTCGGGGGCGGGCGGGGCGATCTCCACGACGGTGCGCGCCGGGATCCCGCCCCACTCCGCGCCGACCATGCTGAACTTGGTCACGCAGTGCAGGTCGGCCTCGACGGTGGTGTACGGCAGCGCCGTGAACTCCTCGTGGTTCCAGCAGTGCTTCCCGCCGTCGGCGGTGGCGCCGAAGACACGGAACTCCCAGCGCTCCGGGCGGAACTTGGGGACGGGCCCGTAGTGGGTGACCGGCCAGCCCTTCTGGAGCCGCTGTCCCGGCGGGAGCCGGCGATCCGCCGCTCCTCGTGTCGCGCGCTCCCCCGTTTCGCGTTCCGCCGGCTGACCCATGTCTCCATCCTGACAGACCGGTGACCATGCTCCCGAACCGGGCTCCCGATATTCGGTCATTCGGGACCAAAAAGGGCTAAGTGTGGGATTACTTACTAAGTCAAGACTTACTGGACGATCTTACGCGCGGGTGTAATCATGCGCCCCGACCCGCACATTCCCCCCACGCGGAAGGAGCCCGTGTCATGCAGGGCGATCCCGAGGTCCTCGAGTTCCTCAACGAGCAGCTGACCGCCGAGCTGACGGCGATCAACCAGTACTTCCTGCATTCCAAGCTCCAGGACCACAAGGGCTGGACCAAGCTCGCCGAGTACACCCGCGCCGAGTCCTTCGACGAGATGCGCCACGCCGAGCTGCTCACGGACCGCATCCTGCTGCTCGACGGCCTGCCGAACTACCAGCGGCTGTTCCACGTCCGCGTCGGGCAGACCGTCACCGAGATGTTCCAGGCCGACCGCGAGATCGAGCTCGAGGCGATCGACCGGCTCCGCCGCGGCGTCGAGGTCATGCGCAACAAGAACGACATCACCTCGGCCAACGTCTTCGAGGCGATCCTGGCGGACGAGGAGCTCCACATCGACTACCTGGACACCCAGCTGGAGCTGATCGACAAACTGGGCGAGGCGCTCTACCTGTCGACGGTCATCGAGCAGTCCCAGCCGGACCCCTCGGGCCCCGGGACGCACGGCTTCAAGTCGCCCTGACGGCGCCGGGAGACCGCCTACGCGGCTTCCGGGACCTCCGCCGGGACCTCCGCCGCGAGCGGCCGCTCACCCTGGCCGACGAGCCGGCTCCGGGAGCATGCGCCGCGGCCGAGCAGCGCCTGGATGCGCCGGACGCAGCCGCCGCAGTCCGTGCCGGCCTTGCAGACGGAGGCGATCTGCCGGGGGGTGCAGGCGCCGGCTTCCGCGTGGCTCCTCACCTGTTCCTCGGTCACGCCGAAGCAGCTGCAGACGAACACGCGGGTCACCTCCCGACGAAGAGCTGGGTCGTGCCGTACCGACCCTCCGCCGGTGAGGCAAACCTAACCTTACCTGCGCCCTCGAAGGGCGCAAAAGGGGGGGTGGGGCGCGGTCCCGTGTGAGACACGCCCCACCCCCAACGCCGTCGGCCGGCTCAGCCGGTCACTGGTCCCGGTACATCTCCGCGACCAGGAACGCCAGGTCGAGCGACTGGCTGCGGTTCAGCCGCGGGTCGCACGCCGTCTCGTAGCGCTGGTGCAGATCGTCGACGAAGATCTCGTCGCCGCCGCCCACGCACTCGGTGACGTCGTCACCCGTGAGCTCCACATGGATGCCGCCCGGGTGGGTGCCCAGCTCCTTGTGGACCTCGAAGAAGCCCTTCACCTCGTCGAGCACGTCGTCGAAGCGGCGGGTCTTGTGCCCGGAGGCCGCCTCGAAGGTGTTGCCGTGCATCGGGTCCGTCACCCACGCCACGGTCGCGCCGGACGCGGTCACCTTCTCCACCAGCTCGGGGAGCCGGTCGCGGATCTTGTCCGCGCCCATCCGGACGACGAACGTCAGCCGGCCGGGCTCCCGCTCCGGGTCGAGGCGGTCGATGTACTGCAGCGCCTCCTCGGCCGTCGTGTTCGGGCCGAGCTTGATGCCGATCGGGTTGCGGATCCGCGAGGCGAACTCGATGTGCGCGTGGTCCAGCTGCCGGGTGCGCTCGCCGATCCACACCATGTGCGCCGACACGTCGTACAGCTGACCCGTGCGGGAGTCCACGCGGGTGAGCGCCGACTCGTAGTCGAGCAGCAGCGCCTCGTGCGACGAGAAGAACTCGACGGTCTTGAACTCCTCCGGATCCGCGCCGCAGGCCCGCATGAAGTTCAGCGCCTGGTCGATCTCCCGGGCCAGCTGCTCGTAGCGCTGGCCGGACGGCGAGGACTTCACGAAGTCCTGGTTCCAGGCGTGCACCTGGCGCAGGTCGGCGTAACCGCCGGTGGTGAAGGCGCGCACCAGGTTCAGCGTGGACGCCGACGCGTGGTACATGCGCTTCAGCCGCTCGGGGTCCGGGACCCGGGCCTCCTCGGTGAACTCGAAGCCGTTCACCGAGTCGCCGCGGTACGTCGGCAGCGTCACGCCGTCGCGGGTCTCGGTCGGCTTGGAGCGCGGCTTGGAGTACTGCCCCGCGATCCGCCCGACCTTCACCACGGGCACGGAGGCCGCGTAGGTGAGGACGGCGCCCATCTGGAGCAGGGTCTTGAGCTTCGCCCGGATGTGCTCGGCGGACACCGCGTCGAACGATTCGGCGCAGTCACCGCCCTGGAGCAGGAACGCCTCGCCTCGGGCGACCGCCGCCATACGGGCGCGCAGCTGGTCGCACTCGCCGGCGAACACCAGCGGGGGATACGTCTCCAGCTCGGCGATCACATCGCGCAGAGCCTGGGCATCCGGGTACTCGGGCTGCTGCGCCGCGGGCAGGTTCCGCCATGTCGCCTGTGCGGCGACGCTCAGAGAATCAGCGTTCACGGTCACGGGCTCCACAGTACGCGGTCGCTTCGCGTGCCTTTCGCCCCGCTCATCCAGTGAGACGGCTCCGTCCGGCCGGGCGGGCGGGACCGGAACCGGCCGTTCCCGCGCCGGCGGGGAGCGTCCTGGGCGCCGACGCCCACGCGTCACGGGCGGGATCGTGTAGCGTGCCGTCCATGTTCGCGCACTCGACCCGCACCTGGTGGTGGACCGCTTCTCCGGCGGCCCACTGACTGCGCGTACGCACCGACTTCGCGAAGGCCGCCCGAGGGGCGGCCTTCGGTGGTTTCCGGGGCCGTTCCTCACCGCTCACGACAGCGACGAAACGAGGAACGCCCCATGGACCTGGCACGGCTCCCCCACGACGACCGCCCCTTCGCCCTGCTGCGCCGCCGCACCCCCGGCCACGACCACGACACGGTGGAACTGCTGATCGGCCCGGTGACGGCCCACGAACGCCTGGCCGACCTGCCCGACGAGGGTCTGGCGCTGGTGCCCTTCCGGCAGATCCGCGAGCGCGGCTTCGACGTCCGCGACGACGGCACCCCCCTGCTGGTGCTGACCCCCGAGGAGCGTCACGCGTTCCCGCTCGCCGAGGTCCTGGAGGCGCTGCCCGCGCATGACGTGCGGGTCGAGGGCGGCGGCTTCGACGTCGGCGACGAGGAGTACGCGCGGATCGTCGGGCGCGTGCTCGACGAGGAGATCGGCCGGGGCGAGGGCGCCAACTTCGTGATCCGCAGAACGTACGGGGGCACGGTCCCCGGGTTCGGGCGGGCCGACGCGCTCGCGCTGTTCCGGCGGTTGCTGGAGGGCGAGCGGGGCGCGTACTGGACGTTCGTCGTCCACACCGGTGAGGAGAAGGGGGCCGAAGGGCCTTCCCCGGAAGGGCGGGGGCGGGGGACGGGCGGGCGGACGCTGGTCGGGGCCAGCCCCGAGGTGCATGTGCGGGCGTCCGGCGGGACCGTCGTGATGAACCCGATCAGCGGCACCTACCGCTACCCGGCCGAGGGCCCCACCCCCGAGCACCTGCTCCGCTTCCTCGCCGACGGCAAGGAGATCGAGGAGCTGTCGATGGTCGTCGACGAGGAGCTCAAGATGATGTGCACGGTCGGCGACATGGGAGGCGTCGTGATCGGGCCCCGGCTGAAGGAGATGGCGCACCTCGCGCACACCGAGTACGAGCTGCGCGGCCGGTCCTCGCTGGACGTGCGCGACGTGCTGCGGGAGACCATGTTCGCGGCGACCGTCACCGGCTCGCCGGTGCAGAACGCCTGCCGGGTGATCGAACGGCACGAGGCCGGCGGACGCGGCTACTACGCGGGCGCGCTGGCCCTGCTCGGCCGCGACGAGGGCGGCGCCCAGACGCTGGACTCCCCCATCCTGATCCGCACCGCCGACATCGACGCCGACGGGCGGCTGCGGGTGCCGGTCGGCGCCACGCTGGTGCGCGGCTCGGACCCGGCCGGTGAGGTCGCGGAGACCCACGCCAAGGCCGCCGGGGTGCTGGCCGCGCTGGGGGTGCGCCCCGGGCGGCCGAGCGCGGAGGCGGTGCGGCCGAAGCTGGCGGACGACCCGCGGGTGCGGGCGGCGCTGGACGGGCGCCGGGCCTCGCTCGCGCCGTTCTGGCTGCGGATGCAGGAACGGTCGGACGTGCTGACCGGGCACGCGCTGGTGGTGGACGCGGAGGACACCTTCACCGCGATGCTCGCCCATGTGCTGCGGGCGGCCGGACTGGAGGTCACCGTGCGCCGCTACGACGAGCCCGGCCTGCGGGAGGCGGTGCCGGCGCACGAGGGCCCGCTGGTGCTGGGCCCCGGCCCCGGCGACCCCTCCGACACGGCCGACCCGAAGATGCGGTTCCTGCGCGAGCTGACCGCCGGGGCGATCGCCGGCAACCGGCACGGCGTGCTCGGCGTCTGCCTCGGCCACGAGCTGATCGCGGCCGAGCTGGGCCTGGACATCGTCCGCAAGGAGGTGCCGTCTCAAGGGGCGCAGACGGAGATCGACCTGTTCGGGCGGCGGGAGACGGTCGGCTTCTACAACAGCTTCGTGGCGCACTGCGACGAGGAGGCCGCGCGGGAGCTGGCCGCCCACGGCGTCGAGGTGAGCCGCTCAGCGGACGGCGAGGTGCACGCGCTGCGGGGGCCGGGCTTCGCGTCCGTGCAGTTCCATCCCGAGTCCGTGCTGACGCTGAACGGCCCGGCCGTCATCGCCGCGCTGATGCCCGAGCCGGTGCTCCGGCAGCCGTGACCGTTCCGTGCCGTGGGAGCCACGGGGCCACCGTCGCCAGGACGGCGCGCTCCCCGGCCGCGCGGGGACGACGCGTCAGCCGCGCGGCACCAGCACGTTCTCGGAGCGGCGGCCCGCGGTGTAGTCGAGGACGTTGTCGACCGTCGTCGCGACGATCTGCGTGACGGCGTCCACCGTGTAGTACGCCTGGTGGGACGTGACCAGGACGTTGGGGAAGGTGACGAGGCGGGCCAGGGTGTCGTCGTCGACGGCCTCCAGGGACTTGTCGAGGAAGAACAGGCCCGCCTCCGCCTCGTACACGTCCAGTCCGACGCCGGTGAAGCGGCCCGCGCGCAGTTCGTCGACGAGGGCGGCGGTGTCGACGAGGCCGCCCCGGCTGGAGTTCACCAGGATCGCGTCGTCCCGCATGGTCTTCAGCGCGGTCGCGTCGATGAGGTGCCGGGTCTCCGGCAGCAGCGGGACGTGCAGGCTGACCAGGTCGGACTCGGCGAGCAACCGCTCCTTGGGGACGTACGTCATGCCGAGTTCGCGGCAGGCGGGGTTCTCGGCGACGTCCCAGCCGAGCAGCCGCATGCCGAAGCCGTGCGCGATACGGGCGAACGCCTCGCCGATCTTCCCGGTGCCGAGCACACCGGCGGTGCGGCCGTGCAGGTCGCGGCCCATCAGCCCGTCCAGCCGGAAGTCGAAGTCACGGGTGCGGGTGGAGGCGCGGACGATCCGGCGGTTGACCGCCATGGCGAGGGTCCACGCGAACTCGGCGACGGAGTACGGCGAGTACGACGACACGCGGGCGACGGTGATGCCGAGGCGGTCGGCGACGTCCAGGTCGATGTTGTTGAAGCCGGTGGAGCGCTGGGCGACCATCCGGGTGCCGCCGGCGGCGAGACCGGACAGGACGTCGGCGCCGAGGTCGCAGTTGACGCTGGTGGAGATGACCTCGTGGCCGGCGGCGATGGGGGCGGTGTCCGTGTTGAGGAAGACGTCCAGGCCGCGGACGGCGTGGTGGTCCGCGAAGGCCCGCTCGATGAGGGGCTTCTCGTCGGCTTGTACGCCGAAGGCGAGCAGTTCCACGGGCCCCTCCCGGGGTGTGCGCCGGTTTCTTTCCGTGTGGGTGAGGATACGGGGCCGTGGGCGGGGACGCTCGGGCCTGATGGGCCGCGGTGCCGGTGCGGGACGTCGGAGCGGCTACTCGTCGTCGAGGCCGCGCTCGATGGCGTACCGGACGAGTTCCACCCGGTTGTGGAGCTGCAGCTTGCCGAGGGTGTTCTGGACGTGGTTCTGCACGGTGCGGTGCGAGATGACGAGGCGTTCGGCGATCTGCTTGTAGCTCAGGCCCTTGGCGACCAGGCGCAGCACCTCGGTCTCGCGCTCGGTGAGCCGGGGCGCCTTCCGCTCGCCGCCGCCGGCGGCGGGCGCGGCCGGTTCGGAGGCGAGGCGGCGGTACTCGCCGAGGACCAGTCCGGCGAGGCCGGGGGTGAACACCGGGTCGCCGGTGGCGGTGCGGCGCACGGCGTCCCGCAGTTCCTCGGTGGAGGCGGACTTGAGCAGGTAGCCGGTGGCGCCGGACTTCACGGCCTCCAGGACGTCGGCGTGCTCGCCGCTGGCGGAGAGCACCAGCACGCGGACGGAGGGGTGGGCGGCGACGACCTCCTTGCACACCTGCACGCCGGGCCTGCCGGGCAGGTTGAGGTCGAGGACGAGGACGTCGGGGACGGCGGCCCTGGCCCGGCGGACCGCCTGGTCGCCGTCGCCGGCGGTGGCGACGACCTCGAAGCCGGACTCGGAGAGGTCGCGGGCGACGGCGTCCCGCCACATCGGGTGGTCGTCGACCACCATCACCCTGATCGGCGTGCCGGTGGTGCCGGTCGTCCTGTTCATCGCTGTTCCGCCTTCCCCCGCGGGTCGTTGGTCTCCTGCCGGCGCCTGGGCACCCTGAGTTCGACCTCCGTGCCCTGTCCGGGCACCGAGATCACCTCGGCGCTGCCGCCGAGGTCGCGCAGCCGGCCCCGGATGGACAGGGCCACGCCGAGCCGGCCCTCCCCCTCGGCCTGGGCGAGCCGTCCTTCGGGGATGCCGGGGCCGTCGTCGCGGACGGTGACGATCACCTCGTCCGGTTCGTCCTCCACCAGGATCCAGGCGCGGGCCTGTTCCCCGGCGTGCCGGCGGACGTTGTCCAGGGCGGCGCCGACGGCGGCGGCCACCTCGCGCGCGGCGTCCGGGGCGAGCGTCACGGGCGCGCCGGGTTCGGCGAGGCCGACCCTCGACCCGGCGTGCGGGGCGAGCAGGGACCGCAGGTCCACCGGCCCGTCGTCCTCCGGCCCGTCGTCCTCCGGCCCGTCCTCCTCCACGGTCCGTACGACGGCGCCCCGGGCGGTGTCCTCGGAGGCCCGGGAGACGGGCACGAGGCCGCCGGAGACCAGGGTGCGCAGGGCCACCTCCTGCTCGCCGGCCAGCCGGCCCAGCTCGGCCGCCTCGCCGCCGATGACGGCGCCGCGCCGCTGCACCATCGCCAGCACCTGGAGCACGCTGTCGTGGATGTCCCGGGCCAGGCGCTCCCGTTCCCGGGTGGCGGCCTCGATCTCCAGGGCGCGGGCGAGGGTGCGCTCGGAGGCGCGGGCGACCTCGACGACGTAGCCGATGGCGATGGAGGCGACCCAGACGAGGACGACGTTGTGCACGGTGTCGCGGGCGGGGCTGCCGCGCTCGACCAGGTTGGCGACGGCGACCAGGGTGGAGGCGAGGGCGGCCCAGCGCCAGCCGCCCTTGACGGCGAAGGCGAGCACCGAGCCGGCGGTCCAGATGGACGGCAGGGTGGGGCCGCCGTCGTGGACGCGCTGGACGGCGTCGGTGACGGGGGTGAGGAGGATTCCGGTGAGCGCGAGGACGAGGTCGACGGCGAGGAAGGGCTTGGTGCAGGCGGCGGCGCTCGCGACCTTGGGGAGGGTGGCGAGGGTCCACACGCCGAGGACGGCGAAGTAGGCGACGGCGAGCCAGGGGCGGGTGAACCCGTCGTGGGCGGCGGCGAACAGGCCGACCGCGTAGATCATGGCCAGGACGCGGTAGCCGGCGAGCGCGCGCCACAGCGGCTGCTCGACCGACATGCGCATGACTCTGTCGCGCTGGGCCATGTCCCCCCACTCCCCCCGGTGCGTGCCGGGTCCGGCTACCGCTCGGACGGTCCCCCGGTCCCTCCCCGGTCCGCCTGCTCCATGGCCGCCCTGAGCTTCTCCGCCTGCTCCTTGTCGGCGCGGGCGAGGGCGGCCTTGGCGGCCTTCTCGGCTTCCTTCTCGGCCTTGGCCGCCTCGGCGAGCTGCCGCTTCATGGCGGTGGCGTACATGTCGACGTACTCCTGGCCGGACAGTCTCATGATCTCGTACATGACCTCGTCCGTCACCGCGCGGAGCACGAAGCGGTCGTGCTCCATGCCCTGGTAGCGGGTGAAGTCGAGGGGCTTGCCGATCCGGATGCCGGGGCGCATCAGCTTGGGCACGACCTGCCCCGGGGGCTGGATCTTCTCCGTGTCGATCATGGCGACCGGGATGACCGGCGCCCCGGTGGCCAGCGCCACGCGCGCCAGGCCGCCCGGCTTGCCGCGGTAGAGGCGGCCGTCGGGCGAGCGGGTGCCCTCGGGGTAGATCCCGAACAGCTCGCCGCGCTCCAGCACCTCTATGCCGCTCTTGATCGCGGCCTCGCCGGCGCCGCGCGCCCCGGAACGGTCCACGGGGAGCTGGCCGACGCCCTTGAAGAAGGCCGCCGTCATCCTGCCCTTGACGCCCGGGGTGGTGAAGTACTCCGCCTTCGCGATGAAGGTGACCTTGCGGTCCAGCACCGCGGGGAGGAAGAAGGAGTCCGAGAACGACAGGTGGTTGCTGGCCAGAATGGCGGGGCCCTCGGCGGGGACGTTCTCCAGGCCCTCCACCCAGGGCCTGAAGGCGAGCTTCAGCGGCCCTCCGATGGCGACCTTCATCGTGCCGTACAACAACCGAGTGCCTCCTGTGCGTGTTGGTCAGACCATATCCCGGAGCGCGGTCCGAGGCCCCGACGGCCCTGGTCGGTGTCAGTGCGGTCGCGTACGGTGAAGGTCCTGCAATCCCTGTGCCGGCCGCGCGCCGGCCGGGACGACGTGCCGGACCTTCCACGAGTCCCCAGGAACAGGAGGCCGAACGTGCCGCTCCTGACCGGAGCCGAGCCGCTGCGCCACGAGGGCGGGGAGACCGCAGTCCTCCTCTGCCACGGCTTCACCGGTTCGCCGCAGTCGCTGCGCCCGTGGGCGGAGCATCTCGCCGAGCGCGGGCTGACCGTGTCGCTGCCGCTGCTGCCCGGGCACGGCACCCGCTGGCAGGACCTGGGGGTGACCGGCTGGCAGGACTGGTACGCGGAGGTGGACCGCGAGCTGCGGCTGCTGCGGGACCGCTCCGCGCGGGTGTTCGTGGCCGGACTGTCGATGGGCGGCGCGCTGGCGCTGCGGCTGGCGGCGCGGCACGGCGACGCGGTGAGCGGCGTGATGGTCGTCAACCCGGCGAACAAGGTGCACGGTGTGACCGCGCACGCCCTTCCGGTGCTGCGTCATCTCGTCCCGGCGACCAAGGGCATCGCGAGCGACATCGCCAAGCCGGTGACCAGGGAGCTGGGGTACGACCGGGTGCCGCTGCACGCGGCGCACTCGCTGCGGACCTTCTTCCGGATCGTCGACCGTGAGCTGCCCCAGGTCACGCAGCCGCTGCTGCTGATGCGCAGCCCGCAGGACCATGTGGTGCCGCCCGCGGACTCGGCGCGCGTCCTCTCCCGGGTGTCGTCGGTGGACGTGACGGAGATCCTGCTGGAACGGAGCTACCACGTGGCGACGTTGGACCACGACGCGGAGCTGATCTTCCGGGAGAGCACCGCGTTCATCGGCCGGCTCGCGCCCGGCGCCGTCAGGGAGCCCGGTCCCGGCGAGGAAGGGACGACCACAGGTGGCTGACCACGACGCGGACCGTGAGGGCCGCGAGCCGGAGGACAAGGGCGTCCCCTTCGACGAGGCCGCCGCGTGGGAGGCGATCGTCGCCGGGTACGGCGAGGAGCCGCCGGACCCGCCGGGCGCCAAGCCGTTCAAGTCGGTGGAGGACCTGGCGCTGCTGGAGGCCGAGACCAACGACGAGGACGGCGCCGGGACCAAGGCGCCGCCGCGGAAGGCGGAGGAGGAGCCGCCGGCCAGGCCGCTGGGCGGCTCCGTGTCCTTCGCGCCGGGGGTCGGCCCACGCGACTACAGCGTGGCCGAGCCGGCGGAGGAGGACCTCGACGAGAGCGACGAGGGCCACTTCGTGCCGCCGGAGCCGCCGCCGCTGCCGGAGGGGGACGCGACCTCCAGGTTCGCCTGGCTGGGGGTGCTGGGCGCCCCGGTGCTGCTCCTGCTGGCGATCCTGCTGGGCTGGGAGATGTCCTGGTGGCTGACCACCCTGTGCATCGGCGGCTTCCTGGGCGGCGCGGTCACGCTGGTGATGCGGATGCGCCCGGACGACGAGGACGACGACGATCCGGGCCGGGGCGCGGTGGTCTGACCGCCGTCAGACAGCCGCGGGCACGGCGAGGGCGGCCAGTACGGGCAGGTGGTCGGTGGCCGCCCGCAGGTCCGCCTCCGTCACCCCGGGCTGGTCGTACGGCACGCCGCAGCCCAGCACCTCGACGCCCTTCGTGACGAACAGGGCGTCGATGCGCTTGGGCGGGTCGCTGCGCACCCAGGTGTGCTCGCCGCCCCAGGGCGCGGCGGTGCGGCAGTCCGTCAGGGCGCCGGCCAGCCGCCGGAAGGTGCGCCCGGCCGGCTCGTCGTTGAGGTCCCCGCCCGCGACGACGTGGTCCACGCCCATCCCGGCCACCCGGTCCAGCAGCATCCCGCCCTGCTCGTGGCGTTCGCCGGCGTGCAGGGAGAGGTGGCAGCTCAGCACGCCGAGCCGGGCCCCGCCGAACCGCACGACGGCGGTGGCGAAGCCGCGCCGGTGCTGCCCCGGGGTGAGCGGCAGCAGCACGTCCTCGGTCCGTTCGACGGTGGCGCGCAGGGAGCACAGCAGGGCGGGCCCGGCGGCGGTGGCCCCGCCGGAGAGGATCACCAGGCCGGAGTCGGAGGCGAGCCGGGCGAGCTTCTTGCGCCAGCGGAAGAAGCGGGGCGCCTCCTGGAGCAGCACCAGGTCGGGCGCGCAGGCGCCGATCACCCGGGCGAGGGCGGCGGTGTCGTCCTTCATCGAGCGGATGTTGTAGCTGAGCACCCGGACGACGGCCGAGCCGTCGGCGTCGGTCCGGGACCCGGGAAGCAGCGGAGTCGTCGCCATGCGGATCAAGATACGCCGCGCGGCCGTCCGGGAGACGGCGACGCCCGCCGTTCCCTCCGGGGGAGGGTCGGGCGGGCGCCGCCGGGTGCCGGTGTGCCGTCACATGATCGGGTCGGGCTCGCGGGCGAGGTCCGCCGCGCCGACCAGGCCCGCCTTGTTGCCGAGCTGGGCGCCGAGGACGTCGGCGACCGGACGCCAGTTGCCGCCGACCAGCCAGCGGCGGTACGACTTGCGGATCGGACCGAGGACCAGTTCGCCCTCGTCGGAGAGGCCGCCGCCGACGATGAAGGCGGAGGGGTCGAACAGGGAGGCCAGGTCGGCCAGGCCCGCGCCGACCCAGCGGGCCAGTTCGCGGTAGGAGTCGACGGCCACCCGGTCGCCCTGGCGGGCGGCCATGGAGACGTGCTTGCCCTCGATGCCCTCGGGGGTGCCGTCGCCGAGCGAGAGCAGGGTCTGGGCCTGATCCGGGGTGGCGTTGGCGCGCTGCTTGGCGTAGCGGACGAGGGCGCGGCCGGAGGCGTACTGCTCCCAGCAGCCCTGCGAGCCGCAGCCGCACAGCAGGCCGTCCGGCACCATGCGGATGTGGCCGAACTCGGCGGCCACGCCGAAGTGGCCGCGGCGCAGCTTGTTGCCGATGATCACGCCGCCGCCGAGGCCGGTGCCGAGCGTGATGCAGATGACGTTGCGGTGGCCCTTGCCCGCGCCGAACTTGTACTCGCCCCAGGCCGCCGCGTTGGCGTCGTTCTCCACGACGACCGGGAGGCCCACGCGGGCCTCGACCTTCTCCTTGAGCGGCTCGTTGCGCCAGTGGATGTTGGGGGCGAAGTAGACCTCGGAGCGCTGGCGGTTGACGTATCCGGCCGCGCCGATGCCCACGCCGACGATGTCGTGTCCGGCGCGTGCCCCTTCCACCGCGGAGGCGATGGCGTCCACGATCTCCTCGGGCGTGCCCGGGGTCGGCACCTTGTGGGTCGAGAGGATGGTGCCTTCCTCGTCGACCACGCCGGCCGCGATCTTGGTGCCGCCGATGTCGACGCCGATGGTGAGTCCCATGAATCCCTCAGTTCCGGTCGAGCCCCGCTACGCCAACGGTACCCGAGGGGACGGGCTCGCCGTCCTTGTGTCCGCAGGCCGGGCGGCCCCGCGCGGCCGGGAGGGTCCGGGGTGCGCTCAGTCCAGGTCGATGCGCTCGCCGGGGCCGGTGCCGGGGTCGTCCCCGCGGTCACGGCGCTCGCCGGGATCGCGGGGCGGGGTGTCGCGCGCCGTCCAGCGGCGCTCCTGGTCCTGCACCGCGGAGCGGTAGGCGGCGAGGAGTTCGCTGCCGGCGGCGGCGAGGTGGTCGAACACGTCGGGGTTGCGTTCGATGACGGGCTCGACGGCCGCCTTCGCCTGCTGCACGACCTGGCGGACGGCCTGCTGGGCGGCGGGTCCGGCGACCGCGCCGAGCAGCGGGGACGGCAGTTCGGAGAGCTTGTCGGCGACCGCGTCGACGAGCTTCCTCAGTTCCTCGGCGGCGGAGCCGGGCGGCGTGCCGTGGCGGGCGCGGCGGCGGGCCCGCTCCGCCTCGAGGTCCTCGGCGGCGGCGGTGGCCCAGGCGTCGGCGTGCACCTCGGAGGGCACTTCGGCGGGCGTCTCGGCGCGGTCCGTGCGGGCGTCGTCCGCCGGCGTGCCGGGGATGTCGTCACCGGCCTGCTTCCCGGCCTCGTTCCCGGTGTCGTCGGGCGGGGGGAGCTGTTCGCTCATGACGGACTCCTTGACTGCGGGTGGCCCCCTCGACGGTACCCGAACGGCCGCCGCTGCTTCACCGGGTGCGCGGCCAGAGCTCCGGATCGGGCCGGAACCTGACGCGCAGCTCGCCCTCGCGCAGGGCGGCGCCGTCGACGGTGCAGCGGCGCAGCGCGGAGGGCAGCGGCACGACGCGGCGGAACGGCCCGGCGGTGACGGTCAGTTCGTCGCCGCGGCGGACGAGGTCGAGGGCGTCGCGGCGGGCGCCGGGCAGGGGGAGTCGCCAGACCAGGACGCCGTCCTCCTGGATGCGGTCGTCGACCGGCCACTCGACGGGTCCGGTGGCCGCGGGGGCGGCGGGCACCGCGAGGGCGGCGAGGTCGTCGGCGCCGCGCGGGTCGCGGCCGAGGTGGGCGACGGGATGCACGGCGTGCTCCGCACGCCACTCGTCGAGGACCTTGCGCTGCTGGGCGACGGGCCCGGCCAGCCAGCCGGCGGCGGCGTCCTCCGGCAGGACGCGATTGGCGACGACCGCGTCCAGGCGCAGTCCGCGCAGGGCGACGCCGAGGACGGCGGTGCCCAGGGCGTCGGCGCCGGCGGGTCCCGGTTCGGCGACCAGGCGCACGGCGGTGCCGCGGTCCGCGAGGAGGGCCTCGACGGCGGCGAGCTGGAGGTCGAGGCGGGCGGCGGTCTCGTGGATCCACTCCGCGGGCATCGGGACGCCGGCGAGCCGCCCGAGCACCGGCCGCAGCGCGCGGGCCGCCTGCCGCTCGGGCGGCAGCAGCCGGCGCAGGACACGGCGGAGCTCCTCGGGCAGGGCGAGCAGGGAGACGGCCCGCGGGGTGGCCGGAAGATCGACGACGAGGAGGTCGTACGCCTCCTCGGAGGCGGCGGCGTCCCGCAGGGCGCGCAGCACGGCGAGTTCCTCGGCGCCGGGGAGCGGGCTGGTCTCCTCGGGCGCCAGGCGGGAGGCGCCGAGCAGGTCCAGCGCACCGCCGGCACGCTCCTGCAGCGCGGCGAGGTCCGCCCGGAACCCCGCGTCCGGATCGATCCGCCGCACGGTGAGCCCCGGCGCGTCCACGTCCCCGAGCACCGGCCCCAGGCTGTCCGCCGGGTCGGTCCCGAGCAACAGCGTGCGGACGCCTCCCCGGGCGGCGGCGTACGCGGTGGCGGCCGCGACAGTGGTGCGGCCACTGCCGCCGGGACCCGTGATCAGGAGGGTGCGCATGGAGGTGAACGCTACCGGCCGGCCGCACGCGTCCGGCACGCGCGCCTCGCGGCCGGGCGTCCGGTCCGGGGGCCGGGCCGCGCGCCCGGTACCACGGTGCGCTGGGGGCGTGCCCGGGAGGACGCGCGCCGGAGGCGGCTACTCGGCGCCGGACTCCACGCGCTTCTTCAGGCCCGCCAGCGCGCGGTCGATGATGACCTTCTCCGCCTTGCGCTTGATCATGCCGAGCATGGGGATCTTGACGTCGACGGTCAGCCGGTAGGTGACCTCCGTCGCGCCCGCGCCCGCCGGAGTGAGGACGTAGGAGCCGTCGAGGGAGCGGAGCATCTGGGACTTCACCAGCGTCCAGGAGACCTCGTGCGGGCCGCTCCAGGTGTACGCCAGGGTCTGGTCGTCCTTGATCGCGCCGGCGTCCATGACCAGGCGCACCTGCTCGGCGCGGCCCTCGGCGTCGGTCCTGAGGACCTCCGCCTCCTTCACCTCGCCCGTCCAGTCCGGGTAGCGGGCGAAGTCGGCGATCACCCCCATCACGTCGGCCGGTGCCGCCTCGATGGTGATGCTCGAGCTGGTGTGTTCCGCCATCGCCGTGGCTCCTCCAGATGCGGGCCGGTAGGTCGTCCTCGCCGTGCGTGGGCCGGACAGCGCACGCGCGTGCAGCGGAAGGCTATCGCGCGACGCGCCGGCCGAGCTCACCCGACCTGGGGCGTCCGCGCCCGGGACGGTCTCAGAACTCCAGTGCCCAGGGCCGTCCGGTGCTCGCGAAGTGTCCCACGTTGACGCACTCGGTGACGCCGATCCGCATCCGCCGCACCAGCGGCTGGTGGACGTGGCCGAACAGGGAGTAGCGGGGGCGGGTCCGGCGTATCGCGTCGAGCAGCGCCACGCTGCCGCGTTCGAAGCGGCGGGCGACGGTGTCGTAGACCAGTTCCGGCACCTCCGGCGGGATGTGCGTGCACAGCACGTCGACCTCGCCGACGGCCTCGATCTTCGCCGCGTACTCCTCGTCGTCGATCTCGTACGGCGTGCTCATGGGGGTGCGCAGGCCGCCGCCGACGAAGCCGAAGATCCAGCCGCCGATCTCCACCCGCTGCCCGTCCAGCACGGTGGTGCCGGGGCCCGCGTACTCCCGCCACAGGGGCGGCACGTCGACGTTGCCGTAGGTGGCGTACGTAGGGGTGGGGAAGGCGGCGAACAGCTCGGCGTACTGCTTGCGCACCGCCGTCTCGATCGCCGTGGCGCGGTCGACGCCGACGCCGGCCCACAGCCCCCGCTGGAACGCGCGCGCCTCCTCGAAGCGGCGGGCGGTGCGCAGCTCCACGATGCGGTGGGCGTTCTCCGTGCCGAACAGGTCGGGGAAGATACCGCGCGAGTGATCGGCGTAGTCGAGGAACAGCACCAGGTCACCGAGGCAGACCAAGGCGTCGGCGCCCTCCTTCGCCCGGGCGAGGTCGGTCGCGTTGCCGTGTACGTCGCTGACCACGTGGACGCGGGTGCGCCGGTCTCCGCCGGGTGTGGGTGCCATGGCGATCAAGCGTAATCCTGTGGGGCATACCTGAACAATGGCGGGCCTACCTGCGGTTACTGGCTCGTCGCTTCGGCCGTGGACTACTGTGCGCGATGAAACACCAACCTGTGTGACGCAGCGAACATCTGGCAGGGACCCCCTGTCGGGACAGGCATACCGGCGGGTAACGTCCGGGCAGTCCAGTCGTGCTCGAGATTTCAACCAGTGAATTCGCGAGCATCCGCCCGAGTCTTGGACCGCACCGTCGCATCGCACAACGTCGTGGCGCCGGCGCCCTAAGAGGAGCAGCAGTCTTGCGCGAGTTCAGCCTTCCGGCCCTGTACGAGGTCCCTGCGGACGGCAATCTGACCGACATCGTCCGCAGAAACGCCGCGCGGCATCCGGATGTCGCCGTCATGGCCCGCAAGGTCGGCGGAACGTGGCAGGACGTGACGGCCGCCGCCTTCCTCGCGGAGGTGCGGGCCGCCGCCAAGGGGCTGATCGCCGCGGGCGTGCAGCCCGGCGACCGGGTGGGCCTGATGTCCCGCACCCGTTACGAGTGGACACTGCTGGACTTCGCGATCTGGAGCGCCGGCGCGATCACCGTGCCGGTGTACGAGACCAGTTCGGCGGAGCAGGTGGCGTGGATCCTCGGCGACTCCGGCGCCACCGCCTGCCTCGTGGAGCTCGACGCCCACGCGGCCACCCTGGAGTCCGTGCGCGACCGGCTGCCCGCGCTGGAGAACGTGTGGCAGATCGAGGGCGGCGGCCTGGCGGAGCTGGGCCGCCTCGGCGCGGACGTCGGCGACGAGACGGTGGAGGAGCGCTGCTCGGTCGCCAAGGCCGACGACCCGGCGACCATCGTCTACACCTCCGGCACCACCGGCCGCCCCAAGGGCTGCGTGCTGACCCACCGCAGCTTCTTCGCCGAGTGCGGCAACATCGTGGAGCGGCTGCGCCCGCTGTTCCGCACCGGTGAGTGCTCCGTTCTGCTGTTCCTCCCGCTCGCCCACGTCTTCGGGCGGATGGTGCAGATCGCGCCGATGATGGCGCCGATCAAGGTGGGCTGCGTGCCCGACATCAAGAACCTCACCGACGAGCTGGCCGCGTTCCGGCCGACGCTGATCCTCGGTGTGCCGCGGGTCTTCGAGAAGGTCTACAACTCGGCGCGCGCCAAGGCGCAGGGCGAGGGCAAGGGCAAGATCTTCGACAAGGCGGCGGACACCGCGATCGCCTACAGCCAGGCGCTGGACACCCCGTCGGGCCCGTCGCTCGGCCTGAGGATCAAGCACAAGGTCTTCGACAAGCTGGTCTACAGCAAGCTCCGCGCGGTGCTGGGCGGACGCGGCGAGCACGCCATCTCCGGCGGCGCCCCGCTCGGCGAGCGCCTGGGCCACTTCTTCCGCGGCATCGGCTTCAGCGTGCTGGAAGGCTACGGCCTGACCGAGTCCTGCGCGGCCACCGCCTTCAACCCGTGGGACCGGCAGAAGATCGGCACGGTCGGCCAGCCGCTGCCCGGCTCGGTCGTGCGCATAGCGGACGACGGCGAGGTGCTGCTGCACGGCGAGCACCTGTTCAAGGGGTACTGGAACAACCCGGCCGCGACCGCCGAGGTGCTGGCCGACGGCTGGTTCCACACCGGGGACATCGGCACCCTGGACGAGGACGGCTACCTGCGGATCACCGGCCGGAAGAAGGAGATCCTGGTGACGGCCGGCGGCAAGAACGTCGCCCCGGCGGTCATCGAGGACCGCATCCGGGCGCACGCGCTGGTCGCGGAGTGCATGGTGGTCGGCGACGGGCGGCCGTTCGTGGGCGCGCTCATCACCATCGACGAGGAGTTCCTGGGCCGCTGGTGCGCGGAGCACGGCAAGCCGGCGGGGTCGACGGCGGCGTCGCTGTGCGAGGACCCGGATCTGCTGGCGGCGGTCCAGGAGGCGGTGAACGACGGGAACGCGGCGGTGTCGAAGGCGGAGTCGGTGCGGAAGTTCCGGATCCTTCCGGCCCAGTTCACGGAGGAGTCGGGGCACCTGACGCCTTCGCTGAAGCTGAAGCGGAATGTCGTGGCCAAGGACTACGCGCACGAGATCGAGGCGATCTACGCGAAGTAGGGCGCCTGAGCGGGGGGTTGGCCGGCCGGCGTGGGCGGGTGCCGGTGAGTGGGGGCTGGTCGCGCAGTTTCCCGCGCCCCTGAGGGGCGGTTTCCGTCCGTGGCGCAAGTGCCGCGCCGTAGGGGCTGAGCGCGCCGTTCCCCGGGCCCCTTCGAAGGGAAGAGGCCGCCCTCGGCGAGGGCGGCCTTTCGGTCACAGCAGGGTTCTCAGCTGGTCGGCCAGGAGGTCCCAGCGCCATTTCTCCTCGACCCATTCCCGGCCCCGCCGGCCCATTGCGCGGCGGAGTTCGGGGTCGGCCAGGAGCGTCGTGACGCGGTCGGCCGTCCGGGACGGGGAGTCGCCGGGGACCACCCAGCCGGTCTCGCCGTCGAGGACGGCGTCCGGCGCGCCGCCGGAGTCGCCGGCGACGACGGGGAGGCCGGTCGCGGACGCCTCCAGGTAGACGATGCCGAGGCCCTCCACGTCCAGGCCGCCGCGCCGGGTCCGGCAGGGCATCGCGAAGACGTCGCCGGCGCCGTAGTGGGCGGGCAGCTCGGACCAGGGGACGGGGCCGGTGAAGCGGACGGAGGCGGCGACGCCGGTGTCGGCCGCGAGGCGGCGCAGGTCCTTCTCGTAGGGGCCGCCGCCGACGATCAGCAGCACGGTGCCGGGTTCGGCGGCGAGGATCGCGGGCATCGCCCGGATCAGCGTGTCCTGGCCCTTGCGCGGCACGAGCCGCGAGACGCACACGACCACCGGGCGGTCGGTCAGCCCGAGCCGGGCGCGCACCTCGTCGCCGCCCGAGCCGGGGTGGAAGGTCTTCTCGTCGACCCCGGGCGGCAGTTGCACCATGCGGGCGGCGGCCTCGGGGGTGAGGGCGCGGGCGATCCGGGACCGGGTGTACTCGCCGAGATAGGTGATCGTGTCCGTGGACTCCCCGATGCGGCGCAGCAGTTGCCGTGCGACGGGCAGCTGGGCCCAGCCGGCCTCGTGGCCGTGCGTGGTGGCCACGATCCGCTCCGCGCCCGCGCGGCGCAGCGCCGGCGCCATCAGGCCGAGCGGCGCCGCCGCCCCGAACCACACCGAGGTGCAGCCGTGTTCGCGCAGCAGCCCCACGGCCCGCCGGGTGGCGGCCGGTGTGGGCAGCAGCATCGTCGTACGGTCGCGCACGACGGTGAAGGGCTGCTCGGCGTCGAAGGCGGCGGTGGCCTCGACGCCCTCCCGGGTGCGCTTCCAGGTGGAGGCGTAGACGACGACGCGCTCCGGGTCCAGCCGCAGGGCCATGTTGTGCAGGAAGGCCTGGATGCCGCCGGGACGGGGCGGGAAGTCGTTGGTGACGATCAGGGTCTTGTGCATCGCCGCCGACCCTACCGAACGGTTGCCGCGCGCCCCGTCACGGCGCTGCTCGGTGGCATGCACACCGGCTTCCGGGACATCATGGCCCCTCATGACCGCACACCCGACGGGCAGGGATCACGTGGAACCGACGGCCGCACGAGGCCCCCTGGTACGGCTGCTGGGGATCTGGGGCGTCACGCGCGCGGCGTTGCTGCTGTGCGTGCTGAAGGTGGTGGTCTTCCCGGGTCCGGACGTCACCAGCGACGTGTCGGTGATCTACCGGGGCTGGTACGACGTCCTGGTCACCGGAACGTTTCCGCTGGACGACGTGACCTGGCAGTACCCGCCCGCGGCGGCCCTGGCGGTCCTCTCCCCCGCCGTGCTGCCGTTCCTGGAGTACGCCACCGCCTTCTTCGTGCTGGCGCTGGCGGCCGACGCGGTGACGCTGGCGCTGCTGCTGCGCGGGGCGCGCGGCACGGGCCGGTCCCGCCGCGGGGCGTGGCTGTGGGTGGCGGGCGTGCCGCTGCTCGGGCCGACGGTGTACGCCCGGTACGACGTGATGGTGACCGCGGTGGCGGTGGCCGCGCTGCTGGCGGCCGGCCGGCACCCCCGGCTGGCGGGCGCGCTCGCGGCGTTCGGGGCGCTGCTGAAGGTGTGGCCGGCGCTGTTGCTGCTCGCGGTGCGCCGGCGTGACGCGTGGGTGTCGGCGGCGGTGACCGGCGTGGTGGTGGCCGGGCTGTTCGCGGCGCTGATGCCGGGCGCGTTCGCGTTCCTGGGCTTCCAGCGGGACCGGGGCACGGAGGTCGAGTCGCTGGGGTCGCTGGTGTTCCACGTGGCCCGGCACCACGGCTGGGACGGCGAGGTGCTGCTGAACTACGGCTCGGTGGAGTTCCTCGGCCCGTACGTGAGCTGGGTGAGCACGGGGGCGCTGTTCCTGACCGGGGCCGCGCTGGCGTGGCTGGTGCTGTGGCGGCTGCTGGCGTCCCGGTTCGCGGCGCACACCGCGGCGGACGCGGCGTTCACGGCGGTGCTGCTGTTCACGGTCACCAGCCGGGTGATCAGCCCGCAGTACATGGTGTGGCTGGTGGGCACGGCGGCCGTGTGCCTGTGCTTCCGGGACAGCCGGATGGGACGTCCTGCGGTGCTGGTCCTGGTCGCCTGTCCGGTGACGACGCTGGAGTTCCCGCTGTGGTTCGCGCACGTGGTGGCGAGCGACTGGCTGGGGATCACGCTGCTGGTGGTGCGCAACGGGCTGCTGGTGGCGGCGTCGGTGCTGGCGGCGCGGGCCCTGTGGCGCGCGTCGGTGCCGGGGCGCCGGGAGGCCCCCGCGGTGTCCGGGCCGTCGTGGGCCGAGCGGACCACGGTGTCGTCCTGACCCGGTGCGTCACCGCAGCACGGCCCCCACGTAATCACGCCACCGAAGGGTGAACTCCCCCGGCGTCGTGCCGAGGACCCGGCGCATCGCGTCCTCGACGGCGCCTTCGCGGTCCCCGTGGGCGCCCACGGCGCGGTAGAAGGCGCCGAGGCGGTCCTCGCCCCAGTGGTCGGCGATCATCCGGCAGGCCAGCCAGCTCCCCTCGTAGGCGCGGGCCAGGCCGTCCGCGTCGCCGGTGAAGCCGAAGTCCTCGTCCTCGGGCAGCGCGTCCGGCACCTCGCCGCGGCCGACGGCGTGCGCGAGCTCCGGCGCGGCCTCGGCGGGGGTGCCGTCCGCGCCGCGGTGGCCGACCCAGTCCGCGTATCCCTCGGACAGCCACAGCGGGGTGGCGGCGGAGGTGTGCGCGCGGGTGGCGACGTGGGCGGTCTCGTGGGTGAGGACGACCTGCCGTCCGGAGTCGCCGAGCAGCACGAAGGCGTCCGGGTTGACGATCACCCGGTCCGCGGGCGCCCGCGGGCCGCCGCCGGTCGCCCCGGTGGTGACGGCCGCGATGCCCCGGTAGGAGGACGGGGGCGAGCCGAGCAGGCCCGCCATGCCCTCCAGGGTCTCCGGGACCAGGACGACGACGCTGCGCGCCCACGCGGGACCCCAGGCATCGGAGACGGCGGGCACCGCGCGGTCGGCCAGTTCCGCGTAGTCGCGCAGGGTCGCGTCGGACTGCCCGACGCCCAGCACCAGGCTCCGCTCGCCGCGCACGGCCCGCGCCCGGCCCTGGTCCCAGAGTTGCTGGCCGGACTTCTCGGCGGGGCGGTCGGACTCCACCGTCCAGCGGCTGTCCCGGTCCCGGCTGAGGCTCAGGGTGCGGGCGGTGACCACCGGGGAACGGTCGTGGCCGTCGATGCGGTAGCTGAGGTCGGCGGCGGCGGTGGCCCGGTCGCCGGTGCGGTCCAGGGCGGTGACGCGGTAGGACCAGTCCGCGAGCGGCACCGCGCGCAGGTTGTCGAAGCCGTCGCGGGTGCCGGTGCGGGCGTAGGCGGCGGCGTCCCGGTCGAGGACCGCCTCCGCACGCCGGTCGAGCAGGGACTGCACCTCCGCGCGGGCGGCGTCCGCGGCGGGACCGCCGCCGCATCCCACGAGGGCGGCCAGCAGCAGGCACCACGCCGCCACCGCCGCCTGCGACACCCGCGTTCGACCGGCCACCTCTCCGAGGGTACGGGCGCGGGCCCGCCGGAGTCAGACCCTGGTGACCGACGAGACCGGCATCATGCCGACCGGGTCGTAGCGCACGGGGGCGCCGGGGTACGGCGCGTGGATCACCTGGCCGTTGCCCGTGTACATCCCCACGTGGGAGGCGTCGGAGCGGTAGAGGACCAGGTCGCCGGGGCGGGCCTCGGACAGCGGGACCTGCCGGCCGGCGTACCGCTGGGCCTGCGAGGTGCGCGGCAGCGCGACCCCGGCCTGCGCGTACGCCCACTGGGTGAGCCCGGAGCAGTCGAAGGCGGAGGGGCCGCTCGCGCCCCAGACGTAGGGCTTGCCGAGGGCGGAGCGGGCGGCGGCGAGGGCGGCGGCCGCGCGCCCGGAGGCGGGGGCGCCGCCGGGGCCGGGCAGGTCGGTGCGGCCGGAGCGGGAGGCGCGGTCCCAGGCGGCCCGTTCGCCGGCCGGGAGGGAGTCGAGCAGCCGGCGGGCCTCGGCGAGCTTGCCCTCCACGGTCCGCTTGTGGGTGGCGGCCGCCTTGCGGCTGCGTTCCAGGGCGCCGAGCCGCTTCGCCGCCTCGGCGCGGTCCTGGGACAGCGAGCGCAGGGTGCCGCGGAGCCTCTTCAGCTGGGCGGCCTGGCGGGCGCCGATCCGGTCGAGGACGGAGGCCTTCTCGAGGTAGTCCTCGGGGTCGTCGGAGAGCAGCAGGGCGAGGGCGGGGTCCAGTCCGCCGGAGCGGTACTGGGAGCCGGCGAGCGAACCCAGCGCCTCCCGCATGGTGTTGACGCGCTGCTGTTTGCGGGCGATGCCGTCCTGGGCGTCGGCGATCTCCCGGCGCAGGGCGTCGGCGCGCTCGTCGGCCGCGTTGTAGGCCTCGGTGGCCTTCTCCGCCTCGCGGTAGAGGCGGTCGACCTCGGCCCGGGTGTCCTCCTGGGGCGCGGCCGTGGCCGGTACCGCGCCGAGGGCGGTGGCGGCCGCGGAGAGCAGGCCCAGGGCGAGGGCGGCACTCCGCTCGGCCCCTGAGGACGGTGCGGTACGACGATGGGACCCCACGGGAAGCCGCGCTCCTTCCGCTGGCGGACAGGGAAACGCGGCAGACAGTAGCCTCCGGAGCGGCCGGCGGAGCCACGGCCAGGGCGGCACACACGGTGACGCCCCGCCGTTGACCTGGGTCGAGGCGGGGCGTGGAGGCGGAACGGAACCGCCGGAATCCCCCGAACGGGGGCACCCGGGGCGGTGTACGTCAGACGCGGACGCCGAACATGAAGGGGCCGCCGATGGTGTTCATCGACTCGTAGCGCACGACGGTGCCCGAGCGCGGGGCGTGGAGGACCTGGCCGTTGCCGGCGTAGAGGCCCACGTGGTGCAGGTCGTTGAAGAAGAACACCAGGTCGCCGACCTTGAGCTGGTCCACCGAGTAGATCTTGGTGCCGGCGCCGGTCTGGGCCTCGGAGGTGCGCGGGATGCCGACGCCGGCCTGGGCGTACGCCCAGGAGGTCAGGCCCGAGCAGTCGAAGGAGGACGGGCCGGTGGCGCCGTAGACGTAGGGCGTGCCGAGCTTGCTCTGGGCGGCGGCGAAGGCGGCGGCGGCGCGGCCGGAGCCGGCCGGGACGTTGACCGAGAGGGCGTCGCGCTCGCTGGCGCGGGTGGCGCGGTTCTCCTCGTCGGCGAGCTGCGCCTTCTCCTCGGCGGTGAGGCTGTTGAGCAGCTTCTGCGCGGCGGCGAGCTTGCCCTGGACCTCCTTCTTCTTCTTGCCCAGTTCGGTCCGGGTGGAGGAGAGGTCCTTCAGCTTCTCGGCGGCCTCGGAGCGCTGCTGGGCCAGCTCGCGCTGCTTCTCCTGGATCTCCTTCAGCGCCTCGACCTGCTGGGCGCTCAAGTGGTCCAGGGTGGACGCCTTGTCGAGGTAGTCGTCCGGGTCGGCGGAGAGGAAGAGCTGGACCGAGGGGTCGATGCCGCCGCTGCGGTACTGGGCGCTGGCCATCGAGCCGAGGCCGTCGCGCAGGTCGTTGAGCTCCTGCTGGCCCTTGGCGACGTTGTCCTGGATCGTGGAGATCTCCTTCTGGAGCTTCTCCTGCTTCTCCTTGGCCCCGTTGTACTTCTCGGTGGCCTGCTCCGCCTGCTGGTAGAGCTTGTCGACCTTGGCCTTGACCTCGTCCTTGCTCGGCTTCTCGCCGGGGGCCGCGTTGGCGGCCTGCGAGCTCATGACGACGGCAGCGGCGGCGGCGGTGGTGAGCACGGTCACGCGTGCGCGGCTCGGCTGCTTGGGACGACGGTGGGACGCCACGGAGACGAGCTCCTTCTCGAGAGTGATCGCGCGAGCGAGGGTTCGAGGGCTGACCCTAGTGATTCTCCTGTGATCAGTTCAAATCCCTGGGCACGAAATCTCCGCTACAGCGCGTTTATCCCATGACAACTCACCTGCAGTGACGCCTTCTTGACGCTACGTTGCGTGACGGTTCCGTCAATTAGGGCATTGCCCCTGTACGTTGCACGAGGGACAGATGTACATCAGATACTAGGAAAGCCTTTTGAGGAGCACGGCTGACGCGACGGGGCGCGCGCCGGCGCGTGCGACCCCGTCGGCGACCTCGCGGTCGGTGGAGGCGACGATGACCGGCCGCCCCGGCGGCTCGGCGCGCACGAGCTGGCGGATGAGCTCGTCGGCGGTGACGCCCGGCTTGGAGAACAGCACCCGCACCCCGCGCGGCGGCGCCAGCAGCACCGGCGCGGCCAGTTCGGCGCCGTCGAAGACACAGGTGACCTCGGCGCCGGTCTGGGCGGCGAGCTGGGCGAGCTGGCCGAGCAGCCGCAGCCGCTGCTTCTCCAGCGGCATCTGCGGATAGCCGGTCTTGGTGACGTTGTAGCCGTCGACGACCAGATGCGCCTGCGGGAGGGCGAGGAGCTGGTCGAGGACGGCCGGGTCGTCCTCGGACAGCGCGCGGGCGGCGATGTCCTTGGGGGTCATCCGGCCCGGCTCCACGGCGTCCACGGTCTCCGCGGGCCGTACCGACACGGGCGGCAGCGCCAGCTCGCGCCGCAGCCCCTGGGCGGCGTCCAGCACGGTGTCGAGCAGCAGCCGTACGCGCATGTCCTCGACGCTGCGGCCCTCGCGGGCGGCGCGGCGGGCGGCCTCCAGGGCGGCCTCGGTCTCCCCCAGCCGGGCCTTGAGGCGCCGGGTCTCGCTCTCGGCGGCCGACACCTGGGCCTGCCCGTCGGCGCGCACCGCCTCCATCTCGCCGCGCAGTTTGCGCAGGGCGGCCTCGCCGCGCTTGACGTCGGCGAGGGCGGACCGCAGCTTGCGGTGCAGGGAGTCGCTCTCCCTCTTCGCCGCGTCCAGCTCGGCGCGCAGCCGCTCGGTCTCGGAGCGGGTGTGCTCGCGGGCGCGGTCGAGTTCGGCGCGCAGCCGCTCCAGCTCCGCGCGGGTCTCCTCGCCGGCGCGTTCGGCGTCGGCGCGCTGGACCTCCTCGCCTGCGGCGGCGACCAGCTTGACCCAGCCCGGCGGGCGGAGCACATAGACCGCGGCCGCCACGTCGAGCGGGTCCGCGGCCGGGGGCGGGGAGCCGGAGTCGAGGGCGCCGGCCAGTTCCGGCTGGGCCTCTCTGAGCTTCTCCCCGATCCGCTGCCGGAACAGCGGATCGGTCTCCAGCGCCGCCGCCATGGCGTTCCCGGCGAACTTGGCGCGGCGGCTCGGGGTGAACCGGGCGTACTGCCGCAGTTGCGCGGGCAGCTCGGCGACGGTGAGTCCGCCGAAGCCGTCCGCGACGATCTGGACGACCCTGCGGCGCACCCCGTCGGGCAGCGGACGGTCGAGCACCTCGGCGGCGCCGTCCTGCGGCCCCCCGCCCGTGGTCTCCACCATCCGTCACACCCCAATGCCTGTGTGCGGCCCCGTCCGCGGGGCCGCCGTCAGCGGGGCCCTCCCCCGCTCTCGGCTTCGCTCGAGCGGGAGGGACCCCCTTGTCTCAGGAGCCGGCGCCCGGCCTGTCCACGAGTTCCACCTGGTCCACGGCGTTGCACCAGCGGCACCGCACCGACTCGATCGTCTCGTCGAGCACCTCGCGCTCCTCGACCTCGGGCTCGCCGGCCAGATCGAGGTGCACGTACTCGACGACCTTCGACGAGCGGGTGACGTCGAAGCGGGTGAGGTTGCCGCAGAGGGTGCAGCGCCACCGCGTCGAGGCGGTCGGCAGGGGAACCGTCATCGTGGCTGTCCGCCTTTCTCCAGTGTCCGTGACGCGCCGGGCGGCCGGTGCGTGTGGCTCGTAACCCTACGGCCTGCCGGGCTTCCGCCGCCCGCCCGTCCACGGCGGCGAGGCGATCCGCACGGTTACGTCCGGCTACGTCATGCTCTGTACTCATGATCCGCACCTGGACCGCGGCGGCCGCCGGGGCGTTCCGGACCACGCCCGCCCCGGTCACCCGCACCCTCATCGTGCTGTGCTGCCTGGTCTTCCTGATCGGGCCGGCCTCGGGGCTGCACCCGGCCCACGGCTCCGGGGAGGAGCTGCTGGCCGCGCAGCGGGCCTACGTCCGCCGCTGGGGCGTCATCCCCGCAGACCTGTTCGACGGGTCCCCCGCGGCCGTCCTCACCCCCGCCACGGCGCTGTTCGTGCACGGCAGCTGGGTGCACCTGCTGGGCAACATGCTGTTCCTCCACGTGTTCGGGCCGATGACCGAGGCACGGATGGGCCGGGTGCGGTTCGCCCTGTGCTACGTCGGCTGCGGCTACCTCGCGCTGCTGGGGTACGCGGCCGCCCACGCCGGCTCCGAGCGGTCCCTGGTCGGGGCCTCGGGGGCGATCTCGGCGCTCCTCGGTGCGTTCCTCGTCCTGTTCCCCCGGGGGCGGGTCACCAGTCTCCTGCCGTTCGCCTTCTTCCTGCCGGTGCGGCTGCCCGCGTGGGTGGTGCTGCCGTTCTGGGCGGCGCTGCAGTGGGCGGCGGCCGGGCGGGCGGCGGAGGGCGGGCCGGGGGTGGCGTATCTGGCGCACCTGGTGGGCTTCGGGCTGGGGATCGGCTGCGCATGGGTGTGGCGCGGCGGGGCGACTACAGTGAAGTCCGCCCCTGCTCCGGCCCCCGAGGGAGAGAACCAGCCGTGATCACCGCGATCGTCCTCATCAAGACCAGCGTGGACCGGATCCCCGAGATCGCGGAACAGATCGCCGCGCTGGACAGTGTCAGCGAGGTCTTCTCCGTCACCGGCACCTACGACCTGATCGCCATGGTGCGGGTCCGGGAGCACGAGGACCTGGCGGAGGTCATCCCCGGCCGGATCAGCAAGATCCCGGGCGTCGAGGGCACCGACACGCATGTGGCGTTCCGCACGTACTCCCAGCACGATCTCGAGGCCGCCTTCGCCATCGGGCTCGACAGCTGACGTCCTTTCCGTGCCCCGCCCCGGACCTCTCCCCTCAGGCGCCGGAGGGGCCGGTGCTCGCGCAAGATGAAAGGTCCCTCATCGGAGCCTCATCCTGGACCGCGGGTGTCCGGCCCAGGATGAGGGCATGGTCTTCACTCGCCGGATGGCGGCCCTCGCCGCCGTCGTACTGATTCCCCTGGGCGTCGCCGCGACCAGCTTCGCGCTCTCCGACAGCCCCGAACCGCCGAAGGTGCCCCCGCGGGTCGAGCTGGACAGCGGGTCGCCCGCGCCGACGCCGTCGGACACCCGGCCCGCCCCCACGCCCAGCGACGAGGTCGTGTCCCGGCCTCCGGTGACCGACGGACCGACGGACGACGACGATGACGACGACCAGGACCGAGGCCCCTCGGACGACGGACCCGACCGGGACGACGGACCCGACCGGGACGACGGACCCGGCGGGGACGACGGCTGACCGGGGCCGCCGGCGGCTCTCCGCCCGGGTCCGCATCCTGCTGTGGCTGCTGTTCGTGATGGCGGTGGCCCTCACCTCGGTCGCCGCCACCACCCGTTCCTTCCTGCTGCGGGACGTCGACCATCGCAGCAACGGGCTGCTCGCCCAGGAGACCGGCGAGTTCGCGGCGTTCGAGGAGCGGGGCCTGGACCCGGAGACGGGCCGGCCGTTCACCGAACCGGACCGGCTGCTCAGGGTGTTCCTGGAACGGCAGTACGCCGACCCCGACGAGGAGCTGATCGGCCTGGTGGCCCGGCCCGGCGGCGACCCGGCGCAGATCATCCAGCCGCGCGACCTGCCCGTCGCGCTGCCGCTGCACCGCGACGCCGACGCCCGGCGCCGCATCTTCGACTCCCCCGACCCGTCCGGGGTGCTGCACCGGCCCGAGGGCGAGATCCGCTGGGCGAAGGTGCCCGTGGCCCGGCACGGCGGCCACTCCGAGGTGGCGTTCGTCGTCGCCTACCACCCCGAGCGGGAACTGGCCCGCGTGGACCAGGTGTTCCGGGTGCTGCTCGCCATCTCGGGAGTGGCGCTGCTGCTCACCACCGGCATCGGCTGGGCGGTCGCCGGGCGCATCCTGCAGCCCGTACGGCTGGTGCGCACCGCCGCCGCACAGCTCACCGAGCAGGACCTCACCCGCCGCATCCCGGTGCGCGGCCACGACGACATCGCCGCCCTCGCCAAGACCTTCAACGCCATGCTGGACCGGCTGGAGCGGGCCTTCGCCGTCCAGCGCCAGTTCGTCGACGACGCCGGGCACGAGCTGCGCACCCCGATCACCATCGTGCGCGGCCATCTGGAGCTGATGGGCGACGACCCGGCGGAACGCGAGGAGACCGTCCGCCTGGTCACGGACGAACTGGACCGGATGAGCCGCATCGTGGAGGACCTGCTGCTGCTCGCCAAGGCCGAACGGCCCGACTTCGTCAGCCCCGAGCCGGTGCAGCTCGCCGAACTCACCGCCGACGTCTTCGTGAAGGCCCGCACCCTCGGCGACCGCGACTGGCAGCTCACCGACACCGCCGACCGGGAGGCCGAGCTGGACCCGCAGCGCATCACGCAGGCGATGGTGCAGCTCGCGCAGAACGCGGTGCAGCACACCACGCCCGGGCAGACCATCCGCATCGGCTCCCGCGCGGAGGGCTCCCGCGTCGAGCTGTACGTCGCCGACTCCGGACCCGGCGTGCGCCCGCAGGACCGGGAGCTGATCTTCGAACGCTTCCGGCGCGGCACGTCCCGGCGCGGGGCGCGCGGCTCCGGCGCCGGTCTCGGCCTGTCCATCGTCAAGGCCATCGCCGAGGGCCACGGCGGGCGGGTCCGGCTGCACGACACCGAGGGCGGCGGCGCCACCTTCGTACTCACCCTGGAAGAGGCCCGCGGATGAACCGGATCCTGATCGTCGAGGACGAGGAGCGCATCGCCTCCTTCATCGAGAAGGGGCTGCGCGCCAACGGCTTCACCACCACCGTCGCCGGCGACGGCGAGGCCGGCCACGCGTACGCCCTGACCGGCGGCTTCGACCTGGTGGTCCTGGACATCGGGCTGCCGGGCCGGGACGGCTTCACGGTGCTGCGCGAACTGCGCGAGGCCCGGGTGACGACCCCGGTGATCGTGCTGACCGCCCGGGACTCGGTACGGGACACCGTGGCGGGTCTGGAGGGCGGCGCGGACGACTGGATGACCAAGCCGTTCCGCTTCGAGGAGCTGCTCGCCCGGATCCGGCTGCGGCTGCGCACCGCGGCCCGGGCGCCGGAGGTGACCGTGCTGCGGTCCGGCGCGCTCAGCCTCGACCTGCGCACCCGGCGGGCCCGCGCGCACGACCGGACCGTCGACCTGACGGCCCGTGAGTTCGTGCTGCTGGAGCTGTTCCTGAGGCATCCCGGCCAAGTGCTGTCCCGCGAGCAGATCCTCTCCCACGTGTGGGGCTACGACTTCGACCCGGGCTCCAACATCGTGGACGTCTACGTGCGGGCGCTGCGCAAGAAGCTGGGCGCGGACCAGCTCGAGACGGTCCGCGGGATGGGCTACCGTCTGCCGGCCTGACGCACCGGCGTCCCGGTGAAGGTTCCTTCATCGAGGACTCATCGGCGGCTCACCGCCCGAGGGGACCGTCGATGACGTGACCTTGAGCATCCGTTCCACCGTGGCGCTGTGCGCGGCCCTGTCTCTCTGCGCGGCGCTCGCCGTGCCCGGTGTCTTCCCCGGTCTCGGCGGGGACGCCCGGCTCACCCTCGCCGTCTTCGCGCTGGCCACCTGCGCGTGGATCGGCACTCCCGTCGACGACACCTACATCGCGCTCGGCGCGGGGCTCGCGCTCACCGTGACCGGGGTGATCGACAGCGACACCCTGTTCGGCACCCTGGGCGACTCGACCGTGTGGCTCCTGATCTGCGCGTTCGTGCTGGCCGCCGCGGTCACCCGGACCGGGCTCGCCGGGCGGGCGGCCGCCTTCCTGGTCGGCGGGGCGCGCACGGTACGGCAGTTGACGCATCTGACGACGGCGGCGCTGGTCGTCACCGCGTTCGCGGTGCCGGCCACCTCGGGCCGGGCGGCGCTCGCGCTGCCGGTGTTCCTCGCGCTGGCCAAGGCGCTGGCCGGGCGCGGGCGGCTGGTGGTGATGCTGGCGCTGCTGTTCCCCACCGTGATCCTGCTGTCCGCGGTGGCGACCCTGATCGGCGCGGGCGCCCATCTGATCACCGTGTCCGTGCTGTGGGAGGCCACCGGGGAGCGGGTCGGCTTCACCGAATGGCTGCTGCTGGGGCTGCCGCTGGCCGTGGTGTCCTCCCATCTCGCCGCCGAGACCGTGCTGTTGACGACCACCCGGCGGGCCGACCGCGCCGGTCCGGTACGCATCACCGCCGAGGAGATCCAGCGGCACAGCGACCGCCCGGTCACCGGCCCCTGGACGCAGGCGGAGAAGCGGTGCGCCCTGCTGCTGGCCACGGTGGTCGCCCTGTGGTGCAGCGAACCCCTGCACCAGGTGTCCCCGGCGGTGGTCGCGCTGATCGGCGCGGTCGTCGCCGCCTCCCCGGCGCTGGGCACCGTGCGCCTGAAGGACGCGCTCAAGACGGTGCCGTGGTCGCTGCTGCTGTTCATGGCGGCGACCATGGCGATGGGCGTGGCGCTCGCCGAGTCGGGCGCGGCCCGCTGGCTGGTCGGCGGACTGCCCGCGGGCATCGGCCCGTTGACGTTCCTGACGGTCGTCGTCGCCGTCAGCACGGCCGCCCACCTGGTCCTGCAGTCACGGTCCGCGCGCTCCTCCGTGCTGGTGCCGCTGGTGGTCGCGGCGGCCGTGACGGCCGGGGTGAACCCGGTGGCGGCGGCGCTCGCGTCCACCGCCGCGGCCGGCTTCTGCCACACCCTGCCCGCCTCCGCCAAGCCGGTGACGCTCTTCGCGGACATCCCCGGCACCCCCACCTACACCCCGCGCGACCTGCTGCGGCTGTCCGCCGTGCTGGCCCCGCTCACCGCCGCCCTCGTCCTGCTGTTCGCCGTCACCGTGTGGCCCGCGCTGGGCGTGCCGGTGACCCGCTGAGGAGTGATCGCCCATGCTGAACCGAGTCGTCGTGGCCCCCAGCGGCTTCAAGGAGTCGCTGTCCGCCCCCGCCGCCGCCGACGCCATCGCGGCGGGCGTCCGCCGGGTGCTGCCGGACGCCGAGATCGACCGCATCCCGCTGGTGGACGGCGGGGAGGGAACCGCCGCCGCGCTGGCCCGCGCGACCGGCGGCCGGCTGGTCGCCCTGGCCGCCACCGGCCCCGTCGGCGAACCGGTCGGCACGCACTTCGCGCTGCTCGGCGGGCAGGACACCGCGGTGGTGGAGATGGCGGCCGTCGCCGGGCTGTCCCTGGTCCCCCGCACCCGCCGCGATCCGGGCGTCACCACCACCTACGGCGTCGGGGAGCTGATCCGTGCCGCTCTCGACCAGGGGGTACGGCGGATCCTGGTGGGCTGCGGCGACTCGGGCACCTCCGACGGGGGTGCGGGCGCGCTCCAGGCGCTCGGCGCGCGGCTGCTGGACGCGCACGGGGCGGAACTGCCCCCGGGCGGCCGTGAGTTGTCGCGTCTCGCCCGGATCGACGCGACCGGGCTCGATCCGCGCCTCGACGGCGTGGAACTGGTCGTCGCCTGCAACCCGTACAACGTGCTGTGCGGGGAGCGGGGCGTGGCGCGGGTGTTCGGGCCGCAGAAGGGGGCGACCCCGGGACAGGTGGAGGAGCTGTCGGCGGGGCTGGAGAACTGGGCGCGGGTACTGACCCGGGACCTCGCCGTCACCGGCGTCGACCTGCGGCTCGGCCGCGGCACGGGCGCCTCCGGCGGGCTGGGGGCGGGGCTGGCCTCGCTGGGCGCGGCGCTGGTGCCCCGGTTTCCCGTCCTGCTGGACCATCTCGGCCTGGACGAACGCCTCGCGCGGGCCGACCTGGTGGTCACCGCGGAAGGGGCGCTGGACCGCCAGACGCCTCGCGGCAAGGTGCCCGGGGAGGTGGCCCGGCGGGCCAAGCTGGCGGGGCGGCCGGTGCTGGCGCTCGCGGGGACGTTGGGGGACGGGGCGGGGGAGGTGCCGGGGGTGGACGCGTGTCAGGGCATCCTGCCGGGGCCCATGGAGCTGGCGGAGGCACTGGTCCGGGGCGCGGAACTGCTGACGGACGCGACGGAGCGGGCGCTGCGGATGATCGTGCTGGGAGCCCGGCTCCCGTCCCCTCAGGGGTGATGCGCCCCCGCCGCCCCGCCCCGTCCCTGGGGGCTGCGCCCCGGACCCCCTCGTCCTCAAACGCCGGACGGGCTGGAATCAGCCCCTCCGGCGTTTGAGGAGCGGGGTCCGGGGGCGGAGCCCCGGGGTGGGACGGGAAGGGGCGGCGGGGGCGACTCCCTCTTACGCCCGCCCCGACGTGTCCGGCACGCACCGCCCGTCCACCGTCCGGTACCTCCACCGCGCCCCGTCCCGCACGAGCTCCCGCACCGCCCGGACGAACCGCTCGACATGCTCCTCCGGCGTGCCGGCGCCGAAGCTCACGCGGATCGCGTTCAACGCCCCCGCCTCCGGCGCCCCGCACTCCCCCGCACCGCCCGTGTCGCCGCCCAGCAGCCGCCGTACCAGCGGGTGCGCGCAGAACAAGCCGTCCCGCACCCCGATGCCGTACTCGGCGGAGAGCGCCGCTGCGAAGTGGGAGCTGTTCCAGCCGTCGACCACGAAGGACAGCACCCCCACCCGGGGCGCGTCGTCGCCGAACAAGGACAGGAACCGCACCTGAGGCACGTCCGCCAGCCCTTCCCGCACCGTGCGGACCAGCTCCTCCTCCCGCGCGGCGAGCGCGTCGAACCCCGCCTCGGTGAGCGCCTTGCAGGCGGAGGCGATGGCGTGGGCGCCGATGACGTTGGGCGAGCCGGCCTCGTGGCGGGCGGCGGTCTCGTGCCACTCCACGTGCACCGTCCCGTCCGCGCGCCGCGCGACCTTGCGGCTGGCGCCGCCGCCGGCGAGGTAGGGCTCGGCCTCGCGGAGCCAGTCGGCGCGGCCGGCCAGCACCCCGGCGCCGAAGGGCGCGTACAGCTTGTGTCCGGAGAAGGCGACCCAGTCGACGTCGAGGTCCCGCACGGACACCGGGCGGTGCGGGGCGAGCTGGGCGGCGTCCAGCACGATGCGTGCGCCGTGCGCGTGCGCGGCGGCGGCGAGTTCGCGGACCGGCCACAGCTCGCCGGTGACGTTGGAGGCGCCGGTGACGCAGACCAGGGCCGGGCCGTGGGGGTCGCGGCCGGCGAGGGCGCGCTCCAGGGTCTCGACGGCCTGCGCGGGGGTGCCGGGCGCGTCGAGGACGGTCACCCGGGCCGCCCGCCGCCACGGCAGCAGCGCCGCGTGGTGCTCGGTCTCGAAGACGAAGACCTCGCAGTCCTCGGGCAGGGCGGCGGCGAGCAGATTGAGGGAGTCGGTGGTGGAACGGGTGAACACCACCTGGTCCCCCTCCCGTCGCCCGCCACCGCCCTTGCCGGACCGGACTTCGCCCGGGCTGTCCTCGATGCGGCAGTCGAGGAACTCGGCGACGGTCCGGCGGGCGTTCTCGAACAGGTCGGTGGAGAGCTGGGAGAGGTAGCCGGCGCCGCGGTGGACGCTGCCGTAGTAGGGGGCGTAGGCGGCCACGTCGTCCCAGACGCACTGGAGGGCGGGGGCGCTGGCGGCGTAGTCGAGCGCTGCGTAGACGGCCTCGCCGCCGGTGACCAGGGGGACGGCGACGTCCCGGCCGAGGACGGGCAGCGGGGAGCGGACGGACGGCTCGGCGGCGACGGTGGTGGCAGCGGGCATGACGGAACTCCCGGAGGGCGGGCGGATCCCCGCGCGAGCGGACGGCACGACGGCGGCGCTCCAGCGCGAAGGAGAAGAGGGAAAGAGGGTGTGCGGAGGCGGGGCTCGACGCCCTAGCGCATTCGCTTGCTCACGGAAGACTCCTCGACGACCAGGACCCCTGGTGTGCGAGGGGTCCGCGCTTGCCGTGAGCCCTGCTGCTCACGGCCCGGTCTTCACCCGGGGCACCCCGCCACGGACGGAGGGTTGCCGGACAGCCGGCCGGGGCCTGATGGCTGTCACTCATGACCTGAGAGGGAACGTACGTGAGGTGACCGGCGTCCCGCAACCCGCATCCGGATCGCGGGACGGCCGTCACGGGGCCCGCGCGTCGGTCCGCGCGCCGGCCTACGCGTGGGTGACGGCGACCCAGCGCTCGAGGACCCGCTTGGCGGCGCCGGAGTCGATCGACTCGGCCGCCTTCGCCATCCCGGCGCGGATCTGCTCGGTGAGCGTGCCGCTGCCGGGCTCCAGGGCCACCAGCGCCGCCGCGGAGTTCAGCAGCACCGCGTCGCGGACCGGACCGCGCTCGCCGTCCAGCAGCCGGCGGGCGACCTCGGCGTTGTAGGAGGCGTCGGCGCCGCGCAGCGCCTCCACCGGGGCCAGCTCGATGCCGGCGTCCCGCGGGTCGAACGTCTCCTCGGTGACCTCGCCGTCGCGCACCACCCACACCCGGGAGGTGCCGGTGGTGGTCAGCTCGTCCAGGCCGTCGTCGCCGCGGAACACCAGGGAGGAGTGGCCGCGTCCGGCGAACACCCCGGCCATGATGGGCGCCATGCGCGCGTCGGCGACGCCGACCGCCTGGGCCTTGACCTTCGCCGGGTTGGCGAGCGGGCCGAGGAAGTTGAACACCGTGCGGATGCCGAGCTGGCCGCGCGCGGCGGCCACGTGGCGCAGCGCCGGGTGGAACTTCACCGCGAAGCAGAAGGTGATGCCGGCCTCCTCGGCGACCTCGGCGACCCGGCGCGGGGTCAGGTCGAGGTTGACGCCCAGCTTCTCCAGGACGTCGGAGGCGCCGGAGGCGGAGGACGCGGCGCGGTTGCCGTGCTTGACGACCTTGGCCCCGGTGCCGGCGACGACGATCGAGGACATGGTGGAGATGTTCACCGTCCTGGCGCCGTCGCCGCCGGTGCCGACGATGTCGACGGTGGCGCCCGGCACCTCGATGACGTTGGCGTGGTCGTAGAGCGCCCGGACGCAGCCGGTGATCTCCTCGACGGTCTCGCCCTTGGCCCGCAGCGACACCGCGAAGCCGGCGATCTGCGCGTCGGTCGCCTCGCCCCGCATGATCAGGTCCATCGCCCAGGCGGTGTCGTCGGCGGACAGGTCGCGGCCGTCCAGCAGTCCGTTCAGCAGGGCGGGCCAGGAGCGGCCCGCCGCGTTGTCGCCTCCAGCGGGGGTCACAGCGCTCATGGTCGCTCCTGACGGTCGTAGCGGGTGCCTGGGGACCGGACGGATCCCGCACCCACCCTATCCAGCTCCGGGCACGGCGAAGGGCCCCCGTCCGCAGAACGGACGGGGGCCCTTCGCTGTCGTGTGGCGACGTGTGGAGCTCGGAGGATCAGTGGTGGCCGTGGCCGCTCGTGATCTCCTTGTACTCCTCGACGGTCGGCTTCGGAACCTGCGACTCCTCGCCGTAGAAGCCCTTGCTGAGCTTCGCGCGCAGCTTCTCGGTGGCCTTCACCTTGCGGCGGACGCCGTTCTCGTCGACCTCGGGGCCGATCTCGAGCGGCTTGGGCTGCTCGTGCGCGGTGAGGGTGTAGAGCTGCTCCTGGCTGAGCGGCTCGTGGACCTCGACGAACTCACCGTGCGGCAGGCGCTTGATGATGCCCGACTCGCGGCCGTGCAGCACCTTCTCCTTGTCCCGGCGCTGCAGGCCGAGGCAGATCCGCTTGGTGACGATGAACGCCACGACCGGGGCGACGAAGAACGCGATCCGGACGAACCAGGTGATGGCGTTGATCGACAGGTGGAAGTGCGTGGCCCAGATGTCGTTGCCGCCGCCGACGAGGAGGACGAAGTACAGCGTCATCCAGGCGACACCGAACGCGGTGCGGGTCGGGGCGTTGCGCGGGCGGTCCAGGATGTGGTGCTCGCGCTTGTCGCCGGTGACCCAGGACTCGATGAACGGGTACACCGCGATGGCCGCCAGGACCAGCGGGAAGACCATCAGCGGGATGAACACGCCCAGGGCGAGCGTGTGACCCCAGAAGTTGATCTCCCAGCCCGGCATGATGCGGACCAGGCCCTCGGAGAAGCCCATGTACCAGTCCGGCTGGGCGCCGGTGGAGACCATGTCCGGCCGGTAGGGGCCGATGGACCAGATCGGGTTGACCGTGGCGATCGCGGCGATCGCGGCGATCACACCGAAGACCAGGAAGAAGAAGCCTCCGGCCTTGGCCATGTACACCGGCAGCAGCGGCATGCCGACGACGTTCTTGTTGGTCTTTCCGGGGCCCGCGAACTGCGTGTGCTTGTGGTAGAAGACCAGGATCAGGTGCGCCACCACGAGGCCGAGCATGATGCCCGGCAGCAGCAGGACGTGGATCGAGAAGAACCGGGCGACGAAGTCGTCGCCGGGGAACTCGCCGCCGAAGAGGAAGAACGCGAGGTACGTGCCGACGACCGGCACGGACAGGACCGCGCCCTGCATGAAGCGCATACCGGTGCCCGAGAGCAGGTCGTCCGGGAGCGAGTAGCCGGTGAAACCGGTGAACATGCCGAGGACGAGCAGCAGGAAGCCGAACAGCCAGTTGATCTCACGCGGCTTGCGGAACGCGCCGGTGAAGAACACGCGCATCATGTGCACGAACATGCCGGCCACGAAGATCAGCGCGGCCCAGTGGTGGATCTGCCGGATGAGCAGGCCGCCACGGACGTCGAAGCTGATGTCCAGCGTCGACTTGTAGGCCTCACTCATCAGCTGGCCCTGCAGCGGGACGTAACTGCCGTGGTACTCCACCTCGTTCATCGCCGGGTGGAAGAACAGCGTCAGGTACACACCCGTGAGGATGATGATGATGAAGCTGTACAGGCAGATCTCACCCAGCATGAACGACCAGTGGTCGGGGAAGATCTTGCGCATGTTGGCCTTGGCCAGGGAGTAGATCCCCAGCCGGCCGTCGGCCCAGTCGGCGACCCGCTCACCGGCCGGTGCCTTCCCGCGCGAGCGGGACTCGGTGCTGGTCGTAGTACTCATCCGCGCTCCCAGAAAGCAGGGCCGACGGGCTCTTCGAAGTCGCCGAGCGCTTCGAGGTAACCCTCGTCGTTCACGCCGATGCGCAGCTGCGGCAGCGGGTGACCGGCAGGACCGAAGATCACCTTGGCGCCGTCGGCAAGATCGAAGGTGGACTGGTGGCAGGGGCACAGGGCGTGGTGCGTCTGCTGCTCGTACAGGGAGACCGGGCAACCGACGTGGGTGCAGATCTTCGAGTACGCGAGGATGCCCTCGTGCGACCACTCGAGCGTGCGCTTGTCCTTGATGTCCTCCGGCTCGATCCGGACCAGCATCAGGGCGGCCTTGGCGATCTCGTTCTGGAAACCGTGGTCGTGCTCGTCCAGGCCCTCGGGCTTGGCGAAGGTCAGCGAACCCACGATCAGGTCCGACGGGCGCATCGGCTCGTTGGTGTTCACGTTGACGAGCAGCTTGCCCTTGGACCACAGGGTGTGGCGCAGCTTCGTCCCGGGCAGCGGCCCGAGGTCGCGCAGCAGCATCACGCCGGAGAGCGGGAACAGGGCCAGCGCGCCGAACATGGTGTTGCGGATCAGCTTCCGGCGGCCGAGCGCCGACTCCTTGGCGCCCTGGCGGAAGTCGTCCATGACCTTCGCGCGGACCTCGGGGGCCGCCTCGACCGGGTGACGCTCGTCGGCGAGCTCGTGGTCCGACATCAGCGTGCGGGCCCAGTGGACCGCGCCGGCGCCGATGCAGAACAGGGCGGTGCCGAGCGTCATGCCCAGCGCGAAGTTCATCGCGCTGATGTGGCCGAGCGTCCAGATGTAGACCGTCTTGTCGATCGGGATGGCCACGTACGAGACGATGAAGCCGATGGTGGCCAGCATCGACACCGTGAACAGCAGGGCGACCGTGCGCTCGGACCGCTTGGCGGCCCGCTCGTCGATGTCCTGGATCCGCGGCTCGTGCGGCGGCAGGCCCGGGTCGGCGAACGGGTTCTGCTCGTCCGCGAGCTTCACCCGGCCGGGGCCGGTGTCCTGCGCTGCGGGCAGGTTCTCTTCGGGAATGTCTTGGCTACTCATGACTTCTTGGCCTTTGCGGTCCGAGCGGCGACCCAGACGGCGACCGCGATCAGCGCCCCGAGTCCGAAGATCCACGCGAACAGACCCTCGACGACGGGACCGAGACCGCCCAGCGCCAGCCCGCCGTAGCTCTCGGTGTCATCGCTGTTGACCTCGTCGAGGTACGCGATGATGTCCTTCTTGTTCTGCTCCGACAGCACGCTGTCGGGGAAGGAGGGCATGTTCTGCGGGCCGGTCAGCATGGCCTCGTAGATGTGCTTGGGGTCGACGCCCTCCAGGCTGGGGGCGTACTTGCCGTGCGTGAGCGCACCGCCCTTGCCGGTGAAGTTGTGGCACTGCGCGCAGTTGTTGCGGAACAGCTCCCCGCCCTCGGCGGCGTCGGCGCCCTCGGGGCCGTACTGCTCCTCGGTCGGGATGGCCGGGCCGGCGCCCAGGGAGGCGATGTACGCCGCCAGCTGGTCGATCTCGGCCTGGGTGTAGATGTTCCTCTTGCGCGGGACCTGCGCGGTCTGGGAGGTCGAGGCAGGCATACGGCCGGTGGCCACCTGGAAGTCGACCGCCGCGGCGCCCACGCCCACCAGGCTCGGGCCGTCGGTGGTGCCCTGACCGCCGGTGCCGTGGCAGCTCGCGCAGCCGACGGTGTAAAGCTTCTTGCCCTCCTCGATGGTGAGGGACTGGGCGGTTTCGTCGGCCTGCGCCTTGTCCGCGGGTGCGAACACGGCGTACAGCCCCCCGGTGCATGCCAGCGCGAGGAGTAGGACGACGAGCGCCGCCAGCGGATGGCGTCGTCGTGCGGAGAGCTTTTTCACGGATTACCCCGGTGTCAGGATCTTCTGCGTCGATGCTTCTGTTGGGTGCGCTGTGTCCAGCGCGCGGATGAGGGCCCGCCTACTTGATCATGTAGATCGTGGCGAAGAGGCCGATCCAGACGACATCGACGAAGTGCCAGTAGTAGGACACGACGATGGCCGCGGTCGCCTGTTCGTGGGTGAACCTCCGGGCCGCGTAGGTCCGGCCCAGGACCAGCAGGAAGGCGATCAGGCCGCCCGTCACGTGCAGGCCGTGGAAGCCGGTGGTCAGGTAGAAGGCCGAGCCGTACGGGTCGGAGGAGAGGGACAGGCCCCCGTGCTTGACCAGCTCGGTGTACTCGAGGACCTGGCCGCCGATGAACACCGCCCCCATGATGAAGGTGACGATGAACCACATCCGGAGCTTCTTCACGTCACCGCGCTCGGCGGCGAAGACGCCGAGCTGGCAGGTGAGCGAGGAGAGCACCAGGATCGTGGTGTTCGTCGCCGAGAACGGGAAGTTCAGCAGGTCGGCCTTCTCCGACCAGAACTCGGGTCCGGTCACCGATCGCAGGGTGAAGTACATCGCGAAGAGGGCCGCGAAGAACATCAGCTCGGAACTCAGCCAGATGATGGTTCCGACGCTGGTGAGGTTCGGTCGGTTGACCGACGGGTGCGCGTGCCCGGTGTCTACTGTCGTTGCTGTCGCCACGCCGACATTATGTCGGTCGCTTATCCCGCCCTCACTCCCGGGGGTGCCGTTCGGTGTGTTCGCCCCTCCTGGACTGCCCGTATGGCCCATGGGAGCCCCCTTCGAAGCCGTGTCCGAACAGTGTTGACAGGCGGTCCGAGGGGGTAGCATCCGCGCCATCGGTACCCGAAGTTCCCGACAGAGCCGTGCCCTCTCTCTTACGCGTGGAGGAACAATGCAGGCGACCGCCACGGTGCTGGTCTACAGCGACGACGCCAACACCCGGGAGCAGGTGCGGCTCGCCACCGGGCGGCGGCCGGCACCGGACGTGCCCCTCGTGGAGTTCGTCGAGTGCGCGACGCCGGCGGCCGTGCTCAAGGAGCTGGACCGGGGCGGCATCGACGTGTGCGTGCTGGACGGCGAGGCCGTGCCGATGGGCGGCATGGGCGTGTGCCGGCAGATCAAGGACGAGATCTTCGACTGCCCGCCGGTGCTGCTGCTGATCGGACGGCCGCAGGACGCCTGGCTGGCGACCTGGAGCCGCGCGGAGGCCGCGGTGACGCACCCGGTGGAGCCGGTGGAGTTCGCCTCCGCCCTGGCCTCGCTGCTGCGCCGGAAGGCGCTGGCGGGCGCCTAGGAGCTCCCGCGGCGGCCCGTGCGGGCTCACACGGCCGCCGGCCGCAGCCGGGCCGCCTCCCGGGCGGTGCCGGGGGTCTTCCCGCCGCCCGTGAGGGCGCTGCCCTCGCGCCACCTGTCCCAGTCCAGGTTCCAGTCGCCGAAGCCGTTGCCGAACGGTTCCATCGTGTCGCCGTCCGAGTTCACGACCTCGACGAGGTCGCCCTGGCGGACGGTGTCGAAGAACCACTCGGCGTCGGCGGTGCTCATGCCCACGCAGCCGTGGCTGACGTTGGCGTAGCCCTGCGAGCCGACCGACCACGGGGCGGCGTGCACGTACTCGCCGCTCCAGGTCACCCGGGTGGCGAAGTGCACGTCCAGGTCGTACGACTCGGCGGAGCCCTCGGCGATGCCGACGGTGGTGCTGCGCATGCGTACGAAGCGTTCCTTGGCGAGCACCACCTTGACGCCGTTGCGGGTCTCGAAGCCGGGCTTGCCGGTGGTGACGGGGATCTGCTTGATCTCCTCGCCGTTCTTGTAGACCGTCAACCGGTGGGCGGCGGCGTCCGTGAGGGCTGTCACGCGGTCACCGGTGCGGAGGGTGAGCGGCTCGGCCCTGCCGCCCCGCAGCCGGTCGCCGATCCAGACGCCCTCCAGGTTGCTGCGCACCCGCACGGTGGCGTGGGCCGGCCAGTACTCCTCGGGCCGGAAGTGGAGCTTCTTGTCGTCGACCCAGTACCAGGCGCCGGTCACGGCGGGCGTGGAGTCGACCTGCAGGCCGCGTTCCACGACGGCCCGCTGCGCCCGGTCCCTGACCGGCTCGCTGAGCTCCGCGACGAGCGGCTGGCCGACCCCGTACGTGCCCGCCCCGGGGCCGAAGGTGACGCCCAGGCGCTTGGCTGTGCCGGGCCCGCCCGTGGTGAAGGCGACGACCTCGCGGCCGGGCCTGCCGTCCTCGTCCTCGGTGCTCACGCGGACCGTGTACTGCGCGTCCTCGGCCAGCGGGGACGTGCTGTGCCAGCGGCTGCCGTCGGCGGCCAGTTCGCCCGCCAGGTGCCGTCCGGCGGCGTCCACCGCGACGACGTCCGTGATGCGCCCGTCGGAGTCCTCGGCGGTGATCTCGAGGGGCTGGTCGGGGTCGACGGGCCCGCCCTCGTCGAGGGAGCCGCTGAAGGAGATCTGGTCCGCCGCGTCGTACGGCTCGGCGGACAGCGGGCTGCTGTCGGAGGAACAGCCGGTGACGCCCGCGCCGAGGGCCGCCACCAGCAGCGCGCAGCCGGCGAGACGGGCCCGCGCGCCGCGGAGGCCGGTGCGGGGGGACTCGGTGTCTCTCATGGCCTCACGTTAGGGAGCCGGGCCGGTCCCGGCTCACCGGACGGCCCGAACGGGTGAGGCGGATGCGGCACGAGCGGGAGCCCGGACCCTCCTGACGGAGTGTCCGGGCTCCCGGGTGCCGTGCGGCGTGCTACTGGGTGCGGTTCTCACCGCGGTAGTACTCGAAGACCCAGCCCCACAGACCGATCAGCAGGATCGGAGCGGAGAAGTACATCAGCCACCAGCCGATGGCCACGCCCATGAAGGCCAGGGCGGCGCCCACGCCCAGGGCCAGCGGCTGCCAGCTGTGCGGGCTGAAGAACCCGACCTCGCCGGCGTCGTCGGCGACGTCCGCCTCCTTGTCGTCCTGGGCGCCCACGTCGACCCGCCGGGCCGTGAAGCCCAGGTAGAAGCCGACCATGATGCTCAGGCCGAAGGCCAGGAAGAGGGCGGTGGTGCCGACCGGCTCCTTCGACCAGACGCCGTAGACCACGGCGATGGCCAGGAAGAAGAGGCTCAGCCACATGAACATCTTGCCCTGGATCTTCACTTGCCGGCCTCCTTGCCGCCGGAGAGGGCCTTCTCACCGTGACCGGCGTTCTCGAGCTCGTCGAGCGCGGCGATCTCCGGGTGGTGCAGGTCGAACGCCGGGGATTCGCTGCGGATCCGCGGCAGGGTGAGGAAGTTGTGCCGGGGCGGCGGGCAGGAGGTGGCCCACTCCAGCGAGCGGCCGTAGCCCCACGGGTCGTCGACGGCGACCGGCTTGCCGTACTTGGCGGTCTTCCACACGTTGTAGAAGAACGGCAGCATCGCCATGCCGAGCAGGAACGAGGCGATCGTCGAGACCGTGTTCAGGGCGGTGAAGCCGTCCGCGGCCAGGTAGTCCGCGTACCGGCGCGGCATGCCCTCGACACCCAGCCAGTGCTGGACCAGGAAGGTGCCGTGGAAGCCGACGAACAGCGTCCAGAAGGTGATCTTGCCGAGCCGCTCGTCGAGCATCTTGCCGGTGAACTTCGGCCACCAGAAGTGGAAGCCGGCGAACATCGCGAACACCACGGTGCCGAACACCACGTAGTGGAAGTGCGCCACCACGAAGTACGAGTCGGAGACGTGGAAGTCCAGCGGCGGCGAGGCCAGGATGACGCCGGTCAGACCGCCGAAGGTGAACGTGATGAGGAAGCCCAGCGTCCACAGCATCGGCGTCTCGAAGGACAGGCTGCCCTTCCACATGGTGCCGATCCAGTTGAAGAACTTCACACCGGTCGGGACCGCGATCAGGAAGGTCATGAAGGAGAAGAACGGCAGCAGCACACCGCCCGTGACGTACATGTGGTGCGCCCACACCGTCACCGACAGACCCGCGATCGCGATGGTCGCGCCGATGAGGCCCATGTAGCCGAACATCGGCTTGCGGGAGAACACCGGGATGATCTCGGAGACGATGCCGAAGAACGGCAGCGCGATGATGTACACCTCGGGGTGACCGAAGAACCAGAAGAGGTGCTGCCAGAGCAGCGCTCCGCCGTTCGTCGAGTCGAAGATGTGCGCCCCGAACTTGCGGTCCGCCTCCAGGGCGAACAGCGCGGCGGCGAGCACCGGGAAGGCGAGCAGCACCAGCACACCGGTGAGCAGCACGTTCCAGGTGAAGATCGGCATGCGGAACATCGTCATGCCCGGAGCGCGCATGCAGATGATGGTGGTGATGAAGTTGACCGCGCCGAGGATGGTGCCGAAGCCGGAGAGGGCGAGGCCCATGATCCACAGGTCGGCGCCCATGCCCGGCGAGCGGACCGCGTCCGACAGCGGCGAGTAGGCGAACCAGCCGAAGCTGGCGGCGCCGTCCGGGGTGAGGAAGCCGCCCACCGCGATGAGCGAACCGAGCGAGTAGAGCCAGTAGGCGAACATGTTCAGCCGCGGGAACGCCACGTCGGGCGCGCCGATCTGCAGCGGCATGATCCAGTTCGCGAAGCCGGCGAACAGCGGCGTCGCGAACATCAGCAGCATGATCGTGCCGTGCATCGTGAACGCCTGGTTGAACTGCTCGTTCGACACGACCTGCAGGCCCGGGCGGGCCAGCTCGGCGCGCATCACCAGGGCCATCACGCCGCCGATGATGAAGAAGACGAACGACGTCACCAGGTACATGGTGCCGATCGTCTTGTGGTCCGTGGTGGTCAGCCACTTGACCACGACGCTGCCACGGTTCTGGCGCCTGACCGGCAGTTCGTCCTCGTAGTGGGACCCTGCTGCCGCGGCACCCTTGGGTTCGTTGAGGATGCTCACAGGATGTTCGACTCCCGGTTCTTCTCGGGGCCGGACTGCTCGATGCCCGCGGGCACGTAGCCCTGCTGCCCCTTCTTCGCGAGGTCCTTCAGGTGCTGCTCGTACCGCTCGGGGGAGACGACCTTCACGTTGAACAGCATCCGGGAGTGGTCGACGCCGCAGAGTTCGGCGCACTTGCCCAGGAAGGTGCCCTCACGGTTGGGGGTCACCTCGAAGGCGTTGGTGTGGCCCGGGATGACGTCCTGCTTCATCAGGAACGGCACCACCCAGAAGGAGTGGATGACGTCACGCGAGGTCAGCACGAAGCGGACCCGCTTGCCCTCGGGCAGCCACAGGGTGGGGCCCGGGTTGTTGGTCTGCGGGTTCCGGGTACCGGGGATGCCGCAGTCGTGCACACCGCCGGCGTCGGCCGGGAAGGCCTCCTTGTAGCGGTTCGGGATCGCGTCGAGTTCCTTGGACGTCTTGGCGTCGCCCGTGGAACCCTCGACGTTCTCGACGTAGTTGAAGCACCAGCTCCACTGGAAGCCGACCACGTTCACCGTGACGTCGGGCTTCTTCTCGAGCTTCAGCAGCTCGGATTCGTCACGGGCGGTGAAGTAGAAGAACACCGAGACGATGATGAGGGGGACCACCGTGTACAACGCCTCGATGGGCATGTTGTACCGGGTCTGCGGAGGTACCTCGACCTTGGTGCGGCTGCGCCGGTGGAAGAAAGCACTCCACAGGATCAGGCCCCACACCAGCACGCCGACGGCGAGCGCGGCCGCCCAGGACCCCTGCCACAGGGAGAGGATCCGCGGAGCCTCTTCCGTCGTGGGGGTGGGCATGCCAAGGCGGGGGAAGTCCTCCCATGTGCAACCGGTGGCGGTCGCCAGGACCAGGCCCGCGGTCAGTGCCTGCAGCAGCTTCCGCCGCATCGGGCGCCGCGGCTTGGGGGTACCGCCCACGCCTTCCAGGCCGTGGGGGAGGTCGGAGCCGTTGGGACTCACGTAGCGCCTTCCCGAGAGTCTCGCCCGCGCTGTTCGGCTGCGGCCTGGCCTTCTCGCTGGTCGGTCGCCGCCCTGCGTCGGGCAGGGGTTTGGATGTTTATGCGGACCAAACCCTAGCCGACGCCTTTTGAGGTCTCGCGGGGAGGGGTGCCATACGCGCCGCGGTTTACACCGAGCGCCCCATCGCCCGGACGTCCGGGATGTCACGCGGGCGGGTGCGGACGCCTCCCCCGGCCGCCGGAGCGCGCCCGCGCCCGGGCCGGTTCCCGGGTTCGCGCCGGGGCGCTTAGCGTGGGGGCGTGTCCTACTTCGATGCCGCTTCCGCCGTTCCGCTCCACCCCGTCGCCCGGCAGGCCCTGTTGGCCGCCCTGGACGAAGGGTGGGCGGATCCGGCGCGGTTGCACAAGGAGGGGCGGCGGGCCCGGCTGCTGCTGGACGCGGCGCGCGAGGCGGCCGCGGAGTCGGTGGGCTGCCGGCCGGACGAGCTGGTGTTCACCCCGTCGGGCACGGCCGCGGTGCACTCCGGGATCGCGGGGGCGCTGGCCGGGCGGCGACGCACGGGGCATCACCTGATCGTGTCAGCGGTCGAACATTCTTCTGTACTCCATGCGGCGGAAGTTCACCGGGCCGCCGGCGGCCCGGTCACCGAGGTCCCGGTGGACCGCACGGGCGCCGTGAGCCCGGCGGAGTTCGCCGGGGCGCTGCGGCCGGACACCGCGCTGGCCTGTCTGCAGTCCGCCAACCACGAGGTGGGGACCCTCCAGCCGGTGGCCGAGGCGGCCGGGGCGTGCCGGGCGGCGGGGGTGCCGCTGCTGGTGGACGCGGCCCAGTCGCTGGGCTGGGGGCCGGTGGACGGCGACTGGTCGCTGCTCGCGGCGAGCGCCCACAAGTGGGGCGGCCCCTCGGGGGTCGGGCTGCTGGTGGTGCGCAAGGGGGTGCGGTTCGCGCCCCGGGGACCGCGCGACGAGCGGGAGTCGGGGCGGGCGCCCGGGTTCGAGAACCTCCCGGCGATCGTGGCCGCGGCGGCGTCGCTGCGGGCGGTACGGGCGGAGGCCGCCCAGGAGGCGGCCCGGCTGCGGGAACTGACGGAGCGGATCCGGGCGCGGGTGCCGGAGCTGGTGCCGGACGCGGAGGTGGTCGGGGACCCGGAGCGGCGGCTGCCGGGCGTCGTCACCTTCTCGTGTCTCTACGTCGACGGGGAGACCGTGCTGCACGAGCTGGACCGGGCCGGGTTCTCCGTGTCCTCCGGCTCCTCCTGCACCAGCAGCACGCTGACGCCCAGCCACGTGCTGAGGGCGATGGGGGTGCTCAGCGAGGGCAACGTCCGCGTCTCGCTGCCGCCGGGCACGGAGGAGGAGGACGTCGAGCGGTTCCTCGCCGTGCTGCCGGACGTGGTGGCCGGGGTGCGGGAGAGGCTCGGCGCGCCGGTGTCCCGGACGGACGTGGTCACGGAGGAGCGGGACGAGGCGCTGGTGGTGGACGCGCTGGGACGGCGCTGCCCCGTCCCGGTGATCGAGCTGGCCAAGGTGATCGGCGATGTGCCGGTGGGCGGTCTGGTGCGGGTCCTCGCGGACGACGAGGCGGCCCGGCTGGACATCCCCGCGTGGTGCGAGATGCGCGGGCAGGAGTACGTCGGCGAGCAGCCGGCGGACCGGGGCACTGCCTATGCGGTCCGCCGGCTGTCGTGACCGGGCTCAGCCCAGGTGCTGCCGCACCTCGGTGGCGGCGTCGTCGCCGTAGGCCTTGGTGAAGCGCTCCATGAAGTGGGCGCGGCGCAGCTGGTACTCCTGGGTGCCGACCGTCTCGATGACGAGGGTCGCCAGCATGCAGCCGACCTGCGCCGCGCGCTCCAGCGAGACGCCCCACACCAGGCCGGACAGGAAGCCGGCGCGGAAGGCGTCGCCCACGCCGGTGGGGTCGGCCTTGCGCTCCTCGTCGGGGCAGGCGACCTCGACGGCCGGCTCGCCGGCCTGCTCGATGCGCACGCCGCGGGCGCCGAGGGTGGTGACGCGGTGGCCCACCTTGGCGAGGATCTCCTCGTCGGTCCAGCCGGTCTTCGTCTCGATGAGGCCCTTCTCGTACTCGTTGGAGAAGAGGTACGTGGCCCCTTCCAGCAGTATCCGGATCTCCTCGCCGTCCATGCGGGCGATCTGCTGGGAGAAGTCGGCGGCGAACGGGATGCCCCGGGAGCGGCACTCCTCGGTGTGCCGGAGCATCGCCTCCGGGTCGTCGGCGCCGATGGACACCAGGTCGAGACCGCCCACACGGTCGGCGACGGTCTTCAGCTCGATCAGGCGGGCCTCGCTCATCGCGCCCGTGTAGAAGGAGCCGATCTGGTTGTGGTCGGCGTCCGTGGTGCACACGAAACGGGCGGTGTGCAGCGTCTCCGAGATGCGCACGGAACCGGTGTCGACGCCGTGCCGGTCCAGCCAGGCCCGGTACTCGTCGAAGTCGAAGCCGGCCGCGCCGACCAGGATCGGGCGGGTGCCGAGCTGGCCCATGCCGAAGGCGATGTTCGCGGCCACTCCGCCGCGACGCACGTCGAGGTTGTCGACCAGGAAGGACAGCGAGACCGTGTGCAGCTGGTCCGCGACGAGCTGGTCGGCGAACCGGCCGGGGAAGGTCATGAGGTGGTCGGTGGCGATGGAGCCGGTGACTGCGATGCGCACGGCGTGGAATCTCCTGAGGGAGGGGGTTTGACACTTCACGCTACCGGGTGGGGACGGCCCGCAGAAGCAGCCGAAACTACCCGATAGTAGACCTTTCTTCGCGGCTGTCGGCGTGCATACGGTGCGGACATGACGAACATCAAGGCCCACGCCCCCGCTCCGGTCGACCTCGAGGGCGGTCTGGCCTCGCTGCGCGGCGACTGCGCCCGGATGGCCCCGCACTGGGCGGCGCCCGAGCGGGCGGCGGCCCGGCCGGTCCCCCCCTCCCTGATCCACGGGGTGGACGTGCCGCCCGCCTCCGCGCGGATGCTCGACGCCATGTCCGACTACGGCGACTGAGCCGACGCGGGGAACCGCGCGCTCCCCCGCTGCGTCCCATCGCCGTCCCCCGTGGAGGGGACGCGGGACACGAACCCTCAGCGGTCCCGGTGCGACCGGGCAGGGTCCGCAGGGGACGGCTGTGCAGGCGAAGGAGCGATGCGGTGAACACCGAGCGACCCGACCACGACGACGAGCCGCGCCCCGCCACGGGCGACGCGGGGGGCGCGGGACCGCGCACCGCCTCCGCCTCCGGTGCCACGCGGACGCGTGGCGCGGGCGAGGACGCCGGGACCTCGGAGCCCGAGGGCGCCGGGACTTCGACGCCCGGGGACGCGGACGCCGCGACCACGGACACCGGGACGGGCGGATCCGAAGCGGCCGGCCCGCGGACCGCCGGCGGTGAAGCGGCCGATGCCGATGAGGACGGGCCCGCGGGAAGCGGCGGTGTTCCCGCAGCCGGGGCGGACGGGCCCACGCGCGCCGGGGCTCCCGCAGCAAAGGCGGACGGGTCCGTCGAACCGGATGAGCCGGTGGTCGGCGCGGGCCATGACGGCGACCGCGGGTCCGGGAGAGCGGGGCGGCGGCGGACGCCGGCGTTGGTGGTCTCCGTGGCCGCCGCCGTGCTGCTGGCCGGCGGCGGTGGGGCGTATCTCGCGGCCGGGGCCGCCGGGGACTCCGGGGGCGGTACGGCCCCGGGGGCGAACGGCGACCCCGCTCCCCCGCCGCTCGCCCTGGACGGCCACTCGGAGAGCGGCCCGGCCGGCATCGCGCCGGGCGAGCCGAATCCGTACGGCGCCGCCTACCGCGCCGACGGCACGCTCCCCGAGGGCCCGGACTCGGCGCCGGTGTTCCACGCGCGGGGCCAGGTGACCGAGGACAGGGTGGTCGCGCTGGCGAAGGCGCTGGGGATGGAGGGCGAGCCGGTCGCCGAGGGCGGTTCCTGGCGCATCGGCGGCCAGGACGGCTCCGGTCCGGCCCTGCGCGTCGACCAGCGGGCCCCCGGCGCCTGGACGTTCAGCCGGAACATCCCCGGCAGCGACAACTGCAAGGGCGCCACCTGCAAGGCCCCGGCCGGCGCGAACACCCCAGCGGTGAGCGAGGCCGCCGCGAAGAGGGCCGCCGCGCCGGTGCTCAAGGCGGTGGGCCAGGACGACGCCAAACTGGACGCGAGCCAGGTGCTGGACGGCAGGCGTGTGGTGAACGCCGACCCGGAGGTCGGCGGGCTGCCGACGTACGGGTGGACGACCGGGGTGGTCGTCGGGGCCGGCGGCGAGGTGGTCGGCGGCAGCGGCCGGCTCGCGGAGCCGGTGAAGGGGGACGACTACCCCGTGGTGAGCGCCCGCGAGGCGCTGGACGCGATGAACGGCGCGCCCGGCGCCGGGGGCCGGGTGGAGATCGGCGGCTGCGCCACCCCCGTACCGCTGGACGAGGGGCAGCGGCAGGAGGAGCCGTGCGTCCCGGCGACGAAGCCGGCCGGCGACACCGTGTCGGTGGACGAGGCGGTGTTCGGGCTGGCCGCGCACGCGGTGGACGGGCGTCCCGCGCTGGTGCCGTCCTGGCTGTTCGAGGTGCGCCCGGCGGGCTCGGAGAGCCCGTTCACGGTGACGCACCCCGCGATCGCCCCCTCGTTCCTCGCCCCGCCGGAGGGGTCCGGACAGCGGCCGGGCGAGGAGCCGTCCGGCCCCGGTGACGAACCGACGTCCGCGCCGGCCACGCGTGAGGTCGAGGTGGAGGGCTACACGGCGGAGGGCGACGAGCTGACCGTGACGTTCACGGGCGGCGTCTGCGCGGACTACGAGGCGACGGCGAGCGAGAGCGGGGACGAGGTCACGGTGCGGGTGACCGGGACGTCCCGGCCGGGCGAGGTGTGCATCCTGATCGCCAAGCGGTACCAGGAGACGGTGCGGCTGGACGCTCCGCTCGGCGCCCGCGAGGTCGTGGACGCGAAGGGCGAGCCGGTGCCGCTGCACAAGGAGGGCGCCCGCCTGCCGGCGCCCCGCACCCGCTGACGCGCACGACGAAGGCGGCGGTCCCGTGAGCACGGGACCGCCGCCTTCGTCAGGTGCTGTGGAGGCGGAGCCGCTCAGCTGAAGGAGTCGCCGCAGGCGCAGGAGCCCGTGGCGTTCGGGTTGTCGATCGTGAAGCCCTGCTTCTCGATGGTGTCGACGAAGTCGATGGTGGCGCCGCCCAGGTACGGGGCGCTCATGCGGTCGGTGACGACCTTCACACCGCCGAAGTCCTTCTCCACGTCACCGTCGAGCGAACGCTCGTCGAAGAAGAGCTGGTAACGCAGGCCGGAGCAGCCGCCGGGCTGGACGGCGACGCGCAGGGCGAGGTCGTCACGGCCTTCCTGGTCGAGCAGCGCCTTGACCTTGGACGCGGCGGCGTCGGTCAGGATGATGCCGTCGGTGACGGTGGTGGTCTCGTCCGATACGGACATCTACATCTCTCCCGGGTTGTACGGAGACTGCTTGCCGACGGTTGCAACCGACGGGGCCGCGGATTCATTCCGGGCCGGGCGCGTCTTTTCCTCGGCTCCCTCCTCATGCTCGCACACGCCGTGCGGAGCGGAAACCGTCGCTCGCGGGGCCCGCGGGGCGCACGGGCGGCCGGCGGGATTCACGTCACATGGACGCTATGACCATCGTCAAAGTGACATGAACCGGTTATGATAAATAGCGTCAATTCGACGAGAAGTCGCCAGAACAGAAAGGGTGCGTGCCGTGACCACCGCCCAGCCCCAGGAGCTCGACGTCCAGCCGACGCCCCTCGCCCTGCTGCTCCTCGGCCGTGAGGCCGACCCGAGGAGCGAGCGCGGTGTGGAGTGCCCCGGCGACCTCCCCTCGCCGTCCGACCCGGATCTGGTGGAGCGCGCCCGCGCGGCCAAGGCGAAGCTCGGGGACAAGGTCTTCGTGCTCGGCCACCACTACCAGCGGGACGAGGTCATCCAGTTCGCCGACGTCACGGGCGACTCCTTCAAGCTGGCGCGGGACGCCGCCGCGCGCCCGCAGGCCGAGTACATCGTGTTCTGCGGTGTGCACTTCATGGCCGAGTCCGCCGACATCCTCACCGGCGACGACCAGAAGGTGGTCCTCCCGGACCTCGCGGCCGGCTGCTCCATGGCGGACATGGCCACCGCCGAGCAGGTGGCCGAGTGCTGGGACGTGCTGACCGAGGCCGGGATCGCCGAGCAGGTCGTCCCCGTCTCGTACATGAACTCCTCCGCCGACATCAAGGCCTTCACCGGCAGGCACGGCGGCACGATATGCACCTCGTCGAACGCCAGGCGCGCCCTGGACTGGGCGTTCCAGCAGGGCGAGAAGGTCCTCTTCCTCCCCGACCAGCACCTGGGCCGCAACACGGCGGTGCGGGACATGGGGATGTCCCTGGAGGACTGCGTCGTCTACAACCCGCACAGGCCGAACGGCGGTCTGACCGCCGAGGAGCTGCGCGCCGCGAAGATGATCCTGTGGCGCGGCCACTGCTCGGTGCACGGCCGCTTCAGCCTGGACTCGGTGAACGAGGTCCGTGAGCGCATCCCGGGCGTCAACGTCCTGGTGCACCCCGAGTGCCGGCACGAGGTCGTGGCCGCGGCGGACCACGTCGGCTCGACCGAGTACATCATCAAGACCCTGGAGGCGGCCCCGGCGGGCTCCAAGTGGGCCATCGGCACCGAGCTGAACCTGGTCCGGCGCCTGGCGAACCGTTTCGCGTCCGAGGACAAGGAGATCGTGTTCCTCGACCGCACGGTCTGCTTCTGCTCGACCATGAACCGCATCGACCTCCCCCACCTGGTCTGGGCCCTGGAGTCCCTCGCCGAGGGCACCCTGGTCAACCGCATCGAGGTCGACAAGGAGACGGAGGCCTTCGCGAAGCTGGCCCTGGAGCGCATGCTGGCGCTGCCGTAACTCCGGCACACGGCGCACACGGCGAAGGCCCTCGCCCGGCACCTTCCGGTGCCGGGCGAGGGCCTTCGCGGGTTCCGCGGGGTCAGACCTGCGCCGCGGCCGCCTCGTCGGAGGAGGACTCCGGCCGGGAGGCCGCCTGCCGCTTGGCCGCGCGCCGCTGGGCGCGGCGCTCCTTGCGCAGTTCCAGCATCGCGTAGAGCGTCGGGACCAGGAGCAGGGTGAGCAGGGTCGACGTGATCAGGCCGCCGATGACCACCACCGCGAGCGGCTGGGCGATGAAGCCGCCCTCGCCGGTGACGCCGAGCGCCATCGGGAGCAGGGCGAAGACCGTCGCCAGGGCCGTCATCAGGATCGGCCGCAGTCGGTGCCGGCCGCCCTCGATCACGGCCTCGATGACGCCGTGGCCCTGCGCGCGGTACTGGTTGATCAGGTCGATCAGCACGATCGCGTTGGTGACCACGATGCCGATCAGCATCAGCATGCCGATCATCGCCGGGACGCCCATCGGGGTGCCGGTGAGCAGCAGCAGGCCGAGCGCGCCGGTCGCCGCGAACGGGACGGACACCAGCAGGATCAGCGGCTGGGCCAGCGACCGGAAGGTGCCCACCAGCAGCATGAACACGATGGCGATGGCGGCCAGCATGGCGAGGCCCAGGTTGACGAAAGCCTCGTCCTGGTCCGCGGTCACGCCGCCGATCTCGGCCGTCGCACCCGCGGGCAGCGTCAGCTCGTCGATCTTCTTCTGGAGCTCCGTGCCCACGGCGCCCGTGTTCTCGCCGACCGGGCGGGCGGTGACGGTCGCCGCGCGCTGGCCGTCGATCCGGGTCATGGAGACCGGGCCGTCCACCAGCCGGACGGTGGCGATGTCACCCAGCTTCACCGGGCCGAGGCGCAGGTTGCGCAGCTGCTCCACGGTCGTGGCGGGCCGCGCCGAGCGGATCACGACGTCCCGCTCCGCGTCGCCGATGACCGCCTTGGCGGCCGGAGTGCCCTTCACCGACTGGGTGACGGCCATCCCGAGGGTCTGGGCGTCGAAGCCGGCCGCTGCGGCCTTGTCGGTGGGTTCGACCGAGATGCGGGGCACGCTCTGCGCCAGGTCGCTGGTGACGTCCGTGACGTCGTCCAGCGAGGCCACCGCGTCGCGGACCTGCTCGGCCGCCTTGCGCAGCGCCTGCGCGTCGGCCGCCTTGACGGTCACGCTGACGTCCTGGCCGCCGAAGCCGTCACCGGCCGCCACGACGGTGGTGCCGATGCCGTCGAGCTCGGCGAGGCCCTTCTCGATGCTGTCCCGCACCTCGTCGGAGGAGGCGGACTCCTCCAGCATGACCTGGTAGCTCGCCTGGTTGGTGTCGGTGCCGCCGCCGAAGGCCGCCAGGAAGCCGGACGAACCGACCGTCACCTGGTAGTCCTCGACGCCCTCGGTGTCGGAGAGCAGCTTCTCGATCTTCTTCGCCCGGGCGTCGGTGGCGGCCAGGCTGGTGCCGGGCTCCAGCTCCTGACGGACGGTCAGGACCTGCTGCTCGCCCGCGTCGAAGAAGTTGGTCTTCAGCAGCGGGGCCATGGCGAAGGTGGCGATCAGCACGACCACGGCGATGGCCAGGCTCGCCAGCCGGCGCCGGGTGGCGAACCGCAGCACGGGCACGTAGGCGCGCTGCAGGCGGCTCCTGGCCTCCTTCTCCTCGGCCAGCCGGCGGGCTTCCTCGGCGTCCTCCGGGGTGCCCTTCGGCGGCCGCAGGAACCAGTACGACAGCACCGGCACGACCGTCAGCGACACCAGCAGGGACGCCAGCAGCGCGGCGGTGACGGTGAGGCTGAAGGAGCCGAACAGCTCGCCCACCATGCCGCCGACCAGGCCGATCGGCAGGAAGACGGCGACGGTGGTGAGCGTGGCGGAGGTGACCGCGCCGGCCACCTCGCGCACCGCCTTCATGATCGCGGCGTGGCGTTCCTCGCCGTAGCCGAGGTGCCGCTTGATGTTCTCCAGGACGACGATGGAGTCGTCCACGACCCGGCCGATGGCGATGGTCAGACCGCCCAGGGTCAGCATGTTCAGGGACAGGTCACGGGTCCACAGCACGATCAGCGCGAGCACCACCGACAGCGGGATGGACACCGCGGTGACGAGGGTGGAGCGGACCGACGTGAGGAAGACGAGGATCACCAGCACGGCGAAGACCAGACCGAGCGCGCCCTCGGTGGTCAGGCCGTCGATGGCCTTGGAGACGGCGGGGCCCTGGTCGGCGACCACGGTGAGGGTGGCGTCGTCGCCGAGGTCCTCGCGCAGCCCGGGCAGCTCCTTCTCGACGGCCTCGGAGATGGCGACCGCGCTGCCGTCGTGGTCCATGGTGGCCAGCACGGCGAGGCTGGGCTTGCCGTTGGTGCGGGTGAGGGAGGCGGAACTCGCCTCCTCCTGCCGGACGGTGGCGACGTCGCCGAGGCGGACCGGCTTGCCCTCGCCGGGGCCGGCCGTGACCATCAGGTCCTGGATCTGCCGCACCGAGGTGAAGCCGCCGCCGACCTGGACGGTGCGGTTGGCGCCGTTCTCGTCGAAGGAGCCGGCCGGGACGGTGGCGCCGCCGGCCTGGAGGGCCTGGGCGACGGAGGCCGTGGTGAGGCCCGCCCGGGCGAGCTTCGCGTCGTCGGGCACGACGGTGACCTGAAGGTCCCGTACGCCGTCCACCATGACCTGGCCGACGCCGTCGATGCCCTTCAGCGCGGGCACCACCGTGCGGTCCAGCTGATCGGCGAGCGCCTGCTGGTCCTTGTCGGAGGTGACGGCGAGCACCACGGCCGGGATGTCGTCCGTGGAGCCGGCGACGACCTGCGGGTCCACCTCGGACGGCAGCCGGGCGCCGGCCCGGTTGACGGCCTGCTGCACGTCGGCGACGAGCTGCTGGGTGTCGTTGCCGTAGTCGAAGGACGCCATGATCACGGCGTTGCCCTCGCTCGCCGTCGAGGTGACGCCGGAGATGCCGTCGACGGCCTCCAGGCTGTCCTCGATGGGTTCGACGACCTGCTTCTCCACCACGTCCGGCGACGCGCCCTGGTAGGGCGCGATCACGGAGACCATGGGCAGTTCGATGGTGGGCAGGAGCTGCTGTTTGAGCTGGGGTATCGCGATCGCCCCGAAGACGAGCGCGATGATCGACATCAGTCCGATCAGCGCCCGTTGCGCGAGGCTGAATCTGGACAGCCAGGACATGGGTCAGGGTCTCTTTTCCGTGGAGCGGCGAAAGTCCGGCAGACGGGCGCGCGCACAGCGAGCGGCCCGCTCTACACCCTGGGGCATGGCCCGGGGCCGATCCGTGGTCCCGAGGTCCGATATCTTCACGCGGCGCCTACTCCGGGCGCAGTACACCCGGCTGTGCCCGGTCCGTCCTCGGACGGACCAGCCCGGACTCGTAGGCGATCACCACGAGTTGGGCCCGGTCGCGGGCGCCCAGCTTGGCCATGGCGCGGTTGACGTGGGTCTTCACGGTGAGCGGGCTGACCTCGAGGCGTTCGGCGATCTCGTCGTTGGAGTGGCCGCCGGCGACCTGCACCAGCACCTCCCGCTCGCGCACGGTGAGCGAGTCCAGCCGCTCGGCGCGCTCCGGGTCGCGGTCGGGGCCGGGCGGGCCCTCCTGGGCGAGGAAGCGGGCGATCAGGCCCTTGGTGGCCTGCGGGGACAGCAGTGCCTCGCCCCCGGCGGCGACGCGGACCGCGTGGAGCATCTCGCCGGGCTCGGAGCCCTTGCCGAGGAAGCCGGAGGCGCCGGCCCGCAGCGACTGGACCACGTGCTCGTCGACCTCGAAGGTCGTCAGTATCACCACCCGCACCCCGTCGAGCGCGGGGTCGGAGCTGATCTCGCGGGTGGCGGCGAGCCCGTCGGTGCCGGGCATGCGGATGTCCATGAGGACCACGTCGGGCCGGTGTTCGCGCGCCAGCCGGACGGCCTCGGCGCCGTCGGACGCCTCGCCCACCACCTCCATGTCCGGCTCGGAGTCGACCAGGACGCGGAAGGCGCTGCGCAGCAGTGCCTGGTCGTCGGCGAGCAGGACGCGGATCGTCATGCGGGCTCCAGCGGGGCGTCGGTCACGGGCGGCTGCCGGGGGCGGCGGAGGTGCGGGGCTCGACGGGAAGGATCGCATGCACGCGGAAGCCGCCGCCGTAGCGGGGGCCGGTGGTGAGGGTGCCGCGCAGCGCGGTGACGCGTTCGCGCATGCCGAGCAGTCCGTGCCCGCCGCCGGGGGTGGGGGCGTGGCCCTCGTCGCCGCCGTCGTCGAGCACGGTGACCTCGATGTGCGGTCCGACGCGTACGACGCTGACCTCGGCGCGCGCGCCGGTCCCGGCGTGCTTCTGCACGTTGGTCAGCGCCTCCTGGACGATCCGGTACGCGGCCAGGCCGACGGCGGCGGGCAGTTCGGTGCCCTGGTCGGCGCGGGCCACCTCGACGCGGAGTCCGGCGTTGCGGAAGGTGGCGGCGAGCTCGTCGAGGCGGTCGAGGCCGGGGGCGGGCTCGGTGGGCGCCTCGGGGTCGCCGGACTGGCGCAGCAGGCCGACGGTGGCGCGCAGTTCGCCGAGCGCGTGGCGGCTGGCCGCACGGACGTGGGCGAGGGCCTCCTTGGCCTGGTCGGGCCGCTTGTCCATGACGTGGGCGGCGACCCCGGCCTGGACGTTGACCAGGGCGATGTGGTGGGCGACCACGTCGTGCAGGTCGCGGGCGATGCGCAGGCGCTCCTCGGCGACCCGGCGGCGGGCCTCCTCCTCGCGGGTGCGTTCGGCCCGTTCGGCGCGCTCCCGGATGGCCCGGACGAACGCGCGGCGGCTGCGGACGGCGTCCCCCGCGGTGGCGCCGATGCCGGTCCAGGCGAGGATCGCCAGGTTCTCCTGGGCGTACCAGGGCAGGGGTCCGGCGGCCATCGCGGTGCCGGTGAGGACGGTCGTGGTGAGCAGACCGAGCCGCCAGGTGGTGGGGCGGTCGGTGGAGGCGGCCACCGTGTAGAGGGCGACGACCGCGCACATGGCGACGGGGGCGCGGGGGTCGCCGGTGACGGACTCGACGACGGAGAGGCCGCCGGACACACCGAGCACCGTGCGGGGCGCGCGGCGCCGGAGGACGAGCGCGGCGGCCCCGAGCGTCATCAGGACCAGGCTGAGCGCGTCCGGGGTGCGCAGGCCCCAGCGGACCCCTTCGGGGCCGTGCGGGTCGACGAAGGACCCGGCGACCATGCACAGCAGGACGCTGGCGGCCAGCGCCGTGTCCATGGCGGCCGGGTGGGCCCGCGCCCGGCGCCGGGCGCGTGTCAGGGTGCTCACGGCTGGTTGCGGTGACCGGAGCGGACGCCCGTGCGGCGCGGCCCCGGTCCCCCCCCTCTCTGCGGACGGCCTTCTCGCGGACGATCGGACCGGGTGGTCCCGGGGACGCCTCAGGTCCCCGGGACGAGGCCGTCGTCGGTGAGGAGGTCACGGACCTCCTCGAGGGTGGCGTCGGGGGACGGGAGGATGAGGTCGGACGGCTCCAGGGAGTCGTCCGGCACCGGCTCGCCCAGCTCGTGCACCTTGTCCAGCAGTGCCCGCAGCGTCGCGCGGAAGCCGGGCCCGTCGCCGTTCTCCATCTCGGCGAGCAGTTCCTCGTCCAGCTCGTCCAGCTCGGGGAGCCGGCTCTCCGCCAGCGTCACCTGCCCCTCCCCCATGATCCGTACGATCATGTCGCCCTCCTCGGCGTGGGCTACTGCTTGTCGAAGCGCGGGGTGTCCTGCGGCTGCTGCTGGGCCTGCGGCTGCGCCTGCTCCTGGCCGCCCTCCAGGGCCTGGCGGTCGCCGGAGCCGCCGCCGGCCAGTTCGGCCTTCATGCGCTGCAGTTCGAGCTCCACGTCCGTGCCGCCGGAGAGGCGGTCCAGCTCGGCCTGGATGTCGTCCTTGTGCATGCCGGACGGGTCGTCGAGGGCGCCGGAGGCGAGCAGTTCGTCGATCGCGCCGGCCCGCGCCTGGAGCTGGGCGGTCTTGTCCTCGGCGCGCTGGATGGCCAGGCCGACGTCGCCCATCTCCTCGGAGATGCCGGAGAAGGCCTCACCGATCCGGGTCTGCGCCTGGGCGGCGGTGTAGGTGGCCTTGATGGTCTCCTTCTTGGTGCGGAAGGCGTCCACCTTGGCCTGGAGCCGCTGCGCGGCCAGCGTCAGCTTCTCCTCCTCGCCCTGGAGCGTGGCGTGCTGCGTCTCCAGGTCGGTCACCTGCTGCTGGAGCGCGGCGCGGCGGGAGAGGGCCTCGCGCGCCAGGTCCTCGCGGCCGAGCGCGAGCGCCTTGCGCCCCTGGTCCTCCAGCTTCCCCGACTGGGACTGGAGCTGGTTGAGCTGGAGCTCCAGGCGCTTGCGGCTGGTCGCCACGTCGGCGACACCGCGGCGGACCTTCTGGAGCAGCTCCAGCTGCTTCTGATACGAGTAATCGAGGGTCTCGCGCGGGTCCTCGGCCCGGTCAAGGGCCTTGTTCGCCTTCGCGCGGAAGATCATCCCCATACGCTTCATGACACCGCTCATGGGCTTCGCGCGCCCCCTTCTGACGGACTCCAGCTCCAGTGACTGCGACAGAACCCACAGTACGGGCCCTGCATCCATTACCGCACTGTCCGGGGACTGATGCGCTCATCCCCAAGGACGACTGAGTACCCTCCTGATCCGGCGCAGGGAGTAGGTGGTTCCCGGGTGGCGGCCGCCGGCCGTCCCGGAGACCCCCGCTACGTCCCCATCTGTCCTAGGAGAGACGTCCGGTGTTGCCGGATCGTTCCCCGCGGGGCTGTGGTCCAACCCCGGCCACCCCGTACCCTTGGGTTTTGTGTTCCGTAGCCGCGCCAAGGAAGAGAAGGCACCGGTCGCCGACAAGGCGACGGTGACCGACTCCCATCAGCCCCGTCATCCCGAGGCCCCCAAGGGCCGCCCCACACCCAAGCGCAGCGTGGCCCAGTCGCAGCGCCGCAGCGTGGCCAGCACGACGATGTCGCGCAAGGAGGCCGCCAAGCGTCAGCGCGAGGAGCGCCGTGCCGCACTGGAGCGTCAGCGTCAGGCGCTGGCCAGCGGCGACGAGCGGTACCTGCCCGTGCGCGACAAGGGCCCGGTGCGCCGGTTCGCCCGTGACTACGTGGACTCGGGCTTCCACATCGCCGAGTGGTTCCTGCCGCTGGCCGTGGTCATCCTCGTGCTGAGCATGGTGCCGGTGCCGCAGCTGCAGAACGTCGCGCTGCTGCTGTGGCTGGTCGTCATCGCGGTGATCGTGCTCGACTCGGTCGTGACGGGCTTCCGGCTGAAGAAGACGCTCGCCGAGCGCTTCCCGGACGAGAAGCGGCGCGGCGCGGTCGCCTACGCGCTGATGCGCACGCTCCAGATGCGCCGGCTGCGGCTGCCCAAGCCCCAGGTGAAGCGCGGGGAGCGGCCCTGAGCACCACCCCGTTCGCGCACGGCACGGCGGTGCCCGGTCCGGTGAGCGGGCCGGGCCGGCTGCGTGACGTCGTCCGTGAGGAGCTGGTGGCCCGCCAGCTGGAGGAGCAGATAGTCGGCCGCTTCCCGGTCGGGAAGCGGCTGCGGGTGCTCGACGTGGGCATGGGCCGGGGCGCGCAGGCGCTGCGGCTGGCCCGGGCCGGCCATCAGGTGACGGGCGTCGAGCAGGACGCCGCGTCGATCGCGGCCGCCCGGGAGACGTTCGCCGGGGAGCCCGAGGGCATCCGGGAGCGGATGCGGATCATCGAGGGTCACGCCGGGGACACCGGGGTGCACTTCCTGCCGGGCAGCTTCGACGTCGTGCTCTGTCATGGCGTGCTCACGGGCGACGTGGAGGAGCCGGACGCGCTGCTCGCGGGGGTGGCCCGGATGCTGGCGCCCGGCGGGATGCTGTCACTGCTCGTGCGCAACGGCGACGCGGCGGCGATGCGGGCGGGGCTGTCCGGCGACTGGGCGGGCGCGCTGGCGGCGTTCTGCCCGCCGACGGCGTCGTTCGGGCTGAAGCGGCTGACGTCGACCCTCGCGGGGATCGGGGCGCCGCTGCACACCTGGTACGGCGTGCGGATCTTCACGGACACGGTGGCGGACGACGTGGTGCTGCCGGACGACCTGGACGCGGTGCTGGCGGTCGAGGACCGGGCCGGGCGGACGGACCCGTACCGGGGGGTCGCCGCGCTGCTGCACCTGTGCGGGGTCCGGGGCTGAGGTCCCAGCCCCGGACGCCTCAGCCCGGACGCCCCGACTCCGGTGACCTCAGCCCGGGTGGCCTCGGCTCACGCCCCTTCGTCGGCGCTCCCGGTCTCCGCCGCCGTCGTCCCGTCCGCGTGGAGGCTCATCGGGCCGTAGATCTCGGTGTCGTCCTCCAGCAGCCGCACCTGGTCGGCGCCGCCCTCCAGGAGGGCCTTCCAGTTCTCCCCGATCCAGGACTCGGCGTCCCCCTGCGTGGAGAACTCCTCCGGCGGCACCGCGGGCTCGACCTGCGTCCCGTCGGCCTTCTCGAACCGCCACGTCCATGCCGCCATGTACGCCTCCCAAGCGTGTGAGCTCACTGCACAGCAGAAGCCGGATCTTGGTCCGGCTCCTGACCAAGAGCGTAGTCGGACGGGCATCGGCTGTGGGGAAAGGCGAGAATCGGGGCGTGGAACTGACTCTGCTCGGCACCGGCGCCCCGGCGGGACTGCCCCGCCCCGACTGTCCCTGCGCGGCGTGCGCGTGCGCGCTCGGACCGGACGCGCGGGCGGCCACCGCGCTGCTGGTGGACGGCGCGCTGCTGCTCGACCTGACCCCCGGCGCGGCCTTCGCCGCGGCCCGTGCGGGGCGTTCGCTGGGCGGAGTGCGCCAGGTGCTGCTGTCGCACCCGCACGACGGCCCCGCGGTGGAGGTGCCGGCCGGGCTGCCGCAGCCGGGCCGGGTGCCGGACGGACGGGAGCTGACGCTGCTGACCGGGCACCGGGTGCGGGCGGTCGCGCTGGACGCGCCCGGCACCGGGTACGCGGTGACCGGCCCGGACGGGCAGCGGCTGCTGTACCTGCCGCCGGGCGGCGCCCCGGCCGGTCTTGAGACGCCGGCCGAGCCGTACGCGACGGTGGTGCTGGACGTCGTGGGCCGCCCGGACGCGCTGGCGCGGCTGCGGGAGGCGGGCGCGGTGGCGCCGGCCACGGACGTGATCGCCGCGCACCTGGACCACGACGTGCCGCCGGGCGGCGAGGTACGGCGCCGGCTCGCGGCGGCGGGGGCGCGCGCCGTGCCGGACGGGACCACGCTGGAGGTCGGCGCCTGCGAGGACGTGCCCGACGTGCCGCGGCGCACGCTCGTGCTGGGCGGGGCGCGGTCGGGCAAGTCGGTGGAGGCGGAGCGGCGCCTGGAGTCCTTCCCCGAGGTGCTGTACGTGGCGACCGGCGGCTCGCGCAACGGGGACACCGAGTGGGCGGCGCGGGTGTCCGCGCACCAGGAGCGGCGGCCGGGGTCCTGGCGGACCGTGGAGACCTGCGACCTGGTGCCGCTGCTCGGGGACGACGGTCCGCCGCTCCTGGTCGACTGCCTGTCGCTGTGGCTGACGGACGCGATGGACGCGGTGGGCGCGTGGGACGACGCGGAGTGGGCGGACGGCGGCGAGCGCGCCCTGCGGGACCGGGTGCGGGCCCTGACGGACGCGGTCCGCGAGACCGGCCGCACGGTGGTCGCGGTCTCCAACGAGGTCGGCTCGGGCATCGTCCCCGCCACCGCCTCCGGCCGCCGTTACCGCGACGAACTGGGCCGCCTGAACGCGGCGTTCGCCCGGGAGTGCGAGCAGGTACTGCTGGTGGTGGCGGGACAGGCGCTGGTGCTGCGCGGGTGAGGCGGCGGGTCGCCGGCGTCCCGCCCGGGCGGGCGGACGGCCGTCGGCTCGCCGCCACGCCCTCTCCCGCCGGTCATCCGGCACCGGCCCGCGGCCGGCGGTCCCGGCTCGCGCGGACGGCGCGGCGGCGGGCCGCTCGGCCCCAGGGGCGGGGATCTCGGGCGGGGCATCCGGCACCGGCCCGGCAGTCCCTGGGCCCCGGACCGTGGCACGGCCGGCCGGTCACCGCTTCGGCTTGTGGGCGATCACGCGGTACGTGTTGGCGAACGGGCTGTGGCGGATCAGGGGGGACAGGGCCAGGTCCGTCGCCGCTGCCGCGATCACCAGGGGGGTGCCGGCGCGGAGGAGGACCGTGCGCAGGCGTTGCCGGCCCGGGGACGGCGGGACGGCCCGCCAGGGGGTGTCCGGGGCGGGGAGGGCGTGGGAGAGGGCGAGGGCGGCGAGGCCGGCCAGGTCGTGCGGCACGTGGGCGGCGCGATGGCCGGCGGTGACGATCTCGCAGTCGCGCGCCTCGAGTTCCTCGCGGAGGTTGCGGCGGGGCAGCAGGTGCAGGCGGCGCGGCTGGTCGTAGGGCAGCCACCAGCGGCCGAACAGGGCGGCGTACGCGCAGCGCGGGTCGAGCGTCTCGATCAGCAGGTGTCCGCCGGGGCGCAGGGCGTCGAGGGCGGCGTGCAGTTCGGCGCGCGGGTCGGTGGTGCGCTCCAGGTGGTGCAGCAGGCTGACCACGTCGTAGCGGCCGGCCAGCCGGGCCCGCAGCGCGGGGTCGGTCAGCGGCCCGACGTGCGCCTCCTCGACCCGGCCGAGCTCACGGGCCCGCTCCACGCGCGCGGTGAGGTCGGTGCCGTCGAACGCCGTGTACGGGAAGAACTCCCGCGCGGTGTCCGGGAAGCGGGCGAGCCCGGTGCCGACGTCCAGCCAGCTCTCCGGTTCGCCGAAGGGCAGCATCGCGCGGGCGGCGGCGCGGCGGCGGTGGCGTACGGCGTGCAGGGCGAGGACCCGCTCGGTGGCGGGGTCGCGGGGGGCGCCGCGCACCGCCCGCCGGTAGAAGGCCAGGCCCTCGGGGGTGAGCCGGGGGTTCTGGAAGGTGTGCCCGCAGTCGCGGCACTCGTCGACGGTGAACAGTCCGGGCCGGTGCCGGCGCAGGTCCCCCGTTCTCAGCCGGGTGCGCAGCCGTGCGGAACCGCACCAGGGGCAGTCCGGGCGGCGCGGCTCGTGCACCCGGGCGGAGCCGTGCGGGGCGGGGAACGCGGTGTCGGGGGAGGTGGCGGACATGGGCGGCTCCCGGCGTGAGGGCGTACGGCACGCGGGTGGCGCGACGTGCGGGGACGGTCGGGGACGGACGGAGGGATCTCCGGCATCCCCGGGCAAAACGTTACGTACGGGAGGGCCTCGCGGGGTGGATCACCGCCGGGGTGGCGTGGTGGGGGTGAGGGCGCGAACGCGGGGGTGACCGGCGCTCCGGGGTGTTCGACGGGGGCCGGTACTGTTCGGCGAATGAGCTCGCTTAATCTCGAGGACTTCACCGATCTGATCGAGCGTCCGGACGGCGGGGTGCGCCGCGACGCCGAGGAGCACCGGTCCCGCCTGGTGGTGCCGCCCGGGTCGCTGGGCCGCCTGGACGACCTGGGCGAGTGGCTGGCCGCGGCGCAGTCCGCGGTGCCGGTGCGGCCGGTGGAGCGGCCGCGGGTGGTGCTGTTCGCGGGCGACCACGGGATCGCGGAGCTGGAGGTCTCCGCGCGTCCCGCGGGCACCGCCGCGGAGCTGGTGCGGGACGTGCTGGAGGGCGCCCGCCCGGTCTCGGTGCTGGCGCGGCAGCTGGATGTGCCGGTGCGGGTGGTCGACATGTCCCTGGACTGCGACCCGGCGTCGCTCCCCGAGGACGTCGTGCGCCACCGGGTGCGGCGCGGCAGCGGGCGCATCGACGTCGAGGACGCGCTGACCCCGGAGGAGGCCGAGGCGGCGTTCCGCGCGGGGATGGCCGTGGCGGACGAGGAGGCCGACTCCGGTACGGATCTGGTGGTGCTGGGCGACGTCAGCGTCGGCGGCACGACCGCGGCGGGTGTGCTGGTGGCGGCGCTGTGCGGGACGGACGCGTCGGTGGTGACCGGGCGCGGCGGCCTGGCGATCGACGACCTGGCCTGGATGCGCAAGTGCGCGGCGATCCGGGACGCGTTGCGCCGGGCGCGGCCGGTGCTGGGCGACCAGCTGCGGCTGCTGGCGACGGTGGGCGGGGCGGACCTCACCGCGATGACCGGGTTCCTGCTGCAGAGCGCGGTGCGGAAGCTGCCGGTGCTGCTGGACGGGGTGGTGACGGCGGCGTGTGCGCTGGTGGCGCAGCGGGTGGCGTTCCGGGCGCCGGACTGGTGGCTGGCGTCGCACGTGAGCGGGGAGCCGGGGCAGGCGAAGGCGCTGGACCGGATGGCGTTGGAGCCGTTGCTGGCGGAGGGGGTCCGTGTGGGGGAGGGCGCGGGGGCGTTGCTGGCGCTGCCGTTGGTGCGGGCCGCGGGGGTTCTGGCGGCGGAGCTGCCTGTGCGGCAGGAGGCCGCCGAGGGCGAGTGAGGCGGGCCCGGGGGCGTTTCCTCTCTTCGCCCCCGCCGCCCCTTCCCGTCCCCGCGGCCGCGCCCCGGACCCCCTCGCGCGGTTCCCCGCCCCCCGGGGAGGCGTCACCTCCCGCGTCCCGGAAGGGCGGGGTGGGCCTGGTCCGCCGCTTCGCGCGGTTCCCCGCGCCCCTGTTCAGGGGCGGTCCGGTTTGCCGCCCAGCCAGTCCCCGACGGCCCGGGCGGGGCGGGACCAGCGGCGGTCGTGGCGGTAGGCGCGCAGGAGGGCCTTCGCTCTGGCCCGGTGACGGTGGCGGTAGAAGCGCTTGGCCCACGGGGATCCTGGGCGGGCCAGCCGCAGGGAGCCGATGAGCGCCACGACCGGGACGATCACCCCGAAGACCGCGAGGCGCACCTTGCCCTTGCTCAGGGCGATCAGCGCGAAGCCGAAGTTGACGGCGAGGCCGGTCAGCGCGCCCGCGCGGTTCTGCAGTTCCTCCTGGGAGAGGTCGTTGACGCCGAACGGCGCGAACCCGGCCAGCAGCAGGACGACCAGCGCCGCCGTCAGCGCCACCATCTCCACGCTCCTGCGTCCGGCCTCGGACCAGTACACGTCGTCCAGGTGGAGGATCAGCGCGAACTCGTCGAGCACGAGCCCCGCGCCGATGCCGAAGAGCACCGCGCTGAGGTACGGGCCGAGGCCGCGCTCCCCGCTCGCCACCGCGCCGAAGCCGCCGACGACGGTGAGGATGACGCCGGGCACCACGTGGTGGATGTGCACCGAGCCCGCGGTGACGTTGCCGAAGGGACCTCTGCCGGCCCGGATCAGCCGGGTGACGATCCGGGTGATCACGAAGGTGAGGACGAAGGCCGTCAGCGCGAGGAGCAGCGGGAGCTTGCCCGGCTCGATGATGTTCCGCTCCAGCCACTGTCCCATATGCGTACTTTATGCACGGCCGTGGGCGGCGCCCTGCTGACCTCCGGGTAATCTGCGCCGGTGCCCGAGCCCTCCCCCGCCTCCCCCGCCGACGGCCTCCGCTTCGCCTTCGGCACCCTCACCGTGCTCCCGGCCCGGCTCACCCGCTGGGACCGTCCGGCCGCGCGGACGGGCATGCTCTGCGCGCCCGCGGTCGGCCTGGCGGTGGGCGGCGTGGCCGCCGCGGCGGGACTGGTGCTGCTGTTCCTCGGGGCGGGGCCGCTGCTCGCCGCCGTGGCCTCCGTCGCCGTGCCGGCCGTGCTGACCCGGGGGCTGCACCTGGACGGGCTGGCCGACACCGCCGACGGGCTGGGCAGCGGCAAGCCCGCCGGGGACGCGCTGCGGATCATGAAGCAGTCGGACATCGGCCCCTTCGGGGTGCTCACCCTGGTGCTCGTCCTGCTGGCGCAGGTGGCCGCGCTGGCGCAGGCGTACGGCGGTTCCTGGGCGCGGGGCGCGCTGGCCGCCGTGGTGTCGGCGGTCGCGGCGCGGCTCGCCCTCACCCTGGCCGCGCGCACCGGTGTGCCGGCCGCCCGGCCGGAGGGGCTGGGCGCGACGGTCGCGGGAGTGGTGCCGGTGCGGGGCGCGGTGGTCACCGCGGTCCTGACGACGGGGCTGCTCGCGGGCGCGGGCGCGGCCCTCGGGGCGTACGACGCGCTGCGCGCCGGGCTCGCGGTGGCGGTGGCGGCCGGCGTGGCCGAACTGCTGCTGCGGCGCTGCGTCCGGCGGTTCGGCGGGGTGACCGGCGACGTGTTCGGCGGGGTCGCGGAGACGGCGGCGACGACCGCGCTCGTCGTCGTGTCACTGGCCTGAAACGATCTCCGCGTCCCCCTGGGAGCACACCGGCCCCGCCGCTAGCCTGTGGGGGCGGATCGGCGGACGGACGGGGGGCGTTGATGCCGGCATTGCGTCGTGCCACGGCCTGGGCGATCGACTTCGCGCTGGTGGCGGGGCTGGCCTCGCTGCTGGCGGTGCTCACCTTCAACCGGATCTCCGCCCTGGTGACCGACGTGCCCGGACTGGCCGCGCGCGGCGGCTTCGACCTGCTCACCTCGCGCGGGGACGTGCTGGACGCCTCCGCCGGTCTGGGCACGTCGCTGTGGGACACGTCGGTGGGGTACGTGCGGCAGGCGTTCGGGCTGCTGGCCCTCGCCGCCTTCCTCTACCAGTGGGCGTGCCTCGCCCTGGCCGGGCGGACCGCCGGCAAGGCCCTCACCGGGCTGAAGGTCACCCCGCGCACGCCCCGCCGGGCGGCGCTGCGCGCGGCGGTGACGACCGCCACGGACGTCGCCGTGTACGCGGTGGCCTGTGTGCTGCTGCTCGAGGGCGAGATCCTGCTGTCGGTGCTGGTGTGGCTGGTCGCGGTGGTGCTGTTCCTGCTGAACGCGCTGCCGGTGCTGGGCGCGCGGCGGCGCTCCCTCGCCGACCGGGCGGCCGGCACCTCGGTGGCCTCCGTGGAGCTCAGCAGGTTCGCCGCCACGCGTCGAGCTCGTACCTCTTGAGCAGCGAACTCAGCTTCAGGCGGCGGGAGTCGGCGCAGAAGCGGTCGGTGGGCAGTTCGTACTCGGCGTGGAAGACGGCCTTGTCCGCCTCGACGAACGGGGTGAGCTCCTCGCACTCGTCGTACTGGGCGCGCTGCTCGTTCACCGCGAAGTCGAAGTCACCGACCAGGTCCGGGATCTGGTCCAGGTCGTTCTTCAGGCCCACGGCCATGCCGCGCTCGTGCGCGAGGCGGGCGATCAGCCGGTTGTAACGGAGCTGGTCGGCGGCGGTGAGCGGGAAGCCGGTGCGGTCGCGGTAGCCGTCCATGTTGTCCGGCTCCACCGCGTCGAAGCCCTTGTCGCGGCACATGCCGAGGCGTTCGGCCATCAGCGGCTCGAGGACGTCGGTGCGGCGGATGTCGAGCCAGCGCTCGCCCTCCCAGCCGTTGCCCCGGCCGAGCACCGACTCCGGGAAGCCGTCCGCGTCCGGGCGGAAGTCCTCCCAGGCGCCGGTGGACAGGTAGCAGATGACCTTGCGGCCGTCGCGGTGCAGTCGGGCGACCGTCTGCGCCGAGTGGTCGAAGCCGTCGATGTCGTACACCGGGACGTCGACGGCAGTGTCCAGGCGGCCGCTGAGCTGCCATTGCCAGGCGACGCCGGGCCGCGGCCGCCACCGGTCCCCCGACGGCGACGGCTCCGCGTCCGCGCCGCCGGAACCCCCGGCACACCCCGTCAGCACCAGGGCCAGCAGGACGGCCACCGCACGCGCTCTTCTCACCGGACGCTCCCTCAGGGCTCACGGCCGTCCGCGCCCCGGCGGCGCGGCGGCACCCCCATGATCGCTCAGCCGTCCGCACCCCGGGTCCCTATCCGGACACCGCACGGCCGGCACGGGGCGTTCCCGGCCCGCCGGTGCGCACCCGCCGCGCCGGGGCGGGTGCGCACCGGCCATGAGAGCGGGCGCACACGCGCGTAGGCTCGGAGCCGAGTGTTCGCCGCACCGGGGGAGGCCCCGACGGGACCGCACCCGGACGTCACGATTAGGGTCGGCTGCCGGGCCCGGTCGACCCACACCCTTCGGCCACTGAAACTTCACATCGGAAGCGAGAATTCACCACCGTGACTGCTCTGACTCTCAGCACCGCCGCGGTCGCCGGCCTGCGCGCCGACGCGATCGTGATCGGTGTCGCCAAGGGCTCCGCGTCCAAGCCCGGGGGACCCGTCGTCGCACCGGGCGCCGAGGCCGTGGACCAGGCGTACGACGGCAACCTGGCCGGTGTTCTGGAGACCCTCGGCGCGTCCGGTGCCGAGGGCGAGGTGACCAAGCTCCCCGCGCCGGCCGGCCTCAAGGCGCCGCTCGTGGTGGCGGTGGGCCTCGGCGCCCGGCCCGAGGAGGGCTCCGGCTACGACGCCGAGGCGCTCCGCAAGGCGGCCGGCGTCGCCGCCCGTGCCCTCGCCGGCACCAGGAAGGCCGCGTTCGCGCTGCCCGTGGCGGCCGCCGCCGACGCCGGCGCGGTCGCCGAGGGCGTGCTGCTCGGCGCGTACTCCTTCGACGCGTACAAGGACAAGGGCGACGCGAAGAGCGGCAAGAACGGCAAGGGCCCGCTCGCCGAGGCCGTGCTGCTCGGCGGCAAGTCCCGCGACAAGGCGTTCAAGGCGGCCCTCGAGCGCGCCGTCGCCGTGTCCGAGGAGCTCAACCGCGCCCGCGACCTGATCAACACCCCGCCGAACGACCTCAACCCCGAGGCGTTCGCGGCGGTCGCCCAGGCGGTGGCCAAGGAGCACGGCATCAAGGTGCAGGTGCTCGACGAGAAGGCCCTCGCCAAGGGCGGCTACGGCGGCATCCTCGGCGTCGGCGCCGGCTCCGCCTCGGGTCCGCGCCTGGTGAAGCTGTCGTACACCTCGTCCAAGGCGAAGAAGCACCTCGCCCTGGTCGGCAAGGGCATCACCTACGACTCGGGCGGCATCTCCCTCAAGCCGGCCGGCCACAACGAGACGATGAAGTGCGACATGAGCGGCGCCGCCGCCGTGTTCGCCGCGGTCGTCGCCGCCGCCCGCCTCGGTCTGGAGGTCAACGTCACCGGCTGGCTGGCGCTGGCCGAGAACATGCCCTCCGGCTCGGCGACCCGCCCGGGCGACGTGCTGCGCATGTACAGCGGCAAGACCGTCGAGGTGCTCAACACCGACGCCGAGGGCCGGCTGGTCCTGGCGGACGCGCTGTGGGCGGCCTCGCAGGAGAAGCCGGACGCCATCGTGGACGTGGCGACCCTGACCGGCGCCATGATGCTGGCGCTGGGCAGCCGCACCTTCGGCATCATGGCCAACGACGACGACTTCCGCGCCGCGGTGCACGAGGCCGCCGAGGAGGCGGGCGAGCCGGCCTGGCCGATGCCGCTGCCGGAGCACCTGCGCAAGGGCATGGAGTCGGCGACCGCCGACATCGCCAACATGGGCGAGCGGATGGGCGGCGGCCTGGTCGCCGGCCTGTTCCTGCGCGAGTTCGTCGGCGAGGGCATCACCTGGGCCCACCTCGACATCGCGGGCCCGGCCTTCAACGAGGGCGGTCCCTTCGGCTACACGCCCAAGGGCGGGACGGGCAGCGCGGTGCGCACGCTGGTGCGGCTGGCGGAGCGGGCCGCCGCCGGCGAGCTGAGCTGACGCGTCTTCGGGTGACGGGCCTCGTGCGCGGGTGCGACGGGGCCCCGTCACCGGGGAGTGGGACGTCTCACACCACGGCCCGGCGTCTCGTACGGCCCCGACAAGTGCGAGGATAGGGCTCGGCAGGACAGGGCCCCACACAAGGGCCGAGAACATAGAGCGGCCGGACACCAGCCGCCGACCGGTCACTGGAGACCGGCGTGGCGCAATGCATGGAGGACGTGACGTGGCGAACGACGCCAGCACCGTTTTCGACCTAGTGATCCTCGGCGGTGGCAGCGGTGGGTACGCCGCGGCCCTGCGCGGGGCGCAGCTGGGCCTGGACGTCGCCCTGATCGAGAAGGGCAAGGTCGGCGGTACCTGCCTGCACAACGGATGCATCCCCACCAAGGCCCTGCTGCACGCGGGTGAGATCGCCGACCAGGCCCGCGAGAGCGAGCAGTTCGGTGTGAAGGCCACCTTCGAGGGCATCGACATCGCGGCCGTCCACAAGTACAAGGACGACGTCATCGCCGGCCTGTACAAGGGTCTCCAGGGGCTGATCGCCTCCCGCAAGGTCACCTACATCGAGGGCGAGGGCCGGCTGTCCTCCCCCACCTCCGTCGACGTGAACGGCCAGCGCGTCCAGGGCCGCCACGTCCTGCTGGCGACCGGCTCCGTGCCGAAGTCGCTGCCGGGCCTGGAGATCGACGGCGACCGGATCATCTCCTCCGACCACGCCCTGGTCCTGGACCGCGTGCCCAAGTCCGCGATCGTCCTGGGCGGCGGCGTCATCGGGGTCGAGTTCGCGTCCGCGTGGAAGTCGTTCGGCACCGACGTCACGATCATCGAGGGCATGAAGCACCTCGTCCCGGTCGAGGACGAGAACAGCTCCAAGCTGCTCGAGCGCGCGTTCCGCAAGCGCGGCATCAAGTTCAACCTGGGCACCTTCTTCGAGAAGGCCGAGTACACCCAGGACGGTGTCAAGGTCACCCTGGCGGACGGCAAGGAGTTCGAGGCCGAGGTCCTGCTCGTCGCCGTCGGCCGCGGCCCGGTCTCGCAGGGCCTGGGCTACGAGGAGGCCGGGGTCGCGATGGACCGCGGCTACGTCCTGGTCGACGAGTACATGCGGACGAACGTCCCGACGATCTCCGCCGTCGGCGACCTCGTCCCGACGCTCCAGCTCGCGCACGTCGGCTTCGCCGAGGGCATCCTGGTCGCGGAGCGGCTGGCCGGTCTGAAGACCGTCCCGATCGACTACGACGGTGTCCCGCGGGTGACGTACTGCCACCCGGAGGTCGCCTCCGTCGGCATCACCGAGGCCAAGGCCAAGGAGATCTACGGCGCGGACAAGGTCGTCGCTCTGAAGTACAACCTGGCGGGCAACGGCAGGAGCAAGATCCTGAAGACCGCGGGCGAGATCAAGCTCGTCCAGGTCAAGGACGGTGCGGTGGTCGGCGTCCACATGGTCGGCGACCGTATGGGCGAGCAGGTCGGCGAGGCCCAGCTGATCTACAACTGGGAGGCGCTGCCGGCCGAGGTGGCCCAGCTCATCCACGCCCACCCGACGCAGAACGAGGCGCTCGGCGAGGCCCACCTGGCCCTGGCCGGCAAGCCCCTCCACTCCCACGACTGACGCCCTCAGTCACCGGGCGCGACGACACAGACTTCCGCACTTCTAAGGAGCAACCGAAACCATGGCGGTTTCCGTAACCCTTCCGGCGCTCGGCGAGAGCGTCACCGAGGGCACTGTCACCCGCTGGCTGAAGGCCGAGGGCGAGCGCGTCGAGGCCGACGAGCCGCTGCTCGAGGTGTCCACCGACAAGGTCGACACCGAGATCCCGGCCCCCGCCTCCGGCGTGCTGTCCTCCATCAAGGTCGCCGAGGACGAGACGGTCGAGGTCGGCGCCGAGCTGGCCCTGATCGACGACGGCAGCGGCGCCCCCGCCGCCGCCGAGGCGCCCGCCGCCGAGCAGGCGGCCCCGCCGGCCCCCGCGCCGGAGCCGCAGGCCCAGCCGTCCACCGAGCAGACCGCCCCGGCCCCGGCGCCCACCGCCGAGGCCTCGTCCGGCGGCGGTTCCGCGCAGGGCACCGACGTGGTCCTGCCGGCGCTCGGCGAGTCCGTCACCGAGGGCACCGTCACCCGCTGGCTGAAGTCGGTGGGCGACACCGTCGAGGCCGACGAGCCGCTGCTCGAGGTGTCCACCGACAAGGTCGACACCGAGATCCCCGCCCCCGCGTCCGGCACCCTGCTGGAGATCGTGGTCGGCGAGGACGAGACCGCCGAGGTCGGCGCGAAGCTCGCCGTCATCGGCGAGGCCGGCGCCGCTCCGGCCGCCGCCCCCGCCCAGGAGGCCCCGGCCGCCCCGGCGCAGCCCGAGCCGGCCCCCGCGCAGCCCGAGCCGGCCCCGGCTCCGGAGCCCACGCCGGCTCCGGCCCCGCAGCAGGCGGCTCCGGCCCCGCAGCAGGCGGCTCCGGCCCCGCAGCCGGCCGCCCCCGCCCCGGCCCCGGCTCCGCAGCAGGCCGCCCCGGCTCCGGCTCCGCAGCCGGCCGCTCCCGCCCCGGCTCCGGCGGCTCCGGCCCCGCAGGCTCCCGCGGCTGAGGCCCCGGCCGCCGCCAAGGGCTCGGACGACGGCGCCTACGTGACCCCGCTGGTGCGCAAGCTCGCCGCCGAGAACGGCGTCGACCTGTCCACCGTCAAGGGCACCGGCGTCGGCGGCCGCATCCGCAAGCAGGACGTGCTCGCCGCCGCCGAGGCGGCCAAGGCCGCCGCGCCGGCCCCGGCCGCCGCCGCTCCGGCCGCCTCGAAGAAGGCCCCGGCGCTGGAGGCGTCCCCGCTGCGCGGCCAGACCGTGAAGATGCCGCGGATCCGCAAGGTCATCGGCGACAACATGGTCAAGGCCCTGCACGAGCAGGCCCAGCTGTCCTCGGTCGTCGAGGTCGACGTCACCCGTCTGATGAAGCTGCGCGCCCGGGCCAAGGACGCGTTCGCGGCGCGCGAGGGCGTCAAGCTCTCCCCGATGCCGTTCTTCGTCAAGGCCGCGGCCCAGGCGCTGAAGGCCCACCCGGTCATCAACGCCAAGATCAACGAGGCCGAGGGAACCATCACCTACTTCGACACCGAGAACATCGGTATCGCGGTGGACTCCGAGAAGGGCCTGATGACCCCGGTCATCAAGAACGCCGGCGGCCTCAACATCGCCGGCATCGCCAAGGCCACGGCGGAGCTGGCGGGCAAGGTCCGCGGCAACAAGATCACCCCGGACGAGCTGTCCGGCGCGACCTTCACCATCTCCAACACCGGGTCGCGCGGCGCGCTCTTCGACACGATCATCGTGCCGCCGGGCCAGGTCGCGATCCTCGGCATCGGCGCCACGGTCAAGCGTCCGGCCGTCATCGAGACCGAGGAGGGCACGGTCATCGGCGTCCGCGACATGACCTACCTGACCCTCTCCTACGACCACCGCCTGGTGGACGGCGCCGACGCGGCCCGTTACCTGACGGCGGTCAAGGCGATCCTGGAGGCCGGCGAGTTCGAGGTCGAGCTCGGTCTGTGAACCGGGCGGTGACCACGGACCGCTGATCAGGTCCCTCGGTGCCCCCGTCCGGAAGCCCTCGCGGCTTCCGGGCGGGGGCACCGTCACATGGGGCGTGTAAGTCTCGTCTCACCTGGGCGAGAGCGCCCCCGCGCGCCCCACCCGGGCGGGTTCCCGGCCGTATTGTCTATTCGTCAAAGCCCCCCGGGGGCCCGCGGGCCCCGCTAAGGAGCCCGTCATGACCGCGCCCGTCGTCCACTCGCTGCGCGAACAGATCCGCGAGCACATCCTGGAAGGGATCATCAGCGGGCGCTGGAAGCCGGGCGAGCGGATCGTGGAGCGGCGCATCGCGACCGAGCTGGAGGTCAGCCAGACGCCCGTGCGGGAGGCGCTGCGCGAGCTGGAGTCGCTGCGGCTGATCGAGTCGGCGCCGAACAAGGGCGTGCGGGTGCGGAACCTGACCGCGGCCGACCTGGAGGAGAGCTACCCGGTCCGGGCCGGTCTGGAGGCGATCGCGGCGGAGCTGGCGGCGGGGCGGCTGGCGGAGGACTGCTCGGCGCTGGAGCCGCACGTGGCCGCGCTGTACGAGGCGGACCGGCTGTCCGACGGGACCGCGCAGGTGCGGCACACGGTGGCGTTCCACCGGGAGCTGGTGCGGGCGGCGGGGAACTCGGTGCTGCTGCACACGTGGGAGGGGCTGGGGATCGAGGTGTTCACGGCGCTGTCGATACGGTGGCTGGGCACCGTGCAGCAGTCCTACGCGGAGGAGCACGAGGAACTGGTCGCGGCGTTCCGCCGCCGCGACCCGCGCATCGCGGAACTGGTCAAGTCGCACGTACTGGGGTGCGCGCCCCGCGCCTGAAGGGGCGCGGGGAACTGCGCGGTCGGCTCCACCGGCCCGCGGTCGTCCCGCCTGCGGGCCCCGCGCTCCCACGCGCGACACCCCTCTCACCTGCGCGGACCCGCCGCATCGCCGTCACCGCGTGCCACCGCCGAAGGCACCCCGTGCCGACTTTCTCCAGATCAAGAGATTTTGCCCCTCAACCCTTTGATCGATCATCGATCACGGAGTTATTGTCGCCTGCGGACTTCCACCGAAGTCCACAGCCCTGTCCTGCCAAAGACCAAGGGCACCCCCGAACCCTTTGAGGGCACCCCCTTCGACTGAGGAAGGCGGCGACATGACCGACCCCAACGCCATCCAGCCGAGCGAGCTCGACCAGCTCCCGGACCGCGACCCCGAGGAGACCGCCGAGTGGCAGGCCTCCCTGGACGCCGTTGCCGCGGCGGCCGGGCCGCACCGTGCCGCGTACCTGATGCGCCGTACGCTGGAGCGTGCCGAGGGCGCCGGCGTCGCGCTGCCCAAGCTGCTCGAGACCGACTACGTCAACACCATCCCCACCGCGGCCGAGCCCGCCGTGGACGGCGACGAGGCGATGGAGCAGCGCATCACCGCCTGGAACCGCTGGAACGCGGCGGCGATGGTGACCCGTGGCAGCAAGTACGGCGTCGGCGGCCACATCGCCACCTTCGCCTCGGCCGCGTGGCTCTACGAGACCGGCTTCAACCACTTCTTCCGCGGCAAGGAGGGGGACGGCTCCGGCGACCAGCTCTACATCCAGGGCCACGCCTCCCCCGGCATCTACGCCCGCGCCTTCCTCGACGGCCGGATCAGCGAGGAGCAGCTCGACAACTTCCGCCGCGAGGCCGGCGGCAACGGTCTGCCGTCCTACCCGCACCCGCGGCGCCTGCCCTGGCTGTGGGAGTTCCCCACCGTGTCGATGGGCCTCGGCCCGATCTCCGCGATCTATCAGGCGCGCTTCAACCGCTACCTGACCAACCGCGGCATCAAGGACGTCTCCGACTCCCACGTGTGGGCGTTCCTCGGCGACGGCGAGATGGACGAGCCCGAGTCGACGACCGCGCTCACCCTGGCCGCCCGCGAGCAGCTGGACAACCTGACCTTCGTCGTCAACTGCAACCTGCAGCGCCTCGACGGCCCGGTCCGCGCCAACTTCAAGATCGTGCAGGAGCTGGAGGCCCAGTTCCGCGGCGCCGGCTGGAACGTCATCAAGACGCTGTGGGGCACCGCCTGGGACGAGCTGTTCCGGCTCGACACCACGGGCGCCCTGGTCCGCCGCCTCCGCGAGGTGCCGGACGCGCAGGTGCAGACGTACCAGACGCGTGACGCCGCCTACATCCGCGAGGACTTCTTCGGCAAGGACCCGGCGCTCGTCGAGATGGCGAAGCTGCTCAGCGACGACAAGATCCTGGAGTGCTTCCACGTCTCCCGCGGCGGCCACGAGCCCCGCAAGGTGTACGCCGCGTACAGGGCCGCGCTCTCCCACAAGGGCGCGCCGACCGTGATCCTGGCGCAGACCGTCAAGGGCCACACCCTCGGTGAGGGCTTCGCCTCGAAGAACGCCAACCACCAGATGAAGAAGCTGACGGTGGACGAGTTCAAGGCGATGCGCGACCGCCTGGAGCTGCCGATCCCGGACTCCCGGTTCACCGACGGCGTGGTGCCCTACGCGCACCCGGGCGCCGACTCCCCCGAGGTCCGCTACCTCCAGGAGCGCCGCGCCGCCCTCGGCGGTCCCGCCCCGGCCCGCCGGGTGCACCCGGTCGCGCCGCTGCCGCAGCCTGCCGACAAGGCGTTCACCGCCTTCGACAAGGGCTCCGGCTCGCAGAACGTGGCCACCACGATGGCGTTCGTCCGCCTGGTCAAGGACCTGGTCCGCGACAAGGAGACCGGCAGGCGCTGGGTGCCGATCGTCCCCGACGAGGCGCGCACCTTCGGCATGGAGAGCCTCTTCCCGTCCCTCGGCATCTACTCGCCGATGGGCCAGACGTACGAGCCGGTCGACCGTGACCAGCTGATGTACTACAAGGAAGCCAAGAACGGCCAGATCTTCAACGAGGGGATCACCGAGGCCGGCGCCATGGCCGAGTTCATCGCCGCCTCGACGTCGTACGCGACGCACGGCGAGACGATGATCCCGTTCTACATCTACTACTCGATGTTCGGCTGGCAGCGCACCGGTGACCAGATGTGGCAGCTCGGCGACCAGCTCGGCCGCGGCTTCCTGGTCGGCGCCACCGCGGGCCGCACCACGCTGACCGGTGAGGGCCTCCAGCACGCCGACGGCCACTCCCCCGTCATCGCGGCGACCAACCCGGCCGCCCTGACGTACGACCCGGCGTTCGCGTACGAGATCGCGGTCATCGTCAAGGAGGGTCTGCGCCGGATGTTCGGCGAGGCGAAGCCGGGCGAGGACCAGGACGTCTTCTACTACCTGACCGTCTACAACGAGCCGCTGCCGCAGCCCGCGAAGCCGCAGGCGGACGGCATCGACGAGGGCATCGTCAAGGGCCTGTACCGCTTCAACACGGCGGAGTCCGCGGGCCTGTCCCCCGCCGCCAACGCCCCGCGCATCCAGCTGCTGGGCTCCGGCACGGCGATCCACTGGGCGCTGAAGGCGCAGGCGATGCTCGCCGAGGAGTGGGGCGTGGCCGCCGACGTGTGGTCCGCCACCTCGTGGACCGAGCTGCGGCGCGACGCGATGGAGGCCGACGAGGCCCTGCTGCGCGGCGAGGAGCGGGTGCCGTACGTCCGGCAGGCGCTCCAGGGCGCCGACGGCCCGGTGCTGGCGGTGTCCGACTACATGCGCCAGGTCCCGGACCAGATCGCGCAGTGGGTCGAGCAGGACTACACCTCGCTCGGCGCCGACGGCTTCGGTCTGTCGGACACCCGTGAGGCGGCCCGCCGCCACTTCGGCGTGGACGCCGAGTCCATCGTCGTCGCGGCCCTGGCCCAGCTCGCCCGCCGCGGCGAGGTGCAGGCCACCGCGGTGAAGGAGGCCCGGGAGAAGTACGGCCTGTAGAACCCGGATCGCGGGGAGCCCCCGTCGTCACGCGTGCGCGCGGGGCGGCGGGGGCCTCTTGCATGATGGGCGCATGCGTGCTGCCCGATTGATCAAGATGGTGCTGCTGCTGCAGTCCCGGCCCTCCATGACCGCCGCCGAACTGGCCCGGGAGCTGGAGGTGTCGGAGCGGACGGTCACCCGGGACGCGCAGGCCCTGTCCGAGGCGGGCGTGCCGGTGTACGCGGACCGGGGGCGGATCGGCGGCTACCGGCTGGTCGGCGGGTACCGGACCCGGCTGACGGGGCTGGCCCGCAGCGAGGCGGAGGCGCTGTTCCTGTCCGGGGTGCCGGGCGCGCTGCGCGAGATGGGCCTGGAGGACGTGGCCTCGGCGGCCCGGCTGAAGGTGTCCGCCGCGCTGCTGCCGTCGCTGCGGGACGCCTCCCGGACGGCCGCGCAGCGGTTCCACCTGGACGCGCCGAACTGGTTCCGCGAGCCGGAGACGCCGGAGCTGCTGCCGGTCGTGGCGGACGCGGTGTGGGACGACCGGCGCATCACCGCCCGCTACCGGCGCGGGGCGGGCGGGCGACGGCGCGAGGTGGAGCGGGAGCTGGAGCCGTACGGGCTCGTGCTGAAGGCGGGCGTCTGGTACCTGTGCGCGCGGGTCGCGGGGCGGGACTCCTTCCGGGTGTACCGGATCGACCGGTTCACGGCGGTGGAGCCGGGCGAGGAGCGGTTCGAGCGGGCGGAGGACTTCGAGTTGCCCGCGTTCTGGGAGGAGCGGGCGGAGCAGTTCGCGCGGTCGATCCTGCGGGCGGACGTGGTGGTGCGGCTGACGGCGGAGGGGATGCGGAGGCTGCCGTACGCGGTGGACCCCCTGTCGGCGCGGGAGGCGCTGGAGGGGGTGGCGGAGCCGGGGGACGGGGAGCGGGTCACCGTGAAGCTGCCGGTGGAGTCGGAGGAGGTGGCGCGGGTGCAGTTGGCTTCGCTGGGGGCGGAGGTGGAGGTGGTGGAGCCGGTGTCGTTGCGGGAGTTCTTCGCCTCCGAGGCGGAGCGGTCGGTGCGGCTGTACCGGGAGTGAGGTGCCGGAGGCGCGCGTTCGTTTTGTTCGCCCCCTCCGCCCCTCCCCCTCCCGTCCCCGGGGCTTCGCCCCCGGACCCCCGTTTGCGCAGTTCCCCGCGCCCCTGGAGGAGCGCGGGGCGATGCTGGTTGTCGTGATGGACGAGACGGAGTTCTGGGCGTTGGTGGACGGGGCTCGGGAGGACGCCGAGGGGGATCCCGGGGAGCAGGCCGATCTGCTCGTGGAGCGGCTCGTGCTGCTGGACCCCGAGGCCGTGCTGGACTTCGCCCGTCACTTCGAGGCGCGCTACCGGCGTGCCTACCGCTGGGACCTGTGGGGCGCCGCGTGGGTGCTGCTGGACGGGGCGAGCGACGACGCCTTCGACTTCTTCCGGTGCTGGCTGATCGGCCAGGGCCGCGAGGTGTTCGAGGGCGTGCTGCACGACCCGGACGCGCTGGCCGGGCTGCTCGGCGACTTCGACGAGGAGACCGACGGCGACGGCGAGGATCTCGGCTACGCGGCCGACGAGGCGTACGAGCAGCTCACCGGGCTGGTGATGCCCGACCTCGGCCTCCCCCCGGCTCCGGCGGAGCCGGAGGGCACGCCGCTCGACCTCGAGGACGAGGCGCTGCTCGCCGCGCGCTGCCCGCGGCTGTGGGAGAGGTTCCGCGGGGACCGAGCCGCAGGGCGCGGACGCCGGGCGCCGGTCACAGACGCCGGTGGGGGCTCGGCGCGTGGCGCAGAGGGGCCGCGTTGGCCTGCATGAGGGCGGTGGCCGTGGAGGCCGCGGGTCCGAGGACGACGGCCGCCGCGGCGCACAGCGCGGTCCAGGGGCGGCGCAGGGCGTCCGCCCACGTGGTACTTCGGTCAGGGGTGTCGCTCATGGGCTCAGCTCTTCGTTCCGTGCGTCGTCCGTCGCGGTGACGCGTCGTGTGTCGGTGCCGGCGTCCCGGCCGGGGCCGGTTCCGGCGTCGCGGCCCTGGAGACGGGCCGCGAGGTCCCTGATCTCCGGGAGCCGCGCGTGCAGGGCGGCGCCCGGGCAGTCGGTCATGTAGCCGTCGCTGTGCCCCGCGACGGCGGGCAGGGTGGCGGTGGTGCCGGCCGCGTACCGGCTGCCGCCGTTGCTGGAGACCAGCCGCACCTCGGCGCGCGGGTCGGTGCCGGAGGGGCCGAGCTTCCAGGCGGTCACCGCGGCGATCGCGCGCAGCATCACGTCCGGTACCTCCGTGCCCTCGGTGAAGGTGCCGAGGGCGGCGATGCCGGCGGTGCGGTGGTTGAAGCCCTGGGTGTGGGCGCCGGTGACGGGACGGTCGGCGCCGCCCGCGCGGCCCTCGTAGACGGTGCCGCAGCGGTCGACGACGAAGTTGTAGCCGAGGTCGTCCCAGTCCCGCCCCTGGGTCTGCCCCTCGTACAGCGCCCGGATGATGCCGGGGGCGTCGGCGCAGTCGTACCCGTTGGGCGAGTCGGTGTGGTGGAGGAACACGGCGACGACCTGGTCGTCGTAGCGCGGCGGGGGCTGGTCGCGGGCCGCGTCGCCGAGCCATGCCGCGCGCGGCACGATGTCCGGCCGGGGCGCGTGGAAGGCGGGCGCGGGACGGGCGGCGGCCCGGGCGGCGGACTCGGCGGCCCGTTCCACGCCCTGGGCGCTCAGCACCAGCGCGACGGCGGCGGCCGCGCCCGGGACGAAGCCGAGGGGCGCGGTGACCGCCCGGGGCAGCCGCGTGCGGCCGGGCCCGCCGGGTATCCGGGGCGGGCGGGGTTTCCGCGCGCCGCGCGGTCTCCTGGGGACACGCATGGTCTCACTGTGGGTGCGGCCGGCGAGGCGCGCGACATCTGCTCTGCCAGTCGGTGGACAGCCGGTGGAACCATCGTCCCGGTGCGTGACGTTCTCCCGGTGCACGCGCGCCTCGCGGGCGCCCTCCCCGCGTCCGGGCGGCGCGTGGCTGATCACCGGGCCCCCGGGCCCCGTATTGAGGGTCGGTGGTCCCGAGAGAAAGGCGGCGTGCGTGGATCTGCTCGACATCCTGCTGATGCTGGTCGTCCTGGCCTATGCGGCGTCCGGTCACCGGCGCGGGCTGGTCGCCGGCTGTGTGTCCCTGGCCGGTTTCGTGGGCGGCGCGGTCGCCGGCGTGTGGATCCTGCCGTGGGTGATGGACCTGGTGACGCCGGGGACGACGCGGGCGACGGTGACGGCGGTGGTCACGGTGCTGCTGCCGGCCGTGGTGGGGCACGAACTGGCGGGGCGGCTGGGGCTGCGGCTGCGCCGGGAGCTGGACCGGGGGCCGCTGCGGGCGGCGGACGGGGTCGGCGGGGCCGCGGCGAACGCGGTGGCGGTGCTGATCGTGGCGTGGGTGGCGGCGAGCGTGCTGGGCGCGTCCTCGTCGCCGCTGGTCACGTCGGCGATCCGGGACTCGCGGCTGCTCGGCGCGGTGCAGGACGCGATGCCGGACACCACGCCGGCCTGGTTCTCGCGGGCCACGTCGGCGCTGACCGAGGCGGGTTTCCCGCAGGTGTTCAACCCGTTCGAGAACGAGTCGGCCGCGGAGGTCGCCGCGCCGACCGGGGACAACGTCACGGCGGCCGCCACCCGCGCGGCGCAGCGCAGCACGGTGAAGGTCGAGGGGGTCGCCGGCGTCCAGGGCCGCGAGGGCAGCGGGTTCGTGTACGCGCGGGAGCGCGTGATGACCAACGCGCACGTGGTGGCGGGCATCGACGAGCCCACCGTGCGGGTGGGCGGGGTCGGACGGACGTACGAGGCGCGGGTGGTGCTGTTCGACCCGCGGACGGACGTGGCCGTGCTGTACGTGCCGGATCTGCGGGCGCCGGTGCTGGCCTTCGACGACGACGCCGGGCGGGGCGCGGCGGCGGTGGTGGCGGGCTATCCGCAGGACGGCGACCTGAATCTGCAGGCGGCGACGGTCGCGGCGCGGGTGCAGGCGCGGGGGCAGAACATCTACAACGACGCCCCGGTCACCCGGGAGATCTACTCGATCCGCTCCACGGTCCGGCCCGGCAACTCCGGCGGTCCGCTGCTGACCACCGACGGGCGGGTGTTCGGCGTGGTGTTCGCGCGGTCCACCTCGGACGCGGAGACGGGGTACGTGCTGACGGCGGACGAGGTGGCGGACGAGGCCGCGCGGGCGGCCACGGCGACCGCGCCGGTGGACACGGGGCAGCCGGTGACGTCGTAGCGGGAGCCGCCGGTCAGAGGAGGCTCCGCCCCATCAGGACGTCGTCGACGTAGCGGCCGCCGACGTGGAACTCGCCGGGCAGCACGCCCTCCACGGCGAAGCCCTCGGACGCGTACAGCGTGCGGGCGACGGTGTTGGGGCCGAGGACCCGCAGGGTGATCCGGCGGGCTCCCCGGCGGCGGGCCTCGGCGACGGCGGCCCGCACCAGCGCCCGGCCGGCGCCCTTGCCGCGGGCCTCCGCCGCGACGGCCAGGCCGCAGATCTGCAGCACGTGCGCGTGGGACTCCAGGGCCGTGGGCCGCAGGAGCCGGACGTAGCCGACGGCCCGTCCGTCGTGCTCGGCGACGAGATGGGCGTCCGGGCCGCACGTCGGGCGGAAGAAGGGCTCGTCGGGTCCGGGCGGCGCCGGCCGGACCTCGTGCAGCGGCGACCAGGTCTCCCGGTCCAGACGGGCCAGGGCGTCCTCGTCGTCGGGGCGGGCGGGACGTATGAGCGGTTCCGGCATGCGCGTCACTCTACGGCTCCACGTGGCGTCCCCACCGTGAATATCTTCGTGACCGGGGCAGGATGGACGCCATGGAACATGCGCGGATCGCGGTGGCCGGGGCGTCCGGACTGATCGGCTCCGCCCTGGTGCGGTCGCTGACGGCGGACGGGCACACGGTGGTGCGGCTGGTGCGCCGGGCGCCCCGGTCGGCGGACGAGGTCCGCTGGGACCCCGGGCGGGGCGCCGTGGACGCGGCGGGGCTCGCCGGGTGCGACGCGGTGGTGAACCTGGCGGGCGCCGGGGTGGGCGACCGGCGCTGGACGGACGCGTACAAGGAGCTGATCCGCTCCAGCCGGGTGCGGGGGACGACCGCGCTCGCCGAGGCGGTCGCCGGGCTGCCCGAGGACGCCCGGCCGCGGGTGTTCCTGAACGGCAGCGCGATCGGCTACTACGGCGAGACCGGCGACCGGGCGGTGGACGAGAGCGCGCCTCCGGGCGAGGGGTTCCTGCCGGAGGTGTGCGTGGAGTGGGAGGCCGCCGCGGCGCCGGCCCGGGAGGCGGGCGTGCGGACCGTGTTCGCGCGCACCGGGCTCGTGGTGGCGCGCGGGGGCGGGGCGTGGGGGCGGCTGTTCCCGCTGTTCCGGGCCGGTCTGGGCGGGCGGCTCGGGAACGGGCGGCAGTACTGGTCGTACATCGCGCTGCACGACGAGGTGGCGGCGCTGCGGCATCTCCTGGACTCCGAGGGGCTGTCCGGGCCGTTCAACCTGACGGCCCCCGAGCCGCTGACGAACCGTGAGATCACCGCGGCGATGGCGCACGTCCTCAGGCGTCCCGCCGTGTTCGCGGTGCCGGCGCCGGTGCTGCGGACGGTGCTCGGCGAGATGGCGGGGGACGTGCTGGGAAGCGCGCGGGTGGTGCCCACGCGGCTGCTGGAGTCGGGGTTCCGGTTCGCCTTCCCGCGGATCGAGGGGGCGGTCAGGGCGGCGCTGTGAGGGACGCCGTGGGGGCGACCGCGCACGGGCGCGGCCTGACGGCACCGGGCAGCGACCTCCTCTGACCCCTCTGCCACCGGATCGTGCCGGCACGGGGCGCGTATGCGACCGTCGTGCGCCCGTGCACGGTGCGTGCGCGCCTGACCCGGCGACCGGGCACAGACCTAACCTCGAGCCGAACTCGGGTATCCCTGGGGCCTGTTGAGGGCATGACGTCTCCAGCGCCCGCGCAACCTCGAGGAGGGGCACGTGCTAGAGCCCACGTACCAGGCGGACGTCGTCGTCGTGGGAGCCGGGGTGGCCGGACTCTCCGCGGCACGACGACTGACCAGCGCAGGAATGTCCACCGTCGTCCTGGAGGCCGCCCATGAGGTGGGGGGCCGCATGGCGACCGAGCAGGTCGACGGCTTCCGTCTGGACAGAGTCGGCCGGCTGCTGTCCACGGCATGCGCCGAACTGCACGTCACCCCGGGGCTGGAGGACCTGGTGCTGCGGCCGTTCGCGCCCGGTGTCCTGCTGCACAGCGACGGGCGACATCATCGTGCCGGGACGCGGGCGGGCACCCGGCGCGCACGGGGAGCACGGAGCGCGAGGAGCACACTCCACGCGGTGCGCGCCCTGGCGAGCGCCCCGCTGCCGGGGCCGCGCAGGCCCGCGGCGGTGCCCGGACGGCAGGTGTCCGTGCCCCGCAACCGGGGCGGCGCCCCGCTGGGCACGGCACTGGACCAGGCCCGGCTGGGGGCCGCGCTGAACCGGCTGGCGGGCACGTCGGCGGAGCGGCTGCTGGCCCGCCCCGAGACGACCGCCGCCGAGGCGCTGCACGGCCGGGGCCTGCCCGCCCGCACCGTCGACGGCTTCCTGCGCCCCTTGCTCGCCGCCCTGTTGTGCGACCCGGAGCTCACCACGTCCAGCAGGCCGGCGGACCTCGCCCTGCGGGACTTCGCGAGCGGACGGCTGTGTCTGCCGGAGGGCGGGACGGAGGCGCTGCCGCGGCTGCTGGCGCGGGCGCTGCCGCCGGGCACGGTGCGCACGGGGGTGCGGGTCACCTCCGTGTCGACGACGTCGGTGACCACCGCGGAGCACGGGGAGTTCCGGTGCGCGGCGGTGCTGGTGGCGACCGGCGCGCGGGCCGCCGCGGAACTGCTGCCGGGGCTGCGGGTGCCGGACTTCCACCCGGTGACGGTGGTGCACCACACCACCGACGAGCCGCCCGGCACGGACACCTCGCTGCTGCTGGACGCGGACCGGGGCGGGCCGGTGGCGCACACGGCGCTCGTCAGCGCGGTCGACCCGTCCCGCGCCCCGGCCGGCCGCACGCTGGTGACCTCCACGGTCCTCGGCCCGGCCACGGCGGACACCGACACGGCCGTGCGGATGCACCTGGCGCGGCTGTACGGGGTGCCGACGGCGCGGTGGGAGACGCTGGCGGTACGGCACACCGCCGACGCGGTCCCGGCGATGCGCCCGCCGCACGACCTGCACCGTCCGGTACGGCTCCTGGCCGGCCTGTACGTCTGCGGCGACCACCGCGACAGCGGCACGGTCCAGGGCGCCCTCCGCTCCGCCGACCGCGCGGCCACCGCCCTCCTGACCGACCTGGGAGCGGGCCGCCCGCTGCACACGGCCGACCCCCTCCCCACGGTCCGGGCAGCCTGACCCCCGTGCCGGGCAGGCCCCATGAACCGGCGCCCGCCGACGGTGAACACACCCTCGGCGGGTGCCTTCCACTTCGGGCGCCCCCTGGGAAGAGGCGCGCCCGGCACGCCCATCGGCGCTCGGGACGCCGCGTGGTCCCGCGCGGCGCGCTCCCGGACCGGCTGGGCACGTCCCGCCCGGGCCGGCGGCTCCTCCGTGCCGCGCCCGGTCCGCCCCGAGAACCGCCTCACGCCCTGTGGGGTGCGGCGGCCGCACCCCACGCCGACCACGGTCCCGCGCCCGCACACGCACCACGCACCGGGCGGAAGCCGTGGGCACGGCGCGTCCCGCGCGCGCCGTGCCGGGCCCCGGCCGCAAGGCGACGCCCCCGCCCCGGGAGCCGGGCGAGGGCTGTCGCCCGCGGCCCGAGAAGTCCCCGCCCCCTCAGGCGGGCGTCGTCGCCACCCTGTCGCGGTACGTGCGGACCGGGGCCGCGTCGCGGTACGGCTCCAGGCGGCGTTCGAAGTCGCGGACGTACTCGACCGCGCGGACCGAGCGCATCTCCGCCGCCTGGGCGGCCGCCTCCGCCGCGAGCTGGCAGGCCTGGTCGAGTTCGCCCAGGCCGAGGCGGGCGGTGGCGAGGACGACGCGGCAGAGCAGGCGGCTGCGGGCGTAGCCCGGCGCGCGCAGGTGCAGCGAGCGTTCGGCGTGCTGGGCCGCCGCGCGGAACTGCTGGAGGTCCCGGTGGCAGTGGCCGAACTCGTCGGCGAGCTGGGCCTCGTCGAAGGAGCGCGCCCAGTGCGGCACCTCGTCGCCGGGCCGTGCCGCGTCCAGCGCGCGTTCCGCGCGGACCAGCGCGGCCGTGCCGGCCCGTACCTCGCCGAGCACCGCGTGCCCGCGCGCCTCGGCGGCGTGCAGCAGGGCCTGGACGGCGGGCGGGACCGAGCTGCCCACGCCCTGCTGGGCGACCCGGGCGAGCTGCACGGCCTCCCGTCCGTGGCCGAGGTAGACGGCCTGGCGGCTCATGGTGACCAGGACGTAGGCGCCGTACGCCCGGTCGCCGGCGGCCTGTGCCAGCCGGAGCGCCTGGACGAAGTACCGCTGGGCGAGCCCGTGCGCGGTGATGTCGTACGAGGTCCAGCCGGCCAGGCGGGTCAGGTCGGCCGCGGCGGCGAACAGCCGGCGCCCCGTCTGTTCGCCGTAGGTGCCGCGCAGCATCGGCTCCAGCTCGTGCTCCAGGTAGCGCACGAGGGCCTGGCGGGCGTGCCCGCCGCCGTACGCGTCGTCGAGGGTGCGGAAGAGCTCGCCGACGGAGCGCAGTGCCGCGATGTCGCCCCCGGTGACCCGGTGGCCGGGCGCGCGGTCGGCCGCCCCGCGCCGGCGGGCGGCGGTCCCGGCGGGCGTCACGGGCCGCACCGGCGGGCGGCCCTGGGCGGGCACCCGCACCGGCTCGGCGCGGGCCACCCTCTCGTCGGGCCGTCCGATCAGCCAGTCCCGGCTGGGCACCACCAGACCCGCCGAGGTGAAGGCGATCTTGCGCAGCTCGGCGTGGCTGCCGGAGTCCTTGCGCCACAGCCCGCTGACGATGTCGACGGCCTCCTCGGGGGTGGCCGCGAACTCCAGCCCCGCGTAGACCGGGGCGCAGGCGTCCAGTCCGAGGTCCTGGGCGGTGAGCCGGCGTCCCAGGCGCCGGGTGAAGACCTCGGCGATCAGCGCCGGGGTCGTGCCGCGCGGCTGCTGTCCGCGCAGCCAGCGGGTGACGGAGGTCTTGTCGTATCTCAGGTCGAGCCCGTGTTCGAGACCGAGCTGGTCCACGCGACGGGCGAGTCCCGCGTTGGAGAACCCCGCTTCTGCGATGAGCGCGGCGAGCTGTCGGTTGGGGGTGCGCTGCGCGGGTCGTTCCGTCATCTGCGGTGCGGTCTCCTGCCTTCTGGCTGTTGCCCTGTCCGGATTGCCTGTGAGCAGCCCTTATGGCCGCGCGGTCGGCGCGAATGTAGCGGAGAGTGAGCGCCCGGTCGCGGAGATCAACCGCCATTCATCCGATCGTGTGAGGATTGACCCGAAGCTGACGAGCGGGGCGCGGGCGGCCGTCCGGCGGCCGGCGGTCGGAGGGCTGTCGAACGGTCGTACAGTGGCATGGGCGCGTTTCGCGCCTGACGACCTTCGAGGGAGGCGTTTGCCGTGGGTGAGTTGCGGTTCGTCCGGATGGGCTTCGGCGACGGGGCGGTGGACTACCGGGTGGCCTGGGACGAACAGCGCCGGGTGCACGCCGCACGGTTCGCCGACGAGGTGCCCGACACCGTCATCCTGCTGGAGCACCCGCCCGTCTACACCGCCGGGCGGCGCACCGAGGACAGCGAGCGGCCCCTCGACGGCACCCCCGTCATCGACGTGGACCGCGGCGGCAAGATCACCTGGCACGGGCCGGGCCAGCTGGTGGGCTACCCGATCCAGAAGCTGCCCCGCCCGGTGGACGTGGTCGCGCACGTCCGCCGCCTGGAGGAGGCGCTGATCCGCACCTGCGCGGAGTTCGGCCTGGAGACCACCCGGATCGAGGGCCGCAGCGGGGTGTGGGTGCTGGGCGACCCGGTCGAGCGGCGCCCGTCGTGGGGGTCCCCCCGGCCGGAGACCGGGGGAGGCCTCTCCCTGGACTTCGACCCGCGGCCGCGCGACGAGGAGTTCGACCCCCGGCTCAACGGCCCGGAGTACGCCCCCTCCAACGCCGGCCAGCGCCGCGAGGACCGCAAGATCGCGGCGATCGGCATCCGGGTCGCCAAGGGCGTCACGATGCACGGTTTCGCGCTGAACGTGAACCCCGACAACAAGTGGTTCGACAAGATCATCCCGTGCGGCATCCGCGACGCGGGCGTCGCCTCCCTGGCGAACGAGCTGGGCCGCGACCTCACGATCCAGGACGTGCTGCCCGTCGTGGAGCGCCACCTGAAGGACGTGCTCGAGAACGCCGAACCGACGCCGAGGGCGGTCGGGAAGGCGCCGGCGGCCGTCGGCCCGTCCGGCGCCTGAGGGCCCTCCGGGCATTCACATCGACGGGCGTACGCTTGACCACGCCGAAGAATCAATCGCTAGGAGCCGGTCGTGTCCGCAGTCGCACCCGACGGACGCAAGATGCTGCGCCTGGAGGTCCGCAACAGCCAGACCCCCATCGAGCGCAAGCCCGAGTGGATCAAGACCCGGGCGAAAATGGGCCCCGAGTACTCCAAGATGCAGAACCTGGTCAAGAGCGAGGGTCTGCACACCGTCTGCCAGGAAGCCGGCTGCCCCAACATCTACGAGTGCTGGGAGGACCGCGAGGCGACCTTCCTCATCGGCGGCGACCAGTGCACCCGGCGCTGCGACTTCTGCCAGATCGACACCGGCAAGCCCGAGGCGCTGGACCGGGACGAGCCGCGCCGCGTGGGCGAGTCGGTCGTCACGATGGACCTGAACTACGCCACCATCACCGGCGTCGCCCGCGACGACCTGGAGGACGGCGGCGCCTGGCTGTACGCGGAGACCGTGCGCCAGATCCACGCGCAGACCGCGGACCGCGCCGAGGGCCGCACCAAGGTCGAGCTGCTGGCCCCCGACTTCAACGCCGTCCCCGAGCAGCTCGCGGAGGTCTTCTCCTCCCGTCCCGAGGTGTTCGCGCACAACGTGGAGACGGTCCCCCGGATCTTCAAGCGGATCCGCCCCGGCTTCCGCTACGAGCGCTCCCTGAAGGTGATCACCGAGGCCCGTGACGTCGGCCTGGTCACCAAGTCCAATCTGATCCTCGGCATGGGCGAGACCCGTGAGGAGGTCAGCGAGGCGCTGAAGCAGCTGCACGACGCCGGCTGCGAGCTGGTCACCATCACCCAGTACCTGCGCCCCTCGGTGCGCCACCACCCCGTGGAGCGCTGGGTGAAGCCGCAGGAGTTCGTGGAGCTGAAGGAGGAGGCCGAGCAGATCGGCTTCTCCGGCGTGATGTCCGGTCCGCTGGTCCGCTCCTCGTACCGGGCCGGCCGGCTGTACCGGATGGCGGTCGAGAAGCGCGGCGCGTACGTCGCCTCCCAGGCGGTCTGAGCACGGCGGCGGAGGCCGCGCGGGGTCTGCCCCGCTCCCCCCGCCGTCATGCTGTGAATTCACGCACAAGGCCCTACCGGCAGGTAGCGGCTCAGAGAACGCGGCCCCGGCCGTCCTCCCAGCTGAGGGCACAGGCCGGGGCCGCGTCGGCGTCCGCGGCCCCGGCGGGAAGACTTCATGCCTGTTTGACCGGTCGGTCACGCCCTGGTAACACCAGGCAGTGAGCCTGGTACCACCGCACACACCACCATTGCCCGCCGGCATCGAGGGAGAGACCGTCACCATGCAGGCCGCGCCCGTCCGCGCCACCGCCATCCCGTCCCTCACCACCGCTCTGCGCGCCGTCGAGTCCCTGCTGATGAGCAGCGGCCAGCGCACCGCCCGGCGCAACGCCTGGACGTCCGTGCTGGAGGACCGCCGCCGCGCCAGGGACCGGGTCGAGGCCCAGCGCGTCCTCGACCAGAACCTGATCACCCACGGCTGAGCCCGCCGACCCCGGACTGCCGTCGAACGCGCTCCGGGGGGCACGTAGACTTCATGCCATGGCGAGGAAGGAAACCGCAGCGGACGCTGCGAACCCCGGGCGGCTGAAGCAGATCGCCCTGACCTACAAGATGACCCGCAGGGCCGACAAGAAGATCGGTCTTGTGCTCGCGGCTGTCGGAATCGTCACCTTCGGTGTCTTCCTCGCGATCGGTTTCTTGATCGGGCACCCCATCTATCTCGGCATCCTGGGCCTCCTGCTCGCCTTCCTCGCGACGGCGATCGTGTTCGGCCGCCGCGCCGAGCGAGCGGCCTTCGGACAGATGGAGGGACAGCCGGGCGCCGCCGCGGCCGTGCTCGACAACATCGGCCGCGGCTGGACGACGACCCCGGCGGTCGCGATGAACCGCAACCAGGACGTGGTGCACCGCGCGGTCGGCAAGGCCGGCATCGTGCTGATCGCCGAGGGCAACCCGAACCGGGTGAAGAGCCTGCTGGCCGCCGAGAAGAAGCGGATGAACCGCATCGTCGCGGACGTCCCGGTGCACGACCTGATCGTGGGCACCGGCGAGGGCCAGGTGGAGCTGAAGAAGCTCCGCACCACCATGCTGAAGCTGCCCCGCGTCCTCACCGGCCCGCAGGTCACCGTGACCAACGACCGGCTGCGCGCGCTGGGCGACCTGATGAGCAACATGCCGCTGCCGAAGGGGCCGATGCCCAAGGGCATGAAGCTGCCGAAGGGCGGCGGCCCGCGGGGCCGCTGAGCCCCGCCCCGGACAGCACGAGAGGACGGGGGCGCCGGATTCCTTCCGGCGCCCCCGTCCTCGTCCGCGCACAGGAGCGGACCGGATACAGGAGCGGATCAGACGCGGATCTCGACCGTGCGGGCCAGCCGGTCGTGCAGGCCGCGGCCGTCACGGTCCCAGACGAGCGCGGGGATCGCGAGGCACAGCAGCACCGAGCGCAGCAGGCCGCGCAGCGGCTGCACCCGGCCGCTGTCGAGGGCGACCACCCGCAGCCCGAACAGCCGCTTGCCGGGGGTGGAGCCGACGGTGCCGACGGTCAGGACGCTCAGCACCAGGAACACCAGCAGCGCCCAGTTGCCGGTCCGGGCGTCGTAGCCGTCGGTGAACAGACCGTATGCGATCAGGAGGCACAGCCCCCAGTCCACGGCGAGGGCGCCGAGCCTGCGGCCGGGACGTGCGATCGAGCCCGGTCCCTGTTCCGGCAGCCCCAGCTGCTCACCCCGGTAGCCGAGGTCGACGCCGGCCTCCTCCATGGCCGCGCGCGGGCCGGACAGCCATGATCCGATTACTTGCCTGTTGTCCACCCGTCCACGGTACTGCGACCGGACATGACCGGGGGACGGCGGGGTGTGCCGGAGCTACCGTGGGAAAGGCGCTGGTTAACGTGTGTGAAACAAACGGGTCACGCCCGAGAAATGACCCGTCCCTAGGGTCGGGTCCAGCGTGTGCCCCCCGCACTGGCCGCACGAACGATCTACCACCCCGGCGGGACGGTCGGGAGTAGGAGGAGCCGGATGTTCCAGAACGCCGACGAGGTCAAGAAGTTCATCGCGGACGAGGACGTCAAGTTCGTCGACGTCCGGTTCTGCGACCTGCCGGGCGTGATGCAGCACTTCACGATCCCGGCGTCGGCCTTCGACCCGGCCGAGGAGCTGGCCTTCGACGGCTCCTCGATCCGCGGCTTCCAGGCCATCCACGAGTCCGACATGGCGCTGCTGCCCGACCTCTCCACCGCGCGGGTCGACCCCTTCCGCCGCGACAAGACGCTCAACGTCAACTTCTTCATCCACGACCCGATCACGGGCGAGCAGTACTCCCGTGACCCGCGCAACGTGGCCAAGAAGGCCGAGGCGTACCTCGCCTCCACCGGCATCGCCGACACCGCGTTCTTCGGCCCCGAGGCCGAGTTCTACGTGTTCGACAGCGTGCGCTTCAAGACCTCGGAGAACGAGTCCTTCTACCACATCGACTCCGAGGCGGGCGCCTGGAACACCGGTGCGCTGGAGGACAACCGCGGGTACAAGGTCCGCTACAAGGGCGGCTACTTCCCGGTCCCGCCGGTCGACCACTTCGCCGACCTGCGTGCCGAGATCTCCCTGGAGCTGGAGAAGGCCGGCCTGCAGGTCGAGCGCCAGCACCACGAGGTGGGCACCGCCGGCCAGGCCGAGATCAACTACAAGTTCAACACGCTGCTCGCGGCCGCCGACGACCTGCAGCTCTTCAAGTACATCGTGAAGAACGTCGCCTGGCGCAACGGCAAGACCGCGACCTTCATGCCGAAGCCGATCTTCGGTGACAACGGCTCCGGCATGCACGTCCACCAGTCCCTGTGGTCGGGCGGCGAGCCCCTCTTCTACGACGAGCAGGGCTACGCCGGCCTGTCGGACATGGCCCGCTACTACATCGGCGGCATCCTCAAGCACGCGCCGTCGCTGCTGGCCTTCACCAACCCGACGGTGAACTCCTACCACCGCCTGGTGCCGGGCTTCGAGGCGCCGATCAACCTGGTGTACTCGCAGCGCAACCGCTCCGCGGCCATGCGCATCCCGATCACCGGCTCCAACCCGAAGGCCAAGCGCGTCGAGTTCCGCGCCCCGGACTCCTCCGGCAACCCGTACCTGGCCTTCTCGGCGCTGCTGCTGGCCGGCCTGGACGGCATCAAGAACAAGATCGAGCCGGCCGAGCCGATCGACAAGGACCTCTACGAGCTGGCTCCCGAGGAGCACGCCAACGTGGCGCAGGTCCCGACCTCCCTCGGCGCCGTGCTGGACAGCCTCGAGGCCGACCACGAGTTCCTCCTCCAGGGCGACGTCTTCACGCCGGACCTGATCGAGACGTGGATCGACTACAAGCGCCAGAACGAGATCGCCCCGCTGCAGCTTCGTCCGCACCCGCACGAGTTCGAGCTGTACTTCGACGTGTGACCGGACCGCGGCGCGCGTGCCGCGTCGGTCCGTACGCCGCCCCCGTCCCCGGTGCGTCCGGGGACGGGGGCGGCGGCGTGTCCGGAAAGCTTCCCTCTTCGGGACCGGGGAGGGATCCTGGTGGTGACACTGCTGTTCGAAAGAGGGTCACGGGGATGTCCGAGCGGAACGACGAGGAGCGCGAGTTCGATCTGAAGTGGGCGGACGGCGCCGAGCACAAGGAGCCCTCGGCCCGTGCGCGGATGCTCGCCGCCCGCTGGAAGGAGAACCCGCCCGGGCCGGTGCCGTTCCGCGCCGAGCCGGAGCACCGGGGGTCGGCGGGACGCTCGTCGTGGGTGTCGACGGTCGTGGTGCTCGGCTGTGTCGTCGCGGTGATCGTCCTGCTCGGGTACGCCGACGCCGGGCGTTACTGACCCGGGTCAGTCGCCCTGGGCGACGGCGACCGTCGGCGGGGTCCGGGAGGCGCGCAGCGCGGGGACCGTGCCCGCGGCGGCGGTGACCAGGACGAGGGCGGCGAGGACCGCCGCGAGCTGTCCCGCCGGGACGGTGAACGGGGCGCTCGCCTCGGCGACCCGCACCACCAGCCAGGAGTACGGCACGCCGAGCGCCAGGCCGAGGACGCCTCCCAGGAGGCCGTGGAGCGCGCACTCCACCGTGACCATGCGGTGCACGGCCGCTCCCCCGAGGCCCAGGGCGCGCAGCAGCCCGAACTCGCGCCGGCGCTCGACCACGGTGAGGCTCGCCGTGGTGGCGACGCCGGCGACCGCCACCAGGACGGTCAGGCAGAGCAGCATCACCACCGTGGCGGCCATCGTCCGCAGGTCGTCGTCGGGGCCCGTCCGCGCGGCCGTGTCCTCGGCGAGGACCCTGCCGTCCCCGCGCCCCGGCCCGGTCAGCGTCTCGGTGACGGCCCGGTGGGCGCGCGTGCGGCCCTGGGAGCCGTCCGCCGCGGCGTTGGCGGTGATCAGGGTGGGCGCGGGGTCCGCCCCCATGCGGGTGAGGTCCGCGGCGGGCACGAAGAAGTTCCCGCCGTAGGGTCCGGCGCCGGGCAGCGTCGCCGCCACGGTGAGCCGTACGGGACGGCCCTCGAACTCCAGCGTCACGCGGTCGCCCGCCTCGACGCCGAGGCGGTGCGCGTGCTCGGCGTCCACCACGGCGTGCGCGGGGCCGAGCCGGCCGAGGGAGCCGGTCCGGGCGGTCAGGCCGGTCCCGGAGCGGACGGTGGTGAGGTCCAGGTCGGAGACGGTCGCGCTGCGGTTCCCCTCGATCACCTCGGCCGTGCGGAAGGCGGTCACGCCGGCCAGTTCGGGACGGGCGGCCAGGTCGGCGGCGAGCGTCCGGTCCAGCGCTCCGCCCTCTCCCGCGTACAGGTGGAAGTCCGCGGGCGCCTCCAGCGTCCGCTGGTAGCGCTCGTAGGCGTTCAGGGAGGCGAGGCAGGTCAGGGTCGAGCCGACCAGGCAGACGCCGAGCGCCACCACGACCGAGACCGAGGCGGCCCGGCCGGGCGCTCCCCCGACGCCCGCGACGGCGAGGCGGCCGGTCGCTCCGGTACGGCGCAGCGCCACCGCGAGGGCCGACAGCACCGGCCGGACCAGCAGGGGGCCGAGGGCGATCAGGGCGAGGAAGGCGAGTGCGCCGGAGACCACCACGGCGGCCAGCGCCGCGAACCGGTCGTACGCTGTGTCGCCCGGCTCGGGCAGTGCGGTGTACTGCTGCCGGGCGAGGAGCACGGCGCCCGCCGCGCACAGCACGCCCGGCACGGTCCGTCCGGCGCCGCTCACCGTGCTCTCCCCCGACGTCGCGGTGCGCAGGGCCTGGAGCGGGGAGACGCGGGAGGCGGCGAGGGACGGGGCCAGCACCGCCAGGACCGCGAGGAGTCCGGTGCCGAGGACGGTGAGGGCGGCCTCGGGCAGCGGGAGCGAGGCGGGCACGGACAGGTCGTGCCCGAACCGGCCGGCGACCGGGGGGACGAGCCGGGCGCAGCCCCAGGCGGCGAGCACGCCGGCCGCGCCGGCCAGCAGGCCGGCCGCCGCCCCCTCGGCGACGAGGGCCGCGGCGAGCCGCCTCGACGTGGCGCCGATGGCGCGCAGCAGCGCCAACTGGCGTACGCGGCGGGCGAAGACGATGCGGAAGGTGGAGGTGGCGACGAGCACGGCCGCACCGACGGCGACGGCGAGGAAGACGCCGGCCAGTTCCAGGGTGTCGCTCGCGTCGGCGACGGCCTCGCGGGCCTCCTGGTCGCGCACCTCGTCCCCGGACCGTACGACCGCCCCGGGCACCGCCTGCCGGATCCGCTCCGCCGTCTCCGCGGACGCGGTGGACGGGTCGGTGCGGAGGTCGACGCGGGTGTAGCCCGGCAGGCCGAGCAGCTTCACCAGGTCGGGGCCGGGCGCGTACCCGGTGGGCTCCGTGGTGCCGGTGGCGGTGGAGCGGACGACGCCGGTGACCTCGACCGGCACGCGCCGGGTGCTGTCGCCGTCGGGGCCGGGGAGCAGCAGGGTGAGCGACGATCCGGGGGCGAGGCCGTACGCCTCGGCGGCCCGGGTGTCGACGGCGAGCCGGCGCGGCCCGGCGGGGTAGGCGCCCTCGACCAGCCGCACCTGTGCGAGGGCGCCGGCGCCGGGGTCGGCGGAGAGGGCGAGGTAGCGCTCGGCGGCGCTGCCGCCGACCGGGGCGCCGCCGTCGACCCGGCCGGCTGCCTCGGCGACCCCGGGCGTCCCGCGGATCGCGTCCAGGCCGGCCTGGCGGATGTCCTGCGCGTCCTCCCGGGTGACGGCCAGCGACACCGCGTCGGGGGTGCCGCGGAACCGTTCGACGACGGTCGCGGTGACGATCTGCTGGGCCATGACGGCCCCGAAGACGACGAAGGCGGCGATCAGCAGCGACAGTCCGGTGGCCGCGAACCGGCCCGGTCTGCGCAGGAGTTCGGCCGCCTGGGAGCCCAGGACGGTCGCGCGCCACGGGGTGTTCATCGCCGCCTCCCGAGGGTGTCGTCGGGGGTGGTGCGCTCGTCCCGTACGACGCGTCCGTCGGCGAGGGTCAGCACCCGGTCCGCGTACCGGGTGGCGGCGGGGTCGTGGGTGACCATGACGACCGTCTGGCCGAGTTCGTCGACGGCCCGGCGCAGCATGATGAGCACCTCGGCGCCGGCCCGGGAGTCGAGGTTGCCGGTGGGCTCGTCGGCGAAGACCACGGCGGGCCGGGCCACCAGCGCCCGGGCGACGGCGACCCGCTGCTGCTGGCCGCCGGACAGTTCGGCGGGGCGGTGCGACAGCCGGTGGGCGATGCCGAGGACCCCGCACAGGTGGTCCACCAGCTCGCGGTCCGGGCGCCGGCCGGACATGGTGACGGGCAGCACGATGTTCTCGTAGGCGGTGAGCTGCGGCAGCAGGTTGAACGACTGGAAGACGAACCCGATGCGCTTGCGGCGCACCCGGGTCAGCCGCCGGTCGGACAGTCCGGTGAGCTCCGTCCCGTCCAGGACGACGCTGCCGGAGGTGACGGTGTCGAGTCCGGCGACGCAGTGCATGAACGTCGACTTGCCGGACCCGGAGGGACCGACGACGGCGGTGAACCGGGCGCGGCGGACGGAGACGGACACCCCGTCGAGGGCCCGGATCTCGTCGGTGCCCTGGCGGTAGGTCTTGACCAGGGCGGTGGCGGTGATGACGTCGTCGGGTGCGTGGCCGCGCGCGGCGGCGTGGACGGTCATGGGGGCGGTCCCTCGGTCCGGTTCAGGAGCCGAGCGGCGGCAGGGTCAGGGTGACGCCGGAGTCCGCGCAGTGTCCCCGCGCCTCTTCCTGGAGGTCCTTCACGTCCTTCGCGGACGGCGTCTCGGCGGACTTCCTGGCGGTCTCCAGCGCCCAGCCCTCGTAACGGGAGATCTTCGCCCCGAGGTAGCCGTCCTCCATCGTGGCGCGGCGCTCGTCGCCGGTCTCCTTCCACCACTTCTCGGCCTGCGGCACCGGGCCGGTGGCGATCTCCGCCGCCTCGGTGACGATCCGCTGCGCCAGCCGGCAGTCCTCGGCGGACGCCTGGCTCAGCTCGTCGCGGTCCTGCCACCAGGACGCGGCCCCGGCGGCCAGGGCGGCGACGACCGCGGCGGCGGCGGCGCCCAGGATCAGGCGGTTGCGCGTGCGGTGGGGCCGGGGCGCGGGGGTGGTGGTCGTGGTGGCCATGGGGTCCTCCTGTGTCTTCTCGGCCGCGTCCTGCGGCACTGAGAAGTCTGGGATCCAGGGGCCTTCCGCGGATCGGCCACGGATCCGAGATCGAAGGCGGCCGGTCCGGTACGCCGGACGGGGCGCCTTCTGCGCCTGAGGGGGCAGAGGACGGGCACGCCTCTGCCCCCTGAGGGGGAGGCGGCTCACGCGGAGGGGCGCACCAGCCCGGACTCGTAGGCGAAGACGACGGCCTGGGCGCGGTCCCGCAGGTGCAGCTTGGCCATGAGGTTGCCCAGGTGCGTCTTCACCGTGGCCTCCGCGACGTACAGCTCGGCCGCGATCTCGGCGTTGGACAGGCCCCGGGCGACGAGGCCGAGCACGTCCCGTTCGCGGCCGGTGAGCTGCTCCAGCCGTTCGGCCTGTCCGTTCGCCGGGGCGAGCCGGTCCGAGACCCGGTCGAGGAGCAGCCGGGTGATGCGCGGGGCCACCACGGACTCGCCCGCGGCCAGGACGCGGATGGCGTGGACGACCTCGTCGGCGGGGGCGTTCTTCAGCAGGAAGCCGCCGGCTCCGGCGCGCAGGGCCGCGAAGGCGTCCTCGTCGTCGTCGAAGGTGGTGAGCACCAGCACGCCGGGCGCGTTCTCCCGGCGCGTCAGCCGTTCGGTGGCCTGGATGCCGTCCATGACCGGCATGCGGATGTCCATGATGACGACGTCCGCCGTCACCGTGTCGAGCAGGTCGAGGGCCTGCTGCCCGTTCTCCGCCTCGCCGACGACCTCGATGTCGTCCTGGCCGGCCAGCACCATGGAGAAGCCGGCCCGGATGAGCGGCTGGTCGTCCACCACGGCCACCCGGATCGGCCTGTCGGTCCCTGTCATCGCTTCGTCCTCACCGGTATCGAGGCACGCACGTGCCATCCGCTGCCGAGCCGGGGGCCCGCCTCGAAGGCGCCGCCGGTCAGTTCCACCCGTTCGCGCATCCCCACCAGTCCGTTCCCCCCGGACGTCCCGACGGAGGCCCGGCCCGCGAGGGCGCCGGCCCCGTCGTCGGTCACGTCGATCAGCAGGGCGCCGTCCTCCTCGCGGACGCGGATGTCGACCGCCGCCCCGGCCCCGGCGTGCCGGAGCACGTTGGTGAGGCATTCCTGGACGATGCGGAAGGCCGTCATCTCCTCCGCCGGCGACAGCCGTCCCCCGGCCACGTCGACCGAGAGGTCCACGGTCAGTCCGGCGGTCCGCGCCCGGTCCGCGACGACCTCGATCTCGTCGAGGGTGACCAGCCGCCGGTCCTCCCCCGCGCTGCCGGCCTCCGGCTGTCCCTCGCGCAGCACCCGCACGATGCGGTGCATGTCGTCGATGGCGTCCCGGCCCGTCGCGGCGATGGTCCTGAGCGCGGACTCCGCCATGTCGGGCGACTTCCGCAGCACGGCACCGGCGCCGTCGGCCTGGAGGATCATCACGGCCAGGCTGTGCGCCACCACGTCGTGCAGTTCCCGGGCGATCTCGGCCCGTTCGCGGGCCGCGGCCAGCCGGACGCGCTGCTCCTGCTCCCGCTCGGCGTGCCGGGCGCGGGCGGCCTGGCTCTCGGCGTAGAGGCGCCGCGTGAGGAGGGCGAAGGCGGTGAGCCAGACCGTCAGCGTCAGGCCCCAGCAGACGAGCAGCGTCCCGCCGTCGGTGAACGGCTCGATCCCCAGGAACGGCGCGCCGACCGCGGTCGCCGCCGTCGCCAGCAGCACCACGCCGCCCGCGGCGTACGGCGTCCAGGCGGTCCGGGAGTGGTGGACGACCGACATCATGGCGAACAGCACGGCCACGTCGTACGCGGCGGGCGCGGACGCCGGCGGGGTGCCGGCGTACGGCTCGTACAGGAGGAACTGCACGAGGGCCAGCGTCAGGACGACCGCCATCACGGTGACCGGGCGCCTCCTGCGGGCCAGCAGGGCGAGCGCCATCAGGGCGCCCAGGAGCAGGTCGTAGTCACCGGTGTAGCGCTGTGCCGCCAGCAGGACCACCAGGGCGAGCGCGACGTCGATCGCGCGGCCCAGGGCGCGTGCGTACCGGCCGGACGGCGTGATCCACGGGACCGGGACCGTGCTCTCCTCGGCCAACGGCCCTCCCTCTCTCCTCCGCCGGGCGCGGCCGGACAAGTGCCGCTCGGCCCGGGCGACTTCGGGGCGGGTGGCACCCCGCCGCCGCCCATACTGCCTCAGTCGCGGCGGGTCACGGCACGCCGGTGCCGGGCGCCCCGCGCCGGGGGCGCCCGGCACCGGCCCTGTGCTCAGCGGTCGCAGCTCAGCGGCCGCAGCTCAGCGGTTGTAGCGCATGAACGCCCGGACCATGTGGCACGTGGTGTCCGACGGCGGGTGGACGCCGATCAGTTCGGCGGCGCCGCGGATCGTCTCGTCGCGCGCCTGGCTCGGCAGGTAGACGCCGGAGTCGAGCAGGGCGATGGCGAGGCGCATCGCCTTCAGCCGGCGGTTGTGGGTGATGTACCACGCGCGCGGACGGCCCGGCGGCAGCGGGCGCTTCTCCACCGGGGCGCAGGGCAGTTCGAGCGGCACGGGCCGCTTCGCGGTGGACTGGGTGGGCAGGGGCTTCGGCTTGAGTGCGGCAGCGGGCACGGGCATCCTCCTGTCGCGGTCGGGGCCGTCCTCCGGGGTCCACGGCGACCTCGGCAACTCCCTCGAACACTACCTCCATCCTACGGGCTGCCACCGACAATCGACAGGCTCGCTTCGGCCATCAAATGCGCAGGTGAGAATGGATTTTGAGGGATCGGGACGGGTGGTGCGCGAGGGGCGCGCGGGCGGGTCGGAAATTCGAACAGACGGGGTCCGGGCGTACCGTGTCCGGCATGGAGATCTGGATCAACCCGGCCTGTTCCAAGTGCCGCAGCGCGATCAGCCTGCTCGACGCGGAGGGGGCGGAGTACACCGTCCGCCGTTACCTGGAGGACGTGCCGGACGAGGACGAGATCCGGGAGGTGCTGGAGCGGCTCGGACTGGAGCCGTGGGACATCACCCGGACACAGGAGGCGGCGGCCGGGGAGCTGGGGCTCGAGGAGTGGCCGCGGGACGCCGGCGCGCGGGACCGCTGGATCGCGGCGCTGGCCGCGCACCCGAAGCTGATCCAGCGGCCCGTCATCACCGCGGACGACGGGACGGCGGTGGTGGCCCGCACGGAGGACGCCGTGCGGGACGCCCTGTCCCGCCGAGGGCGCCCCAGCCCGACACCCCTGTGACGCAGGCCACTTCGGCGACTTGGACCGGCCGCTGAGCACTTGCGTCCGGCATCTCGTACATAGCGGCGTACGCTCCCCCGATCCCTTGGAGGCGCGCATGTCGCGCAGGAGAAGTCTCGGCCCGAAGAAGAAGCTCGCGTTGCTGCTGAGCGCGGCCACGGTGGCGGGCGGCGGCGCCTTCGTCATGGCGACCACGTCCAACGCCGCCCCGCCGTCGGCCACCACCAAGTCCGCGGCGGACTCGACGGTCTGCCAGGGGCTGGCCACCGCGCTCGGCAACAACGAGCGGTTCATCGCGGGCCAGCGGGCCGCCCCCGACGCCCAGTCCGAGGCGCGGATCGCCAACCGCGAGGCGGTCATCGCGCAGATCAAGGTGCAGCAGGAGGCCTCCGGGTGCACGGTGGGGGAGTCGGCTCAGGGCTCCCGGCCGGCGCAGCCGGAGCTGCCCGCCCCGTCGCAGCCCGCCGCGGGCGGCCAGGACGGACAGACGGACCAGGGCGGGCAGGCGGGGCAGGACGGGCAGGCGGGGCAGGACGGGCAGGCGGGGCAGGACGGCGGCGGGGCCGCCGCCGGTGAGCAGGTGTGCAACGGCTCGACCGTCACCCTGTCCGGCGAACCCGGCGCCCCGGCCGCGTCCAGCAACCAGTTCCCGGCCGGCACCAGGCTGCGGGTGACGAACCTGGACAACGACAAGTCCACGACGGTGGAGGTCACCTCGGTGTCGGGCAGCTGCGTGCTGCTGAACGACGCGGCCTTCGAGCAGGTCCGCGAGCCGGGCAGGTTCCTGATCCGCCGGGCCCTGATCGAGAAGGTGGGGTGAGGTCCACGCACGCGGGGTGAGGTCCGGCATGCCCGGGCGGGCCCGCCGCTCCGGCCGGGAGCGGCGGGCCCGCCCGCGTGACGCGCCAGGGGCTTTTTCACGTCCCCTCGCATACACCGGTCCCCTCCCCCGCCCCCTCACGGAGTGGGGCCGGACGCCCGGACGTCCGGTAACACGGGGTTCACACAGGGGCAATGGACGGGAAATCGCCCGTTGACACGCTGCGGTGCATCGACGGCGGCGTCCCAGTGCCGCAGCGCCGCAGCATCCGCACCGAGCGCCCAGACCCACCCCGAAGGATGTGGACCGTGAGCTTCAAGGCCGAGTACATCTGGATCGACGGCACCGAACCGACCGCCAAGCTGCGGTCCAAGACGAAGATCCTGGGCGACGACGCGAAGGGCGCCGGCCTGCCGCTCTGGGGCTTCGACGGGTCCTCCACCAACCAGGCCAAGGGCCACGCCTCCGACCGCGTGCTCAAGCCGGTCTTCGTCTGCCCGGACCCGATCCGCGGCGGCGACGACGTCCTGGTGCTGTGCGAGGTGCTGAACACCGACATGACGCCGCACGAGTCGAACACCCGCGCGGCGCTGGCCGAGGTCGCCGAAAGGTTCGCGGCGCAGGAGCCGGTCTTCGGCATCGAGCAGGAGTACACCTTCTTCAAGGACGCCTACCCGCTGGGCTTCCCCAAGGGCGGCTTCCCCGCCCCGCAGGGCGGCTACTACTGCGGTGTCGGCTCCGACGAGATCTTCGGCCGTGACGTCGTCGAGGCGCACCTGGACAACTGCCTGCGGGCGGGTCTGGGCATCTCCGGCATCAACGCCGAGGTCATGCCCGGCCAGTGGGAGTTCCAGGTCGGCCCGCTGGCCCCGCTGGAGGTCGCCGACCAGCTGTGGGTGGCCCGCTGGCTGCTCTACCGCACCGCGGAGGACTTCGGCATCGCCGCCACCCTCGACCCCAAGCCGGTCAAGGGCGACTGGAACGGCGCGGGCGCGCACACCAACTTCTCCACCAAGGCGATGCGCGAGTCCTACGACGCGATCATCACCGCGTGCGAGTCGCTCGGGGAGGGCTCCAAGCCGCTGGACCACGTCAAGAACTACGGCGCCGGCATCGACGACCGCCTCACCGGCCTGCACGAGACCGCCCCGTGGAACGAGTACTCCTACGGCGTCTCGGACCGCGGCGCCTCGGTGCGCATCCCGTGGCAGGTCGAGAAGGACGGCAAGGGCTACATCGAGGACCGCCGCCCCAACGCCAACGTCGACCCGTACGTGGTGACCCGTCTGCTGGTCGACACCTGCTGCACCGCGCTGGAGAAGGCCGGCCAGGTCTGACCCGCGCCGCAAGCTCGGCCCGGAGTCCGGTGACGCCGTCCGCACCGTGCGCCGGGCCGGCCACGCGTACGTGCCGCCGGTACGGCGCTGAGCGCGCGGGCCTCTCTGCCGACAGCAGATTCCCGTTCCCCCGTGCCGCCCGGCGGGGCAGAGTCGCCGGTATGAGACTTCTGGTGCTGGGCGGTACGGAGTTCGCGGGCCGGGCCGTCGTCGAGGCGGCCCTCGGGCGGGGCTGGGAGGTGACCGTCTTCCACCGGGGACGGCACGCGGCGCCGCAGGGCGCCCGCGAGCTGCTGGGCGACCGGACCGCGGTGGACGGGCTGGCGGCGCTCGACGAGGACCCGGGCAGGTGGGACGCCGTCGTCGACACCTGGTCGTCCGCCCCGCGCGCGGTGCGGGACGCGGCGCGGCTGCTGCGGGACCGGGCCGGGCGGTACGTGTACGTGTCGAGCTGCTCGGTGTACACCTGGGCGCCGCCCGCCGGGTACGGGGAGGACGCGCCCGTGGTGGAGGGCGCCTCCCCGGACGCCGGCGTGACGGACTACGCGCGGGACAAGCGGGGCGGGGAGCTGGCCGCGGTGGACGCCTTCGGCGCGGACCGGTCGGTGCTGGTGCGGGCCGGGCTGCTGCTCGGGCCGTACGAGAACGTCGGGCGGCTGCCCTGGTGGCTGAACCGCGCGGCGCGCGGCGGCCCGGTGCTCGCCCCCGGCCCGCGGGACCTGCCGTTGCAGTACGTCGACGCCCGCGACCTCGCGGAGTGGATCCTCGGGGCGGCGGAACAGGAACTGAGCGGGCCGTACAACCTGATGTCGCCGCAGGGGCACACCACCATGGGCGAGTTGCTGGAGGCCTGTGCGCGGGTGACCGGGGGGTCGGCCGAGCTGCGGTGGACGGAGCCCGAGGTGATCCTCGACGCCGGGGTGGAGCCGTGGACCCAGCTCCCGGTGTGGGTGCCGCCGCACAGCGACCTGCACGACGCCCTGCACTCGGCGGACGTCTCCCGGGCGGTGGCGACCGGACTGCGCTGCCGCCCGGTCGGGGAGACCGTCGCGGACACCTGGGCCTGGCTGCGGGACATCGGCGGCACGGCGCCGCAGCGCCCGGACCGTACGGTCAAGGGGCTGGACCCGGAGGTCGAGGCGAAGGTGCTGGCGGCCCGGGGGGTGTAGACAGCCCCACCCCCAGGGCGGGGGCCGGGCCCAGTGTGCCGCCGGCCGCGGACGGTGAGACTGGGCCCATGACGACGGGGACGAACGGACACGGCGAGGTGAGCGCGGCGCGGGGCGCCCCGCTCGCGGCGGTACGCGGGCTCGCGCTGGCGCTGGTGTCGCTGCCGGGGGCGGTGGTGTGTCTCGTGACGGCCGTGGTGTCGATCGCGCTGATCCCGGTCGGGGTCGGCATCGTCACCACGCCGTACGCGCTGCGGGGCGTGCGGGCGTTCGCGGACCGGCGGCGGGTGCTGGCGGCCGAGTGGGGCGGGGTGCGGATCCCGCGCGCGTACCGGCCGTTGCCGAGGGACGCGCATCCGTGGGGGCGGACGTGCGGCATGCTGGGCGATCCGGCGACCCGGCGGGACCTGCTGTGGCTGCCGGCCGACATGACGGCCGGCTTCGTCACCGCGCTGCTGCCGTTCGCCCTGCTCGTCTACCCGCTGGAGGGGATCGCGCTGGCGGCGGGGCTGTGGCGGGTGCTGCCGGACCCGTACTGGTACGGCTTCGTGCCGGTGTCCGGGCAGGCGACCGCGCTGGCCGCCGGTGCGCTGGGACTGGCGCTGCTGCTGGTCGGGCACGTCACCGCCGTGCGCCTGCTGCGCGGGCACTTCCTGCTCACCCGGGCCGTGCTGGGGGGCGGCGCGAGCGAGCCGGCCGAGCGGGCGCGGGCGCTGACCGGGACCCGGCGGGACGCCGTGGGCGCCTCCGCCGCCCACCGCCGCGTGCCGGCGTCCTCCGGCCCCGGCCGGTGACACCGGCGCACTCGGCTCCACCTCGGGTGGGTGACCGGCAACTCCCAGCTCCGTGAAGGCCGTCGGAACCGACGGAACCGCACCGGCTCCTCATCGATTCCCGTGCCGGGTGAACACCCGTGGGGCGGTCTGCGTACTCATGGGCGCCGCTTCCCCTCACGGGCGCCTCGATGCCCCGCACAGGGATGCCCCGCAAGGAAGTCAGAGGAGTTCCATGGGACGCAACACGAGAAAACGCCGTACACCGCCGGCCACCAAGGTGATAGCCGGGGCGGCGGCCCTGGCGATCGGTGGGGGCGGTCTGGTCTGGGCCAACTTCCACGCCTCCGCGCACGAGGAGAACGGGGGGCGCCACAACGCGACGAGGTCGGGGCAGGTCCGGGTCGCCACGATCAACTGTCCGGACGTCGGGCAGAAGCTGACCAAGGTGCCCCGCAAGGCGCGCTGGGGCGTCGCGCGGGAACTGGCGCGGCTCGACCGCCAGATCACCGACGCGTACACGCGCCTCGCCGAGACGCGACAGGCGCAGGCGGGTGACGCGAACTACGTCGAGAACGCCGTCCTCGGCCCGCTGAAGGCCAAGCGCGCGGCCACCCTGGACCGCATCGACCTCAACATCGAACGGGCCGGCGGCCAGAAGCGCGGCCTCGGCCGGTTCGCCCGCTGCCAGGGCGTGCCCGCGGAGCAGCCCGGCGACGGCGACGGCGGCCAGAACGGCGGGGGGCAGGACGGCGGTCAGGGCAACGGCGGGGGGCAGGACGGCGGCCAGGGCAACGGCGGGCAGGCCGGGAACGGCCCCGCGGCGGAGGACTTCATCCGCATCGAGGACGTCCAGCCGGGCTCCCGCAACCTGCCCAACGGCCTGCCCGCGAACGGCGACACCGGCTCCACCGGCAGCTTCACCACCGTGTGCGGCACCAACGAGAACGGGCTGCGCAACTCGGACAACGTGATCGTCGCTCCCGGCGTCAGCAACGGCGCCCAGCACCAGCACGACTACGTCGGCAACCAGGCCAACAACGCCTTCGCGAGCGACGAGGACCTGGCAGGCGGCGACACGAGCTGCCAGAACCAGGGCGACCGGTCGTCGTACTTCTGGCCGGTGCTGCGGATCCAGGACGGCACGCAGGACATCGACCAGGACCAGCCGGGCGGCGGCCGGGACGGCAACGTCGGCAAGATCGTCGCGCCCACCGAGGTGAACCTGACGTTCGTCGGCAACCGCACCGGCGACGTCGTCGCCATGCCGCGGGCGCTGCGCATCATCACCGGTGACGCCAAGGCCTTCACCAACGGCCCGGGCAACGCCAACACCGCGTGGAGCTGCACCGGCTTCGAGGACCGTCAGGTGACGGACAAGTACCCGATCTGCCCCGAGGGCAGCGGCGTGGTCCGCACGTCCAGCTTCCAGAGCTGCTGGGACGGCCAGAACACCGACAGTGCCAATCACCGCACGCACGTCGCCTTCGTCGCGGCGGACGGCACCTGCCCGGACGGCTTCCAGGCCGTCCCGCAGCTCCAGGTCCGCCTGGTGTACGACAACATCCCGGCCCCGCGGATCGACGACGGGCGGCTGGTGAACCCGTACGCGGTGGACACCTTCCCGGAGCAGCTGCACAAGCCGATCACCGACCACAACGACTTCATCAACTTCTTCGACGAGGACCTGATGAACGAGATGGTCGAGTGCATCAACAGCGGCCGCGACTGCCAGTAGGCGGCAGGGCCCGCTGACAGGGGACCTGAGGGAGAGGGAGAGGGCCGGCGGTGGGAGTTCCCGCCGCCGGCCCTCCGCTGTGCCGGGCTGCCGGAAGGCGCTCAGCCGTGGTGGCCGCCCTTGTTGTGGCTGCCGCCGGGGTTCATGTGCTCGGAGCCCTCCTCCAGGTCGCCGCCGAGGCTGGCCTGCAGCGCCTCGACCGTCCTCTCCTCCCCGACGGCGACCCACTTGCGGCCGACGAGGTAGTAACCGCCGTAGTCCTTGGCCGTGTCGAGCCACTCGCGCTGGCCGCGGTCGGTGGCGAACGTGGCGAGGACGTACTTCCCGTCGCCCTTCCCGCACAGCGCCTGCCGGATGGTGTCGGCGTCGGTCTGCATGTCGGGGTCGCACTTCACCTCGGCGGCCAGCTTCTCCAGGCTGCCGGTGACGGTGGGCGGCACCCGCTCCTCCCCGGCGCCGCCGGACCCGCAGCCCGCCAGCGCCAGGGCCGCAACCGCGCAGGTCAGCGCGAGCTTCGGTCGGGTCACCCTCATGTGTTCCTCCGGTCTTGACGGCGACATCGTGCGCGGCGGCACGCCGCACGGAGAGCCCCGGGCGGAGCCCTCGGCATTCGATACGGCTGCGGCACGCCCGGCGCTCAATCGCCCCGCCGGCCGGCCGGCCCGGTGACCGGAAGGGCGCGGCGGTCAGGTGACCATCCACGGATGCGCTCGTTCTGCTGAACGTGCAGTCACAGGATGTCGCCGCCCAGTCCCCCGCGTCCTCCGCCACGGCCGGGCCGGCCGTGGACGTCGAACAGGCCGAGGCCGCGCTCGTCGAGCACTATCCACGGCTCGTCCGGCTGGCCTACCTGGTGCTGCCGTCCCGCATGGGCCGCACCCGGCGGGTGCTCACCGCGCACGCCCTGGTCCAGCGGGCGCTGCCCCGGGGCCGGGCCGACGCGCCGCTGATCCCCGTCCAGAGCTCCGGCCGGGACGGCGACCCCGGTTACGCGCTGATCCGGCTCCAGGTGGTGCGCTCGGCGCTGGAGGCGGGCCTGCCGCTGCGCCGCCGGGGCCTGCCGAAGCGGGCCCAGTTGCCGCCGCTGCTGCCCCAGGTGTGGGGCCTGAAGGTGTTCCCGCGGCCGGGCGGCGCCGACGAACTCGCCCTGGACCAGCGGCTGTCGGCGCTGTCCGCCGCGGCCCGCGCCGCGCACGCCCTGCGCGGGTGGGAGGGGCTGCCGGACTGTGGCGTGCGCCGGGTGCTGGCCGCCGCGGGCGTCGCGGACCCGGACGCCGCGCTGGCGGAAGCCGACGGCATCCCGGACCCGTACCGGCTGCTCGACTCCTCCGAGTTCGACCCCTGTTCGCTGCAGGCCCGGCCGACGGACCTGCTGCGCCGCCGCCGGCATCTGCAAGCCGCGCTGGTCGGGGCGGCGGCGCTGGCGGTGTGCGGGGCGCTGCTGTCGCTGCCCGGGGACGGCTGGGGCGCCGACGGCCCGGCCGCTCCCCCGTACGCGCGGAACCCGGCCGCGCAGGCCGCCCTCGACCCCGCGCGGCTGACCCGGGTGCCCGCCACGGCGTGGAGGACGTCGGCGCGCACCGACTTCTCGGTGTGGCCGGCGCGCGGCGCCCTCGCCGGCGACCGGGCGCTGCTGCGCCGCGCACTCGCCGTCTGGGCCCGGCCGGGCGAGGGCGTCAAGGCGTCGGCGACCCCGGGCACCCCGTCCGGCGGGCCCGCCGGGCCGCCCCAACTGCTGTACGCGGGCACGGTGGACGCCGCTCGCGTGGTGGTCCTCTACGACGGCTGGCGTCTCGCCCGGTACGCCGAGCCGGAGGAGGGGGAGCGGGGCGCGGCCCTGGACCTGGCGCGGGTCGACGGAGCCGGGCGGGCCGGGGCGAGCGCGGTGGTGCTGAGCCGCTCGGACGGCAACGTCCGCTTCCTGGTGGCCCCGTGGGTGCGCGAGGCGGGCGAGCGGGATCTGCGCGCGCCGGGGTCGGCCCCCAGGGACCTCGCCCTGGAGGACGGGGTGACCGGGCCGTTCGTCTCCGGCCAGGGGCGGGAGCCGTGCACGGCGTGGAACGCGCTGGAGCTGACCGACGGCACCGGCGCCCGGCTGCTGACGGACCTGGGCGAGCTGGTCCCGGCGCGGCTGACCACCGGGCGTCCGGGTGAGGCGGAGGACGTGTCCGGGGCGAAGGCGCTGCGCACCTGGGCGCCGTACGCCTGCTCGCTGGCCGCGATGCGGTCGGCGGGCGTCCGCGGCGTCAACGCCTGGGCGTACGCGGAGCAGCCGCTGCCCGGCGGCGACGGCCGGGCGGAGTGGCTGTGCACCCGTGGGGAGACCTGGCGGGGCGCCGGGGCGCGGGTGCTGGCGCAGTTCCACTCGCCGGGCGCGCGGTACGGGGCGGTGGCGGCGCGCGCCGAGGACGTGCCGGCGTGCGGGGAGCGGCGGCCGGACGTGCTCGCCGGGGTGCTGTGGAAGTCCGCCGGCGGCACCTGGTACCTGCTCGCGGCCGGCAGCGACGGGGTGACGTCCGTGGAGGCCACGGGCGGCATCGAGGGGAGGGCACGGGACCGGATGCTGTCGGTGCGCGCGGAGAAGGGTGCGCGGGCCGACCTCAAGGGCACGCTGGAGGACGGGGGGGCGGTCGGCGGGTTGCGGTGAACCGGGGGAACACCGGTTCCCGCTCCGGCCCGTGGGAGGCCGGAACCGATCGGTAAGGTGTTCGCATGGGTACCGGGGTGCGTCGGAGGATGGGAGTCGAGGAGCGCCGGCAGCAGTTGATCGGCGTGGCTCTCGAACTGTTCAGCAAACGTTCCCCGGACCAGGTCTCGGTCGACGAGATAGCGTCCCGGGCGGGCATCTCGCGCCCGCTCGTCTACCACTACTTCCCCGGCAAACTCAGCCTGTACGAAGCCGCGTTGAGGCGTGCCGCGGAGGACCTGTCGTCCCGGTTCGCCGAGCCGCACGAGGGTCCGCTGGGCTCGCGCCTGCGGCGGGTGATGGCGCGTTTCTTCGACTTCGTGGAGGAGCACGGCCCCGGCTTCTCCGCCCTGATGCGCGGCGGCCCCGCCGTGGGCTCCTCCACCACCAACGCGCTGGTCGACTCGGTGCGGCAGGCCGCGTACGAGCAGATGCTGGCGCACATGGGCGTGGTGGGCCCGGCGCCGGCGCGGCTGGAGCTGGTGGTGCGCTCCTGGATCTCGCTCGTGGAGTCGACGGCGCTGATCTGGCTGGACGGGCGGCGGGTGCCGCGCGAGGAGCTGGAGACCAAGCTGGTGCAGGACTTCGCGGCGCTGGCCGCGGTCGCCGCCGCCCGGGACGAGGAACTCGCCACGCTGCTGCGGGGACTGGTCAAACAGGAGCCGGGCGAGGGCCCGTTCACGGACCTGGCCGCCCGGATGATCTCGCTGGCCGAGGAGTGAACCCGGGCGTGCGTGGGGGCTGGTCGTCGAGACGGCCGTCGGCACGGGCCGGCGCGAGCACGTCGAGACGCACGTCACCGGATCGCGGGAGGAGGCGCCGGCGGAGCCGGAACGGCGTGCCCGCGTCCACTCCCCCGCGCATCCGCTGAGCCCGGAGCGCCGTCGCCTGCTGCGCACCGGCGACGGGTTCCCGCTGGAGGTGGACGGGTCGTGGCAGTCGTTCGCCGCCCGGTCCACGGCGGCGGAGCTGCTGGAGGACTCCGCCGCACCGCACGAGCCGGGGCCGGCGGCCGAGGAGGACCCCGCGCCTCCCGGGCGCCCGAGCCGGCGCGGGAGGAACCGCCGCGGAAGCCTCCGCCGGCGCCGGGCGGGGAGGTCGCCGAGGACGGCGTCCCGGTGCGGCCGGCGTGGCTGTACCGCGACGGCCTGTCGTGACCGCCCGCTACTCCCCCTCGTACTTCCGGTAGGACGGGTCGAGGTCGCGGATCTCGGCGGAGGCGTGCAGCATCCGCCCGCCGGACGGCTTCACGTACTGCCGCAGCAGGTCCAGGACCGTCTCGGTGAGCCGGGCCTTGGTCTCGTCGGTGCGGCCGGCCAGCAGGGCGATGTGGACGTGCACCAGGGCGTGCCCGTCGGTGTCGGGGCCGACCACCGGGTCCTCGGTGCGCCGGAACCGCGTCTTGCACGCGGGCGGTTTCGCCGCAGCGATCTCCACGACGGCGGAGTGCAGGTCCCGCGCGAAGGCGGGCCGGTCGAAACCGTCCGCCAGGTTGTCCGAGTAGTCGACGGTGATCTGCGGCATGGGCCCTCCTGGTGCAGGTCAGGAGGGCCCACCCTAGCCGCAGCCGGTCAGCCGGTCATCCGGCGGTGAACACCGCGACCGTGCGGGCCGGCACGGTGAACGTGCCGGTCGCCTCGGCGTACGACGAGGTCTTCACGACCGCGTCCCCGCCCTCGGCCTGCACCGGGTGCAGGCGGTGTCCGGTCCCGGCGAGCGCCGCGACGCGCTGCTGCTGCCGCTCGGGCGTGGCGTTGAAGACCACGACCAGGTCGCCCAGCTTCATGGTGATCACGCCGGGCGTCTCGTCCTCGCCGGACAGCGGGAACGACAGCCGGGACTGCACCTGCTCCGCCGTGCCGAGGGAGAACGCCTTCTCCGTCGTACGGATCCGCAGCAGGTCCCGGTAGGCGGCCGAGGCGCCCTCGATCTGCGGGCAGCCCACGGTGACCGAGCCGAGCAGCGGCTCGGCGTACGGCCACTTGTCCTGGTTGTCGGCGGCCGGCGGCAGACCGCGGCCCATGCCGTTGCCGTCCGCGCAGTTCCAGTGGATGGCGTTGAACCAGTCGCCGCTGTCGTAGGAGTTGCGGTCCAGGGACTTGGAGCGCAGCAGGTCGGTGCCCGCCTGGGAGAGCGCCGGACCCTGGGAGAGGGCGGCGGTCGCCATGGCGAGGACCTGCATGCGGGCCCGGTCCGCGGCCGGGGTGTCCTTCGGCAGCTTGAAGGCGAGCGCGTCGAACAGCGTCTCGTTGTCGTGCGCGTCCGCGTAGGCGAGGGCGTCGCCGGGGGCGGCCGCGTAGCCGGCGGGGGCGCCGTTGTAGTCGACCTGGGAGCCCTTGACCCGCTTGCCGCTGGTGTCGGTGAAGGTGTAGTCGGCGAGGTTGCCGCTCAGGCCCACCTTGATCAGGTCCTGGTAGTGCAGCAGCCGGGCCTTCTGCTCGGCCGGGGTGCCGTTGGCCGCCGAGGAGTTGGGGTCGGTGTAGAGGCCGGAGGCGAAGCCCTGCACGCCGGGGTCCTCGTCGAAGGGGCCGCCGCCGCGCACGGCGTCGCGGGCCCGGTCGGAGAAGGTGGCGATGCCGGTGCCGACCATGTTCTGCTGCGTGGCCTGCTCGAAGCGGGCGTCGTCGGCGATCTCGCCGAAGTTCCAGCCCTCGCCGTACAGGATGATCTTCTTGCCGTCGACACCGTCCTTCGTCAGGGTGAGGGCGTCGAGGGCCTTGCGGACGGCGAGGATGTTGGCCTTCGGGTGGTGGCCCATGAGGTCGAAGCGGAAGCCGTCGACCTTGTACTCCTTGGCCCAGGTGACGACCGAGTCGACGACCAGCTTGCCCATCATGGCGTTCTCGGGAGCCGTGTTGGAGCAGCAGGTGCTGTCGGCGACGGAGCCGTCGGCGAGGAGTCGCTGGTAGTAGCCGGGGACGATCCGGTCCAGCACGGAGGTCTTCGCCTGACCGTGGGCGGCGGTGTGGTTGTAGACCACGTCCATCACCACGCGCAGGCCGTCCTCGTTGAGCGCCTTGACCATCTCGCGGAACTCGGCCGTGCGGGCGGTGCCGTCCGGGTCGGTGGCGTAGGAGCCCTCGGGGACGGTGTAGTGGTACGGGTCGTAGCCCCAGTTGTAGGCGTCCTTCGCGGCGGCCTTGGCGACGCACTCCTGCTGCTTCTCGGAGCCGGCCGGGTAGGAGGCGAGGTCGCAGTCGACGGTCGCCTGGTCCGACTTCCGCTCGGGGATGGTGGCGATGTCGAAGGCGGGCAGCAGGTGCACGTACGACGTGCCGGCCTGCGCCAGCTTCCGCAGGTGCCTGCTGCCGTCGCTGTCCTTGTCGGTGAAGGCCAGGTAGGTGCCCCGGTGCTTCGCCGTGCGGTCCTCGACGGAGAAGTCGCGGATGTGCAGCTCCTGGATCTGCGCGTCCTTCAGCGGCACCGCCTTCGGCTTGGTGTAGCTCTCCCAGCCGCGCGGCTTCAGGGACCGGTCGGCGAGGTCGACGACGAGGCTGCGCTCGGAGTCGGTGGTGAGGGCCGTCGCGTAGGGGTCGGTGACCTTGTTGGTGACGACCTCGCCCGCGGCGGGCGCCCACACGGTGACCGCGTACCGGTACGCCTCGCCCTTCCAGGAGGCGGGGCCGGTGACGGACCAGACGCCGGTGGCGTCGTCGCGGCGCATGGCGACGGTACGGCCGCCGATCTCCAGGGCGACCTTCCGCGCGGTCGGCGCCCAGACCGACAGGGTGGGCCGACTGTGGCGGAACACCGGGCCGAGCCGCGCCTTGGTGGCGCCGGCGGCGTAGAGGTCGTCGAGGACGCCGGCGATCTGCACGCCGGTGGCGGCGAGCACGGCGCCTCCCCCAGTGCCGAAAGCCTGGGAGGTACCCCCAGCGGCACGCTGGGTGGCGACGACCTGGCCGCGCAGGGCCTCGCGGACCCGGTCGCGGTCGCGCGGGTCGACGGTCCAGGCGGTGCCGTCGGCGAGGTGGGGGAACTCCGTTTTCTGGGCGTCGGTGAGGGCCGACTTCGTCAGGCGGAGCCAGCGGGCGTCGCCCGTGTCCAGCTTCCCGTCCCTGACCGCGACCGAGCCGGTGCGGGAGGCGAGGAGCTGGGTGGAGGCGGCCGCGGCGGAGCCGTCCCAGACGAGGGTGGAGCGGTCGATCCAGACCGCCTTGGAGGTGGTCAGGTCGAGGGCGGCCGCGGACCCGGCGGGCTGGGGCAGCAGGTACTCCTCCTGCCCGCTCACCAGCCACACCTCGTGGCCGTTCGCCCTGAGGTCGAGCGACTGGTCGGAGGGGAGGTCCTTCTCGTCGCCCTTGTGGAGGATGTAGCTGAGACTGGTGGCACCCTCGGCGAGCGGCACCTCGAAGACAGCGCCATAGGCATCAGTCTCCACCGGTTCCAGGGGCTTCGACCAGTCGGTGGGGTTCGCGGCGCCGGTCCAGGTGTGCAGCCCCCAGCCCTCGTAGTTCCCGTCGGCGCGGTGGTAGTGCAGGACGGCCTTGGTGGTGTCCTGCGCCGGGTACTCGGGCCGCTCGGTGGTGACGGTGTCGTCGCCCTGCCTGATCCAGACCTCGCCGGTGCGGGTCACGTCGATGGTGCGGTCGGTGGCGACGTCCTTGTCGCCGTCCTTGTCGACCACCAGGAAGCCGACGTCGGAGGCGCCCGGCTTCAGCTTGACCCAGGCGAAGGCGCCGTAGGCGTCGCGGCCGGTGAAGGCGTGGCCCGCCGGCCACTCGGTGGCCTCGCCGTCCGCGAGGTCGCCCCAGGCGTACAGGCTCCAGTCGTCGTAGTCGCCGTCGGGGCGCTGGTAGTGGACGATCGCGTAGTCGCGGGAGGCGGCGGTGGGCTCCTCCTCGGCCGGCGGGGCGCCGGCGCTGGAGGCGGCCAGGGCGCTCGCGGTGCGGCCGGCCGAGTCGATCACGACGGCCTTGTACCGCAGGGCGGTGCCGGCGGGGACGTCCGCGCCGATGGTGTGGGTGACCTTGTAGGGGGCGTGGTCGGCGGAGCCGAGCGTCTGCCACTCACCGTTGCCCGCCTGGGCGGCGAAGACGACCCGGTTGAGCTGACCCCCCCGGACGTCGGCGCTCAGCTCGACGGTGCCGGTGGCGCCCGCCTCGGGGGCCTTCAGGGTGAGCGCGGGCTTCGCCTCGGGCTTGCCGAGCGGGGCGGCGGCCTTCAGGACGATCGCCGAGCGGGCCGGGACGGAGACGGTGATCTTCCGGTCGGCGTCGCTGCGCACGGTCGCGTCGGTGCCGTGGATGCCCTTGAAGGTCGTCCGGGCGGAGCCGGTGGCGAAGGTGGCCTGCTTGGACTCGTCGGCGTTGTTGAAGGCGACGACGTACTCGGTGGTGTCCTTGCCGGTGGCGGTGCGGGAGAAGGCGTAGACGCCGGGGCCGTCGTCGGCGTACCGCTCCTGCTGGATGCCGTCGGTCAGCGCGGGGTGCGCCCTGCGGAGCTCGGCGAGGGCGCTGATCTGCCGGTAGAGCGGGGAGCGGGTGTCGTAGGCGTCCTCGGCGTGGGTGCGGCCGGTGCCGATCAGGTCGTCGTCGAGGTAGTCGGCGGTGCGGGACGCGAAGAGGGTCTGGCGGGCGTCCTTGTCGCCGCCGGCGCCGGTGAAGCCCTGCTCGTCGCCGTAGTAGACGACCGGGTTGCCGCGGCTGAGGAACATCAGCTCGTTGGCGAGCATGTCCCGCTTCAGCAGCTCCGCGTCGGACGCCTCCGGGTTGTCCTGCTTCAGGAACGTCCCCACGCGGCCCATGTCGTGGTTGCCGAGGAAGGTGACCTGCTCGTACGCGTTGGCCCTGCCGGTCGTGTACTTGTAGTCGTCACCGAAGACGGAGGCGAGCTTCTGGGCGCTGCCGCCCTGGGAGGCGTAGGAGCGGGCCGCCTCCTGGAAGGGGAAGTCGAGGGTGGCGTCGAGCCGGCCCTGCGTGACGTAGGGGGCGGTGACGTCCGTGTCGGAGGAGTACACCTCGCCGAACATGAAGAAGTCGTCCCGGCCGCGCTTCGCCGCGTAGGCGTCGAGGGCGGTGGCCCACTGGGTCCAGAACTCCATGTTGACGTGCTTCACGGTGTCGATCCGGAAGCCGTCGATGTCGAAGTCCTTCACCCACCGCTGGTAGATCTTCTCCATGCCGTCGACGACCTCGGGACGCTCGGTCCACAGGTCGTCGAGCCCGGAGAAGTCGCCGTACTCGGAGGACTCGCCGGCGAAGGTGGAGTCGCCGCGGTTGTGGTACATCGCCGGGTCGTTGAGCCAGGACGGCACCTTGAGCCGCTTCTTCGCGGCGGGCACCACGGGGGTGCGCGGGAAGGTGCCGGCGTCCACGCGCGGGAACCTCTTCGCGCCGTCCGCGTAGTCGGCGTCGTCGAAGGGCACGCCGTCCTTCGTCAGGTACGGGAAGGCGCCCTTGGAGAGGTAGTCGTAGGACTTCTCCTCGTAGTCGATGACGTCGGCGGTGTGGTTGGTGATGACGTCGAAGAAGACCTTCATGCCCTTGGCGTGGGCCTTGTCGATGAGGGTCTCGAGGTCCTCGTTGGTCCCGAAGTGCGGGTCGACCTGGGTGAAGTCGGTGATCCAGTACCCGTGGTAGCCGGCGGAGGCGTCCTTGCCGGTCCCCTGCACGGGCTGGTTCTTGAAGATCGGCGCCATCCAGATGGCGGTGGTGCCGAGCCCCTTGATGTAGTCGAGCTTCTGGGTGAGGCCCTTGAGGTCGCCGCCCTGGTAGAAGCCCTTGTCGGTGGGGTCGTACCCGTGGGTGAGGCGCGAACCGGTCAGTCCGCCCCGGTCGTTCCTCGTGTCCCCGTTGGCGAAACGGTCCGGCAGGACGAAGTAGAACTGCTCCCGCGTCAGGTCGTGCCGCGCCGGGGAGGCGGCGAGCTTCGCGTCCGACGGGGGCGCGGGCGGGGTGGCGGCTCGGGCGGCGACCGGCTGCACCAGCGCTGCGGCGAGCGCGGCCACCGTGACGGCGGCGACGCGGCGGCCTCTCGCGGTGCGGCGCCCCGGGGACGCGGGCCATCTGGGTATCAAGGCGTGAACTCCTTGCGCTTACGGCTCATTGGGTCCGACCCCACGCCCCGGCAGGGGTTGTTTCGGCCACATCACCGGAGCGTCGGCGTGACCGTACCGTCGTTGAAAGCCTTACAGCAAGGGTTGTGAAAGCACCGGAAAGGAATTGCACGGGAATGCCGGTCGCACCACCGGCCGTGAACGGCGGCGCGACCGGCGGGGATTCAGCAGGACGACTTGCCCGCGTACACGGCGAGGGCCGTGCGGGCGCCCAGCGTCGCGGTGAGCTGTCCCGAACCGTTCACCGTCACCGGCTTGCCGCTCTGCACGTCGCAGTACGTGCCCGCCGGGAGGGAGGTCTGGTAGGTGCGGGTCAGGGAGCCGGACTCGTGGTTGATCGCCACGAAGCCCTTGCCGCCCCGGCCGAAGGCGATGGCGTCGCCGCCGTTGTCCCACCAGTCGGTGACGGCCTGGCCGCGGGTGGCGTTGCGGAAGCCGACCATGGACCTGATCTCGGGCCAGTTGTGCTGGCACTTCCAGCCGCTCTGCCAGCAGGCGTCCACCCGGCCGCCGTTGGGCGGTCCGGCGTCGTGGTTCGTGAACTCGTAGCCGGAGTTGATGTCCGGGGCGCCGTAGGGCCAGGCCAGCATGAAGACGTTGGCCAGGGTGTAGGCGGCGTTGTCCTTGTAGCTGAGCGTGGAGCCGTTGCGCTCGGTGTCGTGGTTGTCGACGAAGACGCCGGCGGAGCCGCTCCTCAGGTAGCCCCAGCCCTCGCCGTAGTTCTTCAGGTAGGCGAGGTTCTCGTTGTGGAAGACCCGCTTGAGGTCGTAGGCGTAGCGGAACTCCTGGACGTCGCCGGTGCCGGTGTACTCGGTGGGCTGGACGGCTTCGCCGGCGCCGTGGATGACCTCCTGCTTCCAGTAGGCGGAGGGGTTGGTCAGGCGCGACTTGATGTTGGCGAGGTCGGCGGCGGGGATGTGCTTGGCCGCGTCGATGCGGAAGCCGTCCACGCCGAGGGAGAGCAGGTCGTTCATGTACCCGGCGATGGTCCTGCGGACGTACTCCTCGCCGGTGTCGAGGTCGGCCAGGCCGACCAGTTCGCAGTTCTGGACGTTCCAGCGGTCGCCGTAGTTGTTGATCTCCGAGGTGCAGTTGTCGAAGTCGTGGGAGGAGTACAGGCCCGGATAGTCGTACTTCGTGTACGACGAGCCGCCGGTGCCCGTGCCGTTGCCGGCGGACATGTGGTTGATGACGGTGTCGGCGACGACCTTCACGCCGGCCGCGTGACACGTGTCCACCATGTTCTTGAAGGCGGCGCGGTCACCGAGGCGTCCGGCGATCCTGTAGCTCACCGGCTGGTACGAGGTCCACCACTGGGAGCCCTGTATGTGCTCGGCGGGCGGGGAGACCTGCACGTAGCCGTAGCCCGCGGGGCCGAGGGTGGTGGTGCACTCACGGGCGACCGAGGCGAAGTTCCACTCGAAGAGGACGGCCGTGACGTCCTTGGTGCCGGGCGGGGAGGCCTCCGCCGCCGTCGGGGTCATGACAACCGAGGCGGCCGCGAGGGCGGCGATCCCGGCGAGGGTTCTGCGTGCCATGTGGGGTTCCTTCTTCATCGAAGGGTGTGGGGATACCGGCGAGGCTGCTTGAAGCTTCTTGCAGAAAGGTTCAGCAACCTTGCGGCAACGCAGATGTTAGAGGCCCGCCACCCGAAAGGGCAGCGGGCCGTACCAACTTGAAGGAAAAAAGTTGCGGGGCGTACGACCGTCAGGCCGTCGTCCACCACACGGTCGTGTCGGCCCCGACGACGGCCTCGCCGCCCTTCTCCTCCACCTCGCCGCTGGTGATCAGCACCCGCCCGTACGCGGGCACGGTCACCGGCTCACCCGTGGTGTTGGCGACGCACACGAAGTCCCCGCGCCGGAAGGCGAGCACGCCCTCGGGCGTGGCCAGCCACTCCACCGCGTCGCCCGCGCCCAGGTCCGCCTGCTCCCGGCGCACCGCCAGCGCCGAGCGGTACATCTCCAGGGTCGAGCCCGGCCGGCCGGTCTGCGCCTCGACGCTCAGCTCGCCCCAGCCCTCCGGCTGCGGCAGCCAGCTGCCGCCGTCGCCGAAGCCGTACGACGACCCCTCGCGGGTCCACGGGATCGGCACCCGGCAGCCGTCGCGGTAGCCGTCCTGGCCCGCGCCCCGGAAGTACGCCGGGTCCTGGCGCACCTCGTCCGGCAGGTCCACGACGTCCGGCAGGCCCAGCTCCTCGCCCTGGTAGACGTAGGCCGAGCCGGGCAGCGCCAGCATCAGCAGCGTCGCCGCGCGGGCGCGGCGCAGGCCCAGCTCACGGTCGCCGGCCTCACGGATCTGGGTGCCGAGGCCGGGCGGGTTGGCGAAGCGGGTGGCGTGCCGGGTGACGTCGTGGTTGGAGAGCACCCAGGTGGCCGGGGCCCCGACCGGGCGCATCGAGTCCAGGGTGCGGTCGATGACCTCGCGCAGCTCCGCCGCGTCCCAGTGGCTCGCCAGGTACTGGAAGTTGAACGCCTGGTGCAGCTCGTCCGGGCGGACGTAGTTGGCGGTGCGCTCCACGGTCGGCGTCCACGCCTCGGCGACGAAGATCCTCTCACCGGAGTACTCGTCGAGGATCAGACGCCACTGCCGGTAGATGTCGTGCACGCCGTCCTGGTCGAAGAACGGGGTGACATCGTTGCCCAGCATCCGCAGCTCGTCGTGGGAGCCCAGGTCGGGCAGTCCCTCGGCCTTCACCATGCCGTGGGCGACGTCGATGCGGAAGCCGTCCACGCCCATGTCCAGCCAGAAGCGCAGGATGGAGCGGAACTCGTCGCCGACCGCCGGGTGCTCCCAGTTGAAGTCGGGCTGCTCGGGCGCGAAGAGGTGCAGGTACCACTCGCCGGGCGTGCCGTCGGGCTCGGTGACCCGGGTCCAGGCGGGGCCGCCGAAGATCGACTCCCAGTCGTTGGGCGGGAGCTCGCCGTTCTCGCCCTTGCCGGGGCGGAAGTGGTAGCGCTCGCGCAGCGGCGAGCCGGGGCCCTCGGCGAGGGCGCGCTTGAACCACTCGTGCTGGTCGGAGGAGTGGTTGGGCACCAGGTCGACGATGATCCGCAGGCCCAGCGCGTGGGCGTCGCGGATCAGCGCGTCCGCGTCCAGCAGGGTGCCGAACATCGGGTCGACGGCGCGGTAGTCGGCGACGTCGTAACCGGCGTCGGCCTGCGGGGAGGCGTAGAAGGGGCTCAGCCACACGGCGTCCACACCGAGATCGCGCAGGTACGGCAGACGGGAGCGGATGCCTTCCAGGTCGCCCATGCCGTCGCCGTTGCTGTCGGCGAAGCTGCGCGGGTACACCTGGTAGATCACCGCGTCCCGCCACCAGTCACGGCGCCGCGCGACGGTGGCGACGGCCGAGTCGGTCGTGGGGGTCGGGGCCGGGGCGGCGGAGTGCTGGCTCATGTCGTCCTTGATACGAGTTCGGGCAGGGAAGCGAGTGGGGGCGGGCGGCGAAACGAGGCGGCCGCGATGACAGCGGGGTCGGATGGCCACGCGGCCGCCTCGGACCCGGGAAGGGGCGCGGGGAACTGCGCGACCAGCCACGACGAAGCCGCAGCCGGCCGGCGGCAGTCACCCCGAACGGCGTTACCCCTTGGTGCCACCGGCCGTGAGACCGGCGACGAGGTTCTTCTGCACGAGATAGAAGAACGCGGACACAGGTATCGCGATCAGCACAGCCGTCGCGGCCATCAGATTCCGCTGAGCATCGTGCTCACTCACGAAACTCTGCAGACCCACCGCCAGCGTGTACTTCTTGTCGTCGAGCATGAACGTCGTGGCGAAGGCGACCTCGCCGAACGCGGTGATGAAGCTGTAGAACGCGGCGACCGCGAGTCCCGGCTTGGCGAGCGGCAGGATCAGCCGCGCGAACGTGCCGAACGGGGTCAGTCCGTCGACGCGTCCCGCCTCGTCGATCTCGAACGGGATGGTGTCGAAATAGCCCTTCATCAGCCAGGCGCAGTACGGCACCGCCGTGGAGCAGTACACGAGGATCAGGCCGAGGTAGCTGTCGATGAGCTGCAGGTCCGACAGGATCTGGTACATCGGCACCATCAGCACGGCCACCGGGAACATCTGGGTGACCAGCAGCACCCACATGAACTTCCTGTAGCCCGGGAAGCGCATGCGGGAGACCGCGTAACCGGTGGTGGCGGCGACCAGGACGCCGATGACCGTCGTGCCGAGCGACACGATCAGCGAGCTCTTCAGCCAGTCGAAGAAGTTCGTGTTCTGCAGCACGAACGAGTAGTTGTCCAGTGTCATTTTGCCCCAGATCCCGCCGGGACGCAGATAGTCGTCCTTGTCGGGGCCGAGGGACAGGAACACCAGCCAGGCGACCGGGAACAGCGCGATCAGGCTGGCCACGATCAGGATGCCGTGGGAGGTGAGACGGCCCAGGGGGCTGACCTCACCGCGCCGGCGGCCCTTGCGGGGCGCGGCGGGCACCGCGCCGGCGGGCCGGCCGGCCTCGGCGGTGGGGAGGGTCGAGGTGCTCATGAAGACTCCCGCCTCAGATCGCGAGCTGCTGGTCGTTGCGGTTCAGCCAGCGGCGGTAGAAGGACGTGAAGACGATCAGGATGGCCAGCAGCAGCATGCCGTAGGCCGCGGACTCGGCGAACTCGCGCGGCTGCTGCCCGAAGCCGAGCTGGTAGGCCCAGGTCACGAGGATCTGCGCGTCCGGGGCGGTGTTGCCGAACAGCAGGAAGATGATCGCGAACTGGTTGAACGTCCAGATGACGCCGAGCAGCACCACGGTGGAGCTGACCGAGCGCAGGCCGGGCAGGGTGACGTGGCGGAACCGCTGCCAGGCGCTCGCGCCGTCCATCTCGGCGGCCTCGTAGAGGGTGCTGTCGATGGACTGCAGGCCGCCGAGCAGGGAGACCATCATGAACGGCACACCGCACCAGGTGTTGACCATGATGGCGGCGAACCGCTGCCAGAAGGAGTCCTCCAGCCAGGCCGGGGTGGGCAGGCCGAGGAAGTCGAGGCCGGAGTTGATGATGCCGGCGTCGGCGAGCATGAAGCGCCAGCCGAAGACGGTGACGAAGGTCGGCACGGCCCACGGCAGGATGAGGATCAGCCGGTAGAGGGTGCGGCCGCGCAGCTTCTGGTTGAGCAGCAGCGCGAGGCCCAGACCGATGCCGTAGTGGAGGGCGACGCAGGCGGCCGTCCACACGACCGTCCAGATGAAGTGCGACCAGAAGCGGTCGTAGGCGGTCTCGCCCCACAGGATCTCGGCGTAGTTGTCGAGGCCGATGAACTTGTAGGTGGCCTCGATCTCGTTGACGCCGATGGTGCGCGCCGAGTTGAGGCTGTCCGCGTCGGTGAGCGTGAGGTAGAAGCCGTAACCCAGGGGGTACAGGACGATGACGCCGAGCACGACGGCCACCGGCGCGATCATGGCGTAGGCGTACCAGTGCTTCTGGTAGGACTGCTTCAGGCGCTGGCCCGGCCCGGGGCGGGGCGCGCGGTCACCGCGGCGCTTGCCGGTCGCGCGGTCGATGGCGACTGTCATGGTTCGGCACCTTCTGGATGATCAAGGAGTACGGCTCACAGGCCGGCGGCCGCCGGGCCCTCCCCTCCTGGAAGCGGGTCCGGCGGCCACGCGGGCATTACTTGCTGAAGTCCGGCACCAGCTTGGTGATGGCGGCCTCCGCGTCGCTCAGGCCCTTGTCCAGGGACTCCTTGCCGCTGGCGATCTGCGGCAGTTCGTCGTCCAGCGGGCCCCACAGGGAGCTGTACTCGGGCAGCGCCGGACGCGGCTGGGCGGCCGAGAGGACCGTCTGGTAGCCGGCGATGCCCGGGTCGGTCTTGACCTTGGCGGTGTAGGCGTCGTCGCGCGTCGGCAGCGTGGAGTTCTTCAGCGCGATGGTCTCCTGCGCCCCGGCCGAGGTCATGAACTTCACGAACTTCAGCGCGGCCTCCTGCTTCTCCTTGCTGGAGCCGGCGTAGACGGAGAGGTTGTGACCGCCGGTGGGGGCGCCCGCCTTGCCGGTGGAGCCGGCCGGGACGGTGGCGATGCCGAGGTTGTTCCTGTCCTTGAAGGCGGAGCCCTTGTAGAAGTTGGTGATCTCCCACGGGCCCTGGATGATCGAGGCGACCTTGCCGTTGACGAACGCGTCCTGGATGTGGGCGTAGGCGTCGGCGGTCACGTCGGCCTTGTGCAGGCCCTTGCCCTCGAAGAGGCTCAGCCAGGTGCCGTAGGCCTTCTCGGCCGCGGCGGACTTGACGGTGATCTTCTTGGCCTCGACGTCGACCGTGTCGGTGCCCTCGCCGTACAGGAACGGCTGGGCGTAGTAGCCGGCCGTGGAGCCCCAGTAGCCGTCGACGCCGGTCTTCGTCTTGATGGTGGCGGCGGCCTTCTTCAGGTCGTCCCAGGTCTTGGGGACCTCGACGCCGGCCTTGGCGAAGAGCTCCTTGTTGTAGACGAACGCGAGGGTGTCCGTGGTGAACGGGACGCCGTAGGTCTTGCCCTCGTACTTGGCCTGCTCGAGCAGGTTGGGCTTGAACTCGTCCTGCTCGGCGAGGGCCTCGGTGCCGTCCAGGGGCAGGAAGAAGCCCTTCTTGGCGAAGGCGGGGGTCCAGCCGACCTCGGAGCGCAGCACGTCGGGGGCGCCCTTGGAACCGGCGGCGGTGTCGAACTTGTTCTGCGCCTGGTCGAACGGGACGTTGACGAAGTTGACCTTGATGTCCTTGTTGGCGGCCTCGAACTCCTTGACCAGGGCCTGGTAGGTCGGCGCCTCGTTGGTCGCGTTGGAGGTGTCCCACCAGGTGATGGTGACCGGGCCGCCGGCCTTGTCACCGCTGTCGCTGTCGCCGCCGCAGGCCGTCGCCGCGAGGGCGAGGGACGCCACCAGCGCGGTGGCCGCTATGCCACGCCGCATGAGGTTCTCCTTGAGGGTTAAGCCCGTGAGGCGGGAACGGCCCCGTCTGCCGTCCCGCGAGGTGCCGACTGCGCCGTTGCGGCGGCCGGGCGACGTGAACGTAACAGCGCCGGAACATTTCCGAAAGACCTTGCAGAAAAGTTTTGCAAGAGCCCGCGACAGTTATGGTGCCGTGACCCGTTCTCGACCGTCGCGCAACCCTGCTTTCCGCCCGTACGCCGGGGGTTCGGACGGTTGTGCAAGACTCTGCAAGCACTTGCCATCCGTTGCCGTCGGGGGAATCATCCGTTGCGGAGCGGACGCCGACCACGACTTGAGGGATCGCGATGAGCCAGCAGCCCACCACGGGCCGTCCCACGGCGCGCACCAGGCGTCCGATCGGTGCGCAGGGCGACAACCGGCAGATACAGTCCGGTCCTGTGACCACACGGCTTGCTGACATCGCTGCTCAGGCGGGGGTGAGCGAGGCGACCGTCAGCCGGGTCCTGAACGGGAAGCCGGGCGTCGCCGCCACCACCCGCCAGTCCGTGCTCGCCGCCCTGGACGTGCTGGGCTACGAGCGCCCGGTGCGGCTGCGGCAGCGCAGCGAGGGTCTCGTCGGGCTCATCACGCCCGAGCTGGAGAACCCGATCTTCCCGGCGCTGGCCCAGGTGATCGGGCAGGCGCTGACCCGGCAGGGCTACACCCCGGTGCTCGCCACCCAGACCCCCGGCGGGTCCACCGAGGACGAGCTGACCGAGATGCTCGTGGACCGCGGGGTCGCCGGCATCATCTACGTCTCCGGACTGCACGCCGACACCACCGCCGACATGCAGCGCTACGAGCGGCTGCGGGCGCAGGGCGTGCCGTTCGTGCTCGTGGACGGTTTCTCGCCGAAGGTGCAGGCGCCGTTCATCTCCCCCGACGACCGGGCCGCGATGGCGCTGGCCGTCACCCACCTCGCGTCCCTCGGCCACACCCGGATCGGGCTGGCGCTCGGGCCGAAGCGGTTCGTGCCGGTGCAGCGCAAGATAGAGGGCTTCGTCCGGGCCGTGCAGGAACAGTCGGGACTGAGCGCGGAGACGGTCGAGACGGAGCTGATCCAGCACTCGCTGTACACGCTGGAGGGCGGACAGGCCGCGGCCAGCGCGCTGATGGACCGGGACTGCACGGCCGTGGTGTGCGCGAGCGACATGATGGCGCTGGGCGCGATCCGGGCGGCCCGGCAGCGCGGGCTCGAGGTGCCGGGCGACATCTCGGTGGTCGGCTTCGACGACTCGCCGCTGATCGCGTTCACCGACCCGCCGCTGACCACGGTCCGCAAGCCGGTCCCGGCGATGGGGCAGGCGGCGGTGCGCACCCTGCTGGAGGAGATCGGCGGAACGCCCGCGCCGCACAGCGAGTTCGTGTTCATGCCCGAGCTGGTGGTGCGCGGTTCGACGGCGTCGGCGCCCGGGGACCGCCATCGTCCCTAGGGCGGAGGGCGGGCGCCGGCGCGCCCTGCCCGGGGAGGAGACGGAAGGCTCCCTCCCGGGGCAGGACGTGCGGGCCGGACCCGACCGGGGGATGATCTGACGAAGAGGTCTTATCTGGCAGACTCTGTGCCCATGGGTGACTCGACCGTGACCACGCTGGAAGGCCGTCGGGCGGCCGCAGCGAGCCCCGTCGAGGAGACGGCGGGGGCGGGCCGTCTGCGCCGCCTCCGCGCTCCCCGCCGGCCCCGGTTGTGGTTCGAGATCCTGCTCATCGCGGTGAGTTACGCCACGTACTCGCTCGTGCGCAACGCGGTGCCGGAGCAGCGGGCCGAGGCGCTGCGCAACGCCGACCTGATCTGGCGGCTGGAGAGCCAGCTCGGAGCGGCCTTCGAGCTGTCCGTCAACCACGCGGTGAACTCGGTGACGTGGCTCGTCGTCGGGATGAACTACTACTACGCCACCCTGCACTTCGCGGTGACGCTGGGTGTGCTGGTGTGGCTGTACCGCAGACACCCCGGCCGGTACGCGGCGACCCGGCTGGTCCTGTTCGTCACCACGGGCTTCGCCCTGGTCGGCTTCTACCTCTTCCCGCTCGCCCCGCCGCGGCTGATGAACGGCCCGGACTTCATCGACACGGTCCTGGTCCACCAGACCTGGGGCTCGATGGCCTCCGGCGACCTGAAGAACGTCTCCAACCAGTACGCGGCGATGCCGTCCATGCACATCGGCTGGTCGCTGTGGTGCGGCATCGCCCTCTTCGCGCTGGCCACCGTGCCGTGGGTGCGGGTGCTGGGGCTCGTCTACCCGGTGGCCACGCTGGTGGTCATCGTCGCCACCGCCAACCACTTCTGGCTGGACGCGGTCGGCGGCGTCCTGTGCCTCGCCGTCGGCTACGGCGTCACCCACGCCTGGTACGGCCGCCGCCCCTCCGCCCTCCCCCGGCTGCTGCCGGGCGACGGGACGGGACGGGAAACGCCGGCGGCCCCGGAGCGCGTGCCCTCGCAGAAACAGGGCTGACGCCCCGGAGCGCGCGGGACCCACCCGGCGAGGGGGCTCACAGCCCCCCGTAGAACAGCTCCTCCATCACGCCCCGGGCGCGGCGGGCCGTGCGGCGGTAGGCGTCGAGCATGTCGCCGGCGTGGCCGGGGCCGTAGCCCAGGTAGCGGCCGACGGCGGCCAGTTCGCGCGGCACGGTGGGGAAGGTGTCCCCCGCCCGGCCCCGTACCAGCATCACCGCGTTGCGGACGCGGGTGGCCAGCACCCACGCCTCGTCGAGGACGCAGGCGTCCTCCTCGGAGACCAGCCCGGCCTCGCGCGCGGCGGCCAGCGCCTCCCGGGTGCGGGTCGTCCGCAGCCCCGGCACCTGAGCGGCGTGCCTCAACTGCAGCAGCTGCACGGTCCACTCCACGTCGGACAGCCCGCCCGGGCCCAGCTTGGCGTGCAGCTTGGGGTCGGCGCCGCGCGGCAGCCGCTCGGACTCCATACGGGCCTTCAGCCGCCTGATCTCCCGGACCGCGTCCTCGTCCAGCCCTCCGGCCGGGTACCGCAGCGGGTCGGCCAGCTCCACGAAGCGGCGGCCCAGGTCCTCGTCCCCGGCGACGGGCTCCGCCCGCAGCAGCGCGTGCCGCTCCCACACCAGCGCCCAGCGCCGGTAGTACGCCGCGTAGGAGGCGAGAGTGCGCACCATCGGGCCGGACCTGCCCTCCGGGCGCAGGTCGGCGTCGATCAGCAGCGGCGGGTCGGCGCTGGGCGCCTGGAGCAGCCTGCGCATCTCCGCGACCACCTTGTTCGCGGCCTCGGACGCCTCCCGCTCGTCCACGCCGTCGCGCGGTTCGTGCACGAAGAGGACGTCCGCGTCGGAGCCGTAGCCCAGCTCGTGCCCGCCGAAGCGGCCCATGCCGATGACCGCGAACCGGGTGGGGAGGGCGTCCCCCCAGCCCTCGCGGACCACCGCGCGGAGCGTGCCGGCGAGGGCGGCGGCGGTCAGGTCGGACACCGCGCCCCCCACCAGGTCCACCAGGGCGCCCTGGTCGGCCTCGGCGGGCTGGGACTCGGTGCCGTAGGAGCCGACGATGTCGGCGGCGGCCGTGCGGAACAGCTCGCGGCGGCGCACCCCGCGGGCGGCGGTGACGCCCTGGACGGCGTCGTCGGCGCGGCGCACCGCGGCGAGGATCTCCTGCTCCAGGGAGGCGCGGGAGCGGGGGGTGAGGCCGCTGCCGTCCCCGCCGCCGAGCAGCGCGACCGCTTCGGGGGCGCGCATCAGCAGGTCGGGGGCGAGCCGCCCGGCGGACAGCACCCGGGCGAGGTTCTCCGCGGCGGCGCCCTCGTCGCGCAGCAGCCGCAGGTACCAGGGGGTCTTGCCGAGGGCGTCGGAGACCTTGCGGAAGTTCAGCAGCCCGGCGTCGGGGTCGGCGGAGTCCGCGAACCAGCCGAGCAGCACCGGCAGCAGGGTGCGCTGGATGGCGGCCTTGCGGGTGACGCCGGAGGCGAGGGCCTCCAGGTGGCGCAGCGCGGCGGCGGGGTCGGCGTAGCCGAGGGCGACCATGCGTGCGCGGGCGGCCTCCGCGCTGAGCCGGGCCTCGCCGGGGGCGAGCGCGGCGACGGCGTCGAGCAGCGGCCGGTAGAACAGCTTCTCGTGCAGCCGCCGCACCACGGTGGTGTGCCGCCGCCACTCGCGGGTCAGGGAGGCCACCGGGTCGGTGCGCAGGCCCAGGGAGCGGCCGAGGCGCCGCAGGTCGGCCTCGTCCTCGGGCACGAGGTGGGTGCGGCGCAGCCGGTGGAGCTGGATGCGGTGCTCCAGGGAGCGCAGGAAGCGGTACGCCTCGTCGAGCTGGGCGGCGTCCGCGCGGCCGACGTAGCCGCCGGCGGCGAGGGCCTTGAGCGCGTCGAGGGTGGTGCCGCTGCGCAGGGAGGCGTCGGCGCGGCCGTGCACGAGCTGGAGGAGCTGCACGGCGAACTCGACGTCCCTCAGGCCGCCGGGGCCGAGCTTGAGCTGGCGGTCGACCTCGGCGACGGGGATGTTCGCCACGACCCGGCGGCGCATCTCCTGCACGTCGGCGACGAAGTTCTCCCGCTCGGCCGCCTGCCAGACCAGCGGCCGGAGCGCGGCCGTGTACTCCTCGCCGAGCGCGAGGTCGCCGGCGACGGGGCGGGCCTTGAGCAGCGCCTGGAACTCCCAGGTCTTGGCCCAGCGCTGGTAGTAGGCGAGGTGGGAGGCGAGGGTGCGCACCAGCGGCCCGTTGCGGCCCTCCGGCCGCAGGTTGGCGTCCACGGGCCAGATGGAGCCCTCGACGGTGGTCTCCGAGCAGATCCGCATCATGTGCGAGGCCAGCCGGGTCGCGGCGCGCAGCGCCTTGTCCTCGTCGGCGTCGCCGGCCGCCTCGGCGACGAAGATGACGTCGACGTCGGAGACGTAGTTCAGCTCGTGGCCGCCGCACTTGCCCATCGCGATCACCGCGAGCCGGCACAGCGCGTCGTCCTCGGGCGCGTCGGCCGCGGCGAGGGCGAGGGCCGCGCGCAGGGTGGCGGTGGCGAGGTCGGCGAGTTCGGCGGCGGCCTCGGAGACGTCGACGGTGCCGCAGACGTCGCGGGCGGCGATGGACAGCAGGCAGCGCCGGTAGGCGACGCGCAGGGCGACCGGGTCGGTGACGCCGGCGAGGCCGCGTTCGAACTCCTCCACGCCGGGGTGCAGGTCGCGCGGCTCGTAGGTGACGAGGGCCTGCCAGTCCCGGGGGTGCCGGGCGAGGTGCTCGGCGAGCGCCTCGGAGGCGCCGAGCACCCCGAGCAGCCGGTCGCGCAGCGGCTTGGCCGCTGTCACGGTGTCCAGCAGCTCCCGGCGGGCAGTGGCCGTCTCCTGCGCCTCCAGCAGCCGCACCAGCCCGTGCAGCGCGAGGTCGGGGTCGGCGGTCCGCCCGAGGGCGTCGAGCAGCACGGGGTCGTCGCGTACGGCCGTCAGCCCGGGGCTGTCGAGGAGGCGTTCGGCGGCCGACGGATCGGTGAAGCCGTGCCGCAGCAGCCGCGTGAAGATACTGCTCCTGCGTCCCGGCGCCGACGTCATCCCCGGCCTCCCTCGTGCCTCGGTTCAGGGTCGTACGGCCCTGAGCCTAGCCGGAGGACGCGATCACGGCCCCGGGGCGGCCCGCGGTGACGTCCGGGGCCGGGCGGGGTCCGACGGGAGGACCGCGGAGAACCGCGGTGCGCCCTGCCGGCCGCACGGCGCCCCGCTCCCGGCCGTCCGGGGGCCGCGCTTCCGCACCGGGCCGGGCCGGGCCGCGCCGCGGTGTTCTCGGTGGCGCCGCACACCGTTTTCGGTTTCGGTGGGAAGAGCCGTCGCGCCGGACCCGGTGGCGGTCCGCCCGACGCGGTACCCGACGAAGGAGCCGGAGGCTCTCATGGACATGACCCTCGAAGTGATTCCGCTCCCGGTGAGCGACATCGACCGGGCCCGGGACTTCTACCGGGACAAGGTCGGCTTCCACGTGGACATCGACCAGGAGGTCATGCCGGGCATGCGCGTCGTCCAGCTGACCCCGCCCGGCTCCGGGTGCTCGATCGCCCTCGGCGACACCCTCTGGGAGACCTCCCCCGGCCCCACCCCGGCGCCCGGCGCCTACCAGGGCCTCCAGCTCTGCGTCGCCGACATCGAGAAGGCCCACGCCGAACTGACCGCCCGCGGCCTGGAGATCTCCGGACCGGTCCGCTACGCCGACTCCGACGGCGCCACCTTCATGCACTTCGAGGACCCCGACGGCAACGGCTGGGCGGTCCAGGAGTACCGCCGCCGCGCGACGGAGCCCCTGCACAAGCTGCTGTCGAAGCAGGCGGCGGGACAGGCGGAGGGGTAGGACCGCCGTCGCCGCGTCCGCACGGCGCGGGCGTGCCCCCGTCCGCCGCCTCACGGCGCGCGGCGGCCGCGCGGACAGTGAGACATAAAGCCCCTCAATATGTGTCAAAACATCTTAAATGGCCACCCGGACCACGACGGACGGCCACGTGTGCGGCCCGGAGCACGGCCTCCGGCCCACACCGGGCCCACGGGGACACGGGCCGCACGCACACAGTCGATGAGGGGAACACGCCGATGAGTGAGTCCGTACGAACCGGGTCCGCCGGCACCGGGGAGAAGGTGAAGGCAGAGACCTCCGCGACGGCCGGACAGGCCAGGCAGGCCGCCGGACAGGTCGCCGGGACCGCGGCGGAACAGGCCCGTACCGTCGTGGGAGAGGCACGGGAGCAGGCCGGCACGGTCGTCCAGGACCTGCGCACCCGCGCCGTCGAGGAGGCGGACGGGCAGACCAGGCGGGCCGCCGGCACGCTGCGGCAGTGGGCGACCGACCTCACCGAGCTGGCCGCGCACGCCGAGAGCGACTCCCCCGCCCGCAGCCTGGCGGTGAGGGCGGGGGACAAGGGCCAGCGGGCGGCCGACTACCTGGAGCGCCAGGGCGTCGAGGGCATCGTCGCCGACCTGCAGAGCTTCGCCCGGCGGCGGCCCGGCGCCTTCCTCGGGGGCGCGCTGCTGGCCGGACTGGCCGTGGGACGCCTGGCGAAGGTGACGCAGGCGGCATCGCAGGCGAACGGCGACGGCCGGGCCGAGGTCGCCGCGGCGCCGGGCCGGGGCGAGCTGACGCCGCCGGCCGGGACGACGCCTCCCGCGCCGTCCGCCCCGCCGAGCCTGGGCACGCCGTCCGCCGGCGCCCCGGGCCGCGCCTTCCCGGAGGCGTGAGATGGCCACGATGTCACCCCTGTCCCGGGCCCGCGCCGCCGAACCGGAGGTCCAGGAGGAGTCCACGGGCCAGTTGCTGTCCGAGATCACCTCCGACCTGCAGCTCCTCTTCCGCCAGGAGGTGGAGCTGGCCAAGGCCGAGATCAAGGAGGAGGGCGCCAAGGCCGGCAAGGCGGCCGGGATGCTCGGCGGCGCCGGTTTCGCCGGCTACATGGTCCTGCTGTTCGCGTCGCTGGCGGTCATGTTCGGACTGGCCGGCGTGATGGACGAGGGCTGGGCCGCGCTGATCGTCACCGCGCTGTGGGCCGTCGCCGCAGCCGTGCTGTACCAGAAGGGCCGCGCGAAGATGCGAACCGTCTCGCCGAAGCCCGAGCACACCGTCCAGACGCTGAAGGAGGACGCGGAATGGGCACGTCACCCGACCAAATGAGGGCCGAGATAGCGGCCACGCGGAACCAGCTGACCGCGGACGTGGACCGGCTCGCCGACCGGGCCAGCCCGCGCCGCATGGCCCAGCGCCGCAAGGCGAGGGTGCGCCGTACGGTGACGGGCATGCGGGACCGCGTCATGGGCACGGCCTCGAACGCGGCGTACGGCGCGGCCGGCACCGCCCGGTCGGCGGCCGGCTCGGTGCAGTCGGCGGCGGGCTCCGCGGCCGGCACCGTGCAGTCGGCCGCGGGAACGGCGGCCGGCGCCGTGCAGGAAGGGACCGAGCGCGCGGCCGGCGCGGCGCGCGAGGTCGCCGAACAGGCCGGACAAGCCGTCCAGCAGACGCCCGAGATGGCCCGGCGCCAGACGCAGGGCAACCCGATGGCCGCCGGGCTGGTCGCCTTCGGTCTCGGCCTGCTGGCCGCCTCGATGGTGCCCGCCTCCGAGAAGGAGCAGCAGAAGGCGTCCGAGCTGATGGAGCGCGGCGCCGAGGCGCTGGAACCGGTGAAGGAGGCGGCCGCGGAGTCGGCCCGGCACCTGAAGGAGGGTGCCACGGAGGCCGCCCAGAGCGCCGCCGCGGAGGTCAGGGACACCGCCCAGCAGGCGGCCCGCACCACCCAGGACGAGGCGCGCGACCAGGCGGGCCAGGTCACCGAGCAGGCCCGCGACTCCGGCCGCTCCGTCAAGGACGAGGCCCGGAACCGCTCCGGCCCGCCCGGCTGAGACCGGCCCGGCGTGTCACGGGTGCGGGCCCTCGGGCCGGCACCCGACGACGCCGGGCGTGCGGACGGCGCGGGGCGGCCGGGGTCAGAGGGCGAAAAGCAGGATCAGGACCAGGGTCGCCACGAGACTGATCGCCAACGAGCCGAGGCAGCCGACCCGGTTGCTGAAGAAGAAGAACATGCCTCCCGGGTACCCCGTCGCGCCGCTTCACGCAGCGCGACGGGGCGGGGCGTCCCGGGGCGGTTCAGCTCGCGTACGTCTCGAACTCCGCGATGCGCGGGGTGCCCGAGGCGCTGGTGATCTCGAGGGTGATCTTCCTCAGGGAGGCAGGGGAGAAGGCGACCGTCCCCGCTCCGCTGCCGGAGGCCAGGACCGCGCCCGTGTCGTGGTCGAGGAGGCGGTACGCGCCGATGGCGCCGGAGCCGGAGGCCAGGCGGATGTTCACCTTGGAGACCGTGGTGGCGGAGCCCCACTTCACCGAGACCGAGCCGGTCGCACCGGACGGCGACCAGTACGTGCTCGCGTTGCCGTCGACGACGTTGCCGTAGCTGGTCCCGGAGGCCTTGGAGGAACCGTCGGCGCCCGCTCCGAGGCTGAGGTTGGCGCCGGTGGGCGGGTCGGTCGGACCGGGGTCGGTCGGGTCCGGGTCCGGGCCCGGGTCCGTCGGACCGGGGTCGGTCGGATCGGGGTTCTGCGGGGTGCAGCTGCCGTCCGAGACCTTCAGGCCCTTGTTGGCGCCCGCCGTCTGCGCCACCACGTTCGGCACGCAGTTCGCCCCGTCGAGCGTGTAGCCGTACGGGATGCTCACCGACGTGTTCGACGTGGGGTTCGGGCCGGCCGGGTTGTGGTCGCCGCTGCGCGAGGACCAGGTGACGTTGTCGAAGACGTTGCCGCTCACCTGCCAGGAGCCGGCCTGGTCGGTGTAGAAGGTGCCGAGGACGTCCTTGGAGTCCTCGAAGTAGTTGTTGTCCACCTTGGCGCGGGCGCCGGCCCGGGAGTTGATGCCGGAGTCGTTCAGCCGCTTGTAGTGGTTGTTGTACATGTGCGCGATGCCGCCGCGCAGCAGGGGCGCGCGCGAGTCGATGTTCTCGTACAGGTTGTGGTGGAACGTCACGTACCCGTTGGAGCGGTCGCTCTCGCTGGAGCCGATGAGGCCGCCGCGCCCGGAGTTGCGCAGGATGCTGTACGACAGCGTCACGTACTGGGTGTTGTCCTTCATGTCGAACAGGCCGTCGTAGCCCTCGGACTCACCGCCGGACGCCTCCAGCGTGACGTGATCGACCCATACGTTCCTGACATCGCTTTCCATGCCGATGGCGTCGCCGCCGTTCGACGTGGGCGAGCCGGACTTCTTGACGTTCCGGACCGTCACGTTCTGGATGACGATGTTGCTGGCCTCGCGGATGTGGATGCCCAGCTGGTCGAAGACCGCGCCGTTGCCGACGCCCACGATGGTGACGTTGCTGATCTGCTTCAGCTCGATCCTGTCGGCGGCGGTGTTGCAGCTGGAGCCCGACACCTTGCTGGTGTTGCCGTGGTTGATGGTGCCCTCGACCTGGATGGTGATCGGGGTCGAGCTGCTGGCCCGGCTGCAGAGGGCCTGGTGGATCGCGGTGCCGGTGGTGGCGCGGACCGTCTGCCCGCCCGCCCCGCCGGTGGTCCCGCCGTTCTGGGTCGCGTAGCCGGTGACCCCTCCGGTGGCGGCGGATGCGGTGGACGTGGACAGTGCCACGCCGGTGGCGGCCGTCAGTGCCCCGGCGGCCAGCAACGCGGAGAGCCGCACGGCGACTGCTCGTCTCATGGTCGTCTCGCCTTTCGTCATTCACTGTCATGGACATGTCAGTGCTACCGGTGAGGGAGGGCGGGGTGGGCCTGCCCCATCGGTCGAGAAAGCGCTTTCTGTCTGTGTGTCGCGACAGTAGAGGCACGCCTGCGGGCTGGCAAGGCTCCGCGCACTAACGGAACGAGGACTTCCGGATCGCGGGGCGGAGGGTGCGGCCACTAGGACATGATCTGGCCTAGACGGCTCCTAGCGTGTTCCTCATCGCGCCGGACGGCACGGCACGGACGACCACAGGACCGATGAAGGCGAAGGCGGAGACCATGACCGTGAATCAGCCGACCACCGACCAGCCCTCCGAGGCCTCCGCCGTCACGGACGAGCGCGCCGACCTGCTGGAGGTGCTCGCCACGCACCGGGAGTTCCTGCGCACCACCACCCGCGGCCTGACCGACGAGCAGGCGGGCCTGCGGACGACGGTGAGCGAGCTGTGCCTGGGCGGCCTGATCAAGCACGTCGCCGCGGCCGAGCGGAACTGGGTGGACTTCATCCTGGAGGGCCCGTCGGCGATGGGCGACTTCACGGCGATGACCGAGGAGGACCTGGCGCGCCGGGCCGACGAGTTCCGGATGCTGCCCGGTGAGACGCTCGCCGGCGTCCTGGACGCGTACGCGGAGGTGGCCCGCCGCACCGAGGAGGTGGTCGCCGGCCTGCCCGACCTGAACGCCTCGTGGCCGCTGCCGAAGGCCCCGTGGTTCGAGGGCCGGCCCGGGTGGAGCGCGCGCCGGGCACTGCTGCACATCATCGCCGAGACCGCCCAGCACGCGGGCCACGCGGACATCGTCCGGGAGGCGCTGGACGGGGCGAAGACGATGGGGTGACGGGCCGGCCGGCGCCCGGGCGTCCGGGATCCGGGGATCTGTCCACGGCGCACCGGCCGGCCCCGGCACGCCCGGCGACGCGCACGCGCCTGTTCTCCGGGGCCCCGGCGGGCGGCCCCGGAGAACAGGCGCGACCTGCCCCTACAGCACCGGCAGCAGGTTCTTCAGCTCGAACGCGGTGACCTCCGAGCGGTACGCCTCCCACTCCTGCTTCTTGTTGCGCAGGAAGAAGTCGAAGACGTGCTCGCCGAGGGTCTCGGCGACCAGGTCGCTGCGCTCCATCAGGCTGAGCGCCTCGCCCAGGTTCTGCGGCAGCGGCTCGATGCCCAGGGCGCGGCGCTCCGCGTCGGAGAGGGCCCAGACGTCGTCCTCGGCGCCCGGCGGGAGCGCGTAGCCCTCCTCGATGCCCTTGAGGCCGGCCGCGAGGAGCAGGGCGTAGGCCAGGTACGGGTTGGCGCCGGAGTCGAGGGAGCGGACCTCCACGCGCGCCGAGCCGGTCTTGCCGGGCTTGTACATGGGCACGCGGACCAGGGCCGAGCGGTTGTTGTGGCCCCAGCAGATGTACGAGGGGGCCTCGCCGCCCGCGCCGGCCGGGCGCTCGGTGCCGCCCCAGATGCGCTTGTAGGAGTTGACCCACTGGTTGGTGACCGCGGAGATCTCCGCCGAGTGCCGCAGCAGGCCCGCGATGAAGGAGCGGCCCACCTTGGAGAGCTGGTACTCGGCGCCGGACTCGTAGAAGGCGTTGCGGTCGCCCTCGAAGAGGGAGAGGTGGGTGTGCATGCCGGAGCCGGGGTGCTCGGAGAACGGCTTCGGCATGAACGTCGCCTGTACGCCCTGCTCCAGCGCCACCTGCTTCATGACCAGGCGGAACGTCATGATGTTGTCCGCCGTGGACAGCGCGTCCGCGTAGCGCAGGTCGATCTCCTGCTGGCCGGGGGCGCCCTCGTGGTGGGAGAACTCCACCGAGATGCCCATCGACTCCAGCATGGTGATCGCCTGGCGGCGGAAGTCCATGCCGACGTTCTGCGGGGTGTGGTCGAAGTAGCCGGAGTTGTCCGCCGGGGTGGGGCGGCTGCCGTCCACCGGCTTGTCCTTCAGCAGGAAGAACTCGATCTCCGGGTGGGTGTAGAAGGTGAAGCCCAGGTCGGAGGTGCGGGCGAGGGCGCGCTTGAGGACGTAGCGCGGGTCCGCGAAGGACGGGGAGCCGTCCGGCATGAGGATGTCGCAGAACATGCGGGCCGTGCCGGGCGCCTCGGCGCGCCAGGGCAGGATCTGGAACGTCGACGGGTCCGGCTTGGCGATCATGTCGGACTCGTGCACCCGGGCGAAGCCCTCGATGGCGGAGCCGTCGAAGCCGATGCCCTCGTCGAAGGCCTGCTCGAGCTCGGCCGGGGCGACGGCCACGGACTTGAGGAAGCCCAGGACGTCGGTGAACCACAGGCGTACGAACCGGATGTCGCGCTCCTCCAACGTCCGGAGCACGAACTCCTGCTGCTTGTCCATCTTCCGCTTCCCCATTCCTGCCGGTCAGGCCGCCCGCTCCTCCCGGCCCCCGGGAGACGGTCCGGCACTCGTGCATCCCACCACACCAGCGTTTCATACGCGTTGCCGGACCCGGTCCGCCGACCGGCCGCGGCCTGAACCGCCGGCGCCCCGGAACACACCGCTCGTCCGCTCATCCTGCCCGGCCGGACCGGCCGCCACGACAGCGGGCGGGACGGCTCCCGCCCCTCGATCCGCCCGGCTCCCCGCTCCCCCGCTCCTCCGTGCTCCGTGAAACCACCCCCCCACCAAAATTGGAGTTCTGGATGCAAGTTTAATGAGGGCGCAGGCATCCGACCGACGAGGAGACCCGATGCTGTCCGAGCAGTCCGCCGCCACCGTCCGCGCCACCCTTCCCGCCGTGGGCGCGTCCCTCGGCGAGATCACCGAGCGTTTCTACGCCGGGATGTTCGCCGCCCGTCCCGAACTGCTGCGCGACCTGTTCAACCGCGGCAACCAGGCCGCCGGCACCCAGCGCCAGGCCCTCGCGGGCTCCGTCGCGGCCTTCGCCACGCACCTGCTGGACCACCCCGGCCGGCGGCCCGACGCGATGCTCTCGCGCATCGCCCACAAGCACGCCTCCCTCGGCGTCACCCCGGACCAGTACGCGATCGTCCACGAGCACCTGTTCGCCGCCGTCGCGGACGTGCTGGGCGACGCGGTCACCCCGGAGGTCGCCGCCGCCTGGGACGAGGTCTACTGGCTGATGGCGAACGCCCTGATCGCCGTCGAGAAGCGGCTGTACGAGGAGCGCGGCGGCGCCGTGTGGCGGCCCTGGGAGGTCGTCGAGCGGGTCGTGGAGACCGCCGACGTGGTGACCTTCCGGCTGCGCCCCGCCGACGGCGGCCCGGCGCGCGGCTTCCGCCCGGGCCAGTACGTCTCCGTGCGGGTCCCGCTCGCGGACGGCGCCCGCCAGACACGGCAGTACAGCCTCTCCGGCGCGCCCGGCCCGGACCTGCGGCAGTTCAGCGTCAAGCGGGTGCACGAGGGCCCGGCGCCCGACGGCGAGGTGTCCACCCACCTCCACGCGCGCGTCCGCGTCGGCGACGTCCTGGAGCTGTCCGAGGCCTACGGCGACCTGGTGCTGGACGCCGGTGACGACACCCCGCTGCTGCTGGCCTCCGCCGGGATCGGCGTGACCCCGGTCGTCGCGATGCTCGGGCACCTCGCCGCCTCCCCGCACCGCGCCCCGGTCACCGTCGTGCACGGCGACCGCTCCCCCGCCCACCACGCCCTGCGCGCGGACCACGAGGCCTGCGCGGCGAAGCTGCCGGACGCGACCGTGCGGTTCTGGTACGAGCAGGACGCCCCCGAGGGCGCCGGCGCCGGTTACGTGGACCTCGCGGACGTGCCGGTCGCGCCCGGTACGCGCGCGTACCTGTGCGGTCCGCTGCCGTTCATGCGGAGGGTGCGCGAGCAGCTGATCGCCAAGGGCGTGGCTCCGGCCGACGTCCACTACGAGGTGTTCGGCCCGGACCTGTGGCTCGCCGGCTGACGGCGCGGGCGTCAGCGGACGCGGGGCACGCCGAGCAGGAGGGGGCCCGTCGGGGCCGCGGTGAGGTCCGCGACCGTCAGCGGGTCCAGCGAGGCGTAGAACGCCTCCTGGGCCCGCCGCAGCGCGCCGCGCAGCCGGCAGCCGGAGCGCAGGGGGCAGGGGGCGGCGGAGCCGGCGCCGTCGCAGTCGACCACGTCGCCGTCGCCCTCGAAGGCTCGGACCAGACCGCCCACGGAGGCCCCGCGGCCCTTCTCGGTGAGGGACAGACCGCCGCCCCGGCCCCGCCGGGCGGTGAGCAGCCCCATGTGCTGGAGCTCGGCGACGACCTTCGCGGCATGGGTGTACGGCACGTCCAGGGCCGCCGCTACGTCCCGCGTGGTCGGGACGGTGCCGTCGCCGGCCACGGCGAGGCGCATGAGGACCCGCAGGGCGAGGTCGGTGGAGCGCAGCAGCCGCATACCGGGCAGCGTAGATAATCGGAATCCCTGGCTCAAAATTCACGGCCGGACCTTCACCGAGTCCGCCCGGTCCGTGTCCCGGATCCCCGGTGTGCGGTTCGCCCGTGTCCGGTCGTCGCCGTCGCCCTCTACGACTCGCCCGTCTTCCCCTTTACGATCGGCGGACCCGTTCACCCCTCCGGCCCCACCTCCTCCGACCCGAAGGACACGCCCATGGGCTCCGCCAAGAAGAGCAGCGCGGCACGCACGGCACGCATAGAGGGGATGCGGCGCGCCGAGCAGGCCCGCGAGCGCCGCAACCGGATCCTCACGGTCGCCGCCTCGGTGGTGGTCGTCGCGGGACTGGTCGTCGGCGGGGTGGTGCTGGTCCAGGCGCAGTCGGACGACGACGGCGGCGGCGGCGCGGCGGACGACGCGAAGACCGCGGGCAGGTTCGTCACCGGCGCGGACGGCGTACGGGCCTGGAAGGGCGCGCTGGGCCGCGACCACGTGACGACGTCCGTGGACTACCCGGTCACGCCTCCGGTGGGCGGTGACCACGACCCCGTGTGGATGAACTGCGACGGGGACGTCTACGACGACGAGATCGACCCCGCCCACGCCGTCCACTCGCTGGAGCACGGCGCGGTGTGGGTGACGTACAACGGTGACGCGCCGGAGGCCGACGTGGAGGCGCTGGCGGCGAAGGTGGAGAAGACGCCGTACACGCTGATGAGCCCGGTCGGCGGGCAGAAGGACCCGCTCGTGCTGACCGCGTGGGGGCACCAGCGCACGGTGACCGGCGCGGACGACCCGGCCGTGGACGCGTTCCTGGAGAAGTTCGTGCAGGGACAGCAGACGCCCGAGCCGGGGGCGGCCTGCACCAACGGGCTGTCGGAGTGAGGCGGTCCGCCCTGGCCGCCGGGGCGGTGGCGGCGGTGCTCGCCGTCGGCGCGGCGGCCGGGTGGACGGTGGCCACGGCGGCCGGTGACGAGGGCCGGGCGACTCCGGCGGCGGACTCCGCGGACGCCGGGTTCGCCCGGGACATGGCGGTGCACCACCAGCAGGCCGTGGAGATGTCGTACGTCGTGCGCGACCGCACCGACGACGAGGAGGTGCGGCGGCTCGCCTACGACATCGCCCAGACCCAGGCCAACCAGCGGGGGATGCTGCTGGGCTGGCTCGACCTGTGGGAGCTGCCCAAGGTGTCCGCCGATCCGCCCATGACCTGGATGGGGATGGGCGACGCGGCGGCCGGCGGGGACGGCGCGCTGATGCCGGGCATGGCGACGGACGCGGAGATGGCGCGGCTCGGCCGGCTGGACGGCCGCCGGGCCGAGGTGTTCTACCTCCGGCTGATGACGGCCCATCACCGGGGCGGTGTGCACATGGCCGAGGGCTGTGTGCGCGCCTGCGAGGTGGCGGCCGGGAAGCGGCTGGCGCGCGGGATGGTCGAGGGGCAGGAGTCGGAGATCCGGCTGATGGCGGGGATGCTGGAGGCGCGGGGAGCGGCCGCGCGGCCGTGACGGCCGAAGGCGGGCGTCGGGTCGCCGCGGATCCGCGGTCCGGGCGCCCCACATCGCGTCGCTCTGACGATTACACTGTCCGGCGTGCCTCAACTACGACTCGCCCTGAATCAGATCGACTCGAGCGTCGGCGATCTCGCCGGCAACGCGGAAACGATCGTCCGCCGGACCCGGCAGTCCGCCGAGCAGGGGGCGCACCTCGTGGCGTTCCCGGAGATGGCGCTGACCGGCTATCCCGTCGAGGACCTCGCCCTTCGGTCGTCCTTCGTGGAGGCCTCCCGGGCGTCCCTGCGCGCCCTCGCCGCGCGCCTCGCCGACGAGGGCCTCGGCGACCTGCCGGTGGTCGTCGGCTACCTGGACCGCAGCGCCACCGCCCAGCCGAAGTACGGGCAGCCCGCGGGCGCCCCGCGCAACGCGGCGGCCGTGCTGCACCGGGGTGGGGTGGCGCTGAGCTTCGCCAAGCACCACCTGCCGAACTACGGCGTCTTCGACGAGTTCCGGTACTTCGTGCCCGGCGACACCCTGCCGGTGGTGCGGGTGCACGGGGTGGACGTCGCCCTGGCCATCTGCGAGGACCTGTGGCAGGACGGCGGCCGGGTGCCGGCGGCGCGCTCGGCGCGGGCCGGGCTGCTGCTGTCGGTCAACGCCTCGCCGTACGAGCGGGACAAGGACGACACACGGCTGGAGCTGGTGCGCAAGCGGGCGCAGGAGGCCGGCTGCACCACCGCCTACCTGGCGATGACGGGCGGTCAGGACGACCTGGTCTTCGACGGGGACTCGATCGTCGTCGGCGCGGACGGCGAGGTCGTGGCGCGTGCGCCGCAGTTCTCCGAGACGTGCCTGGTGGTCGACCTGGACCTGCCGGCCGCGGCGGCCGACGCGCCGGAGGGCGTGGTGGACGACGGGCTGCGCATCGAGCGGGTCGTGCTGTCCGAGGACCCGGTCCCGGCGTACGAACCCGAGCACACCGGCGGCTGCGCGGAGCGGCTCGACGACGACGCGGAGGTGTACGCCGCGCTGGTCGTGGGCCTGCGGGCGTACGTACGGAAGAACGGCTTCCGGTCGGTGCTGATCGGGCTGTCCGGCGGCATCGACTCGGCGCTGGTCGCCGCGATCGCCTGCGACGCGGTGGGCCCGGAGAACGTGTACGGCGTCTCCATGCCGTCGAAGTACTCCTCCGACCACTCGAGGAGCGACGCGGCGGAGCTGGCGCGGCGCACCGGGCTGAACTACCGCACGGTCGCGATCGAGCCGATGTTCGACGCGTACATGGGATCGCTGGAGCTGACCGGCCTGGCGGAGGAGAACCTCCAGTCGCGGCTGCGCGGCACGATGCTGATGGCCCTCTCCAACCAGGAGGGCCACATCGTCCTGGCCCCGGGCAACAAGTCCGAGCTGGCGGTGGGCTACTCGACGCTGTACGGCGACTCGGTCGGCGCGTACGGGCCGATCAAGGACGTCTACAAGACCCTGGTGTTCCGGCTGGCGCGGTGGCGCAACCGCGCGGCCGAGGAGCGGGGCGAGACGCCGCCGATCCCGGAGAACTCGATCTCCAAGCCGCCGAGCGCCGAGCTGCGGCCGGGCCAGGTGGACACCGACTCGCTGCCGGACTACCCGGTGCTGGACGGGATCCTGGCGCTGTACGTGGACCAGGACAAGGGCGCGGACGAGATCGTCGAGGCCGGCTACGACCGCGAGCTGGTCGAGCGGACGCTGCGGATGGTGGACCGGGCGGAGTACAAGCGGCGCCAGTACCCGCCGGGCACCAAGATCTCCCCGAAGGGCTTCGGCAAGGACCGCCGCCTGCCCCTCACCAACGGCTGGCGCGAGGGGCTGCCGCCGAAGGTGTGAGGTCCGGTGCGACGACGGCGGGCGGGGTGCGGCGTGCCGCGCCCCGCCCGCCGTCGTGCGTCCGGGTCCGGGTCCTGATCCGGCTCCGGACCCGCGGGTCAGTCCGACGAGCCGATGACCCGCACCCGTGCCGCTATCGGCAGGTGGTCGCTCGCCGTCGGCGGCAGCGTCCAGGAGCTCTCCGGCTCGGCGCCCCGGACCAGGATCTGGTCGATCCGCGCCATCGGGAACGACGCCGGCCAGCTGAACCCGAAGCCGCTGCCCGCCGCGCCCTGCGTGGAGCGCATCTGCGAGGTGACCGCCTTCAGGGAGCGGTCGTTCATCGTGCCGTTCAGGTCACCGAGCAGGACCACGCTCTCCAGCGGCTCGTCCGCGATGGCCTCCCCCAGCGCGTCGGCGCTCTTGTCGCGCTGCCGGGCCGTGAAACCGGCCTCCAGCTTCACCCGCACCGACGGCAGATGGGCGACGTACACCGCGACCCGGCCGGCCGGCGCGTCCACCGTGGCGCGCATCGCCCGCTTCCAGCCCAGCCGGATGTCCACCGGCCTCACGTCGCTGAGCGGGTACTTGCTCCACAGGCCGACGGTGCCGACCACCGCGTGGTACTCGTACGTCTCCGAGAGCGCCGCCCGGTAGGCGGGCACCTCGGAGGCCTTCAGCTCTTCCAGCGCCAGCACGTCCGCGCCCGCGGCGGCCACGTCACGGGCGGTGCCGGACGGGTCCGGGTTCTCGGCGTTGACGTTGTGCGTGGCCACCGTCAGGTCGCCGCCGGGGGCGTTCTTGTCGGTGAGCAGGCCGCCGAAGAGGTTCAGCCACACGGCCACGGGCAGCACCGTGGCGATCAGCGCCGTCGCCGAGCGGCGGACGAGGGCCAGGAGGAGCAGCACCGGCACGAACAGGCCCAGCCAGGGCAGGAACGTCTCGACGAGGCTGCCCAGGTTGCCGATGGCGTTCGGGATGTGCGCGTGGGCCAGCATGACCAGCGCCAGCAGGAGCGCGCAGACGGCCACCACCCAGCCCCGGCGCCAGATGCCGCGGTCGCTCCGCAGGGCGCCCAGACGATCCGTCAGGCGCCGCAGCCGGGAAGCCGGGATCCGGGGGCCCTCGCGCCCGTCGTCCGTCTCCGTCATGTACGCCTGCTGCGCCATACCGCCGCCTCACAACCTGCCGTGCACACCGTCGCCCCCCGTGTGCGTAAGACACTAGGGGATGATCGGTTCCTTTCTCGCCGCCGCCCGGGCGACCGTACGGGAGCGAGGACGTGCGGGGCCGCGCGGGCAGTTCCGGAACCGGGTGACCGGGGCGGCGTCTGTGACGAAACGCGCACGGAACGACCGGGGTCAGCCGCCGGCGGACTCCGCCGCGGGCACCGGCCGCTCCTCCCGTTCCGCACCGCCGGGCGCGGCCCCGCGTCCCGGCAGGAACACGGCGACGACGACCGCGCCCAGCACCGCGATCCCGGCGCTCCACAGCGCGGTGACGTGCATGGCGTGCAGGAAGGCGGCGTGGGCCGCGGCGGCCAGGGCGTCGGCGCGCGGGCCCAGCCGCTCGGCGACGGCCAGGGTGGCCTCGACGGACTCGCCGGCCGCGTGCCGTGCGGCGGGCGGCAGCACGCCCAGGTCGTCGCGGACGGCGCCGCGGTAGGCGGTGGACAGCACCGAGCCGAGGACGGCGATGCCGAAGGCGCCGCCGACCTGCCGGAAGGTGTTGCTGAGCGCGGAGGCGGAGCCGGCCTTCTCACGGGGCAGCGCCTGCATGACGACCACGCTGACCGGCGTCATCACGTGCGCCATGCCCGCGCCCATCAGGAAGAGGACCACCTCGAGGAGCCAGATCGGGGTGTGCGCGTCCAGCGCGGCGAACGCGGCCAGCGTCGCCGCGAGGACCACGAGTCCCGCGGTGGTGGTGGCCTTGTTGCCGAAGCGGTCCACCAGCAGCCGGGCGCGCGGGGCGAGCACCGTCTGCGCGACGGCCAGCGGCAGCATCAGCAGACCGGTCTCCAGCGGTGAGTGGCCGCGCACGCTCTGGAGGTAGAAGACCGCGAAGAAGGTCACGCCCATCAGCGCGAAGAAGACCAGCGCGATGGCGGCGACCGCCGCGGAGAACGCCTTGTCGCGGAAGCAGTCCATGTCGACGGACGGGTGGTCGCTGCGCTTCTCGGCCACCACGAACGCGGTGAGGACGGCGAGTCCGCCGCCGATGGCGCCCAGCACCACGGGGTCGCCGAAGTCGGCGAGCCGGCCGCCCTCGATGATGCCGTAGACCAGCAGGACCAGGCCCGTCACCGACAGCAGCACGCCCAGCGGGTCGATCCGGCCGGGGTCCGGGTCGCGGGAGTCCGGCACCAGCCACAGCATCAGGCCGATGCCGAGGGCCACGATCGGGACGTTGACCAGGAAGACCGAGCCCCACCAGAAGTGCTCCAGCAGCAGCCCGCCGGTGATCGGGCCGACGGCGATGGCCAGGCCCACGCCGCCCGCCCAGATGCCGATGGCCTTGGGCTGCTCGTCCCGCTCGAAGACGTTCATCAGCACCGCCAGGGTGGCCGGCATGACGAACGCGCCGCCCAGCCCCATCACCGCGCGGAAGCCGATCAGCTCGGCCGGGGTGCCGGAGAACGCGGCGAGCGCCGAGCCCGCGCCGAACACCGCCAGCCCGCCGACCAGCACCTTCTTGCGGCCCAGCCGGTCGCCGAGGAGCCCCGCGGTGAACAGCAGGCCGGCGAAGACCAGGGTGTAGGAGTTGATCGCCCACTCCAGCTCGCTCTGCGTGGCGCCGAGACCGGTGGGGGCGGGCGTCGAGATCGTCTTGAGGGCGACGTTCAGGATCGAGTTGTCCAGGACGACGATCAGCACGCTCATCATCAGCACGCCGAGGACGGCCCAGCGACGGCGGTGGACGGCCTCCGGGACCCGGCGGGCGGGGGCGGCGGGAGAGATCATGCGGTCACCCTAGGGACATCCGATACGGAACCGTCTCGTATCGGACGGTACCCCCGATACATGCCCCGACATTGCACCGCGTTGGGCCGTCCGGCGCAGTACGGCACGGCGGGACGCGGTTCACGCAGGAGCCTCTGGCCCTCGTCCGGCGGAGGTGCCACCATGGACGTGGTCCGGGGACGCCGTCAGGGCGCCTCGAGATGACGTGTTGGGAGACGGATCCATGACGCAGCTTTCGGCTGCCCAGACCGGGACGCCCGGTCCCTCCTCCGGCGGCAAGACGCTGTACGGGGGCAAGAGCACGCGCCGCATCACTGTCCGGGACATCGCCCTCGCCAAGGAGCGGGGCGAGAAGTGGCCCATGCTCACCGCGTACGACGCGATGACCGCGTCCGTGTTCGACGAGGCCGGCATCCCGGTGATGCTGGTCGGCGACTCCGCGGGCAACTGCCACCTCGGGTACGACACCACCGTGCCCGTCACCCTCGACGAGATGACCCTGCTGGCCTCCGCCGTCGTCCGGGGCACCTCGCGCGCCCTGATCGTCGGCGACCTGCCCTTCGGCTCCTACCAGGAGGGTCCGGTGCAGGCGCTGCGCTCGGCGACCCGCCTGGTGAAGGAGGCCGGCGTCGGCGCCGTGAAGCTGGAGGGCGGCGAACGCTCGCACCGGCAGATCGAGCTGCTGGTGGAGTCCGGCATCCCCGTGATGGCCCACATCGGGCTGACCCCGCAGTCGGTGAACGCCATGGGCTACCGGGTGCAGGGCCGCGGCGAGGAGGCCGCCCAGCAGCTGCTGCGGGACGCCAAGGCCGTGCAGGACGCGGGCGCCTTCGCGGTGGTCCTGGAGCTGGTGCCGGCCGAGCTGGCCGCCGAGGTGACCCGGACGCTGCACATCCCGACGGTCGGGATCGGCGCCGGGCCGCAGACGGACGCCCAGGTGCTGGTGTGGACCGACATGCTCGGGCTGACCGGCGGCCGGGTGCCGAAGTTCGTCAAGCAGTACGCGAACCTGCGGGACGTGATGACCGGGGCGGCGAAGGCGTTCGCCGAGGACGTGGTCGCCGGGTCCTTCCCGCAGGAGGAGCACTCCGTGCACTGACCCGCGCCCGGGTGCCGTGAGCCACTGCCGCACCACCGCGACGGCCCGCCGATCCTCCCCCGTCGGCGGGCCGTCGCCTTGTCCGCGGCACCCCGCCGGCACGGTGCGCGCAGGCATGTCGGCGGGGTGTCGGCGGTCTGTCGGGGCTCTGTCGGCGGCCCCTGGGATCGTCGCTGGCATGACGCGATACGACGAACGAACGGGGGGCGCGGGGAGCGCCGTGACCGTGCGGGGGCTGGTCAAGCACTACGGGGAGACCAAGGCCCTCGACGGGGTCGACCTGGACGTGGCCGAGGGGACCGTGAGGGGGGTGCTCGGGCCGAACGGGGCCGGCAAGACCACGCTGGTGCGCATCCTGTCCACGCTGCTCGCCCCCACCGCCGGGCACGCCGCCGTCGCCGGGTACGACGTGGTCCGCCAGCCCCGGCAGCTGCGCCGGGTGATCGGGCTGACCGGGCAGTACGCCTCCGTGGACGAGAAGCTGTCCGGCTGGGAGAACCTCTATCTGATCGGGCGGCTGCTGGACCTGCCGCGCAAGGAGGCGCGGCGCCGCGCCGACGGGCTGCTGGAGCGGTTCTCGCTCACCGAGGCGGCCCGGCGCCCGGCGGGCGCCTACTCCGGCGGCATGCGCCGGCGGCTCGACCTGGCCGCGTCGATGATCGGCCGCCCGGCCGTGCTGTTCCTGGACGAGCCGACCACCGGCCTGGACCCGCGCACCCGCAACGAGGTGTGGGCCGAGGTCGAGCGGCTGGCCGGCGACGGGGTGACGGTGCTGCTGACCACCCAGTACATGGAGGAGGCCGAGCGGCTCGCCTCCGAGCTGACCGTGGTGGACCGCGGCAAGGTCGTCGCGAGCGGCGGCATCGAGGAGCTGAAGGCGCGGGTCGGCGGCCGCACGCTGCGGATCCGCCCGGCCGACCCGCTGGAGCTGCGCCCGCTCGCGGCCGCCCTCGACGAGCTGGGGATCACCGGGCTGGCCGGCACCACCGTGGACGCCGAGCGGGGCGCGGTGCTGGTCCCCGTGCTCAGCGACGAGCAGCTGACCGCCGTGGTCGGCGCGGTCACCGCGCGCGGCATCACGCTGCGCTCCGTCACCACCGAACTGCCCAGCCTGGACGAGGTGTTCCTGTCGCTCACCGGCCACCGCGCCGGCGCCCCGCAGGAGGCCCCGTCCGCCGACACGTCCGAGGAGGTCGTCGCCGTATGAGCGCCGCCACCGCCGCTCCCGCCGCCGGCGTCCGCTCGGACGCGCGGATCTCGCCGCGGGCCCATCTGCGTCACACCGGGGCGCTGGTGCGCCGCAACCTGCTGTGGATCCGGCAGGACCCGGAGTCGATGTTCGACGCCGTGCTCTTCCCGGTCGTCTTCACCCTGCTGTTCGTGTACGTCTTCGGCGGCTCGATCGGACAGGCCCTGGGCGGCGGGCAGGAGGCGTACGTGCAGTACATCGTGCCCGGCCTGATGGCCATGATGGGCATGAACATGGCCCAGGGGGTGGGCACCGGGTTCAACCAGGACTTCCACACCGGGGTGATGGACCGCTTCCGGTCGCTGCCCATCGGGCGCGGCTCGGTGCTGTTCGCGAAGATCTCCGTCGAGCTGGTGCGGATGCTGATCGCCACGGCGATCCTGCTGGTCGTCGGTGTGCTGGTCGGGTTCGACATCACCGACTGGCCGGGGCTGTTCGCCGCCGTGGGGCTGTCCACGGTGTTCGGCTCCGCGCTGATGTGGATCTTCCTCACGCTGGGCGTGGTGATGAGGAACGCCCAGTCGGTGCAGGCGATGGGTTTCCTGGTGCTGATGCCGCTGCAGTTCGGCTCGTCCATCTTCGCGCCGACGCAGTCGATGCCGGGCTGGCTGCAGAGCTTCACCGAGTACAACCCGCTGTCCGCGCTGGCCGACGCCGCCCGCGGACTGATGGTGGGCGGGCCGGTCGCCCACGACCTGTGGATGACGCTGGCCTGGTCCGTGGGGATCACGGCGGTGATGGCGCCGGTCGCCATCCACAAGTTCCGTACGAAGACCTGATCACGCGCCCCGTGCGGGGTCCCGGTCACGCCGGTTCGAGCAGGGCGACGGCCTCCTCCGGGGAGAGGCCGCCGCCCTCGGCGTACGCGGCCTCGAACGCGGCCTCGTCGAGCACCTTCCGGATACGGGCCTCGGCGCGGGCGCGCGCGGTGCGCTCCGCGAGGTTCGCGCGGTGTCCCCCGGGGAGCCAGGCGTCGGCGGCGCCCAGGCAGCGGGCCGCGTCCCGGGCGTGCCGGCCGCCGTCGAGTCCGGCGAGGGCGACGGCGGCCAGGGTGATGTACGCGGAGCGCATGTGCGGGACCATGGCGGCGGACAGCGGGTCGCTCGCCTGCTCGATCGCCCGCCGGATGACGACGAGCCCCCGCTCGTCGTGTCCGTCGGCCACCTCGAGGAAACCCTCGGCGCCGAGGATGAACGCGTCGAAGACGACGTAGTGCGCGATGCGGAACTCCTCGCGCAGCGCCCGCAGATGCTCGCGGGCCTCCGCGGTGCGGCCGGTCACGGAGAGCCAGCCGACGAGGAACAGCCGGGCGGCGGGCAGGGCCTCGACGTGCCGGCCGCGGGTGCTGTCGATGACCTCGCGCAGCAGCCGTTCGCCGCGCTCGGTGTCCCCCGCCTCGATCAGCGCGTCGCCGAGCTTGGCGGTGAGCACGGCGCTGTGGGAGCGGGCGCCGAGGCGTTCGGCGTGTTCGATGGCCGCCTCGTAGTCGGCGGCGGCCTCCCGGTGGGCGCCCGCGCGTTCCCGGGCCTCGCCGCGCGCGGAGAGCGCCTCGGCGGTGCCCCAGGTGTCGCCGAGCCGCCGGTGGATCTCCAGGGCCTCGTCGGCGTCGCGGCGGGCGTCGCCGGCCCAGTCGCTGCGGTTGGCGAGGAAGTTGGCGCGCATCTGGAGGTTGCAGGCCAGCTCCCACTCGAAGCCGGGCGTCTCGCGGCAGGTCCGGATCGCCGCGTCGACCACCTCGCGCAGCCGGTCCATGTCGCCGGTGAGCAGCACGGCGAACGTCCAGAGCAGGCCCGGCGGGCGGCAGACCTGCGGCAGGCCCGGCTCGTAGGTCGCGGAGACCAGGCGCAGCTTGTGCTGGGCCTGCGGGGTCTGCCAGTCGTCCAGTTCGGTGTCCATCTGGGCGAGATGGGCCAGGTGCACCCCGCGGCGGGCCTCGGCGAGGACCTCGTCGGTCATCGGGGGCGGCCGGTCGGTGCAGCGCTGCCACAGCGGGGCCGCCGGCCGCACCGGTTCGGTGAACGGGTCGGGGGCGAGCGCCATGACCTCGCCGCACCAGGTGCGGGCCTCGATGCGCAGGTCGCGCATCTGCCAGTACCAGACCAGGGACAGGGTGATGCAGAGTGCCTCCTGCTCGTCGCGCAGGGCGACGGCGTGCCGCAGGGCGGTGCGCACGTTCTCGTACTCCCGCTCGAGGCGGGCGATGGCCTCCACCTGCCGCGGCCCGCGCAGCAACGGCTCGGTGGTGCGGACGAGTTCGCGGTAGTACGTCAGGTGGGCACGCTCGGCGGCGGCGCGGCCGCCGGTCTCGTCGAGGCGTTCGCCGGCGTACTCGGCGACGGTCTCCAGCAGCCGGTAGCGCATGCCGCCGTCGCCCGAGGGAGCGGCCACCACCAGCGACTTGTCGACGAGGGAGCCGAGCGCGTCCAGGGCGGCCGGTCCGCACACGGCCTCGGCGGCGGTGAGGTCGCAGCCGCCCGCGCACACCGACAGGCGGCACAGCACGTCGCGTTCGTCCGCGTCGAGCAGCTCCCAGGACCAGTCGACGACGGCCCGCAGGGTCTGCTGGCGGGGCAGGGCGGTGCGGCTGCCGGAGGTGAGGAGGCGGAAGCGGTCGTCGAGCCGGTCGGCGATCTGGCGCGGGGCGAGCATCCGCAGCCGGGCGGCGGCGAGTTCGATGGCGAGCGGCAGGCCGTCGAGGCGGCGGCAGATCTCGGCGCACGCCTCGGGGTCGTCGTCGGTGCGGAAGCCGGGGCGGGCGGCGGCCCCGCGCTCGGCGAGCAGGCGCAGCGCGACCGGTTCGGGCAGCGGCTCCACGGGGCGGACCGACTCGCCGCGCACGTTGAGGGGTTCGCGGCTGGTGGCGAGGACGGTGAGGCCGGGACAGCGTTCGAGGAGGGTCTCCACCAGGCGGGCGGCGGCCTCGACGACGTGCTCGCAGTTGTCGAGGACCAGCAGCATGCGGCGCCGCCCGCAGTGTTCGGCGAGCCGGTCCACGGGGGCGCTGTGCCGGTCGGTGACGGCCCGCATGCCCTCGGTGCCGGCGCCGTACAGCACGGTCTGGCGGGCGCCGACGGCGGTGAGGACCGCCTCGGGCACCGCGTCGGGGTCGTCGACGGGGGCGAGTTCGGCGAGCCAGACGCCGTCGGGGTGGGCGGCCCGTACGGCCTCGGCGGCCTCCTGCGACAGCCGGGTCTTGCCCGCCCCGCCCGGCCCGAGCAGGGTCACCAGGCGGGCGGCGGACAGGTCGGCGCGGATCGCCTCGATGTCCGCCTCGCGGCCGACGAAGGAGGTCAGCCGGGCGCGCAGGTTGCCGGGCGTCCCGCCGCCCGGCCGCCCGGGCGGCGGAGCTGTCTGTGGCCTGAGCAACTCGGCGTGCAGGGCGCGCAGTTCCGCGCCCGGGTCGGAGCCGAGACGGTCGGCGAGCAGCCGGCGCACCTCGTCGTAGGCGGCGAGTGCCTCGGCGGTGCGGCCGGTGTCGCGCAGGGCGCGCAGGCGCAGCGCCTGGAGGGGTTCGTCCAAGGGGTGGCTGTCGCAGAGGGCGGTCAGTTCGGGCAGGGACTGCTCGGCCTCGCCGAGGGCCAGGGCGGCGGTGTGGCGGGCACGCAGCACGTCCAGGCGCCGGGCGGCCAGGCGGACCGCCTCGGCGGCGCGGTCGGGCAGCCCGGCCGGCGCGGGGCCGCCGCGCCACAGGGTGAGAGCGTCGTCGAGCACGGCGGCCGCCTTGGCGGGGTCGCCGTCGTTCAGGGCGCGCAGGCCCTCGCCGGCCAGCCGCTCGAAGCGGTGCAGGTCGACGTCGTCGGGCGCGGCGGTGAGCCGGTAACCGCCGTCGGCGGAGGCGACCGCGTCCGCGCCCAGCACCCGGCGCAGCCGTCCCACCAGGGCCTGCACCGCGCCGGGGGCGTCGGCGGGCGGGTCGCCGTCCCACACCTCCTCGACCAGCAGGCCGACCGGCACGGTGCGGCCGGCCCGCAGGGCGAGCACGGTCAGCAGGGCGCGCAGCCGTGCTCCGCCCACGGGGACGACGGTGCCGTCGGGGCGGACGGCCTGGGTGGTGCCGAGGATGCGGTAGCGCACGGGGCCCATTCTCTCCGGTGCCGGCCGCGGGGGACGCACGGGCCGGGGGCAGGGACGCCCTCGCCCCGCGCGGAACCGGCCGCCCGCGCGAAGCGTTCTCCCGGCGTGCCCGGTACGGTCGGGCAGGCCCGCGCGTTCCCCCGTTCGCGCTCCTCGGCACCTCTCAGCACCTCTCAGCACCGGGAGTCCCATGACCACCGCCGCCGCCCGTCCCAGCGACCGGAGGATCAGCCCCGTCTTCCTGGGCATCCTGGCCGTCTCGGCGGTCACCGGCTGGGCCACCTGGACCGGGTTCGCGGCCGAGCCGGGGCTCGCGGTGTTCCTGTTCGTGACGTCCGCGTGGATCGTCTCCCTGTGCCTGCACGAGTACGCGCACGCGCGCACCGCCCTGCACGGCGGGGACGTCTCGGTCGGCGCGAAGGGCTATCTCACGCTGAACCCGATGAAGTACACGCACGCCCTGCTGAGCATCGTGCTGCCCGTGCTCTTCGTGATCATGGGCGGCATCGGCCTGCCGGGCGGGGCGGTGTTCATCGAGCGCCACCGGATCCGGGGCCGCCTGCGGCACAGCCTGATCTCGGCGGCGGGCCCGCTGACCAACGTGCTGTTCGCGGTGGTGTGCACGGCGCCGTTCTGGCTGGGAGCCCTGGACGGCGTGCCGTCCGCCTTCCGGTTCGCGCTCGCCTTCCTGGCGCTGCTCCAGGTCACGGCCGCGATCCTCAACTTCCTGCCGGTGCCGGGGCTGGACGGCTACGGCGTGGTCGAACCGTGGCTCTCCCCCGGCGTCCGCCGCCAGGTGGAGCCCTTCGCCCTCTTCGGCCTCCTCTTCGTCTTCGCCCTGCTGTGGGTGCCGACGGTGAACGGCGCCTTCTTCGACATGATCGACGCGGTGCTGGGCTTCCTGTGCATCGAGGAGATCGACACCTACTGCGGCTTCGGCCTGTTCCGCTTCTGGCAGGGCACGGACGGGTTCTGTCAGGTGTGAGGGGCGGGCCGCCCCTCCCCCTCCCCCGCCGGGGCGCACGGCGCGGGCCCGGACCGGCGCGGCGCCCCGGACGAGCCCGGACCGGACGGCACGCGCCGCGCCGCTCCGGCCGGCCCCGCCGGGTGCGGCCGGGCCGCAGGCGGTGGCGCGAGCCAGGTCCGACGGCGGGGCGCCGCGGGCGAGCGCGGGCCTGACGTCGGGCGGGCGCCCGAGCCGGGCGACGGGGGGTGCGGGTCGCCGCCGGCCCGGCGGCACGAGGTCGTGAGCCGCGCCGGACGGTGCGGCTCCGCGGGCCGGCTGCGGGTCCGGCAGGCGCGCGGGCGCCCGAGCCGGGCAGCCGGGGGCGAGCCCGGGCCGTCGGCGGCCGGCGCCGCTGCGCCCACCCGTGCCGCCCTGGTGTCCCTCCAGTCCCTCAAGGCGCTGGGGGAGGCACGACTGCCCGCAGCGGATGGTGCGGGTCGCGGTCGGGTGGCGCTCGGCACACCGGCGGAGGGCGTGCCGGGACGAGGCCGGGTGCGGGTCAGGGGCGGGCGCGGACCCCGGTGGGCCGGGCGGACCGGACGGCCTCGGGCCCCGAGGAGGGCGTGAACCGGGTGCGGAACGCCGGGTCCGGGCCGGCCGAGGAGGGGCGGACCCCGAGGGGGTCAGCGGGTGGCCGGGCCGCCGTCCTGGGGGGTGCGGCCCCGCTTCACGTAGTACCAGGTCATGTTGGACGACAGGCCCGCCAGGAGGACCCACACGATGCCGATGAACACGCCGCCCTCCACGAAGGAGACGACGGCCGCGGCGACGGCGAGGAGGCACACGACGAGGGTGCAGACGGCGAGGCGGGGCATGACGGGGGGCTCCTGTCGGGGGACACTGCTACCGCTCCAGTGTCCCCCATCGCCTCATACGTCCGTGACGCGGAGCCCGGCGTGCGCCTTGTAGCGGCGGTTGACCGAGATCAGGTTGGCGACCAGCGACTCCACCTGGTGGGCGTTGCGCAGCCGGCCGGCGAAGACGCCCCGCATGCCGGGGATCCGCCCGGCCAGCGCCTGGACGATCTCCACGTCGGCGCGGACCTCGCCGAGGACCATGACGTCGGTGTCGATCGCCTCGATCTCCGGGTCCTGCAGCAGCACCGCCGACAGGTGGTGGAACGCGGCGGTGACGCGGGAGTCCGGCAGCAGCGCGGCGGCCTGCTGGGCCGCGCTGCCCTCCTCCGGCTTCAGCGCGTAGGCGCCCTGCTTGTCGAAGCCGAGCGGGTTGACGCAGTCCACGACGAGCTTGCCGGACAGTTCCTCGCGCAGGGACTCCAGGGTCTCGGCGTGCCCGTCCCACGGCACCGCGACGATGACGACGTCGCTGCGCCGGGCGGTCTCGGCGTTGTCGGCGCCCTCGATGCCGTGACCGAGCTCCTCGGCGGCGGCCTGCGCCCGCTCGGCGGCGCGGGAGCCGATGATCACCTTCTGTCCGGCCTTGGCGAGCCGGTAGGCGAGGCCCTTGCCCTGTGGCCCGGTGCCGCCGAGCACGCCGACGACGAGACCGGAGACGTCGGGCAGGTCCCAGGGGTCCTTGGCGGGGGCCTTCTTCGGGGGCTGCTGTGCACTGTCGGTAGAGGTCATGGCCCGACTCTACGTGCGGACGACCGCCGTGACCGGCCGGGCACAGGCCCGCCACGGCCGCCCCCGGGGTCCCCGGGTCGGGCGAACCGGATTCGAACACCGGGACGCGGGCGGGCCGTCGGGGGCAGGATGCGGCGGCATGGACGCCGTACGGGTCGCGCTGCTGAGGGAAGTGCTCGCCGGGACGGAGTGGCTGGGCGCGACCCGGCACTTCGCGGGGACGCTGCGCGGGTCGGTGGTGTCGCACGGCGGCGGACTGCTGCTGGTGGGCACCCCGGAGTACGAGCCGTGGCACCTGGCGGCGCACCTGGTGGACGAGGCGGCCTGGTCGGGCACCCCGGAGCTGGCCCCGACGCTGGTACGGCACGACGCGCGTCCCACGGACCCGGCGCACCTGGCCGTGGGCCTGGGGCGGCTGGAGGCGGCGCGGCGGGGCGAGACGCTGCTGGTGGTGGCGCCCGGCGAGCCGCCCGCGACGCTGCTGGAGCGGGTGTCGGACGCCCGCCGGGCCGGGGCGACGCTGCTGTCGCTGGGTCCGGAGGCGGGTGAGCTGCCGGCGCTGGCGCACGAGGTGCTGCCCGTCCCGGACGGCTCCGAGCTGGACCTGGACACGGTGCAGCACCTGGTGAGCGCGGCGGCCGGGGAGAACGCGCTGCCCGCCCGCCGGGGCCCGCGCCGCTTCCGGGACCGGCTGTCCCGGCTGGCCGACCTGCTCACCGCGCCGCCGCCGATCCGCTGGTAGCGCGCGGCGGCTCAGTCCTCGTCGCGGCCCTGGGGGGCGTCGTGCCACGCGGGGTCGTTCTCCCACTGGAGGTTGCGCTCGCGGGCGGTCTCCATCGCGTGCTCCGCCTCGGTGCGGCTCGCGTACGGGCCGAAGCGGTCCTTGGCCGGGCACTCGGGCCCTTCCTCGACCTTCCGGTGCTCCAGGCAGTAGTACCACTCGCCGGGTCTGCCGGCCGTGCGCTTCTTGAACAGGGGCATGACGGCTCCTCTCGCCACGGAAGATGGTCCCCCGTCGCCGCTGAATTAGACTCGCCGCATGTCTGGCCAGTCACTCCTCGTACCGGGGAAGCTCTCCCCCACCCGCCCCGTTCCCGGGAACATCCGCCGTCCCGAGTACGTCGGCAAGCCCGCGCCCGCCCCGTACACCGGGCCGGAGGTGCAGACGCCCGAGACGATCGAGGCGATGCGGCGCGCCGGCCGGATCGCGGCCCGCGCGATGGAGGAGGCGGCGAAGCTCATCGCGCCCGGCGTGACGACGGACGAGCTGGACAGGGTGGCGCACGAGTACCTGTGCGACCACGGCGCCTACCCGTCGACGCTCGGCTACCGCGGCTTCCCCAAGTCGCTGTGCACCAGCGTCAACGAGGTCATCTGCCACGGCATCCCGGACTCGACGGTGCTGCGCGACGGCGACATCGTCAACCTCGACGTGACCGCGTACATCGGCGGGGTGCACGGCGACAACAACGCCACGTACCTGGTCGGCGACGTGGACGAGGAGAGCCGGCTGCTGGTGGAGCGGACCCGCGAGGCGCTGAACCGCGCGATCAAGGCGGTGAAGCCGGGCCGCCAGATCAACATCATCGGCCGGGTGATCGAGTCGTACGCGAAGCGGTTCGGCTACGGGGTGGTCCGTGACTTCACCGGTCACGGCATCAACACGTCCTTCCACTCGGGCCTGATCATCCCGCACTACGACAGCCCGCACGCGACGACGGTCATGCAGCCGGGCATGACCTTCACCATCGAGCCCATGCTGACGCTGGGCACGCACGAGTACGACATGTGGGACGACGGCTGGACGGTCGTGACGAAGGACCGCAAGCGCACGGCCCAGTTCGAGCACACGCTGGTGGTCACGGACACCGGGGCGGACATCCTGACGCTGCCGTGACGTCCGGCGCGCCCCGCGCCACGCCTACGAGGGCCCGCCTCCTCCGGGAGCGCGGGCCCTTCCGTGTCCTCGGGGCCCTCGGGACCCTCGGGGCCCTCGAGTCCTGGGGTCCTCGGATCCTGGGGTCCTCGGGCCGTTTGCCCGGGGCGGAGGCGGGGGAAGTTCCCGACAAGCTGTCGGCAAGGCATTGACTTAGGTAAGCCTAACCAAGAAGATCGGCACATGGACTCCTTCTCGACCCTCATCCGCACCGCCTCCCACGAGCAGCACGTGGAGGCGGAGACCTCGACCTTCATGACCGATCTGCTGGGCGGGCGACTGGGCGTGGACGCCTACGCGCGCTACACCGAGCAGCTGTGGTTCGTGTACGAGGCACTGGAGTCCGGCGCGCGGGACCTGGCGTCGGACCGGGTGGCGGGCCCGTTCATCCGCCCGGAGCTGTTCCGCCTCGCCGCCCTGGAGCGGGACCTGGAGCACCTGCGCGGCCCCGGGTGGCGCGCGACCCTGACCGCCCTGCCCGCCACGCGGGCCTACGCGGACCGGGTCGCCGCGGTGGCCCGTGAGTGGCCGGCGGGATACATCGCGCACCACTACACCCGTTACCTGGGCGACCTGTCGGGCGGCCAGATCATCCGCGACAAGGCGGAGCGGACCTGGGGTTTCGCCAAGAAGGGCGACGGAGTCCGCTTCTACGTCTTCGAGGGGATCCCCAACCCGGCCGCGTTCAAGCGCGAGTACCGCGCACTGCTGGACGGGGTGCCGGTGGACGATCTGGAGAAGCAGCGCGTCGTGGCCGAGTGCAGGCGGGCGTTCTCGCTGAACACGGACGTGTTCCGCGCGCTGGCCGAGGAGTTCCCGCTGTCGGCGTGACGCGAGCGGACCCCTCGCGCGACGCCGGTGACCGGGCGGCGCCCTTGGCGCCGCCCGGCAGTCGTGTCAGCGCTCCAGGCGGACCCGGCCGCCGACCTCCGTCCAGCCCTCCGGCTGCGGCGCCGTGAGGATCTGCGAGCCCGTGCCCTGCGTGATGTTCAGGGCACGGCCCAGTCGGTCGGTGAGCAGCAGCGCGGCGGCGCCCGTCGCCTCGTCCTCGTCGACACCGTCGTCCCGGCCCGGGAACGCGCGGGCCCGGATCCGCCCGGCCGGCTCGTCCAGCCAGGCCCAGGCGTAGACCCACTCGCCCTTCGGGGGCACGGGCAGTTCGTCCACTTCGGCGGCGGTGGCGTACTGCCGCAGGGTGCGCGGCGGCGCCCATTCCGCCCGTGCCTCGATCCAGCAGAACTCCCCGTCCTGCCGGGCTCCCACGACCCCGGCGGGCGTGACGAGTTCGGGCACGTCGAGCAGCCAGGCGGCGCCGACGCAGGGGTGGCCCGCGAAGGGCAGACGGGTGGTGGGGGTGTAGACGTCGATCACCCCGCGCTCGGGGTCGTCGACGAACACGGTCTCGCTGAAGCCGAGTTCGGCGGCGAACTCCTGGCGCTCGTCCGGTCCGGGCAGGACCGAACCGTCCCGGACGACGCCCAGTTCGTTGCCGTATCCGCCGCGTGGGCCGCAGAAGACACGCAGCACGTCGTAAGCAGTCACGGGGGCATTCAAACACCGCGGGCGGCCCCTCACGGCCGGCGGTCGTGCTGGCGCTGTTCTTCCTCATGATCGTCGGCGCGCTCTCCTCCACCGCCGACTCCGACCTCGCCGCCCTCTCCCCGATCATGATGGCCGACGTCTACGGCCAGAACGTGGCCGGCAAGGAGAGGGCGGACCCGCGCACCATGCTGCTGGTCGGCCGGATCACCATGGTGGTGGCGACCGCGGCGCCCGGGCGGCGAAGGCCGTGGGTGTGGCGGCGGTCGTGGCGTCAGCGCCGTTCGCCGTGGGCTCGCTGCACGAGTACGCCACGCTGTGCGGCTCGCTGGTGGCCTGCTCGGTGTCCACCGTCGTCTGCCGGGCGATGAGCGTGCGCCGCCGCGAGGGCTTCGACTTCTCCCTCATCGCCCGGCGCACCGGCGACTTCGACCAGGGGCCCGGGGCCGCGAAGGCCCCGGAGGCCCGGCCGGCCGAGGGCGACGGCCCGGCGCGCGGGGACGCCGACGGCGTGCCCGAACCCGCCGGAACCACCACCCCGTGCCCCCCGAGGAGGCATCGTGTCCACCGCAGCGCTCACCGCGTACGTCCTGATGCGGCCCGTGCTCGTGGCCGTCGTGCTGTTCGTCATCGGCCGCGGCTTCTTCCGCGAGTGGGCGGAGGCCCGCCGCAAGGGCGAGGACCTGATCCGACGCACCGCTCCGACGGGCCGTGGGGAGAAAGGGACGTCCCTTCCCCCCGGCCCGTCTCGGGGTCGTCGCCCCGGGAAGTCCCCCGGGAAACGGGCCGGCCGGTGAGGGACGTCTCAGGGGCGGTCCTCGTCACCGCGCACGATCCCCGCGCCGTCCGTGATCACCAGGATGGTCCCGTCCGCAGCACGCACCGCCGCGATCGGAGACCCTCCATGACCTCAGGCACCACCGCCCGCGCCCGCGCCACGGCCGTGTCCGCCTTACTGGCCTCGTCCCTGCTGCTCGTCCCCCTCGCCGGGACGGCCGCCGCCCACCCCGCTCCCGCCTCCCCCGCCGCCTCCGCGCCCCGGACCGGCGGGTTCGACGCGACCGCGCTGGAACGGGCGCTCGCCGAGGTCCCCGACGGGGACGTCTCCGCGGCCCTGATCCGGGTCGGCGGCAAGGGAAGCTGGGCGGGCAGCGCGGGTGTCCGGAACCTGCGCACGGGGGCGCCCGCGCTGCCGCACGCCCGCTTCCGGGCCGGCTCCACGACCAAGGTGGTGACCGCGGCGGTCGTGCTCCGGCTCGTCGCGGAGAAGCGCGTCGACCTGGACGCCCCGGTCACCCGCTACCTGCCCGGACTGCTCCCGCCGTCCTTCACCGAGCCCCCGACCGTCCGTCACCTGCTCACCTACACCAGCGGGCTGCGTCCCGGCGCGAGCCTCGGGTCGACGACCGAGGAGATGTACTCCCGCCGGTTCGAGACGCTCACCCCGCAGGAGGTGGTGGCCGCGTCCGTCGCCCAGGGACCGGCGCACGCTCCCGGCGAGCGGCAGGAGTACGGGAACATCCACTACACCGTGCTCGGCCTGCTCATCGAGAAGGTGACCGGCGACAGCTACGAACACCAGGCGGCCGTACGGGTCCTCCGCCCCCTGGGCATGCGGCACACCGGCTTCCCCGGCGGCCCCGACCCCCGTGTCCACGGGCCGCACCACCGCGCGTACGCCGACATCGGCGGCCGGACCACCGACGTCACCGAGTGGAACATGTCCGACCGCTGGGCGGCCGGGGACATGATCTCCACCACCGCCGACCTGGAGCGCCTGCTGTTCGGCCTGTTCGGCGGCGAACTCCTGCCCCGGCCGCTGCTGGACCAGATGCTCACCGTGCCGGACGCCGACGGCGCCACCTACGGGATGGCGCTCGAGCGGTTCGTGATCGACGGGCGGGAGGTCTGGGGCAAGACCGGCTCCCGGCCCGGCTACCACACGGTGCTGGGAGCCACCCGGGACCTGTCCCGCACGGTCGTCTCCTCGGTCAACGCCAAGAGCGCCCGCGAGGACGGCTTCCCGCTCGTCCAGCGCTTCGCCCTGCCGGCCTTCGAGAGCTAGGCGGAGCACGCGGACGGGGCGCCCCGGAGGAGGGCGCCCCGTCCGCTGCGTGGGGACGCGCTCCCGGGGGACGTCCGGCGTCCCCGCGGCTCACTCGGCCGCCGCGCGCCTCCGGCGGAGGGCGAGAACGACGCCGGCGCCGGCGGCCACGGCCACCCCGGCCGCCGCGCCGAGGGCGCCGGCCGGGACGTCGGAACCGGTGCTGGCGAGGCTGCCGCCCAGGTCGCCGCCGATGGCCGAGCCGACACCGCCGGTGGTGGAGCCGGTGGCGTCCGAGCCGCCGCCCGTACCGGTGCCGCTGCCGCCGGTGCCGCCGGTGCCGTCGCCGCCCGAGCCGGCGGGCAGCTCCGCGCCCTCGGTGAGGGCCACGGCCAGGCTCACCGGGTCGAGTTCGGCGCCCGCGGAGCAGAAGCCGCCGAAGGCCCTGGCGCCCTGCGCGGTGAGCTTCGCGGGGGCGCGGCCCGGGGAGGACGGGGCGGCGGTCGCCGAGGCGATGGCCGCGACCGAGGTGACGGCGTTCGCCGTGCGCCCGTTCTCCGCGCTGAGCGGCGGCGAACGCGCCCGGGTGGCGCTCGCCCGGGTGCTGGCCCAGCGGGCGCCGCTGCTGATGCTCGACGAGCCGACGGCCGCGCTCGACCTGCGCCACCAGGAACTGGTGCTGCGGCTGTGCCGGGAGCGGGCGCGGGCCGGTGACGCGGTGGTCGTGGTCCTCCACGACCTCGGCCTCGCCGCGGCCTGCGCCCACCGCGTGGCGGTCCTGCGGGCCGGCCGCGTCACGGCGGACGGCGCCCCGGAGGAGGTCTTCACGGAGGACCTGCTCACGGAGGTCTACGACCAGCCGGTCGAGGTCCTGCCCCACCCGCGCACGGGCGCGGTCCTGGTGCTTCCCGTACGGGAGGAGTGAGAACGGGCGTTCCGGCAGCCGACTCCCCCGGCGCGGGGGCAGGCGCTCCGGGGAAGGCCGACACCGCCGCACGGAGGGCCGCTCGTCCCCTCGACGACCGCCGCCAGGGCGGCACGGCCGCCCTCGGCCGGAGGAAGCCGGACGCGCCGCCGGGTTCAGGTCACGGTGTGGCCGCTGTGACCGGTCCCGGCGTCCGGATCCGAGGGTGTCCCGGTAGGGTTCGCCTCCGGGAAGGGGAAGGTGAAGGAACCGGATGAGCAGGGATCTCGGTCTTCGTAGGCTCCACGCACTCCGCGGGCCCCGCGGGCCTCGCCGCACCGTGCTGATCGCGGCCTCCGTGACCGCGCTGTCGGTGACGGCGAGCGGCTGTGTCGTGGTGCACGGCGAGCGCGAGGTGCTCCCGGCCGCCACCCGCGCCGAAGCGGCCGAGGCGCTCAAGGAGTTCACGGCCGCGTACAACGAGGCCGACAAGGAGTACGACTCCTCCCTGGACGCCGACCACGTCACCGGCGCGCTCGCCGACATCGACGGGGCGCGGCTCAAGGCGGGCAAGGTCAACCACCCCGACGGCAACCCGCGTCACGTGCCGCTGGAGCTGACCGACGCGAAGTTCACCATCCCCGCCAAGGCCGGCTGGCCGCGCTGGTTCCTCGCGGACGCGGCCGCCAACAAGGGCGGTGACATCCGCTGGCTGCTGGTGTTCACCCGCGACGCGCTGGACGATCCGTGGGAGGTGGCGTTCCTGACGCTGGTCTCCCCGGAGGACATGCCGGAGTTCAAGACGGACAAGGACGGCTGGGCCGAGGCCGTCCCCGCGAACTCCACCGATCTCGCGGTCGCGCCGGGCGAGTTGAGCCAGAAGTACGCCACGTACCTGAAGGACGGCGGGGACGGTTTCGCGGACGGCCCGCACACCAGCGGGTGGCGGGACACCCGGCGGAAGCAGTCGGTGCGGCCGGGGCTGGCCACGCAGTACATCGACGAGCCGCTGGTGAACGGCGACTACGCGCCGCTGGCGCTGCGCACGGCGGACGGCGGGGCGCTGGTGTTCTTCACGACGCGGCACTTCGAGAAGCAGACGGCGGCGGCCGGGGCGACGGTGCCGACGCCGAACGAGGACGTGCTGGCGCTGACCACCGGGGAGATACGGCAGTCGCTGACGATGGAGTTCGTCTCCAACGAGGTGGCGCTGGACCCGGCGGACGGTCCGGTGGAGGTGCTGGGGCGGATCCAGGGGCTGACGTCCGCGAAGGGCGAGTAGCGGCGGCGGACGGCGTGCGGGGACCGGCGTGACGGTCAGTGGCGCAGGGGCCAGGCGGCTTCGGTGGGGTCGGGCTGGTCGCCGGCGTACCGGGCGCAGGCGTCCGTGAGGTACTCCAGCAGGCTCAGCGGGTCGGGCAGCGGGTGCTCGGGGCCGCGCTCCCAGTGGACCGACGGGTCGTCGTCACCGAGGAGGCGGGACGGCGGGACGAGGACGTAGGAGCCCCGGCAGTGCCAGCGCAGTCCGGGATGCTCGTCCATGGTCTCCGGATGGCAGTCCAGCTCGCAGGGCCACCACTCGTCCTCGTCCTCGGGGGTGCCCCGGGTGAGGGTGAAGAACAGCATGCGGCCGTCGTCGCTCTCGGCGACCGGGCCGACCTCGACGCCGGCCTCCAGCAGGCGGTCCAGCGCCTCACGGCCCGCGTCGAGGGGGACGTCGAGGACGTCGTGCACCATGCCGGTCGCGGTGATGAAGTTGGCCTGCGGCTGGTGGCGGGCCCAGCGCTCGATCTGGGCGCGGTCGGTGGTCGACTGGGTCTGCCAGGCGAAGGACACCGGGTGCCGGGCGGGGGTGGGACAGCCCACGCGGTCGCAGGAACAGCGGTAGCCGGCGGGGTGCGCGGCGGGCGCGAGCGGCAGTCCCGCTTCGGCGGCGGCGAGCAGCAGGGCCTCACGGCCGCCGTCACCGGCGGCCTCCTTCGGGCGGCGTCCTCGCAGCCACTGGGAGAGTCTGCCCTGCCGGCCGCTCCGGCCGCCGAACTCCACGCTCATCTATCCCCTCGCCTCGCCGTCGTGCGCTCCAGCATGCCCTATGGTCCCACGATCGTGCGCATCGGGGGCCCGGAGCCCACAATCGGCGCAGGTGGGACGAGGGTGACGCGACAGGGCGCAAGCTGACCGGTGGGGCGAACGGGACATGTGCGCGCCAGGGCGGACCGGACACCCGGACAGCCGGACGGGACGCGGCGGACCGGGTGTCGGTGCGCGGTCCGCCCCGACGGGCCCGCCTACCGTGGGCGGCATGGTCTCGTGGATCGCGTCGACGGCGCCGGCCGCCCTGCTGTCCGTGGTGTCCCTGGCCGCGCTGCCGTTCACGGGGCACGGCGGCTCTCCCCCGCTGGAGTGGGGCGGCGGCCCGCTGACGGTGGACTCGCTGCCCCGGGTGACGTACGTCGCCCACCGCGGCGGGGCGCGGGAGGTGCCGGAGAACAGCATGACGGGGCTGATGGCGGCGTACCGGCGCGGCACGGCGCAGGTGCTGGACTTCGACACCCGGGTGCTGCGGGACGGCACCCCGGTGGTCTTCCACGACGCGACCCTGAACCGTACGACCTTCCTGGGCGGGGAGGTGCGGAAGCTGGACGCGCAGGAGTGGAAGGGGGTGCGGCTGCGTCCGCGCGACAGCCTGCCGGGGAGCTGGCGCTCGGAGCGGCCGCCGACGGTCGAGGAGGTGCTGGACCGGCTGGGCGGGCGGATCCTGCTGATGCTGGAGCTGAAGGATCCGCGCGGGCTGGACCGGGTGGCCGGGATGATCCGGGCGCGGGGGCTGACCCGGTCGGTGTTCGTCAACACCAACGACCCGGCGGTCGCGCGGCGGGTGCACCGGCGGGGCCTGCTGACCCAGCTGTGGCGCTCGGCCGACCAGATGCGCACCGACCGGCCGGAGCGGTGGCGGTCCTTCGTCGACCTGCTGGACGTCGACGTCCACGCCCGGGACGCGGACCTGAAGCGCGCGGTGCGCTCGGGGATCGGGCGGGTGTGGGCGCACACCGTCATCACCCCGGCGCAGCGCGACCGTGCCCTGGCGCTCGGCTGCGACGGGGTCCTCACGGACGCGCCGGGGCGGCTGGCGCGGTACCGGGCACGGGTGCCGGGGCCGGTCAGCGCGGTGACGGGGCGCTGACGGCGGGCCGGGCGGGACCCGGGTCAGCGGGGGGCGAGGCCGTGGAGGGCGTAGTCGACGAGGGTGTCGGTGTACGCGTGGTCGATGGGGCCGGTGTACTGCAGCCAGCGCTGGGCGAGCGGGGAGACGAAGAGCTCCAGGGCGATGCGCGGGTCGATGTCGGGGCGGACGTCCCCGGCCTCCTGCGCGGCGCGCAGCCGGTCGACGTAGAGCTGGAGCTGGGGTTCGAGGAGCCGGGCGACGAAGCGCCGGCCGAGCTCCTCGTTGACGACGCCCTCGGCGGCCAGGGCACGGAAGGGCGCCTCGAAGGCGGGGTCGCGCAGCTCGTCGACGGTGGCGCGCAGGACGTTCTTGAGGTCGGCGGCGAGGTCCCCGGTGTCCGGGATGCTGTAGGGGACCTGCCCGGCAGCCTCGGCGGCCTGTTCGCTCAGCTCCAGGAACGCCTCGAGCAGCACGTCCGCCTTCGACGACCACCAGCGGTAGATCGTCTGCTTGCCGACGCCGGCGCGGGAGGCGATCCCCTCGATGGTGGTCTTCGGATACCCCACCTCGGCGACGAGGGCGAGGGCGGCGTCGTAGATGGCACGACGGGACCGCTCGCTGCGGCGCGAGGTGTCGGGGGCGGGCGGCTGTTTCTGGACCATGGCGCGAATTTATCAGGTTGACAAGACGCAACGTCTCGCCGGACAGTGGAGCGGACAACATGCGAGACGAACCGTCTCGTATCTTCTCCGCTCATGTTCTCTCCACCGGAAGGAGCCCCTCATGACCCGAGGCGGGAACACGCTGGGTGTCGGCGGCGCCCGGCGGCACCTGGGCCGCGAGGCCCTGCGCGGCGGCGGCCACGGCGGCCGCATCGGCGGCGGCACGGACCCCCGGGCCCAGAAACGCGAACTGCTGCGCAAACTCCAGGAACGGCGCAACGCCCGCCAGGAGGGCGACGAGGGGGAGGAGAACGGTCAGCCGGTCCAGCGGTAGACGACCGGCCCTGGCGGCGGGCGCCGCGGGCGCGGTCGGCCGGATCGGCGAGGATCACCGGCGGCCTCCGGGTCTTCCGGGTGGCGGCCTCACCGCCGCCGGCCGTCGAAGGCTCCGGAGGAGAGCCGCTCGTACGCGCGTCGCGGACCGGTCCGCGGCACCGCGACGGTGAGGGACACCCCGGCGTCACGCCGGCCGGCGGACGACCGTGACCGCTAGTCCCGCTCGGGCGCCGGCGGCCAGGGGTCGCCCCAGTCCGTGTCGCGGGCCGCGCGGTAGAGGGCGCCGTGGCGCTTGGTGATCGTGGTGCGGTGGAGGGCCGGGTCCGTCTCGCAGAGGTCGAGGAGGACCTGGCCCTTGCGGATCTGGGGCCTGCGGACGACGCGGGCGGGGGCCGGGGCGGCCGGGTGCCGGGTCGCGGCGACGTAGCTGAACTTCTCGTCCTCGTAGGCGAGGGTGCCGCCCTTGACCTGGCGGTGCAGCGAGGAGCGGCTGACCCGCGCCGAGAAGTGGCACCAGTCCGTGCCGGGCGCGATGGGGCAGGCCGCGCTGTGCGGGCACGGGGCGGCCACGTGGAAGCCCGCGGCGATCAGCCGGTCGCGGGCCTCGATCGTGCGGGCGTACCCGTCGGGGGTGCCGGGCTCCACGATCACCACGGCCCGCGCGGCGCCGGCGGCCGCGTCGACGAGGGCCGCGCGGTCGGGGGCGGTGAGTTCGTTGAGCACGTAGGAGACGGTGACGAGGTCCGTCGGCTCGAGGGCGAGCGCCGGTCCGATCCGGGCGCGCTCCCAGCGGGCGGCGCGCAGGGCCGGGTGCCCGGCGGCCAGTTCGCGGCCGAGGTCGAGCGCGGGTCCGGCCCAGTCCAGCACGGTCACCGGACGCTCCCCATCCCAGGTCGCGCTCACCGCCCACGCCGCCGCGCCGGTGCCGCCGCCCACGTCGACGTGGTTCCCGGGCGCCCACCCGGGCACGGCGTCGGCGAAGGCGCGGAGCGCCGCGTGGACCGCCTCGAAGGTGGCGGGCATGCGGTACGCGGCGTACGCGGCCACGTCGGCGCGGTCGCGCAGGATGGGGGCGTCGGTGGGGGTGGCGCCCCGGTAGTGGGCGATCAGCCGCTCGACGGCCTGAGCGGCCTGCCGCGCCGGAATCCCGTCGAGCAGCCCCCCGAGGGCGGCACGCAGGGAGTCGGCGGTGGGGAGGGGGGCGGGGGCGTTCACCCGGTGATTCTACTGACCCCCAGGGGGCCTCGTTTCCGCATGTGGGCCGGGGCGTGCCGACGGACCGGCACGCCTGGCGGCGATGGGGCCGGCGGGCCGTGGCTCCGCCGGGGTCAGGCCGGCGACAGGACCGGGACGCCGGACGGCCCGTTGCCGGGGGCCGGGAATCCGTGGGCGCCGCGGGCGCGGTGTCACGGGATCCGGGGCTCCGTGGGTACGGACGTCCGGGCGGCCCGGGCCTTCTGCCGGGGATGCCCCGCCCCGGAAGCGCCGTCAGCGCCCGGTCAGGGCCCGCACGGCAGGACTCCGGTGAGGCCGGCGGCCGTCACGGGGCAGCCGCGAGGCCGCGGCGCTCCCGACCCGCGGGACGCCAGGACGGGCGGCGCGGGCGGCGCGACGCCGTCGTCGGGGCCCCCGAGGGGGCCCCTCACCTCCCCCGCACCGCCCGCGCCACCCGGGTCGCCGCGTCCGCGCGGGGCGTGCTGTCGGGCGGGGTGGGGCGGCGGGGGTGGACCGTGTTGGCGAGGAGGACGACGAAGGTGTCCGTGGCGCGGTCGAGGACCAGGGACGTGCCGGTGAAGCCGGAGTGGCCGGCGGCGCCGCGGCCCGCGAGGGCGCCCATGAAGGAGGGCTGGTCCACGGCGAAGCCGAGGCCCGGGGGCCGCAGCATGAGGTCCACGTGGTCCGGGCCGAGGATGCGGGCGGGCCCGTACGCCCCGCCCGCCAGCAGGGTGCGGCAGAGGACCGCGAGGTCGCCCGCCGTGGCGAAGAGGCCCGCGTGGCCGGCGACCCCGCCCAGCGCCCAGGCGTTCTCGTCGTGCACCTCGCCCCGCAGCATCCCCCGGTCCGCCTTGCCCCACGGCCGCCGCTGGTCCTCGGTCGCGGCGGCCGACGGGCACGGCCCGAACCCGGTCGCGTCCATGCCGAGGGGCCGGGTGATGCCGTCGCGCACCAGGACGTCGAGGGGGCGGCCGGTGAGGCGTTCCAGGACGTGCTGGAGCAGCAGCATGTTCAGGTCGGAGTAGCAGTACGTGCCGGGCACGCCGACCGGCCGTTCCGCGCGCAGCCGCGCCAGCCGTTCGGCGTCGTCGGCGCAGTCGTACAGCGGCAGTTCGGGGCGCAGTCCGGAGGTGTGGGTGAGCAGCTGGCGCACGGTGATGCCGTGCCGTACGGCCGCCGTGAAGTCCGGCAGGTAGGCGCCGACGCGCGCGTCGAGGCCCAGCGTGCCCCGCTCGATCTGCTGCACGGCGGCCACCGCCGTGAACAGCTTGGTGACGGAGGCCAGGTCGAACGGGGTGTCCACGGTCATCGGCACCCGCTGCTCCGGCGGCAGCTCGACGGGCGCGTCCGCCGTCCCGTCGTAGCCGGCGTAGCGCACCGCCCAGCCCACCGCCTCTTCCACGGCGATCACCGGGCCGCGTCCGACGGCCACCACCGCGCCCGCCGCCCAGGGCCGTCCGCCCTCGGTGCGGGCGCGGACCTCCTGGACCAGACGCCGCAGCTCCCCGGCGTCCAGCCCGGCCCGTTCCGGGGTGCCCCGGCGCAGTCTCGGGGTGCTCAGACGCCCCCGCCCTTCCTGTCCGTCCCGCTCCTCCACGGGCGGCACATTCCCAGGAAGCAGGCCGTCGCCACCAGGGCGGAGGCCAGCTGGACGACGGCCATCGGGACGGCGGTGTCCTCGCCGGCGATGCCGACCAGCGGGGTGACGACCGCGGCGACCAGGAAGGACGTGGTCCCGAGCAGGGCGGACGCGGAGCCCGCGGAGTGCTTGGTGCGCAGCAGGGCGAGGGTCTGGGTGTTGGGCAGGGTGACGCCCATCGCGGACATCAGCACGAACAGCGCGACGGCCACGGGCGCCAGCCCCGTCTCGCCGAACACGCCGAGGGACAGCAGCAGCAGCACCGTCGCCGCGGCCACCACGACGGCGAGCCCGACGCCGAGCACCTTGTCCAGCCGGACCCGTCCGACCAGCACCTTGCCGTTGATCTGGCCCACCACCATCAGCCCGACGGAGTTCAGCCCGAACAGCAGGCTGAAGGTCTGCGGGGAGGCGCCGTAGATCTCCTGGACGACGAACGGGGACGCCGAGACGTAGGCGAACAGCGAGGCGAAGGCGAAGCCGCCGGCCAGCGTGTAACCGGTGAAGACCCGGTCGGCGAGCAGCCGGCGCATCGAGCCGAGGGTCTCGCCCACTCCCCCGTCGTGCCGGTCGGCCGGTGCGAGCGTCTCCGGCAGCTTCGCCCACACCACGGCGGCCAGCAGCACCCCGATGGCGGTCAGGACGACGAACACGCCCCGCCAGTCGGTCACCCGCAGGATCTGCCCGCCGACCAGCGGCGCCATGATCGGCGCGATCCCGGAGATCAGCATGAGGGTGGAGAAGAAGCGGGCCATGGCCACGCCGTCGTACAGGTCGCGGGCGACCGCGCGGGCGATGACGATGGCGGCCGCGCCCGCGAGTCCCTGGACCAGCCGGAAGGCGACGAGGAGTTCGACGGTGGGGGCGAGGGCGCACAGCGCGGTGGCGACGACGTACACCGCGAGGCCGGCCAGCAGCGGCCGGCGGCGGCCCCAGCGGTCGCTCATCGGCCCGACGACCAGCTGCCCGAACGCCATGCCGGCCAGGCAGGCGGTGAGGGTGAGCTGGACGGTGGCGGCGGGCGCGTGCAGGGACCGGGTGACCTCCGGGAGGGCCGGCAGGTACATGTCCATCGCCAGCGGCGGGGTGGCCGTGAGCCCGCCGAGGAGCAGCGTGACCAGCAGACTCGTACGCCGGCCGGGGACCGCGCTCCGGGCCGCCGGGACCGCGCCCTTCACCGCCCCTGCCGCGCCGCCCGGCGCCGGGTCCGGCGGCCCGCCCCTGCCCTTGTCCGCAGTCCCCTCCGGTGCCCCGCCGCCGGCCGGACCGGCCGACGGCTTCGATATGGACGCCCCGCCCTCGGGCATGTGCCCCTCCCTTTTTCTGTCTTCGGCTCCCTATGCTCTCAGCTCGTACGGAGTGCTCGGCATCGACGGTGATGTCATGGGAGCGCTTCCATCGACTCTCGCCGACGATACGGCGAACGACACGATCAGGGTGGGACGGATGACGGAGCAGAAGGTGCGCTGGGGGATCCTGGCGACCGGGGGGATCGCCGCGAGGTTCACCGCGGACCTGGCGGACGTGCCCGACGCGGAGGTCGTGGCGGTGGCGTCGCGGTCGACGGAGCCGGCGAAGGCGTTCGCCGAACGGTTCGGCATACCGCGGGCCTACGGCGACTGGGAGTCGCTGGCGCTCGACGAGGAGGTCGACGTCGTCTACGTCGCCACTCCGCACACGGCGCACCGCGCGGCGGCCGGGCTGATGCTGGAGTCCGGGCGGAACGTGCTGTGCGAGAAGCCGTTCACGCTGAACGCGCGGGAGGCCGAGGAGCTGGTCGCGCTGGCGCGGGGCAACGGGCGTTTCCTGATGGAGGCCATGTGGACGTACTGCCATCCGATGGTGCGGCGGCTGAAGGCGCTGGTCGACGACGGCGCGATCGGCGAGGTGCGCCACGTGCAGGCGGACTTCGGTCTCTCGGGTCCGTTCCCGGCGTCGCACCGGCTGCGGGACCCGGCGCTGGGCGGGGGCGCCTTGCTGGACCTGGGCGTGTACCCGGTGTCGTTCGCGCAGCTGCTGCTCGGGGAGCCGTCGGACGTCACGGCGCGGGCGATGCTCTCGGAGGAGGGCGTCGATCTCCAGACGGGGGCGCTGCTCTCGTGGGAGAACGGCGCCCTCGCCTCGGTGCACTGCTCCATCGTGGGCGGTACGGCGACCTACGCCTCGGTCACCGGCTCCGAGGGACGCATCGACATTCCGTCCGGCTTCTTCTTCCCGGAGCGGTTCGTGCTGCACCGGGTCGGCCGTGACGCCGAGGAGTTCACGGCCGACCCGGCCGACGGCCCCCGCGACAGCCTCAAGCACGAGGCCGTCGAGGTGATGCGGGCCCTGCGGGCCGGCGAGACCGAGTCCCCGCTGGTCCCGCTGGACGGCACCCTCGCCGTGATGCGGACGCTCGACGCGATCCGGGACCGCGTCGGCGTCCGCTACCCGGGCGAGGACGCGAACGGCACGGCGGTCAGGCCGGCTTGAGCCCCGGGTCCCCCGCCTCCGTGACGAAGGAGGCGGCGGTGGTGAGCGGCGCGCCCTGCGTGGTCACGTGGGAGACCGTCTTGAAGTCGGCGCGCGCCCGCTCCCGGCCGAGCGTGACGGTCGTGTAGCCGCGCAGGCCGTTGTAGAAGCGCATGTGCGGATTGGCGGCGGTCAGGCTGTCCCAGTTGGCGGGCTTCTCCGCCCCGTTGCCGCCGCTGGTGACGGAGGTGGTGACGATCTCGGTGCCCACGGTCCTCGAGCCGGGGTCGGAGAAGTCGCGCTTGATGTCGAAGCCGTAGTGGACGTGCACGTCGCCGGTGAGGACCATCAGGTTCTCCACGCCGGCGGCCTGCGCGCCGGCCAGGACGCGCTCGCGGGAGGCCGGGTAGCCGTCCCAGGAGTCCATGGAGACCTTGGCGGGCGGGGTGGGCCTGTCGAGCCGCTGGGAGAAGGTGACCTGCTGCGGCACGACGTTCCACACCGCGTCGGAGCGCCGCCAGCCGTCGAGCAGCCAGCGCTCCTGGGCGGCGCCGGTGAGGGTGCGCGAGGGGTTCTCGGACTCGGGGCCGGGGTACTGCCAGCCGTCGCCGTAGGCCTGGTCGGAGCGGTACTGCCGGGTGTCGAGCACGTCGAACTGGGCGAGGCGGCCCCAGTGCAGCCGGCGGTACAGCTTCAGGTCGGGGCCCTCGGGGAGCTGGGGCCGGCGCAGCGGCATGTTCTCCCAGTAGGCGCGGTAGGCGGCGGCCCGGCGCAGCAGGAACTCCTCCGGCGGGACGCTGTTCTCGGGGGTGTCGTCGGCGTAGTTGTTCTCGGTCTCGTGGTCGTCCCAGGTGACGACGAAGGGGTGCGCGGCGTGCGCGGCCCTGAGGTCGGGGTCGGACTTGTAGAGGGCGTACCGCAGCCGGTAGTCCTCCAGCGTGACGGTCTCCCGGCGGAACAGGTCGGGCAGGGTGCCGGCCGGGTAGGCGCGGGAGCCGGCGACGTCGTTGACGGCGTACTCGTAGAGGTAGTCGCCGAGATGGAAGACGACGTCGACGTCCTCCTGCGCGAGGTGCCGGTAGGCGGTGTAGTAGCCCTGGTCGTAGCGCTGGCAGGAGACGACGCCGAAGGTGAGGTCCGCGGCGCGGCTGCGGGCGGCGGGCGCGGTGCGCGTGCGGCCGGCGGGGCTGACGAAGCGGCCGGCGCGGAAGCGGTAGTGGTAGACGCGGCCGGGGGCGAGGCCGCCGGCCTCGACGTGCACGGTGTGGTGGAACTCGGGGTGGGCGGTGGCCTTCCCGCGTCTGACGACGCTGCGGAAGCGGGCGTCGAGGGCGATCTCCCACTCGACGGTGACGCGGCGGGCGGGCAGCCCGCCGTCCGTCTGGTACGGCGCGGGCGCGAGGCGGGTCCACAGCAGCACCGAGTCGGGGTGCGGGTCGCCGGAGGCGACGCCGAGGGTGAAGGGGTCGTCGGTGAGCCGCGCGGTGTCCAGTTCGGCGGCGGCCGCGGTGCCCGCGCCGGGCACGCCGACGGCGAAGGCGAGCGCGGCGGCGGCCCCGGTGGCGGTCAGGAAGCGACGGCGGCCGATGTGGCGGGCGGCGGCGCGGAGTTCGGGCGCGTGGGACGGGCGGGCCTCGGGTGTCGTCGGTACCTGTGCCATCGGTTCCTCCCCTGGCGGACATGTGGGTGCGGGAGGAATTGCAGTGGCCGGGGACGACGTGGCATTGACGCGTACACAGCATCCGGATGACGGTCGCATGAGGCCCACATGGCGAACCCTCGCCTACGCTGCGGTGCCATGAACGCCAAGGAAACGGACGGACGGGACGGGCGGGCCGGGATCGCGGTGGTCATCGGGGCGGGCTCCGGCATCGGTCGCGCGGTGACCCGTGAACTGCTGCGCGGGGGCTGATCGGTGGTGCTGGCGGGGCGCAGGGCGGAGACGCTGGAGGAGACGGCGGGGGCGGGCGGTGCGGAGTGCGGGGAGGTCCTGGCCGTCCCGACGGGCGTGTCACAACCGGGAGACGCGGAGGCGCTGTTCGCGGCGGCGGTCGGGCGCTTCGGGCGGCTGGACCTGCTGTTCAACAACGCCGGTACGGCGGGGTGCCGGTGGAGGAGCTGCCGTACGAGGCGTGGCGGCAGTGGTGGACACCGACATCAACGGCCGAAGCCCTGCAGCCAGGCGGGCGGACGACTGCGGATGTCCCCGGTCTCGAGCGGCCGGCCGCCGCGGTGCTTGCCGGTCAGCAGACCCATGGCGAGGAGGCTGCGGTTGACGGACGCGAGGCCGGCCTTCTCGCAGAGCAGGAGCATCTCGGGGGCGTCGTCGAGGACGTTGAGCGCGTGCTGCACGGCGGCGCAGTGCGGCCCCTCGGCGAAGACGGCGGCGCGGGCGGGGTCGTCGGTGCTCCAGGCGTACGCCCGGAGCAGCCCTTCCGCGACCAGTTCCTCGCACGCGTCCCGCAGCACGGCCGCCCGGCCGGCGTCGGCGTCGGCGAGGTGGAGCTGGTAGAGGTCGACGTGGTCGGTGCCGAGCCGGCGCAGGGAGGCGGTCAGGCACGACGGAGGTGCTCCGGGGAGTCGTCGGCGCCGGGGGCGGTGCGGGTGCCGGGGTCGAAGAGGTTGCCCCACTTGGTGGCGACGACGACGTCGTCCCGCCGCGAACCGAGCGCCCTGCCGAGGATCACCTCGCTGTGCCCGGTGCGTCGGTGGTGTCGAAGAAGGTGACACCGAGGTCGAGCGCCCGGTGGATCGCCCGCACGGACTCCTCGTCGTCGACCCTCCCCCACCCGAGCGGCTGCCCGGTGGCGTCCCGCCACTCCCCACCGATCGCCCAGCACCCGAACCCGAGCGCGCTGACCTGGATACCACTGGGTCCCAGTGTGCGGGTGAACTCCGTGTCGGGGACGGTAGGAGTTGGAGCGCGCGCCATGGCAAGGGAGTTGCTCTTGCACCCTGCCCTACTGCAAGACCAGCCGATGTGGGTGAGACCAGTCTTGGGAGCAGACGAAAATCATGAGTCGTCCTCCCCGACCCACGACGACTCGGGTAGGAGTGTTCGCGTCCGTGTCCGCCACGTCACGGTCCTCCAGAGGAACCCAGCTGCGGGTGCCTCGATCCCACTCACGGCTGTCGACCGTCAACAAGAGGTCCATTCGCCGCCCACACCCGCACGTCACATCCTCCGGGCCGGTGACCGGCCACGGCGCGAACCCGCCGACTTTCCATCCAGGAGGGATGGAAAGGTCGAACTGGTAACTGACCGCGTCCTCGTCCTCCCAGTCCTCCCATTCATCCAGACGCGCTCTGATCGAGTAGGGCAGCAGATCCCCCCACTGATGCTCGATAACTTGTTCGGGATGGATGATGCAGGGCTCGGGCACATACTCAGCGCGCCCCACGACTTCCGGCTCCGGTTGCTCGCGAAGGACTTCGGTGACCTCTGACGCCTTTCGCCAGAAGAGATGCACACCGACATTACGGTCTGCCCCGTGAGCGTTGAACGGACACCAGAAGACCTGCAACAGGTCGGCGTCGTCGGGGAGGCTCAGACCTGGAATGTCCTGTGTGCGTAGTTGCACGACAGGAAGTAGGGGAATGGGATCGACGTCCGTCAGCCACGGCGCGTGACGCCCGCGACGGAACGTGCGCAGAAGCTCATATTCCTCCTCAGTCGGTCCGGCGGCCAGCAACCTCCTGGTCAAGCGGACCTCGCTGAGGCGTTCACCGAAGCGGCGCTTGTGCGGTTCCCTGCACTGAGGCCACGGTTCGTCGGACGGCCAGAGGAAGGGACCGCCAACTGAGCTCTCCTCCGGCATGGTGGCCCCCGGACGCGGGTGCAGTCGGGTAGCGACTCCGCGATGCTCGGACAGTTCGGGAATCACCGCCTCGATATCTACGGGGCGCTCGGGCGTGGTGCGCGTCATGGTGCTCCTGTTCCGTCTCTCACGGCAGCATACTCAACAGGTACGGGACATGGGACTGCGCAGTGGCGGCTCGGCCGACCACAGGATTTCAAGGAGTCCGCACCCCCGCCGCCGGATTGTCCAGGAAACCGCTCAGGGAAAATCCCTTGTTACCGAAGGCTTCGAATTCGAGACGTATGGGAATGGGATTGACGCCCTCATAGATCGGAGTCACACTGTATTGAACGATCTCGTCCTTCATGGCCGCATCCGCAACGGGCTTCTCGAACATCTCATACATGTGCGGATGATTGGTCGGGTTTTGCGTCAAAGTAACCAAATTATGCGGCGCGTTCGGCCCTTTACCAGCCCCGCCCAACGTGTTGGCCAGCAGGTGACCACGCGCTTCGTTGAACAACGTCCCGTGACCTCGCCAGCCCTTTGTCCACATCTTGCCCGCTTCCGTCCCTTGCGCAATAACCATCTCCTTACGAATACAGGCGGACACGCCGGTGGGCCGGCCCAGGTGGTCAGTAGCCTTGTAACGGACGCTGCCACCCCACGCATAACGATCCGGACGGTTGGCATAGCGGGGCGCGAGCCCGAGCGGATCACACCCCTGCAAAGGGTTGAAAACGTAAACGTCAGGATTGGGCGCAGGCTCCAACCCGAGAGGGTCCGGGCTGAAGTACCGGGCTGTCTCCGGATCGTAGTAGCGCTGGAAGTTGTAATGGAGACCCGTTTCAGGGTCGAAGTACTGCCCCGGAAACCTCAGAGGCGTATACGCTGCCGCATCACGGTTCCACGCTGTCACGCCCCAGACGGTGGCGCGTGATCGCCAGGCAAGGTCACCATCCTCGCCCACGAGTTCCGTCGGCGTTCCGATCAGATCCGTGACTATGGAAAAGAATCGAGAATCTATCTCATCCCGACTCAAAGAGTCGACCCGGCGTTCGATCTGAGAAACTGGGTGGAGTCCGTCATACTCCCACGTCGTGACCACAGGGTGGGGAAGATCGGGGCCGGTGACTTCTTGTTCCGCCAAATACGCCCCGTCCCAGGTGAAACGAACCTCTTCCACTACTCTTTGACCGTCGGAACCGAGACGTTGTTTGCACGTACGCCGACCCAAGGGGTCGTAGAGATAGCGCCACACAACGCCGTCAGGCGTCGTGACGGAAGTCAGCCGGTCCTCACCGTCCCAGGTGTAGTGCCACACGTGGGCTTTGCGTGACAGCCTGACCTTACGGCGTGTAACGACACGGCCGGCAGCGTCGTAGCCGTACCGTATTCCGCCCGCGCGCATGAGCTTGTTGCCCCGGTGGACTCGATCACCTTGAGCTTCCTTACCAGGGTGATGCCCCGGCCATTCGGCATAGCTTTGATTTCCGCCCGCGTCGTACGCGTATTTCTCTTGCCACCCACGCGCCTCCACTGCCGTAACTCGCCCGGCAGGATCGAGCGTGAAGCGACGCGTCCCGGACAGTGAGTCGTCCACCGCAACGAGGTGACCATCAGCCCGGTAGCTGAATGAGCGCTGGAGCAAGGACCCCATGGCGCTTGTAACCTCTTGCCCGACAACACGGCCGAGATCATCCCATTCTCGGTTGACGGAAAGCCCTGTTGGGGAAAGAGCTCGGGCAACCTCCCGGCCCGCGGCGTCATGGCAGAAGCTCAAGGCACGCCCACCGGCTCGCATTTCAGATATTCGGCCCGCCGCGTCGTACGCGTAGGTGGTCACCGAGCCGGTGGGCGTAGCCCGTTTCACAGGACGCCCGAGCTGGTCGTGCCACCGCCGTAGCACCCGGCCATCCACCGTTTCGGACAGAGCACGACCAATGGCATCTCGCTCGTAACTGATGTCACTGACCGAGTTGGACAGGCGAAGAACGCGGCCCATCACGTCTCGCTCGAAACGCGTCGTCCGGCCATCGACAGTCTTGGCCACCGTCCAGTCGAGTGCGTCGTACTGGTACTGGACACGCTGGCCCACCGCATTTGTCCGGCTCACCAACCGGCCCGCCAAGTCGTATGTGTACTCGACGCGACGCCCGTCGAAGTCGGTCTCCGCCGTCAAGCGACCCGCCTGGTCGTACTCGTAATCCCACGTCCTGCCCTGTGGATCGATGACCTTGGACAGTTGGAGGGTGGGGCTGTGTTCGTACTCATACCGACTTCCGTCGGCGAGAGTCTGGCTGGCAAGCATGTCGAAGTGGGTATACGTGTATCGAGTGACGCGCCCCTCTCCATCGGTGTAACTCAGGCAGTTTCCTTCGCCGTCGTAAGACCAGGTCTCTTCGTTGCCCTGTGCTCCCACCCTGCGTGTCAAGTGTCCGTCGACCGACCACCACAACCTGGTCTCGACTCCCGTGGCATCAACTACCGCGCTCAGACGCCCAAAAGCATCGTAGCGATACTCAGTACTCGCTCCCAGCGGGTCGGTGACGAGCGTCGGCAGGCCGGCGGCGTTGTTCTGAATGGTCATGGAGTTACCCAACGCATCAGTGGCCCGGATCAGGTGACCGCTCCGGTCGTACAGGAACGTCATCGTGGCGCCTGACTCGTCCGTCACCGAGGTCCGGTTCCCGCGCTCGTCATACGTGTGCCGAATGGTTGTTCCATCCTCCTGAAGGATGAGCACCGGAAGGTTCAGGTCGTTGTACTCGGCCGTGGTTTCCGCGCCGTCTGCCCGTATAACGCGTCGAGGCAGGCCAAGAGCATTGTTCACTATGCGAGTGTGATTTCCGAGCGGATCCGTACGCCCGGTTATGTGATGCCCCTGATCGTACTCAGTACGTGTCACAGCGCCGAGGGGATCAATTTCGGCGACTATCAGAAATGCGTCGTCGACTACATACTTCGAGGTGTGGTCATCACCGGTAGTAGCCGTCGTCACCCGCAACCCCGGGAACGCAGGGTCACTGGTGTCATAGGCAAGAGACAAAGTGCAGTGTCCGGCTTCACCGCCTTCGAATACGCACCGGTCCTCGTCGTCGTATTCATAGCGATAGCGGCTGCCGTTCGAGTCGATCCAGGTAACTATCCGCAGGCGGTCGTCATACTCGAACCTCAGTTGCAGGCCATTCGCCCCGTGCACTTCCGTGAGATTGCCGCCGGTATAGACGAACCGCCTGATGAGCGCATCGCCACCCCCCTCTTCACCGCCGACGAGATGGAGGCTGGTAAGCCGACCCTCTTCGATGGTGAGCCGGAGATAGTACCCGCCTGACGAGCGGATACCGACCGGAAAGCCAAGTTCGTCATAAATGAATTCGATGCACCGACCGTTACGGTCGCGGAGCGCGATTATGGGTGCGCAACCGTCGCTCTTCGGCTTGTCGAACCGAAACTCCAACCCTCCGAACGGGTCAGTTACCCGGTATCCACCATCGTCGAGCCGGGTCAACGGCAACGGGGGGCCGACCTGAGGGTGTACCGACTCTTCGACATCGGGATGGGGATAGGACAGAAGTTGACCATCGTCAGTAACGAAGATGATCCCTTCGTCATCTATTTCGAGGCGCTGATCGGCAGTGGACGTCCATGAGGGACCGAACCACCACCCCGCCCGATAGTCGGACTGAACACGACGCTGGAAAACCAAGGGCAGAGCACCGGGCAGTTCCACGTCCGTCTGAGGAAGGAACATCGCCCCCGTAGCCATGTCGATCGGGTCGCTCAGTCCCCTTCGAACCCTCGACTGCATGCGCGCGAAGGCTTCTTGGGACCTACTGAGCATGCTGCGAGCGCTCTTACCCAGTCCGCGCACTCCCGCGGCCATGCCCTTGAGCCCCATGGAACCCAGATTTCTCATGCCTTTGGCGAGTCCGCCGAGGGTGGTCAGGCCCTTCATTCCGGGGATGCACTCCAGCGCGGCCAGTCCCACGTCCCATAGGGATGCCTGGCCTTTGCTGTATTTGTGGAGCGTGTCGGCGAGGACGACGAGGGCGGCGATGAGGACGATCGCGCCGAGGATCGGCCCGCCGGTGATCATGGCGACGATGCCGACGACCGCCACCACGATCTTGCAGGCGGCCACGATGCTGTCCCAGTTGTCGGTGAACCAGTCGCCGATCTCCTCCCACCACGACCGGTTCCGGATCCCCGCGTCGGACGCCTCGTCGATCTTCGACTTCGCGTCCCGCGCCGCCTCCTCACGCATCTTCCGCGCGTCCGCGGCCATCTTCTTCGCCGCGGCGAGCGCGTCCTGCGCGTCGGAGACGTCCGACTGGGCTTTGTCCTGGGCGGACTTGGCGCTGCGCACGTCGCGGGTCGCGGCCCGCACCTTCGCCTCGTCCGGCTTGTCCGCATCCGACCTCGACCCCGTCGGGTCGTCCTTGTACTTGTCGGCCTCCCGCGTCGCCCGCCCCACCCACGACTCCGCCGACGCCAGCCTCGACTGCGCCGACGACAGATCCGCACGCGCCTCACGGGCCTTCGCCAGCGCCTTGTCCGCCAGCGCCTGCGCCCGCTCCAGCCTCGGCCAGTAGTCCGCGAGCGCGTCCCCGCACATCGCGTACGACTTCTCCAGCTTCCTCAGGTTCTTGGGAACGCCGGAGAACTCCTCCTTGAAGACGGTCGCCGACTTCCCCGCCCACTCCGCCAGCGTCCCCTCACCGGCCATCCCCTTGACCAGACGCAGCGCCTCGGAGACGTCGTCGGCGAAGTCGTGCAGGAACTTCGCGAGCCTGCGCACCCGCTCCGGGTCGCCGGGCGTCGGGTCCTTGTCCAGATCAAGGACATGCCAATCACTCGGCCGGTGACCCGCCATCCCGCAACCCCCGTCACGCGCACATCGTCAACGCCCGTATGCACACCTGAACTTACCTGGAACTTTCGTTCGGCAGGTAGGTGCACTCCGGACGTGGCGGAGCCCGGGAGTCGTATCCAGCTCCCGGGCTCCTGGGGGTGCCACCCAATTGCGCACGCCGGCGGCGTTTAAGAGGACGGATCAGTCGTCAGGCCGTCGTGTTCTTCCTTTGAACTACCGCGCCGGGGAAGAGGCGCAGGCGAGAGTCGAACTCGCATCCGACGGCGTTCGTCCGTCCCCGTTCGGTCCGGCGATCGGCGGCGATGCTGAGACTGGAGCGAGAGCTTGAGATTGATCACGGCCGCCTTCGCCGGCAGGCCGCGTCTTCAGGCTGAACTTCAGTTTCAGCTTGCGCTCCTGGCGCGCACCGGTCCTCACCCGGCCCGCGCCCCGTAGCGCACCCCCGCGCTCGCACGCGGGGGCGATCGTGGATGTCACCTGTGGCCGCGCCGCGCGTCAGCCGAACAGGTAGCCGAACACCGCCTCGCCGACCCGCTGGTCGGTGACCTCGGTGCCGTTGGCCTCCTCACGGGCGAACTTCACGGCCTGCTGGAGCTTCTCGACGCGCTCCACCAGCTCGTTCACCCGCCGCGCCGGAAGGGCGCCGGAGAACTTCACGGTGGTCCAGTAACCGATCGGCACGTCCTCGTAGTACACCTCGACCTGCGCCGGGTGCTTCTCCGTGGCCTCCGCCTTGACGTGGTTGCGCGGCACCTTCTTCGTGCGGATGGTGCGCACCGGGTCGGTCTTCCACCAGTCCGTGGACGGGTCGGGCGTCCAGGACTCGGCGGCGTCGAGGGTCGGCAGCTTCTTGACGAAGCCGTGCAGTTCGGCGAGCTGCTTCTCGAGGAAGAGCAGGTAGCTGACGGGGACGTCGGCGACGAGCGTCCGCCCGTCGACCGTGACGTCCGCGCGGGCCTGGCAGTTGGCCCAGTCCTTCGTCGCGGTGACGTCGAATAGCCGGGTCAGCGAGGCGGACACCTCGCGCAGCACGTCCTCGGCCTGCACCTGCACCCGCGTGGACTCGGGCGGCAGCTGCTCGCCCTCCTCGTCCTTCGGCTGGTACGTGCGCGAGATGCCGGCCAGCAGCGCCGGCTTCTGCACCTTGGCGTGCGCGGCGTTGATGTCCTGGAGCGACTTGCTCTTGACACCCTTCTCGACCGCGATGATCTGGTTCAGCTTGGTCACGGGCTCCCCCTTCGAACAGGCAGGACCGTATCCGGCTCGGTCACACGCCCGCATCTCCTTTACCGGCGGGCGGGTGGGCCGCGTTCGTCGCCCTCCCTCGAGGAACGGCACCCCCACTGAAAAGCGTGAACACTTCGGCTCTCGCTGTTCACGCATCGCTCGTCTGAGCGGCCGAACGACATTCTCTCTTCCACTGTTCACGCCTTTCAGCACAGCGAGCCGTTTCCCACCTTGGCTTGAGCAGGTCGGATGAAGGGCGAGGACGGCCTGAACAAGGCTGGTGATGCGGGTTGGTGCTGCACCGCAGCTTGCACGGGAGGCGCCAGGTCCTGAGCGCGGTCATGGCCGGCTCGCCCAGCGCCCTGATTCCGGCGTGAGCGCAATTGACCGCCTGCTGGTCCGGGGTGAGCTTCATCTGCCCGGCGTACAGCCCGACAGTCGCCTCGCGCAGCCGGCCGTCCTCGACGGTGTGGACGACGCGGCAGTCACCGGCCCTGAGCCGCCACCGGGCGCCGTGACCCTGCAGGTCCTTGGCGTCCAACGCCGTCGTGTCGCCCGGGTCCATCGCCTTCTGCGACTCGGTGAGCCGGTACAGGATCCGCAGGGCGTCCGGGCGCGGGATCCTGAGCATGTCCCGCTGCGCGTGCGGGGTGAAGCGCGTGGCGCACCCCATGCGGTCGGTCCCGGCCGGTGCGGAGCAGGGCGGCCGTCCCCTCGAGCGAGACCGCCCCCTCCGGGCCTTCGGACTCGGCTTCGTCGGCCAGCCGGTTGAGCCAGGCCTCTTCGGCGCCCTCGGCGATCCGGCGCAGCCGCTGGTACTCCTCGATGCCGATCACGACGGCCTCCTGCTTCCCGCGCCGCGTGGTGATCGTCGGGGTCTCCTCGTGCCGGGCACGGTCGATCACGTCGGCGAGGTGGCTTCTGAGATCCCGTACTCCGCCCAGACCGTCTTGCCCGGGCCGTCCGGCCGCGGGTGCCAGTCCCAGCGGGTGGCCAGGGCGGCGACCAGGAGGAGGCCCCGGCCGGTTTCGTCCACGGCGGGGACCTCGGGCCGGGGTCTTCCCGGCCGGAGCGGGACCCGTTCGCCCCGGGTGTCGGTGACCTCGACGCGGACGGTGGCGGAACGGGGTCCGGCGTGGAGGAGCCCGAGGCGCAGGTGGAAGTCGCGGCCGGGGACGTTGCCGTGCAGCACGGCGTTCGCCGTCAGCTCGGCGACGATCACCAGGATCGCGTCGTGGTCGTCGGTGCCGTACGGGACGCCCCAGGCGTCCAGGCGGACGGCGGCGAGGTGGCGGGCGAGACGGGCTCCGCGCGGGGTCGAGGTGAAGCGCATCGCGAAGGTGCGGGACGCCGGCGCGGGTTCGGGTGGGACGGCGCCCAAGCGAGCGGTGGGGGTGGCGAGCCGGCCGGGGCCGGTGGGACCGGCGGGGTTGTTCGTCATGCCGACCACGGTCCCGCCGGTCGTGTGGCGTGACCAGTGGTGACGCACCGACGCGGACCGCTGTACGCGACGTGTCGACGCGCGTACGTGACGTGCGGCGTGACGGAGTCCCCCGCGGGCGCGTTGGGCCGGAGAAGGCGGTGGTCGATGACGAAGCGTACGGGCGCGGACGCCCTGGCGGGCGGGGACGGCGGAACGGTCGTGAGTGTCGGGGACGGATGGGAGAGCGACGACGGCGGGGGCGGCGCGCGCCGTCCCGAGGACGGGGCGGGGAAGGGCGTGGTCGCCGCGTTCGGGCAGACCCTGAAGACGCTGCGGCTGCGGGAGGGCCTGGACCGGGCGGAGTTCGGGAGCCGGATCGGGTATTCCGCGGCCACGGTCGCGTCGTTCGAGCAGGGGCGGAGGATCCCGTCGCCCCGGACCATCGAGCGGGCGGACGAGGTGCTGGGGGCGGACGGGCTGCTGTGCGTGTGGAAGGAGGAGGTGGAGCGGGCCCAGTACCCGGTGTTCTTCCAGGGGATGGCGACGCTGGAGAGGGAGGCCGTCGAACTCGTCTCCTACAGCATGCCCGTTCTCAACGGGCTGCTCCAGACCGAGGAGTACATGAGGGGGCTGCTCGCGATGAGGCGTCCCCCTCTGGACGAGGAGACCACGGAACAGCGTGTGGCAGCACGACTGGCCCGACAGGACATCTTCGACCGGCAGCCGGCGCCCTTCCTGAGCTTCGTGCTCGACGAGTCGCTCCTACGACGCCCCTACGGGGGTAAGGCCGTGTTGCGGGGACAACTGGAGCACCTGCTGCTGATCGGACAGAAACGCAACGTCGAGATCCAGGTCATGCCGCTCGACCGCGAGGACAACGCGGGCGTGAACGGGCCGTTCACCGTCGTCACGCGCAAGGACGGCAAGAAGTTCGTGTACGCCGAGGCCCGAGGCATCGGCTCTCTGGAGACCGACCCGGAACAAGGGGTTCTGGCCGCCGCGCTCTATGGGATCATCCGATCACAGGCTCTCAGTCCGCGAGAGTCAACGGAGTTCATCGAAAGGTTGCTGGGATCGCCATGAAGAGCGCTGAGTCCTCGACCGTCACCTCCGGGCTCGCCTGGTTCAAGAGCAGCTACAGCGGAACCGAGGGCGGCGAATGCGTAGAGGTCGCGGCCGGTACGGCAGTTGTGCACGTCCGGGACTCCAAGGCCGTCGCCGGGCCCGTCGTCACGGTGTCGCGTGACGCGTGGGCGGGGTTCGTCGGGCTGGCCTCCTCGGAGCGGAGCGTCTGACACTCGTACGGTCACGGGAGCCCTGCCGCGCCTTGCGGGCGGCAGGGCTCCCGTGTGCGCCGGGCGCCTGATCAGCCCTCCGGGTCTCCCGGGGGCCGGGTGTCACCGGGCTCCCAGCCGTCCCGCGCGCAGCGGGAGCGCCGCGGCGGACGGCCGCGACGAGGCCGCTCAGGGGCGATTTTCGGCCGGTTCCGCATTCGAGCGGATCCGGTCATCAAGCGGTCTGTCGTCGCTGACGAATGATCAATAACCTTGTGCAGTACACGAAATACGATCGCAGGGAGCCCCATGTCCACCGCCCAGCAGGTGCCCGACATCCTCTCGCCCGAGTTCGCCGCCGACCCCTACCCGGCCTACCGCGTGATGCGGGAGACCTCGCCCCTCATCTGGCACGAGCCGACCAAGAGCTACATCGTCTCGCGCTACGAGGACGTCGAGCGCGTCTTCAAGGACAAGGCCGGCGAGTTCACCACCGACAACTACGCCTGGCAGCTCGAACCGGTGCACGGCAAGACGATTCTGCAGCTCAGCGGGCGTGAGCACGCCGTACGCCGCGCGCTGGTCGCGCCCGCCTTCCGCGGCAGCGACCTGGAGCAGAAGTTCCTGCCGGTCATCGAGCGCAACTCCCGCGAGCTGATCGACGCCTTCCGGCACACCGGCTCCGCGGACCTGGTGAACGACTACGCGACCCGTTTCCCGGTCAACGTCATCGCCGACATGCTGGGCCTGGACAAGGCCGACCACCCCCGCTTCCACCGCTGGTACACCGCCGTCATCGCCTTCCTCGGCAACCTCTCGGGGGACCCCGAGGTCACGGAGGCCGGTGAGCGGACCCGGGCGGAGTTCGCCGAGTACATGCTGCCGATCATCCGCGAGCGCCGGGAGAATCCGGGCGACGACCTGCTGTCGGTCCTGTGCGCCGCCGAGGTGGACGGCGTACGGATGAGCGACGAGGACGTCAAGGCGTTCTGCAGCCTGCTGCTGGCGGCCGGCGGCGAGACCACCGACAAGGCCATCGCCGGCATCTTCGCGAACCTGCTCGCCCACCCCGACCAGCTCGCCGCCGTCCGCGCCGACCGCTCGCTGATACCGCGCGCCTTCGCCGAGACCCTGCGGTACACCCCGCCCGTCCACATGATCATGCGGCAGTCCGCGACGGAGGTCACCCTCAGCGGCGGCACCGTACCCCCCGGCGCCACCGTCACCTGCCTGATAGGCGCCGCCAACCGGGACGAGCGCCGTTACGCCGACCCGGACCGGTTCGACATCTTCCGCGAGGACCTGACCACCACCAAGGCCTTCTCCGCCGCCGCCGACCACCTCGCGTTCGCGCTCGGCCGGCACTTCTGCGTCGGCGCGCTGCTGGCCAAGGCCGAGGTGGAGATCGGCGTCGACCAGCTCCTCGACGCCATGCCGGACGTGCGGCTCGCCGACGGGTTCCAGCCGGCCGAGCAGGGCGTGTTCACCCGCGGCCCGCAGAGCCTCCCGGTCCGGTTCACGCCGGTCCAGGGCTGACCGCGCCGGTCACCGTCGTCGTACGCACCGTCGCCGGTCACCGTCGTACGCGCCGCCCCCGCCCCGGCCGGACCCCGCCGCGCCGGGCCGCCCGCGGGGGCAGCGCCCGCCCGGACATCCGCGGACGCCCGCACGCACCTCCGCGGGCGCCCCTTCCGCCTCGCCGGAGCGTCCCGCGCACCGCGGAGCCCTCCCGCACCGGCGGAGCGCTACTGCACCACCGGCGTGAACTGCACCGGCAGTTCCATCAGGCCCCGCATCCAGATCGACGGACGCCAGACCAGTTCCTCCGGCTCGACGGCCAGGACCAGGTCCGGCAGCCGCTCCAGCAGCGTCTCGACCGCCGTCCGCGCCATCACGTCCGCCAGCAGCGGGGCCGGGTACGGGCAGCGGTGCTCGCCGTTGCTGAACGACAGGTGCGCCGCGTTCTCCGCGCCCACGTGGCCCTCGGGCCAGATCTGCGGGTCGGTGTTGGCCGCGGCCAGGCCCAGCACCACGCAGTCGCCGGCCTTTATCTGCCGGCCGCCGAGCTGGACGTCCCGCACCGCCCAGCGCCCGATGAAGTTCTGCGTCGGGGTGTCCAGCCACAGCACCTCGTTGAGCGCCTCGCCGACGCTGAGCCGGCCGCCCGAGACGTTCACGGCGAAGCGCTCGTCCGTCAGCAGCAGACGCAGGGTGTTGCAGACCCAGTTGGCCGTCGGCTGCTCGGCCGCCGAGATCACCGAGATGAGGTCCTGGACGATCTCCTCGTCCGAGAGTCCCGCCGGGTCCGTCACCATGCGCGAGGTGACGTCCGGGCCGGGCGCCGTCCGCTTCTCCTTGACCAGCTCCCGCAGCCGCTCACCCACCCGGTTGTACCCGGCGACCGGGTCCTCGCCCTCCGCGGCGTCCAGGGAGATGCGCAGGTCGTCGACGAGCCGGCGGGTGTCCTCACCGGTCGCCGGCATGCCGCACATCTGCACGACGGCGCGCATCAGCAGGGGGTGCACGTAGTCGGACATCAGCTCGGCCTGGCCGCTGCCGGCGAACCGGGCGATGAGGTCGTCGGCGATCAGCAGGCACTCGTTGGCCAGCTCGAACTGGTCGACGCCCTCCAGCGCCTCGGTGATCACCCCGGCCCGCCGCCGGTGCTCGTCGCCCTCGGCGAACAGCACCGACGGCTGGTAGCCGACGTACGGCAGCAGCGGCCAGTCCGACGGGATGTTCTCCCACTGGTTCCAGCGCCGGGAGTCCCGTGCGAACAGCTCGTCGTGACTGGTCACATAGGTGAGCTCGGTGTAGCCCAGCACCAGCCAGGCCGGGATGCCGCCGTCGAGCAGCACCGGTGCCACGGGGCCGTGTTCACGGCGCATCGTGCGGTAGAGCTGCGAGGGCGTCTGCTGGAAGTCCAGCCCGGTCAGGCTCACCGCGCCGGCGTGCGCGGGGCACCCCGGTGGCGGCCCGTCGCCGGTGCGGGCCGGGTGCGCGAAGGGAGCGGCCGGATCGGTCACAGTGTCGCCTCCTTGGCGGTGGCCAGGTCGTGGAGGTGGTTCACGAGGGTGATCAGCACGTCCTTGCCGGAGGCCCGGACCCGGGCGTCGCAGTCGACCATCGGCACGTGCGCGGGGAGGGCGAGCGCCTGGCGTATCTCGTCCAGGGAGTACCGGACGCTGTTGTCGTCGAACCGGTTGACGGCCACCACGAACGGCGTGCCGTGGTGCTCGAGGCGGTCGATGGCGTACCAGGAGTCGTCCATCCTCCGCGTGTCCACGAGGACCACGGCGCCCAGGGTGCCGGAGAACAGCCGGTCCCACAGGAACCAGAAGCGCTCCTGCCCGGGCGCGCCGAAGAGGTACAGCACCATGCGGTCGTTGAGGCTGATCCGCCCGAAGTCGAAGGCGACCGTGGTGGTGGTCTTCGTGCTCACCCCGTCGGTCTCGTCGACGCCCACGCCGGCCTGGGTCATCACCTCCTCGGTGTTCAGCGGCCGGATCTCGCTCACGGAACGGACCAGGGTCGTCTTGCCCACGCCGAACCCGCCCACGACGACGATCTTCAGACCCGTCTCCGCGGTGTCGCGGAGCGGTGTGCGGTGGGTGGGCAGCTCAGAGGTTGCGGAGTCCATGGAGCACCTCTTGGAGTAGGGCGGAATCGGGCAGGGAGGCGACGGACGCCGCCGCGCGGGGGTGGCGCGCGGTGATGCGTCCGGTGTCCAGCAGGTCGCCGAGCAGGATGCGTACGACCGTGACCGGCAGCCCGAGTTCCGCGGCGATCTCGACGACGGCGACGGGGTGTGCGCACAGTTCCAGGATCCGGACGTGCTCCGACTGCATCCCCGGCGTCGGCGCGCTCTCGCTGACGATCAGGGTGACCAGGTCGAAGGACTCGTCGGCGCGGCTGCGTCCGCCGGTGACGGTGTAGAGCCGGTCCGGGTCGCCCGTGTCGACGGGTTTGCGGGGGGTCACGAGGTTCCGCTCCCCGCGGCCTCGGTTCGGGGTTCGGCCCGCAGGTGGTCGCCGATCTGCTCGACCAGTTCCGTCATCTGGTGGCCGACCACGCCGGGGTCGGCGTCCTCCCCGGCGACGACGGCGAGGTGCGCGCCCTCGCCGGCCTCCACGATGAACAGCAGGCCGCCGTGGAACTCGGTCATCGACTGCCGTACGCCGCCGGTGCCGTCGCCGAACTCCATGGAGGCGCCCTGGGCGAGGGCCTGGATGCCGGAGCAGATGGCCGAGAGCTGGTCGGCGAGGTCGAGGGTCAGGTGCTCGCTCCAGCAGAGCTTGAGGCCGTCACGGGAGAGGACCAGGGCGTGCCGTGCGCCGGGGGTCCGCTCCAGGAGACCCTGCAGGAGCCAGTTGAGGCTGTTGTCGGTGGTCGTGGTCTGCATGGTGGGTGATGGGACGGTGGTGTCCGGCATGCCGGTCACCGGCCCGTTCCTCCTATCTCACGTGCTCGAGCGGGAAGGGGCGCCGTCGCCCCGGACGCCGTGCGGGGCCGGGGGCGGCACCGTACGGGAGGGGTGGGACTAGGGAGCCGCGGGCGGCTGGGAACCGGCGTCGGTTCCGGACGTGCCGGTGTTGCCGCTGCCGGACGCGCCGGTGATGCCGTTTCCTGACGTGCCGGCGGCGCCGGCGCCGGACTGCCGGGCGCCGCGGTGGAAGGCGCCGAACCGTGAACCGGCGTCGCGCGCGCCGCGTCGTGCCGACCCCGTGTCGTCGGAGCGGGCGGCCGCCGACTGGCGCTGCTCGCGCTCGCGTTCCGCCTCGGCCATGGTGCGGCCGGGGGCGCGGACCGGGAGGCCGTTCAGGGTGGTGCTCTCGGGCTGCCGGTGCCGTCCCTGGCCGGGTACCGAGGGCAGGTCGGACCGCTCGGTGCGGGCGGCCGGGCGCTCGGGCCAGGAGGCCGGCTCCGGGGCGGCGGGCAGCGCGGCGGCCGCGGGGCGGGCCTCGGCAGCGTTGTCATGGTCGTCGTGGGAGCCGCGGGCGGGCAGGGCGTCCGCGTCGCCCCGGGAACCACGGGTGGGCAGGGCGTCCGCGTCGTGGGAGCCGCGGGCGGGCAGCGAGGCCGAGCCGGACGTCGACGGGGACGGGACGGGCACGCCCCGGGCCGCTCCGCCGCGGCCGGCCAGCGCCTCGCCCCGGCCGGCCGTCTCGTGCGGCGCGGGCTCGCGCTGCTGGGCGAGCAGGTTCAGCGGCAGCAGGACGACGACGCCGGTGCCGCCGCGGGAGGACGGCCGGTAGTTGACGCTGATGCCGTACTTCGCGGCGAGCCGGCCGACCACGGCGAGGCCGAGCCGGGTGCCCTGGAGCGAGGCGAGGTCGGTGACGCGGCCGGTGACGGCCTCCTCGGCGCGCCGCATCGCCGCGGCAGCCATCTTCAGGCCGCTGTCCTCGATGGTGACGACGATGCCGGCGCTGCGGTCCTCGACGTAGACGTGCACCTCGTCGATGGGCGGGGAGAAGTTCGCCGCGTTGTCCATCAGTTCGGCGAGCAGGTGCATGACGCCCTCGGCGGCGAAACCGGCGACCGCGGTACGGGTGGAGCAGTGCAGACGCACCCGCTGGTAGGCGGCGATGCGGCCGGCGGCGCCGCGCAGGATGCTCTCCATCACGATCGGCTTGTTCCAGGCGCGGCTGGACCGGCCGCCCATGAGCAGCGCCAGCCGGTCGGTCATCAGGCCGAGCTGGGAGGTGCTGTGGTCCAGCTTCAGCAGGTCGCCGAAGACCTCCTCGCCGTGCCGTTCCTGCATCTCGCGCAGGTCGGCGAGCATCTGGACGGCCTTCGCCTGGACGCGGCTGAGCGCCTTGGCGGAGGCGGCCTGGGCGGCGGCGGCGCGCCGCTCGCTGTAGGCGAGTTCACGGATGAACGATTCCGCCGGGGCGCGCAGGGCGGGGAGCTGCGGCAGGTCGGTCTCGGCGAGCACGGTGTCGGCGGAGCGGCCCTCGCGGAGCCGGGCGACCGCGGCCGGCATCGTCTCCCGTACGAACCGGTCGTGTTCGGCCGCGGTCCGGTCGAGTTCGTCGCGGACCGCGCGGTACTCGTCCTCGAGGGTGAACACGCGCCGCACGTCCTCCTCGACGGTGGCGGCGAAGGTGTGGGTGATGCGGGAGAGCTGCGGGTCGGACGGCGGGGGCACGGCGGCCAGCACGTCGGCGGCGCTCGTTCCCTCGCGCAGCCGTTCGGCCACGGCGGGCAGGGTGACTCCGGCCAGGTGGGAGATCTCCGCGGACCGCCGGGCCGCCTCGGCGCGCAGGCGGCTGATCTCCGACTCCCGCTCGGCGGCGGTGGAGCGGGCCCGCTGGACGAAGCGGTGGTCGACGAGGACGGTGACGGCCACGCACGCCCATCCGGCCAGCACCACGGCCAGGGCCCACGAGGTGGCGCCGGACGGTGCCAGGGCGAGCGCCGCGCCTCCGGCGGCGGCGGTCACCACCAGCACGGCCGCCCGTGCGGCGAACGAGGTGCGCGGCGCCCCCGCCGGTGGGTGCTGGCTGGGAGAGGCAGGCACTGGCATGGAGCGGTCCCTCGGTCGGTGAGAGCAGGGGAAGGGGGCGGCCGTGCGATGACGGCCGCGGGCCGGGGAAGGGATCGGCCAGGAGAAGGCGATCTTCCGACCACGTACGGCTCATGCTAATCACCCGGATGCGCGCGGAAGCCCCGCTTGCTGAACAGCTCGTCAGCGAAATGAGTTCGTCGTGAACTCATCGCTCGTGCGTTCCGCTGTGGTAGTCCCGACGACGCCGGACGAGCCGGGCCGGAGTGCGACAACGCGTCCCCGCCGAGACCTAACGGCCCGTCACATCTGTTCCACAGGGCGCTTCTCAGCGCCCGCCTCACTCACGCGAGGCATCGTTTTTTGGCCAACTGCGCCTATGCCAGGGGCGTTTCTCCCCTGGTCGCCGTGACGAGGAGGGCGCGAAGGTGAAGGACTGCCGCCGCTCGTGAAGCTTCGGTGACGGCCGTTCGCGCCGGTGTGCGTGAGCGGGGGCACACGGGGATTCTCGCGGAGGGGGACGGGGGCTCTCCCGGAGGAGGAGGAGAGCGGCACCGGACCGGCCCGGGTCGCGCAGAGACAGCCGGAGGCGCCCCCTCCGCTCCTGCCGCCCGAGCGGTCCGGGAGTCGGGAGCCGGACAGGCCGGCGACTCCGCACCCGGCCCCCGGCCCGGTCAGGTCCGGTGAGCCGTGTGCCGCCCCGCGTCCACTGCCGCGTACAGGTCGCGCCACGCGGCCGCCAGCCCTTCGACGCTCTCGGCCTCCAGCTTCCTGGCGACCTCTTCGCCGTCGATGCCGAGGCCCTCCAGCCGTCTCCAGACCTCGAGAGCCGCGCCGTGACGACCCATCAACGTGTCGCCGCACATGTCGAGCCGTCGGGCGGCCGCCTCCAGGGTGGGCAGGGTCATCAAGGTGATCGTGCCCCAGGTGACGAGCTGCTCGACGTAGCGGGTGAGGGACGACGAGGGCTCGGTCACGGTCGTGGCCGTCCACATCAGCCGTTGCGGATGGCCTCCCGCGGCGGCCAGGGCCCGCCAGTCGGCGCCGCCGAACCAGTCGTCGTACATCCGGTAGAAGTGGCGGGCGCGTGCCACAGCGGCTTCGCCGCGCAGCGCCAGGGCGTCGGGGGTGCCCAGGTCCTCCAGCCGCGCGTCCACCTCGGCGTCCAACAGGCCCACGGGCAGCGAGACGACCGAGACCGGTGCCGAGAGTCGCCGGCCGTCGGCCAGCGCGCGCTGGAGGCCCTCCACATAGGCGTCGAGGGCCTCGCGATAGCGCGAGGCCGAGAAGACCGCGGTGACGTGGACGGGGAAGCCCGCACCGACGCACTCCCTGATCGCGGCGATCCCCTCCGTGGTGGCCGGCAGCTTGACCATCGCGTTGGGCCGGTTCACCGCGCGCAGCGCTTGCTCCGCCTCCGCCACGGCCGACTCGACGTCGCGGGCGAGGTGCGGGTCCAGGTCCATCGACACCAGGCCGTCCAGGCCGCGTGTGGCCTGGTACACCGGGCGGAGTTCGTCACAGGCCCAGCGGACGTCGTACGCCGCCACCGCACGTACCGCGTCGGCGGCGCAGATGTCGTCGGAGGCCAGGCCCGCGAGTTGTTCGCGGTAGGCGTCGTCGCTCTCGACCGCCGCTGCCAGCGCGGCCGGGTCGGACGTGGCGCCCCGGACGCCGGTGCGCGCGATGAGCCGGGTCAGGCATCCGGAGGCGAGGTGACCGCGGGTGAGTCCGTCCAGCCAGGGCGAGACGCCCTCCGCGACCAGTTCGTCCAGCTCCAGCACGCCCGGTTGCCTCAGCCGGTCCGACATGGCGGATCGTCACTCCTTGCTAGTCCATGGAGAGTTCAAGCATCGGCGTCAGGTTATTCGCATGCACCCGCGATGAACTACGGGTGTCATGCCACATTGGCGCAAAGTGGTTCCGACATCGACTTGATGAAGTAGCGGCTATTTGACGAAGTCCGTCGATCGCCATTGGGCCTGCCTTCGCTTTCGATACAGGATCGGGGCGAACAGCCGGCCCGAGGTCCGGCACGACCACTCCGTCCGCCGAGGAGCACCGCATGCACGACCCACATCGCCGTCCTCGACGGCCCTGCACGGGTCTGGTCCGCAATTCGGACGCCGACCGGCACCGGGGGCTCGCCACCTGGGAGAACGGCCTGTTTTCTCTGTCGGCGCCCCGTCACGGCCTCCCCGGAGGGCGACGCTCGAACGGTCTTTCGAATCCGGGCCGGGCCGCGCGCGGCCCCGTGGCGGCCGTTCCGGTCCCCCGGCCCGGCACCGGGACCGGGTGAAGCGGAAAGCACCGCCTCCGGGCCGGTAACGCATTTACGGGGCAGCACCCATTGCGTGCCCCGGCGTCCGGGTCCGCCGCAAAGCGAGCAATTCCCAGCCGCGGCGTTCCCGCCACCTATCGCATGAGCGGAGCTATCACCGGAGCTATTCCGCGTGCCGAACAAAGCGGCGGTCGTCGCGCCCCGACGCGCGGACGGGCACCACCCGCACGGCCCGCGGCGGCGCCGCTCGTGCGGCTTGTCCGATGACCGGCGGCCCCGGCACACCCCGGTGCGCCCGGCCCCGCCGGCCCACGTCCGAGACCCGCACGGCCGCGCGTCACGGGGTTCTCCCGCCCCGGCGATGGCGCGCCGCAGTCACGCCCTTCGCCAAAGGAGACACCAGTGGACGACGCCCTGCTCGACATCAAGGACAAACCGGCCAGGCAGCAGCCCGAGTGGGGTGACGCGGCGCGGGTGCGGCAGGTCACGGACACCCTGGCCCACCGGCCCGCCCTCGTCGACGCGGCGGACGTCGACACGCTGCGTTCACTGCTGGCCCGGGTCGCCTCGGGCGAGGCCCTGGTCGTCCAGTCCGGCGACTGCGCCGAGGACCCCGCCGAGTGCACGCCCGGCTATGTCGCCCGGAAGGCCGCGGTGCTGGACCTGCTGGCCGGCGCGCTGAAGATGATCACGCACAAGCCGGTGATCCGTGTGGGCCGGATCGCGGGCCAGTTCGGCAAGCCCCGCTCCAGCCCGACCGAACTGGTCGGCGGTGTGGAACTGCCGTCCTACCGGGGCCACATGGTCAACGGCCCGGAGCCCGACCCGGAGAGCCGGCGCCCGGAGCCCGGCCGCATGCTGGACTGCTACCAGGCGGCCCGCGAGATCATGACCCAGCTCGGCTGGCAGGACGCCGGACCGCGGCACGCCGTCGAGCCGCCGGTGTGGACCAGCCACGAGGCGCTGATCCTGGACTACGAACTCCCCATGGTCCGCCGGGACGACCGGGGCCGGCTCGTCCTCACCTCCACGCACTGGCCCTGGATCGGCGAGCGCACCCGTCAGCTCGACGGCGCGCACGTCGCCCTGCTGTCCCGGGTCGCCAACCCGGTCGCCTGCAAGATCGGGCCCAAGGTGACGGCCGACGAGCTCCTCGGGTTGTGCGAACGGCTCGACCCCGACCGGGAGAAGGGCCGCCTGACCCTCATCGCCCGGATGGGAGCGTCCACGGTCGGCGACCGGTTGCCGGGGCTCGTCGCCGCGGCCCGCGATGCCGGGCACCCGGTGATCTGGCTGACCGACGCCATGCACGGCAACACCGTCGCCCTGCCGGGCGGCCTCAAGACCCGCTACCTGGAGACGATCGAGCGGGAGATCCAGGAGTTCCAGGAGGCCGTCCGCTCCGAGGGCGGCATCATCGGCGGGCTGCACCTGGAGACCACGCCGGACGACGTCACCGAGTGCGTCCCCAACGACGCCTGCGTCGAGCACGTCGCGGACAAGTACACGTCCTACTGCGATCCGCGCCTCAACCCGGGCCAGGCCGTCGCCGTGGCCTCGGCCTGGCTCGGCTGACGGCTCCGACACCCACCCCGGCCGGCACGCGGCACGGCCGTCGGGCAGACACGCAGATGAGGAGGTCCTGACAATGGACGGAAAGGTCGCACTCGTCACCGGGGCGGCGGGCGGCATCGGCGAGGCGGTGGCCCGCGCCCTCGGCGAACGCGGCGCGGTGGTGGGAGCCGTGGACCGCGACGCCGACCGGCTGCGGCAGGTGGTGGACAAGCTGCGCGCGGACGGCCTGGAGGCGCGGGCCCTGCCCGCCGACGTCACCAGCGCCGCCGACGTCGACGCCGTGGTCCGCACGGCCGAGGAGCGCCTCGGCCCGCTGGAGTACCTGGTCAACGGGGCCGGCGTGCTGCGCCTGGGCACCGTGCGCAACCTCACCGACGAGGACTGGACGACGACGTTCGCCGTCAACGCCACCGGCGTCTTCCTGATGTCGCGGGCCGTCGTCAACCGCATGCTGCCGCGCCGGCGGGGCGCGATCGTCACCGTGGCGTCCAACGCCGCCGCCACCCCGCGGGTGCAGATGGCCGCCTACGCCGCGTCCAAGGCGGCGGCGACCATGTTCACCAAGAGCCTGGGCCTGGAGGTCGCCCGGGACGGCATCCGCTGCAACGTGGTGGCGCCGGGCTCCACCAGCACCCCGATGCTCACCTCCATGTGGCACGACGAGTCCGGCCCGAAGCACACGATCGAGGGGCGGCTGGACGCGTTCCGGGTCGGCATCCCGCTGGGCAAGGTGGCCCGTCCCTCGGACGTCGCCGACGCCGTCGCCTTCCTGCTGTCCGACGAGGCCTCCCACATCACCCTGCACGAACTCACCGTCGACGGCGGCGCCGCGCTCGGCGCCTGAGCCCCGCCCCCCACCGACCTGAGGCGACCAGGAGAGCAACTCATGGCAGGTATACCCGAGATCACCCCCTACCCGATGCCGACGGCCGGCGACGTGCCCGCCAACGTGGCTCAGTGGTCCGTCGACCCGGACCGCGCCGTCCTGCTGGTGCACGACATGCAGCGCTATTTCCTGCGGCCCCTGCCCGACGGCCTGCGGGAGGAACTCGTGGGCAACGCGCGGCAGGTGCGCGAGCACTGCGCCGGGCTCGGCGTGCCGGTGGCGTACACGGCGCAGCCCGGCGGCATGACCGACGAACAGCGGGGCCTGCTGAAGGACTTCTGGGGCCCGGGCATGCGCACCGCCCCCGCCGACCGGCAGGTCGTCGACGAACTGGCCCCGGCCCCCGGCGACTGGCAGCTCACCAAGTGGCGTTACAGCGCCTTCTTCCGCTCCGACCTGCTGCGGCGGATGCGCGCCGCCGGCCGGGACCAACTGGTGCTGTGCGGCGTGTACGCCCACGTCGGCGTGCTGATGACCGCCGTCGAGGCGTTCACCCACGACATCCAGCCGTTCCTGGTGGCCGACGCCGTGGCCGACTTCTCCGAGCACCACCACCGGCTGGCCCTGGAGTACGCGGCGCAGCGCTGCGCCGTCGTCGTCACCACCAAGGAGGTCCTGGCATGACCGGCACCGCGAGCGGCGACCTGCTCGGCCGGATCCTGGGCGACCGGCCACCGGCCGCGTACGCCCTGCTGCACCGCCCCGAGACGACGGGTCCGGGCGTGCTGGACGTCGTCGTCGGCGAGGCGGCCGAGCCGCGCACCCTCGCCGAACTGCCCCTGCCTGACGCCGCGGAGACATCCGGCGGTCCCCGCCACGAGGTCCTGGCCCTCGTGCCCTACCGGCAGATCGCCGAGCGCGGATTCGACTGCCCCGACGACGGCACGCCGCTGCTGGCCATGACCGTCACCGGTCAGGCCGCCGTGCTCGTCACCGAGGTGCTGACCCGGATCCCCGACCTGCCCGTGGAGCTGTCCGGCGGCCGCTTCGACGTCCCGGACGAGGAGTACGCCGCCACCGTCCGCCGGGTCGTCAAGGACGAGATCGGCACCGGGGAGGGCGCCAACTTCGTCATCAAGCGCACCTACACCGCCGACATCACCGGCTACACCCCGCGGCACGCGCTGGCGGTCTTCCGGCGCCTGCTGCAACGCGAGAGCGGCGCCTACTGGACGTTCCTGGTGCACACCGGCTCGCGCACGCTCGTCGGCGCCACTCCCGAGCGGCACGTCAGCCTGCGCGAGGGCCTGGCGGTGATGAACCCGATCAGCGGCACCTACCGCTACCCGTCCACGGGCCCGGCGCTGCCGGAGGTGCTCGACTTCCTCGCCGACCGCAAGGAGGCCGACGAGCTGTACATGGTCGTGGACGAGGAACTGAAGATGATGGCCCGGATCTGCGAGGAGGGCGGCCGGGTGGTCGGGCCGTACCTCAAGGAGATGGCCCGCCTCGCCCACACCGAGTACTTCATCGAGGGGCACAGCACGCGCGATCCGCGCGACATCCTGCGCGAGACGCTCTTCGCCCCGACCGTCACCGGCAGCCCGCTGGAGAACGCCTGCCGGGTCATCAACCGGTACGAACCCGAGGGGCGCGGCTACTACAGCGGTGTCGTCGCGCTGATCGGCCGTGACGAGCACGGCGGGCGGGCCCTGGACTCCTCCATCCTGATCCGTACCGCCGACATCGACGCCACCGGCCGGCTGCGGATCGGCGTCGGCGCCACGCTCGTACGGCACTCCGACCCGGAGAGCGAGGTCGCCGAGACCGCGGCGAAGGCGGCGGGTCTGCTCGCGGCCGTCGAGGGCCACGGGCCGGCCCGCTTCGCGGACCATCCGCAGGTCCGGTCGGCGCTGGAGCGGCGCAACGCCACTCTCGCCGGCTTCTGGCTGGCCGGTCACGGCTCCGGGGCGCGGCCCGGTCCGGAGCTGAGCGGACGCCGCGTGCTGGTCGTGGACGCCGAGGACACGTTCACGTCCATGCTCGACCACCAACTGCGCTCCCTGGGACTGCGGGTGACGGTCCGGCGCTTCGACGAGCCCTACTCCACGGACGGCTACGACCTCGTGGTGATGGGGCCCGGTCCGGGCGATCCGCGTGACGTCGGGCACCCGAAGATCGCGCACCTGCGTGCCACGGTGCGCACCCTGCTCGACGAGCGGCGCCCGTTCCTCGCCGTCTGCCTCAGTCACCAGACGCTGTGCACGCTGCTCGGTTTCCCGCTGGTGCGCCGGGCGGTGCCCAACCAGGGCGTGCAGCGGGAGATCGACCTGTTCGGATCCCGGGAACGGGTCGGGTTCTACAACACGTTCGCCGCCCGCGCCGAGGAGGACAAGGCCGAGTGCGAGGGGGTGGGCGTGGTGGAGGTCAGCCGCGATCCCGACACCGGTGAGGTGCACGCGCTGCGCGGCCCGCACTTCGCGTCGATGCAGTTCCACGCCGAGTCGGTGCTCACCCAGGACGGCGTGCGCATCATCGGCGACCTCGTCAAGGAGGTTCTCCCCCACGCGACGGGAAAGGAGCGCGGCACCGTTGAGCAGGTTGCGCTGGCTGACCGCGGGTGAGTCCCACGGTCCCGCACTCGTGGCGACGCTGGAGGGTCTTCCCGCCGGCGTGCCGATCACCACGGACATGGTGGCGGACCACCTGGCGAGGCGGCGGCTCGGCCACGGTCGCGGTGCCCGGATGAAGTTCGAGCGGGACGAGGTCACGTTCCTGGGCGGCGTCCGGCACGGACTGACCCTGGGCTCCCCGGTCGCGATCATGGTGGGCAACACCGAGTGGCCCAAGTGGGAGCAGGTCATGGCGGCCGACCCGGTCGACCCCGGCATCCTCCGGGGACTGGCCCGCAACGCCCCGCTCACCCGCCCGCGTCCCGGCCACGCCGACCTGGCCGGCATGCAGAAGTACGGTTTCGACGAGGCCCGGCCGGTCCTGGAGCGCGCCTCCGCCCGGGAGACCGCCGCCCGGGTGGCGCTCGGCGCGGTGGCCCGCTCGTACCTGAAGGAGACGGCCGGCGTCGAGATCGTCTCCCACGTGGTCGAACTGTGCTCCGTCAAGGCGCCGCAGGGCGTGTACCCCACTCCCGCCGACGTCGAGCGGCTCGACGCCGACCCGCTGCGCTGCCTGGACGCCGACACGTCGAAGGCGATGGTCGCCGAGGTCGACCAGGCGCACAAGGACGGCGACACCCTCGGCGGCGTGGTCGAGGTCCTGGCCTACGGCGTGCCCGTGGGCCTCGGCTCCCACGTCCACTGGGACCGCAGGCTCGACGCCCGGCTGGCCGGCGCCCTCATGGGCATCCAGGCCGTCAAGGGCGTCGAGGTGGGAGACGGCTTCGAGCTGGCGCGGGTGCCGGGTTCCGAGGCGCACGACGAGATCGTCAACACGCCCGAGGGCGTCAGACGGGCCTCGGGCCGCTCCGGCGGCACCGAGGGCGGTCTGTCCACCGGTGAGCTGCTGCGGGTGCGGGCCGCGATGAAGCCGATCGCGACCGTGCCCCGGGCGCTGCGGACGGTGGACGTCTCCACGGGCGAGGCCGCCCAGGCGCACCACCAGCGCTCGGACGTGTGCGCGGTCCCGGCGGCCGGGATCGTGGCCGAGGCGATGGTCGCGCTGGTGCTGGCGGACGCGGTGGCGGAGAAGTTCGGCGGCGACAGCGTCACCGAGACCCGCCGCAACGTCACCTCGTACCTCGAGCACCTCACCGTCCGATGAGCGGGCCGCCGGCCGTGCCGGCCGGCCCGATGGGCGGGGGCGGGTCCACCGTCGGGCGACTGCCGGCCGAGCGGCCCGGCGCCGCCTGCCGGGACGCCGACGGGGACGTTGCCGCCGAGCGGGGCCGGACCATCGCCCAGGTCTTCGCCGACGACGGCGAGCCCGCCTTCCGGCGACCGAGGCGCGGGCGGTGGCCCGGGCCCCGGCCGGGCACGACGGCGTGCTCGCGCCGGGCGGCGGGGCGGTCCTCGATCCGCGGACCCGGGCGCTGCCGTCCGGACTGCCGGTGGTCTTCCTCGACGCCGACGCCGGTGCGGCGGCGCGGCGGTGCGGCCGGGGCCCCGGCCGGCCGCTGCCGGCGGGTGATCCGCACCGGCGGCGGCGTGCGCCGGCCGCGGCACGCCGTCCGCTCCGCACGGAGGTCGCCCGGGTGGTCGTCGGCACCGGCGGGCGCACCCCGGAGGGGGGCGTGGAGGCCGTGCCGGCGGCGCCGGCCCCGCGGGAGGTGAAGGCCTGAAGCCCTTGTACGAGAGCTCCCCGCCCGGAAGGCGGGGAGCTCTCGTGCGGTGGCGCGCCCGTCACCGCCGGGCGGCGAGGAAGCCGTGCAGCAGCCGTTCCTCCTCCGCGGTGAGCGGCAGCCCGAACACGGTGCGCACGGCGTCCACGGTCTCGTGCGGGCGCAGGAGGCGCAGGCGCTGCTCGCCGCTGCGGTACTCGGTCATGAACTCGTTGTTCTTGAGCCGGTACCGTTCCTCGTCGCCGGCCCTCTGCACCACGAGCTGCCCGACGAAGGGCGAGCCGGGGCGGGTGGAGCTGACGTAGTGGGCGGCCTGGAAGTCGACTGCGTACTGGGGTTCGGCGCGGAAGGCGTAGATGTCGAACCAGCCCTCGGGCCGCCGGTACTGCAGGAGCCAGTGGCCGTCCTCGGTCGTCAGCCGCCACGACCAGCCAGCGACGGTGCTCTCCGCTTCGGGTCGCAGGGCGATGGGTTCGACGAGCGCGGCGTAGCCGTAGCCGGGGTCGGCCAGCCACACGGTGTCGTCCGCCCGCACCAGCAGGGCCGTGTGGGAGCGGAACCGGCGCTTGCCACTGCCCTCGCGGATGCGGACCAGGAGCCGCGTGACGGGGAAGCCGAAGCGGTCCAGCGCGGCGGCGAACAGCAGGTTCGTCTCGTAGCAGTATCCTCCGCGGCCCGCCTGGACGATCTTGCGCTGGACGGCGTCGATGTCGAGGGAGACCGTGCGCCCCAGGGCGATGTCGACGTTCTCGAAGCAGACGGAGTCCCGATGGGCGCGGTGCAGGGCGCGGAGCGCCGCGAGGGAGGTCTCGCGCGGCCCCCGGTAGCCGATGCGGGCGAGATAGGCGTCGAGGTCGAGCCGTTCGCTGCCCCACTCCGGGGAGTCGTCGACCACGAGGGGCAGGCCTGAAGTGTCCATGAGCGTCCTTCCGCCGGTGCGAGAGGTGGGTCGGATCGCACGGCGGTGCGGCGCGCGGCCCGTCCGGGTGCCGCGCGCCGCACGCCGCGCCGGTGGGAGCGTCACCACTCCACGCGGACGTCGTACTCCTTCACCCACGCGTCGAACTCGACCAGGCGCTCCATCACGGCCCGCATGCCCCACAGGCCGCCGAGACCGGCGTAGGACTCGACGGGCTTGTCCAGGAGCTTGCGGATGCCCTCGGCCGGCACGAGGTCGAGCACGGGGGAACCGTCCAGCAGGGCCTCGACCTTGGCGCGCAGGGCCCGTACGTACTCCACGTCCTGGGTGGACGGGTAGGGGCTCTTCTTGCGCTCCAGCACCGACTCGGGCAGGACGTGGCTCGCTGCGGCGCGCAGCAGGCTCTTCTCACGGCCGTCGAAGGTCTTCATGGCCCACGGCACGTTGAAGACGTACTCCACCAGCCGGTGGTCCGTGAACGGCACCCGCACCTCCAGGCTCGCGGCCATGCTGATGCGGTCCTTGCGGTCCAGCAGGAAGTTCTCCCAGCGGCTGATGTTGAGGTACGACAGCTCCCGCATCCGCGCCTCGTCGGCGGACTCGCCCTCCAGGCGCGGGACTTCGGTGAGCGCCTCGGCGTACCGCTTGGCGACGTACTCGTCGAGGCCGAGCCGGTCCCAGAGGCCGATCTCCTTCATGGTGTCCAGGCCGCCGAGCCGGCGCCAGGCGTCGTACCAGGGGAAGGTGTCGCCCTCGACGGCCTCCTTGTCGAAGAACCAGTTGTAGCCGCCGAAGAGTTCGTCCGCGGTCTCGCCGGACAGGGCGACCGTCACCTGCTCCTTGAGGGCCTTGCACAGGTGGTAGAGGGAGTGCTCCATGTCGCCGGTGGAGATGGGCAGGTCCTGGGCGCGCAGCACCCGCATGCGCACGTCCTCGTCGAGGACGTGGTGGTTCTCCAGCTCGACGATGACGTGCTCGGCCCCGGACTGCCGGGCGACGTCGATCGCGTACGGCGTGTCGGGGTCCATCCAGATGCCGTTGCCGCGGAAGTTCTCCTCGTTGTTCTTGAAGTCGATGGAGAAGGCCTTGATGCGCTCCTGCTTGCCCTGGTCGCGGAAGACCTTCGCGGCGAGCGCGGTGATGGCGCTGGAGTCGAGGCCGCCGGAGAGCAGGGTGCCCACCTTGACGTCGGCCACGAGCTGGCGTTCGACGATGTCCTCGAGGAGTTCGCGGATCCGCGTGATGGTGGTGTCGAGGTCGTCGGTGTGCGGACGGGCCTCCAACTGCCAGTAGGTGCGGGTGGTGTGGCCGCCGCGGTGGAAGCGCACGACGGTGCCGGGCACCACCTCGTGCATGCCCTTGAAGACGGCGTGGCCGGGGGTGTTGATGATGGCGAAGATCTCCGCCAGGCCCTCGCGGTCGACGACCGCCTCGGCGTCGGGGTGCGCCAGAATGGCCTTGGCCTCGGAGCCGAAGAGCACCCCGTCGGGCGTGGGGTAGTAGAAGAGGGGCTTGACGCCCATGCGGTCGCGGACGAGGAGGAGTTCCTCGGTGCGCGGGTCCCACAGGGCGAGGGCGTACATGCCGTTGAGGCGTTCGGCGAAGTGCTCGCCCCACTCCAGGTACGCGTGCAGGACCACCTCCGTGTCGCTGGAGGTGCGGAAGTCATGGCCGAGGCCGACGAGTTCGTCCTTCAGCTCGCGGTAGTTGTACACCTCGCCGGTGTAGACGAGGACGGGGAGGCCGTCGCCCTCGCCGGTGACGTGCATGGGCTGACGGCCGCCCTCCAGGTCGATGATGGAGAGCCGGCGGTGCCCGAGGATCGCGTGGGGCGAGATCCACACGCCGCGGTCGTCGGGGCCCCGGCACGCGAGCGTCTCCGTCATGGCCGACGCCGTCCCGCCGTGTGCCGACAGATCGTGGTCGTAGGCGACCCAGCCTGCGAGTCCGCACATCGAAGTCCCAGTCCTTTCGTTGCTGTCGTGGTGTATGGCCGGGGGTGTTCAGGGCCGCGGCACCCAGCCGGCGCGGTCCCAGTACGCCAGATGGGCCTGGGCCGACACCGTGCCGATCCGGGCCACCCGCTCGCCGCCGAGGACCATCACGCTGGGACGGTCCGGGGTGAACACCGGCCAGGCGGAGGCGTGTTCGCTGCTCGGCGGTTCGCCGCGGGCGAAGGCCGCCACCAGGTCGATCAGCGTGTCCGAGATCCGCCGCTCCAGCGGTCCGTCCCCGTAGAAAGGTGCGTTGACCGGCAGCGCGAACGTGCCGAAGAGGAACTTCGCGACGGCCTCGTGCGGGGTGGTGCCGGCGTACGGCGGCCTGAGCGGGTGGGAGAACTCCATCAGGTACTGCGACGAGGCGGCGGGGTCGCGTTCGCGGGCGTGCCGTTCGGCCAGCCGCACGATCTGGTAGCGGAACAGCCCGTCGCCCCACACCTGTGTCCACACCGACACCGGGTCCCGGGGCAGGCCCTCCGCCTCGGACGCCCGCCGGTAGTGGGCGACGCAATCGTCCACCTGCTCGTCGGTGACCTTGACGGCGCCCTTCTCGAGGACCTCGCGGACGGCGGCGCGCAGTCCTGCCTCGTCGGCCGGGTGGGGACCCTGGTAGGGGTAGCCGGGGCCGGTGGTGAAGAAGGAGCCCTCGGTGCGGCAGTAGATCGGCATCATGGGGATGCCGGGCGTGGGCAGTGCGTGGTCGTAGCCGCGCATCCACCGCCCGTCGACGACCGGCCCCCGGTACTCGCGCCCGCCCTGCACGAACCGCTCGGTGGGGCTGCCCGCGTACACCTCGTCGAAGGCGTCCCGCAGGTCGGCGGCCGGCACTTCGCGCAGGCCGGGCACGGTGGTGCCGAAGCGGCGGGCCAGGTGCTCGTAGACCCGGCGGGACTCCTCGGGGGTGGTGGAACTGGCCGGTTCCCACACGTGCTTGACGCTGATCGGGACGATCCTCTTGATGACGCCCCGCAGTTCGGGCAGCAGAGCGAGCTGCCAGGTGCTGGAGCCGCCCGCCGAGGTGCCGCAGACGGTGATGTTGTCCGGGTCGCCGCCGAACGCGGCGGCGTTGTCGCGGACCCAGCGCACCAGCGCGGCCTGGTCCTGCAAACCCCAGTTCGCGCAGGATCCCGTACGCGGGTCGGTGAGGTCCTCGTGCAGGCCCCAGCCGAACACGCCGAGGCGGTAGTTGAAGTTGACGACGACCATGCGGCCGTGGACGGCGGTGCGGGCGCCGTCGTAGTCGGGTTCGCTGCCCGCGCCGAGCATCCAGCCGCCGCCGTGGATGTAGACGAGGACCGGCAGACGGCCCGCCACGTCCGGGGTCCACACGTTGGCGTAGAGGCTGTCCTCGCTGCTGTCGGGCAGGTAGTCGCCCTGCAGGGAGGGGGCCGCGAAGGCGGTGGCGTCCCGCACGCCCTGCCACGGCTCGGGCGGCCGGGGCGAGGAGAACCGCAGCGGACCCACCGGCGGGGCCGCGTAGGGCACGCCCCGGAAGACGGTCAGTCCGTCGGTCCGCTCTCCGGCCACTCGTCCCGCCGTCGTCCGGACGACCACTGTGCGACTGGGCATCGGGTGAACCTCATTTCCGCCTCGGCGTTGTCGGGGGCGGCGCGCGCGCACCATGGGGCCACAGTGATCGTCGCCCCGGTGCCGGGCCGGCCGCCAACCGCCGGTCACTACTCCGTCAAGTCAGGCCGCGTCCGCCGCACGGTGCGGGGGCGGCGGGCCGCCGGGGCCCGGCGCGGACAGCAGCCGGTCGGGCGGGGCGGTCAGTTCGCTGCCGGTCAGGGCGCGCAGGGTGCGGTAGGCGGTGGCGTCGCCGGCGAGCACACCGCCGCGCAGGACCCGCCCCTCGGGGTCGAGGACGAGCTTGGCGTAGGTGCCGGCCGTGTCGTCGCGCAGGACGTACTCCACGGCGCCCTCGGTCTCGGCGTGGGCGTCGCCGAAGCTGGCCACGTCGACGCCGAGGAGTTTGAGCTTGGCGGCCGTGTCGGGGTCGGCGAAGGGGGTCGTGGGGCGGTCGAGCAGCCGGTCGGCGACGAGTTCGGCCATCCGGTAGCCGGGGGCGACCAGCCCGTAGGTGCGGCCCCGGACGGCCGCGCACTCGCCGACGGCCCAGATGTGCGGGTCCTCGGTGCGGCACAGGTCGTCGACGAGGAAGCCGCCGCGTCCGCCCGTGGCGAGCCCGGCGGGTCCGGCCAGTTCGTCGCGGGGGCGCACGCCCGCGGAGAACACCACCAGCCGGGCGTCGAGCGCGGTGCCGTCGGTGAGGGTGACCCCGCCGACCCGGCCGTCGGCGGCCGGGTGGATCTCGCGGACGGCGGTGCCGCAGTGCACCCGCAGTCCGAGACCGGTGACGAGCCGGGTGAGCACGTGTGCTCCCCCGTCGTCGAGCTGCACCGGCATCAGGCGCGGCGCGAGTTCCACGACGTGGGGGCGAACGCCGAGCAGCCGCAGCGCGTTGGCGGCCTCCAGGCCGAGCAGGCCCCCGCCGACCACGACACCGGGGAGGCCCTCGCGTGCCGTGTCGCGGAGGGCGTCGAGGTCGTCGAAGGTGCGGTAGACGAAGCAGCCGGGCAGGTCGCGCCCCGGGACGGGCGGCACGAACGGCCGGGACCCGGTGGCCAGTACGAGGGCGTCGTAGCGTCTGACGGCGCCGTCGGCGGTGGTGACCGTGCGGGCCCGCCGGTCGATGCCGGTCACCGGGGTGGCCGTGTGCAGCTCCACCAGGGGGTCGGTGAGGAAGGCGCGGTCCGCGAGGGTGAGGTCGGCGGCGCTCCTGCCCTCCAGGTAGGACGACAGGGCGACCCGGTTGTAGGCGGGGCGGGGCTCCTCGGCCAGGACGACGGCACGCCAGGTGCCGTGCCGGTCCTGGGCCCTCAGGTGCTCGACGAGGCGGTGGCCGGTCATGCCGTGCCCGACGACCACCAGGGTGCGCGGGGTGCGGGTCATGGGTCGCTGTTCCCTCCGGTCGCCGATGCTCCGGTCGCCGGCGCTGCGGTCGACGACGCTCCGGCCGACGGTGTTCCGGTCGCTCCGGCCGACGGTGTTCCGGTCGCTCCGGCCGCCGACGCGAGGACCGTGCGCACGTCGTCCGCGCAGCCGCCGCAGCCGGTGGTGGCGCGGGTCGCGGCGGCGATCCCCGTCAGGTCGTGGGCGCCGGCCCGCCAGGCGCGCAGCAGGTCGGCCTTGGTGACGTGGTTGCAGTGGCAGAGCACCGCCGCGTCCGGCAGTTCGACGCGGGCGGGGTGTGCGCCGGCCTCGGTGCCCAGCAGGAGAGCGAACCGGTCGGACGGCACCGGCAGTTCGCGCGCGTACAGCTGGGTGAGCGCGGCGGTGGCGCGCGGCAGGCCGATGAGGACCGCGCCCGCGACGCGGTCCCCGTCGAGGGCGAGCGCGGCGTGGCGGCCCCGGGCCGGGTCGGACAGCGTGATGTGCCGGGTGGCGCCCGGCGGGTCGGGCGGACCGAGGCAGGCCAGGTCGAGGCCGGGCGCCCTCAGCCGCAGCACGGGCCGGCCGGCGCGGTGGTGCGTGTCGTGACCGGCGAGGATCCGGGCGAGGCTCTCCGCCTGTTCCCAGGCGGTGCCGACGCGTCCGGACACCTCGCCGCCGAACTCGGCGCAGTCGCCCAGGGCGTGGACGCGCGGATCGGCGGTGCGCAGGTGCCGGTCGACGACGACGCCCGTGCGGACGGCCAGTCCGGCACGCCGGGCGAGCGCGGTCTCGGGTTCGACTCCGGTGCACAGCGCGAGCGCGTCGGCCCGCAGGACCTCGCCGTCGTCGAGGACCAGCTTGCCGGGCCGGTACTCCACGGCGGCGCGCCCCGTACGCAGGCGGGCGCCGGCGGAGCGCAGCCGGCTCGCGAGCAGGGCGCCGGCCGTGTCGTCGAGCCGGTCGTGCATGGGGTGCGGCCCGGGGTGCACGAGGGTGACGTCGCGGCCGGCGCGCAGCAGCGCGAGGGTGGTCTCGATGCCGAGCACGCCGCCGCCGAGCACCACCACGGGCCCGTCCGCGAGCTGTTCGGCGTCGTCGGCGGTGCGCAGGGCGGTGGCGCCCTCGGTGAGCCGGCCGTCCGCGGTGAGCACGCCGGGCAGCTGCGGGATCCTCGGCCGGGCGCCGGTGGCGAGCACCAGCCGGTCGTAGCCGAGGGTCTCGCCGGTGTCGGTGCGCACCAGGCGGCGGGCGCGGTCGACGGCGGTGGCGGTGACGCCGGGCCTGACGCGCACGCCGTCGGGTGGGGCGGGCAGTTCCAGGTCCCCGGCGGTGAGGGTGCCGTCGAGGACGGAGGTGAGCAGCGCCCGGTTGTAGGCCGGCCGCGGCTCCGCGCCGAGGACGGTGACCGGGCCGCGGTGTCCGTGCGCCCGCAGCCGCTCGACGAGCCGGTGCGCCGCGGGTCCGTGGCCGACGACGAGGACGTGGTGGATGGCGGTCATGGCCGGCCTCACGGTGCGCCGGAGCCGGGTTCGACCCGCACGGCGCAGACCTTGAACTCGGGCATTTTGCTGCGGGGGTCGAGGGCGGTTCCGGTGATCAGGTTGGCCCGGCCGGAGCCGGGGTGGTGGAACGGCAGGAACACCGTGTCCGTGCGCATGCTGCCGACCAGCCTGACCCGCGCGACCGTGGTGCCGCGGACCGAGGTGACGCGGGCCAGGCCGCCCTCGCGCAGACCCGCGCGTTCGGCGGTGTCGGGGTGGATCTCGACGTACGGCTCGGGGACGGCGTCGTTGAGTTCGGGCACGCGGCGGGTCTGCGCGCCGGACTGGTAGTGGGCGAGGACCCGGCCGGTGGTGGCGTACAGGGGGTGGTCGGCGTCGGGCGTCTCGGCCGGGTCGCGGTGGTCGACCTCGGCGAACCGGGCGCGGCCGTCCGGGGTGGCGAAGCCGTCGAGGAAGAGGCGGGGCGTGCCGGGGTGCGGCTGCCCGCCGGGACGTTCGGGGCAGGGCCAGTGCAGGGCCTCCCCCGCGTCCAGCCGCTCGTAGGTGATGCCGGAGTAGTCGGCCGTGCCGCCGCGGGAGGCACGCCGCAGTTCGTCGAAGACCTGGCGCGGCGCCGTCGGGTAGCGGTGGGCCGGTTCGCCGAGCCGGACCGCGAGGCCGTGCAGGACCTCCAGGTCGGTGCGCACGCCCTCCGGCGGGGGCAGCAGCCGGCGGCGGCGCAGCACCCTGCCCTCCAGGTTCGTCAGGCTGCCCTCCTCCTCGGCCCACTGCGCGACCGGCAGGGCGACGTCGGCGGTCCGCGCGGTCTCCGAGGGCACGAAGTCGGCCACCACCAGCAGGTCGAGGGCGGCCAGCCGGTCGGCGACGTGGGCGGAGTGGGGCGCGGACACCAGGGGGTTGGAGCCGAACACCAGCAGGGCGCGCGGGCCGCCCTCGGTGCCGAGCGCGTCGAGCAGTTCCCAGGCGCTGCGGCCGGGGCCGGGCAGGGCGTCCGGTGTGGTGCCCCAGACCCGGGCGACGTGGGCCCGTGCCTCCGGGTCGGTGATCATGCGGTAGCCGGGGAGCTGGTCGGCCTTCTGCCCGTGCTCGCGGCCGCCCTGGCCGTTGCCCTGCCCGGTCAGGCAGCCGTAGCCGCTGCCGGCGACGCCGGGCAGGCCCAGGGCGAGGGCGAGATTGATGAAGGCCGCGACGGTGTCGGCGCCCTTGCTGTGCTGCTCGGCGCCCCGTCCGGTCAGCACGTAGGCCCGGCGCGCCCGGCCCAGCAGTTCCACGGCGGCGCGCTGTTCGGCGACGGGGACGCCGGTGACCTGTTCGACGCGCTCGGGCCACCAGGTGACGGCGCGCCGCCAGGCCGCGTCGAAGCCGGTGGTCCGTTCCTGGACGTATTCCTTGTCGCACCAGCCGTCGCTCACGGCGATGTGCAGCAGTCCCAGCGCCAGCGCGAGGTCGGTGCCGGGCGCCGGTTGCAGGTGCAGGGCGGCCCGTTCGGCGGTCTTGGTGCGGCGCGGGTCGATGACGATCAGGTCCGCCTTCCGCAGGTGCCGCATCAGCGGAGGCATGGTCTCGGCGGGGTTGGCGCCGGCGAGCAGGATCGTGTCCGCCGCGTCGAGGTCGGCGACGGGGAACGGCAGCCCGCGGTCCAGGCCGAAGGCGGCGTTCCCGGCCGCGGCGGCCGAGGACATGCAGAACCGGCCGTTGTAGTCGATCTGGCTGGTGCCGAGGGCGAGCCGGGCGAACTTGCCCAGCAGGTAGGCCTTCTCGTTGGTGAGGCCGCCCCCGCCGAACACGGCGAGCGCGTCCGGGCCGTGCTCGTCGCGGATGCGCCGCAGCCGCGCGGCGACCGTGTCCAGGGCGGTGTCCCAGTCGGCCGGGGCGAGACGGCCGTCCGGGCCCCGCAGCAATGGCCGGCGCAGCCGGTCCGGGACGTCGAGCACCGCGGGCGCGGTCCAGCCCTTCTGGCACAGGCTGCCGTCGTTGACGGGGAAGTCGGAGGGTTCCACCACGGTTCCCGAGGCGCCGTGGCCGAGGCGGGTGCCGCACTGCAGGGCGCAGTACGGGCAGTGCGTGGCCACGCTCGTGCGCGGCGCGCTGTCAGGCACGGGTGACCTCCGAGGACTCGGCGGCCCCCCGTCCGGCCCGCCGCGTCTGCCGCGCGTCGCCCGCCGGGGTGCCGTGCGGGGTGCGCAGGTAGACCAGCAGGGTGACGGCCACGCACACCGCGTAGAAGGCGAGGAAGCACCAGAAGGCCGGCTCGCCCGTGCCGCGGCTGCCGTAGGACGCCCGGAAGGCCAGGTTGACGACGACGCCGCCGAGCGCGCCGACGGCACCCGCGATGCCGATGACCGCGCCGGTCAGGCGGCGGGCCCGGGCGAAGGCCTCGGTCGCGTCGTGGCCGGCGGTGACGGCGGCCTCCGCCTGCCCGGCGAAGACGACCGGGATCAGCTTGTACGTGGAGCCGTTGCCCAGCCCGCTGAGCACGAACAGCACCGTGAAGACGGCGACGAACAGCGCGAGGGAGTCGTGCGCCGAGGCGGCCAGCAGCAGGAGGGTGCCGGCGCCCATGGCGAGGAAGTTCCAGAAGGTGACCCGGGCGCCTCCCCAGCGGTCGGCGAGCCGGCCGCCCAGCGGGCGGGACAGCGAGCCGAGCAGCGGTCCGAGGAAGGTGAGCCCGGCGGCCTCCAGCGGTGTCGAGCCGAACTGGTTCTGCAGCACGAGCCCGAAGGCGAAGCCGTACCCGATGAACGAGCCGAACGTGCCCAGGTACAGCAGCGAGATCCACCAGGTGTGCGGGTCGCCCAGCGCCTCGCGCAGCGCGCCCGCCGGGGCCGGGCCCGTGTCGACGTTGTCCATGCCGAGCGCCGCGAGCACCGCGGCCAGGGCGATCAGCGGCAGGTAGGCGGCGATCACGTAGGCGGGGTGGGTGTCGCCCGCGGTGGCGATGACCAGCAGGCCGACGAGCTGGATGACGGCGACGCCCAGGTTGCCGCCGCCGGCGTTGAGGCCGAGCGCCCAGCCCTGGTGACGCCGGGGGAAGAAGTGGGCGATGTTGGTGGTCGAGGAGGCGAAGTTGCCGCCGCCGACGCCGGCGGTCGCGGCGACGAGCAGGAACACCCACAGGGGTGTGCCGGGCCGCTGGACGAAGTACAGCGCCAGCAGGGCCGGGACGAACAGCAGGGCCGAGCTGAAGACGGTCCAGTCGCGCCCGCCGAAACGGGTCACGGCGTGGCTGTACGGCAGGCGCAGCAGCGCGCCCACCAGGGTGGGGGTGACCACCAGCAGGAACTTCTCGCTCGGGGTGAATCCCAGGCCGATGGCCGGGGACATGAACAGCACCAGGACCGACCACATGCTCCAGATCGAGAACCCGATGTGCTCGGAGAGGACGGACAGGACGAGGTTGCGTCGTGCGACGTGCTTGCCGGTGCGCTCCCAGAACTCCTCGTCCTCCGGATCCCAGTGCTCGATCCGGCGTCGGGAGGCGCGCAGTGCCGTCATCGGGGGCAACTCCTCGGCTGGGGAGGCGGCCCGGAGGGTGGCGCCGGGCCGCCGTGCGGGGGGTGACGGGGGCGCGGGCCCGTGGGGGGTGGGCCCGCGCCCCGAAGAGGCGGCGGTGCGGGATCCGGGACCTACGCGTTCGTCCGCTCCGCCTTCAGCAGCCGGGCCAGCTCCAGCCTCTTGATCTTGGTGGTGGCGGTCTGCGGCAGGTCGTCGAGCTTCCACTGCACGGGCTCCGCCATCGCGGGCAGACCGGCCACCGCGGACTTCCAGGCCGCCAGGTCGAGCGGTTCGTCGTCGCGCGTGCACACCACGGGCAGGGGCCTGCCGTCCTCGTCCGGGACGATGATGACCTCGACGAGCTCCGGTATCCGGGCGAAGAGGGTGTCCTCGATCTCCAGGGTGCTGTCGATGCCCTCGATCTCGTCGACCTCCCGGTCGAGCAGGTGCAGGCAGCCCCACTTGGTGCGGTAGCCGAGGTCGCCCATGCGCCACCACTCGCCGTCGGCCTGCTTCTCCCAGCGCTCGTGCTCACCGAGGTAGGTGACGATCCGCCCGTCGGAACGCACCTCGATGTAGCCGGGGTTGGACTTGGTGGGCCGCCTGCCGTCCCGGCTGACCACCCGGACGCCCGTCATGCCGGGGAACGGGGAACCCACGCAGCGGCCGTCGGCGTCCGCGCCGCGCTTCTTGGAGTAGGTGCGCCCGGCGATCGGGCCGACCTCGCTCTGCCCGTACATCTGCACGAACTGCGGCGACTCGCGCCGTGACGCCTTGAGCATCAGGTGCACGGTGCGCGGGTGGATGGCGTCGAAGGTGCTGCTGAAGTACTTCACGTTCGCCAGCGGCCGGCGCGGGTCGTCGACCAGCACCTCCCAGCGCAGGAACGTGTTGGGGTGCGCCTCTATCAGGCCCGGCGGGGCCTGGCGGAACACCTCGGCCACGGCCTCCGGGTCGTCGTCCCGGAGGATGATCATGGGGTGTCCCTGGAGGATCGTGATGGGCATGGCGGTGAACATCCGCGAGTGCACGAACGACACGTGGATGGCCACCGGTTCGCTGCGGCCCACCAGGGAGGCCACGGCGCCCTGAGGGCGGTAACGGGCCTGGAAGGTGCGACCGGTGTGCACCGCCAGCTTGGGCGTTCCGGTGGTGCCGGAGGTGTGGGTGACCAGCGTCGGGTGGTCCGGGGGCATGGTCACCGGCGCGACCCGGGCCGAGCCGGCCAGCGAGGCGAGCGTGACGGCCTCGTCGTGGCTGCCGGAGGCCAGGAGCACCTGCCGGGCCAGACCGAAGATCTCGGCGGGCAGGTGGTGGTCCAGCTTGTCCTGGTCGGTCACCAGGTAGGGCCGGTCCACGCGGCGCACCAGCTCGCACACGGTGGTGCCGTCGAGCTTCGGGGACAGCAGGACCGGGACGGCGCCGATCCTGGCCGTGGAGCAGGCCAGGAGCGTGATGTCGAACCCGTTGGTCTTGTGGACGACCACGCGCTCCCCGGGCCGGACGCCGGCCGCCCACAGCCGGGAGGCCAGGTCGTCGACGAGGTCGGCGACCTCCGTGAGCGTCATGCGGCGTCCGCGCTCCGGAGCGACGTCGAGATCATGGTCGAGAATAACGGGATTCACCGGGTGTCGGGCCGCGGCCCGCTCGAAGAGCGTGCCCAGTCGAATTCCCTTGTTTCCGATGCGCTGGAGAAACATCTGCCCACCCTCTCATCCGCCGTGACTGTTCCTCAGCCGTGCGGCGGGCCGTTTGAATTCAGGCTCCCGTACGGATCAGCGGGAATTGTCACCGCTTTTCGATGACGTCCTTGATGCGCTTCAGCGTGGCGTCGAGGTCCTGCTCGAGCTTGGCGGTCCAGTCGGCCACGAAGCGCTTGCGGTCGTCCTCGTCGAGGCCGGCGACGATCTTGTGGATGCCGGCGGTGGCCCGGCCCATGCGGAAGTGGTGGGTGAGCACGCAGCCGTCCTCGGCGGGCGCCATGTCGAAGCCCCAGATGCTCTCCTGGTCCTCGCGGGCGTGGGTGAGCATCATCCACCGGAAGGTGCGGCCGGGCTCGGCGGCGGTGATGCGGCACTCGGTGTGCCAGACGCCGCGCACCAGGGGCGCCCAGGCGACGACGTCCTCGCTGCGGAGGTTCTCGCCGCGGAAGACGGCGCCGACGGTGGACGGTTCGCCGGAGACCCACGTGCCGCCCCGGCATTCGGGGCTCCATTCGGCACTGCGCGGCAGATCGCTGACGACGGAGTAGACCTCGAGCGGGGTCGCGGAAATGTGAATGTCGGCCTTGAGCTCGAAGAGCGGCGAGGTGTCGATGATTGACTGAGTCATGTGCAGAATTCTGTCGAGGCCGCCCGGCGCCGGTCAAAGAGCGGCTTTCTCATTTGTCAGGTCTGAATTCCCGCATTTCACCGGCGCCGTGCGCCCCGCCCGGATCAGGCCCTGTCGGCGACGCTCAGCACGAGTTTTCCGTGCACTTTGCCCTCCTCCAGCCGGCGGTGGGCCTCGGCGGCGTCGCTCAGGTGCAGCCGCTCGATCGCCCGGGGCCGGAGACGGCCGTCGGCGACCAGCCGGTTGACGGCACTGGCGGCCTCGGCGAGCTCCCCGGCGGTGGCGTGCGAGATGGCGAAGCCGTGGATCGAACGATCCCTCAGGTACAGCGGTCCCACCGGCAGCACGGGCCGGGAGCGCAGTCCGGCGAGCAGCACGATCCGCCCCCGCCCGGCGAGCAGGTCCACCGCGGTCTCCAGGTCGTTGGTGCCGGAGGCGTCGAGGTAGAGGTCGGCGCCCGCCGGGGCGGCGGCGCGGATGCGCCCGGGCACGTCGGGGTCCCGGTAGTCGATGACGTGGTCGGCGCCGAGTCCGCGGCAGTACCCGGCGTCCCGCGCGGAGGCGACGGCCACGACCCGGGCGCCCGCCGCGGCGGCCATCACCACCAGGGCGCTCCCGACGTTCCCGCCCGCGCCGACCACGACGGCGGTCTCGCCGGAGCGGAGCCGCCCGTGGGTGAACAGGCCGAGGTAGGCGGTCGCGGCCGGGTGGGCCAACGCGACGGTCTCGTACGGATCGGCGCCCTCCGGCAGGCGGTACAGCCGGTCGACGGGCACCACCACCCGCTCGGCGGCGGCCCCCTGACGGCCGTCGTGGCCGAGGCTGTTGCACCACACCCGGTCGCCGGGCCGGAACCGGTGGACTCCGGTGCCGACCGCGGCGACGGTGCCGGTGAGGTCCCGGCCTATGACGAAGGGGAACGTGAGCGGGGTGCGCCAGGCGCCCGAGCGCACGAAGGTGTCGACGTGGTTGACCGAGACGGCCGTGACGTCCACCAGGACGTCGGTCGGCCCCGGTTCCGGCGTGGGCTGATCACCGTAACGGATGACGTCCGGAGATCCGAGCTGTTCAATGTAGGCAGCACGCATCATGGTCAGGGATTCTGGCAAAGAGGCCCCGGCCTCGTCCGCGAGCGGCCCGGACGCCGTCGCGGATCTGTCAGATCGGAACCATCTCTGTCAGATCCACCCCGGTCAGACCAGGTTGAGACGGGCCAGTTCCCGCCGGGAGCCGACGCCCAGCTTGGGATAGGCCTTGTACAGATGGTGCTCGACGGTCCTGCGGCTGAGGAACAGCTGCGCGGCGATCTCCCGGCTGCTGTTGCCGCCGGCCGCCAGCCGGACCACCTGCAGCTCCTGCGGGGTCAGCCGGTCGAGGACGTTCTCCGCGGTGGCCTTGGCGCTCGTCGTCGCGTCACCCGCCGCCCGCAGCTCCGCACGCGCGCGCTCCGCCCAGGGCACGGCGCGCAGCCGTTCGAAGTCCTCCAGGGCGGACCGGAGCGTGTCACGGGCCTCGCTGCGGCGCCGGGCCCTGCGCAGCCACTCCCCGTACAGCAGCGCGGTGCGGGCCCGCTCGAAGGGCCGCCGGCCCTGTCCGTGCAGCCGGACCGCCTCCCGGTAGTCCTCCTCGCGCCCGTCGACCAGCGCCCGGCACCGGTGGGCCACCGCCAGCGCCCACGGCTGCCGGCCGGCCCGCGCCCAGGCCTCGAAGGCGCGCATCGGCCGCTCGGCCCGCTCGGACCGCCCGAGCCGCACCGCGGCCTCCACCTGATCGGCGACGGTGGCCATGGCCATCGCCATGTGGCGCTGCGGCCCCGGGCCGACGGCGGTCTCCAGGCGGCCGAGGGCCGCCTCGTGGTCACCGCGCGCCAGTTCCAGCAGGCTCAGGGCGCTCTCGCCGGCCACCCGGCCGGCGTCGGGGACGTCCCGCACGAGGTCACGGCAGCGCTGGTCGTCGCCCTCGATCGCCGCGATCCGGGCGGGAACGCCGCCCAGCCAGGCGACGCGCTCACGCAGCCCGGTGTCGCGGGCGATCTCCACGGCCTCGGCCACCGACGCCTCGGCGTCCCGGTGGGCCCCGGCCAGCACCTGGCGTTCCGCCAGCAGGTGCAGGGCCTGGGGCAGGGCCCCGATGAGGCCCTGCGCGCGGCAGCGGGCCACCTCGGCCGCGGCCAGTTCCATGGCCGTGGCGTCGTCGCCGAGCAGGATCGCGCTGTGCAGGGCGCGCGTGCGCGCCGCGTCCGAGCCGTCCTGGCCGGCGGCGACGGCGCGCTCCAGCAGGGGCAGTCCGCGGGCGTAGTCGTCGTCGACGAGGTGGGCCATGCCCTCCACCATCGGGTCGGCCTCCCCGAGGGACGCCAGCCGCTCGGCGGCCTCCCGCACGGAGTCCGCGTCGCCGGCGAACCAGCCGTACGTGGCACCGGTGCGGAGCATGGCGGGGCCGAGGCCGGGATCGGCCGCGTGCGTCCGCAGCAGCAGGCGGGCGGCCTCGCGCTGGTCCCCCGACTCGAACATCACGGCGGCCCGTACGGGGGCGAGCCGGGCCAGGTCCTCCGGTTCCGGGGCCGACCGCTCGGCCTGCTCGGCCAGGTCCCGGGCCTGGCCGGCGTGCCCGGCGTTGAGTGCGCAGGCCGCGGCGTCGGTGAGCCGGCGGATCTGGGCGCGGCGGTCGGGGGTGAGCCGGGCGGCCTGCTGGTGCAGGAGCGAGGCGGCGGCGTAGGCGCTGCGGTCGGCGGCCCGCTCGGCGGCGGCGACCAGTTCGGAGGCGACCTCGTCGTCGGGTGAGGTCGTGGCCAGCGGCAGGTGGCGGGCCCGGCAGTCGGGGTCCTCCGCGGCGTCGGCCAGCGCCTGGTGGACGGCGATCCGCCGGGCCAGTACGGCTCCCTGGTAGGCGGCGGTCCCGATCAGCGGGTGGCGGAACACGACGGTGCTCTCGGTCACCTGGATCAGCCCCGCCCGCTCCGCGTCCTCCAGGGCCTCCAGATCCACACCGAGCGTGCGGGCCGCCTTCATCTGCAGCGGCAGGTCGCCCCGCCCCTCGGCCGCGGCGAACAGCAGCGCCAGCCGCGTCTTCTCGGGGAGCGCGGCGATCTGGGCGCGGTACGACGACAACACCCGGTCGGCGACGGTCACGGGCGTGAAGCTGCCAGGGTCGTCGCGGCGGGCGGCGCCGAACTCGATGAGCGCCAGTGGGTTCCCGGCGGACTCGGCGATGACCTGGTCCCGGAAAGCGGGGGGCAGCCCCAGGTCGGCGAGGAGACTCACCGCGTCGCCGGTGTCCAGCCGGGAGGGGCGCAGTTCGGCGAGCCCGGGGGCGGCGAACCCCTCGTCCCGGGTGGCGAACACCATGGCCACCTGCTCGGCGGCGAGCCGGCGGGCGGCGAAGAGGAGCGCGTCGGAGGTGGCCTGGTCCAGCCACTGGGCGTCGTCCACCAGGCACAGCAGCGGCCCCTGCTCGGCCAGGTCCGCCAGGAGCGTGAGCACGGCCAGCCCGGTCAGGAACCTGTCCCGCGTGCGGGTGCGGCCCGCCCCGAGGACCGCCCGCAGGGCGTCCGCCTGGGGTTCGGGCAACCCGTCCAGCCGGTCCTGCACCGGCCACAGCAGCTGCACCAGCCCGCCGAAGGCCAGGTCCGCCTCCGGCTCGACCCCGGTGACCCGCAGGACCCGCATGCCCGACGCCGACGCCGTCTGCGCCGCCCGGTCGAGCAGGGCCGTCTTCCCGATGCCCGCCTCACCGCGCAGGACCAGGGCGCCGCTGCGTCCCTCACGGGCCCGGGCGGTCAGTTCTTCGAGCGCCGCGATCTCGGTGGACCTGCCGTACAGCACGTAGGTGCCCCCACTCCCCGTGATGCGGCCCACCGGTAGGCAAGCCGTGCCGACGTACGTATCCGGTTTCAGAAATCTTACTGATTCGGCCTGACCTCCCCCCTTCCTACGGTGTGAACAAGCCGGTTCCCCGATGGAGGAGATCGTGAGCCACTTCTTCGAACCGCTGCCCCTGGGCAAGCTGACGCTGCCCAACCGGCTCGTCATGGCGCCGATGACGCGCAGCCGGGCCAAGGGCGGCGTACAGACCCCGCTGGCGGCCGACTACTACGGACAGCGCGCCGGAGCGGGCCTCATCATCACCGAGGGCACGCAGCCCTGCGTGATCGGGCAGGGATACATCGACACACCGGGCGTGCACACGCCCGAGCAGGTGGAGGCATGGCGTCGGGTGACCGACGCGGTGCACGAGCGGCAGGGCCGGATCTTCGTGCAGATCATGCACTCCGGCCGTATCGGGCACCCGAGCCTCTACCCCGACGGCGCGCTGCCGCTGGCCCCCTCCGCGGTGGCCTCGGGCGGCCGGATGTACACGCCGGAGGGCATGCTGGACCACCCCACGCCCAAGGCCATGGACCTGGAGGACATCGCCCGGGCGGTGGAGGACCACGTCTCCGCCGCCAAGTACGCGATGGACGCCGGGTTCGACGGTGTGGAGCTGCACGGAGCCAACGGCTACCTGATCCACCAGTTCCTCGCCGACAACACCAACCTGCGCACCGACGCCTACGGCGGCAGCGTCGACAACCGCATCCGCTTCGCCGTCGAGGTCGCCCAGGCGGTCAGCGACGCGATCGGCCCCGAGCGGGTCGGCATCCGCCTCTCCCCCGCCAACACCACCAACGGCATCGAGGAGAGCGACTCCGCCACGCTGTACGAGGCCCTGATCCGCGCCCTGGCGCCGCTCAGCCTGGCCTACGTCCACCTGATGGAGTTCGGCGGCCGCGACATCACGAAGCTGATCCGGCGCGAGTGGCCGGGCGTCCTGATCCTCAACCCGCACGCCACGGGCGAGGAGGCCGCGGTGACGCCGGAGGCCGCCGAGGCGGTCCTGGCGGAGGGCCTGTGCGACGCGGTGAGCATCGGCTCGCTGTGGCTCGCCAACCCCGACCTGCCCGCGCGGATCAAGGCCGGCGGCCCCTACAACACGCCCGACCCGGAGACCTTCTACGGAGGCGACTACCGGGGCTACACCGACTACCCGACGCTGGACGGCTGATCCCCCGGGCAGGCGGCAGCGGGGCTCCCGGCCGACGCCCGCCCCACCCCGCTCCCCTCCTGCCCCGATCCCCGGCTCCCTGGCCCGGCCGGCGCCTTCTCCCCCGAAGGGCTGCACGCCGGACCGGGCCAGGGTGGTCCAGCGACGACCGACCGCTCAGGGAGCACCGATGAGCAACTCACTCGCCGAGTCCGGCGCCCAGGGTCCCGCCGCGCCGGGCAGGAAACCTCACGCAACCGACACCCGCGGCCCGTTCCACGGACCCGCGGCCCTCTGGCTGGCCCTCATGGCCGGCCCGCTGTCCTTCGGTATCGCGGGCCCCGCCCTGGTCCTGGACGACGCCGCGCGGGACCTCGGCGTCTCGACCGGCGCCGCCACCTGGACGGTGACCGCGTTCGGCTGGGGCATAGCCGTCGGAACGCCGCTGCTGGCCGGGCTGCTGGACCGCCGGGGGGCTCGCACCGCCCTCACCGCGTGCGGTCTGCTCGTCCTGCTGGGGGCGGGCCTGGTGGCCGGCGTCCCCGTGCTGCCGGTGCTCGCCCTGGGAACCGCCCTGATGGGCCTCGGCACGGCCGGCCTCACGGCGACGGCCATGAGCCTGGCCGGCTCGCCCCGCGCCATGGGACTGGTCACCGCCTCGCTCGCCGTGGTGGGTTCGACGGCCCCGCTGGCCGGTTCCCTCGTCAACGACCTGCTGTCCTGGCAGGCCGCCCTCGCGCTGCCCGTGCTGAGCGCCGTGGCCGTGCCGTTCGCCGTGGCCCGGTGCGCGCACGGCGCCCCGGTCACCCGGGAGCCGTTCGACCCGCTGGGCGCGGTGCTGCTGACCGCGCTGGTCACCGCGCTGGTGTTCGTGCCGCACCAGCCCCTGGCCGCCGGGGTCTGCTCCGTCCTCGCCGCGGGGCTGCTGGCGGCCCAGATGCGCGCACGGCCGCGGGGTTTCGTCCCCGCCGTCCTCGTCCGCAACCCGGGCTTCCTGGTCTCGGCGGGACTCGCGCTGTGCCTGGCGGTGGTCAACTTCGGCATGATGTACGCGGTTCCGGAGCGGCTGGAGGACCACACGTCGTGGTCCACCAGCGAGATCGGCGTCGCCATGGTGTGGCCGCTGCTGCTGGGCGGCGCCCTGTCCTGGTTCGTGGTGGCGGTCTCGGCGGCACGGGCGGGACGCCGGGTCGTGATCACCGCGCTGGTGGGTCTCGCCCTCGCGGGAGCGGTGCTGGCGGCCGTCGGCACCTCCGCCGCGGTCCTGCTGGCCGCCCAGGCCCTGACGTCGATCGCGGCGGCCTCGGGCCAGGGAGCGTTCGCAGTGCACGCCACCTCGGCTGTCCCCGACGCCCAACGCCCCCCGGCCATCGGCCTGTTCAACCTCGCCTATCTCCTCGGCGCCGCCTTCGGCCCTGCCATCGTCTCGCTCCTGTCGCTCTGACCGCCGGCGGTCTCGATCCGGGCGTGCCGTCACACCACGCAGGTGTGACGGCACACACCCGTTTCCCGGAATCTCACTGCATACGTCAACTGGCATACTTTCATGGGGGGTTCGTGGGGAACAGCGAGCCGTGAGCCTGCTCGGCCGCCATCGTGGCGGTCCGCAAGTCCTCAGGCCACCACGTGGGGGGAGAGGCGTGGCTCTCGGTTCGCGGGCGCGGTTCGCGCAATGCACGCGGGTGTTCCCCCCGTTGCACCGGTGGAGCTGCGGCCCGTGCGACTCGGCCTCGTGCACCGTCACTGCCAGCGATTGGGAATCGAGACACCGGAGGACCTCGTGTCGGGGACGAAGGACGAAGCGGTGGCGGCTGTGCTGGCCCTGCTGGACCTCCTGGCCGGTGAGGGGTCGGCGAACCGGTTCGAAGCCGTGGTCGAGGAGGCGCGAAGACAGGGCGTGACCGGCGCCGACCTGCGCACGGTGGAACGGATCAAACGGCTGGCTCTGGGCATCCAGGCCCGGCTCGAACGTCGTCAGCAGTGGAGCGCCGCCCTCGCCGCGCTCGTCGACACCGCCTCCGACCTGGCGAGCCCGCACACGGTCGAGGACACCCTCAAGATCATCACCCGCCGGGCGCGGCTGCTGCTCGGCGCCGACGTCTCGTGGGTCACCCTGCCCGCCGCCGACGACGGGGCGCTCCGGCTGCACTCGCTCGACGGTCACGTCACGATGCTCAACACGCGGCTGCGGTTACCGGAGGGAGCCGGGCTCGCGGCCGCAGTACTGGCACACCGCGCGCCGCTGTGGACCTCCGACTACCTGACGGACGAGAGTTTCCGGCACGCCGCCGAGCTCGATCAGTGGATCGGCGCCGAGGGACTGCACGCCGTGCTCGCCGTGCCGTTGAGCCGCGGCACCGCCTTCGCCGGATCGCTGCACGTGGCGGACCGCAGCGTGCGCCACTTCTCCGCGGACGAGATAGCGCTGGCGAACATGCTCGCCGAGATCGGCGGTGTGGCGCTGTCACGGGCCGTGTACCTGGACGAGACGCTCGCGGAGATGTCGGCCCTGCGGGACCGGCTGTCGCGCGCCGAGGCGGACCTGGCCGACGCACGCGGGCTCACCGAGGCCCAGGGGGCGTTGCTCGCCCTGGCGCTCGACGGCTGTGCCCCGCAGCTGCTGGTGGAGGAGTGCCACGTCAGACTGAGGGCTCCGGTGCTGTTGTGCGGCCCGCACGGTACGACGATCGCCGCGGCCGGCGACCTGTCCGAACGCGGCGAGGCGTTCGCCCGCGCCAGGAAGGCCGCCGGTGTCCTGCTGGATCCCGCCCCCGTCCTCCTGCAGGACGGCATCTGGTCCGTGCCGGTCCTCGCCGGCGGTCACCCCCTGGGCGTCCTGTACGTCCAGGCCGGTCCGGCCCCGACCGCCGGCACCGCGGAACTGCTGCGGTACGCGGCGCGCGTCGTCGCGGTGCTGCTGTCCCTGCAGGAGGGCCGGGGCCCTGTGGACGGGCAGTTCCGGGACGAACTGCTCGAAGACCTGCTGATCAGTGTGCCCCGCCCCCGGGATCTGCTGCAGCGGCGCGCCCGCCGGCTGGGCATCGGACTCGATCAGCCGCACGTCGTCGTGATCGCCCGTGTCGAAGGGGGCGCGCAGGCACACGCGGTGAGCCGGGCATCGACCTGCGCACGCCGTCTGAACGGGCTCCAGACGACGCACGAAAGCGACATCGTGCTGCTGCTGCCGGGCACCGACCCGGGCGCCGCCGCCCGGACGGTGCACGACGAGCTGTCGTCCCTGCCCGGCGGTCCGCCGACGGTCAGCGGTTCCGGACCCGTGTCGGACCCCGGTGCGGTCCTCCACGGGTACCGGGAAGCGGCACGCTGCCTCGACGCGATGACCGCCCTGGGCGCCACGGGAACCTCCGCCTCGACTCACCAGCTGGGGTTCCTGGGGCTGCTGCTGTCGGACCACATGGACGCCGACAGGTTCATCCAGAGCACGATAGGAGCCGTGCTCGACTACGACGCGCAGCGGCTGACGGAACTGATCCGCACCCTGGACGCCTACTTCGACACCGGCGGCAGTCCCACGTACGCGGCCGAGCAACTCCACGTGCACCCCAACACCGTGGCCCGCCGGCTGGAGCGCATCGGTGAGCTGATCGGCTCGGACTGGCAGAGGCCCGAACGCGCCCTGGAGATCCAGCTTGCGCTCCGCATGTCCCGGATACGGCGCGTGCTGCGGGAACACGACGAGCCGGCCGGGGGTCAGGACGCATAACCCAGTTCGGCGTCGTCGGTGTCGCCCAGGGCCGCCAGGACGTGCGCGGCGGACGCGAGGGTGACGTGGCGGTGCCAGCCGCGGTAGGAGCGTCCGGCGAAGTCGCGGATCCCCACCTGGTCGGCTCCGTGGGCGAGGTCCTGGTCGACCCGGGAGATCATCCCCCGTAACCGCATCAGGAACGCGGGCGGAACCGACGTCAGGTCGGTCAGCCACACCTCCCGGGGCCGGCGCCGGTCGTTGTTCCCCAGCCCCAGCAGAAGCAGGTCACCGTACCCGCGGCCGGCCCGCCGGCCCGCAGGGGCGGGCAGCGCCACCCGTACGGCAGTGACGAGCCCGGAGCACTTGACCGTCCCCGCGCCGTCGCCCGGCCACACCACCGGCCGCTGCAGGCCCCGGCTCGCGCTCATGATCTGGTGCACCGGTCTGGGGGTGGTGTCGAAGCCCTTCAGCGCGGGGTCCCTCACCGACAGCCGCAGGGAGTCGTTCACCCTGAGCATCATCTGCGTGCCCCGGTCGAGGAGGTGCGACACCGCCGAGGCGATGTCACCGCCGCGGGCGTCCATCACCAGGGGGCGGGACGGCAGTCGCCAGGCCGCCGTCTCCAGATAGGCCCGGAGCGAGCACTCACCGAGGGTCTCCGCCGACGCGTCGTCCGGTATGGACGCGCGGCGCCGACGGTCCTCGGCCAGCCAGGCCGGGGAGAGCTGCAGCCGCCAGTTGACCGGCACGCTCGCCTCCTCACCGACCGCCCATACGCCCACGGCCTGCTGGGCGTTGAGCATCTGCCCGTGCTCGGGGAAGAAGCGCCGCTCCACTCCGACGGAGTGCCGCCCGGCCTTGGGGATGACCATGGGCCGCACCACCCACGCCTGGGGTGGGACCACACTCACCGTGTACCAGGCCAGTGCCCGGCGCACCGGACCCCATTCCCAGCTCGAGTCGCTGATGAAGTGGTGCAGACTCTGCTCCGTCGCCTGTCCCCCGACGAGCGCGGCGATATTGCGTATCGACTTGCGTCCCCTCACCTCCAGCAAACCGCGTATGTAGTCCATGCCCTTACGACGTTGGTCGCTGCGGGGCAGGGAGGCGAACAGCAGTGAGCACATCTCCGGCAGCGACACGTTGCACGGAGGTGCGTATGACGGTTCGTGCCTGGTCGGAGTCTGTGCTTGGTCAGGGCTCAGCGCGACCACACTCATGAACGGACTCTCCATCAGGGGTAGACGAAGACGATCCGAAGGGCTGCCCGTCCAATGTGCGGCAGGCGGGGTTCCCGTCCCAGGTACACCGAGCACAGGACTTGTGACGGACGGCGGTGGCCGGGCCACCACCGCCTCCTTCTCCTCCGCGGATTTCTGTCCGGAGCGCACGGTTCGGAAGGTGCCCGGACCACCGTCCTGACCGGCGGGCGTCTCCGCGGAGCCCGGTGACGGGCGACTTGACGAAGTAGCGCCGGCATCGGGCGCCGGGCACCGCACGCGCGTCACCATGGGATTCCACGACGCGGCACACACCGCGAGGACCCCGGTGTGGTCCCGCTACCAAGGAGGACACCATGAGTGCTGCCCCTGAACCACGGCCCGTCACCGTCTGGTCGGATCTGGGGTGCCCCTGGGCCACCCTCGCCCTGCACACGCTGCGCACCGCCGCCCGAGCACGGGAGCAGGACCTCCTGATCGACCACCGGGCCTTCCCGCTGGAGTTGTTCAATCACCAGCCCACGCCCAAGTTCATCGTGGAGCCCGAGATCGTGGTGATCTCCGCGCACCGTCCCGACCTCGGCTGGCGTCCGTGGGCCGGGCGGGAGTACGACTACCCCTCGACGATGCTGCCCGCGATGGAAGCCGTCCAGGCCGCGAAGGGCCCGTCCGTCGGTGGCCTGCGCGGCAGCGACGAGCTGGACGCCGGACTGCGGCACGCGTTCTACGTCGAGAGCCGGTGCGTCAGCATTCCCTCCGAAATCCTCGACGTCGCCGCGGGGTGTGAGCACGTCGACGAACAGGCCCTGGCCCGCGCTCTCGAGCGCGGTGCCGGCCGCGCGGAGATCTACGAGCAGTTCCGCGTCGCCCAGGGGCCCGGCATCCAGGGCAGCCCCCACCTGTTCGCGCCCGGCGGGTACGCGGTCCACAACCCCGGCGCCCCCGTCCAATGGACGGGCGATCCCGGCAAGGGGGGCCTGCCCCGCCTCGACCACTACGACCCGTCGTGGGCGGAGGAACTGCTCGACCTGCTGGCCGGGGGGAGGCGGCCGACCGATGCCTGAGAGGGACCTTCGCGTCTCGACCGCCACGTACGACCGCTTGGCGGCGGCGGCCGCGGCAGAAGGCGTGACGGTGCGGGCCTACCTCGAAGGGCTGACGGAATGGATCGCGCCCGGACGGCCCGGACACCATGTTTCCGTGGCGAGGCCCGAAGCCGACCTGCGGCTGGTGTCGCTGGGCGTCGACGCACCGGGTTCGGACGGACGTGAGTCCCCCGGAACCACGACGCCCGGCTCCGCTTCCTGACCGGCCACGAGCCTCGGCCGCCCCCGCGTGCCGGCCGGACACCCGGAGACGGCCTCGGACATGCCGCACGGACGACGGACGACGGAGAGGGCGGCAGACGAGTCGGGCTGTACGCCGGGTTCTGTTCCCGGTGCTCCTCGCGGAGCGCCGGGCGACGGCCATCCATCTAGGACCGGTGTCGCCACCGGCCTCGTGCGGTCCACCCGCGGACTCGGGCGGGCAGCCCTCGGTCGTCCGCGCAGAAGCACCGGGGTGCTTCCTTTTGACCTTGCTCCGGGTGGGGTTTACCTAGCCGCCTGAGTCACCTCAGGCGCTGGTGGTCTCTTACACCACCGTTTCACCCTTACCCGGCGCCGAAGCGCCGGGCGGTCTGTTCTCTGTGGCACTGTCCCGCGGGTCACCCCGGGTGGCTGTTGGCCACCACCCTGCCCTGTGGAGCCCGGACGTTCCTCGGGAAGCCCCCTAGGGGGACTCCACGCGGCCGTCCGCCCGGCTCGTCTGCCGTGCCGACCATGGTACCCGCCGCCCGGCCGGCTTCCGCTCCCGCGCGTTGGCCAGCACCGATCCGGTGAGGATCAGGACGAAGGCGGCCACCACCGTCGCGGTGAGGGCCTCGTCCAGGAACAGCGCGCCGGCCGCCACCGCGATCGCCGGATTGACGTACGTGATCACGGACGCGCGGATCGGACCCGCCTCCTTGATCAGTTCCAGGAAGGCGACGAACGCCACCGCCGTGCAGACGACGCCGAGGGCGGCCAGCGCGGCCAGGGTCTCCGGGGCGGGGAGGGCCTCGGGACGCGAGGCGATCGCCGCGGGGGCGTAGACCAGGGCTGCCAGGGCCAGGCAGGGCGTGATCAGGTGCAGCGTGGGGACGTCCTTGAGGTGGCGGTCCGCGATCAGCGGAGCCGTCGCGTAGCCGACCACCGTGACCAGGACCTCCGCGAGGGAGAGGGCGTCGCCGCCGGTCAGGTGGGGGACGGTGAGGACGGCCACGCCGCCGAGGCCGAGGGCCAGGCCCGTGATCCGTCGGGGGCCCAGGGGCTCCGCCCGGCCGTAGGCGCGGGACAGCAGGACGCCGACGACCGGGACGCCCGCGATCAGCAGGCCGGCCGTGGAGCTGGAGAGGTGGCGTTCGGCGTCGGTCAGGGTGTACCAGGGGCCGACGATCTCGATGACCGCGAACGCCAGCATCGGCTTCCAGTGCATCCGCACGTTCCGGACGAGGCCGGTCCGGCGCAGGGCGAAGGGGAGCAGCAGCAGCGCGCCCACGGCGCAGCGGGCGGACACCACTCCGGACGGGGACACCTCCTCCACCGCCACCTTGATCATCAGGTAGGGAATGCCCCAGACCACTCCCATCAGGGAGAACAGGAACCAGCCGCGTGCCGTCATGCGGGGAGTGTCCGCCGGGTCAGCGTCCGGGGTCTTGAACGCTGTTGCGGTACGCCGCCGGGGTCACCCCGAGCACGCGGCGGAACCACCGGGTGAGGTGCGCCTGGTCGGCGAAGCCGACGAGGGCGGCCGCCTCCGCGGGCCGTACCCCCGCGTCCAGGAGGGCGCGGGCCCGGGTCACCCGGTACTGGGCGAGCCACGCGTACGGCGGCACGCCCATCGTCGTGCGGAACGCCCGGAGCAGCTGGTAGCGGGAGAGGCCGAGGTCGGCGGCGAGGTCTCCCAGGGAGGGCGGGGCGAGGAGTTCGTCGGCGAGGCGGTCGCGGACGGTGAGGGCGACGGACCGGGCGCCGGGGACGGCGCCGTCGGCGGCGCGGGAGGCGGAGTGGCGGCGGGCGAGCGCGGCGAGCAGCCACGGCAGGCGCGACTCGGCCTCCAGCGGGTCGGGGCGGGCGCTGAGGTCGGTGTGCGTGCGGCGCAGGGCGGCGGCCAGCTCCCGGTCGTGCAGGACGGGTTCGGGGAAGTACGGGAGGCCGGTGCCGGACACGATGCCGTCGCCGAGCAGGGCGGGGGCCGCGTAGAGGGCGCGGTACGCGTAGCCCTCGGGGGCGGCGGGGCCTCCGGTGTGCATCTCGCCGGGTTCCAGGACGACGATCGAGCCGGGGCCGGACACGATGCGCCCGCCGCGGTAGGCGATCGTCTCGAGCCCGCCGACGGTGACCCCGACCGTGTACTCGTCGTGCGCGTGCGGGGCGTACTCGTGCCGGGCGAACCGGGCGGTGAGCAGATCCAGCGCGGGTCCGCCCCGCCCCAGCCGCGCCCTGGTCCAGCTGGCCTGTTCCCGCACGTTCCCCACGATGTCGCACCCCCGGCCTTCAGGGGATCAGAGGAAGTCGGCGGTGTCCAGGTCGAAGGCGAAGGGCTCGGGGAGGGTGAGGGGCTTGCCCAGGGGCCGGGTGCGGTGCTCCCGGTACTCGTCGCCCTCCGGGTCGCCGAAGAGGGTGATCGAAGAGGTCTCGCGGTCCACGAGGAGGTACAGGGGAATGCCGCCCCGTGCGTAGCACCGGCGCTTGGCTTCGCGGTCCGCCTGCGGTTTGGTGGAGGTCACCTCCACGACCATCGCCACGCCGTCGCAGGGCATCCACGGGTCGGCGCCGCGGTAGAGGCGCAGCTCCGTGGGCGCGAAGGTGCCGTCCGGGATGACGTGGTTCTTCGGGCAGGCGCCGCCGCTCTTCAGCTTCAGCCCTTTGTTCCCGGAGAAGTCCATGTCGGTACGGGATCGTCTGATCACCTGCTTCATGATCAGATTGATGTAGTCCTCGTGGTCCCCGTCCGGCGGCGGCGTCACGACGATCTCCCCCTCGATCAACTCCGCCCGGAAGCCCTCCGGGGTGTCCAGGGCGAGGAACCCCTCCAGCAGGACGTCCGCCTGCGAGATCGGTTCGTGGGCCATTGCCGTCACGTCGCGCCCCTCCTTCGGTCGCTCGCCGGACTGGACCATCGGGTGATCACCTGACCGTGGAATCGGGAACCGTTCCCTCGATCGTGGCACAGGATCACGGCCCCCGTCGGACGCCACAGCGTTCGCTTGACCCTGCCGCGACGTCAACGTTTCTACTGGGGGCATGCGGATCGGAGAGCTGGCCGCGGCGGTCGGGGTGACCACGCGGGCCGTGCGGCATTATCACCATCTCGGGCTGTTGCCGGAGCCGGAGCGGCTCGGGAACGGGTACCGGGACTACACCCTGCGGCACGCCGTCGTGCTGGCGCGGATCCGGCGGCTGACCGAGCTGGGGCTCGGGCTCGCCGAGGTGCGGGACGTCCTCGCGGACGACGCGGGCAAGGATCTCGCCGAGGTGCTGGCGGAGCTGGACGAGGACCTGGCGCGGCAGGAGGAGGCGATCCGGGAGCGGCGGGCGCGGCTGCGGGCGCTGCGGGAGTCGGAGGGCGGTACGGCCGCCGAGGGCCCGGTCTCGCCGGAACTGGCCGCGCTGTTCCGGGACACCGCCCATCTGACCGGCTCCCCCATGGCCGCGAAGGACCGCGAGATCCTCGCGCTGATCGAGACCTCCGCACCGCCGGAGGAACGGAAGCGGCTGATGGGGCTGATGAGCGGGGTGGTCGGGGCGCCGGGCGGGACGGAGCGGGCCATGACGGTGTACCGGCTGCTCGACGAGCTCGCCGGTGCCGGCCCCGACGATCCGCGGGTCGACGACGCCGCCCGCGCGCTCGCGGAGTGCGTGCCCGCCGAGCTGCTGCCCGAGGACGCCGTCCTCGACGAGGGCAACAGCTTCCTGGCCGCCCTCTACGCGGACTTCGCCCCCGCCCAGGCGGAGGCCTTCCGCAGGGCGCTGCGGATCGTGGCGGAGGGGCGGGCGTGAACCGGCGAACGGCACGAAAGGTTCCCGTACGGGAGAGAGGGGTGGGGCGATGAGGGCGGCGGTGCGGGTGGGGTGGGCGCTGGCGCGGCACGAGGCGCGGCTGATGGCGAGCCTCGCGCTGTGGCTGGCGCGGCGGACGCACGGCGTACGCGAAGGCACGGCGTTCGGGTACGCGCGCGGTGAGAAGGCGATGATGTTCGGGATCGCGTTCGTGTGCGTGGTGGAGACGGTCGCGATGTCCGTGCTGCTGGCCGACCGGCCGACGCTGCACGCGGTGGTGCTCTTCCTGGACGTCTACACCGTCGTCGTCGTGATCGCCCTGTACGCCGCCTCCGCCGTACGGCCGCACGTCGTCGGCCCCGACGGGCTGCGGGTCCGCCGGGCCGTCCACGTCGACCTGCGGATACCGCGCGAGCGGATCGCGTCCGTGCGGCGCGAGCTGCGGATGACGCACGCGGAGGCGGACGGGGAGCTGAACCTCGCCGTCGGCTCGCAGACGACCGTGACGGTGGAGCTCGCGGAGCCGGTTGCGCACCGGTCGTTCTTCGGACGCGCCCGGGACGTGCGCGTGCTCCGCTTCCACGCCGACGACGCCGACGGCCTGGTGCGGGCGCTCACCGCCGCCGCGCCGGGGCCCGCGGACCACGCCGTACCCTGACAGGCGAGCTCGACCGAAGGAGTACGTGTGCTTGTCCTGCTGCCGCCGTCCGAAGGCAAGGCCGCTTCCGGCCGCGGTGCCCCGCTGCGGACGGAGTCCCTGTCGCTGCCGGGACTGAACGCCGCGCGGGAGGAGGTCCTCGCCGAGCTGGTCGACCTCTGCTCCGGCGACGAGGACAAGGCACGCGACGTGCTCGGGCTGAGCGAGGGCCTGCGGGGCGAGGTCGCGAAGAACCGCGAGCTGCGCACCGCCGGCGCCCGTCCGGCCGGGGAGATCTACACCGGGGTGCTGTACGACGCCCTGGACCTGGCCTCCCTCGACGCGGCGGCGAAGCGGCGGGCGGCGCAGTCGCTGCTGGTGTTCTCCGGACTGTGGGGCGCGGTCCGCGTGACCGACCGGATCCCCTCCTACCGCTGCTCGATGGGGGTCAAGCTGCCCGGCCTGGGCGCGCTGGGCGCGTACTGGCGGGCGCCGATGGCTCAGGCGCTGCCGGAGGCGGCGGGGTCGGGGCTGGTCCTCGACCTGCGCTCGACCGCGTACGCCACGGCGTGGAAGCCGAAGGGCGAGGTGGCCGGGCGGACGGCGACGGTCCGCGTGCTGCACGCGCCGACCCGCAAGGTGGTCAGCCACTTCAACAAGGCGACCAAGGGCCGGATCGTCCGGAGTCTGCTGACGGCCGGGGCCGCGCCGCAGGGCCCGGCGGAGCTGGTGGAGGCGCTGCGGGACCTCGGATACGTGGTGGAGGCCGCGGCGCCCGCCCGGGCGGGTACGGCGTGGAAGCTGGACGTCCTGGTGGACGAGGTGCACTGAGCGCCCTCGATGGACTTCGGTTGCACCCTGCGCAACGGTCTTTGCGCAGGGTGCGTGCCGACGGCAGGATGAGCGCCATGAACGCTCCCCTGCCGTCGTCCGGCACGCCCGCTCCCGTCTCTTCGGTGCTCGGTCTCGCTCCCGTGGTCCCCGTGGTCGTGGTCGAGGACGCCGCCGACGCCGTGCCGCTGGCGCGGGCGCTGGTGGCGGGCGGACTCCCCGCGATCGAGGTGACGCTGCGGACCCCGGCCGCGCCGGACGCGATCCGGGCGGTCGCCGCCGAGGTGCCGGGGGCCGTGGTCGGGGCCGGGACGGTGCTCACGCCGGAGCAGGCGAGGGGCGCGGTGGCGGCCGGGGCGCGGTTCCTGGTCAGTCCGGGGTGCACGGACACGCTGCTGACGGCCCTGCGGGCGTCGGGGGTGCCGTTCCTGCCGGGGGTGTCCACGGCGTCGGAGGTGATGGCGCTGCTGGAGCGCGGGGTGCGGGAGATGAAGTTCTTCCCGGCGCGGGCGGCGGGCGGCCCGGCGTATCTGAAGTCCCTGGCGGGACCGCTGCCGCAGGCGCGCTTCTGCCCCACCGGGGGGATCGGCCCGGACACCGCCCCGGAGTACCTGGCCCTCCCCAACGTGGGCTGTGTCGGCGGGAGTTGGATGCTGCCGGAGGACGCGGTGGCCGCCCGTGACTGGGACCGGGTGGAGCGGCTGGCGCGGGAGGCGGCGGCCCTGTAGTCCCCGCGGTCTCCCGCCTACCGCAGGTGGGACGTGTCGTTGAACAGGCGGACGCTGGCGTTGCCGTCGGCGTAGTACGCCACGGCGGACAGCGAGGCGGCGGACAGTTCCATGCGGAACAGCGCCTCGGGCGGGGCGCCCAGGGCGAGCCGGACCAGGGTCTTGATCGGGGTCACGTGGGTGACCAGCAGGACCGTGCGGCCCCGGTACTCGGCGAGCAGCTTGTCGCGGGCCTCCGCGACGCGGGCGGCCGTGGCCGCGAAGCTCTCGCCGCCGCCGGTGGGTTCGGCGTCGGGGGACGCCAGCCAGGCGTTCAGGTCCTCGGGGTGCCGCTCGCGCACCTCGCCGAAGGTGAGGCCCTCCCAGGCGCCGAAGTCGGTCTCCCGCAGCCCTTCCTCCACGGCCACGTCCAGACCGAGCCGGGCGGCGACGATCCGGGCGGTCTCGCGGGTACGGGCGAGGGGCGAGGCCACGACCGCCTGCACGGTGCCGCGCCGGGCGAGCGCGGCCGCGACCTTCCCGGCCTGCTCGCGCCCGACGTCCGAGAGGGAGGGATCACTGCCCCCGCTGCCCGAGAACCGCTTCTGCGGGGTGAGCGGCGTCTCCCCGTGCCGCAGCAGCACGAAAGTCGCCGGCGCCCCCATGTCGGCGGGCGCCCATCCGGAGGACGGGGTGGCAACGGCCCGCGCGGCCCGACGGTCGGCGTCGGCGGCCGCGGAGCCGCTTCCCGCCGCGTCGGAGGCGGCGGCACCGCGTTCCGCAGAGGCGGCCTCGCCGCCGCGCCCCCGAGCCGCGCCCGCCGAGCCCGAACCGCCGGCCCCGGCACCGCTCGCCGCTGTGGGACGCCGCCTCGGCCCCGGCTCGCCCGGCTCCGCGGCGCTCTCCGCCCCCGACGCCATCGCCGCGCGCACCCGTGCCGCCCCCGCCGTCGCGTCACCGGGCGGGCCCTCGGGGGCCGGTACGGCCGGGGGCGTGTCCAGGTCGGCGCGGCCGGCCGCGGGGGACCATGCCTCGCCCCGCTCGCCCGCGTCCATCGCCTCGTTGGCCAGGCGGTCCGCGTGGGTGTTGCGTGCGCGGGGGATCCACTCGTAGGTGACCCGGTCCGGCGGGAAGACCGTCGCGGCCTCCGCCGCGAGCGGCTTCATCGCCGGGTGCTTGATCTTCCAGCGGCCCGTCATCTGCTCGACGACGAGCTTGGAGTCCATCCGGACGTGGACCCGTGCCTCCGGGTCCAGCTCACGCGCGGCGCGCAGGCCGGCCAGCAGGCCCCGGTACTCGGCGACGTTGTTCGTGGCGACGCCGATGTACTCGGCCGCCTCCGCCAGGGTCTCCCCCGTGGCCGCGTCGCTGACCACGGCCCCGTAACCGGCCGGTCCCGGGTTGCCCCGCGACCCGCCGTCCGCCTCCACGACGAACTCCCGCATCGGATTCGGTCCCCTGTGAGCCCCGCCGCTCCCCCTACAGTCCCGACTCCGCCGTGCGGACCAGGATGCGGCGGCAGTTCTCGCAGCGCACCACGGTGTCCGGGGCGGCGGCACGGATCTCGTTCAGCTCGGTGATGGCCAGCTCCTGACGGCATCCCTGGCAGGTGCGCGCGTACAGCTTGGCCGCGCCGATGCCGCCCTGCTGCTCGCGCAGCTTGTCGTACAGGCTGAGCAGAGCGGTCGGCACGGACGCGGCGACGACCTCGCGCTCCTTCGTCACGGAGGCGGCCTCGCCGTCGATCTGCTCCAGCGCCGCGTCCCGGCGGGCGGTCGCGTCGTCGACCTTGCCCTGGACGGAGCCGACCCGCTCGGTGAGTTCGGCGACCCGCTCCTGGGCGGACTCGCGGCGCTCCATGACCTCGAGGACGACGTCCTCCAGGTCGCCCTGACGCTTGGCGAGGGAGACGATCTCGCGCTGGAGGTTCTCCAGGTCCTTGGGCGAGGAGACGGCTCCGGAGTCGAGGCGCTTCTGGTCCCGGGCGGCGCGCTGGCGCACCTGGTCGACGTCCTGCTCGGCCTTGGTCTGCTCGCGCGCGCAGTCGCTCTCCTCGGTCTGCGCGGCGACGAGCAGGTCGCGCAGCTGGGCGAGGTCCCGGTTCAGCGACTCGATCTCGGCGTGCTCCGGGAGCGACTTCCGCTTGTACGCGAGCTGCTGGAGGCGGACGTCGAGGTCCTGGACGTCGAGGAGTCGGATCTGGTCGGCGGGCTCGGCGTTCAGTTGGGGGCTCCAGATGTGTCGGAATCCAGAGGGGCGCGCGCGGCGCCCCCCGGAAGGGTGGCGGTGGGTGACGGGTGGGCGCCGGACGACGCCGCGTGGGCGGTCCAAGGGTCGGTGACCGTGCGCGAGACGTGGACCCGGAGGTTCCAGCCGTGCCGGTCGGAGATCTCGTCGAGCTGGGCGGCGGCCAGCTCGCACCAGGGCCACTCGGTGGCCCAGTGCGCCGCGTCGAGCAGCGCGAGAGGACTGTGGGCCTGGTCCGCCATGAACTCGGACGCCGGGTGGTGGCGCAGGTCCGCGGTGAGGAAGGCGTCCACGCCGGCCGCCCGGACGTGGTCGAAGAGGCTGTCGCCGGAGCCGCCGCTGACGGCGACCGTCCGTACCGGCGCGTCCGGGTCGCCCGCAACGCGGACGCCCTGCGCGGTGGCGGGCAGCCGTTCGGCGGCGCGGGCGGCGAACTCGCGCACGGTGAGCGACGGGTCGAGCTCGCAGACGCGGCCCAGCCCCCGCCGCCCCTCGGGGTCGGAGGGGTCCGGTACCAGGGGCCGTACGACCCTGAGGCCGAGCGCGCCGGCGAGGGCGTCGGAGACTCCCGGGTCGGCGGTGTCGGCGTTGGTGTGGGCGACGTGCAGCGCGATGTCGTTCCTGATGAGCGTGTGCACCACGCGGCCCTTGAAGGTGGAGGCCGCGACGGTGGTCGTGCCGCGCAGGTAGAGCGGGTGGTGGGTGACCAGCAGGTCGGCGCCGAGCTTCACCGCCTCGTCGACGATCTCCTGGACCGGGTCGACGGCGAACAGGACGCGCGTGACCTCCTGGTCCGGCTCCCCCACGACGGTGCCGACCGCGTCCCAGGACTCGGCCCGCCCGGCGGGCCACAGGTTCTCCAGCGCGGCGATGACTTCTGACAGACGGGGCACGCCGCCAAGGCTACCTGGCCCTTTCGCACGGCAGTACCGGATCCGGTCCCCGCGCGGTCCCGCACCCCACCCGCGGTGCGCCACGGCGCGGCACCCGCCGAGCACCCGCCGAGCACCGGTGGAGCACACGGCTCGCGCCTCCTCGGCAGAATCGTTCCTGGAGCACCCGTACGTGTGAAGCGCGCCCCTCCGCTCCGCCGCCTCCGTCCGCGGAAATTACCGTTCGTCACCGGAGGTGACCGAGAGATGACGGTCTGCGCCATCGAACCTGCGGCGGCACACGAGAACGGAGCGGGACGGGCGGGCTGCACCATCACCGCGGACGGCTGTTACGCCGCCCGTCTGGCCCTCGCCGGCGACTCCCTGTTCCCGGAGCGCTGGACCCTGGACGGCCCCGAGCCGTACGCGGTGCCGTTGCCCGGCAACCAGCCGGAGGAGCCCGGCACCGAGGTACAGCCCCTGAGCGACGGCCGCGTCCTCATCCACCGGCTGGTGGACGGGCGGCACGCCTTCTCCCTGCTGTACCCGACCGGACCCGGCACCGGCGAGCTGCCGCTCGGCACGATCGCGTGCCCGGACGGGCAGACCCGGCTGCGGCTGCTGCCACCGGCCCCGGACGGCCGCCGGGCGTACGCCCTCGCCGCCGGCCGGGACTCGGCGGCGGTGTGGCGGGTGGCGGGCGGCGCGTCCGGGCCCGAGCGGGTCGCGGAGATCCCCGGCCGCTGCTCGGGCGGGGTGTGGCTGGACCGCGAGGGCCGGATGCTGGCCCTGGACCGGGAGGCGGACGGACGCACCAAGTCGGTCGTGGTCGACCTCGGACGCGGCGGCGAGGTGTCCCCGCTGCTGCAGATCACTCCCGGCAGCGACGACCGGGTCCTGCTCGCCGACCCGGACAGCGGGCTGCTGCTGATCCGCTCGGACGCGCCCTCCCCGGGGGAGGAACGGCTCGGCTGGGGGGTGCTGGGCAGCACCCTGCCCGTGCGGTTCCCCGGGTGTCTGCGGCTGGCGGACCGCACGGTCACTCCGTTCGCCGTGCAGCCGGGGCAGGTGCTGAGCCCGGAGGGCTGCGCGGTGGCGCTGCGCGTCGAGGGGGCGGGCGGCGGCTGGATCGGGCTGTGGCGCCCCGCCGAACGGCGCGTGCACCACGTCCCCGCCCCGGCGGGATGGCTGACCGGCACGGGGCTGTGGACGGCGTCCGGGACGCTGCGGCTCCCCTGTTCCACCGGGGCGACGCCCTGCGGTGTGGCCACGCTGACGATGCCGGGGGAGCGACAACGGCCGGAGGACGACCCGCCGCGGGGCGCCGCCGCGGGCGCGGAGCCTTCGCCTCCGCGCCAGGAGCCATTTACTGGTCAACTTCCGACCCGTACAACGAAGATGACCGTCCGTCACCTCAACTCGCCGGCCGACGTGCCCCGTCCCGTGCCGCTCCAGCAGGCACCCCTCGGGCGGCTTGTAACGAACTAGCGGCGGTTGGCGCGGCCGCCTGGATCCGGGGTGCGGTGGGCCGGTTAGACTCGCCCGGCTGCAGGAAAGATCATGTTTACGGGGTGAATTCCTTCCGATGAGCGACGTCATCACGCACGAGCCGCAGTCCGTCGAGCACGAGCAGGTCGCCGCGGGTCACGGCAGGCACCGGGGGCCGGTCTCCACGCAGGACACCGAGACGTCCCCGCGCGGCCGGCACCGCAAGCCGACCCAGGAGAACGAGCACGTGGAGTCGGCCGCCTGACACCAGGTCGGCGGCCTCGCCCCCCGCGGGCGGCACGGAAGAGCGGCCCCGGTCGTCGGACGACGGCCGGGGCCGCTCCCGTGTCCGGGGAACCTCTGCGTCCGCCTGGCGTTCACCACGCATCCGTGCGGCGCCCGGGACGTCGTGCCGCGGCGGCGCCCGGCGCCGGGCCCGGTCCGCTCACCGCCCGCGCACGCGACGTGCTGCGGGAGTCCGCGGGCAGCGTCCGCGGCGGGGCGACCGCCGCCCGCCCGCCCCCGTCCGGGTCCACGGTCCGCGCACCACCGCCTGTCCGCGGCCATCGGCAGGACGGGCACGCGTCACCGCACGGGGGCCTGGCACGAGGTCCGCGAGCGGGGCCGGCTGTGACGCCGGGGCCGGACCCCGCCCTCGGGACGGTTCAGCCCGTCTGCCTCGCCGGGGTGCGCGGCAGCCACGCCCACATCAGGACGGCGCCCACCGCCAGGACGGCGGTCCCGGTGGTGAAGACGAGGGCGTAGCCCTCGGTGAGGGCCTCCGGGGTGTCGCGGCCGTCCGTGCGGGCCGCCGCTATGGTGGCCATGACGGCGAGGCCGAGGGAACCGCCCATCGTGCGGGAGGTGTTGACCAGGCCGGAGACCACCCCGGCCTCCTCGGGCGCCGCGCCGGACGTCGCGAGGGAGGCCAGCGGGGTGCCGGCGAGGCCCGCGCCCAGCATCATCAGGACGCCGGGCAACATGATCGCGGTGAGGTAGTCGCCGTCCGCCGTCATCGTGGACTGCCAGGCGAAGCCGGCCAGCGCGACGAGCGTGCCGAGCACGGCCACGGCGCGCGGCCCCGTCGCCCGCATCAGACGCGGGGCGACCTTGGAGCCGATGATCACGGCGAGGGAGCTGGGCACCAGGGCGAGGCCGGCCTCCAGCGGGGTGTAGCCGAGGACGTTCTGCGCGTAGAGGGTCATGAAGAACCACATGCAGAACATCGCGGAGCCGCTGAGGAACATGGCGACGTTGGCGGAGGCCACCGACCGCAGCTTCAGCAGCCCGAGCGGCATCAGCGGGGACCTGGCGCGGGCCTCGACGAGCACGAACAGCGCGACGAGGGCGAGCCCCGCGCACAGCGGCACCACGGTGGACACCGCCGTCCAGCCGACGGCCTCGGTCTGGGAGACCCCGTACGCCAGGGTGGCGAGGCCGGCCGTGACGAGCACCGCGCCGGGCAGGTCGAGGCGGCGGCCCTCCCCGGCGCGGCTCTCGGTGATCCAGCGGGCGGCGGCGGCCAGCACGACCGCTCCGACGGGCACGTTGATCAACAGCACCCAGCGCCAGGACAGCGCCTCGACGAGCACCCCGCCGACGAAGCCGCCCGCCGCGCCGCCGCCCGCGCCGACGGCGGTCCAGGTGGCGATGGCGCGGGCGCGGGCCGCGCCCTCCGCCACCGCCGAGGTGACGAGGGTGAGCGTGGAGGGCGCCAGGACGGCCGCCCCGAGCCCCTGCACGGCCCGCGCCACCAGCAGCTGCCAGCCCTCCTGGGCGAGCCCGCCGGCCAGCGAGGCCAGGGTGAACAGTCCGAGCCCGACGAGGAACATGCGCTTGCGTCCCCAGAGGTCGCCGGCCCGGCCGCCGAGCAGCATGAAGCCCGCGAAGGCGATGGAGTACGCGTTGACCACCCACTGCAGGCCCTGCTCGTCCAGCGCGAGGCCGGTGCGCAGGGAGGGCAGCGCCACGTTGACCACGGAGATGTCGAGCACGACGAGGAACTGGCCGGCGCAGGCGAGCGCCACCACCAGCCAGACGGGCGGTGCGGAGCGGGCGGGGACGCGGGTGGTGTCGGGGGCTTCGAGCATGAGGGTCATGCTCTCAACCGCCGCGCGCGGCCCGCATCGGCATTTCGTCGGACACCCGTCTCCTTCCCCGGACCGAGCGCGGTCACCTCCTCACGATGCCGCCCGGCGGACGGCCTCCCCCGCCGCGCAAGCCGGACCCGCGCGACCGGACAGCACCAGCGCGGGGCGTACGCCGGCCGGACGGCGCCTCGGCGTCACCCCCCTCATCACCCCCGCCGGGGCCTGCGGCAGCATGACCCCGTGGAAACTTCTGTGACCCCCGAAGAGGCGTCCCCCGTGGCGAAGGCGCCGGAGCCCGCGATCCTGGCCGCGTTCGAGGCGGCGAAGGGGTTCATGCCGCTGGACGAGGGCCTGGCCCTGTACGCGGCGGCGGCCGAGGCCGGCCGGCTGGGCCTGCCCCTGCTGGAGATCGGCACCTACTGCGGCCGCTCCACGATCCTGCTCGCGGACGCGGCCCGCGCGGCCGGCGTCACCGCCCTCACCGTGGACCACCACCGCGGCAGCGAGGAGCAGCAGCCGGGCTGGGAGTACCACGACCCGGAGACCGTCGACCCCGAGCTGGGCGTGATGGACACCCTGCCCGCCTTCCGGCGGACCCTGCACCGGGCGGGCCTGGAGGAGCACGTGGTGGCGCTGGTGGGGCGCTCCCCGCAGATCGCCGCCCTGTGGGCGCGCCCCCTCGGCCTGGTGTTCGTCGACGGCGGCCACACCGACGAGCACGCGAGCGCCGACTACGAGGGCTGGGCCCCGCACGTCGCCGAGGGCGGGCTGCTCGTCATCCACGACGTCTTCCCCGACCCGGTGGACGAGTTCACCGGGCAGGCCCCGTACCGGGTGCACCAGCGGGCCCTGGCGTCCGGGGAGTTCACGGAGGTCTCCGCCACGGGTTCGCTGCGCGTCCTGCGCCGTACGGGTGCGGCCGCCGCGCACCGTTAGGGTGGCCGGGTGTCGTACACAGGTCCCGACTTCGATCCGCCCCCGCGGCGGCGGTCCCGCCGCGGTCCGCTGACCGTGGCCCTCGCCGCGCTCGTCTGCGGCGGGCTGCTCGGCTGGGGCGTGTACGCGGCGACGGGCGGCACGGACGACGACGCGGCGGGCGCGGGGGCCGAGGGCTCCCCGTCGGCCGCGTCCCGCACGCCGTCGCCCACCGCCTCCTCCCCCGCCGCCTCGCCGTCCGCCGGGGACGAGGGGTCCCCCGGCTCGCGGGCGCCCTCCGCGTCGGCGCCCGCCGCGGCCGGCCCGCTCAAGGGCAAGGTGGTCGTCATCGACCCGGGACACAATCCGGCGAACTTCGAGCACACGGCCGAGATCAACCGCCAGGTGGACGTCGGCACCCACCGCAAGGAGTGCGACACCACCGGCACGTCGACCGATGACGGGTACGCGGAGGCGGAGTTCACCCTGGACGTCGCCCACCGGATGCGGGCCGTCCTGGAGAAGCAGGGCGCGACGGTGAAGCTCACGCAGGACGGCGACCGGCCGTTCGGGCCGTGCGTGGACGAGCGGGCCCGGATCGGCAACGCGGCGAAGGCCGACGCCGTCGTCTCGATCCACGCCGACGGCTCCGGCGCCGGCAACCGCGGCTTCCACGTGATCCTGCCGGGCGAGGTGAACGCCGGTGAGGCGGACACCCGCGCCATCGTGGAACCCTCGCGCGAACTCGGGGAGCGCATCGCGGGCGCCTTCGTGCGCGTCACCGGCACCGCGCCGTCCAACTACATCGGCGGCGGCACCGGACTCGTCACGCGGAAGGACCTGGGCGGTCTCAATCTGTCAACGGTTCCGAAGGTGTTCGTCGAGTGCGGGAACATGCGCGACGGCAAGGACGCGGCGCTGCTGAGCAGCGGCGCGTGGCGGCAGAAAGCGGCGCGAGGGATCTCCGAGGGAATCGTGAGCTTCCTGCGCGGGTAGGGATCGGCACGCTGGTCCGGGCGGACAGCCCGGTCCCGCGGACGATAGTGTCCTCCGTACGATCGGGGGTCACCCCCGCGCTTCACACCGGACCACCCCACGGGGCGACATGGTGACGGCGACGCCTCTTCCGACGACGAGACGACCTACGAAGGACCTGAAGTGAATATCCGCTCCCTCACTCGAGGCGACGGCGTGGTGATCGGAGCAGCCGTACTGCTGTTCATCGCGTCGTTCCTCGATCTGTACTCGATCGACGGCGCCCCGGACAGCACGGACATCCCCAGCCTGTGGGCGAGCGGTCCGGTGCTGCTGAGCGTGGTGCTGGCGGGACTCATCGCCGCGGCCCTGATCGTCGTCGCCCGGGGTCTGCCGCAGGCGCCGAAGGTCGCGGGTCTGGATCTGGCGCCGTTCGGTGTGGCCTTCGCGGTGTTCGCCGCCTGGAGCGCGCTGGGCAACGTCTTCGACCCGGCGGGCGGCCTCGACAACTTCGACGGCGCCGGTGACGGCCCCGACGCGGGCCTGGGTGTGATCCTCGCTCTCGTCGCCACGCTGGTGATGGCGGCCGCCGCCGTGGCCACGCCGCTGGTCCCGGCGCTCAAGGGCGCGCTGCTCCCGGCCCCCCGTCCCGCCGCCGCCCCGCAGCAGCCGTACGGCGCGCAGCCGCCCGGCGGTTACGGCTACCCGGGCGCCCAGCAGGCGTCCTTCGGCGGCGGCCAGCCCGGCCAGCCGTACGGCGGTCAGCCGCAGCAGGGCCAGCCGGCCGCGCCGCCCTCCGCCCCCGACTTCTCCCCGTTCTGGTTCGCCGTGCCGGTGCCGCGTCCGCTGTTCCCCGAGGACGGCTCGCCCACGCCGATCGCCGAACTGGCCCCGGGTACCTGGTACCTGGCGGTGGAGCAGCGCGGTCAGGCGCTGATCGCGCAGACGCAGGACGGCCGCCGCGGCGTCCTCCAGGACACGTCGGGCATCCAGCGCGGCTGAGCCCCGTCCCCGTCCCCGACGGCCCCTCGCCCCTGCGGGCGGGGGGCCGTTCGCGTGCGCGGTCCGCGAACAGGACTGGTTTCAAGCGGGCGTTCGGGGCCAGACGGACATCATGTCCCCTCGATATCGCTCTGGTTCCACCTCCGCGGGAACGGTCGTCGCGGTGATCGCGGACGTCATGGCCTTCATCCTCGGACTGTGGATCCTGATGTATCTGCTGGACGCCAACCGGGCCAACGATCTGGTCCAGTTCGTCCATGACGCGGCCAACTGGCTCGCCGCCTGGTCGCGGGACCTGTTCACCTTCGACGAGGAATGGGCCCGGGTGGTCTTCGGCTACGGACTCGCCGCCGTCGTCTACCTCTTCGTCGGCCACGCCATCGCCGGCCGCCTGCGCCGCCACTGAACCGGGCGGCCCCGGACCGGGCGGTTCAGGCGTCCGGGCAGCAGTCCGGGTCCATGCCCTTGGGCAGCTGGTCCCCGCCGAAGACCGCGCAGGTCGGCTCGTGACCGCCGAGGGCGGCGACGGCCAGCAGCAGCGAGCCGGCCGTCCAGGTGGTCAGCTCGCGCGGCCAGACCGCGTCGTCGTCGAAGACGTACCCCGTCCAGTACAGGCCGCTCTCCGGGTCGCGCAGGTGCTGGATGGACTGGAGCACCTCCAGCGCGCGGTCGGACTCGCCCGTCGCCCACAGGGCCAGGGCGAGTTCGGCCGACTCGCCGCCGGTCACCCACGGGTTGGGCACCACGCAGCGCACTCCGAGGCCGGGCACGACGAACCGCTCCCAGCCCTCCTGGATGCGCTCGCTCGCCTCCGCGCCGGTCAGCGCGCCGCCGAGCACCGGGTAGTACCAGTCCATCGAGTAGCGGTTCTTGTCGAGGAACCGCTCCGGGTGGCGCCGGATGGCGTGCCGCAGCGCGCCCGCGGCCAGCTCCCAGCCGGGCTGGGGCTCCTCGCGCTGGTCGGCGATGGCGAGGGCGCAGCGCAGCGCGTGGTGGATGGAGGAGGAGCCGGTGAGCAGCGCGTCCGTGACGGGTGTGCCGTCGTCGTCGCGCCGCCAGCCGATCTGCCCGCCGGGCTGCTGGAGCGTCAGCACGAACTCCACGGCCGCGCACACGGCGGGCCACATGCGGTCCAGGAAGGTGTCGTCGCCGGTGGACAGGTAGTGGTGCCACACGCCGACCGCGACGTAGGCGACGAAGTTGGTCTCCCGGCCCCGGTCGGTGACGGCGTGCGGGTCGCCGTCGGCGTAGGCCGCGTACCAGGAGCCGTCGTCCAGCTGGTGGCGGGCCAGCCACAGGTAGGCCCGCTCGGCCGCCTCGTGCTCGCCCGCCGTGTCCAGCGCCATCGCGGCCTCGACGTGGTCCCACGGGTCGAGGTGGTGGCCCCGGAACCACGGGATGGCGCCGTCCTCCCGCTGCACGGCGAGGATCCCCGCGACGGTCCGCGCCGCCTGCTCGGCCGTGAGCACGCCCGTGAGGACGAGGTGTTCGAAGCGGGGGATGCGGGGGTCGCCGGCCGGCCGGGAGGTCGTCACGTGGCGTCCGCCTCGGCGCGCGGCAGGTGCGGCTTGGTCGCGTAGGCCACGAAGCTCTTGCCGATCACCGGGTTCAGCGCCCGCTCGGCGACCCGGGTGGCCAGCGGCTTCTTCATGATGTCCCAGACCAGCAGCTTGTGGTACGCGCGGACCGGCAGCGCCTTGTCGTTGTCGACGCCGAACGCGCACTTCAGCCACCAGTACGGCGAGTGCAGGGCGTGGGCGTGGTGGGTGCCGTAGGGGCGCAGGCCCGCTTCGCGGATCTTGGCGAGGAGTTCGTCCGCCTTGTAGATGCGGATGTGACCGCCCTCGACCTCGTGGTAGGCGTCGGACAGGGTCCAGCAGACCTTCTCCGGGCCGTAGCGCGGGACGGTGATCGCGATCCGGCCGCCGGGCTTGAGGACCCGCACCATCTCGGCGAGCACGCCCTTGTCGTCGGGGATGTGCTCCATCACCTCGGAGATGATGACCACGTCGAAGGACCCGTCGGGGAAGGGCAGGGCGAGGGCGTCGCCCTCCATGGCGGTGGCGGTGGCCCCGGCGGGCGCCTCACCGGCCTCCTTCATCGCCGCGAACCACTTGGCGACCTCGCGGATCTCCTCGCCGTTCTGGTCCAGCGCGACGACCCGGGCGCCGCGCCGGTAGCACTCGAAGGCGTGCCGTCCGGCGCCGCAGCCGAGGTCCAGGACGCGGTCGCCCGGGGCGAGCGGGAACCGGGAGAAGTCGACGGTCAGCACGTGGCCCTGCTTTCACGGTCGGAGGTGTCGGCCGCGGTCACGGGTACGCCGCCCGTGTCCGCGGGAGCGTCGGGGCCGCGGTGCGCGGGCGCCGGGGTCCGCGGGGCCGGGGCCGCCGCGTGCGGGGCCCCGCCCCGGCCGGCGCGGGCGGTCTCGATGGCCTCGCGGTAGCGGGCGACGGTGCCCTCGGCGGCGCGCGCCCAGGTGAAGTTGGCCAGCACGCGCTCGCGTCCGGCGGCGCCGAGGCGGGCGCGCAGGCCGGCGTCGCCGAGCAGCCGGGTCAGCGCGGCGGCCAGCGCACCCGCGTCGCCGGGCGGCACGGCCAGGCAGGTCTCCCCGTCGCGTCCCGCGACCTCGGGGATGGCGCCGCCGGTGGTGGCGACGAGCGGGGTGCCGGCCGCCATGGCCTCGGCGGCCGGGAGGGAGAAGCCCTCGTACAGCGACGGCACGCAGGCGACCTGCGCGGAGCGCACCAGGTCGACGAGTTCGGCGTCGGAGATGCCCTTGACGAACTCGACGGCGCCCTCGAGGCCGTAGCGCTCCATCGCCTGGGCGACGGGCCCCTCGGCGGGCCGCTTGCCGACCACGACGAGGTGGGCGTCGGGCTGTTCGGCGCGCACCTTGGCGAGCGCCTCGACGAGGAAGACCAGGCCCTTCAGCGGCACGTCGGCGCTGGAGGTGGTGACGATCCGGCCCGGGACGACCGCGACGGACGGGTCCGGGGAGAACAGGTCGGTGTCGGCGCCGATGTGGACGACGTGGATGCGGTCCTGCCGCACGCCGAGGTCCTCGACGATCTCGGCGCGGGAGCTGCCGGAGACGGTGAGCACGGACGGCAGCCGGCGCGCGACGCGCTTCTGCATGCGGGTGAACGCGTACCAGCGGCGCACGGACATGCGGCGCTGCCAGTTCCCGGCGGCGTCCAGTTCGAGGCGGCGGTCGACGGTGATGGGGTGGTGGACGGTGGTCACCAGGGGCGCGCCGAGGTCGCCGAGCAGGCCGTAGCCGAGGGTCTGGTTGTCGTGGACGACGTCGAAGTCGCCGCGGCGGGCGCGCAGATGGCGGCGGGCGCGCAGCGAGAAGGTCAGCGGCTCGGGGAAGCCGCCGGTCCACATGGTGCCGACCTCGAGGGCGTCGATCCAGTCGCGGTACTCGTCGCGCTTCGGGGTGCGGAAGGGGTCCGGCTGGCGGTAGAGGTCGAGGCTGGGCAGCTCGGTGAGGCTCAGCCCGTCGTACCCCTCGTCGAGCACCGGGTAGGGCTGGGCGCCGATGACCTCGACGCGGTGCCCCAGGCGGGCCAGTTCGCGGGAGAGGTGGCGCACGTAGACGCCCTGGCCGCCGCAGAACGGGTTTCCCTTGTAGGTGAGGAGCGCGATGCGGAGCGGTCGCGAGCCGTCGGATGCGGGGCCCGCCGAGGGCCCGGCCTGACTGGCCTCAGCGGTCACTGCGGGGCCCCCTTCTGCCTGCACTGTCCCGCGACAGTACGACGGGACGCCGATCTAGAACAAGTTTCAGAGTTGATCGTTCGGAGGATCCGAATCTACCGGCAGGTAAGGAGGCCGGCAGCGGTGGATCAGGTGATTCACGCCACGGCGGACGCCGTGCCATGCTGTCCGATCATCGATCCTCACCGACTGTCACGGACGGACCCATGCCCGCGGATGCCCACAGGACCAAGGCGGCGCCGGACGCCGGGCGCGCCGACCCGGCCTCCCCGCTCACGGAGCGGCAGGAGGCCCGGCGGCGGCGCATCCTCGAGGCGTGCGCGCGGCTCGCCTCGCGGGGCGGCTTCGACGCGGTGCAGATGCGCGAGGTCGCGGAGTCCTCGCAGGTGGCGCTCGGCACGTTGTACCGGTACTTTCCGTCGAAGATCCACCTGCTGGTGGCCACGATGCAGGACCAGCTGGAGCACCTGCACGCGACGCTGCGGAAGAAGCCGCCGGCCGGCGAGACGGCGGCGGAGCGGGTCGCCGGGACGCTGATGCGGGCGTTCCGCGCGCTGCAGCGCGACCCGCACCTGGCGGACGCGATGGTGCGGGCGCTGACCTTCGCGGACCGCAGCGTGAGCGCGGAGGTGGAGCAGGTCTTCCGACGGACGACGGCGATCATCCTGGACGCGATGGACCTGGCCGACCCGACGTCCGAGCAGCTCTCGGCCGTGCGGGTGGTCGGGCACACCTGGCACTCGACGCTGATCACCTGGCTGTCGGGGCGCGCCTCCATCGCGCAGGTGAGCGCGGACATCGAGACGGTGTGCCGGCTGATCGACCTGACGGCGCCGCCGGCCTCCGGCCAGCCCTGACGAAATTCTCGACGGCGCTTCCGGTACCGGCGTCCGCCTCCTCTCACCTGCCGCTCCTCGGCCGTCCCGGCGTCCGGCGTGCGTGAACGGTGGACCACCCGTTCCGCCCTCCGCATGGTCACCGCAGACATTCGGAGCCGGTTCCGAGGCTTTTGCATCGCCTTCCGCGCCACCCCCACCGCACCACGCTCACCCGGTCCGCACCACGGGATCCGCCGGAGAAGGGATGACATGAACATGCTCGGGAAGGGAACGACGGAGCCGCACCGGAGAGCCGGGGGGCGCCCCTGCCCGCGCGGCGCCGGCCGCACACCACCCTGGGCGGCGACCCGGGTGACCCCGGCGACCCCGGCGACCCGGGCGATCCGAACGCGGCCCGCACCGCCGCCCACACCACGGCCGAGCAGGGGAACGGCGGCTGCAACGGCAGGGTGACGATCACCGCGGGCCGCTCGCCGCTCTCGAGCTGGAGCGTGGACCTCACCCTGAGCCCGTCGCAGCGGGTGGTCTCGGTGGGGAACGGGTCACCCGCCTATGACAGCCGAAGCTGGCGGCGGCACCGTCATGACCGTCCGGCCCACGTGGGACGGCTCCCTGGCGGCCGGCGCCTCGGCCGGCTTCCGCTTCACGGTCGACGGGGCCTCCGCCTCCCCGCCGCAGACCGGCGCCTGCACCGCCTCCTGACCCGCCCGCCCCTCCCCCTCGGCCCGCGCCCGTCCCACGGGTGCGGGCCGTCCCACGGGCGCCGTGACCCCGGTCACCCCCCGCCTCCCCGCCCCTCCCCGCGCACGCGGCCACCCCGGAAGCCCGTTCGACGGGCGGGTAGAGTGGCCGCGTCGTATCACAGTCGTACGGGGGGAAGCCGGTGCGAATCCGGCGCTGACCCGCAGCCGTGAGCCGTCGCGAGACGGTGAGCCGGAATGCCCCGCACGGATCGTGACCGGCTCACGTGCCCGGCGTTCCGCCGACGCACGGGCACCGTCGAGGTATACGGAGCCGAGCCGCCGGGGTGTCCCGCGCTGCCCGGCCCTTTTCAGGGAGAGGCACCCGCCCGTCATGAACGTCCGCCGCAGCGCAGCGGTGCTGGTCGCCGTCGCCGTCCTCGGCGCCGCCGCACCGGCCGCAGCCGACTCGTCCCCGTCACCGTCCCGGCCCGCGCTGCCGTCCGCGCTGTACGGCGACGCCGACCCGCAGTACGACGGGGTGTGGCGCCAGTCGCTCGCCCTGCTCGCCCAGCACGCGGCCGGCGCCGAGCCGCCGAAGGCCGCCGTCGGCTGGCTGGCCGGCCAGCAGTGCGCCGACGGTTCCTTCGCGCCGTTCCGGGCCGACCCGTCCGCCGCGTGCGACGCGAAGACCATGGTCGACACCAACCAGACCGCCGCCGCCGTGCAGGCGCTCGCCGCGCTCGGCGGCCACGACGCCGTCACGGAGAAGGCCGTCGGCTGGCTGAAGTCCGTGCAGAACGAGGACGGCGGCTGGGGCTACACCGCGGGCGGCGCCAGCGACACCAACTCCACGTCCGTCGTCATCGGCGCGCTCGCCGCCGCCGGCGAGGAGCCCGGCGCGGTGAGGAAGGGCGGCAAGTCCCCCTACGACGCGCTGCTCGGCCTGGAGCTGCCCTGTACGGGCGAGGGCGCGGGCGCGTTCGCCTTCCAGCCGGAGAAGGACGGCTCGCTGACCGCCAACGCCGACGCCACGGCGGCGGGCGTGCTCGGCGCGCTCGGCAAGGGCCTGCTGGTCGAGCCCGGCGAGGGCGACGGCGCCGCGGCCGGCGCCTGCGTCAAGGCCACCACCCCGGAGCAGGCCGCCGCCAACGGCGCCGCCCACCTCACCGACGCGCTCGCCGCCAAGGGACACCTCCTCGCTGCCACGCCCGGCGGCGAGGAGCAGCCCGACCACGGCAACACCGCCGACGCGGTGATCGCGCTCGCCGCGCGGGGCGACACGGCGCAGGCGGAGAAGTCGCTGGCCTGGCTGGAGAGGAACGCCGCGGACTGGGCCGCGCAGAACGGGCCCGGCGCCTACGCCCAGCTCGTCCTCGCCGCCCACGCGACGGGCGCGGACCCGCGCGCCTTCGGCGGCGCCGACCTGGTGGAGCAGCTCCAGGCCACCGGCCCGGCGCAGGAGCGCACGGCGGCGGACCAGCGCGAGGGGGACGCGGAGAACGCGGAGAAGGCGGGCTCCGCGTCCGTCGTGTGGTGGATCGCCGGCGGCGTCTGCCTGGCCGCGGCCGCCGGCGCCGGCTTCCTGGTCGCCGCCCGCGCCAGGAGGCGGCAACCGTGATCCGCCGGGTCACCGTGCTCTTCCTGGCCGCACTGCTGCCCCTGCTGGCGGGCGCCGGCCAGGCCCAGGCCGCCGGGTACCGCTACTGGTCCTTCTGGGAGCGGGACGGCTCGGCGTGGACGTACGCCACCGTGGGGCCGTCGCTGTCCCGGCCCGCCGACGGCGACGTCCAGGGCTTCCGCTTCTCGGTCAGCGAGGACTCCGGCGACGCGGCGAAGCCGCGCGGCACCGCCGACTTCGACGCGATCTGCGCGAGGACGCCCGCGAAGGACGGCACGAAACGGGTGGCGCTGGTCCTCGACTTCGGCACGCCCGCCGACGCCCCGTCCGGGGAGCGGCCCCCGGCCGGCCGCACGGCCTGCGCGCAGGTGCCGAAGGACGCCACGGCGGCGGAGGCGCTGGCCTCGGTCGCCGAGCCGCTGCGCTACGACAGCAACGCGCTGCTGTGCGCGATCGCGGGCTACCCGGCGAAGGGCTGCGGCGAACAGGTGGCCGGGGACGGGAAGGAACCGGCATCCGGCACGGCGTCCGGCCCGGAGGAGACCTCCGCGCGGGACGACGGCGGCTCCGGGCCCTCGGTGGGACTGATCGCCGGTGCGGCGGTGGTGGTCGTGCTGGGCGCCGCGGCCGTCTGGCAGGTCCGCCGCCGTGCGTGAGTCACGCGGCTCCGGTCGTCCGGGCCTCGCCCGGCCGCGCCCGGAGCGGGGGGCGCCGCCCGCCGGCGTCCCCGTCCCGCGCTCGCGCCGCACCCAGCCGCACCCCGGCGCGTGGTGGCTGTGGGCCCTCGCGCTGGGCACCGCGGCCACCCGCACCACCAACCCGCTCCTGCTCGCCCTCCTGATCACCGTCTCCGGATACGTCGTGGCCGTCCGCCGCCCGCACACGCCGTGGGCCCGCTCCTACGGCGCCTTCGTGAAGCTCGCCGCCGCCGTGCTGGTGCTGCGGCTCGCCTTCGCGGTCGTCCTCGGCTCGCCGATCCCCGGCACCCACACCCTGTTCACGCTGCCCGAGGTGCCGCTGCCCGACTGGGCGCAGGGCATCCGCCTGGGCGGCCGGGTCACCGCCGAGGGCCTCGTCTTCGCCCTGTACGACGCGCTGCGGCTGGCCGCGCTGCTCATCTGCGTGGGCGCCGCGAACGCCCTGGCCAGCCCGTCCCGCCTGCTGAAGTCCCTGCCGGGCGCCCTGTACGAGCTGGGGGTGGCCGTGGTGGTGGCGCTGACCTTCGCGCCGAACCTGATCGCCGACGTACGGCGGCTGCGCGCCGCCCGCCGCCTGCGCGGGCGCCCCGACAAGGGCGTGCGCGGTCTGGTCCAGGTGGGGCTTCCGGTCCTCGAAGGCGCCCTGGAGCGCTCGGTGTCCCTGGCCGCCGCGATGGACGCGCGCGGGTACGGCCGTACCGCCGAGGTGCCGCCCGCCGTGCGGCGCGCCACCGCCGCCCTCACGCTGGGCGGCCTGCTCGGCGTCTGCGCCGGGACGTACGGGCTGCTCACCGCCGAGGGCGACAGGTACGGGCTGCCCGTGCTGCTCGCCGGTCTGGCGTCCGCGCTGGCGGGCCTCCGGCTCGGCGGGCGGCGCACCCTGCGCACCCGCTACCGCCCGGACCCGTGGGACGCCCGCGCCTGGCTGGTCACCGCGTCCGGCGCGGCCGTGGCGGCGCTCCTGATCCTGGCCGGCTCGCTCGACCCCGGGGGCCTGAACCCCGGTGTGGTCCCGCTGGAGCCGCCCGCCCTGCCCCTGTGGCCGGCGGCGGCCGTGCTCGTCGGCCTGCTGCCCGCCTTCGTCACCCCCGCCCCCGAGGCGGTCCGCGACCCCCGCGAGGAGCCGACGACGTGATCCGCTTCGAGAACGTGTCGGTGACCTACGACGGCGCGGCAAAGCCCTCCGTGCGGGACGTCGACCTGGAGGTCCCCGAGGGCGAACTGGTCCTGGTGGTGGGCCCGTCCGGCGTCGGCAAGTCGACGGTGCTGGGCGCGGTCAGCGGACTGGTGCCGCACTTCACCGGCGGCACCCTGCACGGCCGGGTCACGGTCGCGGGCCGCGACACCCGCACCCACAAGCCGCGCGAACTCGCCGACGTGGTGGGCACGGTGGGCCAGGACCCGCTGTCCCACTTCGTGACGGACACCGTGGAGGACGAACTCGCCTACGGCATGGAGTCGCTGGGCCTGCCGTCGGACGTGATGCGCCGCCGGGTCGAGGAGACCCTGGACCTGCTGGGCCTGGCCGGCCTGCGGGACCGCCCGATCTCCACGCTGTCCGGCGGCCAGCAGCAGCGGGTGGCCATCGGCTCCGTCCTCACCCCGCACCCGAAGGTGCTGGTCCTGGACGAGCCGACGTCCGCCCTGGACCCGGCGGCCGCCGAGGAGGTCCTGGCGGTCCTCCAGCGCCTGGTGCACGACCTCGGCACCACGATCCTGATGGCCGAGCACCGCCTGGAGCGGGTCGTCCAGTACGCCGACCAGGTCGTGCTGCTGCCGGGCCCCGGCGAGCGCCCGTGGATGGGCGCTCCGGCGGAGGTCATGGCGGTCTCCCCGGTCTGCCCGCCGGTGGTCGAGCTGGGGCGCCTGGCCGGCTGGTCCCCGCTGCCCCTGACGGTCCGCGACGCCCGCCGCGGGGCCGCGCCGCTGCGCGAGCGCCTGGAGGGGGAGCGGCCCGGGCGGGACACCGCCCCGCCGCGGCCCGCGTCCCCGGTGAAGCGCCGCTTCGGACGCGCGAGGAAGGAGAACGCCGACGCCCCCGAGCCGGTGGCGGAGGTACGGTCCCTCGCCGTCCGCCGCGACCGCGTGCGGGCGCTGGCCCACGTGGACCTCACGGTGTCGCCCGGCGAGACGATCGCGCTCATGGGCCGCAACGGCGCGGGCAAGTCGACGCTGCTCGGCGCGCTGGTGGGGCTGGTCCCCCCGTCCTCCGGGTCGGTCCGCACCGGCGGCGCGGTCCCGCACCGCACCCGCCCCCGCGACCTGGTCCGCAAGGTCGGCCTGGTCCCCCAGGAGCCCCGGGACCTGCTGTACGCGGACACGGTGGCGGCGGAGTGCGCGGCCGCCGACCGGGACGCGGAGGCGGAGCCCGGCACCTGCCGCGCGCTGCTCACCGAGCTGCTGCCGTCGGTGGCCGACGACGTCCACCCCCGCGACCTGTCCGAGGGCCAGCGGCTCACCCTCGCTCTCGCGGTGGTGCTGACCGCACGGCCGCCCCTGCTGCTGCTCGACGAGCCGACCCGCGGCCTGGACTACGCGGCGAAGGCCCGGCTGACGGCGATCCTGCGCGGGCTGGCCGCCGAGGGCCACGCCATCGTCATGGCGACGCACGACGTGGAGCTGGCGGCGGAACTGGCGCACCGGGTGGTGCTGCTCGCCGAGGGCGAGGTCATCGCCGACGGCCCGTCGGCGGAGGTGGTCGTGGCGTCACCGGCGTTCGCCCCGCAGGTGGCGAAGATCCTGGCGCCGCAGCCCTGGCTCACGGTCGCCCAGGTGAAGGAGGCGCTGGAGCGATGAGCACGCCGACCCCCGCACGGCCGGCGGACCGCCAGGTCCGCGCCCTGCGTCTGGGCCCCCGCTCCTGGCTGGCGCTCGCCCTGGTGAGCGCGGTGGGCGTGGCCGGGTTCGGCTGGCCGTTCCTCGCCCCGCCCGAGTCGGCGGTGAGCGCGCACGCCTCCGACGCGCCGTGGCTGTTCGCCGGGCTGCTCGTCCTGCTGGTCGCCGTGGTGGCGTCGGCCCTGTCGGAGTCGAGCCTGGGCGCGAAGGCGGTGGCGATGCTCGGCGTCCTCGCGGCGGCGGGCGCGGCCCTGCGCCCCATCGGTGCGGGCACGGCCGGGCTGGAGCCCATGTTCTTCCTGATGGTGCTCAGCGGCCGGGTCCTCGGACCGGGCTTCGGCTTCGCCCTGGGCTCGGTCACGATGTTCGCGTCCGCGCTGCTCACCGGCGGGGTGGGCCCCTGGATGCCGTTCCAGATGCTGGCGATGGGCTGGTTCACCATGGGCGCGGGCCTCCTGCCGGGCCCCGACCGGCTGCGCGGGCGCGCGGAGGTCTGGATGCTCGCCGTGTACGGCTTCCTGGCCGCCTTCGCCTACGGCACCGTGATGAACATGGCGGGCTGGCCCTTCATGTCGGCGCTGGCCTCGGACATCGCCTTCGACGGCGACGACCCGGTGGCCGCCAACCTGGCCCGCTTCGTCGCGTACTGCCTGGCCACCTCCCTGGGCTGGGACCTGGGGCGGGCCGTCGTCACGGTGGTGCTGACGCTCACCGCCGGGGCGGCGGTGCTGAGGGCGCTGCGCCGCGCCACGCGCAGGGCCGCCTTCGAGGCGCCGGTCACATTCGGCGACACCCCTCGGTAGGCGTTCGTACGCACCGCGCACGCGAGTCGGTGAAGCACCCCACATGACCCGGGTCACATACGAAGGGACACCGTAGACGCGCGGCGGAGTCACTCGATGCCGGCCCGCCCGAAACCGGACCTGGCGGGCCCCTGCGCCCGCTTCCCTCCGACCGCGGGTAGTAAAAGGGACCTTTGCGGGCAAACGCCGGATTTGTTTCTGTGGAGCGGTCGCCGGGCGCCGACGTCCCCACGGGGCTCGGCGCCGCTGCGTGCCCCGCCTCTCGGCGAGGCCGCGACTCCCCCGCTTCCGACCGAAAGGCCGCCTGTGTCCGCCGCTTCCCTCCTCCGCTCCGTCGCCACCCCGAAGAAGGCCCTCGCCGGTGCCGTCCTGACGGCCGCCACGTGCGGCACGCTGATCGCCGCCGCGCCCGCGCAGGCCGCGACCACGGCGGCGCCCGCCTCGGCCGCCTCGGCCCAGGCGACCGCGAAGAAGATGATCGGCAACTCGGCCGAGTTCCAGTGCTTCTCGAACATCGTGTCGCACGAGAGCAGCTGGAACCCGCAGGCCACCAACGCCTCCAGTGGCGCCTACGGCCTGGTCCAGGCGCTCCCGGCCGCCAAGATGGCCTCGGCCGGCTCCGACTGGAGGACCAACCCGGCCACCCAGATCAAGTGGGGCCTGGACTACATGAAGGACCGCTACGGCAGCGCCTGTGACGCCTGGTCCTTCTGGCAGGCCAACCACTGGTACTGATCCTCCCGGCCACCCCCCGTACCGAAGGCGGCGACCCCCCGATCCCCGGGGCCGCCGCCTTCGCCCGCGTCCGGCCCGGCGCCTGCGTCCGGCCCGGGACGAGCGGGAGCCGCTCGCCGAGGCCGCCCGGCGCGGTGCGGGCGGCCGCCGGCGTCCCCGGTCCCACAGGGCGGTACGGCTGGATCTCCCCGGCCGCCCGCAGCCACGCCATGAAGTCCTCGACGAGCGCGGGCGGGTCGGCGGCCTCGGTGGCGTGCACCTCCCAGCCGGGGCGTGCCATGTCCAAGGCGACGACCGGCAGCGGCCGGCCGAGGACGCGCTCGATCACCCCGTCGGCGTGCAGGTGCCGGGCCAGGTCGATCACGGCGTCGCGGAAGTGCGCGCGCAGCAGGCGGGCCCGGGCGGCCACGTCCTCGTCGTCCAGCACCCGGTCCAGGCCGGACCCGCCGTCGTACCAGGCGCCGAGGCGCCGCACCTCCTTGACGTACACCTGGCTGCCGACCGGGTCCTCGGGGACGTCGCCGAGCCTCTCGAAGTCCTCGAGCAGCCAGGAGGCGTAGTTCCAGCGCGCCTCGCCGTCGTCGTCCGGGCCGCGGTCCGCAGACGGGCGAGGAAGGTCTCCGGTCGATCCGTCATCCGAGGAGCATTCCACCCGTCAACGACAGACGACGGGACCCCCCTGCGGAGTGAACGCCGGTACGGAGTATGACGTCTTCATGATCGTGCCCTCTGCCGACCTCGCCCTGATCCAGCGCCCGGACACGGTTCCGCCGCGGAGGTCACCCCTCCGCGCCTTCTGCCGGCGTCATCGCGTACCGCTCCTGGCCACGCTGCCCGTGCTGCCGCTGTACGCGCTGTGGTGGGCCGTGCTGGCCACCGGCGGCGGTGACCTCGCCGCCCAGGACGCGTGGGCGGGGTTCGCCGCGCGGCACGGCACCTCGGCGTACAACCTCTTCTGGTACGGCGGCATGCACACCGCCAACTACAGCCTGATATCGCCGTACTTGATGGCGGCCGTCGGGGTGCGGGCGCTCACCGTGGCGTCCGGGGCGGCCGCCACCTGGATCGCGGCGGTGCTGATCGGACGCGTGCTGCCGCGCCGGCCGCTCGCTCCCGCGCTGCTCGCGGCGCTCGGCCTGTGGGGCAACGTGGCCTCGGGGCGCACCACGTTCGCCCTCGGGGTGGTCTTCGGGCTCGCCGCGTGTCTGTACCTCACCGGGCGGAAACGTCTCGTCCTCGCCGGTTCCCACGCCGCCCTCGCCACCATGGCGTCCCCGGTCGCGGGCCTGTTCCTCGCCGTGGTCGGCGCCGGGTACGCGCTGGTGCGGCGGCCGGGTCCCGCCGCCGCCCTGCTCGTCCCGCCCGCCCTGGTCGTGGGCGCGACCAGTCTGCTGTTCCCTTTCCAGGGCGAGCAGTTGATGCCCGCGGGCCGCATAGGGATACCCGCGACGCTCGGGATCGCCGTCGCGGTGCTGTCGCCGCCGTCCTGGCGGGTGGCGCGGTGGAGCGGCGTCGTCTACGCGGCCGGGACCGTGCTGGTGTATCTGATCCCCTCCCCCATCGGCACGAACGTCGAGCGGTTCGCCGAGTACGCCGCGCCGGTCGCACTGCTGGTGGCCCTGCTGCCGCAGCCGCGGCTGCGGCCGGTGCGGCGCGCCCTGCTGGTGGCCGCGCTGGTGTTCTCCGCCGGGTGGACCGGCAAGAAGACCGTCGACGACCTGAAGGTGTCGACGGACGTCCCGGCCTGGGCGGCGCAGACGGACGGCGTCGTCCGGGCCCTGGAGTCGCTCGGCGCGGACCGGACGCGGGTGGAGGCGGTGCCCGCCCGCAACCACCGGGAGGCGGTGGCGCTCGCCCCGCACGTGCACCTCGCGCGGGGCTGGAACCGGCAGCTCGACGTGGAGCGGGCCCGGCTGTTCTACGACGGCTCGTTCTCCGCCGCCTCCTACCGGGCGTGGCTGGACCGGTGGGCGGTCGGGTTCGTCGTGCTGCACGACGGCAAGCCCGACGGGTTCGCCGAGGAGGAGGCGCGGCTGGTGCGGGAGCGGCGGCCCGACTGGCTGGTGCCGGTCTGGCGGGACGCGCACTGGCAGGTGTTCCGGGTCCGGGACGCCGTGCCGCTGGTGTCCGCGCCGGGGTCGGTGGTGCGCACCTCCGGCGCGGAACTGGTGCTGCGGGTGGCGCGGCCCGGCACGGTGACCGTGCGGATCGCGTACTCGCCGTGGCTGCGGGTGGACGGCGGCGGATGCCTGTCCCGCGCGGGCGAGTTCACCCGGCTCACCGTGTCCGCGCCCGGCGAGTACCGGATCAGCTCGGAGTACGGTCCTTCTCCGGCGCCGGCGGCTCGCTGCTGACCTCCTTCTCCGCCTTCTCCTCCTCCTGCTCCTCCTTCTCCTTCTCCGCCTCTGCCGCCGCCGTGACCGTGCGGGCGCGCGGGCCCTGGAACAGGTAGGTCAGGCCGAAACCGGCGCCGACGACGACCGCGCCGCCGACCGCGTCCAGGATCCAGTGGTTGCCGGTGGCGACGATCGCGGCGGCCGTGAACAGCGGGTGCAGCAGGCCGAGGGTCTTCATCCACGCCTTGGGCGCGATGATCGCGATCACCAGACCGCACCACAGCGACCAGCCGAAGTGCAGCGACGGCATCGCCGCGTACTGGTTGGTGAGCGCGGTCAGCGTGCCGTAGTCGGGCTGGGAGAAGTCCTGCACGCCGTGGACCGTGTCGATGATGCCGAGGTCCGGCATCAGGCGCGGCGGGGCGAGCGGGTACAGCCAGAAGCCGACCAGGGCGAGCAGCGTGGCGAAGCCGAGGGCGGAGCGCGCCCAGCGGTAGTGGACGGGGCGGCGCCAGTAGAGCACGCCGAGCACGGTCAGCGGCACGGCGAAGTGGAACGACGTGTAGTAGAAGTCGAAGAACTCCCGCAGCCAGCCGATCTTCACCACGGCGTGGTTGACCGCGTACTCGATGTCCAGGTGGAGCACGCGCTCCAGGTCGAGGATCTGCCGGCCGTGCTCCTCGGCGCGGGCGCGGCCCGCCGAGTTGCTGCCGCCGGTCGCGGCGAGCCGCACCTTGGCGTACCCGGCGTAGGTGACGCGGATGAGCAGCAGCTCCAGCAGCAGGTTCGGCCGGATCAGCACCCGCCGCAGGAACGGCAGCAGCGGCACGAAGGCGAACCGGGCCGGCACGGGCGGGGCGTACGGCGTCGGCACCGGGTCGCGGAAGTACGGCGAGGTGCGGCTGAGGAACGGCACGGCGGTGGCGGCGGCCAGCGCGGCGAGCAGCACCACGTTGTCCCGCAGCGGGTGCAGGAACGCCATGTTCGGCAGCATCATCTTGGCCGGCAGCGTCATCACCAGGACGACGGCGACGGGCCACACCAGCCGGTCGCGGGCGCGCGTGCCGACCCGGCCGACGACGGTGAACAGCACCCAGAGCAGCTGGTGCTGCCAGGCGGTCGGGGACACCGCTATGGCGGCGCACCCGGTGATGCCGACGGCGAGGAGGAGCTGGCCGTCGCGGGCGTAGTGGACGGCCCGCTTCAGCCCGAGGGTGACGACGGCGGCGCCCAGCAGCAGGAACAGGGCGATCTCCAGCGGACCTTCGAGGCCGAGGCGGAGCAGCGCGCCGTGCAGGGACTGGTTGGCGAGGGCGTCGGCGGGGCCGCCGAGGCCGGCGCCCGCCAGGTGGTGCACCCAGTAGACGGCGGAGTCCTGGGGCATGGCGGCCCAGGCGAGCGCGGTGGCCGTGGCGAAGGTGACGGCGGTCGCGGTGGCGGCCTGGCGGCGGCCGGTGAGCCACAGCAGCGGCGCGAAGAGCAGCAGGGTCGGCTGGAGGGCCGCCGCGACGCCGACGAGGACGCCGCCGGCCCGCTGCCCGTGCGCGACGAAGCAGCCGAGCAGGACGAGCAGCACCGGGATGATGCTGGTCTGGCCGAGCCAGAGGGTGTTGCGCACCGGGAGGGACAGCATGAGCAGGCTGACCGCGACGGGCGCGGCGAGCAGCGCGGTGCGCCGGCCGACCGGCTGCGGCAGGGCGCGGACGGCGACCAGCGCCAGGGCCACGACGAGCAGCAGGGTGCCGAAGGTCCAGCCCCAGCCGAGGGCCTGCTCGGCCGATCTGGTGAGCGGTTTGAGGACCAGCCCGCCGAAGGGCGTGCCGGTGAACTCGGTGGAGTCGTAGAGGGATCCGCTGACGTGCAGCACGCCCTCGGGGCCCACCCAGGTCTCCAGGTCGGTCAGGCGTTCACCGCTCGGGGTGGTGAGGACGAGGGCGACCTGGCGCACCGCGAGGACGGCGGCGACCAGCCACAGTCCGAGGCGCGCCGCCCGCAGCCGCGCCCGGGTGCCGCCCACGGCCGTCGCGCCGAAAGCCTCGGCCGGTCGCCCAGTGTGTTCCGCATTCGCCACGCCTCGTCGGCCTCCCGCCCCGATTTCGCCCCGCGCGTCCCGTGCGGGGGCTTCGTCGTGCGCAGCCTACGAGGCGCGCACCCCTCGACAAGGACGCCGGATACCGCCGCTTCACCTGACGGCCCGCTCTCTTTTGTCCGGATGACGATAGTCCGAGGGGGACGAGGTTGCCCCGGCGGGACGCGAGAAGCATCACAACCGGCCATGCGGAACGGCGGCCCCGGTGGCCGCGACGTGCCTGGACACAGCACATTTCCATGCAATATGCATCTATCTCCGTACGGTACGTAACGGGGGAAACGCCGCCTATCGTCACTGGCTTCGGCCCGCCCGACAACGCCGCCGCGCGGACCCGTCCCCGTCCCCGACGAAAGGCAGGCGAGCGAAGTCTTGTCGACTGCTCCCGTCGCCCCCCGCTCCGTCACCCCCGGCACGGCACAGGCGTCCGACCCCTCCGCCGGTCCCCCGACGGTCACCGACCCCGCGCTCGTCAGGCGTGCCGTGAAGGCGGCCGCGCTCGGCAACGCGATGGAATGGTTCGACTTCGGCGTCTACAGCTACATCGCCGTCACCCTGGGCAAGGTCTTCTTCCCCTCGGGCGACGCCACCGCCCAGCTGCTCTCCACGTTCGGCGCCTTCGCCGCGGCCTTCCTGGTCCGCCCGCTCGGCGGCATGGTCTTCGGCCCGCTCGGCGACCGCGTGGGCCGGCAGAAGGTCCTCGCCCTCACGATGATCATGATGGCCGCGGGCACCTTCGCCATCGGCCTGATCCCCTCCTACGCCGCGATCGGCGTGGGCGCCCCGATCCTGCTGCTGGCGGCCCGCCTGGTGCAGGGCTTCTCTACCGGCGGCGAGTACGCGGGCGCCTCCACCTTCATCGCCGAGTACGCCCCCGACAAACGGCGCGGCTTCCTCGGCAGCTGGCTGGAGTTCGGCACGCTCGCCGGGTACGTCGGCGGCGCGAGCCTGGTGACGCTGATGACCGCGCTGCTGTCCACGGACGCCCTGCTCTCCTGGGGCTGGCGCATTCCGTTCCTGATCGCCGGACCGATGGGCGTCATCGGCCTCTACCTGCGCATGCGGCTGGAGGAGACCCCCGCCTTCGCCGCCGAGGCCGCCAAGTCCGGGACCGAGCGCCCGAAGGTGCCGCTGCGCGAGATGATCACCGGCCAGTGGCGCGCGCTGCTGCTGTGCGTCGGCCTGGTGCTGGTCTTCAACGTCACCGACTACATGCTGCTGTCGTACATGCCGAGCTACCTCACCGGCGAGCTGGGCTACGACACCACGCACGGCCTGGTCGTCGTGCTCGGCGTGATGGTGCTGATGATGGCCGTCCAGCCGTTCGCAGGCGCGCTGACCGACCGGGTGGGCCGCCGCCCGGTGATCGCGGCCGGCTGCGCCGGGTTCCTCGTGCTGTCCGTGCCCGCGCTGCTGCTGATCCGCGACGGCGGACTGCTCGCGGTCGCCGCCGGCCTGGGCGCGCTCGGCCTGCTGCTGGTCTGTTTCACCGCCGCGATGCCGTCCGCGCTGCCCGCGCTGTTCCCCACCCGGGTCCGCTACGGCTCGCTGTCCATCGGCTTCAACGTCTCGGTGTCCCTGTTCGGCGGCACCACCCCGCTGGTGGTCACCGCCCTGATCGGCGCGACCGGCGACGTGATGATGCCCGCCTACTACATGATGGCGGCCGCCGTGATCGGCGGGTTCGCGGTGTGGCGCATGGCCGAGTCGGCGGGCCGCCCGCTGCCCGGCTCGCCGCCGTCGCTCGAGCCCGGGACACACCCGGAAAAGGTCTGACGGCCCGGCGCCGCACCCCGTATCTTCGACAGCCGATCCGGTCGGGCGGGACCGGGCGGCCCGACGGAAGGCACACCCGCATGAGCGAGGCGCGGACCTGGAACGCGGTGGACGACTACCTCACCGGGCGGCTCCTGGGCGACGACCCGGACGAGGCCCTGGCGGCGGCGCTGCGCGACAGCGACGCCGCCGGTCTCCCGCCCATCGCCGTCTCCCCGCTCCAGGGCAAGCTGCTCCAGCTCCTCGCCCAGCTCCAGGGCGCCCGGCGCGTCCTGGAGATCGGCACGCTCGGCGGTTACAGCACCATCTGGCTGGGCCGCGCCCTGCCCGCCGACGGACGGCTGGTGACCCTGGAGCACGCCCCCCGGCACGCCGAGGTCGCGCTCCGCAACATCGCCCGCGCCGGTCTCGCCGAGCGGGTCGAGGTGCGGGTCGGTCCGGCGCTGGAGTCGCTGCCGAAGCTCGCGGACGAGCACCCGCCGCCGTTCGACCTGGTGTTCATCGACGCCGACAAGGCGAACAACCCGCACTACGTCGAGTGGGCGCTGCGGCTGACGGCCGCGGGCAGCCTGATCGTCCTCGACAACGTGGTGCGCGGCGGCCGGGTCGCCGACCCCGCGAACACCGACCCGGACGTGGTGGGCACCCGCGCCGCCCTGGACCTGTTCGGCAGCCACCCGCGGCTCAGCGCCACGGCGCTGCAGACGGTCGGCGCCAAGGAGTACGACGGCTTCGCGCTGGCGCGCGTGGTGGGCTGAGCGGGCGGGCGGCCCGCGCCCCGCGGCTCACACCTCGTGGTAGAAGCCCACGTTGACGCTGCGCGGGGCGGCGCGGTCCTGGATCACGATCTCCCCGCTGCCGCCCCGGGGCAGCGGCACGGTCCCGCCGTACGCGACCGGCCGGGCGTGCTCCCCGACGGTCAGCCGCACCTCGGACGACGGCTCCGGCAGCGAGCCGCGCAGCCAGGTCAGGTGCCAGCCGCCGTCCTGCGCGCACCGGAACTCCAGGTGCACGCGGGACACGAACAGCCAGTCGTCGGGCGTCGTCAGCCGGCACAGGGACGTGTCCCGGCCCACCCGCAGCACCGTGCCCGGCTCGCTGGGCGCGTCGGCCATGAGCATCCCGGCCGTCGCGCCCGCTTCCGCCGCGGACACCGCGGCCATGGTGAGTTCGAGCACGTGCGCTCCTCCTGAGAGGTCCTGGGGGCCGGAGCGGCCGGATCGGCTGCCCGCCGCCGCATGATAAAACGCCCGGCCGTACCGCGTCCGGCACAATGGCCTCATGACCGAGCGGAAGCCACCCGGCGTCGACTTCGAGAGCTGGGTCGACAAGCAGATCCGTGACGCCGACGCGCGCGGGGAGTTCGAACGGCTCGAGGGCGCGGGCAGACCGCTGCCGCGCGAGGTCGAGAGCGCCTACGACGAACTGTGGTGGGTGAAGCGGAAGATGGCCCGCGAGGGCATGTCGGTGCTGCCGCCGACGCTGGCCCTGCGCAAGGAGGCCGAGGACGCGCTGGAGGCGGCGCTCGCGGCGCCCTCCGAGCGGATCGTGCGGAAGATCCTCGCGGAGATCAACGCGAAGATCAGCGACATGATGTTCAAGCCGCCGCCCGGCCCCCCGCTGGGCAAGAAGCCGTACGACGTCGAGGACGTCGTACGCCGGTGGCGGGAGCGCCGGGCGGCGTCGGACGGACAGGGCGGGCGGGACGGCTCAGACGGCTAGCAGGCGCTCCGCCAGTTCGCGGTAGTCCCGCAGCGCGAGCCGCAGTTGCTCGGTGTCGGCGGCCGGCGCGGAACCGTCCTTCGGGTCGCCCTGGGCGGGCGTCCGCCAGTTCTGCGCGAGGGCACGGCGGCGCTCGGTGAGCGCGTCGGTCAGCCGCTCGGTGAGCTCGTGCAGGACGAGGTCCGCCTCCTCGACGGCGTCCCGCGGCCGGTCCACGAACCCGGCCACGGCCTGCCGCAGCCGCGCGGAGAGACGGTCACAGGTGTCGTCGGGGAGCAGACGGGCGTCGGGGCCGTGGTGACCGGTGTGCCCGGCCCCTCCCTTCGCGCCGGGCGCGGAGCCGTGGTCGCCGGTGCCGTCCGGTCCGGCGCCGGGCGTGTGGGCGCCGGTGCCGTCCGGTCCGGGCACGGCGGTGCGGCCGGTCGTGCCGGGTGCGGTGCCGTGCGTGCCGGCGCCGGTCTGCGGGTGGGCGGCGACCAGCGGGCTCCGGGACCCGGCGGAACCGGTCTCCGTGCCGCCGGGACGGTGAGCGGTGTCCGTGCCTCCCGGGAAGGTGTCCGTGCCGTGCGGGGCGTCCGTGCCGCCGAGGCCGGCGGTGGAGTCCGCGCCCCCACGGCTCGGGGAGGTGTCCCCCGTACGGGCGGCGTCCGTCTTGCGGTCGGGCGTGGCCGCCTCGTGGCCGGGGTCCGCGGAAGCGGGGCCGGTGGCCGGGGCGTCCGGGGCGGCCCCCGGACCCCGGGGGATCCAGGTGTCCTGGGTGTGACGGGGTGCGTCGGGCATGACGATCAGCTCTCCTTCGCCTGGCGGCGGTGCAGCAGCGACGGGGTGCGCTGCCCGCCGCGGTGGGCGGCGGGGGCGGCGGCACGGCGTGCGCCGTCCTGCCGCGACGGCCGGACCAGTTCCTCGAACAGCGCCCGCGCCTCGACCATCGCCTCGCGCATCTCCTCCGTGCCGGCGCTGCCGTCGTGCGCGCCGTCCGGGTGGGCCCGCGCGACGCGGTGCACGCGGCGGTAGCCCTCGACGTGGTGGGCGTGGTGCACGGACAGCGCGGCGACCTGCTCCTCGTACTGCTCGCCGGCGGGGAAGCCGCGCGTGCCGGCGAGTTCGGCGATCAGCCGGTCCGCCTCGACGACCGCCTCGCGCGGAGCGTCGACGAACCGCTCCTGCGCGGCCGTCCAGCGCGCCTCGTAGCGCTCACGCTCGGCCGGCTCCAGCGGCCGTACCTGGAGGGAGCCGTGGCGCTCCACGCGCTCGGCCAGCTCCCGCTCGGCGGCCCTGGTGTCCCCGTCGTGCCGTGCGACGGCACGCTCGTACTCGGGACCGAAGCGCCGCTTGAGGTTCGCTCCGTGCCGCGGGCCGCGTGCGCGCAGGGTCAGGACGACCGCGACGGCGACAACGACCGCGACAATCACGATCAACGCAATGATCAGGCCAGTGGACATGATGCCTTCCGGGGGTTCTCGTCCCAACCGGCACTCCTCGCGAGCCGGTTCGCCCATCGGGTTGCCCGATGCACCGCGCACAAACTGCACGGCGCAGAGGCCCGCCCCCGCCACCGGCGTCCCCCGCCGCCCCGACCCGCTCGCGCGGACGTCCTGTCGGGGACCGACAATGCCGCCATGACCTGGACCGTCGCCCCGGAACGCCCCGACTCGCCCGCCGCCCTCGCGCTCTGGCGGGCGTACTGCACGGAGGTCAGCGACCGCTGGTATCTGCGGCACGAGGGGCGCCGGACCGACCCGGACGAGCTGGAGCGGGAGATCGCCGCCGCGTCGGGCGCCGACCTCGTCCCGCCGCGCGGGCTGCTGCTGATCGCGCGGTACGCGGGCGCGCCGGCGGGCAGCGCCGGGATCCGGCTGTCACCGGACGGCACGGCCGCCGAGCTGACCCGGGTGTTCCTGCAGGAGCGGATGCGCGGCCGGGGCGGTGCGGCGCTGCTGGTGCGGGCCGCCGAGGAGGCGGCGCGGGCCCGCGGCGCCCGCCGGATGATCCTGGACACCCGCGGCGACCTGGTCGAGGCCCGCGCCCTGTACGCCCGCCTCGGCTACACGGAGACCGAGCCGCACAACGACGAACCGTACGCCGAGCACTGGTTCGCCAAGCGGCTCGCCTGAGCCCGGGCGGGCAGGCGGTCCTCAGCGCGCCGGGGTCACCGCGCGGGCGCCCCGGGGGCGTTCCTCACGGGAGCCGCACAGCTCGTCGTTGAGCTCGTGCACGAGCTGCACCAGGTCGGTCGGGCGGTCCGCCCCCCACCAGTCGCCCAGCAGCTCGGCCAGCGACTCCTCGCGCGCCCGTGCCAGCCGTTCGCTCACCTCGCGGCCCTCGTCGGTGAGCACCATGTCCACGCCCCGGCGCACGGCGAGGTGCCGGCTCTCGACCTGCCGCGACGCCTCCAGGACGACGTCCAGCGGGACGGGGTTGCGCTCGGCGAGCCGGGCCGGTTCCACCGAGCCGTGGCGGCGCATCCGCAGCAGCAGCCAGCTCGACGCGGGCAGCAGGTCGTAGCCCGCGCGGTCGGTGATCCTCCGGTAGATCTCCCGGCGCCCCTCGCGGGTGGCGAGCACCGACAGCGCGCGGCACACCTCGTCGTGCGAGGAGCGCTCCACCGGGTTCGGGGCCAGGGTCTCGGAGGCGTCGGGCGCGGTGACCGAGGCGCGCAGCGGGTCCTCCTTGAGGAACCAGGCCAGCGCGAAGCCCAGCAGCGCGATCGGCACGGCGTACAGGAAGACGTCGGTGATGGCCGTGGAGTAGGCGTCCAGCGCGGCGGGGCGCAGGGCGGGCGGCAGCGCGCCGATGCCGCGCGGGTCGGCCTCCAGCGTCCCGGGCGAGACGCCGGGCGGCAGATCCGCGCCGCGGAAGGCGGCGGTGAGCTGGTCGTCGAGCCGGCCCGTGAAGATCGCGCCGAACACGGCGACGCCGAACGAGGCGCCGATGGACCGGAAGAAGGTCGCCCCGGAGGTGGCGACGCCGAGGTCCTCGTAGGGGACGGCGTTCTGCACGATCAGCACCAGGACCTGCATGACCAGGCCGAGGCCGAGGCCGAAGACGAAGAAGAACGCGCTCATCACCGCGGTGGAGCTCTGCGTGTCGAGCTGGTGGAGCAGCAGCAGTCCGACGGCGGTGACGGCGGTGCCCGCGATCGGGAACACCTTCCAGCGGCCGGTGCGGCTGACGATCTGCCCGGAGCCGGTGGAGGACAGCAGCATGCCCGCCACCATCGGCAGCATGTGCACCCCGGACAGGGTCGGGCTGATGCCGTGGACCACCTGGAGGAAGGTCGGCAGATAGGTCAGCGCGCCGAACATCGCGAAGCCGACGATGAAGCTGATCACGGCGGACAGGGTGAAGGTCCGCACGCGGAACAGCTTGAGCGGCAGCACCGGTTCGGCGGCCCGGCGCTCCGCCGCCACGAAGGCGACGATCAGCACGGCGCCCAGCACCGCGAGTCCGATGATCTGCGGCGACGCCCAGGCCCAGGTGGTTCCGCCGAGGGAGGCGACCAGCACCAGACAGGTGGCGACGGAGGCGATGAGGAAGGTGCCCAGGTAGTCGATCACGTGCTTGGCCGACCGGCGGGGGATGTGCAGCACGGCGGCGATGACGGCGAGCGCGACGATCCCGACGGGCACGTTGATGTAGAACACCCAGCGCCAGCTCAGATGCTGGGTGAACAGCCCGCCGAGCAGCGGCCCGAGCACGCTCGTCGCGCCGAACACCGCCCCGAACAGGCCCTGGTAGCGGCCGCGTTCGCGGGGCGGCACCAGGTCGCCGACGATCGCCATCGACAGCACGATCAGTCCGCCGCCGCCGAGGCCCTGCAGCGCGCGGAACCCGATCAGCTGGGGCATGTCCTGCGCCACCCCGCACAGCACGGACCCGACCAGGAAGATGACGATGGCGGTCTGGAAGAGACGCTTGCGGCCGTACTGGTCGCCGAGCTTGCCCCACAGCGGGGTCGCGGCCGTGGACGCCAGCAGGTAGGCGGTGACCACCCAGGACAGGTGCTCCAGGCCGCCCAGCTCACTGACGATGGTCGGCAGGGCGGTGGAGACGATCGTCTGGTCGAGGGCGGCCAGCAGCAGGCCGAGCAGCAGCGCGCCGATCGACAGCAGGACGCTGCCGGACACCTGGTCCTCGCCGGCGCCGCCCGTCCCCGTCGAACCGTCCGGCGGTGCGGGCCGTGCGGGTCGTGCGGATCCCGTGTCCGACGCCGAACGGTGCGCGTCCCCGGCCATGCAGACCTCCAGAGGTTCTCGTTCCACCCTCCATCGTGATCGGAGTGACCGCATATGGCCTGTTGAGTCCTACCGGAAGTTCTGATTCCGGGGGCGCGCGGACGCGAGTGTGAAGATGATCTGCATAATCTCTGGAGTTCGCGAGGGGAGGGACGACACGTGGACCAGCCGGACGGGCACCCGTGCCCGGAATGCGGTGCGCCCAGGAACACCGACAACACTCCGTCGTGCGGCTGCACCCGACGCGCCTCCGACGCCCTCCGCGACGCCCGCACGGCGGAGGCGGCCGCGGCGGAGGACTTCGACCCCCTGCGGATACGCCCCTACGTCGACCTGAACGGCCGCCCGGGCAGCACTACGCCGGACGGGTCGCCCCAGGCGACGGAACCGGGCGCGCCGCCCGCCCCCGAGGCGCCCGAGGCCTCCCGGACACCCGTGAGCGGGGGCGCGGGAGCGCCCGACGCCACCACGGCCCCGGAGGCCGTACGCCCCGACGTCGCGGGGACCGGCAGGGCAGCGCCCGGCTCCGCGGCCGCGTCCGGAGCGGGGGGAGCCGGAGCGGGGGATGCCGCCGGCGCCGGGGCGACGCCCCGTACCGGAGCACCCCGCGCGGGGGCCGCGCGCACCGGCGGCCACGCCGACGCGGCACCCGGCGCCGCCGACCGGGCCGGCGCCGGCGCGCCCGGCGGACGGCGGGCGCCGGCGGAATCCGCCGGCCCGGAGGCCCCCGACGCCACCATGACGCTGCGCGCCGTCCGCCCCGCCGGCGCGGCGCCCGACGCCGAGGAGTCCGGCGCCGCAGCCGCGCCCGGCGCCCCCGCCCCGGCGGCCGCCCCCGGACTCGACGACGCCACGGCCGTGCGGAAGACCGTCGCCCCCGGCGCCGACGACCGCACGTCCGTGCTGCCCACGCCCCTCGCCCCCGGCACCGCACGGCCGAACGCCGACGATCTGGGCCTCTTCGACGACGCCACGCGTCCGCTCCGCGCGGTGCCCGCGGAAGCGGCGGTGCCCGCGGAAACGGCGGTCCCCCGGCCCGACGCCACCGCGCCGCGCGACCGCCGCAGGCGCGGCGCGCTGATCGCGGCGGCCGGCGCGGCCGTGGCCGTCCTGGGCGCGGCGGGCTGGGCGAGCGGGCTGTTCTCGTACGACACGCCGTCGCGGAACACCGCCGCCCCGGACGACATCAGGGCGAGCGTGCCGGACGCGTCGTCCGCGGCCCCCTCGGCGGAGCCGTCCCCCGACGCCTCGTCCGCCTCCCCCACCGCGTCCGCGTCCGCGTCGGGCTCCCCGTCCGCGAGCGCGAGTGCGAGCGCGTCCGGGTCCCCGTCGCCCTCGGCGTCCAGTTCCGCGCCGAGCCCGTCCGCGTCCGCCGAGCCGTCGGCGACCCCGTCGGCCGGCGCCGCGTCCTCCGCGCCCGCGGCGGCCCCGGAGCCGGAGGAGCCGGTCGGCGCCGCCCCCGTGCTGCGGCGCGGCGACCGGGGACCGGGGGTCGTCGAACTCCAGCAGCGTCTGCGCCAGTTGTGGCTGTACCACGGCGACCTCGACGGCCGGTACAGCCACCGGGTGGAGGAAGGCGTGCGCCACTACCAGTGGTCCCGCGGCATCACCGAGGAACTGGGTGTGTACGGCCCGCAGACCCGCAGCCGCCTGGAGACGGAGACCCAGGCGCCCTGACGGGACCGCGTCACCGGAGCCGGTCGCCCCTCACGCGGAGATGTGCAGCCGGATCGTCCCCTCCGGCGTGCGCTCGACCCGCACCTGGGTCAGGTCCCGGACGACGACGTCCGGCTGGTGGAAGCCGGCCCGCGGGCCGATGCCGACCACCCGCATCCCGGCGGCGCGCCCCGCGGCGATCCCCGCGCCGGAGTCCTCGAAGACGACGCAGTCGGCCGGGTCGACGCCCAGCTCCGCCGCGCCCTTCAGGAAGCCCTCCGGGTCGGGCTTGCTCGCGCCGACCGACTCGGCGGTGATCCGCACCGCGGGCTGTTCGAGCCCGGCGGCGGCCATCCGCGCCGTGGACAGGGCGACGTCCGCCGACGTGACGAGCGCGTGCGGCAGCCCGTGGAGGGAGGCGAGGAACGCGCGGGCGCCCGGTATCGCGACGACGCCCTCGGTGTCCGCGGTCTCCTCCGCGAGCAGCCGGGCGTTCTCCGCGTGGTTCTGCTCCATGGGCCGGTCCGGCAGCAGCAGGGCCATGGAGGCGTACCCCTGCCGGCCGTGCACCACCTTCATGACCTCGTCGCCGTCCAGCCCGTGGCGCTCGGCCCAACGGCGCCAGATGCGCTCGACCGAGGCGTCGGAGTTGACGAGGGTGCCGTCCATGTCCAGCAGGAGGGCGCGGGCGGGGAGTACGGCGGTGGTGGCCGTCATCGGCTGCTCCAAGGCGGGGGGTACGGGACCGTGGGGACACGGATCCCGTGCGGACCGTGGGGACGGATTCCCTGCGGGACAGAGCGGCCCCGCCCGCCGGTCAGGGGAAGCGGGCGGGAGCCACTTTGTTCATCCACGGTACAAAACGTACCCCACGTCCCGCCACCACCCCCACGGGGTGTTCACCGACGGGACGGCCCCCGGTCACCCGGCGACCGCCTCCCACAGGCTCCACACGCCCAGGCCCAGCATGAGCAGCGCCGCGATCCGCGTGATCAGCTTCAGCGGCACCCGCTTCATCAGCGCCTTGCCGCCGACGATGCCGAGACCGGCCACCGCCCACAGCGCCAGCACGGCCCCCAGGCCCACGGAGAGCGGGTCGTCGTAGCGGGCGGCGAGGTTGGCCGTCATGATCTGTGTCAGGTCGCCGAACTCGGCGACCAGGATGAGCATGAACCCGGCCCCGGCGACCTTCCAGAAGGACTGGTCCTCCGGCTTGCGGACCTCCTCCTCGCCCTCGTCCTTCTTGAGCAGCAGCATCGCCGCGCCGGCGAGGAAGAGCACACCCGTGAGCGCGTGCACGAGCTGCTGCGGCAGCAGGGTCAGCACGCTGCCCGCCGCCACGGCCAGCGCGACGTGCACCGCGAAGGCGGCGGCGACGCCGGCGAAGACGTAGGAGGCGCGGTAGCGGGTGCCGAGGACGAGGCCGGCGAGCGCGGTCTTGTCGGGCAGTTCGGCCAGGAAGACGACGCCGAAGACGACGGCCGTCACGGTCAGGCTGATCAACGGTTCCTCGATCGGTCGGGGCCGCCCCGCCGAGAGTGATGAGCTTGCGCGCAAGACGCCTCGGCACGGCAGCACACTTCGACGCCCGTGCCGTACGGCGCGAGCGTGCACTGCTTGCCGAAGGTCTCGCCGGCAGGACCCTCACGGGTCTGCCTCCGGGCGCCGGCTCAGGCGGGCTGAGCAGTATGTCGACGGTCCGGCACAGGGCTACTCCCCTTCTGCGCCGTCCATCGTACGCGAGGTCCGCCCGGACCCGGGAGACGGGCGCCGGACCCGGCCGCGCACACCGCCGTGCGCGGAAACTTCACACCGAACCGTAGACGTGTCATGAGCGCGTCATTAGCTTCTTACCGGACCCTCGCCTCCCGGCAACACGGCGCCGCGAGCATTCCCCCGCACGCACGCCAACGCCCGCATCCCTCAAGGGAGTTCGCATGTCGAAGCTCTACGCGCGTCGACGGCTCAGCATAGCCGCGGCGCTCACCGGACTCATAGCCTCCGCCGGGCTGTTCAACGCCCCGGCCGCCTCCGCCGCCCTCCCCACCCCGGTGAGCGCCGCCACCGCGCGCGGCTACCTCGCCACCCTCCCCGTGCGCACCGAGAGCCGCACCGGCTACGACCGCGACCTGTTCCCGCACTGGGTCACGATCAGCGGCAGCTGCAACACCCGCGAGACGGTCCTCAAGCGCGACGGCTCGAACGTCGTCACCGACTCCGCCTGCGCCGCCACCAGCGGCAGCTGGTACTCCCCGTACGACGGCGCCACCTGGTCCGCCGCGTCCGACGTGGACATCGACCACCTGGTGCCGCTCGCCGAGGCCTGGGACTCCGGCGCGGGCTCCTGGACCACCGCCCGGCGCCAGGCCTTCGCCAACGACCTGACCCGCCCGCAGCTCCTCGCCGTCACCGACAACGTCAACCAGGCCAAGGGCGACCAGGACCCCGCCACCTGGATGCCGTCCCGCACGGCCTACCGCTGCACGTACGTCCGTGCGTGGGTCCAGGTGAAGTACCACTACGACCTGGCCGTCGACTCGGCCGAGAAGTCCGCCCTCCAGGGGTACCTCAACAACTGCTGAGGCAGCGCGGTCCGAGCCGCCGGGTGCGCCGATCTCCCCGGTGGCCTCCGTCGCTGCGTACCGTACGGGGCTACGGAGGAAGGGGTCATCATGGCCGGACTGCGGCTCGGACCGCTGCTGAGGTACGTCGACGGGTCGTCCGCGACCGTCTGGGCGGAGACGGAGGGACCGGGCACCGTCGAGGTGCGCTGCCCGGACGGCGCGGGCGGGGCCTCCGGCACCTTCCAGGTGTGCGGCCACCACTACGCGCTGGTCCGGGTCACCGGCCTCGCCCCGGGCACGGCCACCCCGTACGAGGTCGTCGTCGACGGCGAGCGCGTGTGGCCCTCCGCCCAGGAGCCGTTCCCGTCGCTCCCGCCCTCGGTGATCCGCACCCCCGCCTCCGACGACCGGGCGCGCATCTCCTTCGGTTCCTGCCGCTGGGCCTCGCCGCCCACCGGCGAGCCCGACCCGGTGGGGCCCGACGCCCTGGACGCCCTCGCCAAGCGCATCGCCGCCGACCCCGAGGGCGAGCGGCCCGACGTCCTGCTGCTGCTCGGCGACCAGGTGTACGCCGACGAGACCTCCGAGGCCACCAGGGAGTGGCTCGCCGCGCGCCGCGACCTGAGCGAGCCGCCCGGCAGCCAGGTGGCGGACTACGAGGAGTACACCCACCTCTATTACGAGTCCTGGCTCGACCCGCAGGTGCGCTGGCTGCTGTCCACCGTCCCCACCTGCATGATCTTCGACGACCACGACGTGATCGACGACTGGAACACCTCCGCCTCCTGGGTCGAGGACATGCGCGCCACGTCGTGGTGGCGGGAGCGGGTGCTCAGCGGACTGATGTCGTACTGGGTGTACCAGCACCTGGGCAACCTCTCCCCCGCCGACGCCGACGCCGACCCCGTCCACGCGGCCGTGCGGGAGGGGCCCGACGGCACCGCCGCGCTGCGTGACTTCGCCGCCGAGGCGGAGGCCGACGCGACGGCCGTGCGCTGGAGCTACCGGCGCGACTTCGGCCGGGTGCGGCTGGTCATGGTGGACAGCCGCGCGGCCCGGGTGCTCGAGGAGGGGCGGCGCTCGATGCTCGACCCGGGCGAGGCCGACTGGCTGCGCTCCCAGGTCTTCGACGGCCGCGGCTCCTACGACCACCTGCTCGTCGGCACGTCGCTGCCCTGGCTGCTCCCCCACCTGGTGCACGACGTCGAGGTGTGGAGCTCCGTGCTGTGCCGGGGCGACAAGGGCCCGCGCTGGGCGCGGCTCGGGGAGAAGCTGCGGCGCGCGGCGGACCTGGAGCACTGGTCGGCGTTCCCGGACTCGTTCGGCGAGCTGGCGGAGCTGCTCGCCGACGCGGGCAGCGGCCCGGACGCGCCCGCCACGGTGTGCGTGCTGTCCGGGGACGTCCACCACGCCTATGTCGCCGAGCCGCAGTGGCCGGGGCGCGCGGAGCCGCGGGCACGGGTGGTGCAGCTGACCTGCTCCCCGGTCCACAACTCCATCCCCGCCTCGATGCGGATGGGCTTCCGCTTCGGCTGGAGCGCCGCCGCCCGGGGGCTGGGGCGGGTGTTCGCGCGGCACGGCGGTCTGGGACGGCCGCCGGTCCACTGGCGCAGGACGGGCGGGCCGTGGTTCGGCAACCAGCTCATGACGCTGGCCACCCGGGGGCGTACGGCGGTGCTGCGGCTGGAGCACGCCCAGCAGGAGCAGGCCGGGGTGCGGCTGCGGCGCGTGATGGAACGGCGGTTGAGCCGCTGAGACCCGCGGACACCTGTGAGTCCGCTGTGCAACGGGGGGCGGTTCCGGTCATTCCGCCGATCAAGGAGGCGCGGCGGGGCGCGCGGTGACGTGCGGCGGGGGCGTACGGGAGGGGAGCAAAAGGGGCCGAAGCCGTGGCCAAATGTTGAACTTGCAAGCAAGATTTAGGCGCACCTAACGTGGGATTCCGACTCGGTTCCGCCCCAGGACCCGGCCTCGTCCGGGGGCCGGCCTGACCGAAGGAGACCCCCCATGAACGGACGCCTCACCAGCGCCCAGCCCTATGCCCTGGGCCTGTTCCGCATGGTCGTCGGCCTGCTCTTCGCCTGCCACGGCGCCGTGTCCCTGCTCGGCCTGTTCGGCGGCATGGACGGCAGCGGCGGCACCGTCGAGACCGGCGCCTGGCCGGGCTGGTACGCCGCCGTGATCGAACTCGTCGGCGGCGGGCTCGTCCTGCTCGGCCTCGCCACCCGGGCCGCCGCCTTCATATCGTCCGGCGCGATGGCGTACGCGTACTTCAAGGTGCACCAGCCCGAGGCCCTCTGGCCGATCGAGAACCACGGCGAGGGCGCGGCCATGTACTGCTGGGCCATGTTCCTGCTGATCTTCACCGGGTCCGGCGCCTTCGGCCTGGACCGCCTGCTCGCCCGGCGTGCCTCCGCGCGGCACGGGCGGCCGGCGGAGCAGGCCCCTGTGGCCGCCTGACCGCACCGCATCACCTCACCCACCCGCACGACCGCCGACGCCTCCCCACGGCGCCCGCCTCCCCAACGGGACCACCGAGTCGCACCGGACGCCCCCCGCCGCACCCCGCGCGGGGGGCGCCTTGGTGTGCGGACGCCTTGTGCGCGGGCGCCTCGGCGTGCGGGCGCGGGACGCCGGCGGGCGGCGGGCGCGCGAACTGCGGGCGGCGGGCGCGCGAACCCCCCGTGACCTTTCTGTCACTTGCCGCGCGTACGCTGTATGGCTGTCATCGGCTTCTCCTGCCACTCCTGCCGCCTCCGCCGCGACAGCGCGGCAGGCACGGGCCCACGGGGGCGTACGGGGAGTGCGAGTGGAGAGTGTCGGGTCACTGGTCGGCAGCCCGTGGATCTACGCGGTGGTGGCCCTGTCGGTCCTGCTCGACGTGTTCCTTCCGGTGCTGCCCAGCGGGGTGCTGGTGATCGCCGCGGCCACCGCGGCGGCCGCGAGCACCGCCGCCTACGTGCCCGACATCCTGATGCTGACGCTCTGCGCCGCCACCGCCTCCGTCCTCGGCGACCTGGTCGCCTACCGCCTCGCCTGGCGCGGCGGCGCCCGGCTGGACCGGGCCCTCGCCCGCTCCAGCCGGCTGCGGGGCGCGCAGGAACGCCTCGGCGCGGCGCTGGCCCGGGGCGGCGGCGGTCTCGTCGTCCTCGCGCGGTTCGCGCCGGCCGGCCGCTCGGTGGTCTCGCTCGGCGCCGGCGCCGCCCGCCGCCGCGCCCGCGACTTCCTGCCCTGGTCCGCCCTGGCGGGCCTGTCCTGGGCCGGCTACAGCGTCGCCCTCGGCTACGTGGGCGGCCAGTGGCTCGGCGCCACCTGGCTGGCCACGGCGGTGTCCGTGGGCGCCCTGTTCGCGGCGGGCGCGGGCGCGGGCTACCTGATGCGCAAGCCGCAGGCGTCGGAGGCGCGGTAGCCCCGAGGGCAGGGTGACGGCGGCTCAGCGACCGGGTGACGCCGCTCGGTTCGCCGCCCGGCGGGCCGGGGCGCCCCGGACCTCCAGGTCCTCCAGCAGTTCGGCCGTGGCCTCGGCGATCGCCTCGACCGCGCGGTCGAACACCTCGCGGTTGTGGGCGGCCGGCGCCCGGAAGCCGGACACCTTCCGCACGTACTGCAGGGCGGCGGCGCGGATGTCCTCCTCCGTGGCCTCCTCGGGGAGCACGGGCGGACGCAGGGTCTTGATACTCCGGCACATGACCCCAGTCTCGCGCCTTCCGCCGTCCGGGGCCACGAAGTGAAGACCCTTGCACAACTCGCCACCCATATTCGAACAGGCGTATCATTGGGCCGTGGCTGCGACCTATGACTTTCCGAGTGACCTCCTCGCCGGTCAGGAGGAACTGCATCAGGTCCGGGCCGAGTTGTCGGCCCTGCTGAAGCGGCTCCCCTGGTCGGTCGAACCCCTCGACGGGTTCAGCGACGACCACGGCTGGCGCAAGATCGAGCGCCCCGCCTCGCCCGGCTGGACCGAGGACGAGCAGGCCGAGGTCGAGAAGCTCCGGCGCCGCGAACACGAGCTCGCGGTGTTCGTCAGCACCCACCGCTACTGGTCCGAGGTCACCGGCACCGACCGCGTGCAGGCCCGCTCCGCGCTGAAGCACGTCCAGGGGAGCCCGGACGAGGGGCAGTCGCCGTAGCCCCCGGGGAGCCGCCGTGGCTCCCCGACGGCACAGGGGCCCCCGGAGATGCTCCGGGGGCCCCTGTCATGTGTGGGCGCGGACGGTTTCGAACCGCCGACATCCTGCTTGTAAGGCAGGCGCTCTACCCCTGAGCTACGCACCCTCGCCCGTGCTCGCCGCCCGGGTCGAGTGGACAGCCTACATGGCCGGGGTCACGGTCCCGCAAACCCCGTACGCCCCGGCCCGGGGGGATATCCCCACCCCGGATCCGCCGGTCGGCCGGATCCCCCCGCGGCCCCCGCCTCCGTACGGTCGAGGACGTCCGACGCCGCCGCACCGCGCGGCCGTTCGCCCGTCAGCCGTATGCCCAGGGGGAGCCCGTCATGCCCGTCACCGCCCGCACCGCCGCGTCCGCCCGCACCGCCGCGTCCGCCCGCGCCTCCGGCGTCCTCGGCACCGTACGGGCGCGTGGCCTCGCGCTCGCCGGGGCCGCCGTGGTGCTCGGCGCGGCGCTGAGCGCCTGCGGGGCGTCGGCGGCCGACGACGAGCCCGACCACCGCACCTTCGAGCTGACCGGGGCGAGTCTGACCATCGACTCCGACGAATCCGCCCTGGAGATCGTCGCCTCCGACAAGCAGCCGGCGGACGAGATCGCGGTCACCCGCTGGTTCCGGGGCACCGTCGCCCTCGGCTCCGACCCGGAGGTCACCTGGTCCATGGACGGCGACCGGCTGGTGCTGCGCGAGAAGTGCTCCGGCGTCGTCGCCGACTGCTCCACCAAGCACCGCATCGAGGTGCCGCGCGGCGTCGGCGTCACCGTCGAGAGCGACGACGGCAGCGTCCGGGCCGGCGGCTTCCGCGACACGCTGACCATCCGCACCAAGGACGGCCCGGTCCGCGTCACGGACACCAGCGGCCCGCTGGAGCTGCGCAGCGGCGACGGACCGGTGCGCGCCGAGGTCTCCTCCCGCACCGTGCGCGCCCACAGCGGCGACGGCTCCGTGCACCTCGTCCTCACCGCCCTGCCCGACCGGGTGGAGTCCCGCAGCGGCGACGGTTCGACGACCATCGAGCTGCCGCGGGGCGCCTACCGCGTGGACACCTCGACCGGCGACGGGGCCGAGGACGTGTCCGTACCGCGCGACGACTCCAGCGCCCATGTGGTGGCCGCCCGCACCGGCGACGGCGAACTCACCGTGCGTACGGCGAACTGACGGACCCGTGTGTTCGTCCTGTACCGGTGGGAGAATGACAACGGGCAGGGCGAACGACAGTACGGGAGAGGGATGTGACGGCGACACCAGCACAGCCGTACTCGCCGTCGGAGCCGCGCGTGCCTCGCATGCGCCGATCCCTTCCCGAACCGGCGGGACGGCGTGCCCGCCGCACCCCCGGACCCCTGCGTGACGCGCTCGCCCTTGCGGTCCTTCCGCTGGTCGCGGCGCTGGTGCTGCCCGCCGCGTTCGCCGGGGGCGGCACCCGGCGCTGGTTCGGCGGGCGCGCGGAGAACCAGCGCGCCGAGGCGCAGGCCGCCAAGGACGCCGCGGCCGCCGCCTTCTACGAACTCGACACCGCCCAGCGCGACCTGCGGATCTCCATCGAGACGATCACCGCCGTCGACGACTCGCCCGCCGCGCGCCGGGCCGTCGAGGACTTCGCCGCGCTCGGCCGGCGCATCGACGAAGCCAGCCACCGCTACATCAGCGCCGTCGACGCCCACGACCTCGACCGCGACGACCTGGACGCCTCGACGGCCTCCCGGGCGCGCGCCGACCTGGACGCCGCCAAGGACGAGCTGGGACGGGTCAAGCAGGACCTGGACCGGTTCGCCGACGGGCTCGGCCCGCTGCTCGACAAGGCCGAGACCCAGCTCGCCCGGCTCGCGCCCGCCGTCGAACGCGCCCGGCAGGCACTGCTCGCCGCTTCCCAGGCCCTCGACGCCACCCGCGGCTCCGGGCTGAAGGCCGACGACCTCGCCGCCCGGCTGGCCGCCCTCTCCCCCGACCTGACCAAGCTGAACCAGGGCGCCGGGCAGCACGGCGTGCCCGCCACCCTGGACCGGGCCGCGCGCGTCACCCGCGAGGCCGAGGCGATCCGCGTGGAGGCCGAGCGGCTGCCGGAGCGAGCCGCCGAGATCGACCGCCGTCTGGTCTCCCTGCGCACCCGCGCCCAGGCCCTCACCACCCGCTCCGAGCAGGTCGAACCCGTGCTGAGCGAACTGCGCCGGCGCTTCACCGTCGCCTGCTGGCAGGACCTCCAGGGCGTGCCCGAGTTCGCCGAGCGCACCGTGCGGCAGGCGGAGGCCCGGCTCGCCGAGGCCCGGGCCGCCCGCGAGGAACAGCGCTGGCCCGACGCCACCGCCCTGCTGTCCACCGCGCGGGCCCTGCTGAACACCACCGACGAGGCCGTGTCCGCCGCCGGGGACCGCCTGCGCCGGCTGAACGCCGTGCAGAAGGACCCCGAGCAGGAGATCGACCGCACCCGGTTCGCCATCCGGGACGCCCAGCGGCTCGCCATGGCCGGCCGCAACACCCCCGACCCACGCCACGCCCGCCCGCTCGACGACGCCGTGGCCCGGCTGGAACGCGCCGTCGCCGGGCTGGAGGGCCGCCACCCCGACTACTGGCAGTTCCTCACCGAGACCGAGGCGGTCCGGGAGACCGCGAGCCGTGTGGTGGCCCAGATCCGGGAGGAGCGGGGCGCAGGCGCCAACTGACCGGCCACCTCCTCACCGGTCCGGTTAACCTGTGCCCATGCCTCGCTACGAATTCCGCTGCCGCACCTGCGGCGACACGTTCGAACTGAGCCGTCCGATGGCGGAGTCCTCCGCTCCCGCGGCCTGCCCGGCGGGTCACGACGACACGGTCAAGCTCCTCTCCACGGTCGCCGTCGGCGGCACCACCTCCGCGGCGGCTCCGGCCCCCCGCGCGGGCGGCGGGGGCGGAGGCTGCTGCGGCGGTGGCTGCTGCGGCTGACACCGTGCCGCCGGGCCCGGCGGGTCAGCTGCCCAGGTAGCGGAGGACCGCCAGCACCCTGCGGGAGTAGCCCTCCCCTCCGCCCGCCAGCTCGAGCTTGTCGAAGATCGCGTTGGTGTGCTTCTCCACCGCGCTCTGCGAGATGTGCAGCCGTCGTGCGATGGCCGCGTTGGTGTGCCCCTGCGCCATCTCGGCCAGCACCGCGCGCTCCCGTGCACTGAGCCGGGCCAGCGGGTCGACGTGGGTGGTGCGGCCGAGCAACTGCCGGACGACCTCCGGGTCGAAGGCGGCGCGTCCGGCGGCCACCCGCTCCAGCGCGTCCAGGAACTCGTCGACCTGGACGACCCGGTCCTTGAGCAGATAGCCCACCCCTTCCGACTCTTCCGTCATCAGCTCCGTCGCGTACCGCTTCTCCACGTACTGGGAGAGCACCAGCACCCCCACCTCGGGGCGGCTGCGGCGGATCTCCAGGGCCGCGCGCAGTCCCTCGTCGGTGTGGGTCGGCGGCATCCGCACATCGGCGACCACCACGTCCGGCGGGGTGGCGGCGACCGCCTCCAGCAGCCGGTCCGCGTCGCCGACGGCGGCGAGCACCTCGTGCCCCTCCTCCGCCAGCAGCCGCACCAGGCCCTCCCGCAGCAGGGTGGAGTCCTCGGCCAGGATCACGCGCACGGCAGCTCCGCGGTCACCAGCGTCGGCCCGCCCGGCGGGCTGCGCACCTCCAGGCGCCCGTCCAGCGCGGCCACCCGCCGGGCCAGCCCGAACAGGCCGCTGCCCGACGCGTTCGCCCCGCCCCGGCCGTCGTCCTCGACACTCACCCGCAACGCTCCCTCCTCCGATCCGACCGCGACGACTATCCGGCTCGGCACCGCGTGCTTCACCGCGTTGGTGACGGCCTCGCAGACCACGAAGTAGACGACGGTCGCCACCGCCCGCGCCGGCTCCCTGCTCAGCCCGTACTCCACCCGCACCGGGACCGACGCCCGCTCGGCGACCGTCTCCAGCGCCGCCCGCAGTCCCGCCTCGTCCAGGGTGGTGGGGTAGATCCGCCAGGCCACTTCCCGGAGGTCGTCCAGGGCCTGCCGGCTCTCCTCGTGCGCCTGGCGCAGCAGCCGGTCCGCGTGCTCAGGGTCCTGGCTGCGCAGGGCGCGGCCCAGCAGCATGCCGAGCGCGACCAGGCGCTGCTGCACCCCGTCGTGCAGGTCCCGCTCGATACGGCGCCGCTCGTCGTTCACCGCGTCGACCACGGCCGCGCGGCTCGCGGACAGCTCGGCGATGCGCCGCTCCAGCTCCTCCTGGTGGCGCGGCCCGAGCATGCGGCGGGCCAGCTTCCCCTCCAGCTCGGCCACGGCGAGTATCCCCTGCACGGTCAGGAAGAGCAGGAAGAGGCCGGCGAGGGACGTGGAGACGACCGCTCCGGTGTTCCGCACGTCGTCGACCAGCAGCCACAGGTACATCCAGGACGTGCCGTAGCCGAGGCCGACCGCCGCCGAGAGCATCACCACCGCGCCCAGCACGCCGAGGGCCCAGCGACAGGCCAGATACTGCAGCGCCCGCGTGTCCTCGTACACGGGAGAGGTGTGGACCCGGAGCCAGACCCGCAGCCGGGCCCGCTCCAGCTCCGTCACTTTCCGCGCGCACGCGAGGACCGGGCGGAGCACGGCGCGGCGGGCCCGCGGCCAGGCCACGACGAGCAGGAGGGGCAGGCCGGCCAGGACCGTGCCGAGCAGCTCGAGGACGGCCGCGGCGGCCCCCCACATCAGGCCCACCGCGCACCGCACCACACGCCGCGCCATGACTCGCATGATCGCGAGACTAGCCGGGCCGAGCCGGGGCACACACTGCGGAAAACCGCAATTCCCCCTGCGGAGAACCGCACGCGATCGTGCGGCTTTCCTCAGCGACCCTTCAGCTCCGATCTCCTAGCGTGGACGACATGACAGCCATCGCAGCGCAGACGATCACGGCGGCCTCGGGCACGGACGCCGGACCGCAGTGGGTCAACGACCTCATGGACGCCCTCGGCGCCCCCGGGGCCGGACTCGCCATCGCGCTCGAGAACCTCTTCCCGCCCGTGCCCAGCGAGGTGATCCTGCCGCTGGCGGGGTTCGCCGCGAGCAACGGGCGGATGGGCCTGATCGCCGTGCTGCTGTGGACCACCGCCGGTTCGGTGATCGGCGCGCTCGCCCTGTACGGGGTGGGGGCGCTGCTCGGCCGGGAGCGGACTCTGGCGCTGGCGAGACGGCTGCCGCTGGTGAAGGTCGCGGACGTGGAGAAGACGGAGGCGTGGTTCCTGCGGCACGGGTCGAAGGCGGTGTTCTTCGGCCGGATGATCCCGCTCTTCCGCAGCCTCGTCTCCATACCCGCCGGGGTGGAGCGGATGCCGCTGCCGCTGTTCCTCGGCCTGACCACGCTGGGCAGCGCGATATGGAACACCGCGTTCGTGCTCGCGGGCTACGCGCTCGGGGACAACTGGACCCAGGTGACGTCCGTCGTCTCGACCTACTCGAAGGCGGTGCTGGCCGCGGCCGCCCTGGCCCTGGTGACCTTCGTGGTCATACGCCTGTTCCGCTCGGGCGGCGGCAGCCGCCGCGCCGGACGGGGCTCGGCGGGCGCCGGCTCCCACGGGGCGGACGCCGACGCCGACGAGGCCGGGGCGGCCGACGACACCTCGTCCGCGCACGCCCGGCCCGCTCGCTCGGCCGCCGACACCCTGATCCTGCGCCGCCCCGAATGATCCCCCGGCCGGGCCCCGGCAGGGATGCCTGTAGGGGTGCCGGCTCAGCGGGAGCGGACGGTGCGGAGGAACTCGCGGAGGATGCGTTCGCCCGCCAGGACGCCCCGCTCGGGCAGGGACCGGATACCGGGGGCCGTCCAGGAGGCCTCGGCGAGTTCGCCGTGGCCCGGACGCCAGCCCTGGTCGGCGGCGAGGAGCAGGTCCGCGTCGAGGAGGGAGTCGCCCGCGGCGAGGGTCAGGTCGGCGCCGCTGCGGCGGGCGACCTCCCGCATGGCCGCGCTCTTGGTGAGCGGCTTGGGCACGGCGTAGATCTTGCGGCCCTGGAGGGACACGGTCCAGCCGCGGTTCTCCGCCCACTCCCCGAGTTCCTTCACCCACTCCTCGCGCAGCAGTTCGCGCTCCACGACGAGGTAGGCGAAGAGGTCCTCGGCGGTCCGGTGCTTGCGCACCCACACGGGGTCGGCGGTGCGCAGCAGATGGTCCTGCACCTCGGAGAGCGGAGCGCACTCGTCGGCCAGCCGGGCCTGCACCCGCGCGTGCCAGTCGCGGTCGGAGACGCCGTCGACGAGCAGGTGGCCGCCGTTGGCGCAGATCGCGTAGGTCGGGGCGGGGCCGGGGAGGTTGATGCGCTGGTACTGCTTGCGGGTGCGGGTGGTGGTGGGGACGAACAGGGCCTCGTCGCCCAGCTCGGTGAGGAGCCGGGCGGCGGTCTCCGTCAGGTAGGACAGGGGCCGGCTCTCGTGGACCTCCACGCACAGCAGCCTGGGCGCCCGCGCGTCGGGCATGGTCAGGGCGAGGGCGGCGGCGGAGTAGATGAGAGTGCGGTCGAGGTCGCTGGCGACGATGACGGGCATCAGCGGCTCACCGCCGTGCCGTCGGCGCCGGTCGCGCCCCGGGTGAAGCGGGGGTGGATCAGCCCGACGCAGGTGTACGGCAGATCGGGAACCTCCTCCACGGGGACGCCCCGCTGCTCGGCGAGCAGGCGGACGTGGTCGAGGTCGCTTCCGGCCCCGGCGCGGGCCAGCACCTTCCAGGGCACCCGGCGCAGCAGCACCCGGGTGGTCTCGCCGACACCGGGCTTGACGAGGTTCACGTCGTGGATGCCGTACTCCTCGCTGATGCGTTCCACGGCGGCCCAGCCCTCCCAGGTGGGCGTGCGGTCGGCGGCGAGCAGGTCCTTGGCCTCGGCGCAGGCGGCCTCGGTGACCTCCTCGAAGCGGGCGGAGACGGCGTCCAGGAAGGCCACCGACAGGTCCGCGTCCGCGAGTTCTCGGTAGTACTTCGCGCCGTGGTAGTCGTCGGGGCCGACCAGGTCGGCGCGCAGCACGGTGCGCGAGATCAGGCCGGAGACCGTGGAGTTGAGACAGGCGGACGGGATCAGATAGTCCTCGCGGGTGCCGTAGGTGCGCACGCAGGAACCGGGGTCGGCGAGGACCGCGATCTCCGGGTCGAAGCCGCTGATGCCCTCGGTCTTCTCGAACTCCTCGACGGCCTGGGCGAGTTCGCGAGTGATGGCGCCCTTGCCGGTCCAGCCGTCGACGAACACCACGTCGCGCGGGTCGTGGTGGGCGGCCAGCCGGCGCAGGGCGTTGGCGTCGATGCCGCGGCCGCGCACGATGGAGACGGCGTAGTGCGGCAGGTCCAGGCCGTGGCGGTGCTGCGCCCAGCGGCGCATCAGGATGCCGATCGGAGTGCCCGCGCGGGCCAGCGACACCAGCACCGGGCGGGGCGACCGCTCGGCGAGGACGATCTCGGTGACCACGCCGACGGCGTGCGCCAGCCGGGCCGCCGAGGCGTCCAGGGCGTTGTGGAAGAGCTGCTGGTACTGCTCGCTGGGCTGGTACTCCACGGGCAGCGACTCGGCGTAGTGGGCGCCGCCGCTCTGGATGGCCTCCTCGCGCTCCTCGGTCGGCGCCTCCAGCGTCACGTCCGAGAGGTCCTGGAGCAGCCAGCCGACCTCCTCGGGCGCGTACGAGGAGAAGGCGGGGCCTCGGAGGGGCTCGGGCAGCATGGTGGCGGGCCTTTCGGAAACGTCCTGGGCGGCGGCGGGCACGTACGACGGTACGACCGCGAGGAGGACGTGCGGGGTGTGTTCGGCGAGCCGGGCGAGCAGGCCGTCGGGCGCGTGCAGCGCGGGGGTGTCGGCGACCGAGTCGACGACGGCGACGACGGCGTCGAAGCCGGCGCCCGCGACGTTGTAGGCGTACCGCTCGCCGGGGCCGTCGGCGGGGTCGTCGTGGGCGGGGAAGACGAGGCGGCTGCGAATGGCGTAGCCGGGGTTGTCGACCGCGAGGACGGGTGACCGGGTGGTGGTGGAGTAGCGCACCTCGGCGCCGGTGGTGCGCTCCAGCTCGGCGGCGAGGCGCAGGGGGGCGTACATCAGTTCCTCGAAGCCGAGGACCAGGACGCGGTGCGCGTCCTCGGGAAGGGCGGTGGCTATTCGGGCCGCCATGGCGGGGAGGGCCGCGTCCAGCCGGGCGCGGTGGGCGGGGGTGAAGCCGTGGCGGCCTCCGTCGGGGAGACCCGCGGGCCAGTTCAGGTCCACTCGCGTGAGGTCTCCGCGCGGCTGCGGCCCGGTGGGCGTCGCGGCCGTCCCCCCACCGCCACCCGCGCCCTCGTACTGCGCCACCAGGGCCTGCCCCCTCTCCAGGACGCCGTCGGGCAGCCGCACCGTCCCCGACGCGGTCGTCACCAGGTCGATCCGCGCCCCGATCTCCCGGGCGAACTCCTCCAGCCGCCCGGCGTCCGCCGCCGACCGCATGTCGACCAGCGCGACGACGACGTACCGCTCCCGCGGATACCGCGCATGCAGGGCGCGCACGGTGTTCAGCACCGTGTTGCCCGTCGAGAACTCGTCGTCGACCAGCACCAGCGGCCCGTCCCCGGCCAGCAGGGCCGGGTCCTCCGGCAGCAGCAGATGGGAGGTGGCATGGGAGTGCGACTCCTCGAAACCACCGGCGGTGGCGACCCCGGCGACCGGCCGGCGCGTGGAGTGCAGGCAGGGCGCGGCGCCCAGGCCGTCGGCGACGGAGTGACCGAGGCCGGTCGCGGTCTCGGCGTACCCGAGCACGACGGCCCGCCCGGCCGCCTCCTCGCCCAGCAGCTCCCGCACCCGGCGGCCGAGCGCGACGCCGTGTCCGTACACCACGGACGGCGCCTGGGGCACGTGCTTGCCGAGGACGTTCGACACCAGCAGGTGGGCCCGCTTGGGGTTGCGGCGCAGCGCCAGCCCCAGCAGCCCGCGCAGCCGTTCGTCGCCGGCCAGCTCGACGCCGAGCCGCTCGGCGACCCAGGTGCCGGACCAGGTGTTCACACTTCTCTCCCTCTCGGTCACTCCCCCGGGCCTCCCGGTCGCTGCGCCGGGCCTCCCGGTCGCTGCGCCGGGCCCCTCGGCCACTCCCCCCGGCCTCCCGGTCACTCCGCCGGACCCCTCGCTCACTCGGCCAGGCCCGCCGCGAGCAGTTCCACGAAGCCGATGTCCTCGTTGGCGACGCCGAAGACCTCGGCGCGCAGCAGGGTCCGCTCCGCCCAGGCGCGGTGCGGCTTCACCTCGTTCATCTTGTTGGTGTACGCGGAGCGCAGTACACCCCCGCCGTCGCGTTCCGGCCGGAGGATGTCCTGGGCGTCGCTGTACTCCTCGTGGCTGACGACGGACAGCGCGTGCACGGGCAGCACGTGGGAGGGGTGGATGCAGGTCTTGCCGAGCAGGCCGTTGGCCCGGTCCAGGGAGATCTCGCGCAGCAGGCCGTCCATGGCGTGCTCGATGAGCCTCTGGCGCAGCGCGGTGGCCTCCACCTCCAGGAAAGGGCTCTGCCGCAGCTGCGGCTTGAACATGCGCTCCTGCACCCGGAAGTACTCCCAGACGGGCCCGGTCACGGTGAACCCGGTGCCGTCGGCGCGGCCGAGCATGTTGACCACGTCGGAGATCACGGAGGCGACGACCTGGATGTCGTACGCGGTCATGTCGGGACCGCGGCGCAGCCCGTAGGAGGAGCAGAAGTCGGTGACGCCCAGGCGCAGGGCGAGCACGCGGTCCCGGTACTTGTCGACGGCGCGGAAGATGCCTTCGAGGGTCTCGACGCGGGTCTCGCGGTAGAGCAGCTCGGGCGACTCCAGCACCGGCATGGCGAACAGCCGGCGGCCGCTCGCGGACTCGGCGGCGGTGAGCGCCTCGAGGAACGGCAGGCCGCGTTCGGCGGTGAACTTCGGCAGCACGAATCCGGACAGCACCGCCACGGCGGGGCCGAGGCGGCGGACCAGGTCGCCGATCTGCTCGGGCTCCCGGACCCGGACGAACAGCAGCGGCAGGTCGGCTCCGGGCCGCGCGGCGAGGTCGGTGAGCTGGCGGACCAGGTTCTCCTCACCGGCGACGACCTCGGCGTCGCTGATGGAGTCCTCCAGGCACAGCACCATGGAGACCACGCCGCGGGCGCCCTGCTTGACGACGTCGTCGGCGAGCCGGGGGCGGGTGGCGGGGCTGTAGAGCGTGGCGCCGAGCGCCGCGGACAGCAGCCGGGCCGGAGAGTCGGCGGTGAACGCGCAGGGCTCCCGGTAGAAGAGGCGTTTCCGCACCTCAGGGGCGATGTGCCCGAAATGACGCATTGAACTCCCCCGTGGCGGTAGCGGACTCTGTGGAGCACCGGAAGGTGGCCGGTAATAGTACGTAGAAGCCCGTGTCGGCGGTTCCCGCCGGGCATGAACTTCAGGTAACCCCGTGATGTCGGGACCGACCCCCCGCATTGTCGTGGCCAGGCCGGAGAAGGCAGGATGACGGCATGACGCACGCGATGCTGAAGGGGTCGAACGTTCCTCTCGAGGCCACCACGGTACGCGCCGTGCTGCGCTGGTCGCCCGGGCAGGGGGTGCCGGACGTCGACGCCTCCGCGCTGCTCCTCGGTCTCGACGGCCGCGTGCGCTCCGACGAGGACTTCGTCTTCTACAACCAGCCCCGGCACCCGTCCGGGAAGGTGTGGCGGCTCGGCAAGAAGCGCGTCACCGAGGGCCTGACCGACACGATCCAGACAGATCTCGCCGGTGTCGAGTCCGGTGTCGGCCGCATCCTCCTCGTCGCGTCGGCGGACGGCGTGACCTTCGACCGCGTCAAGACGCTGCGCATCCTGCTGTACGACGCGCAGAACCCCGACGGGGAGGCGTTGGCCCACTTCGACGTCAAGCCTGAGACGGGCCAGGAGACCGCGCTGATCTGCGGCGAGCTGTACCGGCGCGGGGAGGGCTGGAAGTTCCGGGCGCTCGGCGAGGGCTACTCGAACGGGCTGAAGGGCCTGGCGACCGACTTCGGCATCTCGGTGGACGAGTCGGAGGCCGCCGGGGATCCGGAGACGTCCGCCGCGCCGAGCACGCCCGAGCCCCCGGCGCAGGCCCCCGAGGGCATCTCGCCCGACGCGGTGACGCAGCCGCAGGTTCCGGCGGTGCCGCCGGTCCCGGAGGTGCCGCCGGTCCCGGAGGTGTCCCGCCCGCTGCCGCCGGAGCAGCCGCCCGCGGGTGTGCCCACGCAGCCCGCGTACGGCTACCCCCCGCAGCAGCCCCCGGCCGCCCCGCCCGCCGCCGCGCAGCCCGCCTACGGCTACCCGCACCCGACGAGCCGTCCCACGTACGGCTATCCGGCGCCCGCGCCCGCCACGGCCGCCGCCCAGCCGGCACAGGCGGGGTACGGCTTCCCGCCGCCGGCCACGGGCGCGCCCGACCCGGACTTCCGGCTGCCGCCGCAGGGACCGCAGTTCATCGGACGCTAGGACGCACCGCGACGGGCGCCCCGGGCGGCCCGCGGCTCAGCGGTGGGGCTTGGTCTTGGAGCCCCTGCCCCACTGCAGGCCCCAGCCGTACAGGCGGTCCAGCTCGGCCTGGAAGCCGTAGACGAACCGCACCTCGCGGCGCACGACGATCTCGTTCTTCACGTTCTCGATCAGCACCACCGCGCAGGAGCGGGCCTGCGGCTGGCGTTCGTCGAGGGAGATCTCGACGCGCGGGCCGTTGCTCGGGTGGAGCGTGACGACGGCCTTGGTGCGGTCGAAGGCCGGGGTCTGGTCGTAGATGTAGGCGAAGACCAGCAGGCGTTTGATGTTCTCCCGCTGGTCGAGGTTGACGTAGATCGTCTCGCCGGAGGCGGAGCCGAACCGGTCGTCACCGCTGAGCTTGACGTACGGCGGATCGTTGACGTCGCCCAGATAGCCGCCGAGGGGCTGCACCACGCCCTTGGTGCCGTCCTGCAGCTCGTACAGGCAGCCCAGGTCGAGGTCGACGTTGACCATGGACTGACTGTGCGCGACGACCTCCGGCGGCTTGAGCGCCCTGAACGGGTGGCGCAGCAGGCTCTCGCGCTGCAGGCCGCCGAAGTCGGAGGTGCGCATCTGCCAGCTCAGGTTGATGCGCAGATGCCCGGTGGCGGCGCCCTGTTTGGTCAGGGACACGTGTGGGTGCCGCTTGGTCAGCTCGATGGCGTTCGTGGCCGCGTTGCCGGAGACGAAGTCGTCGTTCCGCCCGCGCCGCAGTCCGTCCAGTAAACCCATTCCCGCCCCATGTCCACTCGTCGGGCCCCCGCCGGTGGCCGCGGGGCGCCGGTGCGCCGCACGGCCGACGGGGCGGCCACGAGGACCCGGTCCTCGTGGCCGCCCCGTCGAGAGCGTTCCTCATCGGGAGGGCTGTCACACCCCGGACGAGACCTCTGTCTTCTCTCCCGCGGCCGCCTCGGCCGCGGCGAGCCGCCTGTTGCGGAGCACGGAGGACCAGAAGGAGGCGCCGATCAGGATGACGCCGATGGAGCCGGTGATGAGCTCGGGGATCTCGTACTGGATGGTGACGAGCAGGATCAGCGCCAGGGCGCCGATGGCGTAGTGGGCGCCGTGCTCCAGGTAGACGTACTCGTCGAGGGTGCCCTGGCGGACCAGGTAGACCGTGAGCGACCGGACGTACATGGCGCCGATGCCGAGGCCGAGCGCCATCAGGACGATGTCGTTGGTGACGGCGAAGGCGCCGATCACACCGTCGAAGGAGAAGGACGCGTCCAGCACCTCGAGGTAGAGGAACATGAAGAAGGCTGCCTTGCCGCCCACGGCGATCACCGACTTGGGCTTGCCCTCGCGTGCGGCCTTCTCCTCCTCCTCGTGTACCTGCTCCTCCTCCTCTTCGAGCTTGTCCTCGAAGTAGCCGGAGAGTCCGCCCACGATCATGTAGGTGATCAGACCGGCGATGCCGGCCAGCAGGACCGTCTCCGCCTTGTCCACGTGCGCGCCGCCGTGCTGGTGGGCGTTGGAGGCGAAGGTCACGGCGGAGATCAGCAGGACGATCAGCGCCACGCAGACCGACAGCATGTCGACCTTGCCGAGCTTGGCCAGCGGCCGCTCCAGCCAGGCCAGCCACTTGATCTCCCGGTCCTCGAAGAGGAAGTCCAGGAAGATCATGAGCAGGAACATGCCGCCGAAGGCCGCGATGGCCGGGTGGGCATCGGTGACGAGCTCCTGGTAACGGTCCTTGTCGCTCAGCGCGAGGTCGACCGCCTCGATGGGGCCGAGCTGTGCGCTGACCGCGACGATGACGACGGGGAACACCAGCCGCATGCCGAAGACGGCGATCAGGATGCCGATGGTGAGGAAGATCTTCTGCCAGAAGGCATTCATCTTCTTCAGGATTCCGGCGTTGACCACCGCGTTGTCGAAGGACAGCGAGATCTCGAGGATCGAGAGGATCGCCACGATCCCGAAGGCTGTCCACCCCCCGAAGAGAAATGCTGCGACCAGGCCGAGCGCGGTCACCGCGAACGACCAGCCGAAGGTTTTCAGAACCACTGGCTACCCCATGTGTGTGAACGGGTGTCCCCCGCCGCCGTGGCGGCTTTACGAAACATTGACCCCGAAGTCTAGAGCGATACCGCGCAGACCCGACGCGTACCCCTGCCCTACCGCACGGAACTTCCACTCGCCCTGGTAGCGGTACAGCTCACCGAAGATCATCGCCGTCTCCGTGGAGGCGTCCTCGCTGAGGTCGTACCGGGCGAGCTCCTGGCCGTCCGCCTGGTTCACCACGCGGATGAAGGCGTTGCTGACCTGGCCGAAGGTCTGGCCGCGCTCGTCCGCCATGTGGATGGACACCGGAAAGACGATCTTGTCGCACTGCGGCGGCACCTTGGAGAGGTCCACCAGCAGGGACTCGTCGTCGCCCTCGCCCTCGCCGGTCAGGTTGTCGCCGGTGTGCTCCACCGAGCCGTCCGGGCTCGTGAGCTGGTTGTAGAAGACGAACCACTCGTCCCCCATGACGCGGCCGCCGCTGCACATCAGCGCACTGGCGTCGAGGTCGAAGTCGGCGCCCGTGGTGGAGCGCGCGTCCCAGCCGAGCCCGACCATCACCTGCGTGAGGTCGGGTGCGGCCTTGGACAGGGAGACGTTCCCCCCTTTGGCGAGCGTGACGCCCATGATGCTGGTCCCCCTCCGAGTGTCTTTCCAGGTGGTCCTGCGCTCCCCCGCGCGGGGGCGTCCCCGCGCGCCGCGCGCACGCAGCGCGCGGCGCCCGGGCGATGGCCGTACGGGACGGCCCGCCCGGGCGCGTACCCGGGACGTGCCCGTCTCAGACGTTCACGCCGAAGTCCTGCGCGATGCCGCGCAGGCCGGAGGCGTAGCCCTGGCCGATGGCGCGGAACTTCCACTCCGCGCCGTGGCGGTACAGCTCGCCGAAGACCATGGCGGTCTCGGTCGAGGCGTCCTCCGACAGGTCGTAGCGGGCGATCTCGGCGCCGCCGGCCTGGTTGACGACGCGGATGAACGCGTTGCGCACCTGGCCGAAGGACTGCTGGCGGTTCTCGGCGTCGTAGATCGAGACCGGGAAGACGATCTTCTCCACGTCGGCCGGGACGGTGGCCAGGTTGACCTTGATCTGCTCGTCGTCGCCCTCGCCCTCGCCGGTGAGGTTGTCACCGGTGTGCTCGACGGACCCGTCGGGGCTCTTGAGGTTGTTGAAGAAGATGAAGTGCTGGTCGCTGGCGACCTTGCCCGAGCTGTTCAGCAGCAGGGCACTGGCGTCCAGGTCGAAGTCGGTGCCGGTCGTGGTGCGGACGTCCCACCCCAGTCCGACGATGACCGCGGTCAGGCCCGGCGCCTCCTTGCTCAGCGATACGTTGCCGCCCTTGCTGAGGCTGACTCCCACGAGTCCTCCCTTGGTGTCCCGGGGGCGGGATGCCCCGTTGTGCATGGATGTCGGATCAACGAATCGATCCTAGTGACGGGTTCCCCGGGCCCGCAGGCCCTGGGGACGGACGTTCACAGGGTGTCGAGCGCCGCGAGGTACTCGCCGGGGTCACGGGCGTCCGTCATCCCGCTGGTCACGGTGCGGCGCACCACGCCCTGCTTGTCGATCACGAAAGTGCCCCGGACCGCGCAGCCCTTGTCCCCGTCGAAGACGCCGTAGGCGCGCGAGACGTCGCCGTGCGGCCAGAAGTCGCTGAGCAGCGGAAAGGGCAGGTTCTCCTGCTCGCCGAAGACCCTGAGGGTGTGGACGGAGTCGTTGGAGACGGCGAGCACCTCGGCGTCGCGCTCGGCGAACTGCTCCAGCCGATCGCGGATCTCGCTCAGCTCGCCGGTGCAGACACCGGTGAAGGCGAACGGGTAGAAGAGCAGCACGACGTTCTTCTGCCCGCGGAAGTCGGACAGACGCACCGGGGCGCCGTGATTGTCCTTGAGTTCGAAGTCGGGGGCCTGCTCGCCGACCGGGATCGTCATCGTCGTCCTCGTCGCTCCGGGGTGGTGCCGTGCGACCACCCTACGCAGGCCGGACGAGGGCCCCGCGAACGGGCCGACGCGTGCCACGCACGTCGTCGCCGGCCCGTCCGGGGGTGGGTCACCGCTTCGACTTGGCGGCCTTCGGGGTCGCCAGTCGGCTGCCGCTCCAGTCCTTGCCCACGCTGACGCTCTTGGACGCCGTCAGGCCGGCCGTGGCGGCGGCCTCCGAGATGTCACTCGGCTCGACGTAGCCGTCCCGGCCGGTCTTCGGCGTGAGCAGCAGGATCGCGCCGCCCTCTTCGATGTACGTGGTGGCATCCACCAGCGCATCCGTCAGGTCGCCGTCGTCGTCACGGAACCACAGCACAACGGCGTCGGCCACGTCGTCGTAGTCCTCGTCGACAAGGTCGCTCTCGATGACGCCCTCGATAGCCTCGCGGAGCTCCTGGTCGACGTCGTCGTCGTAGCCGATCTCCTGGACCACCTGCCCGGGCTGGAACCCCAGCCTGGCGGCAGGGTTCGTCCGCTCCTCCGCGTGGTCCGCGGTCGCGCTCACGGGTTGCCTCCTGATCATGTCTTGGGAATAACTCAGCCACGCGCGTGCGCGAAGCATTGGCCGTAGTCCACACGGGCGGGACGGATCGCGCAAGTACCCGGCCGTGCGGACCGCCGAAACGGTGACGATCCTGGCCGGGTCACCGCAACTTCAGGCACACCGCCCTCGTCGACAGTGATGGACACCACACCTTTGTGCCCTGTTTGGGCGTTTGGGAACCGTCTGTGGGTACGAGACTCGCATGTACTCGCCCCTTGCGTCACCGTACCGGCCCCGGCGTGGGATTACCTCTCGGTAGAGATGACGTCCGCGGCCGCCGGGTGGAGCATGGGAGCGGCGCACACCGGGCCGTGACGAGCGAGACGGCGGCCCATCTCCGGCCCTCTGACAGGTAAGGAACAGCGTGGCTTCCGCATCCGATCGCAGCCCGATCATCATTGGCGGCCTTCCGAGTCAGGTTCCTGACTTCGACCCCGAGGAAACCCAGGAGTGGCTCGACTCCCTCGACGCCGCGGTCGACGAGCGCGGCCGGGAGCGGGCCCGTTATCTGATGCTGCGGCTGATCGAGCGTGCCCGCGCCCGGCGCGTGGCCGTGCCCGAGATGCGCAGCACGGACTACGTCAACACGATCCCCACCCGGGCCGAGCCGTTCTTCCCGGGCAACGAGGAGATCGAACGCAAGATCTTGAACGCGACCCGCTGGAACGCGGCCGTGATGGTCTCGCGCGCCCAGCGCCCGGGCATCGGGGTCGGCGGCCACATCGCCACGTTCGCGTCCTCCGCGTCGCTGTACGACGTGGGCTTCAACCACTTCTTCCGCGGCAAGGACGAGGGCGACGGCGGTGACCAGGTCTTCTTCCAGGGACACGCCTCGCCGGGCATCTACGCCCGCGCGTACCTGCTGGACCGGCTGAGCGAGCGGCACCTGGACGGGTTCCGCCAGGAGAAGTCGAAGGCGCCGTACGCGCTGTCGTCGTACCCGCATCCGCGGTCGATGCCGGACTTCTGGGAGTTCCCGACGGTGTCGATGGGCCTCGGCCCGATCGGCGCCATCTACCAGGCGCGGATGAACCGCTACATGCACGCGCGCGGCATCGCGGACACCTCGAAGTCGCACGTGTGGGCGTTCCTCGGCGACGGCGAGATGGACGAGCCGGAGTCGCTGGGCCAGCTGAGCATCGCCGCGCGGGAGGGCCTGGACAACCTCACCTTCGTCGTCAACTGCAACCTGCAGCGGCTGGACGGCCCGGTGCGCGGCAACGGGAAGATCATCCAGGAGCTGGAGTCGGTCTTCCGCGGGGCCGGCTGGAACGTGATCAAGCTGATCTGGGACCGCACCTGGGACCCGCTGCTGGCCCAGGACCGCGACGGCGTGCTGGTGAACAAGATGAACACCACACCGGACGGCCAGTTCCAGACGTACGCCACCGAGTCCGGGGCGTACATCCGCGAGCACTTCTTCGGCGACGACCACCGGCTGCGCGCGATGGTCGAGGGCATGACCGACGACCAGATCCTGCACCTGGGGCGCGGCGGTCACGACCACCGCAAGATCTACGCGGCGTACAAGGCGGCCCTGGAGCACAAGGGCCAGCCGACGGTGATCCTGGCGAAGACGATCAAGGGCTGGACGCTCGGCCCGAACTTCGAGGGCCGCAACGCCACGCACCAGATGAAGAAGCTGACGGTCGACGACCTGAAGCACTTCCGCGACCGGCTGCACCTGCCGATCCCCGACAAGGACCTGGAGTCCGGGCTGCCGCCCTACTACCACCCGGGACCGGACACGGAGGAGATGCAGTACATGCACGACCGCCGCCGGTCCCTCGGCGGGTACGTGCCGACCCGGGTGGTGCGCAGCAAGCCGCTGGCGCTCCCGGACGACAAGGCGTACGCGAGCGTGAAGAAGGGCTCGGGCCAGCAGTCCATCGCGACGACCATGGCCTTCGTGCGGCTCCTCAAGGACCTCATGCGGGACAAGGAGATCGGCCGCCGTTTCGTGCTGATCGCGCCGGACGAGTACCGCACGTTCGGCATGGACTCGTTCTTCCCGAGCGCGAAGATCTACAACCCGCTGGGCCAGCAGTACGAGGCGGTGGACCGGGAACTGCTGCTCGCCTACAAGGAGTCCCCGCAGGGGCAGATGCTGCACGACGGCATCTCCGAGGCGGGCTGCACGGCCTCGCTGATCGCGGCGGGCTCGGCGTACGCCACGCACGGCGAGCCGCTCATCCCGGTGTACGTCTTCTACTCGATGTTCGGGTTCCAGCGCACCGGCGACCAGTTCTGGCAGATGGCCGACCAGCTGGCGCGCGGCTTCGTCCTCGGCGCGACCGCGGGGCGGACCACGCTGACCGGCGAGGGCCTCCAGCACGCGGACGGGCACTCGCAGCTGCTCGCCTCGACCAACCCGGCGTGCGTCGCGTACGACCCGGCGTTCGGCTACGAGATCGCGCACATCGTGCGGGACGGGCTGCGCCGGATGTACGGCTCGTCCGAGGAACACCCGCACGGCGAGGACGTCTTCTACTACCTGACGGTCTACAACGAGCCCATCCAGCACCCGGCGGAGCCGGAGAACGTGGACGTCGAGGGCATCGTCAAGGGCCTGTACCGCTTCAGCGAGGGCCGGGGCGGCTCGTACCCGGCGCAGATCCTGGCGTCCGGGGTCGCGCTGCCGTGGGCGATCGAGGCGCAGAAGATCCTCGCGGAGGAGTGGGACGTCAAGGCGGACGTCTGGTCGGCGACCTCCTGGAACGAGCTGCGGCGCGAGGCGGTGGAGTGCGAGCGGCACAACCTGCTGCACCCGGAGGAGGAGCAGCGCACCCCGTACGTGACGCGCAAGCTGGCCTCGGCGCGGGGGCCGGTGGTGGCGGTGTCGGACTGGATGCGGTCGGTGCCGGACCAGATCGCGCGCTGGGTTCCGGGGACGTACCAGTCGCTGGGCGCGGACGGGTTCGGCTTCGCGGACACGCGCGGGGCGGCACGGAGGTTCTTCCACATCGACGCGCAGTCGATCGTGCTGGCGGTGCTGACGGAGCTGGCGCGTGAGGGCCATCTGGACCGCTCGGTGCTGAAGCAGGCGCTCGACCGGTACCAGCTGCTGGACGTGACGGCCGCGGACCCGGGCACGGCGGGCGGCGACGCGTAAGCACGGGAACGGCTGAGCCCCCGGCGCCTCGCCGGGGGCTCAGCCGTGTGGTGCCCGGGTGTCAGAGCATGCCGGAACCGATGCCGCCCGCCCCGGCCAGCCAGATCACGGCCAGGAGCGTGTCGATGGCGCCGAGGACCAGGGCGATCAGGGCCGGCACCGAGCGGGAGCCCGCCCAGCTGCGGCCCATCGCCAGCCAGCCGCACACCATCGCCACCGGGCCGAGAATGATGCCCAGGACGAAGAAACCGGCGACGGCGCAGATGGCTCCGACGATCCCGAGCGTCGCGCGATCCGGCCCGGACCGTGACCACGTCCGGCCACTGGTGCGGGGGTGCCTGCGCGTTCCGTGTCCGAAGCTCGCCATCATCAACTCCCTGATGGGTTGGTTGACATGGCGGGTACCCCCGCTCTCGTGACGAATTCCCCCCGTGCGTACGGCGGGTGACCGCTGCCTGCGCGCCGCCCCCCTCCAGCAGCGCGCCGCAGCCGGTCCTCCCCCATGCCCTGCGCAGGACGTGACCCACTGTGACCTGGGCGCGGTCCGGAGGGGAGGGATCACCGCACCGGTTCACCCTGATGAGCGAAATCCGGCCCGACGGCCCGTCAGAGAACCGCCGGATGCGGCCGCGCGCGCCTCCGTGTCCTCGCCGCGCTCGGTGAGCAGCGCGGCGAGGACGGCGACCGCGGCGACGTCGGCGGCGACGCGGCGGGCCCGGCCCTCGCCGCGCACCGGCATACGGACCCATCCCTGGATCGGCACAGCGAAACGTGATCCCGGTCACTGGACTCCCGCGAGACACCCCCGTTCTCCTAATGTGTCCTTCCAGTGACTTCCTTCGACACCACCCCTCAGCTGAACGTCTGGCGGGCGCTGCTGGCGCTCGCCGTGGTCTTCGTGATGCTGGCGACCACCGGCTGGACGGCACGACGCCACCAGCGCCACCCCGCTCCCCTGCAGGCGTCGCTCGCCGCGTGGGAGGACGGCCGGGTGGCCGGAAGGCGGCTGCCCGACCCGCAGTCGGCGCCCACGCGGCTGGCCCGGTTCTTCGCCTCGCTCACCGACGCGCAGCGGCTGCGGCTCGCCGAGCGCTATCCGCTCGCCGTCGGCAACATGAACGGCGCGCCGGTCGAACTGCGCTACCGCGCCAACCGGATCGCGCTGGCCGAGGCGCGCGCGGTGGAGCTGGGACGACTGCACGACAGCCGGCTCACGCCCGCGGGCCGGCAGCAGGCGGCCCGCAGGACGGACCGGATCGAGGCGCTGATGCGGCCGGGCCGGCACATCCTCGCCTTCGACCCGGCGGGTTCCGGGCGGGTCGCCGAGGTCTTCGGCGACCTGGGCCGGGCCGAGCGGGTGTCGGTGGTCGTCCCCGGCGTCGACACCGACCTGCTCACCTTCCAGCGTTCCCGCGGCAGGCACTCCGCGCCCGCGGGGATGGCCAGGTCGCTGTACGAGGCCCAGCGGGACGCCGATCCCGCGACCCGCACGGCCGTGATCGCCTGGGCCGACTACACCACGCCCAGCGGACTCGGCATGGACGCGGCCACGGCGATGCGCGCGGAGGAGGGCGCGGGCCGGCTGGACGCGATGGTGCGGGGGCTGCCCGGCCTGGCCCCGGTCTCGCTGTTCTGCCACAGCTACGGCTCGGTGGTCTGCGGACTGGCCGCGCGCGGGCTGCCGGAGCGGGTGTCCGACATCGCCGTGGCCGGCAGCCCGGGGATGCGGGTGGAGAACGCCTCCCAGCTGCGCACCACCGCCCGGGTGTGGGCGATGCGGGACGCCGACGACTGGATCCAGGACGTGCCCTACCTGGAGCTCGGCGGACTGGGCCACGGGGCCGACCCGGTGGCCGACGGGTTCGGCGCGCGGGTGCTGTCGGCCCGTGACGCCGAGGGGCACGCCGGGTACTTCGTGCCCGGGACGGACAGCCTGCGGAACTTCGCGGGCATCGGGGTTGGCGCATACACGGCGGTGTCGTGCGCGCACGGGGACGGGGCGTGCCTGGCGGGTTTGTCCGGTACGACCCCTACCGGACGCGCGTAGAGGCGGGGATACTGCGGTGTACGCGGGGGAGGGGACGGGGAGGCTCGTGCCGCATACGATGAGCCGCATGGGTGACGTACTGGCCGGATTTCATGCCGCCTGGGAGTTCGAGTCCGACTCCGTGCTCATCCGTTACGTACGAGGGATTCGAACACCTAAGCTATTCCAGGCGCTCGGTGAACGGCGCGTGCCGCTGGAGGCGGTCGAGGGCGTGACCCTCACGCCCGGGAAGCGCGGGACCGTGGTCCTGCGGCTGGAACCACGGCCGGGAGCCGACCCGCTGATGGAGGCGGCCGCCGGGCAGCTGAAGGAGAGCAGCGACCCCTACCGGCTGGTGCTGCCCGCCGAGCGGGAGACGCTCGCCGAGTACTACGCCGACGAACTGCGCGACCGGCTCACCGAGTCGGGCCCGGCCGAACGCCACCTGGTGGCCGCGCCCGAGCCGCCGCTGCAGTTCAAGGCGTACGACGGCAAGGCGACGTTCGACGGCACGTCGGTAGCGTTCCGCTGGTTCTGGACCGGGGCGTCCTCAGCGAAGTGGAAGGCCGGCGACCAGCATTTTCCCGTCTCCGAGCTGAGCGGGGTGGAGTGGCGTTCGCCCGAGGTGTTCGAGGGCCATCTGCGGCTGCTGCGCCGGGACACGACGGTGCCGGCTCCGGCGCAGGCCGACCAGGACCCCGCCGCGGTGGTGTTCGGGCTCGGGTACGGGCCCGTGCACGAGTCACTGCCGTTCGCGGCGGCTGTGCTGGCCGCGGCGCGGAACGGTGCGGCGGTGCCGGCGATGTCGTCGCCGGCAGCGGTCGCGGGTGGGGCGACCGCCGCTCGGCGGGATCCCGCGGACATCGCCGAGCGGATCCGGCATCTCGGGGAACTGCATCAGGCGGGGCTGGTGACGGACGAGGAGTTCTCCTCGAAGAAGGCGGAATTGCTGGCGGAGCTCTGACCCGTCCCCCGGGGGCGGGTCCGCCGTGGCCGGCCGCGCGGTTCCCCGCGCCCCCCGGCGTCGTCGTCACCGGGTGCGCGGTCCTCGGGCCCCTCAGGGGCCGGGGCGCGCCCGGCGTCCGCGTAGAAGCTGATCTTGCGGTCCAGGACGGCCAGGGTGCCCTGGAGCTCGGCGATGCGGGCCAGCACGTCCTCGCGGGTCGCCTCGAGCAGTTCGAAGCGCTCGGCGTACGTGTGGTCGCCGGCCCGGACCAGTTCGGCGTAGCGCACCATGTCGGCGACCGGCATGCCGGTCAGGCGGAGCTTGCCGACCAGGGCGAGCCAGTCGAGGTCGCGGTCGGTGTAGCGCCGCTGCCCGGTGTGGGAACGGTCGACGTGCGGCATGAGGCCGATGCGCTCGTACCAGCGCAGGGTGTGCGCGGTCAGCCCGGTGAGGGCGGCCACCTCGCTGATCGTGTACTTGTCCTTGCCGTCCGGCCGCCGGCCGCCTCGCGGGGGTCCGGCGCAGGTGCCGGTCCTGGTGTCCGTGGTCTCCGTCACCGTCATGGCGTCCACGCTAGATCCTTCGAGCGCGCTCCAGGCAAGCGACCGCGGCCGGAATCGGGCGGACGTGTCGGGGTTCTCCGACTACCGTGCGGGCATGATCTCTGCACGCCGAGCGACACCCGACGACGCGGAGGAAGTGCTGCGTCTGCGCCAAGTGATGATCGACTCGATGGCCCGGTCCGACCCGTCCACCGCGTGGCACGCGGTGTCCCTGCCGGGTCTGCGCGACCGGCTGGCGGCGGACGGCTCCTTCGCCGTGTTCGTCGTGGACCACCCGGAGCGGCCCGGCGCCCTCGCCGCGACGGTGGCCGGCACGCTCGACTACCGCATCGGCGGCGCGCGGAACCCGCTCGGCACCGACGGCCACGTCTTCAGCGTCGCCACCGACCCGGACGTCCGCCGCCGGGGTTGTGCGCGGGCGTGCATGGTCGCGCTGCTGGAGTGGTTCCGCGAGCGGGGCGCCGGACGGGTCCGGCTGACCGCCAGCCCGGAGGCCGAACCCCTGTACCGGTCGCTGGGGTTCACGCCCAGGCCGGACCCTTTGCTGGAGCTCAGGCTGTGAGCGCTTAGGCTCGTCGTCATGTCGCTGAAGAGCCTCGCGTCGATCGAGAACTGGCCGGTTCCCACCGCTGCGGCGGGGGTGGTACGGGCGGACGGCACCGTCCTGGGCACGCACGGGCCGGCCGGGCGCCGCTTCCCGCTGGCCTCGGTCACCAAGCCGCTGGCCGCCTACGCGGTGCTCGTGGCGTACGAGGAGGGGGCGGTCGAGCTGGACGAGCCGGCCGGCCCGGACGGCTCGACGGTCCGGCATCTGCTGGCCCACACCTCGGGTCTGGCCTTCGACGAGCACCGGGTCACCTCCGCGCCCGGCGAGCGGCGGCTGTACTCCAACGCCGGGTTCGAGCAGCTGGGCGACCACGTGGAGAGGGCGACGGAGATCCCGTTCGCCGAGTACGCGCGGCAGGCGGTGCTGGAGCCGCTGGGGATGACGTCCACCTCGCTGGAGGGCTCCCCCGCCAAGGACGGTGTGTCCACGGTGGAGGACCTGCTGCGGTTCGCCGCCGAGGTGCAGGCGCCGCGGCTGCTGGACCCGCGGACGGTGGCCGCGGCGATGACCGTGCAGTACCCGGGCACCAAGGGCGTGCTCCCGGGCTACGGGCACCAGAACCCCAACGACTGGGGGCTGGGCTTCGAGATCCGGGACGGCAAGTCGCCGCACTGGACGGGCGCCTCGTCCTCGCCGCGCGCCTTCGGGCACTTCGGCCAGTCGGGCACGTTCCTGTGGATCGACCCGGACGCGGGCGCGGCCTGCGTGGCGCTCACCGACCGGGCGTTCGGACCCTGGGCGGTCGAGGCGTGGCCGCCGTTCACCGACGCGGTGCTGGCGGAACTGCGCGGCTGACTCCCGCCGTTCGCCCGGATGTGTCGCGATCACCGGCGTCACCTGCGAGGTTCGCGTGGGGCCGGTGTGAAAACCCTGTGGAAGCGGTGTCGGTGGCGCACCCTATGATGCGCCGGACGATCACGCGGGACCTGGGGAGGGCGCGACATGTTCGGAAAATTGTTCGGCAGGGGCGAGGGCGGGCCGGGGGCGGATCCGTACGCCCTGCCGGCGCCGCGCAGGAAGAACGGGACGTACGTCCTGCGCGCCCTCGGGGACACGCGTGTGCTGGCCGTCGTGGAGGCCGCGGACGCGGGTGACTGGGAGGCGGTCAGGACGGCCCTCGCCCCCTTCGACCTGGGCCGCGACCACCACGTCCTCGGCCAGCTGGCCGACCTGGACGGGGTGCAGGACTGGATCGGCCGCGCCGTCGAGGAGGACGAGGAGCACCGGGCCCTGGCCCTGCTGATCTCCGGGGCGCGGCACGTCAACTGGGGCTGGGAGGCCCGGACCAGCGCGCGCGCCGTGGACGTCACGCGCGAGCAGTGGCAGATCTTCTACGAGCGGCTCCGCGTCGCCGAGCGGCAGCTCTTCGAGGCCGCCGAGCTGCGTCCGGACTGGATCACCCCGTGGCGCCGGCTGCTCACCTCCGCACGCGGCATGTCGCTCGGCTCCCCGGTCGCGGAGGTCCGGCGCGACGCCGCCCTGCGCCGTGACCCGCTCGACCTGGAGGTCCACCTCGAATGGCTGTCCCAGCTCCAGCCCCGCTGGGGCGGCGAGCCGGGGGAGGCCCTGGAGTACGCCCGCGCGGCGTTCGCCGCCGCACCCGACGGCCACCGGCTCGGCTGTGCCGTCGCCATGGCGTACATCGAGGAGTGGGTGGAGTCCGACGACAGCGCCTGCCTGCAGCAGCCCGCGATCCGGGCCGAGTTGAGGCAGGCGGCGGAGCGCAGCATCCTGCACCACGCCTACGAGCGCCGCCTGGGCTGGCAGGGCGACTACAACATCTTCGCCATGGCCCTGTCCCTGGCCGGGAGCAGCACCGCGTCCAACGTCTTCCGCGAGCTGGAGGGCGCGTACACCGAGTGGCCGTGGACGTACATGTCCGAGCCGCAGAAGGCGTACGCGCGCTTCCGCAAGGCCTTCTGAGCCCCGGCTCGCACCCTCCGTCGCCACCGCACGCCCTCACACCCCGGACCCCCGATGACCCTGCCCGAGAACACTGCCGACCGCACCTTCCAGGTGGACCTGCGCGGCCTCGTCGACCTGCTCTCCCACCACCTCTACTCCAGCCCTCGCGTCTACCTGCGTGAACTGATGCAGAACGCGGTGGACGCGCTCACCGCCCGGCACACCCTCGAACCGGCCGCGCCCGCCGGCTCGTTCGGCATCCGGCTGTACGCCGACCGCTCCGTGGTCCGCGTCGAGGACGACGGCGTCGGCCTCACCGAGGCCGATGTGCACACCTTCCTCGCCACGATCGGCCGCAGCAGCAAGCGTGCCGACGGAATCGCCGAGCAACGGGGCGACTTCATCGGCCAGTTCGGCATCGGCCTGCTGTCCTGCTTCCTGGTCGCGGACGAGATCCACGTGGTCAGCCGGTCCGCCCGCACGCCCGGCGCGCCCGCCGTGGAGTGGCGGGGGCGCGGCGACGGCAGCTACACCGTGCGCACCCTGCCCGCCTCCGCCCGGCCCGCCCCCGGCACCACCGTCACCCTGACCCCGCGCGCCGACGCGGGCGAGTGGACCGCGCCCGCGCAGGTGCGGGGCCTGGCACGGCACTTCGGCTCGCTGCTGCGGCACCCGGTGACCTTCGACGACGGCTCCGGCGGCCCCGCCGTGCCGGTCAACCCGGAGGAGGCGCCCTGGGCGCGGACGTACCCGACGCCGGGCGCCCGGTCCCGCGCGCTCGCCCGGTACGGCGAGGAGGTGTTCGGCTTCGCGCCGCTGGACACCATCGAGCTGGACCTGCCGGCCGTGGGGCTGAAGGGCATCGCGTGCGTGCTGCCGGAGGCGGTGCCGGCCGGGCGCCGTCACGGCCACCGGGTGCACGTCAAGGGCATGCTGCTGTCCGAGCAGGCGGAGGAGATCCTGCCCGACTGGGCGTTCTTCGTGCGCTGCGTCGTCGACGCGGAGAGCCTGCGCCCGACGGCGTCCCGCGAGTCCCTGTACGAGGACGACACCCTGGCCGCGGTGCGCGACGCGCTGGCCGAGCGACTGCGCGCGTGGATCGCCCGCGTCGCCGCCAGCGACCCCGAGCTGCTGCACCGCTTCCTCCGGGCCCACCACCTGTCGGTGAAGTCGCTCGCCGTGCACGACGACGAGATCCTGCGGATGCTGCTGCCGTGGCTGCCGTTCGAGACCACCGACGGGCACTGCACGCTCGACGAGTTCTCCCGCACCCACCGCACCGTGCTGGTGACGTCCAGCGTGGAGGAGTTCCGGCAGGTCGCGGCGATCGCGTCGGCCGCCGGTCTCGGCGTCGTCAACGGCGGCTACACCTACGACCGCGAACTGGTGCACCGGCTGCCCGAGATCCGGCCGGAGGTGAGCGTCGCCGACCTCGACCCGGCGACCCTGACCGCGCACCTCGACCCGGTCGACCGGGAGACGGAGCTGGCCGCCGCGGCCTATCTGGCGCTGGCCCGTGACGCCCTCGCGGTGTTCGACTGCGACGTGGCGCTGCGCGCCTTCCAGCCGGCGTCCGCGCCCGCCCTGCTGGTCGACAGCCGGGAGGCCCGGCACGAGCGCACCCGCTCCCGGCTCGCCCGCGAGCAGGAGGGCGGCCTGTGGGGCGACATCCTGGGCGCCCTGCGGCAGGAGGCGCCGCGCGCCCAGCTGATCCTCAACCAGCTGAACCCGCTGGTGCGCACCGCCGTCGCGATCGACGAGCCGGAACTGGCCCGCACCAGCGCCGAGGCCCTGTACGGGCAGGCCGCGCTGCTGTCCCGGCGTCCGCTCAGGCCCGCCGAGTCCAGCCTCATCAACCGCTCCTTCCTCGACCTTCTCGCCCACGCCCTGCGCAAGGACAGCTGACGATGCAGACCCCGCCCCAGACCACCGACGAGCTGTACGAGGCGCTGCGGGAGAACGACCGCCTCCCCTACGGCCGTACCCGCACCGTCACCGCCGAGGAACTCGCCGAGGCGGCCGAGCTGTTCGGCGAGCCGGTGCCGCTGATCCACGCCCTGCTGGAACTCCAGGAGGCGTACACGTACGGCTCCGAGCCGCGGAAGTCGCCGGTCGTGTTCGCCCGGCTGCTGAACCTCTTCGACGAGCAGCCGGAGGTGTTCGACGACCGGCTGCGCCACCAGCTGTTCTGGCGGTTCAAGTGGGTCGCCGGCGCCCTGCGCAGCCTGCCCGAGATACCGCTGGCCGCCCTGCGCCAGTGGCTGACGGAGATGCGCGACCGCTACGAGAAGGCCGGCCTCGACCTCCAGCCGTACTACGGGCAGGCCTACCGGCTCGCCGTCCACACCGGCGAGGACACCGTGTCCGCCTACGAGTTGTGGGCGGGCCGGGCCCGCGTCCCGCTCAGCGACTGCGAGGCGTGCGAGACCTGCGACCGCGCCCTGCACCACCTGGCGTCCGGCGACGACGAGCGGGCGCTGCGCACCTGGGAGCCCGTGCTGGCCGGCAAGGAGTCCTGCCAGGAGGAGCCGGCCCGTTCCATCTCGCACGCGCTGCTGCCGCTGCTGCGCACGGGCCGCACCGACGAGGCGCGTCGTCTGCACCTGGCGGGGTACCGCGGCTGCCGCCGCAACCCGTCGATGGCCGGGGAGGTCGGCCGCCACCTGGAGTTCTGCGCGCTGACCGGCAACGAGGCGCGCGGCCTGGAGCTGCTGGCGGAGAACCGCAACCTGTTCGACGAGGTGGACTCGCCGCTGGAGCAGCTCGACCTGCTCACCGGCGTGGAGGTGCTGCTCGCCCGCGTCGAGGCGCTGGGCCACGGGGAGCTGCCCGCCGCCGGGTTCCCCGGCCGGAGCTGGACGGTGGCGACGCTGCGCGCCGAGGTGCGCGAGCGCGCCGACGACCTGGCCGCCCGTTTCGACGCCCGCAACGGCACGACGGCGCACTCCGACCGCCGCGGGGCCCGTCTCGGCCGGGCGCCGCTGCTGGAGTCGCTGGAGCTGACGCTGCGCCCGCGCGCCCTGGAGGACGTGGCTCCGGCGCCGGCCGCTCCGGCCCCGGCGCCCGCCGAGACCCTGCCCGAGTCGCCGGCCGACCTGATCAGGCGGGCGCGGGAGCTGGACGAGCAGGGGCACCCGGACGCACACGCCTGCTGGGCGCGGCTGCGCGACCTCGTCTCCGCCCGCGACTACGTCCACCCGGACGACCCGGAGGCGGGCCCGCTGGTGCGGCTGCGCGCCGATCTGCTGGACGAGGAGGCGACGCTGGCGGAGCGCAGGGACGCGCACGAGGACGCGGCGGCCCTGTACGAGGAGGCGGCGGGGCTGTACGAGGACGCGGGGCTCACGGGTCACGCGGTGTTCGCCCGGGCGAGCGCGGTGCTGGCGGGGGCGCAGGTGCCCCCGCCGGGTGCGGACGCCGAGGGCGCGCGGCCTGAGGGTGCGGAGGCCGAGGCCCGGGCCGCCGCCCAGGCCGCCCGGTTCACCGAGGCGCACGCGGAGCTGGTGCGGCTGCACGAGCAGGCGTCCGGGATCGCTCCGTACCTGGAGGCCCGGCTGCTGCGTCTGAGGGTGAGCGCGTGCGGCCTGCGGCTCCAGGCGTCCGGGGACGGGGCGCAGGCGGCCCCGGTCCTCGCCGAGGCGGAGCTGCTGTACGACTTCGCCACCCGGCACGGACTCACCGGGCAGATCGCCGCCGCCCGGCTGCTGCGGGCGACCACGCACGCCATGACCGGCGACCTGCCCGCCGCGCGCGCCGAGGCGGACGAACTGGTCGCGCTGCTGCGGACGGACGGGCCCGCCTGGCACCTGCCCCGCGCCCTCTCCCTGCGCGGCAAGATCCAGCTCGGCCTCGGGGACGCGGAGGCCGCCCACGCGAGCCTCAGCGAGGGGGTGCGGCTGGCCGCCGAGTGGCCCGCCGAAGCGGTCGACGCCCCGAACCTGCACGGCGAGCTGGCGCAGGCCTGCATGCATCTGGGCCGCCCCGACGAGGCGCTGCGGCACCTGACGCGGTCGGCGGAGCTGGAACTGCGGGCGGGCAACCGGTTCGACGCGTTCTGCGCCTACAGCAACGCGGCCCAGCTCAGCCTCGACCTGGACCGGATCGAGGACTGCATCGCGCTGCTCGACTCCCTGCTCGTCGAGCCGGACGTCGTCGACGGCGAGCTGGACGACCGGCTCGTCGCCCAGCTGCGCCTGACCCGTGCCCGCGCGCTGCGCGCCGGTGACGACCTCAAGGCCGCCACCGCGGAGTTCGTCGCCCTCGCGGCCGAGTCGGCCGGCTGGGACGACGACCCGGGGAGCCACGCCATGATCGCCGCGGAGACCGCCGTACTGCTCGGTGAGGCCGGGGAGTTCGGCAAGGCCCGGGAAGCGGTGGACCAGGCGCTGGCCGCCCACGCCCGCGACCCGCGGTTCGAGATGCTCAGCAACGCCCTGCGGGAGCTGGCCCGTCTCCAGGCGCACCAGCAGGGCCCCGAGGGCCTGACCGGCGCCCGCGCCTTCCTCGACGACGCCGGCCGGGTCGCCGACGCGGCCCGCGCCGTGGGCTTCGAGGCGCACGGCCGCTCCCTGGACACGGCCCTGGCCTACGAGCACGGACGGGTCAACGCGTACGCCGGTGCGTACGACGAGGCGCTGGCCGCGCTGGAGAAGGCCCTCGGGCTGCTCGGGGAGCCGGGCGAGGACGCCGGTCTGGCCGGGGAGTGGGCGGAGTGCGTCCGCCTGGCCGGTGTCGTGGAGGGCGTCTACCTGGAGCGCACCGCTCCGGCCCTCGCGCGGATCGGGGCGGCGGCGGACCGGCTGACGGCCCTCGGCCACACAGAGCCTGCCGAGGAACTGGCCGCTCTCGCGGCGAGGCTGCGCGACGAGGAGTGAGCGTCACGGCCCGGCCGGGCCACGGGCCGGTGACCGCGTCGGCGGTCACCGGCCCGCGCTCTCATCGAGTGGGTCCGCTCAGCGGACCCGTTCCTCCCCGTACCCCTTGTTCCAGCGGCACTGGAATTCGGCTCCGCTCACAGACGGGACCGGGCGAAGCGGACGTGACGTGCGGCGCGGCAGGGTTCCGTGAATTCACTGTGACAGTGATCTCGTTTACCCAGTGCTTCCGTACCGTTTGATGACCTTGTGTCATTTCCCCTGTGTGACGCGGAGGTCAAGGCCCGTCGGGACCCCTTGTGCAATCCGCGTAGACCGTTCAATCTTTCGGCTGGCGACAGGGAAATGCGATCGCGGTCACAGCGTCCGTGCTTGGCATGCACCTGACATGCGTACGTCCGGCGACCCGGTACGGACGTCCGCCACGCGGCGCCTCACCCCCAGGAGGCGCGACCCCCACACTCCCCACCTGTCGAGGAGGAACCCTCAGATGGCAGTGCAGCGAAACGCCAAGCGCAGATCGATCGCCGGCATCGGCGCGGTCGCCGCGGCGGCCCTCACGGGCGGCCTGTTCACCGCTCCCGCCGCGCACTCCGCCGAGTCCCCCAAGGGGGCGATCGCCTACGCGGACGCGCCGAACGCGGTCGAGGGCAGCTACATCGTCACCCTGAAGCCGGACACCAAGGCCGCCTCCGCCAAGGGCAAGGGTCTGGCCGAGAAGTACGGCGCCGACGTCGAGCACACCTTCCGCGAGGCCGTCAACGGCTACACCGTCGAGGCCACCGAGGCGGAGGCCGCCGAACTGGCCGCCGACCCCTCGGTCGCCCTGGTCGAGCAGAACCGCGCCTTCACCATCCAGGCCACGCAGACCAACCCGCCGTCCTGGGGCCTGGACCGCATCGACCAGACCGCGCTGCCGCTGAACGGCTCGTACACCTACGACGACACCGCCGGCCAGGGCGTCACCGCGTACATCATCGACACCGGTGTGCGCGTCTCCCACAGCGACTTCGGCGGCCGCGCCCGCAACGGCTACGACGCGGTGGACGGCGACAACGTCGCCCAGGACGGCAACGGCCACGGCACCCACGTCGCCGGCACCGTCGCGGGCAGCGCGTACGGCGTCGCCAAGAAGGCGGACATCGTCGGCGTGCGCGTCCTGGACGACAACGGCTCCGGCACCACCGCCGGCGTGATCGCGGGCGTCGACTGGGTCGCCGCCAACGCGGTGCTCCCGGCCGTCGCCAACATGTCGCTCGGCGGCGGCGCCAGCACCACGCTCGACAACGCGGTGCGGCGTGCCGTCGCCGCGGGCGTCACCTTCGCGGTCGCCGCGGGCAACGAGTCCACCACGGCGACCGGTTCCCCGGCCCGGGTGTCCGAGGCGATCACCGTCGGCGCGACGACGTCCACCGACGCCCGCGCCGGCTACTCCAACTACGGCGCGAACCTGGACATCTTCGCGCCGGGCTCCTCCATCACCTCCGCCTGGCACACCGGCGACAGCGCCACCAACACCATCTCCGGCACGTCGATGGCCACTCCGCACGTCGCGGGCGCCGCGGCGCTGTACCTCGCGGACAACCCGTCGGCCACCCCGGCGCAGGTCTCCTCCGCGCTGATCGCGAGCTCCGTCTCCGGCGCGGTCACGGGCCCGGGCACCGGCTCCCCGAACCGCCTGCTGTACGTCGGCGGCGACGGCGGCACCACCCCGCCGCCCGGCAAGACCTTCACCAACTCCACGGATCACCCGATCCGCGACCGGTCGACCGTCGAGTCCCCGATCACCGTCACCGGCGTCTCCGGCAACGCCCCCTCGGCCCTCCAGGTCCCGGTGAACATCGTCCACACCTACATAGGCGACCTGACGGTCCAGCTGGTCGCCCCCGACGGCTCGCTCTACACCCTCAAGTCCTCCGGCACCGGCGGCTCCACGGACAACATCAACACCACGTACACCGTGAACGCCTCCTCGGAGACGGCCAACGGCACGTGGAAGCTGCGCGTCACCGACGGCTACTCCGGCGACACCGGCTACATCAACAGCTGGGGCCTGACCTTCTGAGGTCCTGACCACAGCACTCCCCCTCCGCCCCGGCACGGTCCACCGCGCCGGGGCGGAGCCCTGTCACCCACCGTCCGGACACTGACGTTGCGGGAACCGAGGCTGGACGTCGGGCACCCGAAGCCCAGGGCGCCGGAAGAGCTGACCGACGCCGTCAGGTCGTCCCACGAGCGCATCGACGCGTGGGCCGAAGATGCCGAGCAGGCGTTCCCGTCGTCCACGACGCGGGGTTTCAGCGCGACATGGACGGCCACCGGGGTGCTTCCGCCCGAGCACCGGAGCCGGTGGTCAGAACGCCGACATCTCCCACATCAGCACCTCCGCCGGCCCCTCCGCCACCGCCTCCGCGTCCTTCTCGTCCGTGAGGCGGGCCGCGTCGCCCTGGTTCAGGGTCTCGCCGTCGAGGCGGACCGCGCCGCGGACCACGTGGACGTAGGCGTGGGCCGCCGCGGGGACTTCCGTGCGCTCCCCCGCCGACAGCCGGCGGACGTGGAGCATCGCGCCCGCCTCCGGGAGGGCGTACGGCGTGGAGTCGGCTATGCCGCGGACGACCTCGTAGCGGGGTTCGCCGCCCGGCTTCAGCGGGGCCAGCCACATCTGGAGGAAGGTCAGCGGGGTGCGGCCCGCGTTGCGCTCCACGTGGCGGACGCCCGACGCCGCGCTGAGGCGCTGGAGGTCGCCGGGCCGGATCACCGTCTCGTGGCCCGTGGAGTCGCGGTGGGTCAGCTCGCCGGCGATCACCCACGTGACGATCTCGGTGTGGCTGTGCGGGTGCTCGTCGAAGCCGGCGCCCGGACCCAGGTGCTCCTCGTTGCAGGCGATCACCGCGCCGAAGCGCAGGTTGTCCGGGTCGTAGTGGGGGCCGAAGGAGAAGGCGTGCCACGACTCGATGCCCGCCGCCGGGTCTCCGCCCCTGTAGCGCTCGCTCGCTCGCCTGACGTCCATCACGCCCTCCACCGTAGGCCCTGCCGGAGGGGACGGGGACGGCGCACGGCCGGGGGCACCGGAGCCCGGACACGGGGCACGGACGCGGGAGCGGGTGCGACCCTGGGGCACGGCCCGCCGTCCGGATGAGGCAGTCTTGTCCCCGTGCCCGAACCCGAAACCACCACCCCCGGACCCGCCGCACGCCCCGCCCATCCGCACACAGCGACGCTGAAGCGGCTGGAGCAGTCCTCGGGCAGTCTCGCCGCCCAGGCCATCGCGCGGATGGACGAGACGCTGCCCTGGTACCGGGCCATGCCGCCGGAGAACCGTTCCTGGATCGGCCTGGTGGCCCAGGCGGGCATCGCCGCCTTCACCGAGTGGTTCCGGCGCCCCGACGCCCCGCAGGCCATCTCCACCGACGTCTTCGGCACCGCGCCGCGCGAGCTGACCCGGGCCATCACGCTGCGGCAGACCGTGGAGATGGTGCGCACCACCATCGAGGTGATGGAGACCGCCATCGACGAGGTGGCGGCCCCCGGCGACGAGAGCATGCTGCGCGAGGCGCTCCTGGTGTACGCCCGTGAGATCGCGTTCGCCACCGCCCAGGTGTACGCCCAGGCCGCCGAGGCACGCGGTGCCTGGGACGCGCGCCTGGAGTCGCTGGTGGTGAACGCCGTGCTCAGCGGGGAGGCCGACGAGGGCGCCGTGTCCCGGGCCGCCGCGCTCGGCTGGAACTCCCCGGAGCACGTGTGCGTGGTGCTCGGCACCGCTCCCGACGGGGACTCCGAGCTCACCGTGGAGGCCATCCGGCGGGCCGCCCGGCACGCCAAGCTCCAGGTGCTCACCGGGGTGCTCGGCGACCGGCTCGTCGTCATCGCGGGCGGCAGCGACAACCCGCTGGCCGTCGCGAAGTCGCTGATCGGCCCGTACGCGGCCGGTCCCGTCGTGGCCGGCCCCGTGGTGCCGGACCTGCTGGCCGCGACCCGGTCCGCGCAGGCCGCCGCCGCGGGTCTCAAGGCGTGCTCCGCCTGGCAGGACGCCCCGCGTCCGGTGCTGGCGGACGATCTGCTGCCGGAGCGCGCGATCGCCGGGGACCCCTCTGCGCGCGAGCAGTTGGTGGAGGAGATCTACAGACCGCTCGAGGAGGCCGGCGCGGCACTCCTGGAGACACTCAGCGTGTATCTCGAACAGGCGAGCAGCCTCGAGGGCGCGGCGCGGATGCTGTTCGTTCACCCCAACACCGTTCGTTACCGGCTCCGACGTGTGACAGACGTCACCGGATGGTCACCCTCCGATGTACGCTCGGCGTTCACCCTGCGGATCGCACTGATCCTGGGGCGTCTGGCCGATGGTGATCTCCAGACCTAGCCTTTTTGTGGAGGGTCGACAAAACCCCCTCCGGTTCTTCGTCCTTGTCCTCACGGGCGGCCGCGCCCGTACGCAAGAGAGAGTGTGAGAGTGCTCGTACTCGTCGCTCCCGGCCAGGGCTCCCAGACGCCCGGCTTCCTGACCGAATGGCTCGAACTCCCCGGCGCCGCCGACCGCGTCGCCGCGTGGTCGGACGCCATCGGACTCGACCTCGCCCACTACGGCACGAAGGCCGACGCGGACGCGATCCGCGACACGGCCGTCGCCCAGCCGCTGCTGGTCGCGGCCGGGCTGCTGTCCGCCTCGGCACTCGGTGACATCGCCCCCGGCGCGGTCGCCGGTCACAGCGTCGGCGAGATCACCGCCGCCGCCCTCTCCGGCGTCCTCGACGACTCCGCCGCCCTCTCCCTGGTCCGCAAGCGGGGCCTGGCCATGGCCGACGCCGCCGCGGTCACCGAGACCGGCATGGCGGCGCTGCTCGGCGGCGACCCCGAGGTGACCCTCCCGCACCTGGAGAAGCTGGGCCTCACCCCGGCGAACGTCAACGGGGCCGGCCAGATCGTCGCCGCCGGCACCAAGGAGCAGCTCGACGCGCTGCAGGCCGACAAGCCCGAGGGCGTGCGCCGGGTCGTCCCGCTGAAGGTCGCCGGCGCCTTCCACACCCGCCACATGGCCCCCGCCGTCGACGCGCTGGCCGAGGCCGCCAAGGCCCTCGCGCCCGCCGACCCGAAGGTCGCCTACGTGTCGAACAAGGACGGCGAGGCGGTCGCGTCCGGCGCCGAGGTGCTGGAGCGCCTGGTGGGCCAGGTCGCCAACCCGGTCCGCTGGGACCTGTGCATGGAGACCTTCAAGGAGCTCGGCGTCACGGCCCTGCTGGAGCTCTGCCCCGGCGGCACCCTGACGGGCCTGGCCAAGCGTGCCCTGCCCGGCGTCGAGACGCTGGCCCTGAAGACCCCCGCCGACCTCGACGCGGCCCGCGAGCTCGTCGCCGAGCACGCCGCCTGACGCCCTTAAGGAGCCGACCGCATGGCGAAGATCAAGCCCAGCAAGGGCGCCCCGTACGCGCGCATCCTCGGCGTGGGCGGCTACCGTCCCACCCGGGTCGTGCCGAACGAGGTGATCCTCGAGACGATCGACTCGTCCGACGAGTGGATCCGCTCCCGCTCCGGCATCGAGACCCGGCACTGGGCCGGGCCCGAGGAGACCGTCGCCGCGATGTCCGTCGAGGCGTCCGGCAAGGCGATCGCGGACGCCGGGATCGACGCCTCGCGGATCGGCGCCGTCGTCGTGTCGACCGTGTCGCACTTCGCGCAGACCCCGGCCATCGCGACCGAGATCGCCGACCGGCTCGGCACGGACAGGGCCGCCGCCTTCGACATCTCCGCCGGCTGCGCGGGCTTCGGCTACGGCCTGACCCTCGCCAAGGGCATGGTCGTCGAGGGGTCCGCCGAGTACGTCCTGGTCATCGGCGTGGAGCGGCTGAGCGACCTGACCGACCTGGAGGACCGCGCGACGGCCTTCCTGTTCGGTGACGGCGCGGGCGCCGTGATCGTCGGCCCCTCGCAGGAGCCGGCCATCGGCCCGACCGTGTGGGGCTCCGAGGGCGACAAGGCCCAGACGATCAAGCAGACCTACGCGTGGGACCGCTTCGGCGGCGACCTCGCGGAGCTTCCCCGGGACAGCAAGGGCGACCTCAAGCTGCCCGCGATCACCCAGGAAGGCCAGGCGGTGTTCCGCTGGGCCGTGTTCGAGATGGCGAAGGTCGCCCAGCAGGCGCTGGACGCGGCCGGGATCACCGCGGACGACCTGGACGTCTTCATCCCGCACCAGGCCAACGTGCGGATCATCGACTCGATGGTGAAGACCCTCAGACTGCCGGAGCACGTCACGGTCGCGCGTGACATCCGCACCACCGGCAACACCTCGGCCGCCTCGATCCCGCTCGCGATGGAGCGGCTCCTGGCGACCGGCGAGGCGAAGAGCGGCGACACCGCGCTCGTCATCGGCTTCGGGGCGGGTCTCGTCTACGCCGCGACTGTCGTTACCCTCCCCTAGGCACTCCGTGCCGGATCATGCTTCCGGTACAGGAGAAAGCACCGCCACACCCTCTGGAATCACAACGAAGGAGCGCCACCATGGCCGCCACTCAGGAAGAGATCGTCGCCGGTCTCGCGGAGATCGTGAACGAGATCGCCGGCATCCCGGTTGAGGACGTCCAGCTGGACAAGTCCTTCACCGACGACCTGGACGTCGACTCGCTGTCCATGGTCGAGGTCGTCGTCGCCGCCGAAGAGCGCTTCGACGTCAAGATCCCGGACGACGACGTCAAGAACCTCAAGACGGTCGGCGACGCGACCGAGTACATCCTCAAGCACCAGGCCTGAGCACGCGCGGGGCGTGAGCCCCGCCAGGGCCGGGAGTCCCCCGGCCCCGCCACCCGGCGGTGGCGCCGTACGCATCCTCGTCAATCGTTGGAGAAAGAATTCCGATGAGCTCGACCAATCGCACTGTGGTCGTCACCGGTATCGGCGCAACCACACCGCTGGGTGGCGACGCGGCCTCGACCTGGGAAGGCCTCGTCGCCGGACGGTCCGGCGTGAAGCTCCTGGAGCAGGAGTGGGCCGCCGAGCAGGCGGTCCGTATCGCGGCCCCGGTGGCCGTGGAGCCCACCGAGGTCATCCCCCGGCCGCAGGCCCGCCGCCTGGACCGCTCGGCGCAGTTCGCGCTGGTCGCGGCCAAGGAGGCCTGGGCGGACGCCGGCTTCGAGGGCAAGGCCGGCGAGATCCCGGACGTCGACCCCGACCGGCTGGGCGCGGTGATCGCCTCCGGCATCGGCGGTGTGACGACCCTGCTGGACCAGTACGACGTGCTGAAGGAGAAGGGCGTCCGCCGCGTCTCCCCGCACACCGTCCCCATGCTGATGCCGAACGGCCCGTCCGCGAACGTCGGTCTCGCGGTGGGCGCCCGCGCGGGCGTGCACACCCCGGTGTCCGCGTGCGCCTCGGGCGCGGAGGCCATCGGCTACGCCATCGAGATGATCCGCACCGGACGCGCCGACGTCGTCGTCGCGGGCGGCACGGAGGCGGCGATCCACCCGCTGCCGATCGCCGCGTTCGGCAACATGATGGCGATGTCCAAGAACAACGACGACCCGCAGGGCGCCTCGCGCCCCTACGACCTCGCCCGGGACGGCTTCGTCATGGGCGAGGGCGCGGGTGTGGTCGTCCTGGAGTCCGCCGAGCACGCCGCCGCGCGCGGCGCCCGCGTCTACGCGGAGGCGGTCGGCCAGGGCATCTCCGCCGACTCGCACGACATCGTGCAGCCGGAGCCGGAGGGGCGGGGCATCTCGCACGCCCTGCAGAACCTGCTGGACCGCACGGACCTGAACCCGGCGGAGATCGTGCACGTGAACGCGCACGCCACGTCGACGCCGGCGGGTGACATCGCCGAGCTGAAGGCGCTGCGGAAGGTGTTCGGCGACGACGCGGATCACTTCGCGGTGTCCGCGACGAAGTCGATGACCGGACACCTGCTGGGCGGCGCCGGTGGTGTGGAGTCGGTCGCGACCGTGCTGGCGCTGTACCACCGGGTGGCTCCGCCGACGATCAACGTGGAGAACCTGGATCCTGAGGCCGAGGCGAACGCGGATGTCGTTCGCGGTGAGGCGCGGAAGCTGCCCGCCGACGGGCGGATCGCCGCGTTGAACGACTCGTTCGGGTTCGGGGGGCACAACGTGGTGTTGGCGTTCCGGACGGTCTGACCGCCCCCGGGGGCGGTTCGTGGAAGGGGTTCACCTCTGGGGAGGTGGGCCCCTTCCGGTTCTTCTGCGGATCGTCGGCGTGCGGGGCGGCGGGGGTTCGCGCGGTTCCCCGCGCCCCTCAGACGACCTGGTGGAGCCAGCGGACCGGGGCGCCTTCGCCTGCGTAGCGGAAGGGTTCGAGTTCGTCGTCCCAGGGCTTGCCGAGGAGTTTGGCGATCTCCGACTCCAGGTCGGTGTCCTCCGTGCGGGAGCGGACCAGGGCGGCGCGCAGGCGGTCCTCCGGGATGAGGATGTCGCCGTGGATGCCGGTGACGGCGTGGAAGATGCCGAGGTCGGGGGTGCAGCTGTAGCGTTCGCCCTCGGCGGCGGGGCACGGTTCGGAGGTGACCTCGAAGCGCAGCATCTGCCAGCCGCGCAGCGCGGAGGCGAGCTTGGAGGCGGTGCCGGCCTGGCCCTGCCAGGAGAACTCCGAGCGCCAGGTGCCGGGGGCGGCCGGCTGGCGGATCCAGTCGAGGCTGACGCGCGTGCCGAGCACCCCGGCGACGGCCCACTCGACGTGCGGGCACAACGCGCGCGGCGCGGAGTGCACGTACAGAACTCCACGAGTCGTCACCGGAACCTCCGGGCTGAGCGGGTCGTCTTCGATCGGGCGGAACGGTCACGGCCCGGCGGGCCGCGTTGAGGGCGAGGCTACCGTGCGACGGAGCCAGGGGTGTGACGGACCGTCCGTCCCGGTGACGGGAAAGTCGTGCCGTTCACCCGGCAGGACGCCTGTGCGGGCGCCGGGGTTCATCGCCGGGCGGGCCCCTCGGAGGAGCGGGAACTCCCGTGCGTTGTTATGGGGTGGGGGACGGCACGGACGAGGCGGGACACTCGGGGAGGCGGCGGATGGGGCAGGCGACGTGGAGGCGGGGACGCCGTGCGCGGGCGCTGTCCGCCGCGGTGGCGGCCGTCGCGTTCGGCGTGGCGGGCTGCGACGCGGGCGGCGGGGAGGCTCCCGGTGCGGCCGCCTCCGGGACTCCGTCCGCCAGGCCGACACCGCTGTGGGACACCCGCCCGGACTCGGTGGCCGCGGTGGGCGACTCCATCACCCGAGGGTTCGACGCCTGCGCGGTGCTGGCGGACTGTCCGGAGGTGTCGTGGGCGACGGGTGACAGCGAGCAGGTCGACAGTCTGGCCGTACGGCTGCTGGGGCGGGCCGGGGCGGCCGAGCGGAGCTGGAACCACGCGGTGACCGGCGCCCGGATGGCGGACCTGCCGGGGCAGATGGCGCGGGCGGTGCGGCGCGATCCGGAGCTGGTGGCGGTGATGGTGGGCGCGAACGACGCCTGCCGGGAGAGCGTGTCGGCGATGACGCCGGTGGAGGAGTTCCGCGCGGACTTCGAGGCGGCGATGCGCACCCTGCGCGAGGCGCTGCCGAAGGCGCAGGTGTACGTGGCGAGCGTGCCGGACCTGAAGCGGCTGTGGTCGCAGGGGCGGACCAGCGAGCTGGGCAGGCGGATCTGGAAGCTGGGCATCTGCCCGTCGATGCTGGGCGACGCGGACGCGCTGGACGCGGCGGCGACCGAGCGGCGGGCGACGGTGCAGCGGCGTGTGGAGGACTACAACGAGGTGCTGCGCGAGGTGTGTGCGAAGGACAGCCGGTGCCGCACCGACGGGGGCGAGGTGTACGCGTACCGGTTCGGCACCGCGGAGCTGAGCCGCTGGGACTGGTTCCACCCGAGCGTCGACGGGCAGGCCAAGCTCGCCGAGATCGCCTACCGGACGGTCACGGCGCCGGGGCCGTGACCTATCGTTCCGCACATGAACGAACTCTTCGGCACACTTCCCGACGGCACGCCGGTGCACCGGTGGACCCTGGAGCGGGCGGGCGTACGGGTACGGATCCTGTCGTACGGCGGAATCGTGCAGGACGTCGAGGCGCCGGACCGGGACGGGCGGCCCGGGAGCGTGGTGCTGGGGTTCGACGGCCTGGACGGCTACCTCGCGCACCCGGAGCCCTTCCTCGGCGCCCTGATCGGCCGGTACGCCAACCGGATCGGGGGGGCGCGCTTCACCCTCGACGGCACCGAGCACGTCCTCGCGCCGAACGACGGGCCGAACTCGCTGCACGGCGGTGAGCGGGGCTTCGACAAGCGCGTCTGGGACGTCACGGAGGCCGGTCACGGCCTGCGGCTGTCGCTGGTCGCCGAGGACGGCGAGGAGGGCTTCCCGGGCCGTCTGGAGGTCGTGGTCACCTACTCCCTGGACGAGCGGGGCGCGCTGCACATCGCGTACGAGGCGGTGACGGACGCGCCGACGCACGTGAACCTGACGAACCACACGTACTGGAACCTGGCCGGTTCCGGCACCGCGGGCGGGCACGAGCTGCGGGTGGCGGCGTCCCGCTACACGCCGTCCGGTCCGGGGCTGATCCCGGCCGGCGAGCCGGCGGACGTCTCCGGCACCCGCTACGACTTCCGTGAGGCGCGCGAGGCGGGCGGCGGTTACGACGACAACTTCGTGCTGGACAAGGGGGTGACGCCGGCGCCCGAGGAGGTGGCCGAGCTGTACGACCCCGTCTCGGGCCGGGTGCTGACGGTGGCGACGACCGAGCCGGGCATGCAGGTGTACACCGCGGACCACATCGGGGAGCCGTTCGAGCCGGGTGCGGGCATCGCGCTGGAGACGCAGCACTTCCCGGACTCGCCGAACCGTCCGGAGTTCCCGAGCACGGTGCTGAGGCCGGGCGAGGTGTTCCGCTCCGAGACGGTGTACGGCTTCTCCGCGCGGTAGCGGCGGCCCTCCGCGCGGGGTCCGGACCCGCATGAGCCCCGGTCCGGGGTCAGGGTCCCGGGCCGGGGCTGTTCATGGGTTACCCCGCCGGGACCCGACGTTAACCGCTGAGCCGCTCCCGCGGCCGGGGATCGGCGTCCCGGGACGGATCCCGTACGAACCCTTCACATTCGGCCACGGGAGTGCTCCCCCGTCGCTCCGGCAGCCGCCGGACGGTGTCCGTCGCACCGTGGTGCGCTCCACGCCGGTCACGCGATACTGCGGGCCTCCGGCATCCAGCCGTACCCCACGACGACGGAAGGCCCCCTCCTGTGATCTCTCCCCGTGTGCGCACCGGTGTGCTCGGTCTGGTCCTGCTGACCGCTCTGTCCGCCTCCACGACCGCGACCGCCGCCGGGCCGGCGGCCCCGGGGTCCGCCGCGCCGCCGACCGTCGAGGAGCTCCGCCTCGACGAGGCCGCGCCGCAGGAGATACTCCGCCGCTCCGGCTTCGACACGGTCGCGCCCGTCTTCGCCCGTGCCCTGGACGAGGCCCGCTCCTACGCCGAGGCCCGGCGGGTCGTGGAGCGGCAGGGGTCCGCGCTGTGGCGCAGGGCCGTGGACCGCGCGCAGGGCCGGGGCCCGGCGGGCGGTGACCTGAGCCGGGACGACGACCGGCCGCTGTACTGGGCGCGGCTCGGCATGACGCGTGAACTGCGCGGCTGGGAGCCCCGGTTCGGGCTGGACGCGACACGGCGGGAGCGGCTGCTCGACACGCTGGAGCGGACCTCGCGCGGGCAGACCACCGTCCTCTTCCACTCCCGGCTTCGCCCGGGCGGGGGGACCCCCGTCCCGCACCGCAAGGGGCTGAAGCGGGTGCTGGTGACCGGTTTCGACCCGTTCACCCTGGACCGGGACATCCGCATCTCCAACCCCTCGGGGGCCGTCGCGCTGGCCCTGGACGGCACGGTGATCGAGACGGCGAGCGGCCCGGCGCGCATCGAGACGGCCGTGTTCCCGGTGCGCTGGCGGGACTTCACCGAGGGCACGGTGGAGCGGGCGCTGCGGCCGCACCTGCCGGAGGTGGACCTGTTCACCACGGTGAGCCAGGGCCGGGCGGGACGCGTCGACGTCGAGCGCACCAACGGCGCCTGGCGGGGCGGCTTCGGCGACAACGAGAACACCGGGCGGCCCGGGACCGTCCCCGTGTCCGACCCGGCCTCGCAGCCGCAGTGGACGTCGACGACGCTGCCGTACGCGGCGATCGTCGCGGCGGACACCGGCCGGTTCCCGGTGTACGACAACACCGCCGTGACGGAGATCCCCGCGGGAGGGACCGCGCCGGTGCAGCGGCCGGACGGGCCGACGCCCGGCTCGACGGCGCGGGCCGGGGGCGGCGGCGACTACCTGTCCAACGAGATCGCCTACCGGGCGACGCTGCTGCGCGACCGGCTCGGGCTGCACGGCACACTGCCCGGCGGCCACGTGCACACCCCGGTGCTGGAGTTCGGGGCGGGCAACACCACGGAGGTGACCGACCCGCAGTTCGTGCGGAACCGGCTGGACATCGTCGCCCAGGTGCGCGCGATCGTGTCCGTCGCGGTCAGTGCGTCGGAGCGAGCGCGAGGCTGACGCCGAGGCCGGCCAGCGCGGTCCCGATCACCTTGTTGAGGACCCGCTGGCCGCGCAGCATCAGGCCGCGCATCCGGTCGTGGGAGAAGAACAGCGCGACGGCGGCGAACCACAGCAGGTGGGCCAGCGACATGAACAGGCCGTAGCCCGCCTGCTGGAGGACCGGCGTGCCGGGGCCGACGACCTGCGCGAACGTCGAGACGACGAAGAGCGTCGTCTTCGGATTGAGGACGTTGGTCAGGAACCCGGTGCGCAGCGCGGCGAGCGGGGTCAGGCCGGTGCTGCGCTCCAGGTCGACGGTGACCTCGGCGCGGGTGCGGAAGGTGCGCACGCCGATGTACACCAGGTAGGCCGCGCCGGTCAGTTTGACGACCGTGAAGAGGAAGGCCGAGGAGGCGATCAGCAGCCCCACGCCGAGCATGGTGTACGTGACGTGGACCAGGACCCCGGCGGCCACCCCGGCGGCGCCGAGCAGCCCGGTGCGGCGGCCGTGGAGGTAGCTGTTGCGGACCACCATGGCGAAGTCGGCGCCGGGGGCGATCACCGCGAGGACGGTGATCGCGGCGACGGCGAGGACCTCGGTCACGCGCCGACGCCCTCCTCCTCGGGCGCGCCGGCGGCGCCGCCCTCCCCGGCCTCCTCGCCGAGCAGCTCGCGCGCCATGAGGGTGGCCCCGGCGACCGCGCCGGGCATCAGGAACACCGCGACGAACGGCACGAGGAACGCCAGCGCGAGAGGGGTGCCGAAGCCCCACACGAGGGTCTTGCGGGACCGCAGCAGCGCCAGCCGCTCGCGCACCTCGACGCCGCGCCGCTGGAGGGCGACGGCGGTCAGCTCCTCGGTGAGGAAGAAGCCGGTGACGAAGAAGCCGATCACCGGGACGACGGTCTGCCCGGCCACCGGGACGAACCCGAGCGCGAACAGCAGCACCGCCCACACGGCGGCCCGTGCGACGATGCGGAGGCTGTCACGGGCGGAGATCCACAGCTCCCGCCACAGCGGCAGGTCCGACTCGGGCGCGGTGCCGTCGGGCGAGACGTCCCGGTCGACCGTCTCGGAGAGGCTCTCGTAGAAGGGCTGCCCGATGAGCAGGGTCACCGCGGTGAAGGTGAGCACGCACAGCAGCAGGCCGAGCGCGAACAGCACGACGGTGAGGAAGCCGCGGAACAGGCCCGTCCAGGGGTCGGCCCAGTCGTCGGCGAACGGCGTCGCCCAGCCGACGAGGTCCGCGCCCCACAGGGCGAGGGCGACCAGGGCGGCCGCGTACAGCACCAGGGTGATCAGCCCGGGCAGCAGCCCGAAGCCGTACTGCCGGCCGTGCCGGCCGACCCACTTCTGGCCCTTCAGCAAGTACCGGAAACCCGCCCCTAGATCGCGCATGGGAGGACTTTAGCGGGAGCCCGGACCAGCGACGGGCGTGGGCCGCACCCCACGTCCAAGGATGCGGCCCACGCCGTGCGCAACGACGCCGGCCGGGCGGGCGTCACGGGCGGATCCGCCCTGTGTCACCGGACGGGGGCGGCCTCGGCGGCCTCCCCCTCGTCCGCGGGGGCGCGGTGCGGGCCGTCCGGTCCGCGCAGGGCCACGTGGACCAGCAGGACGGCCATGACGGCGACGCCCGCCCACATGGCCTGCTGCCGGCCCTCCACGAAGGACTCCCGCGCGGCGCGCACCAGGTCCTGGGCGTGTCCGCCGGTGGCCGGGGCCGCCTCGACGGCGTCGGCGATGCCTTCCCGCGCGCTGTCCGCGGCCTCCCGGGGGACGCCGTCGAGCCGGTCGCCGACGGCGGCGCGGTACCCGGAGGCCACGAGCGCGCCGAGCAGCGCGACGCCCGCCGCGGCCACCAGCGGGACGCGGGCGGCCCCGCGGAGGACGGCGGTCCGCGGGGCGCGTAGGGGGGCGCCGGGGAAGCGGGGGCGCCCGCATGCGGAAGGACCGCACCCGGCGGCACGGATCGTGCGGCCGGGTGCGGTCCATGACGGCTCCGGGAAGCCCCGTCGTCAGAGCTTGACGATCATCTTGCCCGTGTTGTCGCCGCGCAGGACGCCGAGGAAGGCCTCCAGGTTGTTCTCGATGCCCTCGACGACCGTCTCGCGGTACTTCAGCTCGCCCGAGCGGACCCAGGCGCCGACCTCCTCCACGAACCGCGGCTGCAGGTCGTAGTGGTCGCCGACGAGGAAGCCCTCGATGCGGCCGCGGGTCTGGATGAGACGGGCGAGGTTCTTCGGGCCGGGGGCGGGCTCGGTGTTGTTGTAGACGGAGATCGCGCCGCAGACGGCGATGCGGCCGTCCCGGTTGAGGGAGCCGATGGCCGCCTCGAGGTGGTCGCCGCCCACGTTGTCGAAGTACACGTCGACGCCGTCGGGGGCGGCGGCGCGGAGCTGCTCGCTCACCGGGCCGTTCTTGTAGTTGAACGCGGCGTCGAAGCCGTACTCCTCGGTGAGGAGCTTGACCTTCTCGTCGGAGCCGGCGGAGCCGATCACCCGGGACGCGCCCTTGAGCTTGGCGATCTGGCCGACCTGGCTGCCGACGGCGCCGGCCGCGCCGGACACGAAGACGGAGTCGCCCTCCTTGAAGGACGCGGTGCGCAGCAGGCCCGCGTAGGCGGTGAGGCCGGTCATGCCCAGCACGCCCAGGTACGTGGACAGCGGTGCGGCCTGCGGGTCCACCTTGACGGCGGTCTTCGCGTCCACGACGGCGTACTCGCGCCAGCCGAGGAAGTGCAGCACGTGGTCGCCGACGGAGATCCCCTCGGCGTTCGACGCGACGACCTCGCCGACGGCGCCGCCCTGCATGGCCTTGCCCAGCTCGTACGGGGCGACGTAGGACTTGGCGGCACTCATCCTGCCGCGCATGTACGGGTCGACGGACAGGTACTCGTTGCGCACCAGCACCTGGCCCTCGCCCGGGGCGCGGACCTCCGCCTCGACGAGCGCGAAGTCGTCCGGCTCGGGCCAGCCGACCGGCCGGCTCACCAGGTGCCATTCGCGGGCGGTGGCGGGGGGCGTGGGGGTGTCGGACATGAAGGCCCTTTCCTCGAGTGCTTCAGTACCTGAAACAACCATGCTGCTGAATATTTCAGTATGTCAAGCACATGGGTACTCTGGTCGGCATGGCCACACCCCGATCCGCGCCCAGCCGTCCCGACGATCTCACCCTGGAGGTCGTCGAGCTGATCGGCGCGGTCGTGGCGCGCTACCACGAGGAGTACGAGGAGGCCGCCGCCGGACACGCGCTGACCGGCGCGCAGGCGCGGCTGCTGAGCCTGCTGAGTCTGGAGCCGCTGCCCATGCGGAGGCTGGCGCAGCGGCTGAAGTGCGAGCCGTCGAACGTCACCGGCATCGTGGACCGGCTGGAGGCCCGCGGCCTGGCGGAGCGCCGCCCGGACCCGGCGGACCGCCGCGTGAAGCTGGCGGCGGCGACGGAGGAGGGACGCCAGGTGGCGCGCAGCCTCCAGGAGTCCCTCCGCTTCGCCCGCGAGCCGCTCGCGGGACTGTCGGAGGGCGAACGGGTGGCGCTGCGGGACGCGTTGCGGCGGATGCTGGGGCCGGGGAGCGGCTAGCCGCTCCCCGGCGCCGACACGCTCCCACCTGGGTGCCGCCGGGCGAGAGCCGTGAGCGGGCCCCGCCCGGGGCACGCCCCCGGCGCCGACCGGACACGGTCCGTCACGCACACCCGCCGAGACCGGCGGCCGGCCCCGGGACACGGTGCGGCTGCACGGGTCCGGCGGCTCACGCGACAGCCCGGCACGGGCCGCTCAGGACGCTCCAGCGGGCCCGCTCAGGGCACCGGCACGGGCAGGACGCGGACTCCCCGCGCGGCCCGTCGGGCTCGGGCGGACCGGGGCACCGGAGCGGGCCGGGTGCGGGCCGCCGCGCCTCGCCGTCAGGCGGAGGCGGGCGCGCGGGCCGCCCGGGTTCCGCCCGGGGCTCAGCTGCACCACCACAGGAACTTCTTGCACGTCTGCGACGGTTCGGGTTCCGGGTCCGGCTCCTCGGTGGTGGGGTCCGGGTCGGCGGGGGCGTCCGTCTCCGGCGGGTCCTGCGGGGGCTGCTGCGTCGTCGGCTCGCCGGCCGTGGGCGTCTCCGCGGGCGCGGACGACGTGGTCGCCTCCGCCGTCTCCTCCTCCGCCCCCTCCGACTCCTTGTCCTCGGGGGCGGACGCGGAGGCCGAGACGGAGGCCGAGGCGGAGCCCGACGCCGCCGGGCCGGCAGACGTGCTCGGCACTCCCGCCCGCGGGGCGGTCCCGCTCGCCGGCGCGCTCGGCTCGACCTCGTCCGAGCCCCCGTCGACCGACTCCCCGCCCGCCACCGCCGGACGCGGCTTCGGAGCGGGCGCGTCCAGCCCCAGTTCGGCCAGGCTCAGTCCGCCGGCCGCGAGGACGAAGCCCGCGACGATCAGCAGGGTGCGGTTGCGCCGACGGCGGTGGGCCGCCGCCTTGCGGTCCCGGCGGCTCTGTCCGACACCGTTGTCCTCACCCTCCGGACCCTCCGGCCGCCCGCCCCGGCGCCGGTCCGCACGCCGTCCGCGGGGCACGGCGTCCACGCCCGGCTCCTCGCCCGCGTCGGCGCCTTCACCCCCGGGGCGGTCCTCGTCACCGTCGCCGTACGCGTCACCCGCGTCCGGGAGGACGGGGGCGCCGTCCGCGGGCCCGGCCTGCTGCCGGGCGTGCGGCGTCTCGGCGGGCGTGCCGCAACCGGGGCATGCCAGAGCGCCGTTGAGGTGCCGTCGGCACGGGTGGCAAAAGTCCATGACGCGGGAAGGTTAGGTTCCGGCCCGGTCCGGTTCCTAGGGCTTGCTGTGAAGGTTTGGTACGGACCCTTGCGCAATGGTTTCGAAACTGCCGAAACCGTTGTGCGCGCGACCCATTGACACCTTCGCCGCGCCGTCCTTACTGTCTCGCCAGCATTTCGAACGTGTGACGAAATATCGAACGCGACGTATCGTCGCGTCCGATGCCAGTCCACCACCGCAGCGAGGGGCAACTGCCGTGCGCATCACCGGAATCAGCACACACGTGGTCGGAACGCCGTGGCGCAACCTGACGTACGTCCAGGTGCACACCGACGAGGGGCTCACCGGGGTCGGCGAGACCAGGATGCTCGGCCACACCGACGCCCTCCTGGGCTATCTGAAGGAGGCCGAGGCCAACCACGTCCTCGGCTCCGACCCGTTCGCCGTCGAGGATCTGGTCCGGCGGATGAAGTACGGCGACTACGGCCGCGCGGGCGAGATCGTGATGTCCGGGATCGCGGTCGTCGAGATGGCCTGCTGGGACATCAAGGGCAAGGCGCTGGGCGTCCCCGTCTGGCAGTTGCTGGGCGGCAAGGTCACCGACAAGGTGAAGGCGTACGCCAACGGCTGGTACACCACCGAGCGCACCCCGGAGGCGTACCACAAGGCGGCGCGCGCCGTGATGGAGCGCGGGTACCGGGCGCTGAAGATCGACCCCTTCGGCACGGGTCACTTCGAACTCGACCACCGGGAGACCTTGTACGCCGTCTCCCTGATCGAGGCGGTGCGGGACGCGATCGGTCCCGAGGCCGAGCTGATGCTGGAGATGCACGGCCGCTTCTCCCCCGCCACCGCCGTCCGCCTCGCGCACGAGCTCGCGCCGTTCAAGCCCGCGTGGCTGGAGGAGCCGGTGCCGCCGGAGAACCTCAAGGCGCTGGAGAAGGTCGCCGCGAAGGTCGGCATGCCGGTCGCGACCGGTGAGCGCATCCACGACCGCATCGAGTTCCGCGAGCTGTTCGAGAGCCAGGCGGCGGACATCCTGCAGCCGGACGTCGGGCACATCGGCGGCATCTGGGAGACCCGCAAGCTGGCGGCGACCGCCGAGACCCACTACATGCTGGTCGCCCCGCACAACGTCGGCGGCCCGGTGCTGACCGCCGCCTCCCTCCAGGTCGGTTTCACCACCCCGAACTTCAAGATCCTGGAGCACTTCAACGACTTCGCCGACGCGGAGATCAAGAAGGTGGTCAAGGGCGCACCCGTGGTGGACCCGGAGGACGGCTGCTTCCACCTGTCCGACGCGCCCGGACTCGGGGTCGAGCTGGACACCGACGCCGCCGCCGAGTTCCCGCAGCAGCAGGCCCGGTTCGACCTGTGGGCCGAGGGCTGGGAGCAGCGCAGGCCGAAGGGGACGGGACAGTGAGCACCGCCGTCGTCGTCGAGGCGCCCGGACAGCACCGGCTGGCCGCGCACACCCCGCGCCCGCCCGCCGCCGGGGAGGCGCTGGTGCGCGTCCACGCGGTCGGCATCTGCGGCAGCGACCGCGAGGTCTACCAGGGCAACAGACCCGAGGGATACGTCCGTTACCCGCTCACCCCCGGCCACGAGTGGTCCGGCACCGTCACCGCCGTGGGCGACGGGGCGCCCGCGAGCCTGGTCGGACGCAAGGTGGTGGGCGAGGGCTTCCGCAACTGCCAGGTGTGCGACCGCTGTCACGCGGGCGAGACCACGCTGTGCACGGCCGGGTACGAGGAGACCGGGTTCACCCGGCCCGGCGCGATGGCCGCCACCCTCACCCTGCCGGCCCGGCTGCTGCACCCGCTGCCGGAGGACGCCGACCTGACCGCGGCCGCGCTGCTGGAGCCGGCCGCCTGCGTCGCCGCCGCCGCGCTGAAGGCGCGTGCGGTGCCCGGCGAGCGGGTCGCCGTGGTCGGCACCGGCACGCTGGGGATGTTCGCCGTGCAGTTCCTGCGCGCCGCCTCGCCCGCCGAGCTGCTGGTGGTCGGGACCCGCCCGGACCGGGCCGAGCTGTCGCGGCGGTTCGGGGCGACCGCGTTCCGCACCAAGGACCAGCCGCTTCCGGACGACGTCGACGTGGTGATCGAGACGGCCGGGTCCGCCGACGCGGCCCGTACCGCCGCCGCGCTGCTGCGTCGCGGCGGCCGGCTGGTGCTCACCGGCATCCCGGCGCCGGGCGCCGACGGGCTGGACCCGACGGACCTGGTGGTGCGGCAGCTGGAGGTGCACACCGTGTTCGGCGCACCGCCGGACGCCTGGGCGCACACGGTGCGGATGTTCGCGGCCGGGCTGCTCGACCCGCTGCCGCTGGTGACCCACGAACTCCCGCTCACCGGGTTCCCGGACGCCATCGAGCTGGTGGGGTCCGGCGATCCGAAGGTGGGCAAGGTCCTGCTGCGCCCCTGATCCGCGCCGGTACGAGGACGAGCCGACGGCCCTCGTGCCGGCGTCCCTCCCCCCTCCCCGTCGCCCTCGTGCCGGCGCTCCTCCCCGTCGCCTCGAGCCCCGCCCCGGCTTCCGTTCCGCCCCGGACCCCGGCCGGCCCGTGCCGCGGGCCGCGAACCTTGTCCGACATATCGAACGAACAACGAAGGACACCCCGTGACCGACGCTTCCGCCACAGCGCCCCGCAGGCCCGGTGAGCAGGCGCTCACCGCGCTCGGCCTGGGCGCGCCCGCCCCCGACCCCGCCGACGCCTCGCCGCACTCCTTCCCCGGCGGCGGGCGCTGGCGCACCGAGATCCCCTCGTGCGAGGGGCCCGAGGCGCTGACGGTGGTGCTGAAGGAGGCCTCCCGCCTCGACGTGCCGGTGCACCGGATCAGCCAGGGCAGCGGCGTGTGGATGCTGACCGACGCCGAGATCACCGAGATGGTCGAGGCGACCGCCGAACGGGACGTCGAGCTCTGCCTGTTCACCGGGCCGCGCGGCACCTGGGACATCGGCGGCTCCACCCGGACCGACTCGCGGGGCGCCGGGCTGCGCGCCCGGGGCCACGATGCGGTGGCCGGTTGTGTCGAGGACGCGGTGCGCGCCACCGAACTGGGCGTGAAGTGCCTGCTGGTGGCCGACGAGGGCGTGCTGTGGACGCTGCACCGGGCGCGGGTGGCGGGCATCCTGCCGGCGGACACCACGCTGAAGGTGTCGGCGCTGATCGGGCCGGTCAACCCGGCCTCGTTCGCGGTACACGAGCGGCTGGGCGCGGACTCGGTCAACGTGCCGAGCGATCTGACGCTCGACCATCTCACCGAGATCCGGCGGGTGTCGGCGGCCCCGATGGACATGTACATCGAGGCGCCCGACGACCTGGGCGGTTACGTGCGGATGTACGAGGTGGCCGAGCTGATCCGGCGCGGCGCCCCGGTGTACCTGAAGTTCGGGCTGGCCAAGGCGCCCGGCATCTACCCGTACGGCCACCACCTGCGGGAGGTCGCGCTCGCCACGGCGAAGGAGCGGGTGCGGCGGGGCCGGCTGGCGCTGGACCTGCTGGCGCGGCACGGCGCCGGCGGCGGGATGGCGCCGCTCGGTTCGCGTCTGCCGGGCAAGCTGCGCCGGTTCGACATCTCGTCATAACGTTCCGGAAACGCAGCTTCACAGAAGAAGACACAGACGCGCACAATCCAACACACCCGCTGTCAGGGTCCCCGCGCGTCCGGCCCTTCCGCACACCTCGTCACCGCTTCGTACACGGCACCACCGACTCGAACCGAGTCGCCCGCTCCGCTCGACTCGTCCGACGATCAAGGAAGATCTCCATGCGTAACCGCAGAGCCGCATTCGCCGCGACGGCCACCGCCGTCACCCTCGCCCTCTCCCTGACCGCCTGCGGCCAGAACAGCGAGGGCGGCAGCCAGGAGGACAAGGGCAGCTCCGAGGGAGCCACCATCGGCATCGCGATGCCGACCAAGTCCTCCGAGCGCTGGATCGCCGACGGCGACAACGTCGTCGAGAACCTGGAGTCCAAGGGCTACGAGACCAAGCTGGTGTTCGGCGAGGACGAGCCGGACCAGCAGGTCTCCCAGATCGAGAACATGATCACGCAGGGCGTGGACGCCCTGATCGTGGCGGCCATCGACAACAAGTCGCTGAACAACGTGCTCCAGCAGGCCGCCGACGCCGACATCCCGGTCATCTCCTACGACCGCCTCATCCTCGGCACCGAGAACGTCGACTACTACGCCTCCTTCGACAACGAGAAGGTCGGCGAGCTCCAGGGCACCTACATCGCCGAGCAGCTGGGCCTGGCGGACGGCAGCGAGAAGGGGCCGTTCAACATCGAGCTGTTCGCGGGCTCCAACGACGACAACAACACCCGCTACTTCTTCCAGGGCGCGATGAACGTCCTGCAGCCGTACATCGACAAGAAGCAGCTCGTCGTCCGGTCCGGCCAGACGGAGCTGACCCAGGTGACCACCCTGCGCTGGGACGGCGCCACCGCGCAGCGGCGCATGGACGACATCCTCACCAAGTCGTACAAGAGCGCCAAGGTCGACGCGGTGCTCTCCCCGTACGACGGCATCTCCATCGGCATCCTGTCGGCGCTGAAGTCGGACGGCTACGGCACCGCGAACAAGCCGCTGCCGGTCGTCACCGGCCAGGACGCCGAGGTCGCCTCGGTGAAGTCGATCATCGCCGGCGATCAGTCGATGACCGTCTACAAGGACACCCGCGAACTCGCCAAGGTGGCCGCCGACATGGTCGACGCGCTGCTCAACGACAAGAAGCCCGAGGTCAACGACACCAAGACGTACGACAACGGCGCGAAGGTGGTGCCGGCGTACCTGCTGGAGCCGGTCGCCGTGGACAAGGCGAACTACCGGGAGACCGTCGTCGACTCCGGCTACATCAAGGAAAGCGACCTCAAGTAACCGCCGGACCACACGGATTGGAAGGCACGACCATGGCGGGACCCGTCCTGGACATGCGCTCGATCGTCAAGACCTTTCCCGGCGTCAAGGCGCTGTCGGACGTCAACCTGACCGTCCGGCAGGGCGAGGTCCACGCCGTCTGCGGGGAGAACGGCGCCGGCAAGTCGACCCTGATGAAGGTGCTCTCCGGCGTCCATCCGCACGGCACCTACGAGGGCGAGATCCTCTTCGAGGGGGAGGTCTGCCGCTTCAAGGACATCCGGGCGAGCGAGCAGCGCGGCATCGTCATCATCCACCAGGAGCTGGCGCTGGTGCCGTTCCTCTCCCTCGCGGAGAACATCTTCCTCGGCAACGAACACGCCACCCGCGGGTTCATCGACTGGAACGAGACGCTGAGGCACGCCACCGAGGTGCTGCGCCGGGTGGGACTCGACGACCACCCGGAGACCCGGGTCGCCGACATCGGCGTCGGCAAGCAGCAGCTCGTGGAGATCGCCAAGGCGCTGTCGAAGAAGGTGCGCCTGCTGATCCTCGACGAGCCGACCGCGGCGCTGAACGACGAGGACAGCGGCAAGCTCCTGGACCTGATCCTGGAGCTGAAGAAGCAGGGCATCACCTCGATCATCATCTCGCACAAGCTCAACGAGATCCGCCGGGTCGCCGACTCGGTGACCATCCTGCGCGACGGGCGGACCATCGAGACGCTCGACGTGAAGTCCCCGGAGACCACCGAGGACCGGATCATCAGCGGCATGGTCGGCCGGGACCTGGAGCACCGCTTCCCGGAGCGCACTCCGCACCGGCCGGAGGAGGGCACGGCGCCCGCCCTGGAGATCCGCGGCTGGACCGTGCACCACCCCATCGACCAGTCCCGCAAGGTGGTCGACGACGTGTCGCTGCACGTGCGGCGCGGGGAGATCGTCGGCATCGCCGGACTGATGGGCGCCGGCCGCACGGAGCTGGCGATGAGCGTCTTCGGGCGCAGCTACGGACGGTACGCGGGCGGCACGGTGCTCAAGGACGGCGAGGAGATCCGGACCCGGACCGTCGCCGAGGCGATCCGGCACGGCATCGCGTACGTCACCGAGGACCGCAAGCACTTCGGGCTCAACCTCATCGACACCATCAACCGGAACATCTCGCTGAGCGCGCTGGGCAAGGTCTCCCGGGCCGGTGTGGTCGACGAGCACGAGGAGCGGAAGGTCGCCGAGTCCTTCCGCACCTCCATGAACATCAAGGCGCCGACCGTGTTCGAGCCGGTCAGCAAGCTCTCGGGCGGCAACCAGCAGAAGGTCGTCCTCAGCAAGTGGATCTTCACGGGCCCCGACGTGCTGATCCTGGACGAGCCCACCCGCGGCATCGACGTCGGCGCCAAGTACGAGATCTACACGGTCATCGACCGGCTGGCCGCCGAGGGCCGGGCGGTGGTCTTCATCTCCTCCGAGCTGCCGGAGCTGCTCGGCATGTGCGACCGCGTCTACACCATGGCCGCCGGACGGCTGACCGGGGAGTTCACACGGTCCGAGGCCTCGCAGGAAGCGCTGATGCGCCAGATGACGAAGGACAAAGAGGTAACGCGATGAGCACGGATGTGACCGCCAAGACGCCGGCCCCGGCGCCGTCCGGCAAGGGCGGCGGGGCCGCGGACGGCGGACTGTGGGGGCTGGTCCTGAACGGCATGCGCCGCAACATGCGGCAGTACGGCATGCTCATCGCCCTGGGCCTGATCGTGACGCTGTTCGCGGTGTGGACCGACGGCGACCTGCTGCTGCCCCGCAACGTCTCCAACCTGGTGCTGCAGAACAGCCACATCCTGATCCTCGCGATCGGCATGATGATGGTGATCATCGCGGGCCACATCGACCTGTCGGTGGGATCGCTGACCGCGTTCGTCGGCGCGCTGGCCGCCGTGCTCATGGTCAAGAACGACATGCCCTGGCCGCTGGCCGTGCTGCTGTGCCTGGCCATCGGCGCGGTCGCCGGCGCCGTGCAGGGGTTCTTCATCGCGTACGGCGGCATACCGTCGTTCATCGTCACCCTGGCGGGCATGCTCATCTTCCGCGGGCTGACGGAGATCTTCCTGGAGGGCCAGACCCTCGGCCCGTTCCCGGAGGGCGAGCAGAAGATCGGCATGGGCTTCCTGCCGGAGGTCGGCCCGGAGACCAACTACCACAACCTCACCCTGCTGCTCGGTCTGGTGCTGATCGCGGCCGTGCTGCTCCAGGAGCTCCGTGACCGCCGCCGGCAGAAGTCCTTCTCGCTGGACGTGCTGCCGAGGAACCTGTTCCTGCTGAAGCTGGTCGCGGTCACCGCCGCGATCCTCACCGTCACCCTGCTGCTCGCCAGCTACAAGGGCGCCCCGATCGTGCTGCTCGTCCTGGGCGTGCTGGTGGTCGGTTACAGCTACGTGATGCGCAACTCCGTCTTCGGCCGCCACATCTACGCCATCGGCGGCAACCTGCCGGCGGCCAAGCTGTCCGGCGTGAAGGACAAGAAGGTCACCTTCTCCGTCTTCCTGAACATGGGCATGCTCGCGGCCCTGGCCGGTCTGGTGGTCGCCGCCCGGCTGAACGCGGCCTCGCCGAAGGCGGGCCTGAACTTCGAACTCGAGGCCATCGCCTCGGCGTTCATCGGTGGGGCCTCCATGAGCGGCGGTGTCGGCACCGTCCTCGGCGCCATCATCGGCGGTCTCGTCCTCGGCGTGCTGAACAACGGCATGAACCTCCTCAGCGTCGGCACCGACTGGCAGCAGGTCATCAAGGGCCTCGCCCTGCTGGCCGCGGTCGGCTTCGACGTGTGGAACAAGCGCAAGGTCGGTTCGTAAGTCAGCCCGGGCCCCGCCGCACGGCGGGGCCCCTTCCCTTCAGGGAGCGGCACGGATGGAACTGAACAGACGCACGCTCATCGCGGGAACCGCCGCGGCCACGGTGGCCGCCACCACCCTGGGCGGGACGGCGCACGCCTCGTCCGGGGGCCGGGGGAAGCCGGTCCGGGAACTCTTCGGCAGGCTCGCCGACGGCACCCGGGTGGACCGCTGGACGCTGGAGAACGGCGGCATCCGCATGAAGGTCCTCTCCTACGGCGGCATCGTCCAGTCGCTGGAGGTCCCCGACCGGCGCGGCCGGCGCGCCAACGTCTCCCTCGGCCTCGCCACCCTGGAGGAGTACGTCGCCTCCAGCCCGTACTTCGGCGCCCTGATCGGCCGGTACGGCAACCGCATCGACAAGGGCGCCTTCACCCTCGACGGCACCCGGTACCAGCTCTCCGTCAACGACGGCGACAACAGCCTGCACGGCGGCGCGCAGGGCTTCGACAAGCGGGTCTGGGACGTCGAGCCGTTCACCCGCGGCTCCGACGTCGGCCTGCGCCTGTACCACACCGCCGTCGACGGGGAGATGGGCTACCCGGGCACCCTGCGCACCAAGGTGACGTACACCCTCACCCGGGGCGGCGACTGGCGCGTCGGCTACGAGGCGGTCACCGACCGGCCGACGGTCGTCAACCTCACCAGCCACGTCTACTGGAACCTGGCCGGCGAGGGCAGCGGCAGCGTCCTGGACCACGAGCTGTCGATCGCCGCCTCCCGCTACACCCCGGTCGACGCGGGACTGATCCCCACGGGCGAACTGGCCGGGGTCGCCGGCACCCCGTTCGACTTCCGGCGGGCCAAGCCGGTCGGCCGGGACATCCGCACCGCCCACCGGCAACTGCTGTACGGGCAGGGCTTCGACCACAACTGGGTGCTGGACAAGGGCGTCACCGCCCGCCCGGAGCACGTGGCGACCCTGCGCGACCCGTCCTCCGGCCGCACCCTGCGCATCGCGACGAACGAACCGGGCCTGCAGTTCTACTCCGGCAACTTCCTCGACGGCACCCTGACCGGCAGCGGCGGCCGGGTGTACCGGCAGGGCGACGGGCTGTGCCTGGAGACCCAGCACTTCCCGGACTCCCCGAACCAGCCGGCGTTCCCCTCGACCGTGCTGCGGCCGGGCGAGACGTACCGGACGACGACGGTGCACACCTTCGGTACGTGAGCCGCCGTCCGGTGTGAGCACGTCGGCGTGAGGCCTTCGTGTGAGCACGTCGGCGTGAGGGCTTCGGTGTGAGCACGGTCACGGGCCGCCCTCACCTTTTCCTCACACGTGCTGAACGGCCCCCGGACCGGATCCGTAGTTCTGGGTGGCCCGTGCTCCCCCGCGCGGGCCGCCCAGGCATGACGGGCCCGTCACGTCCCCGGCGGGTCCGCCGCACACGGAGGTTCCCTTGGCCGACAACGTCACCTCGTTGTTCCGCAGCACCGCGGCGCACAGCCCTTCGATGGCGGCGCTGACGAGGGAGAGCGACGGGGCCGGTCCGGTGGACTTCTGCATTCCCTGCAACCCGTACTTCCCCACCCCCGCCATGTTCGAGGAGATGGCGGCCCGGCTGCGCGACATCATCACGTACTACCCGAGCAGCGCGGACACCATCACCGCCGAGCTGTGCGGCCTGCTGCGGCTGCCGCCGCAGTGCGTGGCGATGGGCAACGGCTCGACCGAGCTGATCACCTGGATCGACCATCTGCTGGTGCGCGAGTCGCTCGCCGTGCCGGTGCCGACCTTCGGCCGCTGGACCGACCAGCCGATGGAGACCGGCAAGCGGGTCGACATGTTCCCGCTCCAGGAGTCCAGCGGCTTCGCCCTGGACCTCGCGCAGTACGCCGACTTCATCCGCGCCCGCGGCACCCGGGTCGCCGTGATCTGCAACCCCAACAACCCCGACGGCGGCTTCCTGCACAGACACGCGGTCGTGCAGTTCATGGACGCCATGGCCGACCTGGACCTGGTGGTGATCGACGAGTCCTTCCTGGAGTTCGCCGACGCGGAGAACGAGCCGAGCGTGGTGCAGGAGGCGATGCTGCGCCCCAACGTCATCGTGCTGCGCAGCCTCGGCAAGAACTTCGGCCTGCACGGCATCCGCTTCGGCTACCTGGTCGCCAACCCCGCCCTGGCGGGCCGGGTGCGTGCGATGCTGCCCAAGTGGAACCTCAACTCCTTCGCCGAGCACGTGGTGTTCATGCTGAAGGAGCACGGCGCCGCGTACGCGCAGAGCCTGCACCAGGTGCGCCGCGACCGGATGGACATGTCCGGCCGGCTCTCCTCGCTGCCCGGCCTCACGGTCTACCCCTCCCAGGGCAACTTCCTCTTCGTGCGCCTGCCCGTGGGCGCCGAGGGGACCGTCGTCCGCGACAGACTGCTCACCGAGCACCGCGTCCTGGTGCGCGAGTGCGGCAACAAGATCGGCTCGTCCAGCCGCTTCCTGCGTCTCGTGGTGCGCCCCCAGGTCGACGTACGTCGCCTGGTGACCGGCCTGGAACAGGTGCTCTACGGGACGTCCAGGAGGGGAGCCGCCGCGCCCGGGCAGGCCACAGGGACCGGCTACAGCTCGGGCACGGCGGCGGTGGACCGCCTGGTGAGCGAGACCAACGGGGCCGGAACGCGCGGCCTCGCGCAGGCCGTCGGCGCCGGCATGCCGCTCCCCGCCGCCGCGTCCGCCCCCGCGGTGGGCGCGGGCGGCGGGATGCCGGCGCCGGCCGCGGCGGGACCGCCCCAGCCGGAACCCCTGCCCGTGCAGCAGCCCGTGCCGCAGCGGCTTCCGCAGCCGGCGCCGTTCCTGGAACCGGCCGCGCAGCCCGCCCCGGCCGCCGCACCGCCCCTCGCCCCCGCGGCCGCGTTCCCGCCGCCCACGCCCGCACCCGCGCCTCCGCCCATGCCCGCGCCCACGCCTGCCCCGACGCCGGCGCCCTCCCCGGCGCCCACCGGCCCCACCCCGCCCGGCGTGCCGGCGCGCGGCGGGCTGACGGCGGCTCAGGTGCGCGGCACCGACGGGCTGTCCATGGCCCCGGCGACGGGCTGGCCGGGGGCGCAGAGCTGGCCGGACGCGGCGGGGATGGGACGGACGGGCTGAGGCGCCGGCCGGCGGCTGTCTCCCCCTACTGCCCGGACGGGGTCTCCGTCGGGGTCGGGCAGGGTGCGTCGGGGGCGGACGGGGAGGTCGTGGGCCCGGGCTCCGGACCGGGATCGGTCGGCTCCGGGGAACAGGGGTCCGAGCTGGTCGGGTCCGGTGAGGGCTCGGCGGTCCCGGTCGGGGACTCGACGGGCGGTTCCGAGGGCTCCTGGCTCGTCGGAGGATCTGTCGGAGTGCCGGTCGGAGACGTGCTGGGACCGGGCGACGCCGGCGGCGAGGCGTCCGGGGAGGACGGGGAAGGGCGCGGGGACGGTCCCGGACCGCCCGAGGGGCTGGGCTGCGGGCCTATGACGACGCCCCCGCCACCACCCCGGCCCCCGCCCCCGCCGCCGACCGGCCCGGTCGCCGGGGTGTCGCTGCCCGCGCCGGGGCTGCGGGGGACGACGCCCTCGCCGTCGGGCACGGCGTGGACCCCGTGGCTGTAGAACGCCAGCCAGTACCTGACCAGGCGCAGGTAGGCACGGGAGTGGTTGTAGCTCAGGACCGCCCGGTCCAGGTCCGCCGGGCGGCTCAGGTCCCGGTCGCCGGCGCACAGGTAGTGGCCGGCCGCCAGCGCCGCGTCGAAGATGTTGTTCGGGTCGGCGCGTCCGTCGCCGTTGCCGTCCGTGCCCCAGCTCGCCCAGGTGGACGGCAGGAACTGCATCGGGCCCACCGCCCGGTCGTAGACGGTGTCGCCGTCGTGGGCGCCGCCGTCCGTGTCCCGGATCAGCGCGAAACCGCGTCCGTCGAGGGCCGGCCCGGTGATGCGGCCGAGCGTCGTGCCGTTCCGGTCGACCGCGCCGCCGCGCGCCTGGCCGGACTCGACCTTGCCGATGGCGGCCAGCAGCTCCCAGGACAGCCGGCAGCCGGGGTCCGTCCTGGCGACCGAGGTCTCGGCGGCACGGTAGGCGCGCAGCACGGTGGCCGGGATGCCCGACTGGGCGCGGACCTCCGGGTGGAGCGCCGGTGAGGCCGGGGCCGTCCGCGCGGTGCGGAGCGGCGGGAGTTCGGTGTGGTACGAGCCGTCACCCGGCGGCGCGAGTTCGGCGAACGGGTCGCCCGCGGCCTGCGGCGCCCCGTCGTCGCCCACCGGTTCGGCCCGGGCCTCCATGGCGTCCCCCACGAGGCCGGGTCCCTGGGAAGCGGTCAGGGCCGTCATGGCCGCCACGGCGAGCACGGTCGTGCGCAGTCCCCTGCGGGCCCGGCCGGAGCACCGGCGTCGGGATCGGCGTACGGACATGGGCGTCACTCCTGTCGGATCCGTCGGAGGTGCGGGTGGTGCGGAGGTGCAGGAGGTGCAGGAGGTGCGGGCGGCGCGGGTGGGACGAGGTGGCGAGGGCGGTCGGGCGTCGGTCATCCGCGGCCGAAGGTGTCGAGGCCGGAGACGAGCCAGCGTCCGTCGCGGTGCACGGTGTCCACGGCGAGCATGGCGGCCGCGTACACGCCGTCGTCCCGCGCCTCGCCCTTCCCGCCCGTCCGCTCGCCGGAGGTGGCGACGCTGCTCTGGTCGGCGTAGACGAGGACCCGGGCCCGGTCGCCGTCGATCCGTTCGACCGCGGTCTCGGTGACCGTCGTGGTGATCACCGCCTTCCGCGCGTCGGCCCGCTTCCGGACGTCGGCGAGCAGGTCCCGGTGCTGGGCGACGGCCTTGCCCGTGAGGAGGTCCTTCGCGGCCTTGTCGAAGGCTCCGGGATCGGCGTGGTCGTAGGAGAACAGCCGGTCGACGGCCTCGGCCACCTGCCCCTTGATCTCGCTGGTGCGGGCGAGGTCGGTCAACGCCGTGTTGCTCCGCGCGGGCTCGGCGCGGAGCGACTCGGCCTCCGCGTGGGCGTAGCCCGCGAAGGCGCCGAGGAGCACCGTCAGCGCGCAGAGCGCCGCCAGGCCCAGAGGACGGCGCGGCCGGGACCGGACGGTCCCGCTCCCCCCGTCCGTGGCCGGTGCGGGCCCGCGCCGGGAGGGCGGCGTCCGCACGGCGGTACGGACGGCCGCACCGCGCGTACCGGTGCGGTCCTCCGTGCCCTCCGGGCGGGGGGCGGCGGTCGTCGCGGTCGCGGCGGGGCGGGCGACGCGGGCCTGACGGCGTCGCTGGCGGTTGATGTGGTGACGGGTCGTCGACATGGTGGGGTGTCCTCCTCGCTGCGGCCGGCTCGTGCGGTACGGGACCGGTCAGCCGGCCGGTGCGCCGCCGACGGGCGCCTGGCCCAGGGCGCTCAGCTTCCACCGGCCGTCGGTCCGGGTGAGTTCGCCGAGCATGCGGCTGTCCTTGTCGGTGCGTGTCCCGTCGGCCGCCTCGACGGTGACGCGCAGGGCGACCAGCACCCGGGCGCGGCCGGCGCGGTCGTCGAGTTCGGTGACGGCGCCGGACAGCACCCGGGCCGTGCTGACGGTCTTCGCCTCCTTCACCTGTTCGGCGAAGTCGGACCGGCCGGCGTCGAGCTGCTCGTGCAGTTCCCCGGTCGTCGACGCCTCCCAGAGGTCGAGTCCCTGGTCCAGGTCGCGGTGGTCGAGCGTGTTGAGGTTCTGCACGGCCTGCTCCCCCGCGGCGAGCGCCTCGTCCCGTTGCACGGCGTAGGCGGTCCGGTCGTCGTGGGCCGCCCGGTACCAGTCCTGGCCCGCCCACGCGGCGAAACCGCCGGCGACGAGGGCGAGGGCGAGAGCCGGCGCGTACGGCGTCCGGAGGCGGTTCGCGGCGAGGCGGCGGGCCGGTCGTTCCATGGGGTGCTCCCGTCTTTCGCGCATGTCAGCGGGCCTTGATGTCGACGATCCGCCACCGGTCGTCCTCGAGTCGTGCCGTGACCGTGAGCTGCGCCGCCGCGGTGGTGGCCGCGTCCTCGCCCCTGCGGGAGGTCTGGTCGAGGAAGACCAGCAGGCGGGCTCGGTCGCCGTCGAGTTCCACCACACCGGTGCGGACGGCGCGGGTGCTCAGGGTGACGCGCTGCGCGGCGAGGTCCTGGCGGACGCGGTCGAAGAGGGTCGCGTACTGGCGGGCGGCCCGCCCGTCGAGGACGGTGCGTGCGGAGCGCTCGGCGGCGGCGGTGCCGTCGGGTGTGTAGGAGAAGATGCGGGCGAGGGCGTTGCCGACGTCCCCGGCGACCCGGCTGGTGGCCTCGGTGTCGGTGAGCGCCCGGTTCCGGGCGGACTCGGCCGACCGCAGCTGGTGGGCCGCGTGGAGGAAGGCACAGCCGCCGAGGACCAGGGCCGCGGCGACGCCCGCGGCGACGGCCCGCCTCAGCCGCGGGCCCGGCCGACGGCCGTTCCCCGCACGGCGGTTCGCCGGGCGGTGGGCGAGACCGTCACCGGGCTCGCCCTCGGACGACTCCTCGCGGGACCCGTCACCGGGTAAGTCCCCGGCGGACCGCTCCCCGGCGGTGTCGCCCCCGACGGACACATCCGCCGGCGCGTCGCCGTGACGCCCCTCCCCCGGGCTCCTCGTCCCCCTGCCCCCGCTGCCGGAGTCCTCCCCCTCCGGGCCTGCGTCCGCGACGACGGCTTCCCCGGTGCGGGCGCTCGCGGAGTCCGTCTGCGCGTGTCCCTCCGGTCCCGTGCCGGGCTCTCGTGCACCTGTCCTGCGGGCCGCCGGCCACGTCCGTGTCATCGGTCCCCGTCCTCCCTCTCTCCCTCGACCGGTACGGCTCCCTCGACCGGTACGGCACTCAGGGCCTTCACCTTCCACACGTCCTCGCCCGTGCGGGCCAGGACCGCCTCCAGGCGCTTGCGGTCGACGGCCGGTTTCCCCGTCCCGGGCGGTGTGACCTCGACGCGGACGGTGGCGATGAGCTTCGCCGTGCCGGAACGGGTGTCGAGCGCGGTGACGGCGGCCTCGGTGACCGTGCCGCGCGCCGAGGCCCCGGTCCGGGCCCCGGTGGCGCCGAGCTCCTCGCGCAGCGGGCCGGTGGAGACGTCGCGCCACTCCCGGACGCCGCGCTCCGCGCGCTGCCGCGTGGAGGCGTCGATCGTGGTGAGCACGGCGAGGGCCCGGCGTCCGTCGGCGAGCGCCGCGTCCCGTTCCCTGCCGTACGCGAGACCGTCGTCGGTGCGTGCCTGGGTGTACGTCCACGCACCGGCGCCGCAGAAGCCGAGGGCCAGGGCGAGCCCCGTCCCGGCGAGGATCCGGGCCCGCCTCATCGGGCGCCTCCGGCGGCCGGGCTGAGGACGCCCGTCAGGTCGCGCGGCGCCTCGCCGCCCTGCCCGGGCAGGGCGAGCGCGCCGGGCAGCGCGGCGCCGCCGTGCCGCGCCGCGCCGCTGCCGGAGGGCAGGGAGCCGGGGCGGGCCGGTTCGGGCACCGCGCCGCCCTTCGGGGCGTTCGCCGCGCCGCGCACGTTCGTCCCCGTCGACGCCGGGGCGGTGCAGGCCGCGCCGGTGTTCAGGGGAGGTGCGGTGCCGAGGTCGAGGCCGTTGCGGTAGCGCGTGGCGCCGTACCCGGCCGTGCAGGGCAGGGGGTCGAAGAAGGTGACGGCCATGCCGAGGTTCAGCTTCCCTCCGTCGACGGCGGTGGCTCCGGCGGAGACGGCCGCCGGGTACGTCACGAGCAGTTCCTCGATGCCTCGCTGCCGGGTGACGGCGACCTCGGCGGTGGTGAGCAGGTTGGCGAGCACGACGCCGAGGCTCGGGTCGAGGTCCCGCAGCACGCCGCTGACCTGGGTGGCGGCCTCGGGGGTGACCGCGAGGAGGCGGCGCAGGTCGGCGTCGGACCCCTTGAGGGCACGGGCCAGTTCCTCCGCCCCCCGGGCGAAGCCGCGGATCGCCTCGCCCTCCTGGGCCTGGGTGCGCAGGACGGTCTCGCCGTCGGTGATGAGCAGGGTGGTGGACGGCAGGGCGCGGTCGGCGGCCTTGACGAAGTCGCTGCCGCTGTCGAGCAGCACCTGGAGGTCGTCGCCGTGTCCTTCGAAGGCCTCGCCCAGCTCGTCGACGACCGTGCGCAGATCGTCCTGCGGAACCGACCGCACCAGGTCGTCGACGCTGGCGAGGACGTCGGTGACGGGGGCGGGCACCTGGGTCTGGGCCTGGTCGATGCGGGTGCCGTCCGTCAGGTAGGGGGAGCCGTCGCTCTCCGGCCGCAGGTCGATGTACTGCTCGCCCACGGCCGAGAGCGCGGCGACCACGGCCTTGGTGTCGGCGGGGATGCGGGGTGCGGACTTCTTGATCCGCAGTTCGGCGACGACCCCGTCGTCGGTCAGGCGGATGGGACCGACGCGGCCCACCGAGACGCCTCGGTACGTGACGTCCGCGTGGGTGAACAGACCGCCCGTGCGCGGCAGTTGCACGTCGACGGTGTAGTGGTCGGCGACGCCGACGTACCGGCCGAGGTCGGCGTAGCGGATGCCGAGGTAGGACAGGGCGAGGACGGCGATGAGGAGGAAGGCGAGGTTCTTCAGCCGTACGGCGAGGGTGATCACGAGCCGTCACCCGCCTCCGGGGACGCCGGTGCGGTGTCCGCGCCGGCGGTGGGCGCGGACACGGAGGGCAGGGGCAGCGGGGAGGAACCCCGCGACGGCGGCGGGGAGGGGGCGGGGGCGGACGAGTCCCCCGGGTCCGCCGCCCCGGGGCCGCCCCTGCCGGAGGGGCGTCCCTCACCGGCGGCGCCCGCCCCGCCGCGGGCCGCGGCGGTGGGGCCCGTGGAGGGGAGCGGGGCGTCGATCGGCGGGATCACCTCGGCTCCGGGCACGGCGACCATGCTCAGATACGCGTTGAGGTAGTCGCCCTTCACCCCGTTCAGCACCTCGTCGGTGAAGGGGTAGGTCACCAGCACCTGGAGCGCGTCGGGCAGGTCCGCGCCGGCGTCGGCGAGCTCCTTCAGCGTCGGCGCGATGGCCTTGAGGTCGGCGATCATGTCGTCCTTGCTCGCGTCGATGATGGACACGGCGACGCCGGAGAGCGTGTCGAGGGAGCGCAGCATGATCAGCAGTGAGCCGCGCTGCCTCTCCAGCGTCTTCAGGCCGGGCGAGAGGCCGGTGAGGACGGTCCCGACGTCGTCCTTGCGGTGGGCGAGGGTGGAGGAGAGCCGGTTGACGGCGTCGAGCGCGTCGGTGATGTCCCCCCGGTGGTCGTCGAGTTCGGTCACCAGGGTGTTCACCCGCCGGAGCATGGAGCGGACCTCGGGTTCCCGGCCGCCGAGCGCCGCGTTGAGTTCCCGCGTGATGGTCCTGAGCTGGTTGACGCCGCCGCCGTTCAGCAGCAGGGACAGCGCGCCGAACACCTCCTCCACCTCGGTGTTGCGGCTGGTGCGGGACAGCGGGATGACGCTCCCGTCGGACAGCCTGCCGCTCCCGCCGCCGGGCGGGGGAGCGAGCTGGACGTACTTCTCGCCCAGCAGGCTGGACTGTTCCAGGCGCGCGGTCGCGTCGGCGGGCAGCCGTACGTCGCCGTTGATCTCCATGGAGACGCGGGCGGACCAGTCGTCGCCGAGCTCGATGCCGGTGATCCGGCCGACCGCGACGTCGTTGACCCGCACCGCGGAGTGCGGGACGAGACTCAGGACGTCGCCGAGTTCGGCGGTGACGGTGTAGGGGCGGTCACCGAGGTCGGCGCCGCCGGGCAGCGGCAGGTCCTCGATGCCGTCGAGGCCGCGGGGCGCGACGGCGACGCCGCCGACGGCGAGGGTGAAGCCGAGGCCGAGGGCGATCAGTCCGCCCACGGTGAGGCCGGCGACCCGGCCGGTGGTGAACGCGCCGCGTCCGAGCCGCGAGGCGGCCCGGCTGCCGTGTGTGCCGCGCTTCATCTCTTCCCCTTCCCCCCGGTCGCGGGCCCGTCGCCGCTCGTGGCGGAGGCGCCGGTGACGGGCAGTGGCAGCAGGGGGCCTCCCATGCTGATCTCGTTGAGGTTCGCCCGGCCGTCGAGGGTGCGGGTGTCGGGGTTGTAGGCGTTCACGACGTTGCCGGCGGCCAGCGGCGCCACGTCCAGCGCCTCGGCCAGCGAGGCCCGTTGCTCGACCAGGGTGCGGGTGATCGGGACGAGCCGGTCGACGTTCTCCTTCAGCTCGCCCCGGTTGTCCTCGATGAAGGTCTTCACCTGGCCGAGGGCCTTGCCGAGTTCCTCGAGCGCGCCGGTGAGGTCGTCCTTGTTGTCGGCGAAGAAGACGACGACCTCGTCGAGGCGTTCCTGCGCGGTGCGCACGTCGGCGTCCTTGTCCTTCAGCATGGTGGTGAACGTCTGGAGGCTGCGGAGCGTCCGGAACAGGTCGCCGCTGCTCCCGTCCAGGGTCCTGGCCGCCTTGCCGAACTCCTCGACGCCGTCACCGATGGCCTCGCCGTTGCCGTCCAGGTTGGCGGCGCCGGTCCGCAGCAGGCCGGACAGGGCGCCGTCGGCGTTGGCGCCGTCCGGGCCGAGGGCGTCGGCGAGTTCGGTGATCGAGTCGTAGATCTGGTCGATCTCGACGGGGACGCGGTTGCGCTCGGCGGGCAGCACGGCGCCGTCGGCGAGGGTGGGGCCGGTGCGGTGGGCGGGGGTGAGCTGCACGTAACGGTCGGCGACGACGCTGGGCGCGACGACGACGGCCCGCGCGTTCTCGGGGACCTTCACCCCCTCGTCGAGGCGGAGGTCCACCCGGACGGTGGTGCCCTGCGGCCGCACCGACTCCACCTCGCCGACCCGCACGCCGAGGATGCGCAGGTCGGAGCCGGCGTGGACGCCGACGACGCGGTCGAAGTAGGCGGTGATGCGGACACCGTCGGGAGCGAGGGCCGAGGCGGCGGCCAGTCCGCCGGCGGCGAGCACCACCAGGGCGAGCAGGCCGGTGAGGATCTTTCTGCGTCGGCTCATCGTTCACCACTCCCCCGGGCCGCCGCCGGCTGTTTCGGCGGCAGGCATCCGGTCTCGGGCAGGGAGGTCTCCGGCAGGTAGTCGCGGGGCACGACGCCGCACAGGTAGCTGTCGAACCAGCGGCCGTTGCCCAGGGTGTTGCCGACCAGGCGGTAGTAGGGGCCGACCAGGGCGAGCGTCTTGCCGAGCTGGTCGTTGTTCTTCTCCAGGACGCCGGTCACCCGGCCGAGGGCCTTGAGGGTGGGGCCGAGCTGTCTCTCGTTGTCCTCGACCAGTCCGCCGAGTTCGGTTCCGAGGTCACGGCTGCCCTTGAGCAGGGCGCTGATGGCGGCCCGCCGCTTCTTGAGCTCGCCGAGCAGGGAGCCGCCGTCCTCGATGAGGGTCTCGAAGCTGGACTTCTGGTTCTCCAGCGTCTTGCTGAACCGGGCGCTGCCCTTGAGGAGCCTGGAGAGTTCCGCGTCGCGCTCGGAGACGGAGCGGGACAGGTCGGACAGGCCGGTGGCGGCCTTGCTCACGTGCGGAGGCGAGTCCTTGAAGGTGTCGGAGATGGTCTCGAAGCTCTCCGCGAGCCGGCGGGTGTCGATGGCGTCGACGGTGCCGCTGAGGTCCTGGAAGGCCTGGGTGACGTCGTAGGGGGAGGTGGTGCGGGACGCCGGGATGCGGCTGTCGGGGTCCTGCGGGCGGGAGCCGAGGGGGTCGACGGCCAGGTACTTGTCGCCGAGGACGGTCTTGACGGCGATGGCGGCGGTGGTGCGGTCGCCGATCCAGGCGTCGTCGACCGTGAAGGAGACCTTCACCTTGGCGCCGTCCAGTGCGACACCGGTGACCTTGCCGACCTTGACGCCGGCGATGCGCACCTCGTCGCCCTCGTCGAGGCCCGCCGCCTCGGAGAAGTCGGCGCTGTAGGCGGTGCCGCCGGTGAACGGCAGCCGGTCCGCGCCGTAGGCGAGGCCGCCGAGCAGGGTGAGGGCGAGCAGGCCGGCGATGCCGACGGCGACGGGGTCACGGTCCTTGACCGGCTTCATGCGCGGGCGTCTCATCCGCGGCACCTCGATTCGGTGATCGCGATGCCGGTGGGCGGCTCGGAACCGTCGGAGGTGGTCACTCCGCTCACACGCGCCTCGCAGAGGTAGAGGTTGAACCACGATCCGTAGGAGGACAGCCGGGCCAGGGCGGTCATCTTGGCGGGGGTCCGGTCGAGGAACTGCTCGATCTGCGGGGTGTGCTCGCCGAGGTTCCGCGAGAGCCGGCCCAGTTCGCGGATGTCCCGCTTCAGGGGCGCGCGCCCGTCGTCGAGGAGGTCGGCGGTCACGGTGGTCAGGTCGCCCATGGCCGCGACGGCCCTGCCGAGGGGTTCGCGGTCCTCGTCGAAGCCGGAGACGAGGTCGCGCAGGGTGACGACGAGGTCGTCGAAGCTGTCCTCGCGGTCGTTGAGGGTGTCCAGGACGGTGGTGAGGTTCTCGACGACCGCGCCGATCACCTCGTCCTTGGCGGCGACGGTGGTGCTGAGCGAGCCGATGCGGCGGATCAGGCTGTCGACGGTGGCGCCCTCGCCCTGGAGAACCTGCACGATCGATCCGGCGAGTTCGTTGACGTCCTTCGGGGAGAGCCCTTCGAACAGGGGCTTGAAACCGTTGAAGAGGAGGGTCAGGTCGAGCGCGGGAGTGGTGCGGTCCAGCGGCACGGTGGCGCCCTCCTCCAGGGTGCCGCCGAGGTCGCCGCTGCCACGGCCGAGCGACACGTAGCGCTGGCCCACCATGTTGAGGTACTTCACCGCGGCGGTGGTCGAGCGGGGCAGCCGGCGGTCCTCGCGGACGGTGAAGGTGACCTGCGCGAGGCGCCGTTGCACGACGCGTACGTCGGTCACCTCGCCGACCGTCACACCGGAGATCCGCACGCTGTCCCCGTCCCGGAGCCCGGTGACGTCGGTGAAGAGGGCCTTGTAGGTACGGCCGGCGCCGACGTCGGCGCCGGAGCCCGAGCCGGCGACGCCGAGGCCGAGCACGGTGGTGGCGAGGGCGGTGACCACCACGAAGACGAGGGACTTCAGCAGCGGTCCGGTCAGCGGGCGGCGCCGGGTGTGCGCGGTGTCGGAGCCGGTCATCCGAGGGTCACCTCCGTACCGCGGTAGACGGGGCCGGCGAGGAGGCTGCTCCAGTCGGGCAGATCGCCCGGGGCCGCGCCGGCGGCGGGGGCCAGCAGTTCGTTGACGAGGTCGTTCTCCGCCGGGGAGTTGGCGGGCCCGAGGTCCTCGGCGGCCGCGACGGAGGCGGACGGCGCGGCGGGCCGGGGCAGCGGGCCGACGTAGGGCACGGAGGGGCAGCGCGGGCCGCCGCCGGAGTCGTACACCGGGGTGTCCCGGCCGGGGCGGTAGGCGCCGCGCGCGGCGACGGCGGTGACGTCGACGTGGATACCGGGCCGGTCGCCGCCCTTGCCGAGCGCCCGGTCCATGGCCGGGACGAACTCGGCGAGGGTGCGCAGGGTGCACGGGAAGGAGGAGGAGTACTCGGCGAGCAGTTCCAGGGTCGGCCGGCCGGTGGCGGCCAGGCGGATGAGGTTGCCCCGGTTCTCGCGCAGGAAGGCCGTCACGTCCTCGGACGTCCGGGTCGTGGAGCCGAGGGCGGAGGCGAGTTCGGCCTCCTTCTCGGCGAGGGTGCCGCTGGTGGTGGTGAAGTCGGTGAGCGCCGTGATGACGTCGGGTGCGGCGTCCGCGTAGACATGGCTGACCTTCACGAGTTCCCTGAGGTCGCGGTTGAGGGCGGGCAGGTGCGGGTTGAACTCCTCCAGGTGCCGTTCCAGCAGGCTCAGCGTCCGGCCGAGCCGTTCCCCGCGGCCTTCCAGGGCCTGCGAGACGGCCGACAGGGTCGCGGCGAGCTTCTGCGGCTGGACCGCGGTGAGCATCGGCAGGACGTCGTCGAGCACCTGCTGGAGTTCGACGGCGTTCTCGGAGCGGTCCTGGGGGATGACGGCTCCGGCGGCCAGCGGCTCGGGCGAGGGGTTCTCGGGCGGCACCAGGGCCACGAACCGCTCGCCGAACAGCGTGGTCGGCAGCATCTGGGCGCGGACGTCGGAGGGTACGGCGTCCAGCGTGCCGGGCTTCATGGCGAGGGTGAGGCGGGCCCCGTCGCCGGTGGCGTCGATGGCGCGGACCTCGCCGACGACGACGCCGCGCAGTTTCACCTCGGCGCCCGGGTGCATCTGGTTCCCGACGCTGTCGGTCTCGACCACGACCGGGTCGGACGCGGTGAACTTCTTGTCGTAGACGGCGACGGCCAGCCAGATCAGCAGGGCGGGCACCAGCACGAACACCACTCCGGCGAGTCTGCGGCGCAGCGTCCGTCCTCGGGGTTCCCGGGATTCGCTCATCTCACCCCGCCACCTTCACGGTCGTGGTCGCACCCCACAGGGCCAGCGACAGGAAGAAGTCGGTGACGCTGATCAGGACGATGGCGTTGCGCACGGACCGTCCGACGGCGACACCGACACCGGCGGGGCCGCCCGAGGCGCGGAACCCGTAGTAGCAGTGGGCGAGGATCACCATCACGCTGAAGATCAGCACCTTCAGCACGGAGAGCAGCACGTCCGTCGGGGAGAGGAAGAGGTTGAAGTAGTGGTCGTACGTCCCCCGGGACTGCCCGTTGAACAGGACGGTGACGTAGCGGGAGGCGACGTAGGAGGAGAGCAGCCCGATCGCGTAGAGCGGGACGATGGCGACGACGCCGGCGATGATGCGGGTGGTGACCAGGTAGGGCATGGAGCGGATGCCCATGCCCTCGAGTGCGTCGACCTCCTCGTTGATGCGCATGGCGCCGAGCTGGGCGGTGAAGCCCGCGCCGACGGTCGCGGAGAGGGCGAGCCCCGCGACGAGAGGGGCGATCTCGCGGGTGTTGAAGTAGGCGGAGACGAATCCGGTGAACGCGGCCGTGCCGATCTGGTCGAGGGCCGCGTAGCCCTGGAGTCCGACGACGGTTCCGGTGAACAGCGTCATCGCGATCATCACGCCGATGGTGCCGCCGACGACGCCGAGGCCGCCGGAGCCGAAGGCCACCTCGGCGAGGAGACGCTGCACCTCCTTGAGGTACCGGTGCAGGGTCCGCGGGATCCACAGCAGGGCCCGTGCGTAGAACAGCAGTTGGTCGCCGGAGCGGTCCAGCAGGGCGAGCGGGGAGGCCATCGGACCTCAGCCTCCCTTCGGCGGGACGATCTGGAGGTAGACGGCCGTCATCACCATGTTGACGAAGAAGAGCAGGAGGAAGGTGATGACGACGGACTGGTTGACGGCGTCGCCGACGCCCTTGGGGCCGCCGCGCGGGTTGAGGCCCCGGTAGGCGGCGACGATGCCGGCGATGAACCCGAAGACCAGGGCCTTGAGTTCGCTGACGTACAGGTCGGGCAGCTGGGCGAGGGCGGAGAAGCTGGAGAGGTAGGCGCCGGGGGTGCCGCCCTGCATGACGACGTTGAAGAAGTAGCCGCCGAGGATGCCGACGACGGAGACCAGGCCGTTGAGCAGGACCGCGACGCCCATCGCGGCCAGGACCCGGGGCACGACCAGCCGTTGCACCGGGGAGACGCCCATGACCTCCATGGCGTCGAGTTCCTCGCGGATCTTGCGGGAGCCGAGGTCGGCGCAGATGGCGGAACCGCCGGCGCCGGCGATCAGCAGCGCGACGATGAGCGGGCTCGCCTGCTGGACGACGGCGAGGACGCTGGCGCCTCCGGTGAACGACTGGGCGCCGAGCTGCTGGGTGAGGGAGCCGACCTGGAGGGCGATGACGGCGCCGAAGGGGATGGAGACGAGGGCGGCGGGCAGGATCGTCACGCTCGCGACGAACCAGAACTGTTCGACGAACTCGCGGAACTGGAAGGGTCTTCGGAAGGCGGCGCGGCTGACTTCGGCGGCGAGCGTGAAGAGCCTGCCGGTCTCGCGCAGCGCGCCGCTGATCATGCGCCGCTCCCGGCGACGGGCATCGTCACGGTGGCCGCCCGCGCGTCCCGCGCGTAGGTCTCGCGGATGGCGGAGCGCGCGGCGGGCGGCAAGGTGTCGAGCATGCGCATGACCCGGTCACGCCGCCGGGCGACGGCGCGGCGCGGCGGGAGGCCGGGCGACGGCTCCAGTTGCGGGACGATCACCCGGGGCGCGGCGGGGACGGCGGTGTCCGCCTCGGCGGCGAGGGTGGCCGCGTCCTTCTCCTCGGACATCCCGATGGGCCCCTCGCGCCGGCCGCCGAGGAACTGGGAGACGACCGGCTCCTCGCTGGTCAGCAGCACCTCGCGCGGGCCGAAGGTGACGAGCTCGCGCCGGAAGAGCATCCCCATGTTGTCGGGCACGGTGGCGGCGATGTCGAGGTTGTGGGTGACGATCAGCATCGTCGCGTCGATCTGCGCGTTCAGGTCGATCAGCAGCTGCGAGAGGTAGGCGGTGCGGACCGGGTCGAGCCCCGAGTCCGGTTCGTCGCACAGGATGATCTGCGGGTCCAGCACGAGCGCGCGGGCCAGCCCGGCCCGCTTGCGCATGCCTCCGCTGATCTCACCCGGGAGCTTGCCCTCCGCGCCCAGCAGTCCGACGACCTCGATCCGCTCCATGACGATGCGGCGGATCTCGGACTCCTTCTTGCGGGTGTGCTCACGCAGCGGGAAGGCGATGTTGTCGAAAAGGGACAGGGACCCGAAAAGGGCTCCGTCCTGGAACATGAGACCGAACAGTTTGCGGGCTTCGTAGATATCCCTCTCCGGACTGTTCACCATGTCCACCCCGTCGACGAGGACACGGCCCTTTTCGGGTTTGAGCAGCCCGATGAGCGACTTCAGAAAAACCGTCTTTCCGGTGCCGGAAGGACCCAGCATCACACTGACTTCTCCGGCCGGAAGAGTGAGTGACACGTCCCGCCAGATGTTCTGCCTGCCGAAGGACTTGGTCAGTCCCTCGACCACGACTTCGATTCCCATATCACCTCCAGCGGACGTCCGTCGAATATGCGCCGCGGGCGCACGTTAAGTCGATGCGGAGCCCATCGACAACGGGCGGGACACCGGATGCGCGCCGGCCCCCCGGAACTTGTCACCGCACCGACAACACCGCACCCCCGCATCTGTCTCCGGGGAGACAGACAAGGTCTCACCGCTCCGGGGGGCGTGGAGGCACGCGAGACCCTGCCGACAGACACCCGAACCGGGGGAGGATGGGTCGGAAAACGTCCGTCGCGGCTCCGGCCGACAGGGGCCGCCGACCTGGAACCGAGCACCACACCGGCACGTTACGGCTGAGTAACCTCGGCAGGCAACACCGTGATCCGAGTTTTCCGGGATACCGGCTCCGACCATCCGAAATTTGTCAGCAAGAGCACAAGAAGCTCACGGGAACTTGTCAGCCGGTGAGCACGGAGCACGAAACGGAAGCTCTTCGGGGAATGGCGGACCGCTACCGGCGCACACCTGTCGTCCTTGACGGCACCTGAGTAAGGTGAACTGCGGACCACTCACTCCGGAAACAGCTTGTTCCCCTTTTAAAAGAATCATGGACCGCCGCATTGTTCAGCTAAGTTTACCGCCAGTAACGTCATGGCTCACGGACAGGCCACGTCCGGCCGCGGGCCGTACACACGTTCCGTCACCCACGTCGGCCACGGCCCGTCTCCGCCGGTCAACCCTCAAGGAGATTTCCGAGCCATGAAGAAGACCTTCAGAAGGACCGCTGTCGTGGCGGGTGCGGCCACGGCCGCCTTCGGCCTCACCCTCTCCCCCGCCTCGGCGGTGCCGTCCACGACGTGGACCGTCACCCCGGGCGGCGGCTACACGGCGACGAACGTCGGCAACATCGTGCTGACCGCCACCATCCCGATGACGTGCACCACCTCGAGCGCCTCGGGCACCATGGGGAGCGCCACCGGCAACCCGGCCCAGGTCGCCACCATCAGCGCCATCAACTTCGGCACCGCCTCCACCCCGTGCACCAGCGTCCTGGGCACCGTCACCACCGTGGCGGTCACCCCCTGGACCGTCGTCGCGCAGGACTACGCCGCCGGCGTCACCAAGGGCTACGTCGGCAACGTCACGGCCAACGTGACCGCCGGCGTCTGCAAGTTCACGGTGAAGGGCAAGGCCTCGGCCACCTACACCAACTCCACCGGCATCCTGGCCGTCAACAGCGTCGCCGGCGAACTGACCGTCACCAACCCGGTCAACTGCGGCACGGTCATCACGACCGCCACCAAGCCCCTCTTCAAGGGCAACTACGCCATCAAGGCGGCGAACGGCGCCATCCCGACGATCGTCGGCACCAACCCGTAAGACGCCCCCGTCCGCGAACGCCCGGCCGGCGACCCGGCCGGGCGTTCGCGGGCCACCCGTGCCGGAACCGGCCGGTGCCGGCCCCCCGCACCCCGATTCCGGGCAACCTCCGGACAACCCGAGCGGAGTAGCTTTGAGAGGCAACCGCACCGCCGCGTCACGGCCCTCCCGTGTCCGCGTCAGGGGCGCGGCGATCGCGGCGTTCGTCGTACTGGCCGCCATGGTCCCGGCCGCGGCTTCCGCCGCGGGCCCCCAGAAGGTCGAAGCCGAACTGCCCTACGTCTGTGCCCTCCCCTCGGGAGAACGGGCGTCGACGGTGCGGATCTCGGCGGAGTTCCCCGACCGGGCGGAGCGGGGCGAGGCGATCTCGCCCGCCGGCGTCACCACCACCGTGGAACTGCCGGCCGAGGCGGTCGCGGACCTCACCGCGCTCGAGGCGGCCACCGTGCGGGCCGCGACCCGTCTCACCGTGGGCGTCGCCCAGGGGGAGGCCGCGGCCGAGGCGATCTGGCACGGCACCGCGCAGCCGGCCGCTCTGCCCGCGTCCGGGCCTCTGACGCTGACCGCGACGGGGGACGTCCCGACGGTGACCGGACAGGGCCACGGCGAACTGAGGTTCTCCGCCGGGAACCTCACCGTCGACCTGACGCCCGGCGCGGCGGACGGGACCGCCGTCGGCCCCCGGTCGCTGACCGTCTCGTGCTCCCCCGCCGGCAGGACGCCGGAGGGCGGGCTGCTGGCCACCGTGCCGGTCGGTGCGGACGCCGCGGAGCCGAGCGGCTCGCCGTCCCCGCCCGACGCCTCCCCCGGGACACCGGAACCGTCCTCCGGAACACCGCGGGACCGGCAGGGGGACCGGGCGCCGGAGGTGGCGGAGAACCCGGCCGGCTCCGCGGCGGGCCGGGACGCGCCGCCCTGCGCCTACACCGAGGAGAACCCGTTCGGGCCTCTGTCGATGAACGCGTACATCACCGGCTACAGCAACGTGAAGAAGCAGAAGGGCGCTTCGCTCCTGCCGGTGTCCTGCGTGCTGCTCGAGACGAAGGAGATGCTCGCCGAACCGGACGAGAACGGCAATTTCGTCGTGACGATCAAAGCCGAGGGCGAGCTGCACCATGAGGGGCGCAAGCAGTCGCCCCCCTTCCGGAGCACCTTCCTCAGCTTCGGTTTCGTCCCGACGACGGCCACCATGGTGCTGGAACAGACCGGCCCGATGACCATCGAATTCGCCAGCACCTACGTGGGGCTGGACATCGTGGCGGAGACCTTCGTCCGGGTCCCGCTGCGACTCCGGGTGACGGACCTCGAGGTCAACGGCGTCCCCCTGGACGTCGGTTCCGGCTGCCGGACGGAGAAACCGCTGCGCTCCACCGATCCGGACCCCGCGAACCACCCCGGCGACCACCTGGTCATGTACGGAAAGGGCGAGCAGAAGTACGCCGAGGACGCCACCGGCTACATGCTCCTCACGGGCGGCCCGCTGACCGGTGAGGCGACCATACCCGCCTTCACCGGGTGCGGCGGCGGACGCGAGGACCTCGACCGCCTCCTCACCGCCTCCGTCTCCGGACCCGGCAACCACATCAAGCAGATACAGGGGCAGACGTGCACGCCGAGCGCTCCGGTGTTCGAAACCCCCGAGTCCAGGGGCCAGTGCACGGAAGACCTCCAGCCCTACCAGATCCCGGTCGCCGAGCGCTGAGCCTTCCGCCCCTCCACCCACCCTCACGAGTCCCGAAAGGTACCCTGATGCCCCCGTTCTCCACCCGCACCCGCCTCGCCACCGTCTCCGCGCTGACCGCGCTCGGCGCGTTCGCCTCCCTGGGCACCGCGACCGCGGCCGAGCCCGCGCTGAACGGCGAGTGGGCCCCCTTCACCCGCTGCCCGGTGGACGCGCCGGCGATGCTGGCCGCCGACGGCCTCGCACAGACACCGCAGTGCGTGGTCTCCAGCTCCACCAGCGGCTCCATCAAGCTGGGCAACACGACCGTGGTCACGGGGAGGACGAACCTGCAGATCGGCATCGTGCAGAACGCGGACGGCACCAGCAGTGTGGTGGCCCCGCCCGGCGGCGCGCTGATCGCCGAACCCGCCACCGTGCCCGGCGGACTGCTCGGCCTGATGTGCCCGAGCGACATACCCGTCATCACGGGCCTGTGCGAGTCGCTGGAGAACTCCAGCCTCAACAAGATCACCGCGACCATGGAGTCGGTCGGCGCGCCCTACGACTTCAACCAGACCGCGGGCATCCTGACGGACATGCCCATCGTCGCCCTGCCGGTCCGCATCCACCTGGAGAACCCGCTGCTCGGCAGCAAGTGCTACATCGGCACGGCCGCCAACCCGATCGTGCTGCGCCCCGAGAACCGCGACTTCCCGGCGTTCGACATGACCTTCTTCCAGGGTGACGGGACCTCCGACCCGGCCGGTGAGATGAGCCGGATCAACCTCACCGGCTCCACCCAGAACGACAGCACCTTCGCGGTCCCCGGCGCCACCGGCTGCGGCCTGAACGTCGGTCTGATCAACCTGGCGGTGAACGCCAAGACCGGACTGCCCTCCGCCTCCGGGAACAACAGCCTCACCCTCAACAACACGCAGACCTACCTCACCGGCCTCAACGCGCCCGGCACCGTGGCCCCCCGCGCCGGCGCGGTGCTGGCGGAGAACTGGCACTCCGCCGTCGAGTGACGGCCCGCCCACCGGCCCGTCCGGGTTCCCCGGGGACGCCCGTCCTCCCCGGGGAACCACACCACTCCCGGTGAAGCGGTTTCTGCACAAGATGTGTACAACACAACGAAGTTGACTTACCGTCGGCTGCTCAGACCGGTGCACGCGGCGGCCCGGCCGGGCTCCGTCCGGCGGGGCGTACCCGGTCGGCCGCCCCGCCGGACAGGTCGGAGAGCAAGGGATCACTCATGCCCTCAATCGAACGTCCTTCGGTGCTCGGCGAGCCGCTCGATCCCCTCCCCCGGCAGTTCGCCGCCATCATGCGGCCGTTGCTGCCGGGGCTGCTGAACGAGATACGCACCGAGGTCACCCGCGCCTACCCGGTGTACGGCAGGCTGCTCAACGGCCCCGACGGGCACGCCATCCGCCAGGGCGTCGAGCAGGCGCTCACCGCCTTCGTGGACCGGGTGGCCGATCCCGGCACGACTTCGGAGCTGCGGGACGAACTCCTGCGCAGGTTCGGCCGGGTCGAGGCCTACGAGGGGCGTGACCTGGAGGTGCTCCAGGGCGCCTACCGGCTCGGCGCGCGCATCGCACTGCGCCGGGCCAAGACACTGGGGCGGCAGCACAGCCTCTCCCCCACCACGGTCCTCGCCTTCGCCGACGCCCTGTTCGCGTACGTCGAGGAGCTGGAGGCCGTCACCCGGGAGGGGTACACGGAGGTACGGGAGAGAGCCGCGTCCGAGGTGTCCGCGTTACGAAGACAGCTCTTGCACCTCCTTCTGGCCGCCTCCCCGCTCCCCCGGACGACCGCGTCCGAACTGTGCGCGTCCGCCGCCTGGGAACTGCCCCGGACGTGTTTCCTCGTCGCCCTGCGCCCGCCGGTCCCCGAGCACATCCAGGCCGGGCTCGACAGCGACGTCCTCGCCGACTTCGACATCCCGCAGCCGCATCTGCTCGTGCCGGGTGAGCTCACTCCCGAACGCCTCGAGATGCTCCGTACGGCCCTGTCCGGCACCCGTGCCGCGGTGGGCCTGGCCGTGCCGGTCGCCCAGGCCGCGGACTCCGTCCGCTGGGCCCGCCGCCTGCTGCAGCTCGTCGACGACGGCGTCGTGCCGGACGCCCCGCTGGTCCGCTGCGAGGACCATCTGACGACGCTGTGGCTGCTGTCCGACCCCGCCCTGGTCGACCGTCTCGCCGCCCGCGAGCTGGCGCCGCTCGACGGACTGACCGCCAAGCGGCGCGACCGGCTCGTCGAGACCCTCCGGGTGCACGTCTCCACCCGCGCACCCGCCGAGCAGGTCGGCGAGACGCTGGGGGTGCACGCCCAGACCGTCCGCTACCGGCTGCGGACGCTGGACGCCCACCTGGGCGACCGGCTCGCCGACCCCGACCACCGGTTCGCGCTCGAGGTGGCCCTGCGCGCGCGCCACCTGCTCGGCCGCGACGGCGCGCGGGACGGCACGGACCTGCCCCGTCCCGGTCAGTAGGCGCGCGTCGACAGGACGGGCGGCCGGAGTCTTCCCCGACCGCCCGCCGGCTCCCGTACGGGTCCCCGCCGTCAGGCCGCTTCGCCGGGCACCGCTTCCGCGCCGGGTGGTGCACCGCGCTGATGTCCCCGTCCGTGGAGTCCATGGCCATGGAGCCGACCTCGGACGGGTCGTTCCCGGCGGTGACTCCCGGCCAGGGCCGGCTCCGGCCCTTCGCTCCCGGTCCGCACACCGCCGGTGAACGCGGCGGGCGTGCGGGGCTCCCGCGTGAACGGGGGGCGTTCCGGTTCGGGGACAATGGCCCACCAGCACCCCTTGTGGCACAGACCAGGAGGCGCTCCCTTGGAGCTCAGCAGGCGCACCTTCACCGCCCTGGCCGGCACGGCCGCGCTCGGTCTCGCGCTGGCCGGCAGCGGCGGGGCGGCGACCGGCCCGCGGGGGCCGCGCGTCGTGCCGACCGGGCCGCCGCCCCCGCCGCCGGAGGCCGACGGCCGGCGCCATCGCGTGACCCACGACCGGCACTCCCTGCTGGTCGACGGCGCGCGCCTGGTGCTGTGGTCCGCCGAGGTCCACCCCTTCCGGCTGCCGAGCCCGTCGCTGTGGCGGGACGTGCTGCAGAAGCTGCGCGCCCACGGCTTCAACGCGGTCGACGTGCCCGTGCCGTGGAACGTCCACTCCCCCGCTCCCGGCGTGCACGACTTCACCGGGGTGCGGGACCTGAACCGCTTCCTCTCCGTGGCGGCCGAGGAGCGGCTGTACGTGGTGCTGCGGCCCGGCCCCTACCTCGGCGCGGACCTGGACGCCGGCGGTCTCCCCGGCTGGCTGACGGCCGCCGCGGGCTCCGCCCGCACCGACGACCCCGAGTACCTGCGGCACGCCGAGGCGTGGCTGACCGCCGTCGACGCCATCGCCGTACGGCACCTGTACACCGCGGGCGGCGGGACGGTGCTGCTGTACCGGCTGGAGGACGGGCGTCCGGTGCCGGCCGGGGACCCCGCGGCGCGCGCCCACCGGGCCCGGCTGTACGCGACGGTGCGCGCCGACCGCATCGACGTGCCGGTCCTGGACGGGGACGGCTGGACCGGCGGCGACGGGCCCCGCACGGCCGGTCTCACCGCCGTGGCGGGCGGGGCGGCCGACGCCTGGGGCGGGGCGCTGTCCGGCGGCGAGGGGTACGCGCGGGTGCGCGAGACCCACGACGCGGTGCACGAGCGGCGGCGCCATCTCAGCGCGCTCGCCGACCGGGTCACCGTGCACCACACCGGCATGGGGTTCGGCGGGACGTCGTGGGGCTGGCTGCCCGGACCCGGCGTCTACACCTCCTACGACTACGGGGCGGTGCTCGACGAGGCACGCCAGCCGGCGCCGAACATGGCCGCCGTCCAGCAGCTCGGCCATCTGGTGCGGACCGTGCCCGACCTCGCCCGGCTGGAACCGGCCGGCGACGGCCAGGAGCGCGTCGCGGACGGACGGCTGACGGTGCGCCGCCTGGCCAACCCGGACACCGGCGCGCGGTTCCTCGTGGTGCGCAACGACTCCGAGGAGGAGGTGCGCGCCCTGCTGCCCGGCACCGGCATCGAGGTGCCGGTCACCGTGGCCGCGGGCGACGCCAAGCTGCTCGCGACGGGCCTCCGCCTGGGCCACCGCACGCTCGCCTACACCACCGTCCAGCCGATGCTCTCCGTCTCCACCGGGCGGCAGGACGTGGCCGTGTTCGTCGGCCGTCGCGGGGAGACCGCCCAGCTCGCGCTGGACTGCGAGAAGCAGCCGGGCGTCGACCGCGCGGACACCGAACCCGCCTGGGCCTACGACCGGGGCCGGCTGAACGTCGTCGTCCCGCTCGGCGTGGGCGGCCTGAGCCGGGTGCTGGTCAAGGACGGCGACTCCGAGACCCCCCTCGTGCTGCTGTTCGCCGACGACGAGACCGCGCTGCGCCTGTGGACCTACGAGACCCCGGCCGGACCGCTGGTGGTCTACGGCCCCGCCGTGCTGCGCTCGGCCGCGCTGCGCGACTCCACCCTCCACCTGACCGGTGACGTCACGATCGAGACCGGCGTGGAGGTGTGGGGGCCGCGCGGCATCGCCGAGGTCACCTGGAACGGCGAGCCGGTGCCCACCTACATGGGCCGGGCCCGCAGCCGGGTGATGGAGGGGCTGATGCCGGCCGTGCGGGCGGTGGCGCTGCCCGCCCTCGACGGCTGGCGGTGCCGCGCGGAGAACCCGGAGTCCGACCCGGACTTCGACGACTCGGCCTGGACGGTCGCCGACCGCACCGCCTCGCACAGCTCCACGCCCGTGCCCGAGGGCGGGCCCGTGCTGTTCGCGGACGACTACGGCTTCCACCACGGCGACGTCTGGTACCGGGGGCGGGTCGAGGACCTGCGCGGCATCCGGTCGGTGGCGCTCTCCTACAGCACCGGCACCCAAGGGCTGCTGATGGCCTGGCTGGACGGCCGGCCGCTCGGCACCCACCGGATGCCGGCGCCCGACGAGGGGACCGTCTCGCGCGGCACCTGGACGGCCACGGCGCGGTTCACCGTCCCCGGGGCGCTGCGCACCCCCGGCGAGCACGTGCTGTCCGTGCTGGTGCGGCCCATGCAGCACGCCGGGACGGAGCCCGGCGAGGACGCCCACAAGGCCGCCCGGGGGCTGGTCGCCGCCGCGTTCGCGGGCGGTGACCGCGGCGTCGAGTGGCGCGTCCGGGGCGCCGCCGACCCGGAGCGGGTGACCGGCCCGCTCAACAACGGCGGCCTGTACGGGGAACGGCGCGGCTGGCACCTGCCGGACCACGACGACCGCGGCTGGCGGGTGGTGGAACTCCCGCGCGCGGAGCGGCGGCAGGGCGTCACCTGGTACCGCACCCGCTTCCGGCTCGGTCTCGAACCCGAGCTGGACGCGTCGGTCGGGCTCACCCTGGAGGACGACCCGGAGCGCGCCTACCGGGCGCAGATCTTCCTCAACGGCTGGAACCTGGGCCAGTACGTCAACGACGTGGGTCCGCAGCACACCTTCGTGCTGCCCAACGGCATCCTGCGCACCCGCGGCTCCAACACCCTGGCGCTGGCCGTGCTGTCCGACGGGACCACCCCGGCCGGACCGGGCACGGTCCGGCTGACGCTGCTGGGCGCGGCGCGCGGCGGCGTCCCGGTCGAGCCGGTGGACCCACCGGGGAGGTGAGCCCACCGGGCGCGCGGTCCCCGCGTCACGCCAGCCGGATCATGTTCCAGGACAGCGGCTCCAGCACGGCCGAGAGCCGGCCGCCGTCCAGCGCGGTGCCCTCGGCCGCGTGCGGCACCACCCGCTCGGGCTCGGCGAGGGTGTTGCGGGCGTCGGGGTCGGCGTCCGCGAGCACGCTGTGCTCGACGACGGACGTCAGCCCGAGCCCGTTCAGCGCGACGTCGAGCGGCAGCGGCCCGGTGCGGGAGCGGTTGACGGCGAACACGGTGACCGTGCCGTCCTCGCCCCGCACCGCGGTCGCGTGCAGCAGGTCCGCCTCGCCGTACCGCTTCGTCTCGTACGTCGGCGAGTCCACGCGCACGTCGAGGACCTCCCCGCGGCCGTACGCGGAGGCCTGGGCGAACGGGAAGAACGTCGTCTGCCGCCAGGCCGGGCCGCCCGGCTCGGTCATGATCGGGGCGATGACGTTGACCAGCTGGGCGAGGCAGGCGACGGTGACCCGGTCCGCGTGCCGGAGCAGCGCGATCAGCAGCGAGCCGAGGACGACGGCGTCCATGACGCTGTAGTTGTCCTCCAGCAGCCGCGGCGCCTCGGGCCAGTCGAGCGCGCTCACCTGCTCGTCGGTGCGGGACATGTACCAGACGTTCCACTCGTCGAACGAGAGGTTGATCTTCTTCCGGGACTTCAGGCGGGCCCCGACGTGGTCGCAGGTGGCCACCACGTCCTCGATGAAGGTCTCCATGTCGACGGCGGAGGCGAGGAAGGAGTCCACGTCGCCGTCGAGCGGCTCGTAGTAGGCGTGCAGGGAGATGTGGTCGACCAGGTCGTACGTCTCCTGGAGGACGGTGGCCTCCCACTCGGCGAAGGTGGCCATGGAGCGGCCGGAGGAGCCGCAGGCGACGAGCTGCACGCCGGGGTCGATCTGGCGCATGGCGCGGGCGGTCTCGGCGGCGATCCTGCCGTACTCGGCGGCCGTCTTGTGGCCGGTCTGCCAGGGGCCGTCCAGTTCGTTGCCCAGGCACCACAGCCGGATGCCGAAGGGGTCCTTGTCGCCGTGGGCCGCGCGCAGGTCGGACAGGGCGGTGCCACCGGGGTGGTTGGCGTACTCCTGGAGCTGGAGGGCCTCGGCGACGCCCCGGGTGCCGAGGTTGAGCGCCATCATCGGCTCGGCCTGCGGCCCGATCTTCCGCAGGAAGGCGATGTACTCGGACAGGCCGAAGCGGTTGGTCTCGGTGGAGCGCCAGGCCAGGTCCAGGCGGCGCGGGCGGTCCTCGACGGGGCCGACGGAGTCCTCCCAGCGGTAGCCGGAGACGAAGTTGCCGCCGGGGTAGCGCACGGCGGTGACCCCGAGCTCGCGGACCAGGTCCAGGACGTCGCCGCGGATGCCGTCGGCGTCGGCGGTGGGGTGGCCCGGTTCGAACACGCCGGTGTAGACGCACCGGCCGAGGTGCTCGACGAACGAGCCGAACAGGCGGGGGTCGACCGTGCCGACGGTGAAGGCGGGGTCCAGGGTGAAGCGGGCGGTGCGCATCGTGTCCTCTCGACGGGTCGGGTCCTGCGGCGGGCGCGTCACTGGCCGGCGAGGCCGGTGTGGGCGACGCCCGCCACGATCTGGCGCTGGAAGAAGACGAAGACCACGATCAGCGGCAGGCCCGCCATGAGTCCGCCGGCCATGAGCTGGGCCCACTGGATGCCGTAGGAGTTCATGACGGTCGCGATGCCGTTCGGCATGGTCATCAGGTCGGGGTTGTTGGTGACCATGTACGGCCACAGGAAGTTGTTCCAGGAGCTGATGAAGGTGAAGATGCCGACCGCGGCGAGGGACGGGCGGGACAGCGGCACGATGATCGTGAAGAACACCCGCCAGCGGCCCGCGCCGTCGATGAACGCGGCCTCCTCCAGCTCGCGCGGCACGCCCTGGAAGAACTTGTAGAGGATGTAGACCATCGCGGCGGGCGCGCACTGCGGCAGGATCATGCCCCAGTAGGTGTCGACCATGCCGAGCTGCTGCACGGTGGTGAACAGAGGCACGCCGAGCACGGCCGGGGAGACCATCAGGCCGGCCATCACCACGCCCATCAGCGCCGCCCGGCCGCGGAACTCGGTGCGGGCGAAGCCGTATCCGGCGAGGGCGCCGACCAGCAGCACGACGGCCGTGACGCACACCGACACCACGAGGGAGTTCACGAACCAGTTGGTGATGTCGCCGGTCTCGAGGACGGCCGTCCACGCCTGGCCGGTCCAGTCCTCGGGCAGCCAGTGCGGGGGCACCTCCACGGCCTCGTTCTCGGACTTCAGGGAGGTGAGCAGCGCCCAGGCGAGCGGCGCGAGGAACACCGCGGAGACGGCCGTGCCGAGCAGGGTGAGGACGATCTGGCCGGGGGTCCAGGGGCGGCGGGGGCGCGGTACGGCGGCGGTGGTCATCGGCCGTCCTCCTCACGGGTGCGCAGCAGCCACATCCGCACGAGGGCGACCGCCGCGATGAGCACGAAGAAGATGAGGGAGATCGCGGAGGCGTAGCCCACGCGGTAGCTGGTGAAGCCCTGTTCGAGGGTGTACTGCACGAAGGTGCGGGTGGAGCCCTCGGGGCCGGGCCCGAAGTCCTGCAGCACCACGGCCTGGTCGAAGACCTGGAGCGAGGCGAGGATCTGCAGCGTCACGACCAGTCCCGTGATGGTGCGCAGCATCGGCAGGGTGATGCGGACCGCGCGGTGCCAGGCGTTGGCGCCGTCCAGGGCGGCGGCCTCGTAGAGGTGCGCGGGGATGTTCTGCAGGGCGGCGAGGTAGAGCAGGAAGCTGAAGCCGACGGTCCACCACAGGGTGGTGACGACCACGGCGAGCATCGCGTACGACTTGTCGGTCAGCCAGGGCGTCTCCAGGCCGAGGACGTGGTTGACCATGCCGGTGCCGGGGTTGAACAGCCACTGCCACAGGTTGGCGGCGACGGTGGACGGCAGCAGGAACGGCGTGAAGAAGCACAGCCGCCACAGCCACTTCCCGCGCTCGATGTGGTGCGCGAGCATCGCGAGGAGGAACGCCAGGACGGTGATGCAGGGCACCACCAGCAGCGTGAAGTACGCGCTGTGGCCGAGGGCCTCCCACATCAGCGGGTCGTCCAGGGCCTCCCGGTAGTTGTCGAGGCCGACGAAGGAGGCGTGGTCCCCGGAGACGTTGGCGTCGGTGAAGCTGAGGTACAGGCCGCGCAGCAGCGGCCAGACGACGAAGAGGGCGAACAGGGCGAGGAACGGGGCGACGAACCAGCCGCCGTGCTGGAGGCCCTGCCCGCGGCGGACGGAGGTGGCGGGGGCGGCGGGAGCGGCGTCCCCGACCCGGGCCGGGCGGAGGACGGTCCGTGCTCCGGTGGCGGTCATGCGGCGTCACCCGCCTCGGCGGCGGTGCGGCCGTCCATCGGGTTCCTGGAGGCGAGCAGGGCGGCGAGTTCGCTCCTCATCCGGCGGGCGGCGGCGTCGGGCCGGGCGGAGCCGGTGGTGGCGGAGACCACGATCGGGCCGACCCGCTGGGCGAGGATGCCGGTGGAGCCGGCGAACCACACCTTGGGCTCGGTGGCCTGGTGGTCCATCGCGGACACGTACTCGTTCTGCGGTTCGAGCGCGCGGTAGGCGGGGGTGGACAGGGTGGGGGTGTGGGCGGGGATGTGGCCGCCCGCGGCCCACTGCCGGGCGTGCCGGACGATGTACGCGGCGAGCCGGTGGGCGGCCTCGTCGGCGGCCCCGCCCCGGCCCGCCTGGTGCGGCAGCACGAAGGCGTGGGACTCGGCGTGGGTGGCGGGGCGGCCGAAGACGGGCGGCAGGGGGACGGCGCCGTACTCGGCCTTCGCGGAGTCGAAGACCGGCACGGACCAGTTGCCCTCCCACACGAACGGGGCGCCGTTGACGAACTGTTCGGCGCCCGCGCCGCCGCCGTAGCCGGGATCGGCGTACCCGTCGGTGAGGTGGCGGCGCAGGAACTGCAGGACCCGGGTGGCGCGTTCGGTGTCGAAGGTGACGCGCGCGTTGGCGTCGTCGAACCAGGTGCCGCCGAGCTGGGTGTAGAAGGCGACGAAGAACCACCACTGGAAGTTCTGGTCGTTGTGCCACAGGCCGATGGTCTGGAGCCCTTTCCTCGTCGCCCCCTTGGCCTCCCTCAGCACGTCGAACCACTCCTCGGCGGACGTCACCGGCGCCATGCGGCCGTCGGGGCCGAGCAGGCCGGCGCGGTCCAGGACGTCCTTGCGGTAGAAGCAGAGCTGGACGTGGATGTCGAGCGGGAGGGCGTAGAGCCTGCCGTCGACGACGGCGCGCCGCCACAGGCCGGCGTCGAAGTCGGCCTCGCGCACACCGAATCGGGCCAGCAGCTCCGTGTCCCAGGGGTCCAGGAGGCGGCCGGGCGAGAAGCCGGGGACCCGGCCGAGGTGCATGACGCCGAGTTCGGGGGCGCGGTCGCCCGCGGCGGCCATGGCGAGCTTGGTGTAGAAGGGGTTGCCCCACTGGAGCGTGGAGTCCTTCACCTCGATGCCGGGGTGGCGCGCCCGGAAGGCGTCCAGCATCGCGATCATGTTGTATCCGTCGCCGCCGCTGAAGAGGTTCCAGTAGCGCACCCGGGTGTCCGCGCCGGAGGCGAGCGCGTCGGCCCCCGTGCCGAGCGCCGCGAAGCCGAAGCTCCCGGCGACCGTCAGCCCGCCGAGCCCGGCGAGGAGTTGCCTGCGGTTCAGGCCAGGTCGTCCCATTCCCTGCCCCATCTGCTCATCGAGTGTCCGAGGTGTCGCTGTGGTCGAGGTGCCGCTGTGGTCGAGATGCCGCAGTGTGCGGAATGCCACTGCGTTCGAGATTTCGAATGACGCCCGTAACTTCGAACGGGACCGTAGGTGCCGGGCGGGACCGCGTCAATGCCCCGGACAGAACTCGTCGCCGCGCACGGCCGTCCCGGCCGTGCGGCGGACACCGGATCACGTGACGCGGACACGTCCGGCCGCGTAGGCTCGAACAGCCTGGGGTGCGGCGGTCGCACGGGCGAGAGGACCTGATGGATGGCGCGGGCGCACGGACGCGGGCCGTACGGCTCGCCTCGGCGCTGCGGCGGTCCCGCACCCGCGCCGCCCTGCGCCGCCTGGCCGGCGATCTCGCCACCGCGCTCCGCGCACGGCCCGGTCCCCTCACGGACGTCCGGGCGGTGTGCCGGGTGCTGTGCGAGGAGATGAGCTCGCGGCGCGGAGGACGGCCCGTGGTCCTGCGCTTCGAACGCTTCCCCGACGAGATCGAAGTGACCGGCCTGTGGGTGGAGTTCCAGGACTTCGACCTGGTCATCGTGGAGGAGCGAGCGGAGGCCATGCAGCAACTGGTCATCCTCGGACACGAGTTGTGGCACATGCACGCCGGGCACCGGCACCACGCCCCGGTGACGGCCCAGCGGGTCCTGACGGACGGCACACCGGACTGGGACGCCGCGCTCGCCATGGCCGCCCGCGACGGCTCCCGCGCGGCCGACGAGGCCGAGGCCGACGAGTTCGGGCACCGGATGGCCGCCGCCGTGCGCTCCCTCCTGGACGGCCGGGAGACCGACGCCGGTCCGCTGCAGCGGGCCCTGGGCTACCGCGGACGGCGAGGGACCCACCGGTGAACGCCCCGCTCGCCGCCACGCCCTCGGACGTCCTCGGCGACCTCTACATCTCCTTCTGGATCCCCACGGGCGTCCTCACCGCGGCCCTGATCATCAAACTGCCGACCATCGTCCGTCTGTGGCGGGACCCGCTGCTGCGCGCGGTGGGCGGGCTGCTCCTGCTCGCCTGCGCCGTCTTCGTCTTCGTGGCGCCCACCACCATCGCCCGGGTCAACCGCGTCACGGGGGTGCCGAACATCTCGGCGCCGTGGTGCTACTCCCTCCTCACCGCGTTCTGCGCCTCCTGCCTGCTGCTGATCATCGCCTGGCGCAACGGGCTGTCGGACCGCTCCGCCGCCACCCGGCGGGCGATGCGCTGGGTGATCTCCCTCTACTCCGGGGTGATCGTCGCCCTGTGGGTGCTGTTCTTCCTCGCGGACGCGTCCGTGGAGCGGCTGCGGGACCTGGACACGTACTACGCCACCACGCCGTTCATGCGCGAGCAGATCGTGCTCTACCTGCTCGCGCACACCGTCGCCGTCCTCATCACCTGCCGGCTGCTGTGGAACTGGGTGCAGACCGAGGGACTGGACGCCTGGCTGCGGTGGGGCCTGAAGTTCCTGGGCGTCGGCTACGCGCTGAACCTGGTCTTCGACGCCGCCAAGCTCACCGCCGTCGCCGCCCGCTGGACCGGGAACGACCTGGACTGGCTCAGCACCGACCTGGCGCCCCCCGTCGCCTGCCTGTCGGCCATCCTGATCGCGGTGGGCTTCATCCTCCCGCACGCCGGCCAGTACCTGCACGAGCGCTGGCACGTCCGGCTCGCCCTCCACCGGCTGCGGCCGCTGTACCTGCTGATGCGCTCGGCCAACGGCAGGGGTGTGCCGTTCCTGCTGCGCGCCACCCCGGAGCTGCGCCTGATCCGCCGGGAGACCTTCATCCGCGACGAACTGCTCCTGCTGGCCCGGCACATCGACGAGGAACGGCGTGACCGGACGCGCGAGGCCGCGCTCGGTCTCGGGTTCCCGCCGGAGCGTGCCGGGGCGCTGGCGAACGCCGTGTCGATCCTGGAGGCCGTCGAGGCCAGGCGCCGTGCGCCGGACGAGGAGGGCACCCAGGACCCCGACACCACCGACCTGCTGCGGGAGATCGGCGCCGTCTCCCGGGAGCTGCGCCGCCCCCACACCGTGGAGGCGGTCCGCGCACGGGCCGCCGCCCTCGCGGCGGACCCCCCGGCGACCGTCTCCCGCGGCGCGTCCCCCGGGCGCGGGGAACCGGCCCGGTGACCACCGCGACCGCCCCGCCGGACGGCGGGCGCGGGCCGGGGGAAGCCCCCTCACCGAGAACCCACGACAGGTCAGGAGAACGAAGAGCGTGCCCGCCGTCCCAGAGAGAAGACGTCCGTCCATGAGCGGACGTCCCGCCACCGCCGTCGTGCTCGGCGGATCCGTCGCCGGGCTGCTCGCCGCGCGGGCCCTGGCCCCGTTCGCCCGGGTCACCGTGGTGGAGCGCGACGCGCTGCCCGCCGGTCCCGAGCCGCGGCGCGGCGTCCCGCAGGCACGGCACGCGCACCAGCTGTGGTCGGGCGGGGCGCGCGCCCTGGAGGAACTCGTGCCGGGCGTCACCGAGCGGCTGCGGGCGGCGGGGGCCCACCGCCAGCCGGTCACCACGAACATGGTGGTGCTGTCACCGCACGGCTGGTACCGGCGCTGGGACGAGTCCCACCACATGCTGCTGTGCACCCGTGACCTGCTGGAGGCGACCCTGCGGGCCCAGGTGCTCGGCGACCGGCGGATCGAGCTGCTCGACCGGACCGAGGTCCTCGCGCTCGACGGCGCCCGCACCGCCGTCACCGGCGTCCGGATCCGGACGGACGACGGCGCCGAGCGCACGCTGCGGGCCGGTCTGGTGGTGGACGCCACGGGGCGCGGTTCCCGCACCGCCCGGTGGCTGGCCGACGCCGGGCTGCCCGCTCCCGAGTGCCGGGAGGTCGACACCGGGCTGGTGTACGCGAGCCGTCTCTACCTCGCCCCGGAGGCGGCCCGGGACGGCTTCCCGGTCGTCAACGTGCAGCAGGACCCGCGGGCGGGGGGACCGGGCCGCGGCGGCGTGCTGCTGCCCGTGGAGGACGGGCGCTGGCTGGTCACCCTGTTCGGCACGCGGGGCGGCGAACCCACCGCCCGGGCGGCCGACTTCGAGCGTTTCGCCCGCGAGGAGCTGCGGCACCCGGTGATCGCCGACCTGCTCGGCGAGGCGGTCCCGCAGACGGAGGTGGCACTCACCCGGGCCACCTCCAACCGCCGTTTCCTCTACGAGCGGATGACGGCGTGGCCGGAGAACCTGGTGGTGGCCGGGGACGCGCTCGCCGCGTTCAACCCCGTCTACGGCCACGGCATGGCGGTGGCGGCGCGCGGCGCGGCGGCGCTGCGCGCGACGGTGCGGCGGCACGGCTGGGGGACGCCGGGACTGGCCCGCCGCGCGCAGCGCGCGGTGGCCCGGCCGGTGGGCGCGGCCTGGGACCTCGCCCTGGGCCAGGACGTGTTCTACCCGGGGCCGACCCACGACGGCCCGTCCGTGCGGGACCGGTGGCTGGCCGCGTACGTCGGCCGGCTGATGCACACGGCCACCGGGAACGGGCGCGTCGCGCGGCACGTCACCGACGTGACCTCGCTGGAGCGGGGCCCGGCGGTGCTGCTGACCCCGCGGATGCTCGTGGCGGCGCTGGCGGGGCCGCTGAAGCCCGCCCTGACGGCCCCGCCGCTGACGGCCGAGGAGCGCAAGGCGGCCGGCCTGTCGTGAGACCCGGCCGCCTCAGCCCGCGAAGGCGGGCTGGGCGACGCCCCGGCCCGCGCCCGGGACCACCAGCAGGGACCCGGCGAGCGGGTGCGGGGCGGTCAGGCCGACACGGGCCGTGGTGAGGTAGAGGTCGGTCAGCCCGACGCCGCCGAAGGCGCAGGCCGTGACCCGCGGGACGGGCAGCTCGATCACCCGGTCCAGTGCGCCGGACGGGGTGTAGCGGCGCACCGCCGACCCGTCCCACAGGGCCACCCAGACACAGCCGTCGGCGTCCACGGTGAGGCCGTCCGGGAAGCCGGCGCCCTCCTCGATCTCCGCGAGCGGACGGCGGTTCGTGAACGTGCCGTCCTCGGCGACGTCGCACACGTCGACGCGGCGGGTGGGCGTGTCGATGTAGTACAGCAGCCGGCCGTCGGGGCTCCAGCCGGTGCCGTTGCTCACCGTCACGTCGTCGAGGAGCACGGTGACCGTGCCGTCGCCGGTCACCCGGGACAGGGTGCCGCCGCCGGGCGCCTCGTCGTAGCGCATGGTGCCCGCGAGGAGGCTGCCGTCGGGGGCGACGGCGGCGTCGTTGCCCCGGCGGCCGGGGACCGGCTCGCGGTGCAGCCAGCGGAAGGTGTCGTCGGGGTCGAGCAGGCCGATGCCGTCCCGCAGGTTCAGCACCAGGCCGCCGCCCGCGCGGGGCTTGACCGCGCCCACGTGCTGCTCGGTGCGGCGCACGGTGCGCCGGCCGGTGGCGGGATCGTAGGTGTGCACGCGGGAGCCCAGGATGTCGAGCCACAGCAGCCGGCCGGCCGCCGGGTCCCAGGTGGGGCCCTCGCCCAGCTCCGCCTCCGCGCGGACCGCGACGTCGAACGTGTGTGTCATGCCATGCTCCTGTGGCCCAGTCGCTCGGAGAGTTCGGCGGCGCCCTTCACGGCGAGCTGTTCCAGCTCGGCCCGGCGCTCGTCGCTCCAGCGGATCATCGGTACGGAAATGGACAGCGCGGCGACCACCTGTCCGGTGCGGTCGCGCACCGGGGCGGCGACGCACGAGACGTCCGGGTTGGATTCGCGGCTCTCCACCGCCACGCCACGGGTGCGGATGTCCGCGAGGGCCTCGCGCAGGACGGCCGGGTCGGTGATGCTGTTCGGGGTCATCGCGGCCAGCTCCGCGCCGTCGGGGAAGCGCGCGGCCAGTTCCGGCTCGGGAAGGGAGGCCAGCAGCATCTTGCCGACGGAGGTGCAGTGCGCGGGGAGCCGGCGGCCGGCCGCCGACACCATCCGCACCGCGTGGGTGGAGTCCACCTTGGCGATGTAGATGACGTCGGTGTCCTCCAGGATCGCCACGTGCACGGTCTCGTCGCAGGTCTCGGCGACGGACCGGGCGACCTGCTGTCCCTCGGCGGCCAGGTCCAGGTGCTCGGCGTAGCGGGCGCCGAGCTGGTAGGGCCGTACGCCCAGCCGGTAGCGGCCCGGCTGGCCGGCGACCGGGACGAGGTACTTGCGGGCGGCGAGCGTGGTGACCAGCTCGTGGACGGTGGTGCGCGGCAGTCGCAGCGTGCGCACGATGTCGGGGGCGGAGAGCGTGCCGTCCCCGTCGAGGAAGAGCTCGAGTATGTCGAGCGCCCGGGTCACGGCTGGTACGAGTCGTCCCACGACCGGCCCCTCCTAGCGGTCTCGGCGCCTGCGTTCGAAATACCAACAGACGATCGGCATGACGAACACAGGCTAGCGACAGCCCGTCCGGACGGGCAACGCCCTCCAGGGGCGCGGGAGACCGCGCGGTCACCCGCGTACGCCGCCGCCCGCGGACCGCCGCGCCGCCCCTGCCCCACGAGCGGCTCCGCGGCCCGCGCCTTCGCCCCGGCCCGCCCGCCGGAGGGCTCGGCGCCCACCCGGCGGGGGCCGGCCTTCACCGCCCCGGACGCGGCGGGCGACCGTCACGAGGGGTCGCCGAGTTCCCCTGGGGGCTGCTCCAGCGGACGGCCGTCAGCGGCCGGCCGCCTCGATGATCCGCTCCACGACGACCGGCAGCGACTCCGGGTGCAGCCACAGGAACAGGTTCGGCTCGACCAGCTCCAGCTCCATCACCCGGGGCCGCCCGTCGTCGCCGTCCACCAGGTCGACCCGCGCGTACAGCAGCTCGGGCGCCCCTGGAACGGCGGACAACGCGGCGTCCGCGACGGCGAGCTCGTCCGCCGTGGGGGTCCAGGCGGTCAGTCCGGGGTGGGCCGTCTTCCGCTGGTCGTAGGGGGTGCCGGGGGCCAGTACCGGACCCTTCCTGCCGGCGTGCAGCAGCGCCCCGCCGAAGAACTGCAGCGCCCGCTCCCCGCCGCTGTCGATGGCCCGCACGTACGGCTGCACCATCGCCGTGAGCCCCTCGTCGTGCATGCGGCGCACATGCCGTACGGCGGTGTCGTGCTCGTCGGGGGTGTAGCGGGCGGCGAACCGGGCGCCGGCCCCGGAGGCCGGTTTGACCACGAACTCGTGGCCGTCCGGGAGGTCGACGGCGTCGCCGGGCGCCAGGTACCGCGTGTCCACCACGGGCACCCCGGCCCCGGCGAGGTCCGCGAGGTAGCGCTTGTCGGTGTTCCACCGCACCACGTCCGCCGGATTGGCCAGCCGGGTCAGCGCGCCGCACCGCTCCGCCCACGCGGTGAACTCGGCCGCCCGCCAGCTGTAGTCCCAGGTGGAGCGGATCACGGCGAGGTCGAACCGGCCCCAGTCGACGCGGCCGTCGTCCCACACCTCGGCGGACGCCTCCGCCCCGGCCTCGTTCAACGCCCGCACCAGCACCGGGAGATCCCGGTCCTCCGACACGTCGGGCTGAGGCGCGCAGGTCACAAGCGCGATACGGGGCACGGGCGACTCACTCCTTGCTCGAACGGCTGATCGACCGAGAGGCTAACAGTTCCGTCTCCGTACGGCGGGATCGCCGTCACGGCGGTGCCGGCGGCGGCGCGGCCGGCGATGACGGCACCCGGCCGGGGCGTCCGGCTGCGCACGAGCCCCGGCAGCGGGCCCCGCTCCGCTCAGCCTCCAGGAAGGGTAGGACACCCTGGACGCAGCGGGCACCCACCGGCCCCGGCCGCGCCACGGCGGCCGTCCGACGACAGCGACCCAAGGAGAACGACGCGTGTCCTCTCTCTTCCCGGCCCTCACCGACGACCCGGCCGGCCCCTTCGCCGGCCGTCCCGCCCTGCGCTTCGGCGAGCGCTCACTGACGTACGGGGAACTCGCCGCCGCGGCCGGCGCGGTGGCCGGAGACCTCGAGGGGGTGCGCCGGGCCGCCGTGTGGGCCACGCCGGCCCTGGAGACGGCGGTCGCGGTCACGGCGGCCCTGCTCGCCGGGGTGGTGGTGGTCCCGCTCAACCCGAAGTCGGGCGAGCGGGAGCTGGGCCACATCCTCGGCGACAGCGCCCCCGACGTGCTCCTCACCGCGCCCGGCACCCCGCTGCCCGCCGCGCCGGCCGCCCTGCCCCGCGTCGACGTGGACCCGGACCGCGGCGCCGGCCCGGGCTCCGTGCCCGACGACCGGGAGCGGGATCCCGAGGACCCCGCCCTGATCGTCTACACCTCCGGCACCACCGGCCCGCCCAAGGGCGCGGTCCTCCCCCGCCGTTCGGTCGCCTCGACGCTGGACGCCCTCGCCGACGCCTGGCGGTGGACCGACGGTGACGTGCTGGTGCACGGCCTGCCGCTGTTCCACGTGCACGGCCTGGTCCTCGGCACGCTCGGCCCGCTGCGCCGCGGCGGCTCGGTGCGCCACCTGGGCCGGTTCACCACCGAGGGCGTGGCCCGCGAGCTGAACGACGGCGCGACCATGCTGTTCGGCGTGCCGACGATGTACCACCGCATCGCGGAGGCGCTGCCCGCCGAGCCGGAGCTGGCGCGGGCGCTGTCCGGGGCGCGGCTGCTGGTGTCGGGGTCGGCCGCGCTGCCGGTGCACGACCACGAGCGGATCACGGCGGCGACCGGGGCCCGGGTCGTCGAGCGGTACGGCATGACGGAGACGCTGATGAACACCAGCGTCCGCGTCGGCGCCGCGTCCCGCCCCGGCTCGGTGGGCGTGCCCCTGCCCGGGGTCGAGCTGCGACTGGTCGAGGAGGACGGCACCCCGGTGACGTCGTACGACGGCGAGACGGTGGGCGAGATCCAGGTGCGCGGGCCGAACCTCTTCACCGGGTACCTCGGCCGTCCGGACGCCACCGCCGAGGCGTTCACCGCCGACGGCTGGTTCCGCACCGGCGACATGGCGGTCCGCGCCCCCGGCGGCGACGTCCGCATCGTCGGCCGCAAGGCCACCGACCTGATCAAGAGCGGCGGGTACAAGATCGGCGCGGGCGAGATCGAGAACGCTCTGCTGGAGCACCCCGGGGTGAAGGAGGCGGCCGTCACCGGGGAGCCGGACGCCGACCTGGGCGAGCAGATCGTGGCGTGGGTGGTGCCGGCCGACCCGCAGTCGCCGCCCGGCCTGGAGGAGCTGGCGGACCATGTGGCGGCGCGCCTCGCCCCGCACAAGCGGCCCCGGGCCGTCCGCCACCTCGACGTGCTGCCCCGCAACGACATGGGCAAGATCATGAAGCGGGCGCTGGCCCATGGCTGACCGCCTCTCGGCCCGCGAGGCCCTCGCCCTGGTCACCGACACGTTCACCGAACTGCCGCATCCGGAACGGCGGTCGGGACCGGACGGCCCGCTCGGCTGGCCCGGCTACGACGCCTCCCGGGCCCGCGCCGCCGCACGCACCGGCGAGGACGAGTCGGTGGTCTGCGGGGTCGCGGACGTCGAGGGCACGCGGGCCGTGCTGATCGCGTTCGAGTTCGGCTTCCTCGGCGGCTCCCTCGGCGAGGGCACCGGCGACCGTCTGGAGGCGGCGTACGCGCACGCCGTCGCCCACCGGCTGCCGCTGGTGTCCCTGGTCGCCACCGGCGGCAGCCGGATGCAGGAGGGCATGCTCGCCCTGACCCAGCTGCAGCGGGTGGCGCGCGCGTCGGCGCGGGCCCGGGAGGCCGGGCTGCCCCGGATGGCCGTGCTGCGGGACCCCACGACCGGCGGCGGCTGGGCCACCCTCGGCGCGGGCGCGGACGTCGTCCTGGCCCTGCCCGGCGCACAGGTCGGCTTCGCCGGCTCCCGGGTCCGCCCGCCGGACGCCGACCCCACGGCGTACACGGCCGAGGCGCAGGTCGCGGCGGGCGCGGCGGACGCGCTGGTCCCGCCGGAGGAACTGCGCACCGTCCTCGGCCGCTGGCTGCGGCTGCTGGCCCGCCCCTGCGCCGAACCGGCCCCGCCGCCGCGCGCCCTGGGGGCGCCGGACCTGCCGGCCACCGGCTGGGACGCGGTCCGCCGGGCCCGCTCGCCCCGGCGCCCGCGCGCCGCCGCCTACCTGGACGCGTACTTCACCGCGCGCGTCACGCTCTCCGGCGACCGCTGCGGCGGCGCCGACCCCGACGGCATGCTCTGCGGCTTCGGCGACCACGAGGGCCGTACGGTCGCCTACGCGGCGCAGACCGGCACGGCCACCCGCCCCGCCGGCTACCGCACCGCCGCCCGTCTGGTCCGCCTCGCCGACCGCCTCGGCGTACCGGTGCTGACCCTGGTGGACACCCCGGGCGCGGCCAACGGCGCGGAGGCGGAACGGCAGGGGGCGGGGGCGGCCATCGCGGACCTGTTCGACGCCGTCGCCACCGCCCGCACCCCGCTGACCACGCTGGTCATCGGCGAGGGCGGCTCAGGCGGCGCGCTGGCGCTCGCCGCGCCGGGCGACACCTGGGTCACCCCGGACAGTTACTTCTCGGTGATCGCCCCGGAACTGGCGGCGGCGATCCTCAAACGGCCGCCGAAGGAGGCGGAGGCCACGGCGGACGGTCTCCGCATCCGGCCGCAGGACCTGGTGGAGCTGGGGGTGGTGCGGGGGGTCGTGGGCCCGGGGGGAGCTTAGGCGGCCAACTCCGCCCGGGCGGCCGCGTTCTCACCGGGCAGGGGCTTTCCGGAGCGGTTCTTCACGAGTTCGGCCTTCTCGACGAAGAGCTGGAAGAGGAGCTGGCTGGGGCCCAGGTCACGCACGGAGCCGCTGGCGCTGCCCTGCGCGATGCCGATGCTGCAGGGCTCCCTGTCCTCGGCCTTCACACCGATGTACCCGCCCAGGGTGCCCTCGTTCTTCGTCGCGTTCTGGTACGTCCCCTCCTTCTGGTTCGCTTGGCGGATCAGCTCGTTCTTGTAGCCCGGACCGAGTGCCATGTGGTCCGGGTGGAAGAGGAGCTCGTGGGCTCCGGGCTTCAGGATGAACTTGAGCTGGACCGCGTAGGAGTCGCCCTTCATGTCGTAGTAGGCGTCCGCCTGCCCCTGATCGCCGAGATGGGCCCCGATCGTCAGCCCGGTGAACTTCTGCTGCCGGAAGTCCTTCGCCGTGCCGGCCCCGCCCGCTATGTACGCCGTGAGCGCGTCACGCGAGGCCTGGTCGCCCCAGTACGTCAGGGCGCTGTAGGCCTCCTCGCAGCTCATGGAACGGTAGAGCTCCATCCGTCCGGACGTTTCCGGCTTCTTCGCCAGCTCGGCGAGGAGCCGGGGGCCGACGACCGTGATGATGTCGTCGATCCTGCGCACCTTGCCGGCCTTGAAGCCCTTCGCCTTCTCTTGGCCTCGGTCATCAACTGGTTCTTCGCCGTGGCGGACTTCTTGTCCTTCCCGCCGACCCCCGCCTTGTCCTCCCAGTACGTGTCCGTCAGGAGCTCCTGCTCGCTCCCCGCCCGCTGCACCGGGAGCGCGCCCCCCGCCGCGACGGGTGCCGCGCTCCGCTGCACCTCCGCGGTCATCGCGGGGCCGGCGGCCATCACCCGCGCCGCGTTGGCCTCCGCCTCCCGCTCGAAGCGGTCCGACGGGTCGGAGACCTTGAGCCCCGCCCCGTTGTCGGTCCCGGCGACCGGCCCCTGCCGCTGCTGGATGACGTGCGTGAGTTCATGGGCGAGGGTGTGCCGGTCCCCGCCGCCGTCGCCGATGACGACATGGCTGCCGGAGGTGTAGGCGCGGGCGCCGACCTCCGCGGCGGACGCCCTGGCCGCGCTGTCGTCGTGGATGCGGACGTCGGAGAAGTCCGCGCCGAGGCGGGCCTCCATGTCGCTGCGGGTGGTGTCGTCCAGGGGACGTCCGGAGGTGCGCAGGACGTCGTGCACCGCCGGCCGCTGCACGGGCCGCTCGCCGGCCGGGGCGTGACCGCACCCGTCGGTGTGCCGGCGCCGCTCCTCGTCGCGCAGGTGACCGGCCTGCCGGAGCATCTGCACGACCGCGGCGTTGCCGGCGCTCGCCTGAAGCCCTTTCAGCCCCACGGGCGCCGGGGCCGTACGGGACGTCACGGCAGGGCCGGGAGACCGCAGCGCCTGCTCGTCGGTCTTCTGCGCCGAGCGGGGTTTCTTCGGACTCACGGGATCGCCTCTTCAGAACGTCGGGGCCGTCGCCCGTCGTGGCCTGGGTTCTGCAGCATTATCAGGAGAGCCACCGGCGCGGATCCGCCGTTCGGCGCCCGGCGGCCCGGTCTCTGCCCGGACGTCCACCGGGTCGTGCAGCGAACCTGCCCTTTGAGGCAGTTCCGGCCGCCCCCGCGTCGTCGCGGACCGACGGGACCCCCGTTCGGCGGCCCCTCGCCTGGCCCCCCAGGAAAGGCGCCCGCCCCCGCCCGGCACACACGATGCTGTCAGGCCCGCCGCCCGGCGGACCTCCGGCCGCGCACTCGGGAGGAACTGCCGTGACCGCCAGTCTGGAGCAGCTGCGCCGCTGCCACTTCGCCGTCGACCTGGGCGCGGCTCGCACCCGGGTGTACGTCAAGGGCGCCGGCCTCGTCGTCGACCAGCCGTCCGTCGCCGCCGTGAACACCCGTACCGGAGCGCTGATCGCGGTCGGCGAGTTCGCCGAGAAGATGACCGGGCGCACCCCCGACTACATCCGCGTCGTCCGGCCCGTGTCCGGCGGCACCGTCGTCGACATCGAAATGGCGCAGCGGATGCTGCGTCAGCTCATCGGCGACCGCACCCGCCGCGCCCTGCGCCGCAGGCCCCGGCTGCGGGCGGCCGCCTGCACCCCCCACGACGCGGACCCGCTCGCCCAGCGCGCCGCGATCGAGACGCTGGTCGGCCTCGGCGCCCGCCGGGTGGAGCTGGTGGACACGTTGATCGCGGCGGCCGTGGGCTGCGGGCTCCCGGTGGAGCGGCCCGAGGCCACCATGATCATGGTGTGCGGCGCGGCGGCCACGCAGGTGGCCGTGCTGTCGCTCGGCTCGATCGTGCGGGCCGAGCGGATCCCGGTGGGCGGCGAGGCGGTGGACGCGGCGATCGTGCAGCACCTGCGCCACCAGCACGAACTGATGCTCCCGAGCCAGTCCGTCCGCCCGCTGCAGCTCGCGCTGGAGGGGAACGGGCTGACCCCGGAGGGGCCGGAGGTCACGGAGATCCACGGCCGGGACGTCGCCACCGGGCTCGCCCGGTCGGTCAAGGTGGACACGGCGGCGGTGCGGCGGGCCATCCAGACGCCGCTCACCGCCGTCCTCGACGGCATCGGCAAGGTGCTGCGGGGCTGCCCGCCCGACCTGGTCGCCGACCTCGCCGACCGCGGCATCATGATGGTCGGCGGCAGCGCCCTGCTGCCGGGCCTGGACCAGATGCTGCGCGAGGCGACCGGCATGCCGGTGCACATCGCGGAGCGCCCCGAGCTGTGCGCCGTGGAAGGGCTCGGCGCCATGCTGGAAGGACGTATCGCCCCGATGGTCCTGGACCCGCTGGGCGCCTGAGACGCCCCGCGGCCCCGTGCCCTCCCCTCCCCCGGCCTGCCCGCGTCCGTGCGGGCGGGCCGTCGCGCGTTCCCGGTCATCACGGGGCACGGTGTGTGTACCGCGGTCCAGGGCGGGCAGGCGCATCCGCAGCGCAGCAGTACCGTGCGCAGCCTCTCGTGCGGGCGCCGGCGGCGGCCGGGGCCGCCGGGACGGCCGGGCCACCCACGAGCACCGACAGGGCGGTGACATGACTTCCGCGGCATCGTTCCCCCCGGGGAGGCAGGACACCTTGGTCATCAGCGGCCGCATGGACGCGGACCGGGCGCTGCTCACCCCGCGCGGGGAACTGGTCCGCGGCTGCGCCCAGGCGCTGGCCGAGAAGCTGGCCCAGCTGCCCGCCGGCACGGCGCGGGTCGACCTGGACATGAGCGGCGTGCACTTCATGGACACCGCGGGGCTGGAGTTCCTGGAGGTGCTGCGCGACCACGCCCGCCGGCATGCCATGCCGGTCACCACGGCCCGCTGGAGCGGCCAGCCGCGCCGCATCCTGGAGCTGGCCGGGCTGGACACCGCGGACCCGCTGCGCTCCCCCGCGCCGCGCCCGTCGCCCGCGGGGTCGGCGGTGGCCCTGGAGCGCCAGGAGCGGCTGCGCCTGCTCCAGGAGGAGGTCGAGCAGCTGCGGCAGGCCATCGCCTCCCGCCCGGTCATCGACCAGGCGCGCGGCATCCTGATGGCGACGCACGGCTGCACCTCGGACGAGGCCTGGCACATCCTGCGGGAGGCGTCCCAGCTGTCCAACACCAAGCTGCGCGTCGTCGCCGAGTCGCTGACGGCCTGCGCGGGGGCGGAGGGCGTTCCCCCGCCCCCGGAGGTGCGCACGGCGCTGGCCCGCGCCCTCGCCCGCCGCGCGGCACGGTGACATCGCCGCGCGCGGGGTACCCGTGTCGCCGGACGGACGGGACCCGCGACAGGAAGGCGGCACGATGAGCGAGCACACTCCGTCCCAGGCCGAGGGCGACCGGGACGACAGCGAATGGACCACCCCCGACGTGGTGCACACCACGCCCTCGCAGGCGGAAGGGGAACGCGACCCGTCGGACGCGCCGACGCAGTCCGACGACAACGCCGTACAGGGGACCCCCGGAGCCGGATGACCCGGCTCGGGGGGGCGGCGGTTCCGGGGGAACCGTGAGGGGTGGGGCGGGTGGGACTCGAACCCACGGCCGACGGATTATGAGTCCGTTGCTCTAACCGGCTGAGCTACCGCCCCATGGCGGCGTGTCGCGTACATGTGTGCGCGCCGTCTGCCGCAGCATAGCCGCTCATACGATCTCCTGCTTCGGATGGGTCGGCTGCGTACGGCCCTGTTGACCATGAGGACCGTGCCGCGCCCCGCGCGGTTCCACCGGACATGAAAAAGGACCCCTGCGGGGTCCTCGTTCAGCATGCTCCCCCGACTGGACTCGAACCAGTAACCTGCCGGTTAACAGCCGGCTGCTCTGCCAATTGAGCTACGGAGGAATGCCTCGTTCTGCATCGAACGCACCTGCCTGGGTATCCGCCAGGGGGCGCGCGCTCGCTGCGACACATACATTAGCGCAAGCAGGGGGGTGCTCCGCCAATCGGTACTCCCCGGCCCGTCGCCGCGCCGGATACCCATGCAGACTGGAACAACGGGAAGGGTGGCCGCCAATGCGTTACCGGCTCACGTTCGTCGTCGGAGCAGCCCTTGGTTACGTGCTGGGCACGAAAGCCGGGCGCGAGCGCTACGAGCAGATGAAGAGGTCCGCGCTGCGGCTGGCGCAGAACCCCGCGGTCCGCAACACCGCCGAGACCGCGGCCCAGCAGAGCCGTGAGTTCGCCGACAAGGCCTACCACGTGGTGAGCGACAAGGTCGGCGACCGCATGCCCGACTCCGTCGCGCAGCGCGTCCACGCGCTGCGCGAGCGCTCCGCCCACGGCCCGGCCGAGGACGACTGGGGCACGAGCAACACCTGACGCACACCCCACCCCTCCCCATGCGGCAAAATCACCGTATGGGGATAGTCGCCGGGCTGGACAGTGCGCCCGATTTCACTCGCATCGTCGTCTGCGACACGGACACCGGGGCCGTGCTCAGGCAGGGGTACGCCCCGCACCCGGTGCAGGGTCCCGACGGCGGCCGCTCCTCGGACGTCGACCCGCAGGCCTGGCTGCTGTCACTCGGCGAGGCCGCGGGCGGCGGACTGCTGGAGGGCGTGCAGGCCATCGGCGTGTCGGCGCAGGCGGGCGCGCTGGTCCCGCTGGACGCGCAGGGCGGCACGGTCCGCCCGGCGATGACCGGGGGCGACAAGCGCGCCCAGGTCGCGGCGGCCGATCTGGTCGACGCGTTCGGCGGGCGGGAGGCGTGGGCGCAGGCCGTGGGCTGTGTGCCGGGCGCCGCGCAGCCGGTGACCAAGCTGCGCTGGATGGCCCGTACCGAACCGGAGAACGCGGCACGGACGGCCGTGCTGCTGCAGGCGCACGACTGGCTGGTGTGGCAGTTGCTGGGCCGGCCGGTGCGCCGGACCACCGACCGGGGCGGCGCCTCCGGCACCGGCTACTGGTCGGCGGCCACCGGCGGTTACCGGCCCGACCTGGTGGAGCTGGCGCTCGGGCACCAGGCGATGCTGCCCGAGGTGATCGGTCCGGCGGAGGCGGCCGGCACCACCCCCGAGGGGCTGATGATCTCCGCCGGCACGGCGGACACGATGGCCGCGGCGTTCGGCCTCGGCATCGGGCTCGGCGACGCGGTGGTGTCGCTGGGCGCGTCCGGCTCGGTGATGGCCGTGCACCCCGAGGCGCTCGTCGACCGCACCGGCATGATCACCTCGCTGGCCGACGCCACCGGCATGCACCTGCCCGTCGTCACCACGCTGAACGCGGTGCGGGCGCTGCGCGGCACCGCGGAACTGCTCGGGCTGCCGGACCTGGAGAGCCTGTCCGACCTGGCGATGAAGTCGACGCCGGGTGCGCACGGGCTGGTGCTGCTGCCGTACCTGGAGGGCGAGCGCACCCCGAACCTGCCGCACACCGCCGGGACCCTGGCCGGGCTGCGGCGGGAGTCGATGAAGCCGGAGCACCTGGCGCGGGCGGCGTTCGAGGGGATGCTGTGCGGCCTCGCGGACGCGCTGGACGTGCTGCGCGGCCGGGGCGTGGAGGTGCGGCGGGTGTTCCTGCTCGGTCCCGCTGCCGAACTGCCCGCCGTGCAGGCGGCGGCGCCCGCGCTGTTCGGCGCGCAGGTCGTCGTGCCGCAGCCCGCGGACTACGCGGCGACGGGCGCGGCCCGGCAGGCTGCCTGGGCACTCGGGGTGTCGCAGGGCGCCCTCGACCCGCGGACCCCGCCGGTCTGGCCGGGTCCGGTGGCGCAGGTGCTGGACCCGGGCGAGGAGCTGGCGGTGGGTCAGGCCGTGCGCCAGCAGTACGTGGCGGTGCGCGAGCAGACCCACCCGGGGGCGTTCCCGCGGTAGGCGGCCGCGCGGAGGGACGGCGCGCCGGGGCCCGTAAATGACTTGAGGTAACGCCGGTGGAGTGCCCGACGATAGGGGCCACGGGCGACCGCATGGCCCCGCCGTCCACTCCGAGAGAAGCAGCGTGCTCATACGACTTCTGCGTGACCGTCTACGGCCCTACAAAAGACCCCTCGCTCTGCTGGTGGCCCTGCAGTTGCTGCAGACCTGCGCCACGCTCTACCTGCCCACGCTGAACGCGGACATCATCGACAACGGTGTCGTCCGAGGTGACACGGGTTACATCCTCGGTTACGGCGGCCTGATGATCGGCATCTCGCTGGCGCAGGTCGTCTGCAACGTCGGCGCCGTGTACTACGGGGCCCGGACCGCGGCGGCCCTGGGACGGGACGTGCGCGCCGCGGTCTTCGACCGGGTGCAGTCCTTCTCCGCCCGTGAGGTGGGGCACTTCGGCGCGCCGTCGCTGATCACACGGACGACGAACGACGTCCAGCAGATCCAGATGCTCACCCTGATGACGTTCACCCTGATGGTGTCGGCGCCGATCATGTGCGTGGGCGGGGTGGTGCTGGCGCTCGGACTCGACGTGCCGCTGTCCGGCGTGCTGGTCGCGGTGGTGCCGGTGCTGGGCGTCTGCGTGACGCTGATCGTGCGCCGGCTGCGGCCGCTGTTCCGCACCATGCAGGAGCGGCTGGACACGGTGAACCGGGTGCTGCGCGAGCAGATCACCGGCAACCGGGTCATCCGCGCGTTCGTGCGGGACGCCTACGAGCAGCGGCGGTTCCACGGGTCCAACACCGAGCTGACCGATGTGTCGCTGCGCGCCGGCAACCTGCTCGCGCTGATGTTCCCGGTGGTCATGACGGTGGTGAACCTGTCGTCCATCGCGGTGGTGTGGTTCGGCGCGCACCGCATCGACAGCGGCGGGATGCAGATCGGCGATCTGACGGCGTTCCTCGCCTACCTGATGCAGATCGTCATGTCCGTGATGATGGCCACGTTCATGTTCATGATGGTGCCGCGCGCCGAGGTGTGCGCCGAGCGCATCCAGGAGGTGCTGGACACCTCCTCGAGCGTGGTGCCGCCCTCCGCGCCCGTCACCGAGCTGCGCCGGCACGGGCATCTGGAGATCCGGGGCGCGGGCTTCCGCTACCCGGGCGCCGAGGAGCCGGTGCTGCGGGCGGTCGACCTGGTGGCACGGCCCGGCGAGGTCACCGCCGTGATCGGCCCCACCGGCAGCGGCAAGTCCACGCTGCTGGGGCTGGTGCCGCGGCTGTTCGACGCGACCGACGGCGAGGTGCTGGTCGACGGGGTGCCGGTGGCGGACATCGACCCGGCGCTGCTCGCCCGTACCGTCGGGCTGGTGCCGCAGAAGCCGTACCTGTTCGCGGGCACGGTGGCGACCAATCTGCGCTACGGCAACCCGGACGCCACGGACGAGGAGCTGTGGCACGCGCTGGAGGTGGCGCAGGGCAGGGACTTCGTGGAGCGGCTGGAGGGCGGGCTCGACGCGCCGATCGCGCAGGGCGGGACGAACGTCTCCGGCGGCCAGCGCCAACGCCTCGCGATCGCCCGGACGTTGGTGCGGCGCCCGGAGATCTACCTCTTCGACGACTCCTTCTCCGCGCTCGACTACGCCACCGACGCGGCCCTGCGCGCGGCGCTCGCGCGGGAGACGGCCGAGGCGACGGTGGTGATCGTCGCCCAGCGGGTGGCGACCATCCGCGACGCCGACCGGATCGTGGTGCTGGAGGAGGGCCGGGTCGTCGGCACCGGGCGGCACCACGAACTGATGGCGGACAACGAGACCTACCGGGAGATCGTGCTCTCCCAGCTGACGGAAGCGGAGGCGGCCTGATGGCGGGGCCAGGGGGCCGGATGACGGCCGGGGTCGCCCCCGGCCAGCGGTCGATCGACTTCAAGGGGTCCAGCAAGCGGCTGCTCGCCCGCTTCGGGCCGGAACGCCTCACCCTGTACGGGCTGCTGTCCTGTGTCGTGGTGAGCGTGGCGCTCAGCGTGGTCGGGCCGAAGATCCTGGGCCGGGCCACCGACCTGGTGTTCGCGGGCATCGTCGGCCGCGACATGCCGGAGGGCGCCACCAAGGAGCAGGTGCTGGAGTCGATGCGGGAGCGCGGCGACGGCGACGTCGCCGACATGCTCCGCTCCACGGACTTCACGCCGGGTCAGGGCATCGACTTCACCGCGGTGGGGAACGTCCTGCTGCTCGCGCTGGCGGTGTTCGGTGCGGCCGGGCTGCTGATGGCGGTGGCGACCCGGCTGGTGAACCGGGCCGTGAACCGCACCATGTTCCGGATGCGCGAGGACGTGCAGACGAAGCTGTCGCGGCTGCCGCTGTCGTACTTCGACCGGCGGCAGCGCGGTGAGGTGCTGAGCCGGGCGACGAACGACATCGACAACATCGGGCAGACGCTCCAGCAGTCGATGGGGCAGCTGATCAACTCGCTGCTCACCATCATCGGCGTGCTCGCGATGATGTTCTACGTCTCCTGGATCCTGGCGCTGGTCGCCCTGGTGACGGTGCCCTTGTCGTTCGTCGTCGCCACGCGGGTCGGCAAGCGGTCGCAGCCGCACTTCGTGCAGCAGTGGCGCTCCACCGGCACGCTCAACGCGCACGTCGAGGAGATGTACACCGGGCACGCCCTGGTGAAGGTGTTCGGGCGGCAGGAGGAGTCGGCGCGGAAGTTCGCCGAGGAGAACGAGGCGCTCTACGAGGCCGGGTTCAAGGCGCAGTTCAACAGCGGCGTCATGCAGCCGCTGATGATGTTCGTGTCGAACCTCAACTACGTGCTGGTCGCGGTCGTCGGCGGCCTGCGGGTCGCCTCCGGGGCGCTGTCCATCGGGGACGTGCAGGCGTTCATCCAGTACTCGCGGCAGTTCTCGATGCCGCTGACGCAGGTCGCGTCGATGGCGAACCTGGTGCAGTCGGGCGTCGCCTCCGCCGAGCGGGTCTTCGAGGTGCTCGACGCCGAGGAGCAGCAGGCCGACCCGTCGCCCGCCGAGCGGCCGGAGCGGCTGCGCGGACGGGTGGCGCTGGAGCACGTGTCGTTCCGCTACGACCCGGAGAAGCCGCTGATCGAGGACCTGTCGCTGACGGTCGAGCCGGGCCGCACGGTGGCCATCGTCGGACCGACCGGCGCCGGCAAGACCACGCTGGTCAACCTGCTGATGCGGTTCTACGAGGTGTCCGGCGGGCGGATCACCCTGGACGGCGTGGACATCGCGCGGATGACGCGGGACGAGCTGCGCTCCGGGATCGGCATGGTGCTGCAGGACACGTGGCTGTTCGGCGGCACCATCGCGGAGAACATCGCGTACGGCGCGTCCCGTGAGGTCACCCGGGAGGAGATCGAGGAGGCGGCCCGGGCGGCGCACGCCGACCGGTTCATCCGCACCCTGCCCGACGGGTACGACACCGTCATCGACGACGAGGGCAGCGGGGTCAGCGCGGGCGAGAAGCAGCTCATCACGATCGCGCGGGCGTTCCTGTCCGACCCGGTGATCCTGGTCCTGGACGAGGCGACGAGTTCCGTGGACACCCGTACCGAGGTGCTGATCCAGAAGGCGATGGCCGAGCTGGCGCACGGGCGGACGTCCTTCGTCATCGCGCACCGGCTGTCGACGATCCGGGACGCGGACACCATCCTGGTGATGGAGAACGGCGCGATCGTCGAACAGGGCGCGCACGACAAGCTGCTGGCGGCGGACGGCGCGTACGCCCGGCTGTACCAGGCGCAGTTCGCGCAGGCGGTCGCCGAGGTCGACTGACGCCCCGGGCGCCGGAGGGACCGGCTCACGGCCCCTCCGGCACCCGGGCGATCAGTCGAGGTACCCGCGCAGCTGGTCCGCGTAGGCGTGGTCCCGGAGCTTGTTGAGCGTCTTGGACTCGATCTGGCGTATGCGTTCCCGCGTCACGCCGAAGATGCGGCCGATCTCCTCCAGCGTGCGGGGCCGCCCGTCGGCCAGCCCGTAGCGCAGCTGCACCACCTTGCGTTCGCGCTCCCCCAGTGTGGACAGCACCGCCTCCAGGTGCTGCCGCAGCAGCAGGAACGCCGCCGACTCCGCGGGGCTGGCGGCGTCCCCGTCCTCGATGAGGTCGCCGAGCGCGACGTCGTCCTCCTCGCCCACGGGCGCGTGCAGCGACACCGGCTCCTGGGCCAGCCGCAGCACCTCGCCCACCCGCTCGGGCGGCAGGTCCAGGTGGGCGGCGACCTCCTGCGGCGTCGGCTCGCAGCCGCGCTCCTGGAGCATCCGCCGCTGCACGCGCACCACACGGTTGATCAGTTCCACGACGTGCACCGGCACGCGGATGGTGCGGGCCTGGTCGGCGAGCGCCCGGGACATGGCCTGCCGGATCCACCAGGTCGCGTACGTGGAGAACTTGAAGCCGCGCGCGTAGTCGAACTTCTCCACGGCCCGGATCAGGCCGAGGTTGCCCTCCTGGACCAGGTCCAGCATGGTCAGCCCGCGGCCCACGTACCGCTTGGCCACGGAGACGACCAGCCGCAGGTTCGCCTCGATCAGGCGGCGTTTGGCCATGCGGCCCGCGACGACGAGCCGGTCCAGGTCGTGCGCGAGCCGGCTGTCCAGGTCGGGGGTGAGGCGCAGCTTCTCCTCGGCGAACAGGCCGGCCTCGACCCGGCGGGCGAGCTCCACCTCCTCGGCGGCGGTGAGCAGCGGGATGCGGCCGATCTCCCGCAGGTACTGGCGGAACAGGTCGGAGGAGGGGGCGCCGGTCTCGGGCCGCACCGGCGGACCGACCGGCTCGGCCGGCCCCACGACGTCCGGCGGCCCGGCCTCGGCGGGGTCCTCCGCGGACCGGGGCTCCACCGGCGCGAGCGGCTCCGGACCCGTCCCGGGGCGCTGCCCGGCGCGGCTGCGCATGGGCATCGCGACCAGCAGATCCGCGTCCGGCGCGGCGCCGGCGACGTCGGTGTCGGTCTGGGTGAGGGGCTGGGTGAGGGTCCGGGTCTGCACGGGGGCGACCTCCAGGATGATCGCTGCCTGGGGGTGGGGCAGCGGTTCTTCAGGGGCGGAGTCGACGGCCTCGCCGCTGTCCGTCCCGTACGCGAGGGGCGGAGCCGCGGGGGTGTGCGGCCCGTCACCGACGGGCCGGCCGCGCTCCGAGGACTCAGGCACCGCCCCCAGTGTGGGGTACGGCACATCGTCCTCACGAGGGGCGTGCGATGACTTTTTGCGTCCGCGCCGTCACCGACCGGTCATCCGGGAGGCCGACGGCCCTGGCGGGTGGGCGCGTCCGCGGAGGAACGCGGTGACTACAGGGCCGCCGCGCCGTGTTCGCGCAGGGCCTGGTCGTACTGCTGGAGGACCCACAACTCGTTCTGCACGGCGGCGAGTTCGCTCGGTTCGCCGTGGTTGCCGAGGCGGGTGAGGCGACTGGTGATGTCGCGGATGCGGCGTTCGACGGCGCGGCGGCGGACGGTGACGAGCTGGGCGCCCGCATAGGTCTCGTCGACGTCCTTGACGCCCCGGTGCAGCATGATCGCCTCGACCGCCAGCTCCGTGACCATGGCGCGGACCGTGTCGTCGGGGGCCGCGTCGCGGACCCGGATCAGATACTCCTGCGGGTCGTGGACGCCGTGCTCGGCGCCGCCCGCGTCCAGGATCGCCTGGCGCACGGCCGCGTAGGGCGGGGCGGTGAACTCGTCGACGCCGTACGCGTCGAAGGCGGGCGAGACCAGCTCCGGACGCTGGAGGGCGAGCTTGAGCAGTTCGCGCTCGGTGGCGAAGACCGGGTTGCGGAGGTTCAGGGCGGGGCCGCGCGGGGCGGCCGGCGCGGCGGCGTACTGCTGGGGGCCGCCGGCGGGACGGCGGTGCTCGGGGGCCGGGCCCTTGCCGCCGCGGTCGCGGGCCCAGCGGGCGAGCTGGGCGACCCGCTTCACGACGAACTGCGTGTCGAGGATGCCGAGCATCCCGGCGAGCTGGACGGCGACCTCGTGCTGGGCGCCGCTGTTCTTGATCCGGGCCACGACCGGGGCGGCCTCGTCGAGGGCGGCGGCGCGGCCGGCCGGGGTGTCCAGGTCGTAGCGGCCGACGATCTGGCGGAGCGCGAACTCGAACAGCGGGGTGCGCGGCTCGACCAGGTCGGCGACCGCCTCGTCGCCCTTGGCGAGCCGCAGGTCGCAGGGGTCCATGCCGTCGGGCGCGATGGCGATGTACGTCTCGGCGGCGAACTTCTGGTCGTCCTCGAAGGCGCGCAGGGCGGCCTTCTGGCCGGCCGCGTCGCCGTCGAAGGTGAAGATGACGCGCGCCGAGCCGTTGTCCATCAGCAGGCGGCGCAGGATCTTGATGTGGTCGCCGCCGAAGGCGGTGCCGCAGGTGGCGATGGCCGTCGTCACGCCCGCGAGGTGGCAGGCCATGACGTCGGTGTAGCCCTCGACGACGACCGCGCGGGAGGACTTCGCGATGTCCTTCTTCGCCAGGTCGATGCCGTAGAGGACCTGGGACTTCTTGTAGATCGCCGTCTCGGGCGTGTTGAGGTACTTGGGGCCGTTGTCCGCGTCGTGGAGCTTGCGGGCGCCGAAGCCGACGACGTCGCCGCCGATGTCGCGGATGGGCCACATCAGCCGGCCGCGGAAGCGGTCGATGGGGCCGCGGCGGCCCTCCTGGGCGAGCCCGGAGAGCACCAGCTCCTTGTCGCTGAAGCCCTTGCCGCGCAGGAAGCGGGTGAGGTGGTCCCAGCCCTGGGGGCTGTAGCCGACGCCGAAGTGCACGGCGGCGGCCTGGTCGAAGCCGCGCTCGGCGAGGAAGAGGCGGCCGGTCTCCGCCTCGGGGCTGGTCGCGAGCTGTTCCGCGTACCACTCGGCGGCCAGCTTGTGCGCCTCGACCAGCCGGATGCGCTCCCCGCGCTGGTGGGCCGGGTTGTACCCGCCCTCCTCGTAGCGCAGGGTGATGCCGGCCTGACCGGCCAGGCGCTCGACCGCCTCCGAGAAGGAGAGGTGGTCGATCTTCATCACGAAGGTGAGGGTGTCACCGCCCTCCTGGCAGCCGAAGCAGTGGAAGAGTCCCTTGCTCGGGCTGACCTGGAAGGACGGCGACTTCTCGTCGTGGAACGGGCAGAGGCCCTTCAGGTTGCCGCCGCCCGCGTTGCGCAGCTGGAGGTACTCGGACACCACGGCGTCGATCGGGACCGCGTCCCGTACCGCCTTCACGTCCTCGTCATTGATCCGTCCTGCCACGCGTAGATTCTACGGGTGCGCCATGACGTCCCCGGGGCACGGAGCGCCCCGGAAGGGAACCGGCACTGTGACATGCGCGGCACGCCCTCACCGGGTGGAGGACTCGACGCCCTCGCGGGCGGCGCGGTGCCGGACGCCTCGCCCGCGCGGCCGTCGTCGCGGGTCGGTCAGGGGCGTGCGCGGGCGGCCGGGACGTTCAGGCAGAGGGCGATGTTCCGGACCGCGGCGGTGAGTTCCTCGATCACCCGGGCTGCCTGCTCCGCGTTGTGGAAGGCCGGGTCCCCGGCCAGGGACCGGTGCAGTTCCTCCGCCGCCCGGAGGGCCGGATCGGCGGCCTCGGCGGGGGGAGGGGCCGGGACGGGCGCGGACGCCTCGGCCGGGGCGGGCGGGAGCGGGGCCTGCGGGGCGGTCCGGGACGGCACGGCCGGGTCCGCCACGGCGGTGCCGGACGCCGCGGGTCCGCCGGAGGGGCCGGGGGCGGGTCCGGGGGCGACCGGAGCCGGGGGGCCGGCCGGCACCGTGCCGTCCTCCCTTTCCCTCGGGCTTTCCCCGGGGGACCCGTCGGCCTCCCGCCGGTACTCCCTGAGCGGGGTGCGGAAGACGCCGGAGACGCCGGTCACGGAGAAGCAGCCCTGCTGTCCCGGCCGCGCCGGCGCGGCCGGGACGGCAGGGGCGGCGGGGGCAGGGGCGGACGGGGCCGGGCGGGAGTCCTGGGGGAGCCGCTCGACGTGCGGGGGGTGATCGCGGTCCGGCGCGCTGCGCGTCCGGGGCAGCACGATGTGCTCGAAACCCGGGAACGCCAGGGTGGTGGAGCGCGTGACGGGGCGCGCGTCGTACTCGGTCTGCCACTGCGCGCGGTAGCAGTCGACCTGGTCGGCGCAGGCGGCGCGGGCGTGGAAGACCGCCGTGTCCTCCCCCAGGTTCGGGTACCAGAGGTTCGGCCCGGGGAAGCGCACGGTGCGCATCCGCGGCCTGATCGGCTCGGCGCACCCCATGCAGCAGCCCTCCGGGACCATGAGGGGGATGCCGGCGTTCTGTTCCGGCCGGCGGGGGCCGCCCTCCCAGCGGTACTCCCCGTGGTGGCAGGGCGGCAGTTCACCGCAGGCGCGGCAGACCGCGTAGTGCTCCGGGAGGACCTGCCAGTCGTGGCTGGCGGGCGCGCACCAGTGCTTCGGCGTGGAGCGGGGCAGGTTCTCGTCGCGCAGCACGAGGACCACCGGGCGCTTGTAGAACTCGGACCGCTCGGGGGCCGGCTTGGCCGCCCGGTTGTTGGCCCGCAGCAGTCCGTTGGCGTGCCACCACAGTTCCACGTGGTCGCGCCAGGCCTTCTCGTAGCAGTCCGGCCACCGGTCGCCCGGGTAGCCGTTGATCTCCAGGATCCGCCATGCCTGACGGTCCAGTACCACGATGGAGCCGGCCCGCAGTCGCATGTACGTGCCGTCGTCGCCCTCGTCCGGCCAGTCGTGCCGGCCGATCCGAGTGGGCTGGTCTGGGAGCCACCTGCGAACCTGCATGTCATGCTCCTCGGTGCGAAACTTCATAGTTTCAACTGGGGCAGTTGACGACATTCTGAACAATCAGGACGTTTACCTCGGTGTAGACACGCGCGCTGTCGGGGTAAGTCGTCCGGAAGCGCCCTTCCCGGCCCCGGTCCCTTCCGGAAACACCGTCGGACCGGGGCTTTTCACTCCTCGTGCCGGCCGGCGCCCGTCCGTGCCGGGTGAGGGGGCGACGGGATCTCCGGGCCGGTCCGGCACGCCCTCACACCTCCGTCGCCCGGACGTGCCCGTACCGGTCGCTGCCGCCGCACGCCGGGTCGTGGTCCGGGTCGTGCTTCCACTCGCTCCCGGTGACCTCGAAGTTCGCGCCCGGCATCAGCAGCACCTCCGCCTCGTAGCCCTGGTACTGGTGGAGGGGTCGATGTCACGGCCGTGCTTCCCGGTGAGCGTCAGCTCCAGGAGGATCCGGTGCGTCTTCGTGCCGGAGACCCGCTGGCCGCGCATGAAGTCCAGGGCCACGCCCTTGTCCCTGCTGGTGCTGTCGAAGGAGCTCGTGAAGACGGATCCCGGCCGGTGGTTCAGCGCGGCCTGCTTGCCGAGGCGGTGGACCGACTCGTCCCCGCCGAGGTTCCAGTCGCCCTGGAAGACGGTGCCGGTGACGGGAGGCAGCCGGTCCAGCGCCTCCATCGTCATGTCGGCGTGCGCCTTGAGCTCCTCGAAGAGCACGGGGCGAGGACCTCGATCCGCGCCTCGATGGCGTCCGTCGCCTCCTTGGCCACCGGGTCCGAGCCCCGGGCGGCCGCGAGCCGCGGCCCGATCACCGGATCCTCGTCGAGGGTGGGCACCCACTCCTGGCCGGGGCCGTCGTTCTGGGCGGCCCGGCGGAGCTGTCCCTTGATCTGCCGCAGGGAGACGGCCTCGGCGCCGGCGGTGGCCACGCCGACGGTGCCGTACGGCGCGTACCCGCCGGGACCTCCGGGCTTTCCGGCCCCACGTCCCCTGCCCGAAGGGGAACTCGCGCTGCACCGGGACCGCCGGCGACCCCGCCGGGCGGATCGTGGCCTCCTAGGCGACCAGGCTCTCCAGCGGCACGTGCGGATCCGCCAGCGCCTCCGTGTCCACCGCCTCCCGGGACCGGATCAGCCGCTGGACCGTGTCCGTGACGTCCCACACGTTCACGTTCATCCCGGCCAGCACGCGTCCCTCGCGCACCCAGAACGCGATGAACTCCCGCTTGCCCGCGTCGCCCCGGACGACCACCTGGTCGTAGGACCCGGGCGGCGCCCAGCCGGAGTACTCCATGCCGAGGTCGTACTGGTCGGTGAAGAAGTACGGGACACGGTCGTAGACCTCGTCGCGGCCGAGCATGGCGCGGGCCGCCGCCGGGCCGCCGTTGAGCGCGTTGGCCCAGTGCTCCACCCGCAGCCGGGTGCCGGACAGGGCGTGCGGGAAGGACGCGACGTCCCCGGCCGCGTAGATGTCCGGGTCGGACGTGCGCAGCCGTTCGTCGACGAGGACGCCCCCGCCGGACGCGGCGTCGGCGATCTCCAGGCCCGCCGCCTCCGCGAGGGAGGTCCGCGGGGCCGCGCCGATCGCGGCGAGCACGGCGTGCGCCGGGTGCTCCTCGCCGTCGTCGGTGCGGGCGGCGAGGACCATGCCGTCCTGGCCGGTGATCTCGGTGAGCGTGGCGCCGAAGTGGAAGCGCACGCCGTGCTCGCTGTGCAGCTCGGCGAAGAGCTGCCCCAGTTCGGGGCCGAGGACCGAGTGCAGCGGGGCCTGCCCCCGGTGGACGACGGTGACCTCCGCGCCGTACTGCCGGGCCGCCGCCGCGGTCTCCAGGCCGATCCAGCCCGCGCCGGCGATCACCAGGTGGCCGTTGTCCCGGCCGAGGGCGGTGAGGACGCCCTTGAGGCGCTCGGAGTGGGCGAGGCGGCGCAGGTGGTGGACGCCCACCAGGTCGGTGCCCGGGACGTCGAGCCGGCGGGGCTCGGCGCCGGTGGCGAGCAGCAGCTTGTCGTAGCGGACGGTGGTGCCGTCCTCGCCGAAGCGGACGGTCTTCGCGGCGCGGTCCACGGCGGCGACGGTCTGCCCCAGGTGCAGTTCGACGTCGTGCTGCGCGTACCAGCCGGGCTCGTGCACGAAGACGCTGTCGCGCTCCGCCGAGCCGAGGAGGTACCCCTTGGACAGCGGCGGACGCTCGTAGGGGCGGTCGCGCTCGTCGCAGATCAGTATCACGCGGCCGGTGAAGCCCTCCGCTCTCAGCGTCTCGGCCGCCTTCGCGCCGGCCAGGCCGCCTCCGACGATGACGAAAGTCTGATCCGCGTCGACCACGTGATGCCTCCTTCGAGCGTTGCCACCAGCGAGCCTCCCGCAAGCGGAAGGCCGCGGGAAGGGGGAGTGACCCGATCAGGCCACCTGTTTCACGTCCGGCCGGTGAGCCGGGCGTGCAGGAAGCGGGCCGAGGCGTCCGTCAGGGACGCGATCTGGTCCACGACGACCCGCTTGCGGGCGCGGTCGTCCGGCGCCCGGTCGAACAGCCTGCGGAACTGCGGGTCCAGCCCGTCGGGGGCGCGGGCGGTCAGCGCCTCCGCCAGCTCCAGCACGACGACGCGCTGGTCGGCGCGGAGCCGCTCCTGCTCGGCGCGCTGCATGACGTACCGGTCGGCGACCGCCTTGAGGACCGCGCACTCCATGCGCGTGGAGCGCGGGACGACCAGCTCGGCCCCGTACCGGGTGAGGCGGCCGCCGCCCCAGGCCTGCCGGGTGGCGCTCTCGGCGGCGAGGCAGAAACGGCCGATGAGCTGGCTGGTGGCGTCCTTGAGGCGGGCCTGGGCGACAGCGGTGCCGTCGTAGCCGTGCGGCCACCACTCCTGGGCGAGCAGCCGGTCGAGGGCCTCGGCGAGCTCGGCGGGGTCGGTGTCCGCCGGGACGTACCGGCGGACGGCGACCGCGAAGACGGCCTCCCGCTCCGGGTCGGCGTGCAGGCAGTTGGGGTCGATGTGCCCCGCGTGCAGGCCGTCCTCCACGTCGTGGACCGAGTACGCCACGTCGTCCGCCCAGTCCATGACCTGCGCCTCGAAACAGGTGCGGGTGCCGGGGGCGTCCTTGCGGAGCCACTCGAAGACCGGCCGGTCGTCGTCGTAGACGCCGAACTTCACCGACGCCGGGTCGGTGGGGTGGGCGCCGCGCGGCCAGGGGTACTTGGTGGCCGCGTCGAGGGCCGCCCGGGTGAGGTTGAGGCCGACGGAGCCCTCGGGGGTGAACCGTTTGGGCTCGATGCGGGTGAGCAGCCGCAGCGACTGCGCGTTGCCCTCGAAGCCGCCGCAGTCCTCGGCGAACTCGTTCAGCGCCTGTTCGCCGTTGTGCCCGAACGGCGGGTGGCCGAGGTCGTGGGAGAGGCAGGCGGCCTCCACCAGGTCGGGGTCGCAGCCGAGGGCGGCGCCCAGCTCCCGGCCCACCTGGGCGCATTCGAGGGAGTGGGTGAGGCGGGTGCGGGGGCTGGCGTCCCACACCTGGCTGTGCGCGCCGGGGGTGACGACCTGCGTCTTGCCGGCGAGGCGGCGCAGCGCGGCGGAGTGCAGCACGCGCGCCCGGTCGCGCTGGAAGGCGGTGCGGCCCGGCCGCTTGTCGGGCTCGGCGGCCCAGCGCTCGACGGCCGGCGGATCGTACCCGGCGGGCGGGAGGTGGTGCGTGGACGGGTCGGACGTGCCGGACGTGATGCCTTCCATGATCCGACAGTAGCTCCGGCCGGTGACGTCCCGGACACCGGTGGACGTGTCACGCGGGGGCGAGGGCGGTCACTCCGGCGACCGGGGCGGCGGTGCGCAGCGCCCGGTCGTAGCGGTGGAGGAGCAGGCGGGCCAGCGCGGGGTGGGTGCCGAGCGGGCCGGCGACGGTGCCGGGCGCCGCCTTCGCGCACGCGGCGGCGAACCGGCCGGGGGCGGTGAAGCAGGAGGCGACGGCGACCCGGGTGCGGCCGCGGGCGGCGAGGGCGCGCACCGCCTCGGGCACGGTGGGCGCGGCGGCGGAGGCGTAGGCGGGGACGACGGGCACGCCGAGCCGGGCGGCGAGCAGCCCGGCGATGCGCTCGGTGTCGGCGCGGGAGGCGGGCGCGCGGGACCCGGCGGAGGCCAGCACCACGGCGCCGGTGCGGCGGCCCTCCGCGTCCCTGGGGGCCTGCCAGCCCGCCTCGGTGAGCCGTGCGTGCAGGGCGTCCACGAGCAGGGGGTGCGCCCCGAGCGGGCCGGCGACCCGGGTGGGCAGCGGCGCCGCCGCGGCGGCGTCGGGGATGTCCCGGGTGACGTGGTGGCCGCGGCCGAACAGCAGCGGGACGAGCACGGCGGACCCGGCGCCGTGCGTGGCCAGCTCGTCGAGGGTGTCGGGCAGCAGCGGGGCGTTCAGCTCGATGTGGCCGAGGTGCACCGGCAGCCCGGGGCGCAGCGCGCGGACCCGTTCCAGGAGCCGCCGCACGGTGGCCGGGGCGCGCGGGTCGCGGCTGCCGTGGGCCACCACGACGAGGGCGGGGGGCGGGGCGACCGGGCGGGGCCGGGCGCCGGGGTGCGTCGGATACGCCGTCATGCGGCGAGCGTGACCGGACGAGGTTGCCCTGCCGTTGCGTCGGGGTCACGCGTGTTTGCGGGGTGTTCACGCGGGGGTGCGGGGCGGTGTGAGGCGGCAGGTCTCCCGTTCCCGGAACGCCGGAACCCCGGAACCCCGAACCCCGGAACCCCGTGAGACCGGTCACACGGCGCGAACCGCGGGCCCCGGCGGGGCGTCCTACCGGGTCCAGGAGCGACCGGGGAGGCCGTCCGATGCGCCGTTTCGCGTTTCACCGCCCGCGGCTGCCGCGCACCCGCGCGGGGCAGCGGCGGCTGGTGCGGGCCGTGGTGGCGGTGTGCGTGCTGGCGCTGCTGCCGGCGACCTGGCTGCGGCTGAGCACCGGCGACCGGCTGCGCACCGTCGCCGACGTGCCGCGCACCGAGGTGGCCGTGGTGTTCGGCGCGGGGCTGTGGGACGGGGAGCCGTCGCCCTACCTCGCGCACCGGCTGGACGCGGCGGCGGAGCTGTACCGCGCGGGGCGGATCCGGGTGGTGCTGGTCACCGGCGACAACAGCCGGGAGGAGTACGACGAGCCGGACGCGATGCGCGCCTACCTGACCCGGCACGGGGTGCCCGACGCGCGGATCGTCAGCGACTACGCGGGCTTCGACACCTGGGACTCCTGCGTCCGCGCCCGGAAGATCTTCGGCGTGGACCGGGCGGTGCTCATCAGCCAGGGCTTCCACATCCGGCGGGCGGTGGCGCTGTGCGAGGCGGCGGGCGTCACGTCGTACGGCGTCGGCGTGGCCGACCGCCACGACGTCACCTGGTACTACGGCGGCGCCCGCGAGGTCCTCGCGGCCGGGAAGGCGGCCCTGGACGCGGTGTTCCGGCCGGACCCGCACTTCCTCGGGCCCGAGGAGGCGGGGGTGCGGCGGGCGCTGGCGGACGCCCGCGGTTCCGGCGGGCCGGACTGACGGGCCGGCCGGACCCGGTGGCCGGACTGACGTCCGGCACCGACGACACGGCACGGCTGTGCGGCGACCGTGTCCGGCTCGTCGGCGTCCGAGCGGGGCGCGCCGACGCCTCACCGTGGGCGGCGGCCGGCGGAGAGGGGGCCGTGTCCGGGGTGTAACAGCGGCCGGCGCGGTGCGTAACACCGGCGGCGCAGCCTGGTCCGTATGCGAAGCACCGTGACGTCCACGCACTGCCCCTACTGCGCGCTGCAGTGCGGCATGAACCTGACGCCGGCCGCCGACGGGCGGACCGTCGAGGTGAGCGAGCGCGCGGACTTCCCGGTGAACCGGGGGGCGCTGTGCGGGAAGGGGCGGACCGCGCCGGCCGTGCTGTCCCCGGCCGTGCGGCTGACCTCGCCGCTGGTGCGGTCGGCGGCGGGCGCGCTGGAGCCGGCCTCCTGGGAGGAGGCGCTGGACCGGGTCGCCGAAGGGATCGGAAACGCTCGCGCGCACCACGGCGCGGACGCGGTCGGGGTGTTCGGCGGGGGCGGTCTCACCAACGAGAAGGCGTACTCCCTGGGGAAGTTCGCGCGGGTGGTGCTGGGCACCTCGCAGATCGACTACAACGGGCGGTTCTGCATGTCGTCGGCCGCCGCCGCGGGAGGCAGGGCGTTCGGCCTCGACCGGGGTCTGCCGTTCCCGCTGGAGGACGTCCCGAGGACCGGCTGTGTGATCCTCGTCGGCGCCAACCCCGCCGAGACCATGCCCCCGGCCCTGCGCTACTTCACCGAGCTGAGGGAGAACGGCGGCACCCTGATCGTCGTCGACCCGCGTCGCACGCGCACCGCCGAGCAGGCCGACCTGCACCTGGCGCCGCGCCCCGGCACCGACCTCGCGCTGGCCCTGGGCCTGCTGCACCTGGTCGTCGCCGAGGGGCGCACCGACGAGGAGTACATCCGGGAGCGCACGGCCGGCTGGGAGGAGACCCGGGCCTCGGCGATGGCGCACTGGCCGGAGTACGTGGAACGCATCACCGGCGTGCCCGTGCCGCGACTCCGCGAGGCCGTACGGCTGTTCTGCGAGCCCGAGTCCGCGATGGTGCTCACCGCGCGGGGGCCCGAGCAGCAGTCCAAGGGCACCGACACGGTGAGCGCGTGGATCAACCTGGCCCTGGCGACCGGCCGGCCCGGCCGCCCGCTGTCCGGGTACGGCTGTCTGACCGGGCAGGGCAACGGGCAGGGCGGGCGCGAACACGGCCAGAAGGCCGACCAGTTGCCCGGTTACCGCAAGCTGACCGACCCGGCGGCGCGGGCGCACGTGGCGGAGGTCTGGGGCGTCGCCCCGGACAGTCTGCCCGGACCGGGCCGCAGCGCGTACGAGCTGCTGGACGCGCTGGGCACGGACATCCGCGCGCTGCTGCTGATGGGCTCCAACCCGGTGGTGTCGGCGCCGCGCGCCGCGCACGTCGAGGAGCGCGTCCGCTCGCTGGACTTCCTGGCGGTGTGCGACGTGGTGCTGTCGGAGACGGCCGAACTCGCCGACGTCGTGCTGCCGGTGACGCAGTGGGCGGAGGAGACGGGCACCATCACCAGCCTGGAGGGCAGGGTGCTGCTGCGTCGCCGGGCCGTCACCCCGCCGGCGGGCGTGCGCGGCGACCTGGAGGTGCTGCACGAGCTCGCCGCGCGGCTGGGCGGCGAGGGCAGCCCGGAGAAGCGCTTCCCGACCGACCCCGAGGAGGTCTTCGAGGAGCTGCGCCGGGCCAGCGCGGGCGGCCCCGCGGACTACTCGGGGATCACCTACCGGCGGCTGGCCGAGGGGAACGGGGTGTTCTGGCCGTGCCCCTCCCCCGAGGCCCCCGGTGAGGACGCCGGGACCGTCCACCCCGGCACCCCCCGCCTCTTCCTGGACCGGTTCGCCACCGAGGACGGCCGGGCGCGGTTCGTTCCGGTGTCGCACCGGGCGATCGCCGAGGAGCCCGAGGAGGAGTACCCGGTGCTGCTCACCACCGGGCGGGTCGTGGCGCAGTACCAGTCCGGCGCGCAGACACGGCGCGTGGACGAACTGAACGCCGCCGCGCCCGGCCCGTTCGTGGAGCTGCACCCCCGGCTCGCGCAGCGGCTCGGCGCCCGCGAGGGCGACCCGGTGGCCGTGGTGTCCCGGCGCGGCCGGGCGGTCGCCCCGGCCCGGATCACCACCGCGATCCGCCCCGACACGGTGTTCATGCCGTTCCACTGGGCCGGTGAGGGCCGCGCCAACACCCTCACCAACCCGGCCCTCGACCCGACGTCCCGGATGCCGGAGTTCAAGGCGTGCGCGGTACGGCTCGAGGCGGTACGCCCGTGAGCGCACCGCCTCGTGAGTGCCGTGAGCACCGTGCGGGCGGTCGGCCCACGCCCACCGCCCGTCGGACGGTCCCTGTGGCTCGGGGCGTCCCGGGCGGCCCCCGCGTGGGCGTACGACGCCCCGGCCCGCCTGCGGGCGCGCGGGACGCAGGGAACGGCCTGAGACGCCCGGCGTCCCGAGGGGCGCCCTCGCCCGGTCAGCCCTTCGCAGCCCCGCCCGGCCCAATGCGGCCGCACGCCGCTCGCCTGCTCACGTCCGCGTCGGTGACCTGCTGAAACGCGGGGCGGGCCGAGGGCTGCCGGGGTCGCCTGACACCCGTTCAGCCGGTGCCCTGACGCCTCCTCAGGGAGCGGTGGCGGCCCGGGGCGACTTACCTCGGAGGGGCAGGGACGCCGGTCGACGGCGGCACATGGGGGTGCCGCGGGCCGGGTCCCCTCCGTGAGCTCGAGGGAGCATCGATGCGACGTACCGCCCGGCTGCTGACCGGCACGACCGGCACCGCACTCGCCGTGGCCACCGCGGGGCTGCTCGCCGCCCCCGCGTACGCCGGGGAGGCCCCCGGCCCGTCGACCGCCGGTCTGCTCATGTACCCGTCGTCCGTCGCCCCGGGCGCGCAGGTCTCCGCGAACACCGCGGCGTGCGGTGACGAGGGGACGGCGGCGGGCGACGCCTCCGCGGTCGGCGCCGGCCGGTTCACGCTGGCGCCGAGCACGCACGAGGGGGAGGCGATCGGACAGTTCCAGGTGCCGCCGAGCGCGCAGCCGGGGACGTACGAGATCGTCGTCGCCTGTGCCGGGAGCGGGCGCCGGGTGAGCGGGGACCTCGTGGTGACGCTGACGCCCGACGCGGAGCAGATGGTTCCCCGGGGAAGCGTGAAGACGGGGGTCGGTGGCGCGCTGGGCCCCGACCCCGTACAGACCGCGGCCGGTGTGACGGCCCTCGCCGTCGCCGCCGCGGGCGGTACCTGGTTCCTGCATCGCCGGGCGAGAGGCGACGGGATCTGACGGGCATCCTCCGCCGCCCGTCCCACAGGTACCGCACGTCCCCTCCCCCTCCGGGCCCGACGCCCCTCGCGGCCCGGAGGGGGCACGGGGCCGACTCGAGGTGAGGTCACCCCATGCGCCGCAGGTTCCGCCGGCCCCGGAGTCCGGGCAACGCGGCGATGGCCGCCGTCACGGTGTGCGCCCTGTGCACGGGGGCCGTGCTGCTGCGGAACGGCGGGGGCGACGCCCCGCCGCAGCCGTCCGCCGCGCAGGCGCACTCCGCACTCGACGCGCACGGCCCGGCGCGGTCCGCGGCCCCCGCGCTGCCGCCGTCGCCGCCCGACCGGGTGCGCATTCCGGCGATCGGCGTGGACGCGCCGCTGACCGGCCTGGGGCTGACCCCGGCCGGCTCCCTCGACGTGCCGCCAGCCGACCGCCCGGACCTGGCCGGCTGGTACGAGGCCGGCGCCACTCCCGGTGAGCGGGGCACGGCGATCGTCGCGGGCCACGTCGACAACGCCGACGGCCCGGCCGTCTTCTACTCGCTCGGCGCCCTGCACAAGGGCAGCACGGTCGAGGTGGCCCGGCGCGACGGCACGGTCGCCGTGTTCACGGTGGACGCCGTCGAGGCGTACGACGCCCGGGACTTCCCCGACGAGAAGGTCTACGGCCCGGCCGGCCGACCGGAGCTCCGCGTCATCACCTGCGGCGCCGGCTACTCCCCCGCCACCGGCTACCGCGGCAACGTGGTCGTCTACGCCCACCTGACGGGGACCCGCTGACGGGCGCCGGGGTCCGCGGGCAGCCTCCGCCCCGGGGTCCGGCCCCATGAGGCCGGCCGCCGCCCGGACCGCGGGGTCCGTGGGCGCCCGCCCCCTCAAGGTGCTCCGCGCCCCGTGTCAGGACACAGGGGGGCGACCGCCGCCGGGGAAGCGGGCGGAGCCGGCCGGTCAGCTCTGCCAGAGGAACGCGCCTTCCGCGCACGGCACGCAGGCGAAGGCGTACCCGCAGCCGCCACCGCCGAAGTTCATCGCGGTCCCCTCGTCGCGGCCCTCCTCGAACTGGGCGACGAAGCTCATCGCCCGCGCGCACGACGGGCACACCGGCGTCTCGTCGCCCTGGAGCCACGCGGGAGCGCCGCCCAGGCCCCCGAGGACGTCCCGCACGGGACGGCCGCTCGCCTGCGCCCAGCGGTCGCGGGCCTCGGAGTAGGAGACCGCGTCGACCGCCGTGCGGTCGACGCCACAGGTCTCCGGCAGCAGGGTCTCGCCCTCCTCCGGCACCGGGGCGGGCGCGAGTCCGGCGCGGGGGAACACCAGCGCCCGGTTGCCGCCCGCGACCGGATCCCACTCGTCGCACAGCCCCGGGTCGTTCTGGCACATGAAAACCGACAGGACGTGCTCGGCAGCCTCGGCCCCCTGTGCCCCGGGGGCGTCCGCCGGCACCTGCGCGAGGAACTGCATCGGCCCCGCGCACTCCGCGCACCGCGGCCAGGTGAACCCGGCCGGGACCAGCGGCACGCCGCCGGTGCGGGTCACCGGCGCACGGTCGTCGACCGGCCCGGCATACGTCATCAAGGTGGTGGTCACGGTCGGGAAGCCTAGGTCAGCCCTCCGCCTCCCCTCTGCCGGGACCTACGCCACCCACTGCTCGTACGCCAGGTTCGCCACCAGGGCGAAGACCACCGTCAGCAGGACCACGCGGACGAAACCGCTGCCGCGCTTCAGGGCGGTACGGGCGCCGAGCATGCCGCCCGCCAGGTTGAAGACCGCCATCAGGGCCGCCAGGTGCCACAGGACCGCGCCCTGCCAGGCGAAGGTGGCGAGGGCGCCCGCGTTGGTGCAGCAGTTGACGATCTTGGCGGTGGCGGAGGCGGTGACCAGGTCGAGGTGGAGCACGGCGGTGAGCGCCAGGACGAGGAACGTGCCGGTGCCGGGGCCGATCAGGCCGTCGTAGAAGCCGATGCCGAGGCCGGCCAGGCCGATCGCGGCGAGGATCTGCCGGCGGGTGGCCGGGCCCGGCGCGGGTGCGGTGCCGAAGGCGGGCCGCAGGATGACGAAGGCGGCCACCGCGAGCAGCACCACCATGATGACCGGCTTGAGCACCTCGGTGCTCATCCCGGCCGCGAGGAACGCACCGCCGGACGACCCGGCGAGGGCGGCCAGCCCGATCCGCACCGCCGTCCGCACGTCCACCGGCGCCTTGCGGGCGTACGTCACCGCCGCACCCGTGGTGCCCACGATCGCGACCGCCTTGTTGGTGCCCAGCGCGTGCGCGGCCGGGGTGCCGGCGGGCAGACCGAGCAGCAGCGCCGGCAGGAGCAGCAGCCCGCCGCCGCCCACCACGGCGTCGATCCAGCCGGCGACGAGCGCGGCCACGCAGAGCAGGACGACCGTGGTCAGCGAGATGTCGGGCATGGCCGCGAGCCTACGAAGGCGAAAGATGTCACGTCCATCAAGATGAGCGTTTGTTGAGGTTGGCCTCCTCACGTCCGCCACGCGGCCGCCCCCGGAGGCCTCACACCCGGCGTCCGCGACCGCTGAGGGCAGCGTTCCGCGCGGGAAACAGAGGGGATGCCGCCGGGTAACACCCGCCCCGCACGCTCGGGACATGACCTCGAACGAGCGCGTGGTGGTGATCGGCTCCGGCCTCGCGGGCGTACGTCTCGCCCGGCGGCTCGGCGAGCTGGGCACGCCCGTGACGCTGATCGGCGAGGAGGAGCACCCGCCGTACAACCGGGTGCTGCTCGCCGAGGTGCTCGCCGGGCGCTACCGGCCCGAGGTGATCGCCCTGCCCGCCCCCGCGGAGCTGGTCCGCGCCCGGGTCACCGGCATCGACCGGGACCGGCGGACCGTCGTCCGCGCGGACGGCTCGGAGACCGCCTACGGGCGGCTGGTGCTGGCCACCGGCTCCAACCCCGTCCTGCCGCCGCTGCGCGGCCTGTTCACGAAGGACCGTGAGCTGCCCCGGGGCGTGCACGCGTTCCGCACCCTGGACGACTGCCTGGGCCTGTCCGCCGAGGTGCGGCCGGGCGTGCGGGCGGTGGTGATCGGCGGCGGGCTGCTCGGCGTGTCCGCGGCCCGCGCGCTGGCCGTGCGCGGCGCGCGGGTGGTCCTCGCCCAGCAGGCCGAGCGGCTCATGGAACGCCAGCTCGACCCGGCCGCCTCCGCGCTGGTCCGGCGCCATCTGACGGGGCTCGGCGTGGAGGTGCACACCGAGTGCCGGGTGCGGGACGTGCGCTGCGCCGGCGGCGCGGTCCGCTCGGTGGAGCTGGCCGACGGCTACGCCCTGGACGCCGACCTCGTGGTGCTGGCCTGCGGGGTGCGCCCGAGGGTCTCCCTCGCGCGGGCCGCCGGGCTCGACGTGGCCGAGGGCGTCGTCGTCGACGACGAGCTGCGCACCTCAGACCCGTGCGTCCACGCGGTCGGCGACTGCGTCCAGCACGCCGGCACCGTCTACGGGCTGGCCGCGCCGGCCCTGGAGCAGGCCGACGCGCTCGCCGCGCTGCTCGCCGGGGACGCCGCCGCCCGCTACACCGGCACCCGTTCGCTCACCCGGCTCACCCTGACCGGCCCGGACAGCCCCTTCGACCTGGCCGCGTTCGGCGAGACCGAGGGGCTGCCGGGCGACGACGTCGTGCGGCTCGCCGACGCCACCCGCGGCACCTACCGCAAGGTCGTGGTCCGCGGCGACCGCCTGGTCGGCGGCGTGCTGGTCGGCGAACTCGGCGCCGTCGGCGCCCTCGCGCGCGCCTGGGAGGGAGCGGAACCGCTCCCGTCCGACGGCGGGCCCCTGCTCCACCTGCTCACCCACGACGGAGGCTCCTGATGCCCACGGACACCCCGACCCTCGTGCTCGTCGGCCACGGCATGGTCGGCCAGCGCTTCCTGGAGGCGCTCGCCGAGCGCGGCCTGACCGCCACGCACCGCGTGGTCGTGCTGTGCGAGGAGCCGCGTCCGGCCTACGACCGCGTGCAGCTCACCTCGTACTTCTCGGGCCGGACGCCCGAGGAACTGTCGCTGACGGACCCGGCGTTCCTCGCGGACCACGGCATCGAGCTGCACGTCGGCGACCCGGCCGAGCGCGTGGACCGCGAGGCGCGCACGGTGACCGCCCGCTCCGGGCTGGTCGTCGGCTACGACGTGCTGGTGCTGGCGACCGGCTCCTGCCCGTTCGTGCCGCCGGTGCCGAACAAGGACGCCGAGGGCTGCTTCGTCTACCGCACCGTCGAGGACCTGCTCGCCATCGAGGAGTACGCGCGGAGCCGGGCGAGGACGGGCGCGGTGGTGGGCGGCGGTCTGCTCGGTCTCGAGGCGGCCGGCGCGCTCAAGGGCCTCGGACTCACCTCGCACATCGTGGAGTTCGCACCGCGGCTGATGCCGGTGCAGGTCGACGAGGGCGGCGGCGCGGCGCTGCTGCGCACCGTCGAGGACATGGGGCTGACCGTCCACACCGGCGTCGGCACCCAGGAGATCGTGGTCGACGAGGCGGGCGCCGTCACCGGCATGAAGCTGTCCGACGGCTCCGAACTCGCCACCGACCTGGTGGTGTTCTCCGCCGGCGTCCGCCCCCGCGACCAGCTCGCCCGCGACTGCGGTCTGGCGGTCGGCGAGCGCGGCGGGATCGCCGTGGACGAGCAGTGCCGTACGGTCACCGATCCGCGCGTGTTCGCGGTCGGCGAGTGCGCGCTGGCCGCCGACGGCCGGGTGTACGGCCTGGTCGCGCCCGGCTACGAGCAGGCCGAGACGGCCGCCGCGGCCATCGCCGGGGACGAGGCCGCCTTCACCGGCGCCGACCTGTCCACCAAGCTGAAGCTGCTCGGCGTGGACGTGGCGTCCTTCGGCGACGCGCACGGCACCGCCGACGACTGCCTGGACGTCGTCTACTCCGACTCCCGCGCGGGCCTGTACAAGAAGCTGGTGATCGGCCGGGACGGCACGCTGCTCGGCGGCATCCTGGTCGGCGACGCCGAGGCGTACGGCACGCTGCGGGCGTTCACCGGCTCGGTGCCGCCGGTCGCGCCGGAGTCGCTGGTGCTGCCCGCCGGCGCCGGGGCCCCGGCCGCGCTCGGCCCGTCCGCGCTGCCCGACGACGCGGTGATCTGCTCCTGCCACAACGTCACCAAGGGCACGATCCGCGGCGCGGTCACCGGCCACCGGTGCACCACCGTGCCCGAGGTGAAGAAGTGCACCAAGGCCGGTACCGGCTGCGGCAGTTGCGTCAAGGCGCTGGGCCAGCTGCTGGACGCCGAGCTGGAGGCGAACGGCGTCGAGGTCGACAAGGGCCTGTGCGGCTGCTTCTCCCGCACCCGCGAGGAGCTGTACGAGATCGTCCTCGCCCTGCGCATCACCTCCCACCGCGAACTGCTGGACCGGTACGGCCGCGAGGAGGCGCGCGGCGGCGACGGCTGCGAGGTGTGCAAGCCGACCGTCGGCTCGATCGTCGCGTCCCTCGCGCCGGCGATCGGCGCGAGCACCTATGTGCTGGACGGCGAGCAGGCGGCCCTCCAGGACACCAACGACCACTTCCTGGCCAACCTGCAGAGGAACGGCTCGTACTCGGTGGTGCCGCGCATCCCCGGCGGGGAGATCGCGCCGGAGAAACTGATCGTGATCGGCGAGATCGCCCGCGACTTCGGGCTCTACACGAAGATCACCGGCGGCCAGCGGATCGACATGTTCGGCGCGCGGGTCGAGCAGCTCCCCCTGATCTGGACCCGGCTGGTCGACGCCGGCTTCGAGTCGGGCCACGCGTACGGCAAGTCGCTGCGCACGGTGAAGTCCTGCGTCGGACGGACCTGGTGCCGCTACGGCGTCCAGGACTCGGTGCGCATGGCGATCGACCTGGAGCTGCGCTACCGGGGCCTGCGCTCCCCGCACAAGCTGAAGTCGGCGGTGTCCGGCTGCCAGCGCGAGTGCGCGGAGGCCCGGTCGAAGGACTTCGGCGTCATCGCCACCGCCCACGGCTGGAACCTCTACGTCGGCGGGAACGGCGGCGCCACTCCGCGCCACGCCGACCTGCTCGCGCAGGACCTCTCCGACGACGGGCTGATCCGCCTCATCGACCGGTTCCTGATGTTCTACATCCGCACCGCGGACCGGCTGGAGCGCACCTCCGCCTGGCTGGAGCGCGTCCCCGGCGGCCTGGACCACGTACGGGACGTGGTGGTGCACGACTCGCTGGGCATCTGCGACGAACTGGAGGCGCTGATGGCCGCGCACGTCGCGCACTACCGCGACGAGTGGGCGGAGACCGTCGACGACCCGGAGAAGCTGGCCCGGTTCGTGTCCTTCGTGAACGCCCCGGACACCCCCGACCCGGTGGTCGCCTTCGTCCCCGAACGCGGCCAGATCAAGCCCGACCTGCCCCTGCTGAGCATCGGCCCGCGTCCCGCCGACGACGTCCTGGAAGGAAGCGCACAGCGATGACCCTGGCACTCGAGACGACCACCGGCCTGACCGTACGGCTCCGCCTGACGGACGACTGGCTCGAGGTCTGCGGCCTCGACCGGCTGATCCCCGGCCGGGGCGTGGCCGCCCTGCTGCCCGACGGCCGGCAGGCCGCGGTGTTCACCGACCGCGCGGGCCGGCTGTACGCCATCGACAACCGCGACCCGTTCACGGGCGCGGCGGTCCTCTCCCGCGGCCTCACCGGCACCCACCGGGGCCGCCCGTTCGTCGCCTCCCCGCTCCTGAAGCAGCGCTTCGACCTGGAGACGGGCCGGTGCCTGGACGACGACACGGTCCGCGTGACGGCGTACGAGGTGGAGGCGGCCTGACCCACCCGGAGCGGCGTGCACGGCGGTGCGGACACCCGCTGTGCACGCCGCTCCGTCACCCGCCGGTTCGTCCGCGGTCACGAGGCGTCCACCCGGCTCCCCTAGGTTCGCTGCTCGCACGCCCCCGCCGCCGACCGGCGGCAGGACGGTCACAGGACCTTTGGAGCGACAGTGGAACGTCGTACCTTCCTTCGTGCGACCGCCGTCGGCGGCACCGCCTCCGTGCTCGGCGGGACCTTGTGGCGCGGCGCGGCAGCGGCCGCCCCCGCCCAGCCGGGCAGCGGCCCGTACGGTCCGCTCGGGGCGGCGGACGCCAACGGCGTCAGCCTGCCCGCCGGCTTCACCAGCCGCGTCGTCGCCCGTTCCGGCAGAACGGTCCCGGGCACCTCCTACACCTGGCACGACGCCCCCGACGGCGGCGCCTGCTACGCCGACGGACCGGGCTGGATCTACGTCTCCAACTCGGAGATCAACCCCTCCGGCGGGGCGAGCGCGCTGAAGTTCTCGGCCACCGGCACGGTCACGGGCGCGTACCGCGTCCTGTCCGGCACCCGGCAGAACTGCGCGGGCGGGAAGACCCCGTGGAACACCTGGCTGTCCTGCGAGGAGGTGGACCGCGGGTACGTCTACGAGACCGACCCGTGGGGCGTCAGGGCGGCCGTCCGCCGGGACGCGATGGGGCGCTTCAAGCACGAGGCGGCGGCGGCCGACCCGGTGCGCAAGGTGGTGTACCTGACGGAGGACGTGTCGGACGGCTGCTTCTACCGCTTCCGCCCCACCACCTGGGGCGACCTGTCGTCGGGCACGCTGGAGGTGCTGGTCGGCGGCAGCGGCGCCAACGGCCCGGTGAGCTGGGCGCGGGTCCCCGACCCGTCCGGCGCCACCGCCACCCGCAACCAGGTCTCGGGAGCCAAGCGCTTCAACGGCGGCGAGGGCTGCTACTACGCGGACGACACCTGCTGGTTCACCACGAAGGGCGACAACCGCGTCTGGCAGTACGACGCGTCCGCCCAGACCATCGCACTCGCCTACGACGACTCCCTGGTGACGGGCGGATCCGCTCCGCTGACGGGCGTCGACAACGTCACCGGCGCGGCTTCCGGCGACCTCTTCGTGGCCGAGGACGGCGGGAACATGGAGATCTGCGTCATCACGCCCGACGGCGTGGTCGCCCCGTTCCTCCGCGTCAGCGGCCAGTCCGGCTCGGAGATCACCGGCCCGGCCTTCTCCCCGGACGGGACCCGCCTGTACTTCTCGAGCCAGCGTGGCACGAGCGGCCGTTCGTCGGGCGGGATCACGTATGAGGTACGGGGACCGTTCCGGTCCTAGCGGAGAGCTACCCTCCGGTCACGTCACGTTCGCATCACGGGATCTCCGTATCCCCGACACGTCTCCCGCACCCCAGTAACTTCGTCAGCCTCGCACCGGGCACACGCTTTCGTCCGCACCTGGGGGGCTCCTCACCATGATCCCGTTCCGTACCTCAGCCGCCGCGCTGCTCGCCGCCGTCGCCCTGGCCGCCGTGCCGGCCACCGCCGTGGCCCACGACGGCAGCCACCCGTTCGAGAACTGCACCGACGCGTACGACAACGGGTACAGCAACATCCCCGAGGGGGACGAGCACTACGGCGAGCACCTCGACCGGGACGGCGACGGCGTCGGCTGCGACCAGCCGCCCGCGGACTTCGTGCCGCGCGACGGGAGCGACGACGACGCCGGCGCGGGCGCGGGGACCGACGGCGCCCAGGAGGGGAACGGCGGCGGCACCGACCTCGCCGAGACCGGCGGCAGCGGCACCACCCCGTACATCGCGGCGGGCGGCGCGGCCGTCGTCCTTCTCGGCGGCGGCCTGGTGATCGCCGCGCGCAAGCGCCGCGAGGACCGCTGATTCCCGCCCTCCGGGCGCCGGGGCCACGCCCCCGGCGTCCGGAGGGTCACAGCGACAGCAGCAGGGACCCTTCCTTGCCCTGCCGGCGGCGCACATGCCCGCGCCAGCCCGCCACCGGCGTCATGAGCGTCCAGGCCGCGAGCCCGGCGACCGCCCCGCCGAGCCGCCCCGAGGGGTCCACCTCGTCCGCCCGCTCCATCGGCACCACGCCCTCCGGGTCGCGGACCACGTCGAGCCGCTCCCCCACCTGCGGACTCCACGCGTCCCCGTTGTAGGTCAGCCGCTCGTCCAGCTCCCGGCCGTCCTCGCCGCGCAGCGTGTACCGGTGGTTCTTGCCGCCCGTCCCCGCCGCGCTGTCCGCGACGATCACCACGCTCTCGCGCACGCCGCGCACCTCCAGCGCCAGTTCCGGCGCGTACTGGACGGCCCCGACGAGGACGAACAGGCCGGGCGCCAGGGACAGCAGGGCGATCCAGCCCGCGCGGTGCAGCCACATCAGCAGCCAGGCGAACGTCAGGCAGAGCAGGGCGCCCACGACGATGGGCACGGCCACCCAGCGCAGCGCCAGGTAGGACACCCCGGCGGTGACCAGCGCGGCGGCCCATCCGCACAGCGTCACCCACACCGTGCGCCGCACCGACCGCCACGGGGAGACGCCTTCTCCGCCCGAGCGCCCGGCCGCGCCCTCGCGTATCACCTCTGCCACCGCTGCCCCTTTCACTCCCCGCCGCGGCGACCCGCGTCCGGCTCCGGACCCTACCGGCAGCCGTGACGTGTCGGTCAGTGCCCTCGGACGCTCCTGACCTGGCCCCCGCAGGCCCGCCGCCAGGAGGCCATCCCTCCGTTCGTGGCGTTGCGCCACGGTTCCGTCACATCACGTTCACATCACAGGTCGCTCGCACCCCTCTGCAGCACCCCTGAACCGCCAGTAGCTTCATCACGCCACACCCCGGTTATCCGCACCCGCACCATCGGACAGGGGGGCATTCATCATGCACCTGACACGACACACCCTCACGCTCCTCGCCGCCCTCGCCCTGGCCGCCCTCCCCGCCACCGCGTCGGCCCACGACGGGGACCACCCGTTCACGAGCTGCTCGGAGGCGTACGACAACGGCTACGCGAGGATCTCCAGCGGGGACGACCACTACGGTCCCGGCCTGGACCCCGACGGCGACGGCATCGCCTGCGACGAGCCGCCCGCCGGCTTCGTCCCGCGCGACGACACCGAGGTCGACGGGAACACGACTCCCGTGGCCGACACCACCCAGGCCGCCACGAGCGACCGATCCGCCGGGCCGGACGACGACGTCACGACCTACGTGACCATGGGCGTCGGCGCCGTGGTCCTCGCCGGAGGCACCGTGCTCCTCGTCTCCCGCCTGCGCCGCGGCCGCGGCTGACCGCCCCACCGGGCGCGCTCCGCGTACGCGTACGACGGGAGGGGCGGCACCCCCGCACGGGTGCCGCCCCTCCTTCGTGATCCGGAGCCGTCGCCGATCGGTGAGGGTGGTCGGGTGACGGACGACGGCCCCGGGGTCCAGCGCGCCCCGGAGGGCTCAGCGGTGGTCGCTGCCCGCCGAGGTGACGGCCGCGCGGCCGGCCTCGAGACGGGCCACCGGGATGCGGAACGGGGAGCAGGAGACGTAGTCCAGTCCCACCTCGTGGAAGAAGTGCACCGACTCCGGGTCGCCGCCGTGCTCGCCGCAGACGCCGAGCTTCAGGTCGGGCCGGGTGGCGCGGCCCGCCGCGGCGGCGGACTTCACCAGGGACCCCACGCCGTCCTTGTCGATCGTCTCGAACGGCGACACCCCGAAGATGCCCTTCTCCAGGTAGGCCGTGAAGAAGCTGGCCTCCACGTCGTCCCGGGAGAAGCCCCACACCGTCTGGGTGAGGTCGTTGGTGCCGAAGGAGAAGAACTCGGCGGCCTCCGCGATCTGGCCGGCGGTCAGCGCGGCGCGCGGCAGCTCGATCATCGTGCCGATCGCCAGCTTGAGCCGCGTGCCGGTGGACTCCTCGACCTCCGCGACGACCCTGTCGGCCTCCTCGCGGACGATCTCCAGCTCCTGGACCGTGCCGACCAGCGGGATCATGATCTCCGCGCGCGGGTCGCCCTTGGCGTTCCGGCGCTCGGCCGCGGCCTCCGCGATGGCCCGCACCTGCATGGTGAACAGGCCCGGGATGACCAGGCCGAGGCGGACCCCGCGCAGGCCCAGCATCGGGTTCTGCTCGTGCAGCCGGTGCACGGCCTGGAGCAGCCGCAGCTCGTTCTCGTGCGGCTCCTGCCGGGACTCGGCGAGGGCGACGCGGACCGACAGCTCGGTGATGTCGGGCAGGAACTCGTGCAGCGGCGGGTCGAGCAGGCGGATGGTGACGGGCAGGCCGTCCATCGCCTCGAACAGCTCGACGAAGTCCTGCTTCTGCAGCGGCAGCAGCGCCTTCAGCGACTCCTCGCGCTCGGTCTCGGTGTCGGCCAGGATCAGCCGTTCCACCAGCTCGCGCCGGTCGCCGAGGAACATGTGCTCGGTGCGGCACAGGCCGATGCCCTGGGCGCCGAAGCGGCGGGCGCGCAGCGCGTCCTCGGCGTTGTCGGCGTTGGCGCGCACCCGCAGCCGGCGCTTGCGGTCGGCGAAGGCCATCATCCGGTGCACGGCCTCGACCAGCTCGTCGGCGTCGTCGGCGCCCGGGTGCATCCGGCCCTCGAAGTACTCCACGACCGGCGACGGCACGACCGGGACCTCGCCCAGGTAGACCTTGCCGCTGGAACCGTCGATGGAGATGAGGTCGCCCTCCTCCACGACGCGCCCGCCGGGCACGGTCATCCGGCGGCGCTTGGTGTCGACCTCCAGCTCCTCGGCGCCGCAGACACAGGTCTTGCCCATGCCGCGGGCGACGACGGCCGCGTGGGAGGTCTTGCCGCCGCGCGAGGTGAGGATGCCCTCGGCGGCGATCATGCCGTCCAGGTCGTCGGGGTTGGTCTCGCGGCGGATCAGGATGACCTTCTCGCCGGAGCGGGACCACTTCACTGCGGTGTAGGAGTCGAAGACCGCCTTGCCGACCGCGGCGCCCGGGGAGGCGGCGATGCCGCGTCCGACCTGCTCGACCTTGGCGCTCTCGTCGAAGCGCGGGAACATCAGCTGGGCGAGCTGGGCGCCGTTGACACGGGTGAGCGCCTCGGCCTCGTCGATCAGACCCTGGTCCACGAGCTGCGTGGCGATGCGGAAGGCCGCGCCCGCGGTGCGCTTGCCGACGCGGGTCTGCAGCATCCACAGCCGGCCGCGCTCGATGGTGAACTCGATGTCGCAGAGATCCTTGTAGTGGTTCTCCAGGGTCTCCATGATCTGCAGGAGCTGGTCGTACGACTTCTTGTCGATCTGCTCCAGCTCCGCGAGCGGGACGGTGTTGCGGATGCCCGCGACGACGTCCTCGCCCTGTGCGTTCTGCAGGTAGTCGCCGTAGACGCCCTGGTGGCCGGAGGCGGGGTCGCGGGTGAAGGCGACGCCGGTGCCGGAGTCGGGGCCGAGGTTGCCGAAGACCATCGAGCAGACGTTGACGGCGGTGCCCAGGTCGTGCGGGATGCGCTCCTGACGGCGGTAGAGCTTGGCCCTCTCGCCGTTCCAGGAGTCGAAGACGGCCTTGATGGCGAGGTCCATCTGCTCGCGCGGGTCCTGCGGGAAGTCCCGGCCGCACTCGGTCTTGACGATCTTCTTGAACCTGGTGACGAGCTTCTTGAGGTCGGCGGCCTCCAGCTCGGTGTCGACCGTGACCTTCTTGGCCGCCTTGGCCGCCTCCAGCGCGTCCTCGAACAGCTCGCCGTCCACACCGAGGACGGTCTTGCCGAACATCTGGATCAGGCGCCGGTAGGAGTCCCAGGCGAACCGGTCGTCGCCGGCCTGCTGGGCCAGGCCCCGCACGGACGTGTCGGACAGGCCGATGTTGAGGACGGTGTCCATCATGCCGGGCATGGAGAACTTGGCGCCGGAACGGACCGACACGAGGAGGGGGTCGTCGGCCTGGCCGAGCTTCTTGCCCATCCGCTGCTCGAGCGCCTCGAGGTGCGCACTCACCTCGTCACGCAGCGCCGCGGGCTCCTCGCCGCTCTCCAGGTAGACCTTGCAGGCCTCCGTGGTAATGGTGAAGCCGGGTGGCACGGGGAGACCGAGGTTGGTCATCTCGGCGAGGTTGGCCCCCTTGCCGCCGAGGAGGTCCTTGAGGTCCTTGTTGCCCTCGGTGAAGTCGTAGACGAACTTCACGCTCTCAACGCTCGTGCCCGACCGAGCGCCATGGTGATCTTTGTTTTCCGACACGGGTCTCGACTCCTCGAGGACGCGGTGGCTGCCCTGACGGCGAGGAATGTACCCAGATCAAAGGCGTCTGGGTACGTCCACTTGTGGGTCGTGCGCCTGTCACCGGCCGAGCGCCAGCGGATCGAAAGTCAAAGCTTGGCAAGCCGTCGGAGCCCGGTGTTTTCACTTCTTGAACGCGGAACGCCTCCAGTGACCGATCGGAACGCTCACCTGAGCATTAAGAGTCACGTTTGATTTCGCTCGATGAACGATCATCGAGTGGCACTGAGTGCCACCCTTTGAGAAGTGCAGCCTTCCATGATCCGCTCATCTGAGCGCAACCACTATCAGGGGTGGTGAGAATCACGCTGCCACACGGTGCCGGGTTCCACCATGCGGACCCGGGGGATGAACGCTCGGGCCCGGCCGCCCGTACGGAAGGGAGGCGGATCCGGACCCCCACGCCGGGTCCGCCCTCCCGCCTCCCCGGCCTCGGTACGGAAGGAACCTCCGGGTTGCCCGTCTTCACCCCCGTCCTCACGCGCCTGCGCGCCCTCCGTGTTCCCCTGCGCCCGCGGGACACCCGTCTCCTCGCGCGTCTGCGGCGCGCACGCGACGCACACCCCTCCGCCGGCCGCGCCCTGCGCCTCACGGTGCACGTCCTCGCCGCCGTCCTGGTGCTCGGCGCCCTGCTGATGCCGAACACCGCGCCGGGCCTGCGCCCCGACCGCTTCACCCGGATCCCCGCCGAGGCGATCGTCGGGGCGGTCCTGCTGCTCGCCCTGCCGCGCCGGCCGCGCGTGGTCCTCGCCGCGCTCTACGGCACGGGCCTCGGGCTGCTGACCGTGCTCAACCTGCTGGACATCGGCTTCGGCGAGTACCTGGGCCGCGGCTTCAACCTGGTCCTCGACTGGGGCCTGCTGGACGACGCCCTGTCCTACGTGCGGGACTCCATGGGCGGCTTCGTCGCCACCGCCGCCGCCGTCGGCGCGGTCCTGCTCGCCGTGCTCGTGGTGGCCGTCATGGCGCTGGCCACGGTGCGGCTCGGCAACCTGCTGGCCCGGCACCGCTCCCGCGCGAGCCAGGGCGCCCTGATCGCGGGCACCGTGTGGATCACCTGCGCCTCGCTGGGCCTGCAGATCTCGGGCCTGCCGGTCGCCTCGGACCGCGCGGCGGACACCCTGCGCGGGCAGACCCGGCGGGTGGTGGACACCCTGCGCGACGAGGCGGCCTTCGCGAAGGAGGCGCGGACGGACGCCTTCGGCGCCACCCCGCCGCGCCTGCTCCTGCCGGACCTGCACGGCAAGGACGTCGTCATCGCGTTCGTCGAGAGCTACGGCCGGGTGGCCGTCGAGGACCCGCTGATCGCGCCCGGCGTCACCCGCACCCTCGACGCCCGGGGCGCCGCGCTCGCCGCGGCCGGCTACCGGGCGCGCAGCGGATGGCTGACCTCGTCGACGTACGGCGGGAGCAGCTGGCTCGGGCACTCCACGACCCTGTCCGGCCTGTGGATCGACAACCAGCAGCGGTACCGCACCGCGACCAGCAGCGACCGCCTCACCCTCACCGCGGCCTTCCGGAAGTCCGGCGCGTGGGACACCGTCGGCGTCATGCCGGGCGTGCAGAAGGCCTGGCCGGAGGCGAAGTGGTACGGCCTGGACACGGTGTACGACGCCTTCGGGATGGGCTACGAGGGACCGAAGTTCAGCTGGTCCACCATGCCGGACCAGTACGCCCTGGAGGCGTTCGAGCGCCTGGAGCACGGCAGGGAGCGGGACCGGCCGCTGATGGCGGAGGTCATCCTCACCTCCAGCCACCAGCCGTGGGCGCCGGTCCCGGAGATGATCGACTGGGAGGACCTGGGCGACGGTTCGGTCTTCGACGCGATCGAGGCGGAGGGGCGGGAGGCGTCCGAGGTGATGGCCGACTCCGCGGAGTCCCGCAAGGAGTACGGCCGGTCCGTGTCGTACTCGGTGACCGCCCTCACCGCGTGGCTGGAGCGCTACGGCACCGACGACACCGTGCTGGTCTTCCTCGGCGACCACCAGCCCATCGCCCGGGTCACCGGACACACCAGGAACCGGGACGTGCCGGTGACGGTCGTCGCCAAGGACCCTGAGGTGCTGCGGAAGATCGACGGCTGGAACTGGACACCCGGGCTCCGGCCCGCCGACGACGCCCCCGTGTGGAGGATGGACGCCTTCCGCGACCGCTTCCTGACCGCCTACGGGTCCGTGCCGCGGCCCACGAAGCGCTGATCAGCCGCCGGAGGTGTCCAGCTCGGCGTCCTCGCCGACGCCCGCGCAGTCGTAGGGGTCCTTCAGCCAGCCGTCCGGCAGCACCACGCGGTTGTTGCCGGACGTACGGCCGCGGGGGCCGTCGGCGCCGGCCGGCCAGGGCTGGTCCAGGTCCAGCTCGTCCAGTCCCGCCCGCAGCTCCTCCAGGGTGGAGGTGACGGCGAGGCGGCGGCGCATCTCGGAGCCGACCGCGAAGCCCTTCAGGTACCAGGCGACGTGCTTGCGGAAGTCGATCACGCCGCGCGACTCGTCGCCGATCCACTCGCCGAGCAGGGTGGCGTGCCGCACCATCACGTCGGCCACCTCGCGCAGGGTGGGCCGTACGTAGGCGTCCGGGCGGCCCTCGAAGGCGGCGACCAGGTCGGCGAAGAGCCACGGCCGGCCGAGGCAGCCGCGGCCGACGACCACGCCGTCGCAGCCGGTCTCGCGGACCATGCGCAGGGCGTCGTCGGCGGACCAGATGTCCCCGTTGCCGAGCACCGGGATCTCGGGGACGTGCTCCTTGAGCCGGGCGATCGCCTCCCAGTCGGCGGTGCCGCCGTAGTGCTGGGCGGCGGTGCGGCCGTGCAGCGCGATGGCGGTGACGCCCTCCTCGACGGCGATGCGGCCGGCGTCCAGGTAGGTGATGTGGTCGTCGTCGATGCCCTTGCGCATCTTCATCGTGACCGGCAGGTCCCCGGCGCCGGCGACGGCCTCGCGCAGGATGGCGCGCAGCAGGTTCCGCTTGAAGGGGAGCGCCGAGCCGCCGCCCTTGCGGGTCACCTTGGGCACCGGGCAGCCGAAGTTGAGGTCGATGTGGTCGGCGAGGCCCTCCTCCGCGATCATGCGGACGGCCTTGCCGACGGTGGCCGGGTCGACGCCGTAGAGCTGGAGGGAGCGCGGCTGCTCGGCGGCGTCGAACCGGATGAGCTGCATGGTCTTCTCGTTGCGCTCGACCAGCGCCCGGGTGGTGATCATCTCGCTGACGAACAGCCCCTTGCCACCGCTGAACTCCCGGCACAGGGTGCGGAAGGGCGCGTTGGTGATCCCGGCCATCGGGGCGAGCACGACGGGCGGTTGCACGGCGTGCGGGCCGATGGACAGGGTCGTGGTCACGGGCGTGCTCGGGGTCGGCGAGGGCGTGGGCATTCCCCCATTGTCCCGCATCGGCGGGACGCTCCGCACAATGACCGTGTAATGGTCATTAGTTAGTCGCACTATCGACGTGGCGTACGATGGCCCGCATGCCCGAGCTCAGCCATGGCCGACGCATGCTGGTGCTCGCGATCTGCTGCATGAGCCTGCTGATCGTGAGCCTGGACAACACGGTCCTCAACGTCGCCCTGCCCGCCCTCCAGCGGGAGCTGGACGCGAGCACCTCGGGGCTGCAGTGGACCATCGACGCCTACACGCTGGTGCTGGCCTCGCTGCTGATGCCGGCCGGCTCGACGGCCGACCGGATCGGCCGCAAACGGGTGTTCATGTCCGGCCTGACGGTCTTCACCCTGGGCTCGCTGCTGTGCTCGCTCGCCCCGGACCTGGAGTGGCTCGTCGTCTTCCGCATGGTGCAGGCGGTGGGCGGTTCCATGCTCAATCCGGTCGCCATGTCGATCATCACCAACACCTTCACCGACCCGCGCGAGCGCGCCCGCGCGATCGGCGTGTGGGGAGCCGTGGTCGGCCTGTCGATGGCCGCCGGACCGCTGGTCGGCGGGCTGCTGGTGGACTCGGTCGGCTGGCGCTCCATCTTCTGGGTCAACCTGCCGGTGGGCCTCGTCGCCCTGCTGCTGACCTGGCGTCTCGTCCCGGAGTCCCGCGCCCCGCGCGCCCGCCGCTCCGACCCGGTGGGCCAGATCCTGGTCATCACCCTGTTCGGCTCCCTCACCTACGCGATCATCGAGGCCCCGCACGGCTCCTGGCAGTCCACCGCGCCCTTCGCCGCGCTCGCGCTGATCGCCCTCCTGGCCCTCCTCCACTACGAGCCACGCCGCCCGGAGCCGCTGATCGACCTGCGCTTCTTCCGCTCGGCGCCGTTCAGCGGGGCCACGGTGATCGCGGTGAGCGCCTTCGCGGCGCTCGGCGGGTTCCTGTTCCTGTCCACGCTGTACCTGCAGAACGTGCGGGGGCTGAGCGCGCTGGAGGCGGGGCTGTGGATGCTGCCGATGGCCGTCCCGACGTTCCTGTGCGCCCCGTTGTCCGGACGTCTCGTCGGCAGCCGGGGCCCGCGGCTGCCGCTGCTGGTCGCGGGCGGCGCCATGACGGTGAGCGGGCTGCTGTTCGCCCTCTTCGAGGCGGAGACGTCGAACGTGACCCTGTTCGCCGGCTACGTCCTGTTCGGCGTCGGCTTCGGCTTCGTCAACGCCCCCATCACCAACACGGCGGTCTCCGGCATGCCCGCCGACCAGGCCGGGGTCGCCTCCGCGGTCGCCTCCACCAGCCGCCAGCTCGGCCAGACCCTGGGCGTGGCGGTCCTCGGCGCGGTCCTCGCGGCGGGGGTCGGCTCGTCCTCGTACGCCGACACCTTCGTGACGGCGTCCCGCCCCGGCTGGTGGATCCTGGCCGGCTGCGGCGCGGCGGTCCTGGCGGTCGGCGCCCTCACGTCGGGAGCTTGGGCCCGTGGAACGGCGGAACGCGCGGCGCGGCGGCTGAAGACGGAGGAACAGGCCCGGCGCACGGGAGTCGACGCCTGAGCCGGCGGCACGGAAGCCGGACCGGGCGGGCGGTGGGGCTCTGTGTGCGGTCGCGCCCCGGTGCCGTGCGGCACCGGGGCGCGACGAGGCCGGCGGAGCCCCGCCTGCCGATGCGGGTTCCGCCGCACACTCCTTGCCGTCCCCGGACGGGGGCAGAAGCACGGCGACAACGATCCGCCGACCGCCGGAGGCGTCCATGCCCCAGATCGACTCGAGCAAGGTCAGCCGCTGGGACCTGCACGGCCGTGAGCACACCGTGCGCGTCCACCGCACCGGGGTGCAGCGCACCCTCAGGTGCGACACGTGCGGGTGGCGCCGGGGCGCACCGTTCCTGCCCTGGCTGAAGGCGCAGGAGCACCTGCTGCGGGCGCACCAGGCGACCGTGGACCCGACCGCGGCCTGACCGGCCCGCGCGGTCAGGCGCGCAGCCCCCGCACCAGCAGGTTCACCGCCGCCTCGAAGTCGGCGTCCGCCTCCGGGGTGTCCCACTCCCCCGCGTGGGCCGGGTCGTGGAAGCGGCCGGTGGTCTGGAAGACGGCGCGGGCGCTGGCCGCGGGGTCCTCGCTGTGGAAGACGCCTGCGGCCACCCCGTCGGCGACGATCCGCGCCAGCTGCCCGGTCAGCTCGTCGATGTGCTCGGCGACCGCCCCGACCTGCTCGCCGGCCAGCACGCTGTAGGTGGCGAACAGCTCCGGATCGTCGCCCGCCTTGCGGCGCTTGGCGGTGAAGAGGGCGGCGAGCCAGTCCCGCAGCCGAGACTCGGGGTCGCGGGAGCCGTCGCCGGCTATCCCGCCCAGCGCCTCGGACGTACGGTCCAGCCACCGCTTGGTGACCGCCTCGCGCAGCGCCGCCTTGGTGCGGAAGTGCCGGTAGACGCTGCCGTGGCTGACGCCGAGGGCGCGGGCCACGTCCACCACGGTGGCCTTCGCCGGGCCGTGCCGGCGCAGCACCTCCTCGGTCGCCTCCAGGATGCGCTCGGCGGTCAGGGTCTCGGTCGCTGCCATGCACTAGACCGTACCCGGCGCCGGGATCACTCCTCGGTGCCGAGGTGTGCCATCTGCGGCTCCGGGTAGCGGGCGCCCGCCGCGGCGCCGGGCGGCACCGCCCGCTCGATCGCCGCGAGGTCGTCCGCGTCGAGCGTGACGTCCAGCGCGCCCAGCGACTCCGTCAGCCGCTCCCGGGTGCGGGCGCCGACCAGCGGCACGATGTCCTCGCCGCGCGACAGCACCCAGGCGATGGCGATCTGCGCGACGGTGACGCCCTTGCGGGCGGCGATCTCGCGCAGCGCCTCGACGAGGCCCAGGTTGTGCCGGAGGTTGTCGCCCTGGAAGCGGGGCGAGCGGGCCCGGAAGTCGTCCGCGGAGAGCTGCCGGTCGGCGGTGAAGTGGCCGGAGATCAGGCCGCGCGAGAGCACCCCGTACGCCGTGACGGAGATGCCCAGTTCGCGGGTGGTGGGCAGGATCTGGTCCTCCACGGCGCGGGAGATCAGCGAGTACTCGATCTGGAGGTCCGTGATCGGCGCGGTGGCGGCGGCCCGGCGGACGGCGTCGGCGCCGACCTCGCTGAGCCCGATGTGCCGTACGTGGCCCTTCTCGACGAGTTCCGCGATGGCGCCGACGGTCTCCTCGATCGGCACGTCGGGGTCGGCGCGGGAGATGCGGTAGACGTCGATGTGGTCGACGCCCAGGCGCTGGAGCGAGTACGCGGCGAAGTTCCGCACCGCGGCCGGGCGGCCGTCCATCGGGCCCCAGCCGCCGTCCGGGTCGCGCAGGGTGCCGAACTTGACGCTGGTGAGGGCCTGTTCGCGCAGGCCGGCGGGGGCGGTGCGCAGCGCCTCGCCGATCAGCAGCTCGTTGTGGCCCATGCCGTAGAAGTCGCCGGTGTCGAGCAGGGTGACGCCGGCGTCCAGGGCGGCGTGGATCGTGGCGATCGCCTCGGTCCGGTCCGCCGTGCCGTACAGCGCGGACATGCCCATGCAGCCGAGTCCCAGGGCGGACACCCGGGGGCCGGTCGTTCCGAGAGGTCGTGTGTGCATCGTCATGCGTCCACCCTGACATGACGAATGACAGATTTCAATATCTGTCATTCGTTTGCCCGTCGCCGGGCATCCGCCCCCGGCCTCCGTCACCCGGCGCCCCGCCCCTCGGGCGAGCCCGGCGACGGCTCCCGAGAACGCCGAACGCCGGGCCCCGGAGATCCGGGACCCGGCGTTCGCACCGGTCTGACGAGGGGTCAGCAGCCGACCAGGCGGGCGGCCAGGTAGCCCTCGATCTGGTCGAGGGAGACCCGCTCCTGCTTCATGGTGTCGCGCTCGCGCACGGTCACCGCGTTGTCGTCCAGGGTGTCGAAGTCGACGGTCACGCAGAACGGCGTGCCGATCTCGTCCTGACGGCGGTAGCGGCGGCCGATGGCGCCGGCGTCGTCGAACTCGATGTTCCAGTTCTGTCGCAGCGTCTGGGCGAGGCCCTTGGCCTTCGGGGACAGCTCCGGGTTGCGGGACAGCGGCAGCACCGCGACCTTCACCGGGGCCAGGCGGTGGTCGAGCCGCAGCACCGTGCGCTTCTCCAGCTTGCCCTTGGCGTTGGGCGCCTCGTCCTCGACGTAGGCGTCGAGCAGGAAGGCGAGCATCGCCCGGCCGACACCGGCCGCCGGCTCGATGACGTACGGCGTCCAGCGCTCGCCGGCCTCCTGGTCGAAGTAGGAGAGGTCCTGGCCGGACGCCTTGGAGTGCGCGCCGAGGTCGTAGTCGGTGCGGTTGGCGACGCCCTCCAGCTCGCCCCACTCGCTGCCGCCGAACTGGAAGCGGTACTCGATGTCAGCGGTGCGCTTGGAGTAGTGGGAGAGCTTCTCCTTCGGGTGCTCGTACCACCGCATGTTCTCCTCGCGCAGGCCGAGACCGGTGTACCAGTTCCAGCGCTGCTCCATCCAGTACTCCTGCCACTTCTCGTCCTCGCCCGGCTTGACGAAGAACTCCATCTCCATCTGCTCGAACTCGCGGGTCCGGAAGATGAAGTTGCCGGGCGTGATCTCGTTGCGGAAGGACTTGCCCATCTGGGCGATGCCGAACGGCGGCTTGCGGCGCGACGTGGTCTGCACCTGGGCGAAGTTGGTGAAGATGCCCTGGGCCGTCTCGGGGCGCAGGTAGGCGACGGAGCCGGAGTCCTGCGTCGGGCCGAGGTGGGTGGAGAGCAGGCCCGAGAACTGCTTGGGCTCGGTGAAGGTGCCCTTGTTGCCGCAGTTGGGGCAGTTGAGGTCGGCCAGGCCGTTCTCCGGGGCCTTCCCCTTCTTCTCCTCGTACGCCTCCTCCAGGTGGTCCGCGCGGAACCGCTTGTGGCAGGAGGTGCACTCGGTGAGCGGATCGGTGAAGGTGGCGACGTGGCCGGAGGCGACCCACACCTCGGGGGCCAGGATGACGGACGAGTCGATGCCGACCACGTCCTCACGCGACGTCACCATGTAGCGCCACCACTGGCGCTTCAGGTTCTCCTTGAGCTCGACACCCAGCGGCCCGTAGTCCCAGGCGGCCCGCTGGCCGCCGTAGATCTCACTGCAGGGGAATACGAAGCCACGGCGCTTGCTCAGGCTGACGATGGTGTCGATCTTGTCGGCGGCCACGGTGCTCTCTTCATTACGACGACGGGCGACGAAGCGGAGATGCTTCCAGCGAATGCCTCAGGTTACCGGCGGGGACGGCCCCTCGACCAAATCGGTCCCCCCATGCGGACTTCGGAGGGCTTGTTGACAACGGTTTCCATTTTGGTTGAAAATGACTGTCATGAACGTACGACGACGCCACATATCCGCGGTCGCGCTCGCCGCGGTCGCCGCCCTCGGATCCGGTGCCCTGACCGCCTGCTCCTCCGACAGCGCCGCCGCGGGCGGCGCCGGTCAGTTCGACGTCGTCGCGTCGTTCTATCCGATGGCCTTCCTCGCCGAGCGGATCGGCGGCGAACACGTCCACGTCACCAGTCTCACCCAGCCCGGCCAGGAGCCGCACGACCTGGAGATCAGCGCCCGGCAGACCGCGCAGCTCGAGGAGTCGGACGCGGCCCTCTACATCAAGGGCCTCCAGCCCTCCGTCGACGAGGCCATCGACCAGTCCCCCATCGCCACGAAGATCGACGCGGCCGAGCTGACCTCGCTGGAGGAGCACGACGCGGGCCATGACGAGGAGCACGGGGACGAGCACGCCCACGAGGACGAACACGCCCACGGCGACGAGCACGCCCACGAGGACGAGCACGCCCACGGCGACGAGCACGCCCACGAGGACGAGCACGGCCACGAGCACGCCCACGACCACGAGGGCGGCGACCCCCACATCTGGCTCGACCCGGTGAAGTACGCCGAGGTCGCCGAGGGCGTCGGCGAGGCCTTCCAGAAGGCCGACCCGGACCACGCCGCCGACTACCGGGCGAACACCGCGACCCTGGTCAAGGACCTCAAGGCGCTCGACGAGAAGTTCCGCACCGGCCTCGCGAACCGGAAGACCGACGTCTTCGTCACCACCCACGCCGCCTTCGGCCACCTCGCCGAGCGCTACGGACTGACCGAGGAGGCCATCAGCGGCCTGGACCCGGACTCCGAGCCCAGCGGGGCGCGCGTGAAGGAGCTGCAGAAGATCGCCAAGGAGGACGGCGTCACCACCGTCTTCTACGAGACCCTGGTCAGCGACCGGGCCGCCAGGACCCTCGCCGACGACACCGGCCTCAGGACCGATGTCCTCGACCCGGTCGAGGGCATCACCGACGACTCCCGCGGCGAGGACTACTTCCAGATCATGGAGGCCAACCTCACCGCCCTGCGCACCGCGCTGGGCGCCCGGTGACCTCCGACGACGCGACACCGGAGGACGGCATGACCGCCGAGCCCGTCATCACCCTGCGGGGGGTGCGCGCCGAGCTGGGCTCGCGCCCCGTGCTGCGCGGCATCGACCTCACCGTGCGCCGCGGTGAGGTCGTCGCCCTGCTCGGCGCCAACGGCTCCGGCAAGTCCACCGCCGTGCGCACGGTCATCGGCCAGGTGCCGGTCACCGCCGGCGAGATCGAGCTGTTCGGCGCCCCGCGGCGCCGGTTCCGCGACTGGGCGCGGGTGGGCTACGTCCCGCAGCGCACCACGGCCGCCGGCGGAGTGCCCGCCACGGTCACCGAGGTCGTCTCCTCGGGACGGCTCGCCCGCACCCGCTTCGGGCTGTTCCGCAAGGGCGACCGCGAGGCCGTCCGCCGGGCCCTGGAGCTGGTCGGCATGGCGGACCGCGCCAAGGACTCCGTCGACGCCCTGTCCGGCGGCCAGCACCAGCGGGTCCTGATCGCCCGCGCCCTCGCCGCCGAACCGGAACTGCTGATCATGGACGAGCCGATGGCGGGGGTGGACCTGGCCAGCCAGGAGGTCCTCGCCGAGACGCTGCGCACGCAGGTCGGCCGGGGCGCCACGGTCCTCCTCGTCCTGCACGAACTGGGCCCGCTGGAACCCCTGATCGACCGGGCGGTCGTGCTCCGCGACGGCTGCGTGCTGCACGACGGCCCGCCGCCCAAGGCGGTCGGCCAGCACGCCCTGCCCGGCCACGATCACGTACACCCGCACGCACCGGCGGACGCCGGACCGATCCGCACGGGACTGCTGAGCTGATGGAGATCCTCGACTACGCCTTCATGCAGCGGGCGCTGCTCGCCGCCGTCCTGGTCGGCGTCACCGCCCCCGCGGTCGGCGTCTACCTCGTCCAGCGCCGCCAGGCGCTCATGGGCGACGGCATCGGCCACGTGGCGATGACCGGCGTGGGCCTCGGCTTCCTGCTGTCCTGGTCCCCGGTGTGGATGGCGGCCGTGGTGTCCGTCCTCGGCGCCGTCTTCATGGAACTGGTCCGCTGGTACGCCCGGACCCGCGGCGACATCGCCCTCGCGATGCTCTTCTACGGCGGCATGGCCGGCGGCGTGATGTTCATCAACCTCGCGCCCGGCGGCTCCACCTCGAACCTCTCGTCGTTCCTGTTCGGCTCGCTGTCCACGGTCTCCCCGTCCGACGTGACCGCGATCTGCGTGCTGGCCGCGTTCGTGGTGCTGGTCACCGTGGGCCTGCGGCGGCAGCTGTTCGCGGTCAGCCAGGACGAGGAGTTCGCGCGGGTGACGGGCCTGCCGGTGCGGTTCCTGAACCTCCTCACGGCGGTCACCGCCGCGGTCACGGTGTCGGTGGCGATGCGGGTGGTGGGCCTGCTGCTGGTGAGCGCGCTCATGGTGGTGCCGGTCGCGGCGGCCCAGCAGCTCACCCGGAGCTTCGCCGCCACGTTCGCCGTCGCCGTCGCGATCGGCGTCAGCGTGGCCGTCGGCGGCACCGTCACCTCGTACTACCAGGACGTGCCGCCCGGCGCGACGATCGTGCTGCTGACCATCGGCGCCTTCATGCTGCTGACCGCGCTGGCCGCCCCGCTGGCCCGGCGCCGCGCCCGGGCCCGGGCCGCCGTACAGCCCGGCGCCGACCCCACGGAGTGCGCGATCCCCGCCAGTCGTCCGGCGGACGGGAAGGTCGGCGCCTGACTCTCCGCGACCGGACTGGCACAATGGCCCCGGCAGCAGCCAGACGTGAGGAGGCATTCCGGTGACGACCGCAGGACCGCCCGTGAAGGGCCGCGCCACCCGGCAGCGTGCCGCCGTGGCGGCTTGCCTTCAGGAGGTCGACGAGTTCCGCAGCGCGCAGGAACTGCACGACATGCTCAAGCACAAGGGCGACTCGGTCGGGCTCACCACGGTCTACCGCACGCTGCAGTCCCTCGCCGACGCCGGTGAGGTCGACGTCCTGCGCACCGCCGACGGCGAGTCCGTCTACCGCCGTTGCTCCACCGACGACCATCACCACCACCTGGTCTGCCGCACCTGCGGCAAGGCCGTCGAGGTCGAGGGTCCGGCCGTGGAGAAGTGGGCGGAGGCCATCGCCGCCGAGCACGGCTACGTCAACGTGGCGCACACGGTGGAGATCTTCGGCACCTGCGCCGACTGCGCGGCCGCCTGAGGCCCGGTCCCGGGCGTGCCCGGGGCGCGCCCGGGTTCCGCCGCCCGCGTCGTCCTGCCGCGGCAGGGCGACGCGGCACACGGCGGCGCACAGCAAGCACCACCGCGCCGATCAGGACCAGCGCCCGCCACGAACGCCGCGAGGCCGCGGCGGTGCGCCGCACCTCGGACGGGGCCATGTCGGGCATCCCGCCGGACCGGCCGCGCGGCACGGGCAGCAGCCGTGCGACACGCGGCCGGAGACCACGCCCGGCGCACGCCGGCTCAGGACTGGCGGCCCTCCATGGCCTGCAGCTCCTCGTTGGGGATGGCCCCGCCGAACCGCCGGTCGCGGGACGCGAACTCCACGCACGCCCGCCACAGATCACGCCGGTCGAAGTCCGGCCACAGCACGTCCTGGAACACCAGCTCCGCGTAGGCGCTCTGCCACAGCAGGTAGTTGGAGGTGCGCTGCTCGCCGCTCGGCCGCAGGAACAGGTCCACGTCCGGCATGTCCGGGTAGTACAGGTACCGCTGGAGCGTCTTCTCGTTGACCTTGGACGGGTCGAGCCGGCCGGCCTTCACGTCCTCGGCGAGCGCCTGCGCGGCGTCGGCGATCTCGGCCCGGCCGCCGTAGTTCATGCAGAAGTACAGCGTCAGCCGGTCGTTGTCCTTGGTCTGCTCCTGGGCGACCTGGAGCTCCTTGGCGACGGACCTCCACAGCTTGGGCATGCGGCCCACCCAGCGGACCCGCACGCCCAGTTCGTCGAGCTGGTCCCGGCTCTTGCGGATGAAGTCCCGGTTGAAGTTCATCAAGAAGCGCACCTCGTCCGGCGACCGCTTCCAGTTCTCGGTGGAGAAGGCGTACAGCGAGATGGCGCCCACGCCCATCTCGATGCCGCCCTGGAGCACGTCGAGCACCCGCTCGGCGCCCACCTTGTGCCCCTCGGTGCGCGGCAGGCCCCGCTGCTTCGCCCAGCGTCCGTTGCCGTCCATGACGATCGCCACATGGTGGGGGACCAGTTCCCCGGGAAGCCTCGGGGGCCGCGCGCCGGAGGGGTGCGGTTCCGGGGTCCTGTACTCCCGGCGCTGCCGCCCCAGGAATCCGCGTACGGCCATGTGTCTCTCGTCTCCTCGTGCTGGGTGGTCACTGCTTCTCGACGTACCGGAGCGAGCGCAGCCCGCGCTCCAGGTGCCAGTGGAGGTAGGCGGACACCAGCCCGCTCGCCTCCCGGACGTGGCGTGCCTCGCACGCGTCCGCCGTGTCCCAGTCTCCCGTAAGCAGCGCGCCCAGGAGTTCCAGGGCCTGCGGGGAGGGTACGACGCTCCCGGGGACGCGGCAGTCGGCGCAGACGGTTCCGCCCGACGCGACCGAGAAGAACCGGTTCGGTCCCGGCATGCCGCACCTCGCGCAGTCCGTGAAGCTGGGCGCGTACCCGTTGACCGCGAGGGAGCGCAGCAGGAACGCGTCGAGCACCAGGTGCGGGGCGTGTTCCCCCCGGGCGAGGGTGCGCAGTCCGCCGACCAGCAGCAGGTACTGCTGCACGGCCGGCTCGCCCTCGTGGTCGGTGAACCGCTCGGCGGTCTCCAGCATGGCCGTGCCGGCGGTGTAGCGCGCGTAGTCGGTGACGATGCCGCCGCCGTACGGCGCGATCGTCTCGCTCTGCGTGCACAGCGGCAGCCCGCGTCCGACCAGCTCGCTGCCCTTGGCGAAGAACTGCACGTCCACGTGCGAGAACGGTTCCAGGCGGGCGCCGAACTTGGACTTGGTCCGGCGCACGCCCCTCGCCACGGCGCGCACCCGCCCGTGACCGCGGGTGAGCAGGGTGATGATCCGGTCCGCCTCACCCAGTTTCTGGGTGCGCAGCACGATGCCGTCGTCGCGGAACAGACTCATGACAGCCATTGTCGCGCACGTTCACGGCACCTCGCCGCGGCTCCTGGCGTTGGCGTACGCGGTGGCCGCGCGCAGCCGCTCCCCGGGGGTCGCGTGCCGCACGACCAGGGGATCGGCGTCCCACTCCCGGCCACCGCCGTAGGGTCTCAGCTGGACGTAGGGCCCCTCGTACCCCATGACGACGCCGAGCCGCCCGGCGCGGGTGTCCACGACGTACGCGCCGACGGGCGGCTTCACCGCATCACCGCCGCCGCGATCCGCCGCGCGGTCTCCACCGAACACCGTCCCAGTTCGATGAGCGGACAGGGCGCCTCCCGCGCGAGACTCACCGGGTCCAGTCCCAGTGACGGCAGGGAAATTCCGGCCTTCGCGAAAGCCGCCCGCAATTCCTTCACCACTTCCTCCGCTTCCTCGACGCAGTGCGCCGCGTGTCGTGCCGTCACGCTGATGCCCTTCCCTTTCGGACCTCACTCTTCGCAATCCAAGAGTGACACTGTGTGCTTAAACTCGGGAGGGGGCCACGTCCTACAAGTGCGGGGCTGCACAAAGGGGTTAAGCATGGCCAATGGTTCGCGGCAGGCGGCATGGGAGTTCTTCGGGGCGGAACTGAAGCGACGCCGGGAGGACGCCGGGTTCACGCAGGCCGAGCTGGGGACACGGGTGTTCGTCTCGGGCGGCTACATCGGACAGTTCGAACAGGCGATCCGCAAGCCGCAAGTGGACGTGGCCCAGCGGATCGACGCGGCCCTGCAAACCGACGGTATTTTCGAGCGGCTGTGCAGGAAGCTGATCGACGACCGCCGGTACGCGGAATATTTCGCCAAAGCGGCGGAGCTGGAGGGGTTGGCGACAGAAATCTGCGAGTTCGCGCCGGCTCTGGTCCCGGGGCTGCTGCAAACCCCGGATTACGCAAGGGCGGTGACCCTTGCCATGAACCGGTTCTCACCGGACGAGCACATCGAGGAGAAGGTCGCCGCCCGCATGGAACGGGCGCGGATCCTCACCGCCGCCGAACGACCCGTGTACTGGGTGGTCCTTCATGAGAACGTCTTGCGCATCCCGGTCGGTGGAGCCGCCGTGATGGCTGAGCAACTGACGCATGTGGCCGCACTCGCCCACCGACGGGCCGTGCTGGTCCAGGTGCTGCCCTACACGGCCGGGGCGTATCCCACCATGACCGGACCGCTCAAGCTCATGCAGTTCGAGGACGCCCCGCCCACCGCCTATACAGAAGCGGTGTATTCGGGGAACCTCTTGGACGATCCAGCCGTAGTGAAGCGAGCACGGTCGGCATACGATCTGCTCAGGGCGGACGCACTCGCGTCGGAAGCGTCCCTGGACCTGATCGAGTCGGCGGCGGAGGGTTACGGACGATGCGCGAGTACGACCTGAGCGGAGTCAGCTGGCACAAGAGCACCTACAGCGACGGAAACGGCGGCGACTGCCTCGAAGTCGCCACCGGCATCCCCGGCGTCGTCCCCGTCCGGGACAGCAAGCTGGACGCCGACGGACCGGTGATCGTCGTCGGGGCGTCCGCCTGGACGGAGTTCGTCCGTACGGTCACGCACTGACGCGCGCCCCTGGTCCGCCCGCGCGGGCCGGGGGCGGCCGGGTTCCAGGGGACGTCCCGCCCTCGCAGGCCGACAATCTGCCGATGACGCCGTTGGCATGACGTTTCGGCTCCCGCGCAACCGGTCCTCCCGCGGTCGTGCTCCCTGTGAGCAGAACCGACACCCGTGGGTGAGGAGACCGACATGACCGCGACCGCTTTCCCGCACGGCCCGAACCATGCCCTCGGCGGCCCCTCCACCGTCGCTGCCGGCGCGGACGCCCCGCAGTGGCCCGCCGCCGCCGGACAGTCGGGCAGCGACTGCCTGCTGGCCCCGCCCGACCCGGCCACCCGCGTCGGCTCCCCCATCGACCCGCGCGACCGCCGCCGCCTCGAACTGCACGCCGCGCTGACCGCCGCCGGCATCCCGCCGCGCCCCGAGGACCGCGAGGCCATCGAGAGCCTCAGCGCCCTGTCCCCCGGCGTCAACACCACCATCCAGCGCTGGCTGCACCACACCCTGTGAACCGCGTCGCGGCGGGCGGTCAGCCGCGGTCGACCATCCAGGTGCCGTCCTCCTCGTCGTCGACCCGCACCTCCAGCTCGCGCAGGCTCATGCCGGCCTCCCACAGCTCGCGGAAGCGCTTCATCCGGTCGTGCACATGGTCCTGGCGGGCGATCAGCCGGGTCCTGATGTTGACGTCGCGCAGGTCCTGGTCGATCTCGAAGGACACCGCCTCGTCGTAGACGATGAAGTCGTTGGTGGTGCCGCGCAGCAGGTGCGGCGGCAGTTCCGGCAGGACGGCCACGCGCACCTCGATGCGCAGCACCTCCTGCTCCTCGCACAGCCGCAGCAGCCGGTCGTCCAGCTCCCGTGCGCTCTCCAGCAGGAACAGCCGGCGCACCGGCACGCCCTGCTCGATCGCCTCCGCCTGGGCGTGCAGATAGCGGCTGGCGGGCTCGCTGTTCCAGAACGTCCGGTCGACGGAGGTGCTGGTGGCGCAGATCGACTTCTCCGCGGCCCGGGTGAGGGTCAGCATCCAGTCGTGGTTCTCGCCCGGGCACTCCGCGGTGAGGGTGGTGAGGTCGCTGAGGTGCCCGATCACCCGGTGCATCTCCAGCCGTACGAAGGTGGAGAGGATCGGCAGGCCCGGCGAGAGGACCTCGGCGAAGTTGGCCGCCAGGTCGGACACGGACTCGACGCGCACCAGGGGCGGCGTCTGCGGTTCGGGCTCGGCCGGGCGGGGCGGGGGCACCAGGCGCGTCTCGACGAGCTGTTTCATGTCCTCGGTGTGCCGGGTCAGTCCGTGCTGCAGTTCGTCGTAGCGCCGTAAGCCGCCGCGCACGGTGGCAGCGGTCTCGGCCAGCAGGCTCTCCGCCCGCCGGGCCCGCTCCTCGGCCGCCCGGGCGGGGACCAGCACGAGGTGCTGGACGGCGACGGCGGCCACGGCGCACAGCGCGGCGGCTCCGAGCTGCCGTGCCGCGCCGTCCTCCGGGCTGAGCAGCGCGGCGACGCCCCAGGCGAGCAGTCCGGCGACCAGGCCCACCAGCAGCCTGCGCCGCCACGGGACGGGGTCGGGCTGCTCGGCCGATCCCCCGGGCTGGGGGGTGTCCGGGGCGCCGGGCGGTTCCGGCGCGCGGTCCGCGGGGTGTTCGGGTGTGCTCACCGTGCCCGGCGGGCCGGCCGCGTCGTCGGGCTGAGGTGTCTGTGCCGTGCTCATCTCGCTTCTCCCCCCGTTGGGAAACACGTCGGTTCGGGGTGCGGAATGTGCGTGGGGGTCCGGACGAGGCCGCTCACGGCTGGTGGGCGTCTCGCGGGCTGGTGTCCGGGAGTCGTCGGGTGCGCTCAGGGCGCGGGCTCCACCTCCCGGTGCACGGGCGGGATCGCGTGCAGGGTGAGCTGGTCGCGGACGCGCTGCACCAGGGCGAGCCACTGCCGGGTGAACCCGGGCCGCTCCTCCAGCGCCTCCCACAGCGCGGCCAGCTCGGCGGACACCCGGGCCCGCGGCATCCACAGGTGCAGCAGATGATCGACGGCGGGCCGCAACGCCCGTACCGCCGGCGGAAGTTCGCCGTCCGGGCTGGTCCGGGGCCAGGGCCCCGGCGCGGCGGGGCCGAGGCGGATGCCGTCGAGGACGCGGACCAGGGTGGTGAGCAGCCAGTCGTGCAGCGCCAGGTCGGCGCAGAGCCCGGCCAGGTCGGCGGCGGGGAGGTCCTCGGGGACCCGCAGCCGTACGGTGCGCAGTTCGTCCTCGGCGAGGGTGAACCGCTCCAGGGCCGGCGTCTCGCCCGGCGGCGTGGTCAGCGCCACCCAGCGCAGCCGGGTGGGCCGGGACCTGAGCGGCGGCCGCTGGTCGAGCAGCGGGTGCCGCAGCAGCCGGGTGAGCAGTCCCCCGGCGATCAGTCCCACGTCGAGGTCGCCGTGACGTCCGCCGTCGAGCAGGCCGTCGGCGACCGCGTCGCACGGCAGTTTCCCCAGCGGCTCGACCAGGCCGGGCCGCACCAGGTAGTCGCCCCAGGGGCGGCGGTGGTCGGGCCCGGAGCCGGGGAGGCGGAAGTACGCCGAGGTCTGCAGCACGCGCCCCTCGGTGAGCGCGGCCCGTGCGGCGACCGTGCCGACGGCGCGGACCCGGGCGCCGTTGGCGCTGGGCAGCGGGCAGTCGACGCCGGTGAGGGTGTCCGGGGAGCGCGCGTAGAGGTTGGGCCGCTCGGACACCAGGACCCGCTCGTCGGCCCGCAGCCGCAGCAGTCGGGCGGCGGCGCGGCTGTCGAGGGCCTGCCCGGCGGGCAGCAGGCAGGTGCGGACCTCGCCGCAGGCGAGCACGGTGCGCGGCGCGGTGGTGTCGGGCCGGGCGCCGGGGGCCGCCCTCGTCGTGGCCGGCATCTCAGGTCTCCTCGCAGTAGACGTAGGAGACGCGGTCGATGACCGGGCCGGGGACGGGCACGCCCTCCTTGTCGGACCGCTCGGCGGCCTGGCGCAGGGCGTCCTGGTCCACGTCGGTCTGGTCCAGGATGACCCGCACGGCGTGCTCGACGGGCAGGAAGCGGCTGGGCAGCACCGAGCAGGTGCGGTAGGCGGCGAACGGGTCCGCCCGGGGGTTGAGCCGCACCAGCGGCGGCAGGTCCTCCCAGTCGTCGGGGAACGCGCCGGTGTGCGGCTGCGGGTCGAAGACGACCTCGCCCTGGTGGCGCAGCAGCCCGAGACGGGCGAGCTGCCAGACGGCGGCCAGGAAGGGGCAGGACCACAGGCGCTCCCCGTCGGGCGTCTCGCTCCACAGCTCGACGTCCAGGAAGACGGAGTGGCGGCGGGCGGCGGTCTCGCGGGGCGGCTCCCAGGCGGCGGCCTTCCGCATCGCCTGCGGGGTGCGGGCGGTGGGGCTGCGCACCCCGTTGGCGAGCCAGCCGGTCTGCGCGGCCGGCGGCCGGTGGCCGTAGCTGCCGGGCGGGGGCTCCTCGACGATGCGCCCGGCCACCGCCTCCGCGACGGGCACCTTCCCGCTGACGGCGCAGCCGGACTCGCGGGCCAGGTAGTCGACGGTCAGCCCGGCGCGCTCGGCCTCCGCCAGCAGCATGGGCACGACCTCGGCGGGGCCGGCGAAGCGGGTGAAGTAGTCGTCGACGAGGAAGCAGGTGCTGACGCGGGCGCGCCGGGCGCCGGCCCGGTCGGCGGCGAAGGCGCGGGCGGCCTCCGCCCAGGGGCGGACCCGTGCGAAGTGCCGGCGCAGGTGCTCCGGTCCCGCCTCGAAGTCCTCCATGTACAGGTGCCCCAGCTCCAGGGAGAGGTGGGACAGCGGCACCGCCTGGGTGCGGGGTTCGGCGGTGGTCTCGCGGAACACCGCGTCGGTCATGGCAGCCCCCAGTGCGCGTCGTCGGTGAGCCGCCGGGCGATCTCCTCGAGCGCCTCCAGCGTCTCCTTGTTGGCGATCTGGGTGGCGAGGACGTCCTCCTCGGTGATCAGCTGCTCCCGCCACTGCAGGATCGGCTCCAGCGGCACGGTGCCGAGCACCACGCTGTCGCCGATCTGCTGGTCGGAGGCGAGCCGGCGGAGCGCCCTGTTGCAGGACTGCATCCAGGCCGCCTGGGCGGGCGAGCCCTGCGCCCACATGGCCGACTCCGGGTCGGGGACGGCGGCCCGCACGAAGCGGATGTTGCCCTGGAGGGCCGTCTCGTCGTGGCCGCGGTCGACGCCGCTGCGGAGGATGCCGTTCTCCTTGTGGACCAGTCCGGCGGCGGCGATGACGTGCTGCCGGGTCCAGCGGTGGAAGACCAGCCAGCGGTAGCCGACGTGGCGCATCCGGGGGTGGGCGGTGGCCGCGAGGACCAGGTCGACGGCGTAGCTGCGGCCGGCGCTGAGGTCCACCATGACCAGGTCGAACTCGCTGTTGAGCCGCAGCAGCAGGTCGATGCAGCGCTCCAGGGCCTCCTCGCCGGTGGCGAACTCGCCGCCGCCCGCGTCGCCGGGGTAGAGGACCAGCCGCCCGGACTGGTTCTGCCGGGAGCGCAGCACCGGGTGCTCGGTCTGCCGCCAGATGTCGATGCTGGCCGGTTCGGTGACCTCGCCCTCCAGGTAGGAGTGCAGGCCCCGCTCCTCGGTGCCGCGCAGGGCGCTGGGCACGTCGAACACGGCGGCCGCGGTGGGCGAGCCGAAGTCGAAGTCCACGTAGGCGACGTGGTCGCCGATGAGGGCGCGCTGGTAGGCCAGGTTGGCGCTGGTGACCGAGCGGCCCGTGCCCCCCTTGTCGGAGGCCGCGAAGACGAGCACGGCTCAGCCCTCCTGCGCGGCGGCGTCCCGGGCCTGGGCCAGGGTGTCGAGTTCCTGAAGCACGGGCAGGGCGAGCGCGAAGGCGGTGGCGGGCCGGTCGTCGACCAGGCTGCGGGCGTGGTCCAGCCGGCTCTCTATGCTCCGCATCGCGCGGGCGCGGCTGCCGTCGACGCCGGTGGACGCCTCCAGCTGCTCCCTGCCGAACAGGTGCGTGGCCTCGCTGAGCAGGTCCCGGGCCAGATCGGCGAGTTCGGAACTGCGGATGGGCTGCTGCTCGTAGAGGTTGCGGGCGGCCACCAGGCACTCGGTGACGCGCTCGGTGACGCTCCAGGACAGCCGGCGGGTGACCCCCTTGGCGTCCGGGTAGACGGCGCGTACGTCGTCCCAGAGGCCGGCGCCGTGGCCGTCCTCGATCCTGCGGCTCCACAGGTGTTCGAAGGTCTGCTCGGCGAGGCGCAGCAGCCGGTCCTGGGCCTCGATGTTCCGGGACAGCTCGGCGAGCTGCACGGTCCGTTTGAGCAGCTGGGCGGAGAAGTCGGTCATCCGCCACTGGAGCAGCGACCCGGAGCGCTCGGACCCGGCGAGCGGCATCAGCACGCCCGGGTCGTGCAGCCGGACGACCGGGTCGTTCCTGGTCATGCGGCTGGTGACGCGGCCGCGGTCGGCGAGCCGCTCCATGATGGAGACGGTGCGGGTGAGGTCGTCGTCGGTGGCCCTGCGGCGCACCAGGTCGTGGACGAGGATGGCCGCGACGGTGAGGGAGAAGTACTCCGACTCCAGGCGCAGTCCGGTGGTCTGCCAGGGCAGGTCCTCCAGGGGCCAGCGCTCGGTCCCGAAGCGGGCGACGGCCGACCAGTACTGCTGACTCAGCTCCCAGCGCAGCCGCAGCGCCTCGGCGAGTTTCTGCTGGTCGGTGTCGAGCAGTCCGAGGGTGAGGGTGCGCTCGGAGAACAGGTCCTGGATGCCGTCGAGGGCGACGACGGTGAAGTACACGTAGGGCAGCCGGTCGGCGATGCCGTCGGGCTGGCCCGGCACCTGGGTGTCCAGGTCGGTGATCTTGGGGGCGTCCTTGACCACGCCCCAGGCCCAGCCGCACTCGAAGAGCTGGCTCTCGTCGCGGATGGACTCGTCGACCTCGATGCCGCGGCTGAGGCTCTCGATGATGGTGGCGCGCAGCGGCCGGAAGCGGCGGGCGAACTGCTGGAGGACGGCCCGGTCGGAGTGCCGGTTCTGGCCGATGACCTGGATCAGCCGCCGGCCCTGCTCGGACTCGGCGTCGAAGACGTTGACGGCGAAGGAGCGCAGCAGGCTGACCATGGCGGCGGTGAGGCGCACGCTGGTGGCCTCGCGGAGTTCGCCGAGCGCCCGGCGCACTTCGGGGCGGGTGGTGCTGGTCTCGTAGACCTTGAGGAAGCCGAGGGTCGCCAGGCAGAGCGTGACGGACATCGAGTAGGAGTCGACGACGCCTAACTTGCCCTGCTCGTAGGTGAGTTCCTCGCTCGGGTCGACGGGCTTGAAGTACGGTCCGCCGGCGAAGGTGGGCGCGTCGTCGGGTCCGGTGTGGGTGCGCATGAACTGGGTCATCGCGGTGATCAGGTTCGGCGGGATCTCCAGCCGGCTGCCGACGCCCTCCAGCGCCTGGAGCACGTCCCGTTCGGTGGTGTCGGGCTGGTCCAGGCGGAACGCGGGGATCTCGGTGGCGGGGTACAGCAGGCAGAGCAGCCGCTCGGCGTCCGCGACACTGCTCAGCCCGTCGGTGTCCCCCCAGACGAGCTTGCCGTCGTCGAACGAGTGACGGGCCGCGGCCCGCCAGATGTCCAGCAGATGCTGGCGTGGCTTGATCTGCATCCCCCTACCCCTCGTACAGACCGTGTGCAGACATGGTCCCCGTTCCTACGTGCCCGCAATCGCCGGATTCCGCCGTCCCAGGGCGAGGATGATGCCCTCGTGTCCCGGCCGCACCATGTGGTGCAGATCGTGGATCTCCAGGTCGTCCGCCCAGTCGCTCAGGCTCTCGCGGACCCGCTCCTCGTTCACCCGGTAGGCCGGATAGCGATGGTCGCCGACCTGGTAGCCGACGGACTCCTTCATGAAGGCGGTGGCGAACGGCGCGCCCTCGTTGAGCGCGTCCATGAAGCAGGTGACGCCGCGGCGGAACTCGTCGGGGCACTCGGACATGGAGTCGGCGACGAAGAACATGGTCCCGATGTCCCAGCGGCGCTGGCCGTCGAGGTCGAGGAGGTTGGCCCGCTCGACGCGGACGATCTCACCGAACCGCGAACGGGGCTCGACGCCCGCGTAGGCGGGGTGCTCGGCCAGCTGCTCCCAGAAGGGGTCCCAGACCGTGTCGAACCCGGCGGGGGACGCCTGCTTCTCCAGGTACTCCACATTGGGCTGTGCGTACTCCAGGAGCAGGATCTTCTCGCACCAGGGCAGCATGGACAGCGCCGGATAGAGGTTGGCGCCGGCGCCCACGTCGACGCCGCGTCCCGCGTGCTGGGCGCCGTCCGCGAAGCACTTGCCGAAGTAGTCGCGCATCAGCCGCACGATCAGCAGATCGACCTCGAGGGGGTTGCGGTAGTTGGCGTCGACGTAGGCCTCGGGATCGAACTTCGACCACGGGGCGTCGGCGTTGCGGTCCATCATCACCCTGCCGCGTTCCATTCAGTGTCGGACGAGACCGTGTGCCCTGTCTGCGCCGTCCCGATGAACGTCGGCAGGTGAAGCAGCATCTCCGGTTCTCGCACGGTAGGCCGAAGCGGCACACGGAGACAGCCAGGAACACGCCGTTCCTCGTCGACGGGCGCACGGCGGGCGCACGCCACTGATCCGTGCACCCCTCAACTCGCCCTTGCACGCGGTGAGTTGACGGCCCACTCTAGCCAGAAGACGCCACCGGCCGCCACCGGAAGCAGCATTCCCTTCCGGGTGAACGCCGGTGTCTTCGCGTTGACGACATCCGCACGTCCCACTGGGGGGTGGCATGACCGCCGAACCGCTGGAGCGCACCCTGGACCGACCCGGGCTCGGGGAACCCGATGGGTTCCCCGAGCCCGGGCGATTGGTCCTGCGGGGGGCCCGGGAGTCCGATCTGCCCGAGCTGCGCCGGCTCGACGAGGAAGTGTTCCAGGAGGTGGCCTATCCCGCCTTCCTGCTCCGCCAGCTGTTCGACGTGTACGCCGAGCACTTCCTGGTGCTGGACGACGGCGCGGGCGGGCTGCGCGGCTACGTCCTGGCCGCGACCACGGCGTTCAGCCGGGACAGCTGGATCCTCGGCCTGTGCGTGACCGAGGGGGACCGCCGGCACGGACTGGGCCGGGAGCTGATGACGGAGATCCTGGAGCTGCTGCGCCGGGACGGGACCGAGACGGTGCGGCTGACGGTGGAGCCGGCCAACCGGGCCGCGATCCTGCTCTACCGCTCCCTGGGCTTCGTCCCGGAGGAGCCGGACGGGGGTCTGCGCCGGGACTACTTCGGCCCGGGCGAGCACCGGCGGATCATGCGCCTGGAGCTTCACTGAGGCGTCCGCTTCCCGTGGAGACGGTCAGGACGCTCTCGCCGAGACGTCCGCTCCTCGCGAAGGCCGTCGAGGCACCTCCGCCGAGACGTCCCGCTCCTCGCGGAGGTCACCCGGAGCCTCGCTGAAGCGTCCACTCCTCGCGGAGGCGGTCAGGACGGCGTCCGCGCCGCGGCCAGCAGGCGGCCGACGTCGTCGGAGCAGATGGTGAGGGCCGCGCCCACCGTGGCGAGGACGTCCCGTTCCGCGGGGGTGTACGGACCGTCGGCCAGCGCGATCCGGGCGCCCTGGAGCAGGATGGCCTCGCGTCCGGGGCCGGCGAGGTGCGGGGCCAGCGGGTCCAGCGCCTCGTGCAGCTCGATGGACAGCCCCGCCGTGCAGGGCTCGCCGGTGAAGCGGCCGGTGTCCGCCTCCAGCGCCTCGACCAGCGCGGCCAGCTGCTCCTCCGTGCAGTCCTCGATGCCGGCCGCGCGCACCCCGGACGCGGCGGTCTCCAGGGAGGCGCGGGAGCAGGCGCCGCCCGCGGCGAGCACGGCGAGGGCGACGGTGTGGACGGCGTCCCGCAGCATCGCGGAGAAGCGGGTGGTCGTGGGGTGGTCCAGCACGTCGGTGCCGAAGTGGCCGCGGCAGGCGGCGCACTCCACGGTCGGCGCGCACACCCCGCGCGGCAGCACGGGCACGCCCAGCACGGTGAACCGGCGGCGCCCGGTGAGCCGCTGGTAGTTGCGGTCGCCGCCGCAGCCGGGGCAGAAGAACTCCCCGTCGCCGACGGCGGTCCACGCGGTGCGGGTGCCGAACAGACGGCGCGCACGCCGGGTGGCAGCGGTACGGCCGTCGGGTTCCCGTTCTGGCAGCACGTCGCACCTCCATCAACGCCACACAGCACCGTCGCCGCGCTTGCGTGATGTTAGCCACATCGAGAGGCGGAGTCAGTACCCAGGGCGAGACCTTTCCGTGACCTCCACGGCGATTGGCCGGTAAACGACGCCGGGCCCCGCCCGCCGGCGACGGCGGACGGGGCCCGGGATTCACCCCGACCGGCTGATCAGCGGGCCGCGCGGTTGACCGCGGAGACGACCGCCTTCAGCGAGGCGCGGGTGGTGTTCGCGTCGATGCCGATGCCCCACAGCACCTTGTCGCCGACGGCGCACTCGATGTACGAGGCGGCCTGCGCGGAGGCGCCCTCGCTCATCGTGTGCTCCTGGTAGTCCAGCAGGCGCACGTCGATGCCGAGGCCCTGCAGGGCCTCGAAGAAGGCCGAGATCGGGCCGTTGCCGGTGCCGGTCAGGGTGGTCTCCACGCCGTCGACCGTGGCCTGGACGGTGAGGGTGTCCACGCCGTCGTGGTCGGTGGTGCTCTGGCCGCCGGCGACCTGGATGCGGCCCCAGGGGTTGTCAGGGTTGGGCAGGTACTCGTCCCGGAAGACCGCCCAGATGTCGGCCGGGGTGATCTCGCCGCCCTCGGCGTCCGTCTTCGCCTGGATGATCTTCGAGAACTCGATCTGCATCCGGCGCGGCAGTTCCAGCTTGTGGTCGTTCTTCAGGACGTACGCCACACCGCCCTTGCCGGACTGCGAGTTGACCCGGATGACGGCCTCGTAGGAGCGGCCGACGTCCTTGGGGTCGATCGGCAGGTACGGGACCGCCCACTCGAGGTCGTCGACGGTGACGCCCTTGGCCCTGGCGTCGGCCTCCATGGCGTCGAAGCCCTTCTTGATGGCGTCCTGGTGGGAGCCGGAGAAGGACGTGTAGACCAGGTCGCCCACGTACGGGTGGCGCGGGTGGACCTCCATCTGGTTGCAGTACTCCCACGTACGGCGGATCTCGTCGATGTCGGAGAAGTCGATCTGCGGGTCGACGCCCTGCGAGAACAGGTTCATGCCCAGGGTGACCAGGTCGACGTTGCCGGTGCGCTCGCCCTGGCCGAACAGGCAGCCCTCGACGCGGTCGGCGCCGGCCATCACGGCCAGCTCGGCGGCGGCGACGGCGGTGCCGCGGTCGTTGTGCGGGTGGGCGGACAGGCAGACATACTCACGCCGGGAGAGGCGGCGGTGCATCCACTCGAAGCGGTCGGCGTGCGTGGACGGCGTCGAACGCTCCACGGTGGCGGGCAGGTTGAGGATGATCTCGCGGCCCGGGCCGGGCTGGTAGACGTCCATCACCGCCTCACAGACCTCCAGCGCGAAGTCCAGCTCGGTGTCGGTGAAGATCTCAGGGCTGTACTGGTAGCCGAATTCGGTCTCGTCGCCCAGCAGCTTCTCCGCGTACTCCATCACCAGGCGGGTGCCGTCGACGGCGATCTGCTTGATGTCGTCCTTGGAGCCGCGGAAGACCACGCGGCGGAATACCGGGGCGGTGGCGTTGTACAGGTGGACTGTCGCCCGCTTGGCGCCCTTCAGAGACTCCACCGTGCGCTCGATCAGGTCCTCGCGGGCCTGGGTCAGCACGGAGATGGTGACGTCGTCCGGGATGGCGTCCGGGTCCTCGACGATGGAGCGGACGAAGTCGTAGTCGGTCTGGCCGGAGGCGGGGAAACCGACCTCGATCTCCTTGTAGCCCATCCGTACCAGCAGGTCGAACATCGCGCGCTTGCGCACGGGCGACATGGGGTCGATCAGGGCCTGGTTGCCGTCGCGCAGGTCGGTGGAGAGCCAGCGGGGCGCGGTGGTGATCCGCCGGTCGGGCCAGGTGCGGTCGGGGATGTCGACCTGCTCGTACCGGCCGTACTTGTGGATCGGCATGGGGCTGGGCTGCTGGCGGTTCGCCATGATGCGGGGCTCCTCGATGGTCCGCGGGGTGTCCTGGGGACGGCCGACGGCGCAGCGCCAAACTCCGCGGGGAGGGGGTCGGCCTCTAACGCAGACCCTCACCGCGGCAGCTAAGGAGAAGCAGCCCGAAGTTCATGATGTTCCGGAGCTTAACCGAGTCGCCCACCGTGCGGAGGTCCGTATCAGTATGCGGGACCGGACGGACCAACAGGACAAAGAGTGCCGTATACCACTCCACGCGGGATCCGGAGACGGAACGAGGGCGGATTTCATCCGTCACGGTCGCAGGTTGATAGCAGTCAGCGACAGACCCGTCACGCAGTGCGATGGTGCTGACATGACCGCGAACGGGGGCCACGAGCCCGTCTTCTGCACCATCATCCCGCCCCACGTCCTCGACCGGTTGTCCCAGTCCGAGGACCCCCTGATCCACGGCCCCGCCCGCCGCACCCTGCGCCGCGACGCCTACGAGCGCACCCAGCGCCGGCTGACCACGGTGGTCGGCGCACCGGCCGTCACCACGCGCGCCGGAGCCGAGCCGGGCAAGCCGCAGCGCACCGTGTACGACGCCGGGCACGGCACCGACCTGCCCGGCGAGAAGGCGCGCGGCGAGGGCGAGGACCCCGGCCAGGACGCCACCGTCAACCGCGCCTACGCCGGTCTCGGCGCCACCTTCGAGCTGTTCCTGAAGGAGTTCGGCCGGGACTCCATCGACGGCAGCGGGCTCCCGCTGGACGCCACGGTCCACTACGACCTCGACTACAACAACGCGTTCTGGAACGGCGAGCAGATGGTCTTCGGCGACGGGGACGGCGAGATCTTCCTCGACTTCACCCTCGCCGTCGACGTCATCGGCCACGAACTCGCCCACGGCGTCACGCAGTACACGGCGAACCTCGACTACTTCGGCCAGTCGGGCGCGCTCAACGAGTCGGTGTCGGACGTCTTCGGCGCGCTCATCAAGCAGTACACGCTGGGCCAGACCGCCGGGGAGGCCGACTGGCTGATCGGCGCCGGCCTGCTCGCCCCGCGCGTCACCGGCACGGCCCTGCGCTCGATGAAGGAGCCCGGCACCGCGTACGACGACGACGTGCTCGGCAAGGACCCGCAGCCGGCGACGATGGACGACTACGTGCACACCGGCCGGGACAACGGCGGCGTGCACATCAACTCCGGCATCCCCAACCACGCGTTCTACCTGGCGGCCACCACCCTCGGCGGGCACGCCTGGGAGCGCGCCGGGCAGGTCTGGTACGACGTGCTGACCGGCGGGGAGCTGGCGCAGGACGCCGAGTTCACCGACTTCGCGACGCTGACCGTGAAGGCGGCGCGCGCCCGGTACGGGGAGGGCGAGGAACTCGTGGCGGTGACCAAGGCGTGGGAGCGGGTGGGGGTGCGCACGCTGTAGTTCCGTACTAGACACGGACCATGCGTATTCAGGTACGGCGCACGGGCGGCTTCGCGGGCATCGAGCGGCAGGCCGAGGTGGACACCTCGGGACGGGCCGACGCGGCGGAATGGCACGCCTTGGCCGAACAGGCGATGGCGGCCGGCGGACCCACCCCGCCGGCCGGCGTCCCGGACGGTTTCAGCTACCGGATCACGGTGGACGGCAGAACGGTGCACTGCGCGGACCCGGGGCTGACGGAGGAGCAGCGCGTGCTGATCAGGAGGGTGCTGAAGGAGGGCGCGTGACGTGCTCCCCGGACTGAAGCGAAGTTACGACAACGGCTCCACAACCCCAGGACCGTTCGCCTTCGACTGATCCCCGCTCACCTGCGGCGAGTGCCGTGCACAACGGGTGTTCCCGGAGGGCCATCACCCTCCGGGAACACCCGTTGTTCACGGCAGACCACTCCTCGGTCCGCTGGGGCCGGTGACGCGCCCCGGCCAATCATCAGGAACGGGAGTAAATTCCGCTGAACGCGCCCTGCCGAATAAACCTTTCAGCGAACTGGGGGGCAACCCAACGAGGACATGACCCATTCGTCTGACAACGGGTCATGCCGACTGATTCCGTTCACAACCCAGGAACCATCCCACTCAATGCGCCAGATATCGCCCTGAAAGTTTTCATACTCCACGAAGCTACCTGGAGCCCCTTCGAGGAGCTTGAGTTCATTGAGTAGGACATCCGGCGTAGTAAATCCCCGGAAAGATCCTACGCTACCCCCGCCAGTTTTGCTGTTCTCATGTTTCATACGCAAGAAGGGAACAGGGGGGCGTGTCATTATTGATGCGCGGAGCATTCTATGGAACCTGTACATGATTTCCTTGATGCTCTCGCTGCCCGAAAATTCACACCGGTAGGCCGGAAAGACTGCTGTGACAGCCTCGTTCAGCCTCTCATCCCTCCCGGCATAGTATCCGTGCACCGCCGAGGGGACAGCAGCGATGACGTCGAACCTGTACCCTCCGCAAGAAAATCCGGGAGTCACCGTCACCGCCTCCCCGCTCCCGCTCGGATCCATGGGGTGATTCCGCGAGAAAAGCAGCACTTCCCTGACCAGCGCCTCATTGAATGAATCGAGCGTATTCACCTGATAAAGTCGGTCCCCCTCCTCGTCCAGTGCGAGCGAAAAAACAAAGCTCGGCGTGGGCGACCACCTCCAAGCTCGATCAAGGCCAGAGAATTCTTCGATCCCGTCGATCCTCGACACAGCCTCCTCGATACCCACAGAATTCTTCCTTCCTTCTGCTCCTGACGGGCCACACCAAGCCGGGTCGGCGTGGGTACGGTATTTGTACCGCACCCACGCCGACCCGGCTAGAACACTACCGCACGCGACACAACTCCCCCAGGATTGCGGGTTCCCCTACCCAGAGTAATTGGGGCCCGTGTCCTGCCTGTAGCGGGCAGTCATGCCGCCGCCAAGACTGGAGTTGAGGCTCCTGCGCATAGGGACAAGGTTAGCCACATCGTTGTAAAAGTCATTCCTTTCCGCTCGGCTCGTGTTGTAGCCGACAGTGTTCCAATGATCGACCACGGCAGTCAGGTGCTCGTAGGTCAGCTCATTGTCCGGAATGACACTACCGTACTGATCGCGCCAACTGCCGTTGTAGTGATACTTAGCCCTCATTGCCTGATGAGTGGTGGCACGATAAACACTCGGGTACTGGTTACTGCGGTCGAGGCGATTGGCAGAAGTATTGGGATTGCTGCCCATCGTCCCGTTGGCGAGCCGCGGCTGGCCTCCGGATCCACATGTACAAGTGGCGGAATGATTCGCCTGGCTACCGCCACAGTTGTGGACGAGGACCGGCGTGTCCTCAGCCAGTACGTAGTACGTGTGGGTGTCGCCGACGGTGAGGTTGTGGACCGTTGCGCCAAGACTGGTCCAGCGTTCGACTGCGGTGATCTGGACGTGTGTGCCGGCGCTGGTGCGGAGCCACTGGCCGGGCTGGAGGTCGGTGGCGTCGAGCCATGCGCCGAGTTCGGGGACCCAGAAGGGGTGGCCGTCGGTCGCGGTGACCTCGGCGGTCTTCTCGCCCTTGTCGCCGTCGCTGTCGATGACGACCTTGACCAGGTGCTTCAGGCCCTCGCCCTTGATCTCGGCGGTGACCGTCTCGATGCGGGTCTCGCCGGTCTCGGGGTCGGTGGCGACGACCTTGTCGCCGGCCTCGACCTCCTCGATCGGCTTCGTCGTGCCGTCGGCCATCAGGACCTTGGTGCCGGGCACGAAGCTGTTGCCGGTCGGGCAGGAGCCGCCGCTTCCGCTGCTGCCGCCCTTGCTCCGGGAGGAGCCGCCGGAGTTGCCGCCCGGCTTGGAGCCGCCGCTCTTGCCGCCTGCGGAGCCCTTGCTCACCGAGGACGCCTTCGGGGCCGCCTTGGCCTGGGCCTGCTTCTGGACGGGGTTACCCGTCTTCTTGGTCTGCGCGACCGCCTTGTCCGAGGTCCGTTTCGCCTGCTCAGCCGCCTTCTTCTTGGCGCGTTGCGCGGCTTCCTTCTTCGCCTTCTCGATCGCGGCCTTCTTGGCCTTGATGGTGAGCAGCTGCGCGCCGTCGGGGCCGTAGAGGTAGCGGGTGTCGTTCTGCGGCGCCCACTGCTGCTCGGCCTTGCCGGCGTCACAGGTGGCGAGGACCACCGGGGTGGCGTTGGCGGAGTTGCCGCCCTGGACCGTGAGGCACAGAAGGTGGTCCTCGTCCGGACGACGCGCTGGGTGCGGGTGTCGTCGCCGGTGCCGGAGGACTTGGTGTACGCGATCTCCTCGGGCTCGGTGACCCGCCAGGCGATCAGCGGGCTCAGCCCGTCGCCGCGGTTTCGCCGGCCCAGCTCGGTGGCGGCGGGCACGGTGACGCTGCGGGACAGCCAGTCGGTGGCGCTGGTGTAGGTCAGCTCCTCGGCGATGCGGCCGGCGAACGCCTCACGGTCCTTGGCGATCTCCGTGCCGGTGATGTGGCGCCTGCAAGCCCGGTCCCGGCGCGGGCGTGACCATCGGCAAGACGAACATCACCCTGTCGGCGAACGCCAAGGACGCCGACGGCAACCTCCGTGAGCTGCAGTTCCGCTTCTGGAAGAACGGCGGCACGGTCCCGGCGGCCAGGATCGCCAAGCCGAACTCCAGCGGCACCGCCACGGTGCAGATCCCCGTCACCTTCCCCCTGACCGACAAGACCACCTACTCGTGGGACGTGCGCGCGGTGGACACCGAGAACGCGGCGTCCAGCTACTTCCCGCCGAACACCAACGAACCCTGCCGGATCACCGTCGACGCCACCGCCCCACCGCAGCCCGAGATCGAGACCGAGGACTTCCCAGAGGCCACCTCCGACGGCCTGACCTGGGCGAAGAACCCTTCGGCACGACCGGCTCGGTGACGTTCGTCTCGACCGGCGCGACGAGGTTCCGCTACACCATCGAGGGCCTGGGGTGGACCGAGGTGCCGGCCACGGGCGGAAAGGCGACCGTGAGCCTGGCGCCCGCCCACGCGGGACCGAACTGGCTGCTGGTCCACGCCTACGACGCCTACGGCAACCAGAGCGTCCGCACCGACTACGCCTTCTACGTCCCGCCCCGGGACAAGGCCGACGCGCCCTGGGACACCAGTGGTGACGGCCTCCCCGACCTGCTCATCGTGGACGCGGCCGGCAAGCTGATGAACTGCGTCGGCAGTGAGGGCGGCGAGCTGTACGGCTGCCTCGGCGCCGCCTACACCAAGGACGCCAGGACCGGCGAGACCACGCTGCACCCCGCGGACCACTGGTACGACCCGGCCACCGGCAAGGCCGCGCTGATCACGCACTACGCGGACGCCTTCCCCGGCGACGGCACCACCGACCTGTTCGCGGTGACCCCGGACGGCAAGGCGTGGCTGTACCCCGGTGACGGCTACGGCAGCTTCGACGTGGGCGAGCGGATCGCGATCCGGCTGCCGTCGAACGCCCCCGCACCCTCCACGTGGACCCAGATCAGAGCGGTCGGCGACATCACCGGCGACCGCCACCCCGACCTGGTCCTGCGGGCCGGCGCCCAGTTCTGGACGCTGTCCGGCTACACCGGAGGCACCTTCCGGGAGGCCACGCTGATGAACTCCGACGCCTGGGCCCGGCGCGAGATCGTCAACGTCGCCGACATCAACGGCGACAAGACGCCCGACCTGCTGTGGCGCAACCTGGACAACGGCAACATGTACGTCCGGCACGGGCGGCCCGGCCCCGTCAGCGGCAGCGTCGACCTGGTCTCGCTGAAGCTCGCCACCGGCTCGCTCAACGGCGACGTGGGCTATGGCACCAACTGGTCGGAGGCCAACGTGGCGACCGCGCTCGGCATCCCCGACGTCAGCGGCGACGGCATCCCGGACATCTGGGCGCGGCTGCGCTCCGACGGCGCGACCCGGATCTACCACCCGTCCCGGGCCAGCACCGGCCCCTCGGTGAAGACCGTGCTGAGCGTGGACTGGAACGCGGTCAAGGCCTTCGGCTGACGACCGCGGCGACACCCCCGACGGGCCCCGGCCTCCCCTGCGGGAGCCGGGGCCCGCGGTGGTTCGACCGGGTCCGGCGATCAGGGAGAATGGTCGGCATGAGTGTTCGTACCCAGTCATCCGACCAGCCGGCCGACGCCGTCCACCGGGCCGGTTTCGCCTGCTTCGTGGGCCGTCCCAACGCGGGCAAGTCCACCCTCACGAACGCTCTGGTCGGGCAGAAGGTGGCGATCACCTCGAACCGGCCGCAGACCACCCGGCACACCGTGCGCGGCATCGTGCACCGGCCGGACGCGCAGCTGATCCTGGTGGACACCCCCGGGCTGCACAAGCCGCGCACCCTGCTCGGCGAGCGGCTGAACGACGTCGTGCGGACCACCTGGGCGGAGGTGGACGCGATCGGGTTCTGTCTGCCCGCCGACCAGAAGATCGGCCCCGGCGACCGTTTCATCGCCAAGGAACTGGCCGGGATCAGGAAGACCCCGAAGATCGCCATCGTCACCAAGACCGACCTGGTGGACGGCAAGGCGCTCGCCGAGCAGCTGATCGCCGTCGACCAGCTCGGCAAGGAGCTGGGCATCACCTGGGCGGAGATCGTCCCGGTGTCGGCAACCGCGGGCAAGCAGGTGGACCTGCTCGCGGACCTGCTGATCCCGCTGATGCCCGAGGGCCCCGCGCTGTACCCGGAAGGCGACCTCACCGACGAGCCCGAGCAGGTCATGGTCGCCGAGCTGATCCGCGAGGCCGCCCTGGAGGGCGTGCGCGACGAGCTGCCGCACTCCATCGCCGTGGTCGTCGAGGAGATGCTGCCGCGCGAGGACCGCCCCGCCGACAAGCCGCTGCTCGACATCCACGCCAACCTCTACATCGAGCGCTCCAGCCAGAAGGGCATCGTCATCGGCCCCAAGGGCAAGCGCCTGAAGGACGTCGGCATCAAGTCCCGCAAGCAGATCGAGGCGCTTCTCGGCACGCCCGTCTTCCTCGACCTGCACGTCAAGGTCGCCAAGGACTGGCAGCGGGACCCCAAGCAGCTGCGCCGCCTCGGCTTCTGACCGTCACCGGCCGGGCCGGCCCCGCTGCTCGCGCAGCAGCTCCCGGTACCAGGCGTACGACGCCTTCGGCGTCCGCCGCTGCGTCGCGAAGTCCACGTGGACCAGACCGAAGCGGCGGGCGTATCCCTCCGCCCACTCGAAGTTGTCCAGCAGCGACCACACGAAGTAGCCGCGCACGTCCACGCCCGCCTCCACCGCCCGGTGCAGGGCGCGGACGTGGCCGTCCAGGTAGGCGACGCGGTCGGTGTCGTCCAGGCCCTCGTACGCGCAGCCGTTCTCCGTGACGACGACCGGGGGGAGCCGGTCGCCGTAGCGTGAGCGGAAGCCGGTGAGCAGCTCGGTCAGCCCCTCCGGGACCACCGGCCAGCCGAAGTCCGTCACCGGGTACCCGTCGATCTCCCGTACCGAGAAGGGCAGTCCGGCCGGCATCCGGACACCGCCGAACTCGGTCTCGGCGCTCTCGGCGTCCTCGGCGCCCTGGGGTGCGCCCACTCTCGTCGGCGCGTAGTAGTTGATCCCGTACCAGTCCAACGGCTCGGCGATGACCTCCAGGTCCGCCTCGACGTCGCCGGGCATCAGCTCACCGATGCCCTCCGGGTAGCGGCCGAGCAGCAGCGGTTCGGCGAACAGGCGGTTGAGCAGGACGTCGTAGAAGTCCGCGGCCGCCACGTCCGCCGCGTCCTCGGAGGCGGCCCAGGTCGGGCCGTGGGAGTTCGCGACGCCGATGTCACCGGCCCCGGCCGCGCGCAGCGCCCGTACCGCCAGGCCGTGCGCCAGCAGTTGGTGGTGGGCCACCGGCAGCGCGTCGAACAGCAGCGTCCGGCCCGGCGCGTGCACGCCCAGCGCGTGGCCCAGCAGGGTGTGCTCGGCGGGCTCGTTCAGGGTGATCCACTTCGTCACCCGGTCGCCCAGCCGCGCGACGACCCCCGTCACGTACTCCGCGAACCGCTCCGCCGTGTCCCGCTCCAGCCAGTCCAGGTCCGCCGGAAGGTCCCAGTGGAACAGCGTCGGCACCGGCCGCACCTCCGCTGCCAGCAGGTCGTCGACCAGCCGGTCGTAGAAGTCCAGGCCGCCCTCGGCCCGCACCCGCGGCCAGGACACCGAGAAGCGGTACGCATTCACGCCCAGGTCCGCCAGCAGCGCCACGTCCTCGCGGTGGCGGCGCACGTGGTCGCAGGCCACGGCCGCCGTGGACCCGTCCCGCACCCGGCCCGGCTCGGCCGTGAACACGTCCCACACGGACGCCTCGCGCGCGTCGACCGCGCCCTCGATCTGGTGCGCCGAGGTCGACACACCCCACAGGAAGCCGGCCGGGAAACGGGGCATCGGACGCGTCGTCACCATGGCCCGGATCATCCGCACCGGCTCCCCTCGGCGTCAACGCCCTTGCCGTTGACACGACATCACCGGGCGTCCGCGTCCCAGGACCGGGCCCCGCGTACCGCCTGGTCACCCTGGCGATGCACACTGTCGGGGCGAATCGAGTGAGCAGAGGACGGGGAACCGGGTGGCAGTTCGCAGTTGGTGGAGCAGTCGCAGAGCGAACGCCCAGATCGACCGATTCGTCGCTGCGGTGAACTCGGGGCGGGCTCTGGTCGCCGATGCCACCGCCTATGAGGCACCCGAAGCCCCCCACGGGGTGGCGGGCGTCTTGGAGGTCCACGACGACCACGTGCACTTCAAAGCGAACTCGGAACTCACCGCCTCGGACGGCGGCTGGCACACCTCCCGAGCTCAGATCACTGAAGTGCGGGACGGCGACGAGCCGGGTGAGCTGGTGATCGCTTTCCGCGCCCCGGGGCCTTTCCAGGCCGTCGTGGTGACACCTGTGATGCATGCGGACAAGTGGCGCACCCTGGTCACTGGTTGAGAGGAAGTACTCGCGGAGGCTCTCCGGCGTGCCGCCCGTACAGCCGGTTCTGCCCAGCGGCCGGCGCAGGCACAGAGCGAGCCGATGGTCACCACCGGTCGGAGGACTTCTTGGCGGCCTTGACGCGGGCGGCCTCGGCGATGAGCCGCTGCCGCTCCGCGTGCGGCGCGTTCAGCTCCGCCGTCAGCCGCACCTCGGCAGCGGACGTGGTGGGCTCGATCTGCCGCTCCGCACCGCCGCCGTAGCTGCCGCAGTCGGCGTTGACGGTCGCCGGCCCGGGGGCCACGCCGGCCGGCGGCCTCCTGCCGGGCCGGCGTGTCCCCCAATGCGCGGAAGGCGTCGCGCGACGAGTGCGGCGGCGGGCCGGATCAGTCCGCCGTGAGCGTCTCGCGGACCGTGCCGTCCGGGCCGGCCACCAGCACCGGCGTCTGAGCCCCGCCCAGGTCCCGTACCGCCGCGAGGTCCTCCGCGGAGGCCGATTCCGCCTCCGTCACCACCGCCGCCGCCTCCAGCGAGGTCGCGCCGGACGCCACCGCCATCGCCACCGCCGTGCGCAGCGCGCTGAGCTTCAGCGAGTCCAGGGCGACGGTGCCGGCGGCGTACGTGCGGCCGGTCTCGTCGCGTACGGCCGCGCCCTCGGGCACGCCGTTGCGGGCCCGGACGGAGCGGGCCAGGGTGACGATCTTGCGGTCCTCGGGGTCGAGGTCGGGAGTCTCGGTCATGACCCGAGCATAAGGGGGCGCTACGGGCGGTCGAGGCGCAGGCGTTCGGCTCGGGGGAGGCCGGCGACGACCAGGTCGTAGGAGTCCTCGACCAGCTCCGTGACCAGGCGGTCCGGAAGGTCTCCGTCCGCCGTCACCGTGTTCCAGTGCCGCTTGTTCATGTGCCAGCCGGGGACGATCAGGTCCGGGTGCTCGGCGCGGAGCCGGATCGCGTCCTGCGGGTCGCACTTGAGGTTGACCTTCAGCGGCCGCGCGCCCAGGTCCGTCAGGGCGAACATCTTCCCCAGCACCTTGAAGACCGAGATCTCCGGATTGAAGGGGAACTCCTCCACCGCCGCGTTGAAGGACAGGCACAGGGCGCGCAGCCGCTCCGGGGTCACTCCTCCCCCGCCTCCTCGCCGGACGGCGGGTCCACCGGGCCCGTCGGACCCACCGGCTCCACCAGCACCGTCACGATCTTGTTCCGGCGTCCGGCCGCCGCCTCCGCCGTCAGCCGCAGCTCGCGGCCGTCCGGCAGCTCCACCACGGACGACGCGCCCGCGATGGGCACCCGGCCCAGCCGCTTGGCGAGCAGTCCGCCGACGGTCTCCACGTCCTCGTCGTCGAACTCCTCCAGCCCGTACAGCTCGCCCAGGTCGGTGATGTCGAGGCGGGCGGTGACCCGGTGGCGGCCCTCGCCGAGCTTCTCCACCGGGGGCAGCTCGCGGTCGTACTCGTCGGTGATCTCGCCGACGATCTCCTCGAGGATGTCCTCGATGGTGACGATGCCCGCGGTGCCGCCGTACTCGTCGACCGCGACGGCGACGTGGTTGCGCTCCTTCTGCATCTCGCGCAGCAGGTCGCCGGCGTTCTTGGTGTCGGGCACGAAGAACACGGGCCGCATCGCCGTGGACACCAGGTCGCTCTCCGCGTCCCGGCTGATGTGCGTCCTGCGGGCGAGGTCCTTCAGGTACACGATGCCGACGATGTCGTCCTCGCTCTCGCCGGTCACCGGGATGCGGGAGAAGCCGGAGCGCAGGGCGAGGGTGAGGGCCTGGCGGATGGTCTTGTACCGCTCGATGACCACCAGGTCGGTGCGCGGCACCATCACCTCGCGCACCAGGGTGTCGCCCAGCTCGAAGACCGAGTGCACCATGCGGCGCTCCTCGTCCTCGATCAGCGACTCCGCCTCCGCGAGGTCCACCAGCGCGCGCAGCTCCGCCTCGGAGGCGAAGGGGCCGTGCCGGAAGCCCTTGCCGGGCGTGAGGGCGTTGCCGATGAGGATCAGCAGCGAGGGGATCGGGCCCATGATCCGGGCCAGCGGCACGAGCACGTACGCGGCGACCGTGGCCGTGTTCAGCGGGTGCTGCCGGCCGATGGTGCGCGGGGAGACCCCGACGGCGACGTACGACACCAGGACCATGACGGCGATGGCGACCAGCAGCGCCTGGGCCGTGCCGTCGAACTCGCGCACGCTGCCGTAGGTGATCAGCGAGGCGGCGGACATCTCGCAGATGATGCGGACCAGCAGCGCCACGTTGAGGTAACGGGTGGGGTCGGCCGCGATCCGGGCGAGCTTGGCGCTGCCCCGGCGCCCGGACCGTACGGCCTCCTCGGCGCGGAAGCTGGAGACGCGCGCGATGCCGGCCTCCGCGCACGCGGCGAGCCAGGCGACGACGACGAGCGCGAGCGCCCCCAGGACGAGTGGGGCGCTCATGAGACGGTCGGGGCCGGAGAGGGGCCGGTGAGACCCTTCTCCGCGCGCCAGCCGTCCACGATGGCCGCCTGGAGGCCGAACATCTCGGCCTTCTCGTCCGGTTCCTCGTGGTCGTAGCCGAGCAGGTGCAGCACACCGTGGACGGTGAGCAGCTGGAGCTCCTCGTCCATGGTGTGCCGCGTGGGCGCCTCGGCGCCCTGTCTGGCGGCGACCTCGGGGCAGAGCACGATGTCGCCGAGCAGCCCCTGCGGGGGCTCGTCGTCGTCCTTCGACGGGGGCCGCAGTTCGTCCATGGGGAACGACATGACGTCCGTGGGACCGGGCAGGTCCATCCACTGGATGTGGAGCTGCTCCATGGCGCCCGCGTCCACCACGATCACCGACAGCTCGGAGAGCGGGTGGATGCGCATCCGGGCCAGTGCGTAGCGGGCGATGTCGAGGATCGCCTGCTCGTCGACCTCGGTTCCGGACTCGTTGTTGACGTCGATCGACATCTGGTGCTCGGTCTACTTCCCCTTGTGCCCGGACCGGCCGCGGCCGCCCTTGTGGGTGCCGTTCTCGGTGCCGTGCTGGCTGTCGTACTTCTCGTACGCGTCGACGATACGGCCCACCAGCTTGTGCCGGACCACGTCGTGCGACGACAGCCGGGAGAAGTGGACGTCCTCCAGGCCCTCCAGGATGTCCTGGACCTGGCGCAGACCGGACTTGGTGCCGTCGGGCAGGTCCACCTGCGTCACGTCACCCGTGATCACGATCTTCGAGTCGAAGCCGAGGCGGGTGAGGAACATCTTCATCTGCTCGGGGCTCGTGTTCTGGGCCTCGTCGAGGATGATGAAGGCGTCGTTGAGCGTGCGGCCGCGCATGTACGCCAGCGGCGCGACCTCGATGGTGCCCGCGGCCATCAGCCGGGGGATCGAGTCGGGGTCGAGCATGTCGTGCAGCGCGTCGTACAACGGGCGCAGGTACGGGTCGATCTTCTCGTAGAGCGTGCCCGGCAGGAAGCCCAGCCGCTCGCCCGCCTCGACCGCGGGCCGGGTCAGGATGATGCGGTTGACCTGCTTGGACTGCAGGGCCTGCACCGCCTTGGCCATGGCCAGGTAGGTCTTGCCGGTACCGGCCGGGCCGATGCCGAAGACGATGGTGTGCTTGTCGATCGCGTCCACGTAGCGCTTCTGGTTGAGCGTCTTGGGGCGGATCGTGCGGCCGCGCGAGGACAGGATGTTCTGGGTGAGCACCTGGGCCGGGGTCTCCTGGCCGTCGCTCTCCCCGCTGTCGCTCGCCTTGAGCATGGCGATCGAGCGTTCCACTGCGTCCTCCGTCATCGGCTGCCCGGTGCGGAGCACCAGCATCATCTCGTCGAACACGCGCGAAATGAGGGCGACCTCCGTGGCGTCGCCGACCGCGCTGATCTCATTGCCCCGGACGTGGATGTCGGCCCCCGGGAAGGCCTTCTCGATCACACGCAGGAGGGCGTCGCCGGATCCCAGCACGGTCACCATGGGGTGCTGGGCGGGAACGGTGAACTGCACTCTCGCCTGCCCCTGCGCGGGGGTGTGAGCTGTGGGTGTATGAGTCATGGGCCGGCTCTGAGGCCTGCGGTTCCTCCTCGTCACGGCCGCGCAGCTGAGGGCGGCCTCGCGACTCCCAGGGTACGACGGAGGGGTGACAAGCTCGTAGGCCTTTTATCCGACCGGGCGATCGACCCCGTTCGCCCTCTTCCCCACGGGCGCTCCCTCACGCCGCTCCCTTTCCCCACGGGCGCCGTCTCACGCCGCCCCGCCTCCCACGGGCGCCGTTCCTCACACCGCCCCGCTTCCCGGGAGCCCGTCTCACGCCGACCGGCGGAATCCGATCGTCGGCACGGCCCGCCGCAGCGGCCACGGGCGCACCGCCTCCTCCGGGACCAGCCCGGCCAGGAAGCCGTACCGGCGCAGCGCGGAGGGGTCCTGCCCCTCGACGGACTGCACCCGGTGCCACCACGCCGCGATCTCCGCCCATCCCGGCGCGGACAGCGAGCCGCCGAACTCCTGCACGGACAGCGCGGCCGTGAGCCCCCCGAAGGCGAGCCGGTCGGCCAGCGGCCAGCCCGCCAGGGAGCCGGTGACGAACCCGGCGACGAACACGTCCCCCGCCCCGGTCGGGTCCAGCGCCTCCACCTCGATCGCCGGGACCGACGCGGTCTCCCCCGTACGCCGGTCCACCGCGTACGCGCCCTCCGCGCCCAGGGTGACCACCGCCACCGGCACGTACGCGGTCAGGGCGTGGGCGGCGGCGCGCGGGCAGTCCGTGCCGGTGTACCGCATGGCCTCCGCCGCGTTCGGCAGGAACGCCTCGCAGTGCCGCAGGTCGGGCAGGCCCGCCAGGTCCCAGGCCCCGGTGTCGTCCCAGCCGACGTCCCCGAAGATCCGGGTGCCCGTGCGGGCGGCCTGGGCGACCCAGGGGGCGCTGCGGCCGGGGGTGAGGGAGGCGACGGCGGCACGCGCACGCGGCGGACAGTCGGGCGCGGGCTCCTCGGGGGGCGGTTCGTGGCCGTGGGAGACCATCGTGCGCTCGCCCTCGTACGCCATGGAGACGGTGACCGGGGAGTGCCAGCCGGGAACCGTGCGGGACGGGGAGAGGTCGATGCCCTCGCCCTGCTCCAGCGCGTCCCAGCAGTACTCGCCGTAGTGGTCGTCGCCGAAGGCCGCCGCGAGGGAGGTGCGCAGGCCGAGCCGGGCCAGGGCGGTGGCCATGTTGGCCACGCCGCCCGGGCTCGACCCCATGCCGCGCGCCCAGGACTCGGTGCCGCGCACGGGGGCGCAGTCGAGCCCGGTGAAGACGATGTCGAGGAAGACGGTGCCGGTCAGGTAGACGTCCCAGGGCGGGTCGTCCGGGCCGCGCAGGGCGGCGAGCGGGTCGATCTGGGTCGGGCAGGACGGTCCCGCGACTAATTCCTTCCCGGCTCTCCTGCCGTTCCTCTTCCCGGTGGACGCCATCACGGTGCGCTCCCTGACGTGGTGCGGTTTCAGCCAGTGTGCACCACGCCGCCGACAGCGAGAACGCCGTCACGCCGAGCCGACCCGGGCGCCGTCACCAGCGGGGCACGGCGGGCCGGGTCCAGGCCGGGTCGGCGATGCGCATGGCGGCCTCGTCGTCGCGGTCGCGCAGCGCGCCGTCGTCGTCCAGCCACCGTCGGTGCAGGAACGCCAGCCGGTCGCGGTCGAGTTCGACGCCGAGGCCCGGCGCGTCGGGGACGCGGACCGTGCCGCCTTCGAAGGCGAGCCGCTCGGTGAGGACGTCCTCCGACTGCCAGGGGTAGTGGGAGTCGCAGGCGTGGTGCAGGTCGGGCACGGTCGCCGCCACGTGCGTCATCGCGGCGAGGCTGATGCCGAGGTGCGTGTTGGAGTGCATGGAGACGCCCACGCCGAAGGCGCGGCAGATCGCCGCGAGGTGCCGGGTGTTGCGCAGTCCGCCCCAGTAGTGGTGGTCGGAGAGCACCACCTGCACGGCGTCCCGGGTGAACGCCTCCTTGATCTCGGCGAACGTGGTCACGCACATGTTGGTCGCGAGGGGCACCTCGGTCCGGGCGGCCACCTCGGCCATCGCGGACGTGCCGAGGGTGGGGTCCTCCAGGTACTCCAGGACCTCCCCGAGCTCCTCGGCCACCTTCAGCGAGGTCTCCACGGACCAGGCGCCGTTGGGGTCGAGGCGCAGCGGGTGCCCGGGGAAGGCGGCGGCCAGCGCGCGGACGGCGGCGATCTCCTCCTGCGGCTCGAAGACGCCGCCCTTGAGCTTGAACGACGTGAAGCCGTACCGCTCCTTGAACCGCCGGGCCTGTTCGACCACGCCCGCCGGGTCGACGGCCGCGCCCCAGTCGTCCTTCTCCGCCGCCACGCCCTCCGGGTGCTCGGCCCACTTGTAGAACAGGTACGCGCTGTACTCGACGGCGTCGCGCACCTTGCCGCCGAGCAGGGCGTGCACGGGCAGACCGAGGCTCCTGCCGAGGGCGTCGAGGGAGGCGACCTCGAGGGCGGAGAGCACGGACAGCCGCAGCTTGTCGGCGGTCTGCACGCCGCGCAGTCCGCCGGCGTCCACCTGCCCGCGGACCCGGGCGGCGTCGACGGCGACCTGGTCGGCCTCGGCGAACAGCCGGTTCAGGTCGTCGACCCGGTGGCCGACCAGCCGGTCGGCGAGCGGGCGGGCCAGGTCCAGGTACTTGGTGTCGCCGTACGTCTCGCCGAGCCCGGTGATCCCGTCGGCGGTCACCACCTCCACGATCAGCCGGGGGGTGTACGGCTGGTGCACGCCCTGCGTGTTGAGCAGGGGCGGGTCGGCGACCAGGACCGGGGTGAGACGGACCTCGGTCACGGTCAGGCCGGAGGCGGATGCGGTCACGGGGCGGCTCCTACGAGGTCGGGTCCGGCGGCGAGCGGGGTCCTGAGGACGGCGAGGTCACGGGCGGACGGGCGGGTGGCTCATCTCCGTATATGGACGGCATCCATGTATGGGAACGAAGGCTAGAGGGGTGAATCAGGGGCGTCAACGGTGCGGCGGGCGACTGTTCGACGGTGCCGGGGGCGGGGACGCGGCGACTCCGTACAGGCAAAAAGCGCGCTGCTACCCAAGGCCTGAAACCCCCAAACACAGGAGTGACTTAGATCACATCGATCTCACTCCCGTTGCGCTGCCCCCGCTTGATACAAATTGCCCGCGCGTTCTCGTCCGTCGACGGCCGTCGCCCCCACATCTCCTTCCTCGCTTGTCGCACCGTCCCCTTCGCACGCCCTGGGAACGCCCGTGTACGCCCCTCGCACCACCCCCTGGCCCCTCGTCGCCCTTTTCACGGCCGGGTACCTCGCCCCGTATCTGCTGCCGACCACCGTCGGCCGGCTGGAACGCGGCCTGGATCTCTCGGCCACCCAGGCGGGGGCCGTCGGCAGTCTGCTGCTGCTCAGCTCGGCCACGGCCGGGTTCCTGCTGGCCTCCCGCGTCGAGCGGACCGGGGCCCGGACCCTCGCCCGGCTGGGCCTCGTCCTCGCCGCCGTCGGCTACGGCGGGGCCGCGCTCACCACCGCCGTCCCGGCCGTCGTCGCCGGGGCCGTGATCGGCGGGTTCGGGTCGGGCACGGCCACCACGGTCGCCGCCACCCGGATCGCCGCGGAGAAGGACCCGCACCGGGCCTCCGCCCTGGGCCTGCTCAGCGTGTCCGCGCTGGCCGGCGCGGTCTATCTGACGGTGCCGCACCTGCCCGGGCACGGACTCACCCTCGCCGCCATCGCCCTCACCGCGCTCGCGGTGTGGCCGCTGACCTCCCGGCTGCCCGGCGGCACGCCCGGCCCGCTCGCGGCGGAGGCGGCGGGGGCCGACGGCACCGGCGCCTCCCGTCTGCCGCACCGACGGTCGGGGATGGTGCTGGCCGGGGCGATGCTGCTGTGGTCCCTGGCGCAGAACGCGCTGTGGGGCGTCAGCGGGCGCATCGGCGTCGATCAGGCGCACCTGTCCGAGCCGACCGTGGGCGTGGTCTTCGCGGTGGCGCTGGGCGCGGGACTGCTGGGCGTGCTGGGCGCGGGCGCGCTCGGCTCACGGCTCGGGCGCGCGCTGCCCATCGGCGGCGGCACGGTCGTCATCGCCGGCTGCATCGCGCTGAGCGCCTCCGCGACCGGGCTGGGGAGCTTCGCCGCGGGCGAGATCGCCTGGAACACGGTCTATCCGGTGGTGCTGTCGTACCTGATCGGGCTGGCCGCCTCGCTGGACGCGCGGGGGCGCTGGGCGGTGCTGGTGGGTTCGGCGTCCTCGCTGGGCACCGCCGCCGGGCCGCTCACCGGGAGTGTGCTGTCCGCGCAGGCCGGCTTCCCGGTGATGGGCGCGGTGCTCGCGGTGGGGCTGCTGCTGGTCGCGGTGCCGATGACCGGGGTCGCGCTGCACACGGGCGGACGGCCGCTGCTGCCGGGAGCGGTGCGGCGGCGGGGTGGCCATCCGGCGGCGCTGGTCGCCGCGACGACGGGCACCCCCTCGGGTGCGGTGCCGGAGGTCGGGGCGCCGGAGCAGCCGGTCGTCGAGATTCCCCTCGACGGCACTCCGGAGCCGGCGCGGACCGCCTACGACACGGCGGCGGCCACGCGGGCGCCGGGCGGGAGGTGAGGGTCGCGTGGGCCACGGACACCGGGCCCTGCTCCCGACGACGGGGGCGCGCACTCGCGCCGACCGGCAGGCGCCTCCCCCGGAGGAGGCGCCCCCAGCGCCCTGGAAGCACCTCCCAGGCCGTTGAGGCGCCGGGGAGGCGCGACCGTCCGCCGCCACGTCAGCGGCGGGGCGGCTGAGCGCCGCCGTGGTCAGCGGCGTTTCGGGAGCGGGACGCGCTGCAGATCGCGGGCCACGGTCAGGTCGGCGTCGTAGCCCGCCGCGCGGGCCTGGCGTTCGAACTCCTCCGGGTCGGAGTACCGCTGGCTGAAGTGCGTGAGCACCAAGTGCCGTACGCCCGCGTCGCGGGCGACCCGCGCGGCCTGGCCGGCCGTCAGGTGGCCGAACTCGACGGCCATCTCCTCGTCCTCGTCGAGGAACGTCGACTCGATCACCAGCATGTCGCAGCCCTCGGCGAGCGCGTACACCCCGTCGCACAGCCGGGTGTCCATGACGAACGCGAACCGCTGTCCGCGCCGGACCTCGCTGACGTCCTCCAGGGCGACCCCGTCGAGGGAGCCCTCGCGCTGAAGGCGGCCCACGTCCGGGCCCTGGATGCCGTGCGCGGCGAGCCGGTCGGGCAGCATGCGGCGGCCGTCGGGCTCGACCAGCCGGTAGCCGTACGCCTCGACGGGGTGGGAGAGCCGACGCGCCTCCAGCGTGTAGCCGGGGGTGCGGACGAGCGGGCCGTCGGTGTCGACGGGGGCCTCGAGGAGGGCGACGGTCTCGCGGTAGGCGGTCGCGTACCGCAGCCGGTCGAAGAACCGCTGCCCGGAGCGCGGGTAGTGCGCGCTGACCGGGTGCGGCACCTTGTCGAGGTTGATCCGCTGGATCACCCCGGCGAGCCCCAGCGAGTGGTCGCCGTGGAAGTGCGTGACGCAGATCCGGTTCACGTCGTGCGCGGCGACCCCGGCGCGCAGCATCTGCCGCTGGGTGCCCTCGCCGGGGTCGAACAGGAAGCCTTCGCCGTCCCAGCGCAGCAGGTAGCCGTTGTGGTTGCGGTGCCGGGTCGGGACCTGGCTGGCGGTGCCGAGCACCACCAGTTCACGGACGGACAACGGTCTATCCGGGGGGCCACTCGAGACCGCGGCCGCCCAGGACGTGGGCGTGCGCGTGCCACACGGTCTGGCCGGCGCCGCTGCCCGTGTTGAACACGATACGGTAGCTCTCCAGCTTCTCCTCGTCCGCCACGGCCTGCGTCTCGCGCAGGACGTCCGCCGCGATCTCGGGCGCCGCGGCGGCGAGGGCCGCGGCGTCCCGGTGGTGCGCCTTCGGGATCACCAGGACGTGGGTGGGCGCCTGGGGGTTGATGTCGCGGAACGCGACGGTCGTGTCCGTCTCCCGCACGATCGTCGCCGGAATGCTGCCCGCGACGATCTTGCAGAACAGACAGTCGTCCTGAGGTTCCCCTGCCATACGCCCTCCTCGACCCGGTGATCATCACTACAGAGGCATGCTACCGACCCGGCCCCGGGCCGTCGTGCCGCCCGCGCGCGGTCACGGCAGCTCCGGCGGCGCCTTCGCGGGGGTCGCCTCCAGCGCCTCCAGCGCCAGCCGCACCGCCTCGTCGAGCTGGACGTCCCGCCCGGCGGCGTGGTCCTGCGGGCGCTGGACGACCTCGACGTCCGGGTCGACGCCGTGGTTCTCCACGTCCCAGCCGTGCCCCTCCAGCCAGAAGGCGTACTTGGGCTGGGTGACCAGCGTGCCGTCGACCAGCCGGTAGCGGCTGTCGATGCCGATGACGCCGCCCCACGTGCGGGTGCCGACCACCGGCCCGATGCCGAGCGCCCGGATCGCCGCGTTGACGATGTCCCCGTCGGAGCCGGAGAACTCGTCGGCGACGGCGACGACGGGCCCCCGGGGCGCGTCGCGCGGGTAGCTCTCCGCGCGCATCCCGCGCGGCAGGTCCCAGCCGACGATCCGCCGGGCCAGCTTCTCCACCACGAGTTGCGAGGTGTGGCCGCCCCGGTTCTCCCGCACGTCCACGATCAGTCCCTCGCGCAGCACCTCCACCCGCAGGTCGCGGTGGATCTGCGCCCACCCGGGCGCCTGCATGTCGGGGACGTGGATGTAGCCGAGCCGGCCGCCGGACCTCTCCAGCACGTACGCCCGCCGGCCGGCGACCCAGGCGTGGTAGCGCAGCGGCTCCTCGTCGGCGAGCGGCACGACGACCGCGTGCCGCGGCTCTCCCCCGCCGGCCGGTGACACGGTCAGCTCGACGGGCTTGCCGGCCGTCCCCACCAGCAGCGGCGCGGGGCCGGTCACCGGGTCGACCGGCTGTCCGGCGACGGCGACGATCGCGTCGCCGGGCCGGACGGCGACGCCGGGCGCGGCGAGCGGTGAGCGGGCCTCCGGGTCGGAGGTCTCGGCGGGCAGGACGCGGTCCACCCGCCAGCTTCCGTCCTCGTGCCGGGAGAGGTCCGCGCCGAGCAGTCCCTGCCGGGGACCGCCGCCGAAGCCGCCGCGCGGGGTGACGTAGGCGTGCGAGGTGCCGAGTTCGCCGTGCACCTCCCACAGCAGGTCCACCAGGTCGTCGTGGGTGGCCAGCCGGTCGAGCACGGGACGGTAGCGGTCCAGCACCGCGTCCCAGTCGACGCCGCTCATGTCGGGACGCCAGAAGTTGTCCCGCATGATGCGGCCGTTCTCGTCGAACATCTGCCGCCACTCGGTGGCCGGGTCGACGAACTGCCGCACCCGGCCGAGGTCGACGGTGATGTTGCTGTCGCTGTCGTCGTCGCCGGAGGCACGCCGGTCGCTGGGCACGACCTTCAGGCGTCCGTCGGTCCACAGCAGCACCCTCTTGCCGTCGCCGCTGACCTCGAAGTGGTCGGCGTCGACGGCGAGGTGCTCGATCCGCTGCTGGGCGAGGTCGTAGCGCTCCAGGTCGGTCCTGGGGTCCGGGCCGTCGGGCGTGGCCCGGGACGCGCCGAGCACGCCGCGCACCGGGTGGCGCAGCCACAGCACGCCGTCCTTGGCGGCGCGCAGGCCGCTGTAGCGGGAGGCCTCGACCGGGAACGGCACGATGCGGTCGGCGAGCCCGTCGAGGTCGATGCGCGTGGTGGGGGTGCCCTCGCTGTCGGGGGTCTCGTCCCGGTCGGGGGTCTCGAAGGGCCGGCCGTGCCGCTGCGGCCCGAACGGCGACGGGGTGGTCGCCGCGAGCGTGATCAGGTACGGCCGTACGCCCTCGACGAAGGCCAGGTCGAAGACGTGCTCGTCGTAGACCGGGTCGAAGGAGCGGGTGGACAGGAACGCGAGGTGCTTGCCGTCGAGGGTGAAGGCGGGCGCGTAGTCCTGGAAGCGCAGCGGGGTCGCCTCGGTGACCGACAGGTCGGTGGTGTGGGCGAGCTTGATCTGGCTGAGCGGGCGCGGACCGGGGTGGGACCAGGCGAGCCAGGCGGAGTCGGGCGAGAAGACCAGCCCGGAGACGTCGCCGTCCTCGCTGCGGTCGACCTCGCGGACCTCGCCGGTCTCCCGCTCGACGAGGAGGACACGGCCGTCGTGGGAGGCGATCGCGGCGCGGCTGCCGTCGGGCGCCATCGCCAGTTCCACGACCCGGCCGAGCCGTCCGGCGGCCAGGCGGCGCGGGGTGGCGCCGGGGGCCGGTCCGGTGGCGGGGGCGAACTCCAGGGCGTCGTCGCCCTCGGCGTCCGTCACCCACACCACCCATTCCTCGCCGTCCGCGCGGAAGGCGCGCGGACGGCGGGCCCGGACGCCCGGAGTGGCGGCGAGCGCGCGGGCGGGGCCGGAGCGGTGGGTGACCCAGTGGACGGTGCCGCGCACGCAGACGGCGCTGCCGCGCGCGGTGTGGTCGGGTGACGCGGAGCCGAACCAGCGGGCCGCGTTCACCGGGAACGGCCGGAGGTCGACGCGCTGCCCGCCGAGCCGTACGTCGAGGCGGCGCGGCTCGGCCGTGTCGAGGTCGTCGAGGATCCACAGCTCGCCGGCGCTGGAGTAGACGACCCGGCTGCCGTCGGTCGCCGCGTGACGGGCGTAGAAGCCCTCCAGGGGGGTGTGCCGGCGCAGGTCGGAGCCGTCGGCGAGGGAGGAGTACAGCGCTCCGGTGCCCTCGTGGTCGGAGAGGAACGCGATCCTCCCCCGCTCCCGGCCGCGCTCGAGCGGGGGGACCCCCGTCCCCGCCCACAGCGGGTACTCGATGTTCCCGTCGAGGTCCTCGTGCAGCCGGACGAACTCGCCGTCGCCCTCGCGGTCGATCCACAGCTTGCCCGCGGTGCCGCCCCGGTAGCGCTTCCAGCTGGCCGCCTCGCGGCCCATCGTGGCGGACAGCAGCACGGTGTGCGGGCCTTCGGCGACGTCGCCGACCGGCCCGTACGGGAGGGTGTCGGCGGGGCCGCCGTCGAGCGGCACGGCGCGCGCCCAGGTGCGGCGCAGGCTCGCCTGGCCGTAGGCGCTCAGCGCGAGGACGCGGCCGTCCGCGGTCCAGCCGCGGACCTGGGTCCTCGGGCTGCCCCAGTGGGTGAGCCGCCGGGCGGGGCCGCCGTCGACGGGGGCGACGTGCACCTCGGGGGCGCCGTCGCGGGTGGAGGTCCAGGCGACGGTGGCGCCGTCCGGGGAGATCCGTGGGTGGTTCACCGGCACGTGGTCCGCGCTGACCCGCCAGGCGCGGCCGCCGTCGAGCGGGGCGAGCCACACGTCGTCCTCGGCGGTGAAGGCGACCAACTCGCCGTGCAGGTGCGGAAATCGGAGGTACGTGCCGGATGCGACCGATGCGGGCTGTGTCACCCGATCACCCTAGGGGGACGCATGCGGTCCGGCCAGGGGTTCGGATCACTTGCCCTCGACGGGGCGACAGGACGGGTACTGGTCGCACCACACCGTCGTGGTGACGGTCACGGTCACGGTGGGCCGCGGGCCGCCCTGTGTCGGCTCGCCCACGCGGGGCGGGCTCTCGGAGTCGCAGTCGCCCAGTCCCTCGACGTGGAACACCTGCCGGCCGTCCACCTTCGCGGTGATGTCCCCGCGGATGCAGGCGTTGTCGACGGCGTGGGTGACCCGCCCGGTGACGGTGATCTCCTTGCCGCCCTCGGTCTCGCCCTCGCAGTCGACCGAGGCGGCGGTCTTCTGCGAGCCCGGCGAGGCGGAGGACCCGTCCCGGTCGCCGAACGACGCGTTGCAGGTGAGCCAGCGGACCTTGTCCTTCTGCCGGTTGAGCTCCTCGGTCACGGTCCCGTCGGTGGTGAGCGCGACGGCCGCGGAGCTGAGGTCGCCGCCCTCGCAGGCCGTGACGCCCGTGACGGCGGCCACGGCGAAACCGGCGGCAACCGCGAGTCGCCGCCCTCGTGTTCCCCGCGGGAACCTTGTCATCGCCCCCATGTACGGCAGCGTGCCACCGCCGCTCGTCCGGCGGTAGGGCGCATTGGGCCATGCTCGGCGCCCCCGGCACACCCCCTCCGGCGTTCACGGAGCGGGGCCCGGGGCGCAGTCCCGTGACGCGAGGTCAGGACCAGCGTCCGGTGCGCCCCAGCAGCAGTGCCGCCGCGGCCGTCCCCGCCGTGGACGTCCGCAGCACGCTCCGCCCCAGCCGGTACGCCCGCGCCCCGGCGCTCTCGAACAGCGCCAACTCCTCGGGGGACACCCCGCCTTCGGGCCCGACGACCAGCACGATCTCGCCGGAGGCGGGCAGCGGAACCGTGGCCAGCGGCTCCGTCCCGCTCTCGTGCAGCACCGCCGCGAAGTCCGCTTCGGCGAGAAGTGAGGCAACCCCCTTGCTCGTCGCCGCGTCCGCGACCTCCGGGAACCGCACCCGACGCGACTGCTTGCCCGCCTCCCGGGCGGTGGCCCGCCACTTGGCGAGGGACTTGGCGCCCCGCTCGCCCTTCCACTGCGTGATGCAGCGCGAGGCCGACCACGGCACGATCGCGTCGACGCCGACCTCGGTCATGGTCTCCACGGCCAGCTCGCCCCGGTCGCCCTTGGGCAGCGCCTGCACGACGGTCAGCCGGGGCGTCTCCGCCGGCTCCTCGACGACCTCGCCGAGCCGGACGACGAGCCGGTCCTTGCCCTCGGTGCCGTCCACCTCGCCCGCGGCCCAGCGGCCCGCGCCGTCGGTGAGGACGACCTCCTCGCCGGCCCGCAGCCGCTTCACGGCGACGGCGTGGCGTCCCTCGGGTCCGTCGAGCACGAAGCGACCGGCGCCGTGCGTGTCGAAGCGGTCGACGACGAAGACGGGGGCGGTCATCGGACGCCTCCCGACAACGCCGTCCGGGCGGCGGCCAGCTCGGCGACGAGCACGTCCACCAGCTGTCCGGCGGGCAGTTCGCGGGCCATGCGGTGGCCCTGCCCCGCCCACAGCGCGAGCCCTTGCGCGTCCCCGGCCTCGGCGGCGGCCTTGCGCAGCGGCGCGGTCAGGTGGTGGACCTCCGGGTAGGCGGCGGGGGCGTACGGGCCGTGCTCGCGCAGGAAGCGGTTGACCAGGGCGCGCGCGGGACGGCCGGTGAAGGCGCGGGTGAGCTCGGTGCGGGCGTGGAGGGGGTCGGTGAGGGCCTGTTTGTGCAGGGCGTGCGCGCCGGACTCGTGGGCGGCGACGAAGGCCGTCCCGAGCTGGGCCGCGTCGGCGCCGGCGGCGCACACGGCGGCGATCTGGCCGCCGCGCATGATGCCGCCGGCGGCGACGACGGGGATGCCGACGGACTCGCGGACCTGGGCGACCAGGGACAGCAGTCCGATGCCGCCGCCGTCGGTCTCCGGGACGTCGCGGTGGGTGCCCTGGTGGCCGCCGGCCTCGACGCCCTGGGCGATCACCACGTCGGCGCCGGCCCGTTCCACGGCGCGGGCCTCCTCGGGGGTCGTGGCGGTGACCAGGGTGAGGGTGCCGACGCGGTGCAGCGCGTCGATCACCTCGCGGGCCGGCACCCCGAAGTGGAACGACACGACCGGCACGGGGTCGTCGAGCAGCACGGCGAGTTTGGCGTCGTAGCCGTCGTCGCGGCCGCTGTCGGGGTCGCCCAGCTCCGTCCCGTACCAGGAGGCCTCACCGGCCAGCTGGTGGGCGTAGACGCCGACGGCGGCGTTGGAGGGCGCGGCGTCGGCCGCTCCGGTGGAGCCGGCGCTCGCACCGGGTGTCTCGGGCTGGGGCAGGAAGAGGTTGACGCCGAAGGGACGGGAGGTGAGTCCTCGCAGCTGCTTGATCTCCTGGTACATCCCGTCCGCGGTCTTGTACCCGGCGGCCAGGAAACCGAGCCCGCCCGCCTCGGACACGGCGGCGGCGAGCTGCGGCACCGATACGCCGCCCGCCATGGGCGCCTGCACGATCGGGTGCGGGAAGAGATCGGTCAGTACGGAGGACATGACCGCATGGTGTCACGTCCCCCGACCGACTCCGAAGCGGCCCTTCCCCTTGGCACGAGCCACTTCTCGCCGGGCCGCCGAAGGCATCGGCGGCCCTCGGCGGGGGCGGGGTCAGCGGCCGTTGAACGCGTCCTTCAGCCGCGAGAACAGCCCTTGCTGACCCGGCTGGAACTGGCCCGTGGGCCGTTCCTCGCCGCGCAGCTTGGCCAGCTCGCGGAGCAGGCGCTCCTGCTCCGGGTCCAGCTTGGTCGGGGTCTGCACCTCGACGTGGACGACGAGGTCCCCCCGGCCGCCGCCGCGCAGGTGGGTGACGCCCCGGCCGTGCAGCGGGATCGACTGGCCGGACTGGGTGCCGGGCCGGATGTCGACCTCCTCCAGGCCGTCCAGCGTCTCCAGCGGCACCTTGGTGCCGAGCGCCGCCGCGGTCATCGGCAGCGTGACCGTGCAGTGCAGGTCGTCGCCGCGCCGCTGGAACTGCGAGTGCGGCAGCTCGTGGATCTCGACGTACAGGTCGCCGGCGGGACCGCCGCCGGGCCCGACCTCGCCCTCGCCGGCCAGCTGGATCCGGGTGCCGTTGTCGACGCCGGCCGGGATCTTCACCGTGAGCGTGCGGCGGGAACGCACCCGGCCGTCGCCCGCGCACTCCGGGCAGGGCGTGGGCACGACCGTGCCGAAGCCCTGGCACTGCGGGCAGGGGCGCGAGGTCATGACCTGGCCCAGGAACGACCGGGTGACCTGCGAGACCTCACCGCGGCCGCGGCACATGTCGCACGTCTGCGCGCTGGTGCCGGGCGCGGCGCCCTCGCCGCTGCACGTGGTGCAGACGACCGCCGTGTCGACCTGGATGTCCTTGGTCGTGCCGAACGCGGCCTCGTCCAGCTCGACCTCGATCCGGATCATGGCGTCCTGGCCGCGGCGGGTGCGCGAACGCGGTCCGCGCTGCGACGCCGTGCCGAAGAACGCGTCCATGATGTCGGAGAAGTTGCCGAAGCCCCCGGCCCCGAAGCCGCCCGCGCCGCCGGCGCCGCCGGACTGGGACAGCGGGTCGCCGCCGAGGTCGTAGACCTGCTTCTTCTGCGGGTCCGACAGCACCTCGTAGGCGGCGTTGATCTCCTTGAACCGCTCCTGGGTCTTCGGATCCGGATTGACGTCCGGATGCAGCTCGCGGGCGAGCCGCCGGAAGGCCTTCTTGATCTCTTCCTGCGACGCGTCGCGGCGTACGCCGAGTACGGCGTAGTAGTCCGTGGCCACCTATGACTCCGCCAGGATCTGTCCGACGTACCGTGCCACTGCGCGTACCGCTCCCATCGTTCCGGGGTAGTCCATGCGGGTCGGTCCGACCACGCCGAGCTTGGCGACAGCCTCGCCGCCCGAACCGTAGCCGACCGACACGACGGACGTGGAGTTGAGTCCTTCGTGGGCGTTCTCGTGACCGATCCGTACGGTCACACCCGGATCCTTCGCCTCGCCGAGCAGCTTGAGGAGCACGACCTGCTCCTCCAGCGCCTCCAGGACGGGCCGGATCGTGAGGGGGAAGTCGTGTCCGAAGCGGGTGAGGTTGGCGGTACCGCCGATCATCAGCCGCTCCTCGTTCTCCTCGACGAGCGTCTCCAGGAGAGTGGAGAGCACCGTGGAGACCGTACCGCGGTCGTCGGTCTCGAAGGCCTCCGGGAGATCCTCCACCAGACCCGGCACATCGGTGAACCGGCGGCCCGCGATCCGGCTGTTGAGCCGCGCCCGCAGGTCGGCCAGGGACGACTCGCCGAACGGCGCCGGGCAGTCGATCATCCGCTGCTCGACCCGGCCGGTGTCGGTGATCAGCACCAGCATCAGCCGCGCCGGGGCGAGGGACAGCAGCTCCACGTGCCGCACCGTCGAGCGGGTCAGCGAGGGGTACTGCACCACGGCGACCTGCCGGGTGAGCTGCGCGAGCAGCCGCACCGTGCGGGCCACGACGTCGTCGAGGTCGACGGCGCCCTCGAGGAAGTTCTGGATGGCCCGCCGCTCGGGCGGGCTCATCGGCTTGACGCCGGCCAGCTTGTCGACGAACAGCCGGTAGCCCTTGTCGGTGGGGATGCGCCCGGCACTGGTGTGCGGCTGGGCGATGAAGCCCTCCTCCTCCAGGGCCGCCATGTCGTTGCGCACGGTGGCCGGGGAGACGCCGAGGTTGTGCCGCTCGGTGAGCGCCTTCGACCCCACGGGCTCCTCGGTGCCCACGTAGTCCTGGACGATCGCGCGCAACACCTGGAGCCTGCGTTCACTGAGCATCGCGCACACCTCCAGCTGGCTTCCGCCCGGTAACGACTCTGGCACTCTTCGCACGCGAGTGCCAGACTTCCCCGGCCCAGTGTACGGCCGGGGGGTACGCCGTCGGCAAGGCCGGTCCGCGCCGTGCTGCCGGGTGCCGCCGTCCCCGCTAGCGTCCCGGTCATGACCGTGACTTGGGAAGAGCCGGGATGGGAGCAACTGGCGCCGGGGGTCGGGCGGCGCCGGTTGCCGGGATGGGACTGCACGGCGGGGCTCGTGGTGGGCGCGGACGGCGTCCTGGCCGTCGACGCGGGCTCCTCCCTCGCCGAGGGCGCGCGGTTGCGGACCGAGGCGCGGGAGCTGACCGGCCGCCGTGTGACGCATCTCGCGCTCACCCATCCCCACTTCGACCACGTCCTCGGGGCGCCGGTGTTCGCGGGCGCGGAGGTGTACGGCGCGGTGGGTCTGGACGTCGCGCTGGCCGGGCGGGGGCGCGAGGAGCTGCGCGCGGACGCGGTGCGCTGGGGTCTTGACGCGCGGGCGGCGGACGAGGCGGCGGACGCGCTGGTCCCGCCCCGGCACGCGGTGTCCGGCGCGTGGACGCTGGACCTGGGCGGCGGCCGTCAGGCGCTGCTGGCGAACGTCGGCCCGGGTCACACCGCGTACGACCTGGCGGTGCTGGTGCCCGGCGACCCGGGGGTGGTGTTCTGCGGCGACCTGGTCGAGGAGTCGGGCGAACCGCAGGCGGGCCCGGACGCCGTGCCGTCCCGCTGGCCCGCCGCGCTGGACCGGCTGCTGCGGCTGGGCGGCGAGGACGCGGTGTACGTCCCCGGTCACGGAGCGGTGGTCGACGCGGCCTTCGTGCGGGCCCAACGGGACGCGCTGGCGGCCCGGTTCGGCGTGTCGGACTGATCGCCGCCGGGGCGATCCTCGTATCGTCGGCGGAATGCGCCAGTACTCCGCCGACCTGACCCCTCCGTGGAAGAAGCCGCAGTCCGCGCCCGAGGTGCCGGCCGAGCCGGGCCTCGTGGTGGAGGAGCCCGGCACCGGTTTCTGCGGCGCGGTGATCCGCTGCGAGGCCGGCACGGTGACCCTGGAGGACCGCTTCGGCAAGCACCGGGTGTTCCCGCTGCGGCCGCGCGGGTTCCTGCTGGAGGGCCGCGTGGTCACGCTGGTCCGTCCCCCGTCGGGCCCCGCCCGGCCCGCCCGCACGGCGTCCGGCTCGGTCGCCGTCCCCGGCGCGCGGGCGCGGGTCGCCCGCGCGGGGCGCATCTACGTGGAGGGCCGGCACGACGCCGAGCTGGTCGAGAAGGTGTGGGGCGACGACCTGCGCGTCGAGGGCGTGGTCGTGGAGTACCTGGAGGGTGTGGACGACCTCCCGTCCGTCGTCGAGTCCTTCGGCCCGGGGCCGGACGCGCGGCTGGGCGTGCTGGTGGACCACCTGGTGCCGGGCTCCAAGGAGTGGCGGATCGCCCAGGAGGTGACGAGCGAGCACGCGCTGGTGGTCGGTCACCCGTACATCGACGTCTGGGAGGCCGTGAAGCCGGCGTCGGTCGGGATCGAGGCGTGGCCCCGGGTGCCGCGGGGGCGGGACTGGAAGACGGGGGTGTGCGAGGCGCTGGGGTGGCGGGTCGCGAACACGGGCGAGGCGTGGCAGCGGATCCTGGGCTCCGTCCGCTCTTACAAGGACCTTGAGCCGCAGCTCCTCGGGCGGGTGGAGGAACTGATCGACTTCGTCACGGCGCCGTCGTCCTGACCGTCTTTCTCCCCCGCCCCTGCCGCCCCTTCCCGTCCCGTCCCTGGGGCTGCGTCCCAGACCCCTCTTTCGGCCCTTCGGGCCTCGTCCTCAGACGCCGGACGGGCTGCTGACAGCCCCTCCGGCGTCTGAGGAGCGGGGTCCGGGGCGGAGCCCCGGGGTCGGGACGGGAAGGGGCGGCGGGGACGAAGGAACTCTGGTCAGTCGACCAGGTCCCGGACCACCGCGTCGGCCAGGAGGCGTCCCCGCAGGGTGAGGGCCGCGCGGCCCTCCGCGAAAGGCCCGGGACGGAGCAAGCCGTCCGACAGCGCGCGGTCAGCAGCCGCACGCCCCTCCTCCCGGAGGAGATCCAGCGGCACCCCGTCCCGCAGCCGGAGCTCCAGCAGGATCCGCTCCACCCGCCGGTCCTCCGAGGACAACACCTCCCGCCCCGCCCCCGGCGACCGCCCCTCCGCCAACGCCGCCGCGTACGCGCCCGGATGCTTCACGTTCCACCAGCGCACCCCGCCCACGTGCGAGTGCGCCCCGGGCCCGGCCCCCCACCAGTCGGCCCCCCTCCAGTACAGCTCGTTGTGCAGACAGCGCCCCGCGTCCGAGGTCGCCCAGTTCGACACCTCGTACCAGGAGAACCCCGCCTCCGACAGCCGCTCCTCGGCGATCAGGTACCGGTCCGCGTGGACGTCGTCGTCCGTCATCGGCACCTCCCCCCGCCGGATCCGGTGCGCCAGTCGGGTGCCCTCCTCGACGATCAGCGCGTACGCGGACACGTGGTCCGGCCCGGCGCCGATCGCCGCGTCCAGCGAGGCGCGCCAGTCGTCGTCCGACTCCCCCGGCGTGCCGTAGATCAGGTCGAGGTTGACGTGGTCGAACCCGGCCGCGCGGGCTTCGGCGACGCACGCCTCGGGACGGCCGGGGGTGTGCGTGCGGTCGAGGACCTTCAGCACGTGCCGCCTGGCGCTCTGCATGCCGAAGGAGACGCGGTTGAAGCCGCCGGCCCGCAGCTCGGCCAGGTAGGCGGGGTCGACGGACTCGGGGTTCGCCTCCGTGGTCACCTCGGCGTCGGGCGCGAGCCCGAACTCCTCGCGGACGGCCGCCAGCATCCGCACCAGGTCGCCGGCGGCGAGCAGCGTGGGCGTGCCCCCGCCGACGAACACCGTGCGCACCGGCCGCGGGTCGTCGCCGAGCACCTTGCGGGCCAGCCGGATCTCGTCGACGAGCGTCTCGGCGTAGTTGTCGCGGGAGGCCAGCACGCCGCCGGTGCCGCGCAGCTCGGTCGCGGTGTAGGTGTTGAAGTCGCAGTAGCCGCAGCGGGTCGCGCAGTAGGGGACGTGCAGGTAGAACCCGAGGGGGCGGTCGGCCGCCCCGGCGAGCGCGGACGCGGGCAGCGCGCCGTCGGCGGGGACGGGCTCGCCGTCGGGGAGTGCGGAAGGCATGTGCTCCATTGTCCCGCACCTCGCCCGATCCCCGCCGGTCCCCTCCCGCACCCTCATTCCGCCTGGAGCACCAGCAGGGCGAGGTCGTCCGCCGGGGGCCGCGCCCCGAAGTCGTGCACGAGCCGGGTGATCCGTTCCGCCACCGCTTCGGCCTCCAGCCCGGCGCAGCCCGCCAGTGCCGCGGCCAGCCCGTCGCCGTCGTCGAACTGCCGCGACCCGGAGCGCCGCTCGGTCACTCCGTCGGTGACGCAGAGCAGGGTGTCGCCCGAGTACATCTCGAACGTCTCGCTGGTGTACGCCGTGTCCTCGACGACCCCGAGCAGCGTCTGCGGCTGGGCGACGGGACGGACGGCGCCCTCGGGGTCGAGCAGGAGGGGCAGGGGGTGGCCGGCGGAGGCGAGGGTGCAGCGCACGCCGCCGGCGAAAGGCACGAGCTCACCGTAGAGGAGGGACAGGAAGCGGGTCTGGGGGCCGTCACCGGGCGTGGTCGGGCGGGCTCCCGCGGCCACCAGGGCGCGGGCGGCGGCGTCGGCGGCCTCGGTGGCGTCGTCGAGGAGGAGCTGGTTGAGCCGGTCGAGGACGTCGGCGACGCGGTACCCCTCGCGGGCGAGCAGCCGCAGCCAGGGCCGGACGAGCCCGATGACGACGGCCGCCTCGGGGCCCTTGCCCTGCACGTCGCCGACGGCGAAGCACCAGCGTCCGCGGCCGGCCGGGAAGAGGTCGTAGAAGTCGCCGCTGGGGCCGCCCTTGTCGCACGGTTCGTGGACGAGGGCGCTGCGCACGCCGGGGATCTCGGCGACGGCGCCGGGCAGCAGGCCGCGCTGCAGCACGGCGCTGATGGTGGCCTGGCGGGCGTACTGCCGGGCGGCCCCGATGGCGAGCGCGACCCGCCGGCCCAGATCCTCCACGAGCCCGGTGATCTCGTCGGGGAAGCGGTCGATGCCGCCGCGTCCGATCACCAGCGTGCCGAGCGGGCGGCCCCCGGCGACGAGCCGGTACGCGAGCGCGGTCCCGGTGCCGTCGGCCTCCGTGGACGGGCCGGCCCCCGCGGACCCCGGCCACGGACAGGGCACGGGCCCGGTGCCGGGCGGGTCGTCGGCCTGGGGCGGCGGGTTGCGCTCCAGCGCCCGGCTCAGTTCCTCGACGAGGTGCTCGCTGGCGTGCCAGACGCGGGCGAGGCGGCCTCCGGCGCCGGGCCGGCCGCTGTGGGCGGCGGCCTCGTCCTCCAGCCAGACCGCGCACCAGTCGGCGAGCCGCGGCACGATCAGCTGGCCGGTGAGCGAGGCGACCAGGTCCTCGTCCAGCTGTCCGGCGAGCAGGTCGGACGCCTCGGCCAGGAAGGACAGCGCGCCCCGGCCCAGCCAGGCGCCGTCGCGACAGGGGCGGCGGGCCAGCCAGTCGTCTCCGTAGGAGGCGGCCCGCCAGGTGTCGCGGGGGGTGTCGCGGGGCCCGGTGCGGGCGAGGGGGTCGAGCGGGTCGGCGGCGAGGAGGGCGGCCGCCCGCAGGTCCCGCGCCGGGGCGCGCTCCCCGGCGTACGCGGCGGCCGGGTCGGCGGGCGTCTCCTCGCGCGTCGGCAGCCGCGCCCACACGGTCTTGCTCCCGGCGCGGTAGGTGACGCCCCAGGACTCGGCGAGCGCGGCGACCGTGCGCAGCCCGCGCCCGTACTCGGGGGCGTCGTGCGCCGGCGCCTCCGCCGCGTCGCGCGGCGCGCGGGAGGGGTGCCGGTCGGCGACCTCCACGACGAGTGCGCCGGTGTCCTCCTCCAGCCGGCAGGTCAGCCGCACCTCGGTGCCGGCGTGCACGACCGCGTTGGTGACCAGCTCGCTGGCGACCAGGGCGGCCTCGTCGCCGACGCGGCCGGTGAGGAGGTCGGCGCCGGGCACCGGGAGCTGCGCCCACTCGGTGAGCGCCTTGCGCAGCAACGCGCGTGCGGAGCCCGGCGCGAGGGGGCTTCCGGACAGCGTCGCCTCCACCCGCGCGCACCCCCGCACGTCGGGGGCGCACGAGGTGGTCTCCCGTTGGGTCGGAATGGCCCGCATGGGCAGCTCCCCGGGCAGTTCGTACGAAGAGAACTCGATCGCTTGCCGACAGGGTGACAGAACGGACCCGCCCATAAGCGCCGAGTCACGAAAGTGGATCGTTTGTCGGGGGAACAGCGCTACATATTCACTCAAGAACGACGACGTGACCGATCGTTTTCGGTCATCGCGGAACGTGGAGGTGCGAGTCCACGTCGGCCGGGAAGCGGCCGGCGCGGGGCGTTCCTCGGTGAGCGTCAGGAGAAGTCGAGGACCAGGAGTCCGCGCGGACCGCCGGCCCCGGGCAGGCGGTGCGCCCCGGCCGCGCCGGAGGCGGACAGCGCCTCGGCGAGCCGGCCGTCGACGCCGGGGCCGGTCCGGCCGGTCACGTCCGCCGCGTCCGTGCCGGGCACGTCCGGGGGTCGGACGCCCGCCGTCCGGGCGGCGTGGCCACCGCTGCGCAGCGCGACGTCCGTGGGGTTCCCGGCGGCGTGCGCCCTGACCGGGCCTCGCCGGGTTCCGCCCCGGGCGTGGGAAGCTCCCTCCCCGCAGAACGCCGGGGGCCGCCGTGAGCGGGCGGTCCAGTGGCCCGCACGGCCGAGGGCGACCGCGCCGGCCCCGGGTCGGTTCCCGGGGCCGGCGGCGGAACGGCCGGCCGGGAGAGCGTGTCTCCCGGCCGGCGGGACGTCACTTCTCGAGCGCGCCCTCGTACATCTCCTCGATGAGGTGCTTGTACTCGCGCTCCACCACCGGGCGCTTGAGCTTCAGGCTCGGGGTGATCTCGCCGTGCTCCACGTCGAGGTCGCGCGGCAGGAGGCGGAACTTCTTGATGGTCTGCCAGCGCTGCAGGCCGTCGTTGAGCTGCTTGACGTAGCCGTCGACCATCTCGACGGTGGCGGGCGCCGCGACGATCTCCGCGTACGACTTGCCCCCCAGGCCGTTCTCGGCCGCCCAGGCGGTGATGGCGGCCTCGTCGAGCGCGATGAGCGCGGTGCAGTAGTTCCGGTCGGCGCCGTGCACCAGGATGTTGGAGACGTAGGGGCAGACCGCCTTGAACCGGCCCTCGACCTCGGCGGGCGCGATGTACTTGCCGCCGGAGGTCTTGATCAGGTCCTTCTTGCGGTCGGTGATGCGCAGGTAGCCGTCGGCGGACAGCTCGCCGATGTCGCCGGTGTGGAACCAGCCGTCCTCCTCCAGGACCTCGGCGGTCTTGTCGGGGAGGTTGTGGTAGCCCTGCATGATGCCGGGGCCGCGCAGCAGGATCTCGCCGTCCTCGGCGATGCGGACCTCGGTGCCGGGCAGCGGCTTGCCGACGGTGCCGGTGCGGTAGGCCTCGCCGGGGTTCACGAAGGAGGCCGCGGAGGACTCGGTGAGGCCGTAGCCCTCCAGGATGTGGATGCCGGCGCCGGAGAAGAAGTAGCCGATCTCGGGCGCGAGGGCGGCTGAGCCGGAGACGCAGGCGCGCAGCCGGCCGCCGAAGGCCTCACGGATCTTGGCGTAGACGAGCTTGTCGGCGAGGGCGTGCTTGGCGCGCAGTCCGGCCGGGGCGGTCGCGGTGCCGGTGCGGCGGAAGTTGTCCTGCGTGACCTTGGCGTACTCGCGGGCGACGCCCGCCGCCCACTGGAAGATCTTGTACTTGGCGCCCCCGCCGGCCCTCGCCTTGGCGGCGACGCCGTTGTAGACCTTCTCGAAGATGCGGGGGACGGCGGCCATGTAGGTCGGCTGGACCACCGGCAGGTTCTCGATGATCTTGTCGACGCGGCCGTCGACCGCGGTGACGTGGCCGACCTCGATCTGGCCGGAGGTGAGCACCTTGCCGAAGACGTGCGCCAGCGGCAGCCACAGGTACTGCACGTCGTCGGCGTTGACCAGGCCGGTCGCGGCGATCGCCTTGGCCATGTACGACCAGTTGTCGTGCGGCAGGCGCACGCCCTTGGGGCGGCCGGTGGTGCCGGAGGTGTAGATGAGGGTGGCGAGCTGGTCCTTGGTGAGGGCCGCGACCCGCTCCTTGATCAGCTCGGGCTCCTTCCGGAGGCGGGCGGCGCCGCGCTTCTCCAGCTCGGCCAGGGTGATCACGAAGTCGTCGGTGTCGGCGCCGTCCGCGTCGATCACCACCACGCGGGTCAGTTCGGGCAGCTCGTCGCGCTTGGCGACGGCCTTGGCGGCCTGCTCGGCGTCCTCCGCGATCAGCACCCGGCTCTGCGAGTCGGACAGGATGTACGCGGACTCGTCGGCGTTGGTCTGGGGGTAGACCGTGGTGGTGGCGGCGCCGGCGCAGAGGATGCCGAGGTCGGCGAGGATCCACTCGACCCGGGTGGCGGAGGCGAGGGCGACCCGCTCCTCCGGCCGTACGCCCAGCTCGATCAGCCCGGCCGCGATCGCGTGCACCCGCTCGGCGGCCTCGGCCCAGGTGAGCGACTTCCAGCCGTCCGGACCCCCGCCGGAGGCCGGAGGGACCGGGTAGCGGTAGGCCTCGGCGTCCGGTGTGGCCGCCACACGCTCCAGGAAGAGGGTCGCCACGCTCGGCGGACGGTTCTCGATCAGTGTCTGTGTGTTGCTCACGACATCCTCCGGGGCCCGCGACGGTGCGGCTGGCTCAGTGCGGCTGGGGTTTCCTCGCGACGCTGTTTAACTCACGAGTAACTATCGAGCACGGACAGAGTAAAGGCCGACCGGCCACCGCGTAAGGGGCCACGGCCGGTGACTTCACACAGACAGCCACGTGAGGGACGTGCGAGGCCCGCCGCACGCACGTGCGACGGGCCCCGATTCGCCCGATTCGCGGAGTGACCCCCGGTAACCGGCGTTACTTCTTGGCCTTGCCCGACCCCGCGCTCTCGTCGCTGGAGAGGACGGCGATGAAGGCCTCCTGCGGGACCTCCACGGACCCCACCATCTTCATCCGCTTCTTGCCCTCCTTCTGCTTCTCCAGCAGCTTCCGCTTACGGGAGATGTCACCGCCGTAGCACTTGGCGAGGACGTCCTTGCGGATGGCGCGGATGGTCTCGCGGGCGATGACCCGCGAGCCGATGGCCGCCTGCACCGGCACCTCGAACGCCTGCCGCGGGATCAGCTCCTTCAGCTTGGCGACGAGCCGCACGCCGTACGCGTACGCCTGGTCCTTGTGGGTGATCGCGGAGAACGCGTCCACCTTGTCGCCGTGCAGCAGGATGTCCACCTTGACCAGGCTGGAGGTCTGCTCGCCGGTGGGCTCGTAGTCGAGGGAGGCGTAGCCGCGGGTCTTGGACTTCAGCTGGTCGAAGAAGTCGAAGACGATCTCGGCGAGCGGCAGGGTGTAGCGGATCTCCACCCGGTCCTCGGAGAGGTAGTCCATGCCGAGCATGACGCCGCGCCGGTTCTGGCACAGCTCCATGATCGAGCCGATGAACTCGCTGGGCGCGAGGATCGTGGCCCGCACGACCGGCTCGTAGACCTCGTGGATCTTCCCCTCGGGGAACTCGCTCGGGTTGGTGACGGTGTGCTCGGTGCCGTCCTCCATGACCACGCGGTAGACCACGTTGGGCGCGGTGGCGATCAGGTCGAGCCCGAACTCGCGCTCCAGCCGCTCGCGGATCACGTCCAGGTGGAGCAGGCCGAGGAAGCCGACGCGGAAGCCGAAGCCGAGGGCGGCGGAGGTCTCCGGCTCGTAGACCAGGGCGGCGTCGTTGAGCTGGAGCTTGTCGAGGGCCTCGCGCAGCTCCGGGTAGTCCGAGCCGTCCAGCGGGTACAGCCCGGAGAACACCATGGGCTTGGGGTCCTTGTAGCCGCCGAGGGCCTCCGTGGCGCCCTTGGACTGGCTGGTGACGGTGTCGCCGACCTTCGACTGGCGGACGTCCTTCACACCCGTGATCAGGTAGCCGACCTCGCCGACGCCGAGGCCGTCCGCGGACAGCATCTCCGGCGAGTTGGTGCCGATCTCCAGCAGCTCGTGGGTGGCGCCGGTCGACATCATCCGGATGCGCTCACGCTTGTTGAGCTGCCCGTCGATGACCCGGACGTACGTCACGACACCGCGGTAGGAGTCGTAGACCGAGTCGAAGATCATCGCGCGGGCGGGGGCGTCCGCGACGCCGACCGGGGCCGGGATGTCGGCGACCACGCGGTCCAGCAGCGCCTCGACGCCCAGACCGGTCTTCGCGGACACCTTCAGCACGTCGTCGGGCTCGCAGCCGACCAGGTTCGCCAGCTCCTCGGCGAACTTCTCCGGCTGCGCGGCCGGCAGATCGATCTTGTTCAGCACCGGGATGATCTGGAGGTCGTTCTCCATCGCCAGGTAGAGGTTGGCGAGGGTCTGCGCCTCGATGCCCTGGGCGGCGTCGACCAGGAGGATGGTCCCCTCGCAGGCGGCGAGCGACCGGGAGACCTCGTAGGTGAAGTCGACGTGACCCGGGGTGTCGATCATGTTGAGGATGTGCGTCTTGCTCTTGTCGTGGGTCGGGGCCCACGGCAGGCGCACCGCCTGGGACTTGATCGTGATGCCGCGCTCGCGCTCGATGTCCATGCGGTCGAGGTACTGAGCGCGCATCTGCCGCTGCTCGACCACTCCGGTCAGCTGGAGCATCCGGTCGGCGAGCGTGGACTTGCCGTGGTCGATGTGCGCGATGATGCAGAAATTGCGGATCAGCGCCGGGTCGGTACGGCTCGGCTCGGGCACATGGCTGGGGATCGCGGGCACGCAGGGTCCTGATTCTTGAGGCGTCCGCATACGTGTGCTTGTCCGTCTGCGGTCTCGGGTCGGATCGATACGTAGCCTCCATGGTCCCACGGGTGGCGACCGGGGACGGGTTTGGGCCGCGGAACGACCCGCTGGTAGTGTGGGGGGCTGTGTCTCATGCCCTCTCAGCGCGAGGCACACCCCCAAGAAATCACCCGGTGCGGAACCGTGCGCCCGCGTACGGCCCCGTGCCAGAACCTGTAGAGGCTCATTCGTGGCGAACATCAAGTCCCAGATCAAGCGGAACAAGACGAACGAGAAGGCCCGGCTGCGCAACAAGGCCGTCAAGTCCTCTCTGAAGACCGCGATCCGCAAGGCCCGCGAGGCCGCCGCCGCGGGTGACGTCGAGAAGGCCGCCGAGTACCAGCGCGCCGCCGCGCGCCAGCTCGACAAGGCCGTCTCGAAGGGCGTCATCCACAAGAACCAGGCCGCCAACAAGAAGTCGGCGCTGGCTCGCAAGGTCGCGGCCGTCAAGGGCTGAACCACCCTGATCTGACCGCCGGCGGGACCCGGGCGGGCCCTCTCTCATCCGCCCCCGGCCGGCACCCCCGAGCCCGTACGCGGCCTGCGTTCGCCACGCGGGTACGGGCTCGACAGTTTCATCCGGAGGCCCCGTCTCCCACCCTTCCCCAGGGTCGGAGACGGGGCCTTCGGCTTGCGGGCGGGACGCGCGAGGCGTGGCCGCGGTACGGCGACCGCTCCCGGTGCTACGCCCGGCCCCGGGAGCGGGCCGCGCGGGCGATGGTGACGACGGCCTTCTCCAGGGCGTACCCGGGGTCGTCCCCGCCGCCCTTGACGCCCGCGTCCGCCTCGGCGACGGCGCGCAGCGCCTCGGCCACGCCGTCCGGGGTCCAGCCGCGCATCTGCTGCCGCACGCGGTCGATCTTCCAGGGCGGCATGCCCAGCTCGCGCGCCAGGTCGGCGGGCCGGCCGCCGCGCGCCGAGGACAGCTTGCCGATGGCCCGCACGCCCTGCGCCAGCGCACTGGTGATCAGCACCGGGGCCACACCGGTCGACAGCGACCAGCGCAGCGCCTCCAGGGCCTCCGCCGTCCGCCCCTCGACCGCCCGGTCGGCGACCGTGAAGCTCGACGCCTCGGCCCGCCCGGTGTAGTAGCGGCCGACGACGGCCTCGTCGATCGTGCCCTCGACGTCCGCGACGAGCTGCGTCACCGCGGAGGCCAGCTCGCGCAGGTCGCTGCCGATGGCGTCGACGAGGGCCTGGCACGCCTCGGGGGTGGCCGACCGCCCGGCCGTCCGGAACTCGCCGCGCACGAACGCCAGCCGGTCGGCCGGCTTGGTCATCTTCGGGCAGGCCACCTCCCGCGCGCCCGTCTTGCGGGCCGCGTCCAGCAGGCCCTTGCCCTTCGCGCCGCCCGCGTGCAGCAGCACGAGGGTGATCTCCTCGGCGGGCGAGGACAGGTACGCCTTGACGTCCTTGACCGTGTCGGCCGACAGGTCCTGCGCATCGCGCACGACCACGACCTTGCGCTCGGCGAACAGCGAGGGGCTGACCAGCTCGGCGAGGGTGCCCGGCTGGAGCTGGTCCGGGGTCAGGTCACGGACGTCCGTGTCGGCGTCGGCGGCCTTCGCCGCTGCCACCACCTCCCGCACGGCGCGGTCGAGCAGCAGCTCCTCCTGGCCCACGGCGAGCGTCACGGGGGCGAGGGGGTCGTCGGATGCGTTCTTCCTGGCCATCGCCGACAAGCATCCCACGGGCCACCGACAGCACCGCCCGGCCGGCCGCACCCGTCCCGACCGGGCGGCAGCGGCGGCTACGGCTCCTCGCGCCAGCCGTCCCAGCGGCCGACGAACTCGTCCAGCTCGCCGGCGTCCAGCCGTCCCGCCTCGTCCCGCAGGACGACGAGCCACTGCGCGTCCTCCGCGTCGTCCTCGCCCGCGAGGGCGTCCCGTACGAGCTGTGGCTCCTCGTCGACACCGAAGCGCTCCTCCAGCGCCTCGGCCACCTCCTCGGCCGCGTCCCGGTCGGGCAGCACCAGCACATGTCGCACATCACTCACACGGGCCATTGTCCGGTACGGGCTCAGCCGCCCGTCCCGCCGCCCCGCACGGCCGGCACCGCGTCCAGCGTGATCCCGAACTCGTCCCGGTAGATCGCCAGCACCTCCGCGTCCGACCCGGTCCCGCGCTCCTGCCGCGTCCCGTCCGGCGCCGTGCGGGTCAGCCGGCGGCCGCTGAGCGTGATCCGGCCGCCGTCCTCGGTGACCCGCGAGCACACCAGCGACCGGGGGAAGTGGGAGTGGGGCGAGGTGCTGTGCCACCACGCGCCGGCCGTGAAGTCGGCGAGCACCCTGGGCCGCGTCTCCAGCCGGTACACGGGCCGTCCGTCGCGCAGCACGTCCAGGTCCGCCGCCCCGGCCGCGTCGTGCCCGCCGCGCACCCCGGCCGCGTCCGCGTCCGCCTCCGCGACCCGGAACACGCCCGCCGGGTCCCGCTGCTCCCCCCGCTCCTCCCGGGCGAGCGGCAGATGGAAGTGCGAGCCGAACCCGACGTCCACCAGCCAGTCACCGCCGTCCTCCGTCCGCACCCGCAGCGCGAGGTGGTCGTACGGGATGCCCAGCCGGCCGCCGCCCGCGTGGACGCGTGCGGCGAGCAGGGTGACGTCGTAACCGAGCGCGGTGAGCAACGCGCCGAAGGCGCCGTTGAGCTCGTAGCAGAACCCCCCGCGCCGGGCCTCCACCACCTTGTCCAGCAGCCGCTTCTCCTCGAGCACGATCTCCTCGCCGAGATGCACGGACAGGTTCTCGAACGGCACGGTCCGCAGATGGCGCAGATGCAGCTCCCTCAGCGCGTCCGTGGTGGGCCGGACGGGCCGTTCCACCCCTAGGCGGCGCAGATAGGCGTCGGTCGTCGCGGTGTCGATCCCCTCGGTCATGCCTCTCAGTGTCGCGCCACCTCCAGCTCTCCGCCCCCGTCCGTGCCGGAGAGGACCGCCAGCGCCCCGTCCCGGTCGGTGCGCAGCACGGCCGCCCCCTGGGCCCGCAGCGCGTCGACCGTCCCCGGAGCGGGGTGGCCGTAGGAGTTGTCCGCACCGGTGCTGATCAGCGCCAGCCGTGGCGCGGCCAGGCGTACGAGGCCCGGGTCCTGGTACGCCGAGCCGTGATGGGCGACCTTGAGGACGTCCACGGCCGCCAGATCCCGCGCCGCCGGTGACCGGGCCAGGGCACGCTGGGCCGGGGGCTCCAGGTCGCCGAGGAGCAGCAGGCGCAGGCCCCCGGTGCGGACCAGCAGGGCCACGCTGGCGTCGTTCGGCCCCTCCACCGCCGGGTGTCCGCCCGGTGGCGGCCACACCACCTCCCAGGACAGGTCGCCGGCCCGCCGCTGCTCCCCGGCGACGGCCCGGGTCACCGGAACGCCCGCGGCGGCAGCGGCTCTCCGGACGGACGCCGCCTGGTCGGCCGGTTCCTCCAGGGCCGTGGTCCCGATGCCGCCCACCTCGCGTCCGCGCAGCACACCGGTCAGCCCGGCCACGTGGTCGGCGTGGAAGTGGGTCAGGACGACGAGCGGGACCCGGGTGACGTCGAGGGAGCGCAGGCAGTGGTCGACGAGCTCGGGGTCGGGTCCCGCGTCCACGACCACCCCGGCGCCCTCCCCCGCCGCCAGCACCAGCGCGTCGCCCTGTCCCACGTCGCACATCACCATTCGCCAGTCCGGCGGCGGCCAGCCCGTGATCGTGCGCACCAGGGGGCGCGGCTGCACCACCAGCAGCGCCAGCAGCAGCGCGCACGCGGCGCACCACCAGGGGTGTCGCAGCAGTCTCCGCCCCACGAGCAGCACGGCCAGGGTGACCGCGCCGAGCGCCGCCGCCCCCGCCCAGCTTCCCGGCCAGTCCACCCCGGCGCCCGGCATCGCCGCCCCGGTCCGCGCGACCTGCGCGATCCACCCCGCGGGCCAGCCCGCGCACCACGCCACCGCCTCGGCCAACGGCATCGCGACCGGCGCGGTGGCCAGCGCCAGGAATCCCAGCACGGTGGCCGGCGCGAGCGCGGCCTCGGCGAGCAGGTTGCACGGGATCCCCACCAGGCTCACCCGGGCCGACAGCACGGCCACCACCGGCGCGCAGAGCGCCTGGGCGGCACCGGCGGCGGCCAGCGCCTCCGCGACGCGGGGCGGCACCCCGTGGCGGCGCAGTGTCCCGCTCCAGCGAGGGGCGAGGGTGAGCAGCGCGCCGGTCGCCAGCACGGAGAGCAGGAAACCGTAGGCGCGGGCCAGCCACGGGTCGTACAGCACCAGCAGCAGGACGGCCGTCGCCAGGGCCGGGACGAGGGATCTGCGGCGGCCGGTGGCGAGCGCGAGCAGCGCCACGGATCCGCAGGCGGCGGCGCGCAGCACGCTGGGGTCGGGCCGGCACACGACGACGAACGCGAGGGACAGCGCCGCGCCCAGCACCGCCGTGGTCCGCAGCGAGATGCCCAGGCGGGGCGCGAGCCCGCGTCGCTCGGCCCGCTGCGCCAGTCCCGGCGGACCGAGGAGCAGGGCGAGCAGGATGGTGAAGTTCGCGCCGGACACGGCGAGGGTGTGCGTGAGGTCGGTCTCCCGGAACGCCTCGTCCAGCTCCGGCGTCACCCGCGCGGTGTCCCCGACGACCAGTCCCGGGAGCAGTGCCCGCGCGTCCTCCGGCAGGTCCTCGGTCGCCTCGCGCAGTCCGGCGCGCAGCCGCCCCGCCAGCCGCTGCGGGGCCGACGGTCCGCCCACGACCCGGGGGCCGTCCTCACCCCGCACCCGCAGCACCGCCGCGAACCGGTCGCCGCCCTCCCGCGCCGGCGCGAGCCCCGCCTCGACCCGCAGCCGGGTGGAGGGCAGCAGGGACAGCCAGGGCGAGTGGGGGTGGCCGGCGGCGGGGGCGGCCGGCTTCCGGTCACCGGCGTCGCGGTCACCGGCGCCGACGATCAGCAGAACCGGTGCCCGGGTTTTCCGCGCGGCCGCGCCGGCCCGCTCCACGCGCCGGACGTCGGCCTCGATCAGCACGGACACCGGGGCCGCGCGGTTGCCGCCGACCCGGGGCCGGGTGAGCCGTGGATCGGCGGTGACCTCCACCTCCGCGACGACTCCGGCGTACTCCCGGGCCAGTCCGGGGACGGGGCCGCGCCGGACGTCCGCGCCGTGCAGGCCCGCCGAACCGGCGGCGGCCGCGACGCACAGCAGGGTGGCCGCGACCGCGTGGGCGGTGACGCGTGCCCGTTCCGTCAGGCGCCTGCGCGCGGGGAGGAGGGCGGCGGCGGCCAGGACCGAGACGACCGCGGTGACCGCGGCCCAGCCGGGCGGGGCGTGCAGCATCACCGCCGCCGTGGCCCAGGCGGCGAGGGCGGGCGGGACCAGCCGGAGGTCGGTCGGCCCCTCCTGCCGTGGAGGGGAGGCGTCCGGGCGGGTGCCCGAGTCCGCATGGACGACGGGGGTGCGGGTGCTCATGGCCGTACGAGGTCGCGCAGGTCGGCGAAGCGGCGGTCGCCGATGCCGTTGACCTCCCTCAGCTCGTCCACCGAACGGAAACCGCCGTTGCGGGTGCGGTAGTCGACGATGTGCCGGGCGAGGACGGGTCCGACGCCGGGGAGGGTGTCGAGCTGGTCGACGGTGGCGGTGTTGAGGGAGACGGGTGCCGTGGGGGCGGCCGCCGTTCCGGTGCCCGCCGGGGGCGCGGGGGCCGCCGCTCCGGCCGGTGCCGGGCCCCCGACCACCACCTGCTCGCCGTCGACCAGGAAGCGGGCGCGGTTGAGGCCGCCGGTCCTCGTGCCGGGCCGCACCCCGCCGGCCGCCCTCAGCGCGTCCTCGACCCGTGAGCCGGCGGGCAGGCGGTGGACGCCCGGGTCCCGCACCTTGCCGCTGACGTCCACCACGATCTCGGGAGCCGCCGTGCCGCCCGCCTGCGCCCAGGAGCCGGGAGCACGGGGAGCGCCCGACGGGCCTGTCCCACCTTCCGCGCCCTCCTGCGCGGCCGGAGCCGCCCGCACCACCTCCGGTGCCCGTACCGGCTGGGTGCGCCCGGTCCAGAAGTGCTGCACGGCGAACACCAGGGCGAGGACGAGCAGCGCCGAGAGCGCCACCACGCTCCGCCGCTCCAGCCCGCACCGGGCTTGCACCCACAGCGGCAGCCGCTCCCGCAACGCGGGTCCCCACCGCCCTGGCGGAGGCCCTGGCGGGGGTCCCGGCTCGGGCGCCCCGTCGGGCGCCTCCCCGGTCACGGCGTCCGGACGGTCGCCGGCATCGCCCGCCTCGTGGCGGGGGCGCGGGGCAGGCAGGCGCACGGGGTGGGTGGCCGGCTCGTCCCCCTCCGGTCCGACACCGAGGAACCGCCCCGGACGAGCCGCGTGCGCACCGCTCGGCCCGGCTGCCGGACGCCTCCCCGCGCCGTCCGGGAGGCGCCGCAGCACGAGCGTCCGGTCGTCCGTCGTCGCCGCGCGCCCCGCACCCGCCCGAGGCGTCGTCAGCAGCGCGTGCCCTGCCGCTCCTTGACGGTCCACCACCACGGCTCGGCGCGGCGGCGGCGAAGGCGCCGCATCCTTCACGGCCGCTAAGGCGCCGCTCTCCCCCGCCCGCGCCCAGCTCGGCGCCCTCCGCGCCGGACGCCCTCCGCGGACCACGGGCTCCCCGCCGAACAACGTCTCCGCACGGCGCCGGATCTCCTCGCCCGGAGCCTGACGACCACCGTCACGGGACCACGCGCGAGCCCGGCTCGGACGACGGTGACGATGGTGCGAGGTGCGGCCGTCGGACAGGGGACCGCGGCCCGGACCGCTGGTCGGAACAGCTGTACGTGTGTGAGATCGAAGTGCCATGCACCGAGGGTCGGACACGACCGCCCCATCGCGATGATCTTGCTCGGAACCCGTGGACGAGCGCCCGGTTGTGGACAACTCCGTCACCCGTTCGAAGGAGCGGACTCCGGCTCCCGCCTCACCGGGCCGAAACCACCACCCCCAGCAACCCCGGTCCCGTGTGCGCCCCGATCACCGCGCCCACCTCGCTGACATGCAGCTCGGACAGTGCCGGCAGCCGGGCGCGGAGCCGGTCGGCCAGCGCCGAGGCGCGCTCCGGCGCGGCGAGATGGTGGACGGCGACGTCCACCTCCGCGCTCCCCGCCCGGTCAGCGGCGATCTCCTCCAGGCGGGCGATCGCCTTCGACGCCGTCCGCACCTTCTCCAGCGGTTCGATACGGCCGCCCGCCAGCTGCAGCAGCGGCTTCACCGCGAGGGCGGAGCCCAGCAGTGCCTGGGCCGCGCCGATCCGGCCGCCCCGGCGCAGATAGTCGAGCGTGTCGACGTAGAAGTAGGCCGACGTGGCCGCCGCCCGCTTCTCCGCCGCGGTGACCGCCTCGTCCACGGTGCCGCCCGCCTCCGCGCTCTCGGCGGCCGCCACCGCGCAGAAGCCGAGGGCCATCGCGATCATGCCGGTGTCCACCACGCGCACCGGCACCGGGGCCTCGCGGGCCGCGAGGACCGCCGCGTCGTAGGTGCCGGACAGCTCGGCGGAGAGATGGAGCGAGACGATGCCGGTCGCGCCGGACGCGGCGGCCCTGCGGTAGGTCTCCGCGAAGAGCTCGGGGCTGGGCCGGGACGTCGTGACGGAACGCCGCTTCTGCAAAGCCTGGGCGAGGGAGCGGGTGGAGATCTCGGTGCCCTCCTCGAGGGCGCGGTCCCCCAGCACCACGGTCAGCGGTACCGCCGTGATGCCGTGCCGCTCCATCGTCCGGGCCGGAAGGTAGGCCGTTGAATCGGTGACGATCGCGACATGGCGGGACATGAGCTGGAGGTTACCTGCCGTGGTGGCCGTGCGGCAGCCCGGACCGTGGGGCGTCGTCCACCGTGGTGTGATCACCGCTGCTCAGGCGGTCGTCACGTGGTGCTTTCGGGGCGCGGCTTCTTCTGCCAGGGGTAGGTGGGGTGCGGGGTGGCCGGGGCGATGGCGGGCCGCTCCTGGTCCTCGTCCCGCTGCGGCTCCGTCTCCTGCCGCGCGGTGTCCGGCCAGGTCCGGCCCGAGGCGTCGGCGGCCGGCGCCTCGGGCCGGCGCGGGGGCGCGGGGGTGGCCGGCTGGTCCGTGGTGGTCCAGTGCCGCAGGGCGCCGGCCTCCATGTCGATCTGCGTGCTCAGCGAGTCGAGGTCGTCGTCCGCGAAGCGGCGGGCGCGGTCGTGGGTGGCCCAGCGCAGGGAGTCCGCGGAGCTGGTGATGCGTTCGGTGCGCTCGCGCAGGTCGGGCAGGCGCGCGGACAGCGTCGCGCGGTCCGGCTCGCCCTCCAGGCGGCGCAGCTCGGCGTCCAGCTCGTGGCCGTGCGCGCTGAGGCGCTGGAAGAGGGCGAGGGACTCCTTCACCGAATCGTCCTCGGCGGCGACCGCCTCCAGGGCGTCCTGTGTGGCGCGCATCGAGGTGCGCAGCTTCAGCCGGAGCTGGGCGATCTCACCGGCCGGGCCGGACTGCGCGAACGCCTTGGCGCGCAGGGTGTGGTCCTCGACCGTGCGGCGGGCCTGGTGGATGTGGCGGTCCGCGCTGCGCTTGGCGGCGCCGACGACCTTCACCGTGGCGTAGACGCCCAGTGCCACGAAGAGCACGAAGAGCAGGGCGATCACTGCGAACACCGCTTCCACGAGGCTCCTCCTCCGGGCACGTCCGGCCTGTCCGGCACACGTCGTGCCGCTCTTCCACGGTAAACGCTACGGGCAGGCCCGGAGTTCCTGCGGAACCCCGAACCTGCCCGCACACAACGCGACGGCTCCCCGTAAGGGTCGGCCGACGGCACGACCCCCACCCCGTAAGGGTGAGCCGGGCCCATCAGGCCGACTCAGGCCGACTCAGACCATTTCAGCTCCTATCCGAGCCGGTTCAAGTCGGTTCAGGCCGGTTCAGGCCGGTTCAGGCCGGTTCAGGCCGGTTCAGGCCGGAACGATGTTCACCAGCTTCGGCGCCCGCACGATCACCTTGCGGATCCCGGCGCCGTCCAGCGCCGCGACCACCCGCTCGTCGGCCAGCGCCGCCTTCTCCAGCTCGTCGTCGGAGATGTCCGGGGACACCTCCAGCCGCGCCTTCACCTTGCCCTTGATCTGCACCACGCAGGTGACGGTCTCGTCGGCCACGTACGCCGGGTTGGCCACCGGGAAGTCCCGGTGCACCACGGAGTCGGTGTGACCCAGCTTGCGCCACAGCTCCTCGGCGATGTGCGGGGCCAGCGGCGCGATCAGCAGCACCAGCGACTCCGCGACCGGACGCGGCAGCGGGCCTCCTCGCTTGGTCAGGTGGTTGTTCAGCTCCGTGACCTTGGCGATGGCGGTGTTGAAGCGCATGCCCTCCAGGTCGCCGCGGACGCCGTCGACGGCCTTGTGCAGGGCGCGCAGGGTGGCCTCGTCGACGTCGTCGGTGTCGGCGACGGTCACCTCGCCGGTCGTCTCGTCGACGATGTTGCGCCACAGCCGCTGCAGCAGGCGGAACTGGCCGACGACCGCGCGGGTGTCCCAGGGGCGGGACACGTCCAGCGGGCCCATGGCCATCTCGTACAGGCGCAGCGTGTCGGCGCCGTACTCGGCGCAGATCTCGTCCGGGGTGACCGCGTTCTTCAGGGACTTGCCCATCTTGCCCAGCAGGCGGGTGACGCGCTCGCCCTGGTACCAGTAGCCGCCGTCACGCTCCTCCACCTCGGCGGCCGGCACGGCGATGCCCCGGCTGTCGCGGTAGACGTAGGCCTGGATCATGCCCTGGTTGAACAGCTTGTGGAACGGCTCCGCCGAGGAGATGTGCCCCAGGTCGTACAGCACCTTGGACCAGAAGCGGGCGTACAGCAGGTGCAGCACGGCATGTTCGGCGCCGCCGACGTACAGGTCGACGCCGCCGTGCGGCATGCCCTCGCGCGGGCCCATCCAGTACCGCTCGATCCCGGGGTCGACCAGCTTCTCGGAGTTGTCCGGGTCCAGGTAGCGCAGCTCGTACCAGCAGGAACCGGCCCAGTTGGGCATGGTGTTGGTCTCGCGCCGGTACTTCTTCGGCCCGTCGCCCAGGTCCAGGGTGACGTTCACCCACTCCTCGTTGCGCGACAGCGGCGTCTCGGGCTGGGTGTCGGCGTCGTCCGGGTCGAAGGTGCGCGGGCTGTAGTCCTCGACCTCGGGCAGCTCCAGCGGCAGCATCGACTCGGGCAGCGCGTGGGCGATGCCGTCCTCGTCGTAGACGATCGGGAAGGGCTCGCCCCAGTAGCGCTGACGGCTGAACAGCCAGTCGCGCAGGCGGAAGTTGACGGTGCCCTCGCCGTGGCCCTCGCGCTCCAGCCACTCGGTGATGCGCGCCTTGGCCTCGGTGACGCCCAGGCCGTCCAGGGAGACGTGCTCGCCGGAGGAGTTGACGATCTTCGCGTCGTGGGAGACGAAGGCGTCGTCCCAGGTCGACGGGTCGGTGCCGCGGCCGTCGGTCGGCTCGACCACGCAGACGACGGGCAGTTCGAAGGCGCGGGCGAACGCGAAGTCGCGGGAGTCGTGACCGGGGACGGCCATGATCGCGCCGGTGCCGTAGCCCATCAGGACGTAGTCGGCGATGAAGACGGGCACCTTCTGCCCGTTGACCGGGTTGGTCGCGTACGCGCCGGTGAAGACGCCGGTCTTGTCCTTGGCCTCGGCCTGCCGCTCGACGTCGGACTTCGAGGCGGCCTGGGCGCGGTAGGCGGCGACGGCCTCGGCGGGCGTCGCGTGACCGCCGGTCCACACCTCGTGGGTGCCCTCGGGCCAGGCGTCCGGGGTGAACTTCTCGACCAGCGGGTGCTCGGGCGCCAGCACCATGTAGGTGGCGCCGAACAGCGTGTCGGGACGGGTCGTGAAGACGGTGACGGACTCGCCGTCGATGGGGAAGTCGACGCGGGCGCCCTCGGAGCGGCCGATCCAGTTGCGCTGCTGCAGTTTGATCGCCTCGGGCCAGTCCAGGGCGTCCAGGTCGTCCAGCAGGCGGTCGGCGTAGGCCGTGATGCGCATGTTCCACTGGCGCAGCTTGGCCTTGAAGACGGGGAAGTTGCCGCGCTCGGAGCGGCCGTCGGCGGTGACCTCCTCGTTGGCCAGCACGGTGCCCAGCCCGGGGCACCAGTTGACGGGCGCGTCGGAGGCGTAGGCCAGGCGGAACTCGCCCAGCACGTCGGCGCGCTCGGCCTCGGTCAGCTCGCTCCACGGGCGCGTGTGACCGGGGACCGGACGCTCACCGGACTCGAACTGCGCGACCAGCTCGGAGATCGGGCGGGCCTTCTTCGCGTCCTGGTCGTACCAGGAGTTGAAGATCTGCAGGAAGATCCACTGGGTCCACTTGTAGTAGTCCGGGTCGATCGTGGCGAACGACCGGCGCTTGTCGTGGCCCAGGCCCAGCCGGCGCAGCTGGCTCTGCATGTTCTTGATGTTGGCCTCGGTGGACACGCGCGGGTGCGTGCCGGTCTGCACCGCGTACTGCTCGGCGGGCAGGCCGAAGGCGTCGAAGCCCAGGGTGTGCAGGACGTTGTGCCCGGTCATGCGCTGGAAGCGGGCGTAGACGTCGGTGGCGATGTAGCCCAGCGGGTGTCCGACGTGCAGGCCCGCGCCCGAGGGGTACGGGAACATGTCCATGATGAACTTCTTGGGTCGCGCGACCAGCTCCGAATCGCCCGCCAGGTCACCCTTCGGGTTCGGCGCCGCGTACGTCCCCTCGGCGTCCCAGAAGTCCTGCCAGCGTGCCTCGATCTCGGCGGCCAGGGCGGCCGTGTAGCGGTGCGGCGCGGCCTCCGCGGCTGCGGGGTTCGTCTCGCTCATGATCCTCAAAGCTCCATCGATCGTCTCTGCCTGCTGCTGCGACTTCCTGGAAATGAAAAAACCCCTCGCACAGGAGGGGACGCCGCGCCGATTCCGGCCTGCCGGAACTCCGGCGGTCGGGACTGATCAGCGCGGCTCGCTAAGCAGAAGGCGTACGGCACGCATGCGGTCAGGGTACCGCAGGGACGGATCCGGCCGCGACGCTCTTCCCCGGCGCACCGGACGAAGGTCAAGGGTTACTTCGCGTAACAACCCCTAAGGGACAACGCAACAGCCTCATTGTCTTTTGATAACAGCGCAATAACTCAAACCTGGTACTGACGGGTACGGCGAGGCTTAGAGTGCGGCAGCGGGACCGCTTTACCGAACCGTTCGGAGTTGCCCCCATGAACCCTCGTCCACTCGGCAGCCCACCCCCCGCTCGGGGCAGGTCGGCTGCGACTCCGTCGTGCCCGCTGCGCGTCCGGACGTCCGGAGGTGCGTCGTGAGGCCGGACGACAGCACGGCGGACGACTGGTTCGTCGACTTCCTCGACTTCGGCGTCGGCGTCCTGTCGCTGGTCTGCCTCAGCTGCTCCGTGATCTGGGGACTCGTGGCGCAGGACCGGATCCTGCTCGGCCCCCGGCAGCGGATCCTCGCGCAGGCGGTGCACCGCACCACGGCGGTCGCGGCCGTCGTCTTCCTGCTGATCCACGTCGTCGTCAAGCTGGCGCTGGACCACACCACGTGGATCGCCGCCGTGCTCCCCTTCGGGCTCGTCCTCACCGACGACGAGGCCGTCATGGGACGCAGCTTCCTGATCGGCCTCGGCACCCTGGCCGGCATGCTGATGGTCTTCGTCGCGATCACGGGCGTCCTGCGCAACCGCTTCGCCTCCCCCGCGGAGGTCGCCGCCCGCTGGCGCGCGGTGCACATGCTGGCCTATCCGGCCTGGTGCGCGGCGCTGGTGCACGGCCTCTACGCGGGTCGAGCGGCCAAGCCGGTCTTCATGATCCTGTACGGCCTGTCGCTGCTCGGCGTGTTCGCGGCCCTGATGCTGCGGGCCTCCCCGCGCCCGGTCAAGCGCAAGGTGGCCGACCGCCTCACCTCCCTGCTGGGCCTCACCGGCCGGCAGCCGGGCCGTGACCGGCTGGACGAGGCCGGAGCGCGCGCCGCCGAGTCCGGCCTGCCCGGTCACGGCGGCGGGAACGCCCGGGACGACAGGCGGTCGCGCTCCGGCCGCCCGTCGTTCGACACCCCCGAGCCCGCGCCGGCCCCGGAACCGGCGCACGGCTTCGCGGCCGCCTACCGCGCGGTGTCCGCGCCTCCCCGGCCGTCCGCGGCGCAGGGCCCGTTCCCGGACGCCACCGCCCGCATGGAGATGCCGGGCCTGCGGGCCACGGAGGCGATACCCCGCGTGGAGACGCCCTCCAGCACCTCGGGCAGCTGGCCGATCCCGTCCCCGCCGCCGGTCGGCGAGGCCCCGCCGTCGGCGTACGACCCGCTCAACGACACCGGATACACCATCCCGGCCTATGACAATTCGGCCGCCTCCGGCTACGGGTCGAGTGATGTGTACGACACCGCTGAGACGAACACGCTCTACGGCACGTACAACCCGGACGACACGTACAACAGCGGTCCCGCCAATGAACCAGCCCCCGGTGCGCCCCCGTCGTCCTACGACTTCGGCGCACCGGGTTCGGGCGAACCTTGGAACACGCCTTCCGGAGGCTTTAAGTGAACGAGGCCCTGCCCGACGTCCCCGAAGTCCGCGTCGTAGGGCTTCCCCAGCTCACGTCGGGTTTCGACCTTGTCGACCGGCTCGATCTGCAGATGCACCTCAAGGTGCACGGGCCGCTCGAGCCCCTGGGCGGCGAGCAGCTCGCGCAGCTCGCCGAACGCATCAACCTCAGGGGCCGCGGCGGCGCGGGCTTCCCCTTCCACAAGAAGCTGCGCGCGGTCGCCGAATCGGCGATCAAGCGCGGCGTCCGGCCGGTCGTCGTCGTCAACGGCAGCGAGGACGAACCGGCCTGCCGCAAGGACACGGTGCTCATCAACCGCGCACCCCATCTCATCCTCGACGGCGCGCTGCTGTGCGCCGAGGCCATGGGCGCCCGCACGCTCGTGGTGGGGGTCACCCGTGAGTCCACCCAGCGCTCGATGGAACAGGCGCTCGCCGAGCGCGGCCTGAGCAACGGCCGCCGCTCGGTGCTGCGCGCCCGTGTGCAGCGCAACCCGGTGCGCATGGTGACGGGAGCCGCGGCCTCCCTGATCCGCTCCATCGACGGCGGCCCGGCGATCCCCCCGGGCCGCAAGACCAGCGCCTCCAGGAGCGGCGTGGGCGGCGCGCCCACGCTGCTGTCCAACGCCGAGACGTTCGCCCAGCTCGCCATCGCCGCCCGCATCGGCCCGGAGCGCTACGGCAACACCGGCCTGTACGACGAGCCGGGCACCGTGATGCTCACGGTGTCCGGGGCGGTGGCCCGCCCGATGGTGATCGAGGTGCCGACCGGCGTGCCGCTGCGCTACGTGCTCCAGCTGGCCGGCGCCCCGCCGGTCCCGCAGGGCGTGCTGACGGGCGGCTACCACGGCAAGTGGATCGACGCGGCGACCGTGAACGAGGCGATCGTCTCCCGCAACTCGCTGGACGCGGTGGGCGGTTCGCTGGGCGCGGGCGCCATCCTGCCGATCAGTCAGGACACCTGCCCGCTGGGCGAGTCACTGATGGTGGCCAAGTGGCTGGCGCAGGAGAGCGCCAACCAGTGCGGCCCCTGCTACCTGGGGCTCCCGGCCGCCGCGCGCGGCCTGGAGGACATCCTCAACGGCGGCGGCCCGGCCGCGTTCGAGGCGGTCAGGCAGGTCGCCAAGAACGTGAAGCGGCGCGGCGCCTGTTCGCACCCGGACGGCTCCGCGATGTTCCTGGAGTCCACCCTCAAGGCGTTCACCGACGACATCGCGGCCCATGCCCTCGGCAACGGCTGCGGACGGCCCGTGGCGGGCGTGCTGCCGCTCTTCGAGGGGGGCGCGGCCCCGACGGGCGTCCCGGGCGGCGAGGACGAGGAGAGGAACGGCCCCAGCCGTCAGAAGATCTTCGTCGACTGGACGCTGTGCCGGGGCCACGGACTGTGCGCGGACATCCTCCCGGAGGTGTTCCAGCTCGGCGCGGACGGCTTCCCCACGGTGGCTCAGGCTCAGGTGCCGCGTCACGCCGAGGCGAAGGCGCTGCGCGCGGTGCGCCGCTGCCCGGCGCTGGCCCTGCGCATCGAGGACTCGGCCCCGCAGGCGAAGGCGCCGTCCCGGAACCTCCCGGTGCTCTCCCAGGGACGCGGCAGGCGCGCCCTGGGGCGCTGACGGGGGTCCCTCACGCAGCCGGCCCCTTTCCGGGCGTCTCAGGCCGCCGGAAAGGGGCGTTCCCGTCCCCTGGGCGCGGGCGGCCCGGGAACGCGCGCACAACGACCGAGGGCGGACCATCCGTTCGGATGATCCGCCCTCGACTTCTGTGGAGCTAAGGAGAATTGAACTCCTGACCTCCTGCATGCCATGCAGGCGCTCTACCAACTGAGCTATAGCCCCTTGCGGTGTCCCCCGGGTCTCCCCGGCGGCGACGCCAACTTTACACGGTCCCCCCGGCCCAACACCAAATCGGTTTCGCTTCGCCCCGGTCCGCCCGGAACGCCCGCCCCCGAAGGAGCGCTCCCACCCCGTCAGGCGCTCACGCCGTCACGAACGAGTAGAAGCGTTTGAGGGTGCAGTGCTCCTCCAGCAGCCGGCCGTAGATCGGCTCCCCCTCGAGTTCCCGGTACGTCTCGATGGGGTCGCCTTTTATGATCAGCGCCCGCGCGCACTCCTCGCACCAGTACTGGTAGTCGGCGTTGACCGGCTCCATGTCGCGGACGATCGGCGTGCCGCTGCCGCACCAGTCGCACTTCCGCCTGTGTGCACCCATCGGTCAGCTCCAGCTGTGGCCGCAGGCCGTGCACACGTAGGAGATCCCGCCGTTGTCGCCGAGCACCTGGGCGACGTGCGCGGAACCGCAGGAAGGGCAGCCGAGACGGGTAGAGGTCCGTCGGGTCGACACCGCTCCGAGGAGGTGGTCGACCTCCTCGAGGATGCTCGCAGGCATCACAACTCCCTCCCGTCGGGCCGCGCCCCCTTCCGGTCGTTTGATTCTGCCACGACCGGGCCAATACGGTCAGCGACGCCGTGGTACCGGTAAGGACACGGCTGTACGCCTCGTAGAGGTGTACGTCGGAGAACGCCGCCGCGCTCACCCGCGGACGACAAAAGATCCCGCCTCCGCGGAGGGAGACGGGATCTTCACCATGTGGAGCTAAGGAGAATTGAACTCCTGACCTCCTGCATGCCATGCAGGCGCTCTACCAACTGAGCTATAGCCCCTGGCCGCCACGTGAAGTGGCTTCCTGGTTTCGCCCCGCTCGGCGGGGCGAACAAGAAGAACTTTAGCCTGCGACCTGCCAGAAAGTGAAATCCGGGGCCGGGACGCCTCTGGGCGGGTCGCACGGCCGCCGCCGGACGGCGCCGGCGGCGGGCACGGCCGTCCTCAGTCGTCGTCGCCGAGCACCGGCTCCGGCAGGCTGCCGGCGTTGTGCTCCAGCAGCCGCCAGCCCCGGGCGCCCTCGCCGAGGACGGACCAGCAGCAGTTGGTGAGACCGCCCAGGCTCTCCCAGCTGCGCGCGTCGAGGCCGAGCAGCCGGCCGATGGTGGTGCGGATGGTCCCGCCGTGGCTGACGACCACGAGTGTGCCGTCCTCCGGGAGCTTCTCGGCGTGCCGCAGCACCACGGGGGCGGCGCGGTCGGCGACCTCGGTCTCCAGTTCGCCGCCGCCCCGGCGGACCGGCTCGCCGCGCTTCCACGCGGCGTACTCGTCGCCGTGGCGGGCGATGATCTCGTCGTGCGTCAGGCCCTGCCAGACGCCCGCGTAGGTCTCCCGCAGGGCCTCGTCGTGGACGACGTCCAGGCCGGTGAGCGCGGCCAGCTCGGCGGCGGTGGCGGCGGCCCGCTTCAGGTCGGAGGCGATGATCGCGTCGGGCCTGAGGCCCGCCAGCAGGCGGGCGGCCCGGCGGGCCTGGGCGACGCCGGTCTCGGTCAGCTCGACGTCCGTGGAGCCCTGGAAGCGGCGCTCCACGTTCCACAGGGTCTGGCCGTGCCGCCAGAGGATGATGCGGCGGCCCCGGCCGGCGGAGCCGCCCACCTCACCGGTGGCGCTCATCCCCACTCACCGCCCGGCTCCGTCGCCTCCCCGGCCTCCTGGAGCTTGGCGTGCTCGGCGGCCTTGCCGCGGGTGGCCCTGGCCTCCTCGGGGAGGTCCAGCTCGGGGCAGTCCTTCCACAGCCGCTCCAGGGCGTAGAAGACCCGCTCCTCGCTGTGCTGGACGTGGACGACGATGTCGACGTAGTCGAGCAGCACCCAGCGAGCCTCGCGGTCACCCTCGCGGCGGACCGGCTTGGCGCCGAGCTCCTTGCTCAGCCGCTCCTCGATCTCGTCGACGATCGACTTGACCTGGCGGTCGTTCGGCGCGGAGGCCAGCAGGAATGCGTCGGTGATGGACAGCACGTCACTGACGTCGTAGGCGACGATGTCGTGCGCGAGCTTGTCGGCGGCCGCCTGGGCGGCGGTGTTGACGAGCTCGATGGAACGGTCGGTTGCGGTCACTGCACGGCTTTCGGGTCGGCGGTCACTTGTCCTCAAGGGTCTCACGGACCGCCGGGCGCACCCCACGCGATGACGCGGGGTGCGCCTCTGCTCGCTACGAGCCGGGGTCGTAGTCCTGGCCGAGGACCACCGCCACGCGCGCGTTGCCGGGGATCTCGCCCTTGGTGACGGCGTCGGCGGGCAGGCCCAGGGTCTTGGCGACCTCGGTGGCGTTCTCCTTCTCCGCGGGGTCGGCGTAGACGACCTCGGAGGTGGCCTCGGCGGAGCCGGCGGTGCCGCCCTCCAGGAAGGTGAAGCCGCCGTTGAGGAGCACCACCCGGGCCTTCTCGGTGGTGTCCTTGTCGCCGGTGGCGTTGCGCACGGAGACGGTGACCGCGGCGTCCCGGTCGGGGCTCTTGGCGGTGCCGCCGAGGACGTCCTGGACCACGCTGTCGCTGGTCTCGGCGGTGAGCGTGCCGTCCTCCTCGACGGGGAGCAGCGTCGTGCGGTGGTCGCCGCCCTTGGCGAGGTCGGAGAGCTCCGCGAGGAAGGCGCCGAGGTCCGCGTCGGTCAGCGGCGGCTCGATGATCTGGCCGAGGGTCTGGACGGTGACCGTGGCGGCGTCCGGGTCGGAGGTCATCTTGCGCAGCACGCCGTGCAGCACCTGGCCGAACCGCTCCAGCTGGGCGTTCTGGGTCTCGCCCGGGGCGCGGTGGGTGGCGTAGGCGACGGCCGCCTTGCCGCCGAGGGTCTGGCCCTTGCCCTTCCTGACCAGCGGCGCCTCGCCCTTCCTCTTGGCGTCCGGGTCGGGCACGTCGGTGTCGGTGTCGACCTCGATGTTGCCGACCAGGTCGACGAGGGTGAGCAGGAACGGGGTGTCCAGCCGCCAGGTGCCCTCGATGTCGGTGCCGAGGACGGTGTCGAGGGCGGTCCTGGTGCCCTCGGAGCCGTCGTCCTCGACGGACTTGGCGAGCGTGGTGGTGGTGCCGTCCTCGGCGGTGAGGGCGAGGGAGTTGGGCAGCAGCACCGTGGTGCCCTGCCGGGTGGTGGTGTTGTCGACGAGCAGCGCGGTGGAGGTGCCGCCGTTCTCGGTGTCGTGCAGGTGGACGACGAGCACGTCCCGCTTCTGCGCGCCCGCGGCGGTGGTGGTGCCGGCGCCCGTGCCGGAGCCGGAGAGTCCGGGCAGCTTCCCGGCGTACCAGAGGTAGCCGACGCCGCCGGCGACGACCAGCGCGAGCACCACGGTGAGGGCGATGATCCGGCTGCGGGCGCGGCGCCGGGCCTCCTCGCGGCGCTCGGTGCGGTTCTCGGTGAACTTGAGCCAGTCGATGACGTCCTCGGAGTCGTCGTCGGGCTCCTCGACGAAGGCGAACTGCTCGGTGCGGTACTCGGGGGCCGGCTCGGAGCCGTCGGGCCCGTCGTCCACCGGGCCGGACTGCTGCGGGATGTGCGCGGTCCGCTCCGTGGAGTGGCCGGACTGCTCCGGTATGTACGCCGTCTGCTCGGTCACCCGGGGCTGCTGTCCGGTGCCGGCGCCCTGTCCGTAGGGGTCGTGGGCGGGCTGCTGCTGGTAGGCGTCGTAGTCGTAGGAGCCGTAGGAGGGATCCTGCGGCTGCTGCTGCGGGGGCACGGGGGCGCCGCCGTTCCCGTACGGGTCGTACGACTGCTGCTGGTGGCCGCCCGCGGCGTACGGGTCGTAGCCGTAACCCTGCTGCCCCTGCTGCCCCTGCTGCCCGTAGGGGTCGTACTGCTGGGCCTGCTGCGTCTGCTGGTCGGCGGCCTGGCGGTAGACCGGCCGGCCGTACTCGTCGTAGCCGACGAGCTCGTACGGGCCCCCGTCGCCGTACCCCGCGTCGTATCCGTCGTTCACCGGTGCCCCTCTCGGCTCACTCGCCGCGATACAGCTGACGCTTGGCGATGTAGCGCACGACACCGTCCGGCACCAGGTACCAGACGGGGTCTCCCTTGGCGACTCTCGCACGGCAGTCCGTGGAGGAGATGGCGAGGGCCGGGACCTCCACGAGCGAGACACCGCCCTCGGGCAGACCGGCGTCGGTCAGGTGGTGGCCGGGCCGGGTCACGCCGATGAAGTGTGCCAGGGAGAACAGTTCCTCGCTGTCGCGCCAGGTCAGGATCTGGGCGAGGGCGTCGGCGCCGGTGATGAAGAACAGGTCCGTGTCCGGGTTGAGCGCGTCGAGGTCGCGCAGGGTGTCCACGGTGTAGGTGGGTCCGCCGCGGTCGATGTCGATGCGGCTCACCGAGAACTGCGGGTTCTCGGCGGTGGCGATGACCGTCATCAGGTAACGGTCCTCGGCGGGCGAGACCGCGCGGTGGCTCTTCTGCCACGGCTGGCCGGTGGGGACGAAGACCACCTCGTCGAGGTGGAACTGCGCGGCCACCTCGCTGGCCGCCACGAGGTGCCCGTGGTGGATCGGGTCGAAAGTGCCGCCCATGACGCCCAGACGGCGCTTGCCCCGCTCGCCCGGGCCGGTGCCGGGGCCGGTAGGCATGTCCTGCTCTCCCATGCGTGCAGACCCTACCGGCCCGGCCCGCGGGCTCCGTCGGCCAGTGCCCCGGAGACGGGGGCCCGGCGGTTCAGCGGTCGCGGTTGAAGCGGGTGGTGATCCACAGCAGGAGCAGCAGCGCGAGCAGGGCGCCGCCTCCCGTGACCCAGGGGTTGAGGCTCTGGTGGTTGCCGCCGTGCTCTCCGCCCTCGGCGGCGAGCGTGACCATCTGGACAGCGGTGCTGGGGAAGCTCATCTTCGGCAGGACCTATCGCGTGTGGGCGGGATAAAGACGTGGGCTCATCGTAAGCGGGCGACTTCACGGCGATCACGCCGACTCCGCCGTTGCGGGCGTGCGGCGTCCGGCGTCCGGCGCGGGGAGGCAACCGTTGCCCGGTGCCCGGTCGTCCTTCCGCGTGGAGCCGCACGGAGCGGCCGTCCCTGCTGCCCGCGCACGGAATCTCCGCCTAGGCTGGGTCCCGCCGCGGGGGAGCGAAGGGCCGCACCGGCGACCGCACAGGTCACTCAGACGCACATGGGGGATACATGTCCGACGGCCACCAGCACCACGGGCACGAGAGGGTGCCCGGCAGGCAGCGCAGGCGCTTCCCCGGAATCTCCTCGCGTGCGTACGAACACCCCGCCGACCGTTCCGCGCTGGTGGCGCTGCGGAAGCTGAGCGGGTTCGACACGGTCTTCAAGGCGCTCAGCGGGCTGCTGCCCGAGCGCAGTCTGCGGCTGCTGTTCCTGTCCGACTCGGTACGGGTCTCGGACCGGCAGTTCGCCCACCTCAACGACATGCTGCGGGACGCCTGCTACATCCTGGACCTGGAGAAGGTCCCGCCGATGTACGTCAACCAGGACCCGAACCCCAACGCGATGTGCATCGGCCTCGACGAGCCGGTCATCGTGGTGACCACGGGTCTGGTGGAGCTGCTCGACGAGGAGGAGATGCGGGCGGTCGTCGGGCACGAGGTCGGGCACGCGCTGTCCGGTCACTCGGTGTACCGGACGGTCCTGCTGTTCCTGACGTCGCTCGCGGTCCGGGTGGCCTGGATCCCGCTGGGCAACGTGGCGATCATGGCGATCGTCACCGCGCTGCGGGAGTGGTTCCGCAAGTCGGAGCTGTCGGCGGACCGCGCGGGGCTGCTGGTCGGCCAGGACCTCCAGGCGTCGATGCGCGGCCTGATGAAGATCGCGGGCGGCAACCACCTGCACGAGATGAACGTGGACGCGTTCCTGGAGCAGGCCGAGGAGTACGAGTCGGGCGGGGACCTGCGCGACTCCGTGCTGAAGATCCTGAACGTGCTGCCGCGCTCGCACCCGTTCACCACGGTGCGGGCGGCCGAGCTGAAGAAGTGGGCGGCCTCCCGCGAGTACCAGCGGATCATGGACGGCCACTACCCGCGCCGCGAGGAGGACAAGGACGCGTCGGTGCGGGACTCCTGGCGGGAGTCGGCGAGCGCCTACGCCGGCGAGGTGCGGACCTCCAAGGACCCGCTGATGAAGCTGGTCAGCGACATCGCGGGCGGCGCGGGCGACCTGGGCGACCGGGTCCGCCGCGGCTTCGGCGGCTTCACCGGCCCGAAGCCGGGCCCGTCCTCCCGCCCGGACCCCGACGACGACCGGAACCCGCCGCGCGACGAGGCGTGAGCCGGTGACGCGGCGCGGGATCCGCGCCGCGTCACCGGCACGACGGCCGGGCAGGCACACCCGTGCGCCCGAGACGCATCGCCGCACGACGGCCGACTGCCCCTCGACCGCCGCCCTCGACCTCTCAGAGCCGGGCGGGCCGGCGTCTCCGGCCGCTCGGCCGCTCGGCCGGGCGGGCGCGCGGGCGCGCGGGCGCGCGGCGGCTGAGCCGGCGCCCGGCCTCGGGGAACATCGGTACAGCGGTTAACGCTAAGCCGGTGATCATGGCCAGGCCGGAGCTCCGAGAGCGGTGACGCGGTTCGCGTACTCGCGGCGGGCCTTGCGCTGGGCCGGGATCACAGCGGCCCCAGGGGCGCCGTCGAGAGGCTGGGAGAGGTCGAGAAGTCGGCGGTGGACCGCGGGCACGGCGGTGACGCGCAGGGTGTAGCCCTGACCTCGCCGTACGGTGCCCCCTGGTCGAGCGCGGCCCGCCCGGCGGGCTCCAAGTCGGCCGCGTGGAGGAAGTCGGCGAGCTTGCCCGGCATGGCGAGGGTGACCGGCGGCTCCGGGCGGGGGCATTCTCCTCAGCGGCGGTGTGGTCGGGCATGAGGTCCGCGACGGCCGTGCGGATCGCGCCGCGGCTGACCCGGTGGTCGCGGGCGAGGGCGGCGATCGAACGGCCCTCCACGTACGCGGTGCGCACGGTGTCGTCCTGTCGGCCGCCACGGCGGGGCGGCGCCCGCCCTTGCTGCCCTTGGCCTCGGCGGCCCGCAGCCCGTCGTACGTCAGCTCCCGTTGGAGGTCGCGCTGGAGTTCGCCCGCGGCGGCCAGGGTCTGCACCGTGAACTTCACGGTGGACAGCAGCTCTCCGGTGCGCGGGTGGCGGGCGGTGAGGTCCATCGCGGAGAACGCGCCGTCGTGGATGCGCAGCGCCACCTGGTCGCGGTGGAGGACGTCGAGCACGTCGAGGATGTGCCCGGTGCCGCCCGGCCGCGCGTAGGTGAGCAGCTCGCCGGACTTCGGCCGCTGGAGCGGGTGGAGGTGCCGCCGTCCTCCTCGAAGACGACCGGCTCGTCGATGCCGGCTTCGTCGAGGACGAGGCTCTGCCGGGCGGCTGACCGCTGGTCGGTCGGGACCCGCTTGTGGACCGGGTTCGCCACCGAGGGGCCCCTTCCGTACGGAGGATCGGACCCTGTCCGTCGTCAGACTCCGTCAGCAATCACCCTCGGATCTGATTGGATTCGCGCCGCCGCGAACCCCGGATTGCACGGGTTCATCGGACGCGTCGGCCGCCTGTCGTCAAACGATGGCGAGCTCAAGCGGTCAGCGCATCACCGCTGTTCAGAAGGTCAGCGTAGACCTCTGCCGGAGTGCGGTAGCCATGGATCTTGCGCGGGCGGTGGTTGAGCTCGTGGGCGATGGCGTCCAGGTCGGCCTGGCTGAACCTGCGAAGGTCCGCGCCCTTGGGCAGGTACTGCCGAAGCAGCCGGTTGGTGTTCTCGTTGGTGCCGCGCTGCCACGGGCTGCGCGGCTTGCAGAGGTAGATCGGCATCCCCGTCTCGGCGGTGATGGCCTGGTGCTCGGCGATCTCGCGCCCTCGGTCCCAGGTGAGCGTTCGTCGTAGCTGGGGCGGGATGCCGAGGAGATTCCTGGTGAGATGCGGAGTGACTTGCTCGGCCTTGATGCCGTCGGGCAGCGCGACGATGGCCGTGTAACGGCTGGTGCGCTCGACCAGCGTGGCGACGGCCGAGGGCCGGGTACCCATGACGAGGTCGCCCTCCCAGTGGCCCGGGATCTTGCGGTCCTCGACCTCCGCGGGGCGGGCGGTGATGGACACCATGCCGCGGATGACGCCCCGCCCGGTGGGCCGACGGGCGATCTTCGGACGGCGCATGGGCCTGCCTGACCGCAGCCGCTGGGTGAGGCTGCGGTCGATCGCCTGGCGCCGGCGAGGGTCGTAGAGCGAGAGGTAGATCGCTTCGTGCGAGATCTGCATGGAGGCGTCATCAGGAAACTGCCGGCGCAGCCATCCTGCGATCTGCTCGGGTGACCAGCACAGAGCGAGCTTGGCTTCCACCAGGGCGCGTAGAGCAGGTCGCTGGGCGAGTTTGGCCTGCTTGGGGCGGCGCCCGCGCTCGTAGGCGGCCGCATCGGCCGACGCGGCTCGGTAGCGGTCCCGGCCGCCGTTGCGGGCGATCTCGCGTGAGATGGTCGAAGGAGATCGGCCTAGCCGCTTGGCCAGCTGCCGGGCCGATTCCCCGGCGGCGAGGCCGCGGGATATCTCCTCGCGCTCTCTGCCGTTCAGATGCCGCTCTGACCGCATCTGAGCGGCGAGGCGGACGCCGCCGCTCTGGTGCAGGAACCGACGGGCGCTCTGCATCGGCGCCCCGAGCGCCCGCCCGATCAAGCTGAACGACTGCCCCTCGCGCCAGCGTCTCCAGATCTCGTCCTGCTGAGCTGGCGAAAACCCGTAGTCACGCACCTGTGCCTCCACGATCACATGATCATCCGAGGGTGGTGCGTTGATCACTTGAGGGTGCCATCCTTTGCCCACAGGGTGGAATGGCAGGCGTGGCCGCAGGGGGTTCATCGTGGTGTGGTGCGGGCGCGGAGGTGTGCGCGTTCTCCTTGGTGGCCGAGGAGGCTGAGAATCTCGACGGGGTGTTCGTCGGCGTTGCCGAACCAGTGGGGGGTGCGGGTGTCGAATTCGGCGGCTTCGCCCGGGCCCATGATCAGGTCGTTGTCGCCCAGGACCAGGCGCAGTCGGCCGTCGAGGACGTAGATCCATTCGTAGCCCTCGTGGCTGGCCTGCTCGGGTTCGGGCGAGCGCATCTTCGGCGAGATGATCAATTTGTAGGCTTGCAGGCTGCCTGCCCGTCGGGTGAGCGGGAGCATGGTCATGCCGTGGCGGGTGACGGGCTGGAGGTGCAGGCGGGGGTCGCCCGTCTGCGGGGCGCCGATGAGCTGGCCGATGTCCACGCGCAGTTCCCGGGCCAGGGGCAGGAGCAGTTCGAGGGTGGGGCGGCGCTGGCCTGATTCCAGGCGCGAGAGCGTGCTGAGGGATATGCCGGTGGCTTCGGCGAGGGCTGTCAGGGAGAGGTTGCGCTGGGTGCGCAGCCCTTTGAGGCGGGGGCCGACCGCGGCCATCGTCGACTGTGTCTCGTCATCCATCCTTCCACCTTGCCACCACAGCAAGGATCTTTGCGCTCCGGCACGGTCGGCGTGACTGTGGACCCAGGCGCGCCGATCGGGTCCGCCGCACGTGATGGAGACGTGATGAGCAACGACAGCAGGACCGAGGCGCCGGAGGCGCCGCGGGCCGCGGCTACGCCCGGCGCGGCGGTGGCGGTGGCGGTGCGGCGTGGGCCGGTGGCGCTGGCTGCGGTGATCTCGGTGATGCCGCTGGCGTTCTTCTCCTCCATGCGCAGCTCGGGCCCGCTGCTGGCGATGCTGGTCGTCCCGGCCGGGCAGGTCGGCTTCCTGTTCCTCACCACCCTGCTCACCCAGCAGGTGCTTGGGCTTCACCCCGATCCAGACCGGCCTTGCCCTGGTGCCCTTCACCGCCGGCCTGATCGCCACCAGCCAGCTCACCCCCTGGCTGCTGCCGCGCCTGGGCGAGCGCGTCATCGGCAGCACGGGACTTGCCGGGCTGGTGCTGGGCATCGCCTGGACGGCGCTGGTGGCTGCCGACGCCGACGCGCACACCTCGATCGTCACCGTGCTGCTGCCCTCGATCCTGCTTGGCGCGGGCGCCGGCGCCACTTTCGCCCCCGCCACCGCCATGATCATGCACCAGGCCCCCACCGAGCACATCGGCGCCGCCGCCAGTCTCACCCAAGGCCTGCAGCAACTCGGCGGCGGCATGGGCCTGGCCGTCCTGGCCGGCGTGCTGTCCGCCACCGGCGGCCTGGAGGGCGGTCTGGGAGCGGCCCTGCCCGCGACCGCCGCCTTCCTCCTGGCCGGCCTGCTCCTGTTCGGTCTCTGGGCACGCCGCATCCCCGCCCCCGACACCCCCCGCATGATCACCCCAGCCCCCCGACCACACCCTGGAGAACTCCTGATGAGTGACACCGATCCGCGCTACGAAGCCGCGTTCTGGGACCAGCGCTACCACCAGCCCAACCCCTTGTGGAGCGGACAGCCCAACCCCGCTCTCGTCGAGGCGGCAAGCGCGCTCGTGCCGGGTACGGCGCTGGAGGCGGGATGCGGCGAGGGCGCCGACGCCCTCTGGCTGGCCCAGGCAGGCTGGCAGGTCACCGGCACCGACTTCTCCGCCCAGGCCCTCGCCCGCGCAGCCGACCACACCCCGGCCGCACTGGCCGGCCGCCTCACCTGGCAGAAGGCCGACATCCGCACCTGGACGCCCCACGATGACGGCGCCCCCTGCTACGACCTCGTCACCGCCTCCTTCCTCCACTTCCCCTCACCCCTGCGCCTCGCCGTCTTCGCCGCCCTCGCCTCACGAGTCGCCCGCGACGGACATCTGGTGATCATCGGCCACCACCCCAGCGACCTGGACACCGCCATGCCCCGCCCGCCCGAACCCGACATCTTCTACACCGCCGACGACCTCATCGACGACCTCCCCGCACACGCCTGAAAGCCCGTCACCCGCACCGCCCGCCCCCGCACCGCCACCACACCCGACGGTCGACAGGTCACCATCCACGACACCGTCCTGACCGCCCAGCGCACCCATTAGCCCCGCCCGCAAACAGCCGACACCGCACAGGAACGAGCACGACCATGCACCACGACCTCGCTCAGCAGACCGCTCTGGTCACCGGCGCCACCGCCGGCATCGGACGGGCCACCGCTCAGGCTCTGGCCGCCCGCGGCGCCAGCATCATCGTCCACGGCCGCAACGAGCAGCGCGCCACCGACACCCTCCAGCGTATCGAAGCCCTCGGCGCCAAAGCCCGCTTCGAGCCCGCCGACCTGACTGATCCCGCACAGGTCACCGCCTTGGCCGACCGGGCCGGAGAAGTCGACATCCTGGTCAACAACGCGGGGATCTTCCACTTCGCCCGCACCGTCGACACCACCCCCGCCACCTTCGACGCCCACATCGCCGTCAACCTCCGCGCCCCCTACCTCCTCGTCCAGGCCCTCGCCCCCGGCATGACCGAACGCGGACACGGCGCCATCATCAACGTCAGCAGCGGCGCTGCCGACACCCCCGGCCTCGGCAGCGGCATCTACGGAGCCACCAAAGCCGCCCTGGAATCCCTCACCCGCGTCTGGGCCGCCGAGTACGGCCCCGCCGGAGTCCGCGTCAACGCCGTCGCCGCCGGTCCCACCCGCACGGAGGGCACCGCCGCCTACGGCGACGCCTTCGAATCCGCAGGACAGGCCGTCGCTCTCCAGCGCCTCGCCGACCCCGAGGAAATCGCCGGAGCCATCGCCTTCATGGCCTCCCCCGATGCCAGCTACGTCAACGGCGCCACACTCAGCGCGATGGGCGGCCGACCCGCCCTCGGCTGATCGGCATGCGACCGCCGAGGAAGGCACGTCACCACCCGCTCCAGCGCGCGGGCGAACGCCGTCCCGGTCGCCCGCGTCGGCGGCCGGCGCAGCCGCTCCAGCTCCGAGAACCGCGAGCCCTCCGGCGTCTTGAGCGTCACCACCAGTTCCCCGGGCAGCGCCGGGTCGGCGCGGCGGGCGGCGCCCGCCGCGGTGGCGTGCAGCCGCTTCTCCGCGCCCTTCCGGGCCTCCGACACCTGCCGGGCCGACACGCTCACCCCGGGCAGCAGCACCCGGTGCCGGCGCAGCCAGCCCGCCGCCTGGTTGAACAGCGCCACCGGCCCCTCGGCGTGCGTCCACGCCCGCCCGTGCAGGAAGGTACGGAACCGGCGCGGCCACTCCGCGTCCTCGTACTCGCGGTACTCGTAGGCGTCCCGGATCTCCCACGCGTGCTCGTACGCCGTCGGCTTGCGTTCGGTGTACCGCTTCACACACGAGATGTCCTCGATGCCGAGCTGCGCGGCCAGGTGCTCGACCACGACCCACGGCACGTCGAGCGGGTCATCCGGGAGGAAGCGGCCGATGTAGCGCACCGTGCACATCTGGAGAGCGAACCCGAGCCGACTGTGGTCCCCGCGCCGCCTCCCGATCAGCTTGCGGTCCTCGTCGTCCAAGAAGAAGAACCGCTCCAGCTCCGGCCGGGTCGGCTCCTCGTTGAGCTTGCCGTACGACGCCGCCTGCTCATCGGTCAGGAACTCCACTGGCATGAGCGCGAAGCTGTCGGCGCCCGCAGCCGTTCAGGGATCTTCCACCGAATCCCGCCGCCGAGCCCGCCACCTGTACTAGACGCCATGATCACCGGCTTAGCGTTAACCGCTGTACCGATGTTCCCCGAGGCCGGCGCCCCGCCCTCCGCTCACAGCTGTGGCTGCGCCGCCCGGGAGAGCGTGCCGCAGAGCGCCGGGGCCGTGGTGCCGGGGGCGTAGGGGTCGGTGCCGGGCGGGGTCGTGCGGTCGGCGCGTTGGCCGGCGAGGAGGGGGTGGAGGCGGGAGGCCGGGTCCAGGGCGCAGGACTGGGGGCCTGCCTGGACGTGGGAGAGGACCAGTTCCGCCTGGTGCAGCCGCAGGTCCTCGCGGTCGAAGCGGAACCGCAGCTCGCGGCGGACGGTGAACAGCGACGCCTCCGCGTCCCGGCCCGCGTCGGCCGGCCGCAGCGCGTAGACGACGGTGTGGTCGGTGGTGACCTCCAGCGTCCCGGAGTCGGCCTCGGCGGCCTGGAGGGTGCCCCGGACCCGGATGTACGGGTCGGCCAGTTCGACCCGGGTGGGGTCGAAGCGGACCAGCCATCCGGTGACCGCGTGCCGTCCGTCGGCGGCGGGCCGGTCGACGCTCTCGTCGAACTGCTCCCGCTGGCGGGAGTCGAGCAGTACCCGCACGGTCCGGGTCTCGCCGCCGGTGATCACGGCCGGGTCGAGGGCGGACCGTACGACGTAGTCCCTCGCGGTGAGCAGGGCGGACACGACCTGGTCGTCGGAGAAGTGCGCGGTGCGCCGGGTCGGCGGGAGGGGCACGCCCTCGGCTCCGGGGCGGAACCGCGCGGCGGGACTGTGCGCGTACAGCCGCTCCACGTCGCGGGCGCCGGGCACCGGGTCCTCGGGGGCGAGGGGCACGACGGTCATCCGCAGGGGCTCGGCGGGCCGCTCGGCGACGGGTGTCCGGTAGGGGTGGCGTACGCCCATGTAGACGGCGGTGCCGAAGGCCACGGCGATCAGCAGGACCAGCACGAGGGCCTGCCGGGACAGCCCGCCGCGGCGGGCCGGCGGGAGACGCCGCACGGCGGGCGTGTGGTCGGTGATGCGCTCCTGCGCGGAGAACTCCTGGAGCCGTGCAGCGCGCACGAAGGTCTCGTCGAAGACGACGGACCGGTACTCGTCCTCGCCGCCTCCCCCGGGCGTCCCCTCGGGCGGGTCCGAAGGCTCTCCCATACCTTCAGGGTAGGTCCGGCGGGGTGCCGGTAAACGCCCGTCGGCGATCCGGCCCGTGGCAGGTTCCCGCCACGCCGCGGGCCGCTCTCAGGGGCCGCCGGTGGGGAGCACCGGGACGGCCGGCCGGGAGTGGTCGGCCGACGCGGAGGGCTCGGCGGCACCCGGGCCGACCCCGGTGGTGGCCGGCGGCGGGGCGGGGTCCTGGCGCTGCGCGGAGCCGCCCCGGTAGACCGCGGAGAAGGCGAGCGCGACCATGCCGACGCCCATCAGCAGGGTCAGCATCCAGGCGACCGGCCGGTGCCAGCGGACCTGCCGGCCGTAGGGGCAGCCGTGGTCGGACTCCAGGACGTCGGCGTCCTCGTCGTCGGGGCGGTGGCCGCCGGCGCCCCGGTAGCCGCCGTGGGCGTCGTCGTGCCGCCGGGCGCGGGCGCGGTGGGCCTCGGCCTCGGAGGCCTCGGCCCTGGCTTGCGCGGCGGCCAGGAGGCGCTCCACGGCCGTCGGCTCGTGCACCGCGGCCGCCCGGACGAAGGCCTCGTCGAGGACCACGGAGGCGAACTCTTCGTCCGACACCCCGCGGTCGTGGTCGTCGTCGTCGGGCTTCCAGCCGTCCGGGAACGGCGTGCCCCCCACGTCCTCCGGCACGGATCCAGAGTAGACCTGGGGGGTCAATTTGGGCAGACGGTACGGAAATTCGTCCGTCCACCGGACACCGCCCGCGGAGGCGCCCCGCGGGGCGCGCCGGTCAGCGCCGGGTGTGGCCGTCGCCGGTGACGATGTACTTCGTGCTGGTCAGCTCGGGCAGACCCATCGGACCGCGGGCGTGCAGCTTCTGCGTGGAGATGCCGATCTCCGCGCCGAAGCCGAACTGGCCGCCGTCGGTGAACCGGGTGGAGGCGTTCACCGCGACCGTGGTGGAGTCCACCAGCTGGGTGAACCGGCGGGCGGCCTGCTGGGAGCTGGTGACGATGGCCTCGGTGTGGCCGGAGGTCCACAGCCGGATGTGCTCGACCGCCCGGTCCAGGGAGTCGACCACGGCGGCGGCGATGTCGTGGGAGAGGTACTCGGTCTCCCAGTCCTCCGTGGTGGCCTCCACGACGGTGGCGCGGGAGTCCTTGGCGTACGCCATCACGCGCTCGTCGGCGTGCACGGTGACCCCGGCGTCGGCGAGGGCGTCCAGCGCGCGGGGCAGGAACTCGGCGGCGATGTCCTGGTGCACCAGCAGCGTCTCGGCGGCGTTGCACACGCCGACCCGCTGCGCCTTGGAGTTCACCAGGATCTCGACGGCCATGTCGATGTCGGCCCGGGCGTCGACGTAGACGTGGCAGTTGCCGGTGCCGGTCTCGATGACGGGGACGGTGGACTCCTGCACGACGGTGTTGATCAGCGAGGCGCCGCCGCGCGGGATCAGCACGTCGACCAGGCCGCGGGCGCGCATCAGCTCGCGCACGCTGTCCCGGCTCTCCCCGGGGACCATCTGGACGGCGTCGGCGGGCAGGCCCGCGCCGTGCACGGCGTCGCGCAGCACCCGCACCAGCGCGGTGTTGGAGCGGTAGGCGGAGGAGGAGCCGCGCAGCAGGACCGCGTTGCCCGACTTCAGGCAGAGGGCGGCGGCGTCGACCGTCACGTTGGGCCGGCCCTCGTAGATGATGCCGACGACGCCGAGCGGCACCCGGACCTGGCGCAGGTCGATGCCGTTGGGCAGGCTCGAGCCGCGGACGACCTCGCCGACCGGGTCGGGCAGCGCGGCCACGTCGCGCACGTCGGCGGCGATGGCGCGGACCCGCTCCGGGGTGAGGGTGAGCCGGTCGATCATGCCCTCGCTGGTGCCGGCCTCGCGCGCCTTCGCCACGTCCTGTGCGTTGGCCTCGACGATCTCGCTCGTGCGGACCTCCAGCGCGTCCGCGATGGCGAGCAGCGCGTCGTCCTTGGCGGCGCGCGGCAGCGGCGCGAGGGTGGCGGCGGCGCCCTTGGCGCGGTAGGCGGCCTGGCTGACCGGGGACATGGAGTCGAACGGCGAGAGCGTGGTCATGGAAGGAAGCGTAGTGCGCGCGGCGCGCCGCGGAGGCGTTCGTCCCACACCCCGAGACAGGGACATTCACCGTCATAACGGATGTGACCGGTGGGGCGCCCGACACTACGGGAAGGGGTGCACCCCGACCGGGGTGGCCGGCACCGGCCCGTGTCCGGCGGCGACCCGCTGGCGATAGGTGACCCGGTCGATGACCTCCAGGCCCACGATCTCCCACGGCGGCAGCCCCGCGGTCCGCCGGTGCTCCCCCCACAGGCGCAGCGCCACCGCGGCCGCGTCGTGCAGGTCGCGGGCCTCCTCCCAGTAGCGGATCTCCGCATGGTCGTCGGCGTAGCGGCTGGTCAGCAGGAAGGGATGGTCGTGGGCGAGCTGTTCCAGCGCCCGCCGGACCTCCGCGACCGGCGCGGGCGCACCGGACACGCTGAGCGTGACATGCCACAGGCGGGGCAGGTCGCGCGCCTCGCCGCCCCGGTGCCGGTCCCCGGCCGCGACGCTGGTCAGGGCGCGTTCCTCGCCCGCCGCCCGGGGACCGCGACCACCGCGGGACACCGGTGTCCCAGGGCGCACTCGTCTCACGACGGCCTCCTTCACACGCGGACCGCCCGGCCGGGCGGAATGTGTCCCTGTGACAAAGTGGAGCAGGCCGTCGCGGTTCGCGGGGCGGTTTCGCGGAACGTCCACCACCGAGGGCCGACGTTCTGGTGCATTACGGATGCAGGACCACGAGATCGTCCCTGTGTACGACCTCGCGTTCGTACCCGGGGCCGAGTTCCCGGGCGAGTTCGCGGGTGGAGCGGCCCACCAGGAGGGGGATCTCCTTGGCGTCGAAGTTGACGAGCCCGCGGGCCACCGCGCGTCCCTCCCGGTCCCGCAGCTCCACCGGGTCGCCCGCGCTGAAGTCGCCCTCGACGCCCGCGATGCCGGCCGGCAGCAGTGACTTGCGGCCCTGGACGACCGCGCGCACCGCGCCGTCGTCCAGGGTGAGCGAGCCCTGCGGGGTGGAGGCGTGCTGGAGCCACAGCAGCCGGTCGGCGGAGCGGCGTCCGGTGGGGTGGAAGTAGGTGCCGGTGTCGCCGCCGCCGAGCGCCTCGGCCGCGTGGACCGCGCTGGTCAGCACCACCTGGATGCCTGCGGCGGCGGCGATCCGGGCGGCCTCGACCTTGGTGACCATGCCGCCGGTGCCGACGCCCGCCTTGCCGGCGCTGCCGATCTCCACGTGGGCGAGGTCCTCGGGGCCCCTGACCTCGGCGATCCGTGAGGTGCCGGGGCGGGACGGGTCGCCGTCGTAGACGCCGTCCACGTCGGACAGCAGCACCAGCAGGTCGGCGTGGACCAGGTGGGCGACGAGGGCGGCGAGGCGGTCGTTGTCGCCGAAGCGGATCTCGTCGGTGGCCACCGTGTCGTTCTCGTTGACGACCGGGAGGGCGCCCATCGCGAGCAGCTTGTCCAGGGTGCGGGAGGCGTTGCGGTGGTGGGCGCGGCGGCTCATGTCGTCGCTGGTCAGCAGCACCTGGCCGACGCGGACGCCGTAGCGGGCGAAGGAGGCGGTGTAGCGGGCGACCAGGAGGCCCTGGCCGACGCTGGCGGCGGCCTGCTGGCGGGCCAGGTCGCGGGGGCGGCGGCGCAGTCCCAGCGGGGCGAGTCCGGCGGCGATGGCGCCCGAGGAGACGAGGACGACCTCCCGCTCCCCGCCGCTCCTGGTCTTGGCCAGGACGTCCACGAGCGCGTCCACGCGGTCGGCGTCCAGTCCGCCCGCCGCGGTGGTCAGCGACGAGGAGCCGACCTTGACGACGATCCTGCGCGCCTCGCCCACGGCCTGCCGTGCCCCTGCCACCTTGCCGTCGCTCCCCTCGGATCGATCGTTTCGCCCGCCAGGCAATCTACGCGAAGCGCATCGAAGGACGCTCGGCGGTCCAGCCCCCGGACACGGCCGCTCCGGGCACGCGACGCCGCACCCCGTCCGTGCGACCCGGCGTGCGGGCACCTGTGCGACGGCACCGGGCCGAGGACCGCGCGTCACACGCGTGTCGTCCGGAGGGCGACGGCCGTTAACCCCAGCGCACGTCCCTCACGACCCTGGAGCGACCGCAGTGTCCCGACCCACGTCCCGTCGGCGGTTCCGGGCGGGAATCCGCCGGCCCCGCCTCCCGCTGCCCCGCCTGCCCGGCCGCCCCGCGCTCACCACGGTGCTGACGGCGTCCGTCCTGGCCGGCGCCTATGCGGCGCAGGCCGTGGCGGCGCTGGCCCCGCACGTGCCGCTGCTGCTGGCCGCCACCGCCCTCTCGCTGGCCGCCGAGGGCGTGCTGTACCGCTGGCAGCGGGGCGTGCCGGCGCTGTTCGCCAAGGCGCACGCGGACGTCACCGTCCGCCATGTGCTGCGCGACCTGCTGCTGGTGGTGGGCCTGCTGCGGCTCGGCGAGCAGCAGCGTGAGACGCAGTACGCGCCGCTGCTCGCCGGTCTGCTGCTCTGCTACGCCCTGCACTGCGCCATCCAGGCGGTGTCCGTGCTGGTGCGCCGCACCCGCACCCTGCCCGTGGTGACCCGCAACATCGACGCCTCCGCGCTGCGCCTCACCTCCGCCCCGCCCGCGCTGCTGCGCCGCCCCGGGCACCGGCTGCTGGTGTTCGGGCTGCCCGCGACGGCCGGGCTGACGGCGACGGCGGTGACGGACGACACGCGGTGCGCGGCGGCCGGGATCGCGCTGTCGCTGGCGCTCGCGCTGGGCGGACTGGTGACGCTGTCGCTGCGGCTGCTGCCGGGGCGGCGGCCGGCGGGCGAGCAGGAGGTGCTCGCCTGGTTCGACGCGTGGCTGGCCGAGTACCGGCCCACGGTGGGGCTGTACTTCTCCGGCGGGCCGTCCTCCGTCTACCAGGCGGGGATGTGGCTGGAGCCGCTGGCCCGGCTCGACGGCCGGCCGCTCATCGTGCTGCGCGAGCGGTCCATGGTGTCGCGGATCCCGGCGACCGACATCCCGATCGTGTGCCTGCCGAAGGTGCCCACCCTGATGCGCCTGGAGCACTCCACGCTCCAGGTGCTCATCCACCCGTCCAACTCGGGCAAGACCTCGCAGGTGCTGCGCATCCCCACCATCAAGCACGCCTTCGTCAACCACGGGGAGAGCGACAAGCTGTCCTCGTGCAACCCGTACGCGAAGGCGTACGACGAGGTGTGGGTCGCGGGTCCGGCGGCGCGCGAGCGGTACGCGCTGGCCGAGGTGGGGGTCGAGGACAAGGACGTGGTGGAGATCGGCCGCCCGCAGCTGGACGCGGTGCGGCCGTACGCGGGGCCGCCCACGGGCGCGTACACCACCGTGCTGTACGCGCCGACCTGGGAGGGCTGGGACGGCAACCCGGGCAACACCTCGGTGATCGCGGCCGGCGAGAACCTGGTGCGGGCGCTGCTCGCGGACCCGGGGGTGCGTCTGCTGTACAAGCCGCACCCGCTGACCGGTTCGGTGGACCCGCGGGCGGGCGCCGCGGACCGCCGTGTCCGGGAGCTGATCCGCGCGGCCAACCGGGCCCGCTCCGGCTCGCGTCCCGCCCCGTCGAAGGAGCTGGCCGCCCGCACCGCCGAGCTGACCCGGCTGACCGCCGCGGAGTTCCGGGAGGGCGCCGACCAGGCCGAGCGGATGCTCGTCCAGTCCGCTCCCCCGCCGGGCCGCGCGGAGGCCGTGGCGCGGGCGACGGCGGCCTGGGAGGCGGCGTACTGGGCGTCGCTGCCGGAGTGGGAGCACCAGGTCGTCGTCGACGCCCGCCCTTCGCTGTACTCCTGCTTCAACGTCGCCGACCTGCTGATCAGCGACGTGTCGAGCGTGATCAGCGACTTCCTGGCGAGCGGCAAGCCGTACGCGGTGGCCAACACGGGCGGGATGTCCGAGGCCGCGTTCCGCGCGGCCTTCCCGACGGTGACGGCGGCGACCGTCCTGACCCCGGACGCGACGGGGGTGCCGGCCCTGCTGGAAGCGGTCCGGCATCCGGAGAAGGACGGTCTGGCGCAGGCGCGCGCGGACCTGAGACTGGAACTGCTGGGCCCGGCCGAGCCCTCGTCCCAGGAACGCTTCGCCGGGGCCGTACGCGCCCTGTGCGCGGCGGCCGGGACGCACAGGGCACGGATGACCGGGCGGACGGCCGCGGGAGTCCCCGGTCCACGACAGGCGCCCCCGGCGCCCGCGCGGCTCACGCCGCCCGCCAGGTCCGCGTCGGAACGACCCGGGCAGCCGGCCTAGCGACGCGTCGGCCGGCGGGTCAGTCCCTGCGGGGCAGGATCAGCAGGGCGTCGCCGACGGGGCGTTCGTCGGTGGGGTCGGACGGCGCGGTGAGCACCGCGCCGTCGACCACCATCGTGGTCGAGCCGCCGCCGTCGAGGCTGACCGCGTCGCGCAGCCCGAGCGTCTTGGCGACCTCGGCGCTCTCGCCGATGCTGAGCCCGAGGGCGTCGGTGCTGCGTCCGTGGGCGGTGACCAGCACGGTGCGGCCGGCCGCGTCCACCCCGGCCAGCGTGCGCGGATTGCGCTTGTGCGCCCAGCCGTAGTAGAAGCTCGGGTCGTCCCGGCGCACCATGCCGTCGGCGGCGGGGGTGATGTGGAGCCGTCCGTCGCGGACGAGTTCCGGGCCGGCGTTCAGGACGTCGGTCCCGGGGGAGGGCGAGACCCGGCGCCCGCGCGGGTCCAGCAGGGCCGTCCTCAGGCTCAGGTTCTCACCGATCCCCGCGAGGCCCGACAGCTCGCCGACGCGGCGCCCGGTCGCCTGGATCGAGCTGCCCCCCGACGGGAGCGGTCCGCCGCGCGGTGAGCGCAGTTCGACGACCCGGTCCTGGGCGTCCAGCACGGCCTCGAGCCCTTCGCCCTCCGGGGTGCGCTGCCCGTAGTCGGGCGTGAAGGCGACGAGTTCGTCGGCGTTGGTGCAGGTCACGTCGTGCAGCGGCCGGGAGGTCGGGGCGTCGTCCACGGATCCGCCGCAGTTCCGGATCAGACCCGGCACCCGGTTGAGGCCGCTCAGACGCAGCGAGGCGTCCCCTCCGACGACACGTCCCTCCCACGTGTACCGGGTGATCTCCGTCCGCCGCCCGTCGTCGTGGACCACCAGACTGGGACGCCCGCTCACCGGCTCACTCAGCAGGCGCCCGTCGTACACGCCCGTGCCGGCGGGATCCCCGGGCGCGCCCGCGTCGGGATCGAAGACGAAGAACCCGGCGTTGACCGCCGCGACGGCACCGGCCTCGTCCGCCAGCTCGCTGGTCGTCTCGCTGTTCTCCAGGTCCGGGCCGTACGACGCCCGGAGACTCCCGCGGAACCGGCTCGGGTCGATGGTGAGCACGTCGACGCGCCACGGGCCTCCGGCCGCGACGTCACCGTCCCAGCCCGTGTACACGACGGTCCCCGCGTACCCGGCTGCCTTCAGCCGTGCACGCTCGGACGTCGCGGCGGACTGCGAGTCGAACGATCCGACGCGGACCCGCCATCCCAGTGTGCCTCCGGCGTAATCGGCCGCCTTCGGTGTTGTCACCTGCTCGGCCCGGGCCCGGAAACCGTCCAGCTCCAGGTCGGCCGCCCACTCGGTGGCGCTCGGCCGGTCCTTCAGGACGGTCAGCGGCGCGTCGGGGTCGGGTGAGGTGTCACCTCCCGGAACGGCGACCTCGACCGTCCAGCGAAGCGCCGGGTCCTTGGCACCGCGGACGATGCGGGTGAGGGTGACGCCGGGCTGCACGGTCCGCGTGGTGCGGGTCTCCTTCAGACCGGCGGGGCCCAGCGGCAGGGCGTTCTCCCCCTGCTTCGCGGCCGAGGACGCCTGCAGGGACGGCACGTTCACCATGACGGCGACGCCGACGGCCATGGCGACGCCCGCGCCGCACAGTCTCTTGATCATCTGCACCAACTGGAGAAAAGGAACGAATGGGGGACCGCGCCCTCTCGACCGCACACGGTCGACGCGACAACGGTGAAAGACGGCCGCCACCGAAGGGATCCGGGCAGCACTTCTCCACATGACGGGAGCGTGAAGATTTCGCGACAGAGCCAAGATCATATGAGTGACTCGTGTCAGTCCTGCGGCGGGGGTGGCGCAACCGTCCCCGCCGCGGCTCCGACACCTGGCGGGGGCGGCGAGAACGGTCGGCGTCTCAGGCCCTTCGGCCTCGCGGACCACGTCGCACCGGGGAGTCCGCGGACCCGGCCGGAAGGGTGCGGCGGGCCGCCGCACGACAACACACCGGACCCGCCCGAAGTGGGGGCGCCACCGTCAGGCGCGCTCGAAGGAGCTCGGGTACGGGAAGTACCACTCCAGGAAGTCGCGGACGTAGGAACGCACGTACTCCCGCCGCTCGGGGGCGGTGTCCACGTCGTTCAGGCAGAAGAAGTCGTAGCCGCGCCGCGCCTTGAGGGACTCGACCCGCTCCTCCAGGTGGGCCTTGCCGACGTCGACGTAGCGGTACGTGAACTTCCCCGGGACGGCGCGGCCGGTGAGCAGCGCCAGGTGGTGGTGGAAGGAGGTGGCCGGCGCCACGTCCTCGATGGACCGGAACCGCGACCGCATGGTCCGCCCGATCGCGTCCGGGAAGTCCCGCTCCAGGTCGTTCAGCACGTCCCGGCGCTGCGGGTGCGGGGTGTGCAGGAACTTGTGGGTGATGGACACCCCGTAGGCCTCCTCCAGCAGCCGGCGCACGTTCCGCCCGGCCGAGTTGGGGGCGGAGGCCTGCGGGTGCGGGGCGCCGGCGCCGATCTGGTACGAGGAGAAGGGCAGGCGGGCGATGCCGTTGGCGTGGAAGAAGTGCTGCGGGGTGACGCTGCGGCCGACGAACACGTCGTCGTTGAAGTACAGGTAGTGGTCCGACAGGCCCGGGATGTGGTGCAGCCGCGTCTCGATCGCGTGCGAGTTGAACACCGGCAGGACGCCCTCGGGGAAGATGTCCTTGTGGTCCACCACGGTGACACCCGGCGCGTCCGGGTCCAGCCACTCGGGGGTCTGGCCGTCGGTGACGATGTACACGTGCCGCACGAAGCCGGCGTACATCTCCAGCGACCGCAGCGAGTACTTCAGCTCGTCGTGGCTGGTGTACCGGGACTCGCCCACCTCGCGGGCCGCGATGCCGACGTCCCCCTCGCTCCTGTACTTCTGGCGTTTGGCGCGCAGCTCGGGATCCTGGCCGTCGACCCAGGTGTAGACGACGTCGATGGGGAACGTCACGTCCTCCACCGTGGTCACCGTGAACGGCGCGAAGGTGGGGTGGACCCGTCCGGCGACCGTGACCTTCGCGGGCTGCTGCTCCGCGGTCGGCAGCACGTCGGCGACGCGGTTGCGCCGGGGGGCGACGAGGGAGTCGGCCAGCACATCGGCCGAGGCCTGCGGCGACACACGCGCCAGCTCCGCCTCCGCCTGCGGACCCGCCAGCAGCTCCGCACCGTCCCGCCAGAACTCCACGTCACAGCCCAGCTGCGGACCACCCAGAACCTGACCCGCAGGACCCAGACGCACCACACCGAACCGCATCACCGGAGCCGACGACAACGACTTCGGCCACACCTCGTCCGCGAACAACGAGAAGTCCGACACCCCACCCGGACGAGGACGCGCCGCGAACACCACCGTCCCCGCGTACAACTCCCGCATCGACGCCAGGAACGCCTCACGATCCGACTCACGCACCCCCAGCGCCCACGCCGTACGCGACACACCCGGCACCACGAAGTACGAGATCCCCGCACGCTCCAGAGCGTCCGCCACCAGCCCCAGATTGTCCGCCGCCGCACCCGCCGCCGTGAACGAGTCGACCACCCGCCCCCACAACGGCTGATCGTGGAACGACGCCTGACGCACACCCGCGTCCGGGCCGAGCACGGCCTGCCGCTGCCGGTCCAGGCGCGCGGCCGACGCCCGGTCGCGCACCTTCCGTCCGACGCCGAGTCCCCTGCGCGCGAGCTTCCGGATCGGCCGCGACCCCGGTGCCATCAACGCGTCCCGGAAGACGTGCTTTCAGGTGCCTTCTCGAAGGAGCTCGGGAAGGGGAAGTACTCCTCCAGGAAGGAGAACATGCGGGCCGTGACCTCGGCGCGCTGCTCCGGCGGCACGTCGACGTCGTTGAGGCAGAAGAAGTCGAAGTTGCGCTTCGTCCGGATGCCCTCGAGACGGCGGTCCGCGTCCTCACGGCTGATGTTGACGTACCGGAAGCGGAACTTGCCCGGGACGCCCTTGCCGGTGATGTACGCGTGGTTGTAGTGCATCGAGGCGGTCATGGCGATGTCGTCGGGCGACCGGAAGCGCGAGCGCATGGTCTGGCCGACCTCCTCGGGGAACATCTCCTCGAGCTCCTGCAGCACGGACCGCACCTGCGGCAGCGGGGTGTGCATGAAGTTGTGCGTGATGAAGCGGTCGTGGGCCTTCATCAGCAGCTGGCGCACGTTCTTGCCGGCCGAGTTGGTGGCGGTCTCGCCGCCGTGCGGCTGGCCGACGCCGACCTTGAGCGGCGAGAACGGGATGCGGGCGATGCCGTTGGCGTAGAAGAAGTGCTGCGGGGTGACGCTGCGGCCGACGAACACGTCGTCGTTGAAGTACAGGTAGTGGTCCGACAGGCCCGGGATGTGGTGCAGCCGCGTCTCGATCGCGTGCGAGTTGAACACCGGCAGGACGCCCTCGGGGAAGATGTCCTTGTGGTCCACCACGGTGACACCCGGCGCGTCGGCGTTCAGCCACTCGGGGGTCTGGCCGTCGGTGACGATGTACACGTGTCGCACGAAGCCGGCGTACATCTCCAGCGACCGCAGCGAGTACTTCAGCTCGTCGTGGCTGGTGTACCGGGACTCGTTGGTCTCCTTGTCGAGGATCGCCGGGACGCCCTCGCTCTTGTACCTCTGGCGCTTGGCGCGCAGCTCGGGGTCCTCGCCGTCGACCCAGGTGTAGACGACGTCGATGGGGAACGTCACGTCCTCCACCGTGGTCATCGTGAACGGCGCGAACGTCGGGAAGTCGCGGCCCTGGACGGTGATCTTGGCGGACTTCTGCTCGCTGGTGGGCATGACGTCCGATATGCGGTTGCGCCGGGGGGCGACGAGGGAGTCGGCCAGCACATCGGCCGAGGCCTGCGGCGACACACGCGCCAGCTCCGCCTCCGCCTGCGGACCCGTCAGCAGCTCCGCACCGTCCCGCCAGAACTCCACGTCACAGCCCAGCTGCGGACCACCCAGAACCTGACCCGCAGGACCCAGACGCACCACACCGAACCGCATCACCGGAGCCGACGACAACGACTTCGGCCACACCTCGTCCGCGAACAACGAGAAGTCCGACACCCCACCCGGACGAGGACGCGCCGCGAACACCACCGTCCCCGCGTACAACTCCCGCATCGACGCCAGGAACGCCTCACGATCCGACTCACGCACCCCCAGCGCCCACGCCGTACGCGACACACCCGGCACCACGAAGTACGAGATCCCCGCACGCTCCAGAGCGTCCGCCACCAGCCCCAGATTGTCCGCCGCCGCACCCGCCGCCGTGAACGAGTCGACCACCCGCCCCCACAACGGATCACTGCCGGACGACACCTGGCGCACACCCGCGTCGGAGCGCAACAGGCCCTGCCGCTGCCGTGTCACCCGCAACAACCACGCCCGGCGCTTCTGCGCCTGCATCGCGCTCTTGGTCCGCGACTTCAGACTGCTTCCGATGCGGGTACGCACACTCACTTCAATCCCAAACCCTTCGGCGAGTCCCGACGTGGCCTACATGATGGAGGCATCAAGGCGACCAGCGGCAACGAGCGCTGCACCCCCATACGGCGCCAGACGCGGAGCGCACGGGGCCCCTCCAGGGTCAAGCCGCAGGGGGGAAGTTTACAGCAACGCGGTCACATTCCTGTTCGACGACGTCGGCCGCCACGACCGGCGGAACGCACACCCTCGTCGTTCGTGTTTGCGACCGTCAATTCCGGGACTTACACCCCCCGCAAGCGTAATCTTCGGACATATCCCTTCCTCTTGAGACACCGACCGTTCCCGTTCACCCGGTGATCACTTTCGTGATGTAGCACACACTCGCGTTTGGAAGCAGAGTGTTCGGGCGAGCATGCAGACTTACGGTCATGCGTGTACCTTCACTCCCCGAAGTCCGCCGCCTCACGGAGAAGCAGCGAGACGCCTGGTGGACCGTTCTCCTGGTCGACCCCGTCGCCACCCCCCTGGTCCGGTGGACCGCCATGTGGACCCGGGTGACCCCGAACCAGATCACCTGGGCCGCCCTGGTGCTGGGGATCGGGGCCGCGGCCTGCTTCGCCCAGGGTGACTGGCAGTGGCTGATCGCCGGAGCCGTCGTCTATCACGTCAGCTTCATCCTGGACTGCATGGACGGGAAGCTCGCCCGTCTGACGGGGAAGGGCTCGGCGTTCGGCGCCTGGCTCGACTACATCTTCGACCGCGTCCGCGTGCTGGTCTGCGCCGTCGCCCTGATGGGCGGGCAGTACCAGCGGACGGAGGACGTCACCTACATATGGCTCGCGGTGGCCGTGGTGTTCCTCGACATGCTCCGCTACATGGACGCGCTCGAGATATGGAAGGTCCGCCTGAACATGCGGCGGCGCCAGCGTGAGCGCGCCGCGGAACTGGGGCTGATCGACCCCACGCCCCAGGACAACGGCTCCGACGAGGACTCCGAGGCCGACGACACACCGGTGAAGGGCACCGCCAAGGTCCCCGCCCAGCCGACGGGCAGCGAGGCGTCCGCGGTCACCGCCCAGGCGCCGGCCCCCGCGCACGTCGTCTCCCCGGCGAAGACGTTCATCACGCGTCTCCCCGGCTATGTGCGGCTGCGCGACTTCCTCATCAGCCACCGGATCCGCATCCACCTGTTCAGCGGCATCGAGTTCCAGATGACGATCTTCATCGTCGCGCCGCTGGCCAACTCGATCTTCTGGCCGACGGTCGCCGCGGGCGCCCTGCTCCTCGCCTTCGAGGTGCTCGTCGTCTACCGCCTCCTCCTCGCCACCCGCGCCTTCCAGCGCACGATGGCCCGGTACGACCGCCTGGAGGCCGAGATGAAGTCCGACATCGCCCCCAGCCCGTCGGAGCAGACCACGCTGGTCTGAGGGGGGAGCCGGGCGGCCGGCGGAACGGACGGGCGCGGACGCTCCGGACGGGGAGTGTGCGGATCCCGACGCGTCCCCGGACTGCGCGCGGCCTCGCGGAGCCGTGCACGGTCACGGGCGGCTCGACGACGCGGTCGTCGTCGAGGGGCAGTCCGCCGAGGCCGTGGCGGTCATGGATGCCGTGGTGAGGGACGCCCTCGCGAAGGACACGGAATCCGACCGGAACATCCACGTGGCCTCCTCTCCGGCCGATCACCGGTACGAGCAGGGAGAAAGCCGGACGTGTCGCCCTCGGCGCCGTGCGCCGACCGGGCGGACGTCCCGGCCCGGGGGGCCGCCTTCGTACCGTCCTGAGTCATTTGTTACGACAATGCGGCGGAAGATGCGACGGGTCCGGGGTCGGACGGAGATACGCTCGATCATCTGGCTCCGCGTCGATCACCGGCGTCAGCAGGTCCCGGAGGCACCCGGCCCCGGACCGTGTCGCAGACTTCCCAGGTCTCGCCGATGCTCCATGCTCCACGAACAAGGAGAACTTCCAAGGTGTCCGCCCGCGATCTCGCGTCCCCACCGCGGCCTTCAGCAGATGACACCCCGTCCGTCCCCCAGGCGCGGGGCGACTCCCCCGCACCGCCGTCCGGCGGGAACGCCGCCCCCGCGGCGGGCGGCGCCGGGCTGAGGCTGGACATCCAGGGACTGCGCGCGGTGGCGGTCACCCTGGTGGTGGTCGCCCATGCGGGGGTGTCGTCCCTGGCCGGCGGTTTCGTCGGCGTGGACGTCTTCTTCGTCATCTCCGGCTTCCTCATCACCTCGCTGATGCTCCGCGAGTGGAAGCGTGAGGGACGGATCTCGCTGGGCCGCTTCTACGCCCGCCGGGCCATGCGCCTGCTGCCCGCCTCCACGCTGGTCGTCCTGGCGACGCTGGCCGGGTCCTGGCTCTTCCTGGGCCCGCTGCGGTTCGCGGACTACGCCAAGGACGCCATCGCCTCCGCCTGGTACGTCGTCAACTTCCGGCTGGCCGACTCGGGCACCGACTACTTCCACACCGACGTGCCGCCCTCGCCGTTCCAGCACTTCTGGTCGCTGGCGGTGGAGGAGCAGTTCTACCTGATCTGGCCCGTCGTGCTGATCGTGGCGCTGAAGATCCTCCGGCGCCGGGCCCTGCTGGCGATCCCGCTGCTGGCCCTGGCCGCCGCGTCCTTCGCCGTCAACCTGCACCTCACCGAGACGTCCCCGTCGTGGGCCTACTTCGGCTCGCAGGGCCGCATCTGGGAGCTGGCGGTCGGCGCGCTGCTGGCGCTGGTGGCGCACCGGCTGAACGACATCCCCCGCCCGGTCGCCGCGGTCCTCAGCTGGGCGGGCCTGGCCGCCATCGCCTACGCGGCGGTGGCCTTCGACGAGAGCACCGTCTTCCCCGGCCACAACGCCGCCGTCCCGGTCCTCGGCGCGGCGGCCGTGCTGGCCGGCGGCGCGGCGGGCGGCCGCTACGGAGCGGGCGCCCTCCTGTCGCTGCGGCCCGCCGTGTGGGTCGGCGGGGTCTCCTACGCCTGGTACCTGTGGCACTGGCCGCTCATCGTCATCGTGCCCGCGGCCTTCGGCTTCGGTGAGAACGAGGGCCCGCTGCGGCTGATCGCCGCCCTGAGCGGTCTCGTGCTGGCCTGGGGGACGCTGCACCTGGTCGAGGACCCGATGCGGTTCCACCGGGCGTTCAAGGCCCACGCGGGCCGGGGCCTGTCGCTGGGGCTGGGTCTGTCGGCGGTCGCGGCGGCGGCCGCGCTGGTCACCCTGCAGTTCCCGCCGAGCCTGTCGTCGGGCGGCGCGCAGCAGAACACCAAGGAGGCGATCGCCCAGGCGCCGGACCCGCAGGCCGCGCTGACCCGGCTGCTGCAGAACCCGGCGGAGGAGATGCCGTCCAACCTCTCGCCGAGCGTGCACGACGTGGCGTACGAGCGGACGGCGGTCTACGACGACGACTGCGCGCTGACCATGTCGGAGGAGAAGCAGACGCAGCCGTGCCTGTACGGCGACAAGGACGGCGAGCGCACCGTGGTGCTCTTCGGCGACTCGCACATCGCCCAGTGGTTCCCGGCCTTCGACGCCATCGCCCGCGAGCACGGCTGGAAGCTCTACTCGTTCACCAAGAACGCCTGCAAGGTCGCCCAGATCACCATCGCGTACAACAACGGCCCGTACGCGTCCTGCGACGAGTGGCGTGAGGTGACCATCGAGAAGATCCGCGCGATGGAGCCCGACCTGGTCGTCACCTCCAGTTCCAACTCGGCGAAGCTGTGGGGCGAGGGCGACATCGCCGCCGAGTGGGGCGAGGGCCAGGCCGAGACGTACCGGATCCTCCAGCAGGGCCGCACCCGGGTGCTCACGCTGCTGGACAACCCCTGGCCGAAGAACAACGCGGTGGACTGCGCGGTCGCCCACCCGGACGACCTCGACGCGTGCGCCAACGAGCGGTCCGAGGCCGACCCGCAGCCCTCGGTCACCGAGGCGATCCGCGAGGCGGCGGCCGCCGAGGACGTGACGGTCATCGACCCCTACGACTGGGTCTGCGCCCCGTCCGGCACCTGCCCGGTCGTGGTGGGCAACACCCTGGTGTACCGGGACTTCGGCCACCTGGCGGACGCCTACGTCGAGGCCCTGACCCCGGTGGTGGAGGAGCGGCTGCTGCGGCTCTTCGGGGCGGACCTGAGCCGGACCCCGGGAGCCTGAGCACCGGCCACAGCGAGAAGGGCCCGTTCCGACGGAACGGGCCCTTCTCGTGCGCGTGGGGCGCTTCTCGGTCAGAACGGCTCGAAGCCGTCGAACTCCCGCTGCGCCTCGTCGCGTTCGGCGTCGCGGTCGCGGCGGCGCTGGGCGGCCGGGCGGGGCGCCTCGAAGCGGTGGTCCTCGCCGCGGCGGCCGAGCATCTCCGCGCCGGCGGTGACGGACGGCTCCCAGTCGAAGACCACGGCGTTGTCCTCGGGACCGATGGCGACGGCGTCGCCGGAGCGGGCGCCGGACTTCATCAGCTCGTCCTCGACACCGAGGCGGTTGAGCCGGTCGGCGAGGTAGCCGACGGCCTCGTCGTTGTTGAAGTCGGTCTGCCGCACCCAGCGTTCGGGCTTCTCGCCGCGCACCCGGAACACCAGCTCGCCGCCGGCCTCCTCGCGGGTGACGGTGAAGCCGGTGTCGTCGACCGCCTTGGGACGGATGACGATGCGGGTCGCCTCCTCCTTCGGCCTGGCGGCGCGCGCCGTGGCCACCAGGTCGGCGAGCGCGAAGGACAGCTCGCGCAGCCCGGTGTGGGCCACGGCGGACACCTCGAAGACGCGGTAGCCGCGCGCCTCCAGGTCCGGGCGGACCATGTCGGCGAGGTCCTTGCCGTCGGGCACGTCGATCTTGTTGAGGACGACGAGCCGCGGCCGGTTGTCCAGCCCGCCGTACTGCCGCAGCTCCTCCTCGATGACGTCGAGGTCGGAGACGGGGTCGCGGTCGGACTCCAGGGTGGCGGTGTCCAGCACGTGCACCAGCACGCTGCACCGCTCCACGTGGCGCAGGAACTCCAGGCCCAGTCCCTTGCCCTGGCTGGCGCCGGGGATCAGACCGGGGACGTCGGCGATGGTGTAGACGGTCGAACCGGCGGTGACCACACCGAGGTTGGGCACCAGCGTGGTGAACGGGTAGTCGGCGATCTTCGGCTTGGCGGCGCTGAGCACGGAGATCAGGGACGACTTGCCGGCGCTGGGGTAGCCCACCAGGGCCACGTCGGCGACGGTCTTCAGCTCGAGGACGACGTCCCGCAGGTCGCCCGGCTCGCCGAGCAGCGCGAACCCGGGGGCCTTGCGCCGCGCCGAGGCGAGGGCGGCGTTGCCGAGCCCGCCGCGGCCGCCCTGGGCGGCGACGTAGGAGGTGCCGTGGCCGACGAGGTCGGCGAGGACGTTGCCCGCCTTGTCGAGCACCACGGTGCCGTCCGGCACGGGCAGGACCAGGTCCTGGCCGTCCTTGCCGGAGCGGTTGCCACCCTCGCCGGGCTTGCCGTTGGTGGCCTTGCGGTGCGGCGAGTGGTGGTAGTCGAGCAGGGTGGTCACGGACTGGTCGACGGTGAGGATCACATCGCCGCCGCGTCCGCCGTTGCCGCCGTCGGGTCCGCCGAGCGGCTTGAACTTCTCGCGATGGACGGAGGCACAGCCGTGGCCTCCGTTACCCGCGGCGACGTGCAGTTCGACGCGGTCCACGAAGGTGGTCATGAAGGGTGCCTCCAGTTACTACGGGGTTGTCTCTTGGGTAACACGCGAAAGGCGGACCCGCTTCCCGTCGGGAAGTGAGGTCCGCCTCGCGAAAGCGTCCGATCAGGCGACCGGAACGATGTTCACGACCTTACGGCCACGGCTGGTGCCGAACTGCACCGAACCGGCCTGCAGCGCGAACAGGGTGTCGTCGCCGCCGCGGCCGACGCCGGCGCCCGGGTGGAAGTGGGTGCCGCGCTGGCGGACCAGGATCTCGCCCGCGTTGACGACCTGACCGCCGAAGCGCTTCACGCCGAGGCGCTGAGCGTTGGAGTCACGACCGTTACGGGTGGACGATGCGCCCTTCTTGTGTGCCATCTCTCCTCAGTCCCTTACTTCGCAGCCGCGGGGATCTCAGTGACCTTGATCGCCGTGTACTGCTGGCGGTGGCCCTGACGACGGCGGTAGCCGGTCTTGTTCTTGTAGCGCAGAATGTCGATCTTCTGGCCCTTGTGGTGGTCCACGACCTCGGCCTGGACCTTGATGCCGGCCAGCACCCAGGGGTCGCTGGTCACGGAGTCGCCGTCGACGACGAGCAGGGTCGAGAGCTCGACCGTGTCGCCGACCTTGGCGGTGGAAATCTTGTCAACCTCGACGATGTCGCCGACAGCAACCTTGTGCTGGCGACCACCGCTGCGCACGATGGCGTACACGCGGATCTCACTCTCACTCGAAGAACGGCACCCCCGCAGGCCAGTCGCCCACGCGCATACGCGGACGACCTCTCCCGGCCGCGGCCCGCGTCCGGGAGGAAGAGGTTTACGGGGATGTGGCGGTCCCGATGGACACGCCGACGGTCAAGGTTACGGGGCCGGGCCCACGGGGGTCAAACCGGACCCCCGCGGCCCGCGCCGGTCAGTACCCGGCCACGATCTCCCGTCCGCGGGCGAGGTCGTCGTGGTTGTCGATCTCGACCCACGGGACCTCGCCGATCGGCGCCACGTCGATCCGGAAGCCCCGGTTCACCAGCTCCTGGTAGCCGTCCTCGTAATACAGCTGCGGATCCCGCTCGAACGTCGTCTTCAGCGCGTCCGCCAGCGCCTCGGCCGCCCCGCCCTCGATCAGGGTGACGCCGATGTACTCGCCCGTCGCCTCCGCCGGGTCCATCAGCTTCGTGATCCGCGTCATCCCCTTCCCGGGGTCGACGACGACCTTCATCTCCTCGTCGGCGAGCTTCTTCACCGTGTCCAGCGCCAGGATGATCCGCTTGCCGTCACCGCGCGCCTCCAGCAGCGCCCGCTCCACCGACACCGGGTGCACCGTGTCGCCATTGGCGAGGATCACGCCGTCCCTCAGGGCGTCCCGCGCGCACCACAGCGAGTAGGCGTTGTTCCACTCCTCCGCCTTGTCGTTGTCGATGAGCGTCAGCTTCAGCCCGTACTTCGCCTCCAGCGCCGCCTTGCGCTCGTACACGGCCTCCTTGCGGTAGCCGACCACGACGCCGACCTCGGTCAGCCCGATCTCCGCGAAGTTCCCGAGCGTCAGGTCCAGGACGGTCACGGCGTCCGGGTCGCCCTCCGCGCCCACCGGCACCAGGGCCTTGGGGAGCGTGTCGGTGTAGGGGCGCAGACGCCGGCCGGCGCCGGCCGCGAGCACGAGGCCTATCATCGCGGTCCTTCTCCTTATGGAACACAAAACGTGTGGTCCTGCCCCACGGGGGACAGGACCACACAGCGTAGACGTCCGGTCAGCTCTCTTCGGCCGCGGCCGTGACGGAGGACGGCGCCTGCTGCTCGGCAGCGGCCGTCTTCTTCGCCGTGGCCTTCTTCGCCGTCGACTTCTTGGCGGCGGTCTTCTTCGCCGTCGTCGTCTTCTTGGCGGCGGTCTTCTTGGCCGTGGTCGTCTTCTTCGCGGCGGCCTTCTTCGCCGTGGCCTTCTTGGCCGCCGACTTCTTGGCGGCGGTCTTCTTGGCCGGAGCGGCCTCCTCGGCGGCCGGTTCCTCGACGGCGGGCGCGGTGGCCTCAGGCTCGGCAGCGGGCTCCTCGGCAGCCGGCCCGTCGGGCTTCTGCTCCTCCGCCGGGGCGGACGGCAGGACCACGACGGCCATGTCCTCGGACGCGGTCGAGGTGCTCGGCTTGCGCACCGCGCGACGCCGCGGACGGGCCGGGGCCGACGCCTCGGGCGCGGGCTCCGGGGCGGCAGCCGCCTCGGCCGGGGTCTCCTCCTCGGCCTTCGGCGCCTCCTCCGTCCTCGCCGACTCGGCGACGGTCACCACCGCGGCCTCCGCGCCCGCCGGGGAACCGGCCGGCGCGGACACCTTGCGGGTGGCCCGGCGGCGGGTACGGCCCTGCGGAGCGGCCTCCTCGGCGGCCTGGGGCACCACGGCGTCCTCGGCGGCGGCCGGCTCGGCCAGCGCCTCGGCGGCCGGCTCGGGCTGCACGGGACGCTCCGCCGCCTCGGCGGCCGTCACGTCCTGCGCCGTGGGGACCTGCGCCTCCTCGGCGACGGGCGTCTCCTCCCCGCGCTCCTCGGCCACTGCCTGCCTGCGGCCGCCCCTGGCGCTCTCGCGCTGCGGCGAGCCCGCGGGCGCGGACGCCCGACGGCTCCCCCGGCGGCGCGTACGGCCGCGGGAGGCCGCGGCCTCCGCCTCGGCGGCGCTGCTGTACAGCTCCTCGTCCGGAGTGAACTCGGGCGCGGGCAGCGCGGCCGGCTCGGCCACCTCGGCGGCGACCTCGGCCGGCGTCTCCGCCTCCGCCTCGGCCTCCTGCTCGGCCGTCTCCACGACGGCGGCCTCGTGCTCGTGCGGCTGGTCCGCCGCGCCGGCCCGGGCCCTCTTGCGGCGCTTGCCGCCGCCGGAGGAGGACGGCTGGTCGAGGTGGACGATCACACCGCGGCCGTTGCAGTGGACGCAGGTCTCGGAGAACGACTCCAGCAGGCCCTGCCCGACCCGCTTGCGGGTCATCTGGACCAGGCCCAGCGAGGTCACCTCGGCGACCTGGTGCTTCGTGCGGTCCCGGCCCAGGCACTCCAGCAGGCGGCGCAGCACCAGGTCCCGGTTGGACTCCAGCACCATGTCGATGAAGTCGATGACGATGATGCCGCCGAGGTCGCGCAGCCGGAGCTGGCGCACGATCTCCTCGGCCGCCTCCAGGTTGTTCCTGGTGACGGTCTCCTCGAGGTTGCCGCCCTGACCGGTGAACTTGCCGGTGTTGACGTCGATGACGACCATCGCCTCGGTGCGGTCGATCACCAGCGAACCGCCGCTGGGCAGCCAGACCTTGCGGTCCAGCGCCTTGGCGAGCTGCTCGTCGATCCGGTACGTGGCGAAGACGTCGACCTCGCTGGTCCACCGCTGCAGGCGGTCGGCCAGGTCGGGCGCGACGTGGGAGACGTAGCCGTGGATGGTCTGCCAGGCCTCGTCACCGCTGACGATGACCTTGGAGAAGTCCTCGTTGAAGATGTCCCGGACGACGCGGACGGTCATGTCCGGCTCGCCGTACAGCAGCGTCGGGGCGGTGCCGCCGTTCCTGGACTTCTTCTTGATCTCCTCCCACTGCGCCTGGAGCCGCTCGACGTCACGGCGCAACTCGTCCTCGCTGGCGCCCTCGGCGGCGGTGCGCACGATGACGCCCGCGTCCTCGGGGACGATCTTCTTGAGGATGGTCTTCAGCCGGGCCCGCTCGGTGTCGGGCAGCTTGCGGCTGATGCCGGTCATCGAGCCCTCGGGCACGTACACGAGGTAGCGGCCCGGGAGGGAGACCTGGCTGGTGAGGCGGGCGCCCTTGTGGCCGATCGGGTCCTTGGTGACCTGGACCAGCACCGGCTGGCCGGACTTCAGCGCGGACTCGATGCGGCGCGGGCCGCCCGACATGCCGAGCGCCTCGAAGTTGACCTCGCCGGCGTACAGGACGGCGTTGCGGCCCTTGCCGATGTCGATGAAGGCGGCCTCCATCGACGGCAGGACGTTCTGCACCTTGCCGAGGTAGACGTTGCCGACGTACGAGGTGGCCTGCTCCTTGTTGACGTAGTGCTCGACGAGCACGCCGTCCTCCAGGACGCCGATCTGCGTGCGGTCGCCGTGCTGGCGGACCACCATGACGCGCTCGACGGCCTCGCGGCGGGCCAGGAACTCGGCCTCGGTGATGATCGGCACACGCCGGCGGCCCTGCTCACGGCCCTCGCGGCGGCGCTGCTTCTTGGCCTCCAGGCGGGTGGAGCCCTTGATGGACTGCACCTCGTCGGACGGCTCGGCCTTCGGGCGGGGCTCGCGGACCTTGACGACCGTGCGCTCGGGGTCGTCGGCGGACGGCTCGGTCTCCCCTCCGCTGTCCCCGGCGCGGCGACGGCGGCGGCGCCGGCGCCGGCTGCTGCTGGAGCCGCCGTTGTCCTCGCGCTCCTCGCGCTCCTCGGCGTCCTCCTCGGCCTGCTCGGCGGTGTCCTCGGCGTCCTGGGCGGCCTGCTCGGCGGCGCTCGGCTCGGCGCCGTCGGTGTCGCCGTCCTGCTGCTCCTCCGCCTCGGCGTCGGCGTCGGCGGAGTCACCACGCCGGCGGCGACGGCCGCCCCGACGGCGGCGGCGGCGCGAGCCGGACGACTCGTGGTCGTCGCCCTCGTCGGTGTCGGCGTGGTCGTCGCCCTCGTCGGTGTCGGCGTGGTCCTCGGTCGGCTCCGTGGCGTCCTCGGCGTCGGCCTCGGGGGCCTCCTCGACGGCGGCCGGGGCGGCGGCCTCGGGCTCGTCGGACGCGCCCCTGCGGCGACGGCGACGGCGCGAGGCGGCGGGCTGCTCCTCCGGGAGCTCCTCGGTCTCCTCCTCCGGCTCCGCGGCGTCGGCGAGTCCGGCGGCGGCCTCGGCGGCGGCCCGCTCCGGGGTCTGGAAGCGCGGCTCGGTGAACACCGGCGGCTGGAACACGGCGACGGCGGGGCGCGCGGGACGGCGCGGGGCGCCCTCCTCGTCCTCGTCCTCGGCGGTGCGGGCGGGACGCGCGGGCTCGGCGAAGCCGGCGGCGGCCTTGCGGACGACGCGACGGCGGCGGCGCGGGGCGGCCTCCTCGGCGGCCTGCGCGGCGGGGGTGTCGTCCTGCTTGTCGTTCTCGCTCACCGGGGCCTCCTCGGCGGTCGGGGCGGCCTGCTCGGTCTCGTCGTCGCTCTGCCCGGCGACGGCCTCGGCCGCCTCGGCGGGAGCGGGAGCACCGGCGGGCGCGGAGGCCCGCCGCGTGGCACGACGACGGGTACGGCGCGGGACGGCGTCCTCGGTGGCGTCGGCGGCGGGCTCCTCCGCGGGCCCGGCGGCCGGAGCGGCCTCTTCCGCGGCGGCCTCGGCGGAAGCCTCAGCCGCCGGAGAGGTCACGGTGCGCGTCGCACGACGACGGGTACGACGCGGAGCGGCGTCCTCCGTCGTACCGCCGGCCGGAGCGGCCTCTTCCGCGGCCGACTCGGACGCGGCCGGTGCCGCCGGTACGACGGTCTCGGCGGCCTCCGCGGACGCCGCCGCACCGGCGGGCGCGGCCGCGCGGCGGACCACACGGCGACGCCGGGGCGCGGGGGCCCCGGTCTCCTGCTGGGTGTCGGTCGTGCCCTCGGCGGGCTCGGGCGTCTTCGCGGCCTCGGCGGGCGCCTCGGTGGCCGGTATGGCCGGCGCGACGGTCTCCGCGGCGCTGCCGTCGGCGGCGGCGGGCGGGCCCGCCGGCCGGGACGCGGCCCTGCGTCGCCGGCGGGGCGGCAGGGTGTCGCTGGGGGTCTTCGGTTCGGAGCCCTCGGTGGACTCGGTCGGTTCGAGCATGCGGGCGGTTCTCCCGTCAGGCTCCCGGGCGCCGCGCCTGGTCCGGCGATGCCGGTGACGTCCGCGGCCCGCGCGGTGCGCGGTGGCCGCCGTCCGGGGCGCGGGCGCCGCTCGGAAGCTCTCTGTGTCCTGTCTCGCCGGTTCCGTACGCCGAATGCGCACGGCCTGGCGAAAGTCTTCTGGTCGGTGCGCTGCCCGACCCAGGTGGCTCCCGAGTTCGAGGGCGGCGCTTACGACGTCCGTCCCTACGCGGGACCTTCCTTACGCCGGCGCCGTCGCGGCGGCAGTGGCGGCGGCCGTGTGCGGCTCGGTCGCTGCTGCCTCGCGGTCGGGCGCGAGCGGGTCGGTCACCGTGCCGGTCTCTTCATCGAACAGCCCCTGCGCCAGCCTGGTCACCGCTACGGGGACCGGCGGCGCCAGGTCGGCCACGGCGCGGAGACCGGACAGGACGTCGTCGGGTCGTACGGCAGGCGTCACGTGCCGAACAACCAGCCGCAGTATCGCACAGGGCCGGTCGGTCGGCCTATCAGCCGGCGAGGGATCCGTCCCGGCGCCTTCCTCGACGGTTTCGAGGGCGACGACCGCGGAACGGGCGTCGAAGGTACGGATGCCGTTCTTGGTGCGGCGCTGGACCTCGACGGTCTCGGCCGCCTCGAAGGCGTCCACCGCGCGGCGGGCGTCCTCGGGGGCGACGCCGTCCAGCCGCAGCTCCCAGACGGAGGCCGTGAGCCGGTCGGCGAGCCCGGAGGTGCGGGCCTCGACCGCGTCGACGACGTCGAGCCCGGCGGGCAGCGACTCGTCGAGCAGGGCCCTCAGCCGCTCGGGGTCCCGCGGCTCGGTGAGCGCGATCTCCAGGTACTCGGCCTCGCTGCCGGTGCCGGTGGGTGCGGCATTGGCGTACGACACCTTCGGGTGCGGCGTGAAACCGGCCGAGTACGCCATGGGCACCTCGGCGCGGCGCAGCGCGCGCTCGAAGGCACGCTGGAAGTCACGGTGGCTGGTGAACCGGAGGCGGCCGCGCTTGGTGTAGCGCAGTCGGATGCGCTGCACCGCGGGTGCGGGCGGCGGGCCTTCGGGCTGTCGCTTGCCCAGTGGATCTTCTCCTTGTCGCAAGGGGGCGCGGGGCGCGCCTCCCCTTCCAGGGTACGGCCGTACGACGACGGCCCCGGCTGCGCCGGCCGGGCACCAGGGCCGTGGTCCCTTTCAGGGTACGTGCAAGCAGGGACCCCGGTCCCCGGTGCCCGCCCTTGTGGCACCGCCGTACGGCGGGCCACCAGCCGGCGGGACGGTCTCCCTGCGCTCCGGTACCCCAGGTGGCCCCGGGCATGCCGTCCCCGCGCGGGTCGGCGGGGGCGTCGAGGGAGGCGTCCGCCTCGGAGGCGGCCGTGGGGTGCGAGGCGCCGGCGGGTCCGCCCCCGGGGAGGCCGGGGTGTCCGCGGCGGACTCGTCTCCCGCGATGAGCAGCGGGTCGAAACCGCGTCACGGACGGCACGTCCGGCCGGGGTGAGCCCTCCACCGCCACAGCGCCGCGAACGGCCGCACGACCCGATTCCGGGCGCTTCATACGCTGAAAAGCCCATCGAAAAAAAGGAAACTCGGAGCCTTCGACAAACCCATTGTCCCGACGGGTGTTCACTCGTTCGCCGCGCATCCAAGTGAATGTGCCGCCGTTAGTCGCTGTATGAAGGCAAGCAGGTCAGGTCCGCTCCAACTGCACTGCACACGCCCGCTGTTGAGTGCGCTCACCGGCCCGATGAATCAATCCTGACATGAATGATGAACGCTACGACCCGCTCTGGTACAACACCGAAGCACCGGACCCGTTCAACGAAGCGGGAACCGGCCGGCACCGGGCCGGAGCCGTCTACGCGGAACCCGTCGAACCCGCCGTGCCCCCCTGGGACCCGGCCGAGGAACTGGCCTACCTCCTCCAGGAGGCCCGCGGCGAGGAATACGCCCCCACCGTGCCGCCGCCGCGGGAGGAGACCCCGGTCACCGCTCCCCCGGCCGGCAGCCCTCTGGACAACCTGCAGGAGATCACGGCCGAACTGCCGCCCCTGCGCTCCGCACCGCGAGGCCACCGCAAACCCCCGCGACCGCGCCCCGACGCCCTGCGCGTCGCCAGCTACGCCATCGCCGCCATAGCGGCCGTCACCGTGTCGATGGTGAGCGTCTTCAGCGGCGTGGTCACCTACGAACCCCTGCTCCTCGTCACCACGGCGCACAGCAGCGGCGACTCCTCGTCCTGGTGGCCCATCCTGGTGTACGGCCCCTGGCTGGCCGGCTCCCTCTCCATCCTCCGCGCGGCCCTGCACCAACGACGCGCCCTGCACTCCTGGTTCGTCGTCCTGCTCTTCTCCTCCGTCGCGGTCCTGCTGTGCGTGGCCCAGGCGCCCCGCACCGTCACCGACACGGCGGCCGCGGCCCTCCCGGGCGTCGCCGCCCTGGCCTGCTTCCAGCAGCTGGTCCGCCAGATCACCCTCACCCGCCCACCCCGCCGCACGGTCAGCCCCCGCCACCGCGTCCGCCCGTACGACGGCCGCCAGATGCCGTGACGGCACCCCCCCGCACGAAAACGGAGCAGCGGCCCCCCGCCGAAGAGGCCGCTGCTCCGTTTCTCGTGTTCGCGTGCCGCCGCCCGGCCGTCCGGGCCGCGCTCAGTGCGCGTGACCGCTCGGCACCGGGCCCGCGTTCTTGACCGTCAGGGGCAGGAGCTTCTTGCCCGTCGGGCCGATCTGGATGCTCGTGTCCATCTGCGGACAGACACCGCAGTCGAAGCACGGGGTCCAGCGGCAGTCCTCGACCTCGGTCTCGTCGAGGGCGTCCTGCCAGTCCTCCCAGAGCCAGTCCTTGTCCAGGCCCGAGTCGAGGTGGTCCCAGGGCAGGACCTCCTCGTAGGTGCGCTCGCGGGTGGTGTACCAGTCGACGTCCACCCCGTACGGGGCCAGCGCCTTCTCCGCGCACTGCATCCAGCGGTCGTAGGAGAAGTGCTCGCGCCAGCCGTCGAAGCGGCCGCCGTCGTCGTAGACCGCGCGGATGACCGCGCCGATGCGGCGGTCGCCGCGGGAGAGCAGGCCCTCGACGATGCCGGGCTTGCCGTCGTGGTAGCGGAAGCCGATGGAGCGGCCGTACTTCTTGTCGCCGCGGATCTTGTCGCGCAGCTTGGCCAGGCGCTCGTCGGTCTCCTCGGCGGACAGCTGCGGGGCCCACTGGAACGGCGTGTGCGGCTTGGGCACGAAACCGCCGATGGACACCGTGCAGCGGATGTCGTTGGAGCCGGAGACCTCGCGGCCCTTCTGGATGACGCGCGTGGCCATGTCGGCGATCTGCAGCACGTCGTCGTCGGTCTCGGTGGGCAGGCCGCACATGAAGTACAGCTTCACCTGGCGCCAGCCGTTGCCGTAGGCCGTGGCGACGGTGCGGATCAGGTCCTCCTCCGAGACCATCTTGTTGATGACCTTGCGGATGCGCTCCGAGCCGCCCTCGGGCGCGAAGGTGAGGCCGGACCGGCGGCCGTTGCGGGTCAGTTCGTTCGCCAGGTCGATGTTGAAGGCGTCGACGCGGGTCGAGGGCAGCGAGAGGCCGATCTTGTCTTCCTCGTAGCGGTCCGCGAGGCCCTGGGCGATGTCGCCGATCTCCGAGTGGTCGGCGGAGGAGAGGGACAGCAGGCCGACCTCTTCGAAGCCGGTCGCCTTCAGGCCCTTGTCGACCATCTCGCCGATGCCGGTGATGGACCGCTCGCGCACCGGGCGCGTGATCATGCCGGCCTGGCAGAAGCGGCAGCCGCGGGTGCAGCCGCGGAAGATCTCCACCGACATGCGCTCGTGGACCGTCTCGGCGAGCGGCACGAGGGGCTGCTTCGGGTAGGGCCACTCGTCGAGGTCCATGACCGTGTGCTTGGACACGCGCCACGGCACGCCGGAGCGGTTCGGCACGACACGGGCGATGCGGCCGTCGGGGAGGTACTCGACGTCGTAGAAGCCGGGGACGTAGACCCCGCCGGTCCTGGCCAGGCGCAGGAGGAGCTCCTCGCGGCCGCCGGGGCGGCCCTCCTCCTTCCAGGCGCGGATGATCCGCGTGACCTCGAGCACGGCCTGCTCGCCGTCGCCGATGACCGCGCAGTCGATGAAGTCGGCGATCGGCTCCGGGTTGAAGGCCGCGTGACCGCCGGCCATGACGATCGGGTCGTCCTCCGTGCGGTCCCGGGACTCCAGCGGGATGCCGGCCAGGTCCAGCGCGGCGAGCATGTTGGTGTAGCCCAGCTCCGTGGAGAAGCTCAGGCCGAACACGTCGAAGGCCCGCACCGGACGGTGGCTGTCGACGGTGAACTGCGGCACACGGTGCTCGCGCATCAGCGCCTCGAGGTCCGGCCAGACGCTGTAGGTGCGCTCGGCCAGGACGCCGTCCTGTTCGTTGAGGACCTCGTAGAGGATCATGACGCCCTGGTTGGGCAGTCCGACCTCGTACGCGTCGGGGTACATGAGTGCCCAGCGGACGTCGCAGGCGTCCCAGTCCTTGACCGTGGAGTTGAGCTCTCCGCCGACGTACTGGATCGGCTTCTGCACATGCGGGAGCAGAGCTTCGAGCTGCGGGAACACAGACTCGGCGGCTTCGGCAGGCATCTCGCGAACCTTCGTGTGGTGACTGCGGGTCCCCCCGGGCCGGTGCCTCAGGGGCGGGTGACCATCCAGCCTAACCCGCCCGGAGGGGTCTCCCGCACGGCGTTCAGAACGGGAACGTCCGGCTGATCGAGCTCCACGCCTCGGGAAGCGCCTCCTCGTCGCTGCGGGCGCGGTGTGCCTCACCGGCGTGCAGGACGCCGTAGGTGAAGTCGCTCTCCCCCGCCGCGTGCGCCACGGCGGCCAGCTCGCGCAGGGTGCGGCGGGCCATGACGCTGTCCTGGTGGTCGCCGAGCAGGCTCTGCAGCGACTTCATGTCCCTGACCGCCTTCTCGGCGGGCTCGCCCAGCGCGGGGGCGGCGGCCTCGGCTGCGTACCGGGTGCGCTTGGTCTTCTTGCGTGCCTCGTGCAGCGCGGTGTCGCGTTCCGGGCCGGGCGCCAGCTCCAGGGCGTGCTCGACGAGCCCGGCCAGCTTGGCGAAGTCCTTGCGCACGGCCTTGGCGAGCACCTTGTCCGGGCCGGCGCCGGCCTTCTTGCGCAGGGGCGGGTCGGCGAGCAGGGCGTCCAGGGTGTCGAGCAGGGTGAGGTGGCGGCGGGAGTCGAGGACGGCGACGAGCTGGTGGTGGGCTCCCTTGTGGCGGGCCTCGGACCAGGTGGCGAGGCGGTCGGCGACCGGGCCGGTGATCTGGTCGTCGGGCAGCCGGGAGAGGGCCTGGGTGAGTCGTTCGGCGAGGACCTCCTGGTCGCGGTCCGCGCCCAGCTGGGCGGCCAGCCATTTCAGGTCGGCGGCGACCGGGTCGGTGGCGGCGCGGTCGAGGACGGGGCGGAAGCTGCGGAAGGTGCTGCGCAGCCGGCGGGTGGCGACCCGCATGCGGTGGACGGCGTCGGGGACGTCCTGCCGCACGGCGGGGTCCAGCTCGACGAGGGCGTCGCGCTGGGCGCGGACGTAGGCGAGGACGTGGTCGCCGGCGGTGACGGGCGTGCCGTGCGGGCGGGGGCGATGCTTGTGCCGGGGGGCGGCCCCGGGGGCCGTGGCGGGGGGTGTGCCGTCGCCTCCGGCGGTTTCGGCGTCCGGCGCGGTCTCGGCGAGGGCGCGGGCCAGCTTCGAGGACGATGTGGACGGCCGCACGCCTGCCTTCCTCAGCCGTTTCTCCACCTTGTCGAGGACGTCCGGGTCGCCGTCGTCGGCGAGTTCCACCTCGATCTCGGTCCACCGCGCGGTGCCGCCCGCGCCGGTGAGGCGTTCGGCGTGCACGGTGTCGACGCTGACCTCGGCGAGCAGCCGGCCCTGGTCGTCGAGGAGGTGCCGGACGTCGCGGTCGGAGCGCAGGCGGACCACGGGCCGCAGTTCCCGGTCGCGGACGCGGGAACGGACGAGGGCGGCGAGTTCGTCCGGGAGGGTGTCGGAGAGGGGGGCGCGGATCTCGTCGCGCACGCCGGGGGCGACGGGGAACTTGAGGTGCCAGCCGGCGTCGGAGCCGCCGGTGCGGCGGCGCAGGGTGATGGAGGCCGCGGAAAGGCGTTGGTCGGCGGTGTCGTGGTAGGTGGCGTCGAGGTGGGTGACGCCCCGCTCCCGCACGGACGCGACGCCGGGGACGCGGGTCAGGTCGGGCAGAGCGGCGTCGTGGGACTCGTACTTGCGCTCGATCTCGCGTTTGGTGTCCGCCATGCACCGAATCTAGTCGCCGTGGGTGCGGAGCGGCAGTGGGCCGCTCCGCACCGGTGGCGCGCGGGAGTGGGCGGGGCCGGGTGGGGCCCGGTCGGAGGCGGCGGTCAGGCGGACATGGGGCGTTGCATCCGGATCGACTGCAGCAGGCCCACCGCCAGCCATACCGCGAACATCGAGGAACCGCCGTACGACACGAAGGGCAGGGGCAGGCCGGTGACCGGCATGATGCCCAGGGTCATGCCGATGTTCTCGAAGCTCTGGAAGGCGAACCAGGCGACGATGCCCGCCGCGACGATCGTCCCGTACAGGTCGGTGGTGTCGCGGGCGATGCGGCAGGCACGCCAGAGGATGACCCCGAGCAGGGCGATGATCAGTGCGCCGCCGACGAAGCCCAGTTCCTCGCCGGCGACCGTGAAGACGAAGTCGGTCTGCTGCTCGGGCACGAACTGGCCGGTGGTCTGCGAGCCCTGGAAGAGGCCGGAGCCGGTCAGTCCGCCGGAGCCGATGGCGATGCGGGCCTGGTTGGTGTTGTAGCCGACGCCGGCCGGGTCGAGTTCCGGGTTGGCGAAGGCGGCGAAGCGGTTGATCTGGTACTCGTCGAGGATGCCGAGCTGCCAGACGGTGATCGCGCCGGCAGCGCCCGCGCCGATCAGGCCGAAGACCCACCGGTTGGAGGCCCCGGAGGCGAGCAGCACGCCGAGCACGATGACGACCATCACCATGACCGACCCGAGGTCGGGCATGAGCATCACGATCAGCATCGGCACGACGGCGAGGCCGAGCGCCTGGAGCACCGTGCGGTGGTCGGGGTAGGGCTTGTCGCCCGCGTCGACACGCGCCGCCAGCAGCATGGCCATGCCGAGGATGATCGTGATCTTCACGAACTCCGAGGGCTGGAGGGAGAAGCCGCCGGGCAGCTTGATCCAGGAGTGGGCGCCGTTGATCGTGGAGCCCAGCGGGGTGAGCACCAGCAGGATGAGGAAGACCGAGGCGCCGTACAGCAGCGGTACGGCCGTGCGCAGCCCGCGGTGGCCGAGCCAGACGGCGCCGATCATCAGGGCGACGCCGATGCCGGTGTTCAGCCAGTGCCGGACCAGGAAGTAGTACGGGTCGCCCTGGTTCAGCTCGGTGCGGTTGCGGGTGGCCGAGTAGACCAGCAGGGAGCCGAGCAGGGACAGGACGAGCGCCGAGAGCAGTATCGGCCAGTCCAGCCGGCGGGCCAGGCCGTCACGGGCGAACACCCGTGTCCAGCCGGCCCGCTCGGGTCCGTACCCGGAGACCTGGAAGCTGTTGACGCCGCCGGTCATGACGCCGTCCTCTCCGGGCGTGCCGCGCGCGGCCGGGGGCCGCGGCCGCGCGGGTGTCCCCCGCCGCGGCCGGGACCGCCGCCCCGCCGTCGTCTGCGGCGGGTGTCGCGGTTGGTGTTCTCGGGCGACGGGACCATACCGGCCTGCTGCGGGTCGGCCGGGTCGTCGTCCTGCTGCGGGGCCGTGGCCTCGGCGTCCGGCGACGGTGTGGCCCGGAACTCCTCGGCGAAGTCCTTGGCGACCTTCGGCGAGGTGATCGTGCCGTCCGTGCGGACCTTGGGCAGGGTCTTCTGCGGCTTGGGCAGCAGCGCCTTCTTGTCGTCGATCTCGCCGTCCTCGGACACGCCGTAGAGGGCGTTGTAGATGTTGCGCACGGCGGGGCCCGAGGCGCCGGAACCGGTGCCGCCCTGCGCGATCGTCATGACGATCGCGTAGTCCTCGGTGTAGGTGGCGAACCACGAGGTGGTCTGCTTGCCGTACACCTCGGCCGTACCGGTCTTGGCGTGCATCGGGATCTCGTCCTGCGGCCAGCCCTCGAACCGCCACGCGGCCGTACCGCGGGTGGCGACTCCCTCGAGGGCTTCGTCTATCTGCTCGAGCGTCTTCTTCGAGGTCGGCAGCTTGCCGTGCGCCTTGGGCTCGATCTCCGTGACGGTCTTGCCGTCGGGGCTGATGACGGCCTTGCCGACGGTGGGGGTGTACAGGGTGCCGCCGTTGGAGAGGGCCGCGTAGATGGTGGCCATCTGGATCGGGGTGACGAGCGTGTCGCCCTGTCCGATGGAGTAGTTCACCGAGTCACCGGCGCGCAGCCGGTTGCCTTCGAGGCAGTTCTCGTAGGCGATCTGCTCGGCGTAGCTGCCGCCCTTCTTGCCGTACTTGCACCAGGCGTCCTTGTTGGCCTTCCAGTAGTCGGCCTTCCACTGGCGGTCGGGGACGCGGCCGGTGACCTCGTTGGGCAGGTCGATGCCGGTCTCCTTGCCGAGGCCGAACTGGTGGGCGACCTTGTAGAACCAGTCGTTGGCGTTCTTCTTCGGCTTGTTGCCGCCGTCGCGCTTCCACTCCTCGTGGGAGAGGGCGTAGAAGACGGTGTCGCAGGAGACCTCGAGCGCCCGGCCCAGGCTGATCGCACCGTGGTTCTGCGACTCGAAGTTCTTGAAGACCTGGCCGCCGATGGAGTACGAGCTGGAGCAGTTGTAGGGGCCCTCGAAGGAGTAGCCGGCCTTGACGGCGGCGGCCGTCGGGATCACCTTGAAGATGGAGCCGGGCGCCGACAGGCCCTGGATGGCGCGGTTCAGCAGCGGGTAGTTGGACTTCTCGCCGGTGAGCTCGGCGTAGTCCTTGGCGGAGATGCCGCCGACCCAGGAGTTGGGGTCGTAGGTCGGGTTGGAGGCCATGGCGACGACGCGGCCGGTCTTGGCCTCCATGACGACGACGGCGCCGGAGTCGGCCTCGTAGTTCCGGTTGGTGTTGCGGTCGTGCTGCTTGCGGGCCTCCTTCATCGCCTCGTTGAGCTCGTACTCGGCGATGCGCTGCACGCGGGAGTCGATGCTGGTGACGAGGTTGGCGCCGGGCTCGGCCGGGTCGGACTGGGCCTGGCCGAGGACGCGGCCGAGCTTGTCGACCTCGTAGCGGGTGACGCCGGCCTTGCCGCGCAGCTGCTTGTCGTACTGCCGTTCCAGGCCGGAGCGGCCGACCATGTCCGAGCGCAGGTAGGGCGAGTCGGTGTTCTGGGCCTGCTGGATCTCCTCGTCGGTGACGGGCGAGAGGTAGCCGAGGACCTGGGCGGTGTTGGCCTTGCCGGGGCTCGGGTAGCGGCGCAGCGCCTGCGGCTCGGCGGTGATGCCGGGGAAGTCCTCGGCGCGCTCCCGGATCTGCAGGGCCTGCTTGGGCGTGGCCTCGTCGGTGATGGGGATCGGCTGGTACGGCGAGCCGTTCCAGCAGGGCTGGGGGGTCTCGGCGTTGCACAGCCGGACCTTCATCATGACGTCCTGGGGCTTCATGCCGAGGACGCCGGCGAGCTTGGTGAGGACCGCCTTGCCGTCGTCCGGCATCTTCATGAGGTCGGTGCGGGAGGCGGAGACGACCAGCCGCGTCTCGTTGTCCGCGAGGGCCACGCCGCGGGCGTCCAGGATGGAGCCGCGCACGGCGGGCTGGACGACCTGCTGCACGTGGTTGCCGGAGGCCTCCTTGGCGTACTGGTCGCCTTCGCGGATCTGGAGGTACCACAGGCGCCCGCCGAGGGTGCCGAGCAGGGAGATGACGAGGACCTGGATGACGACGAGCCGGATCTGGACCCGTGGACTGCGGCCGGTCTCGGGGATGTTGGTCACGCGGCTTCCTCCCCTCTCAGAGCGCGTGCGGGTGTGAGCTGACGAGTGGTGAACGACCGGCCGGTGGACGCGCGTTCCCGCCGCGTTCACTCGTGCTGGTGAAGTTTGGGGAGGTCACAGGCGCTTGACCCCCTTGATGCGTCCGGCGCGGGCCGAGCGGGCGCGGGCCGCCTTGACCCGCAGGCCGTTGCGCTGGCCGCCGATGCGCAGGCCGGTGCCGCCGGAGAGCCAGCCCGAGGAGAGGTCCCCGGCCTTGGGGGAGTTCGTCTCGGCGAGGGGGTCGTTCTCGGCGCGCCGGGCCAGTGCCATCACGCCGGGCACCACGAAGGGGGCGAGCAGCAGGTCGTACAGGGCGGCGGTGAACAGCAGGCCGCCGAGGCCGACATGACGGGCCGCGGTGTCCCCGACGAGGGCGCCGACGCCGGCGTAGAGCAGGGTGGAGCCGACGGCGGCGGCGACCACCACGAGCATCGGTCCGGCCGCCGTCCTCACCTGCCCGTTCTCGGGTTTGACGAGTCCGGCGAGGTAGCCGATGACGCACAGCACGAGGGCGTAGCGCCCGGCCGCGTGGTCGGCGGGCGGCGCGAGGTCGGCGAGGAGGCCGGCGGCGAAGCCGACCAGGGCGCCGCCGACGTGCCCGTAGACCAGGGCGAGTCCGAGGACGACGAGCAGCAGCAGGTCGGGGACGGCGCCCGGGAGGTGGAGGCGGGCGAGGACGCTCACCTGGACGACGAGGGCGACGACGATCAGCGAGCTGGAGAGCAGGATCCGGTTGACGCGCATGGGGTGACAGCTCCTACTGCTCTGGCTGGTCGGGACCGTCGGCGGGCGCCGAGGGCGTGACGGTCACGGTCACGGTCGGCGTGGGGGTCGGCTCGGGCTTCTTGGGCAGCACCGTGTCGCGCGGGTCCTTCTTCGGCGCCTGGACGACGACGCCGACCACGTCGAGCTTGCTGAAGTTGACGAACGGCGTGACGTACAGGGTGCGGGTCAGGTCGCCGCCGGAGGGGTCGACGCGGGAGACGACGCCGACCGGGACGCCGGGCACGAACGGCTTGTCGGCCTGCGAGCCGAAGGTGACCAGCCGGTCGCCCTTCTTGATCTCGGCCTTGCCGTTGAGCAGTTCGACGCGCAGCGGGCGGTCTCCCTGGCCGGAGGCGAAGCCGAGTTCGTCGGTGGACTCCATGCGGGTGCCGACGGTGAAGTCGGGGTCGCTGGCGAGCAGCACGGTGGCGGTGCTCGGGCCGACGGTGGTGACGCGGCCGACCAGGCCGTCGCCGTTGAGGACGGTCATGTCGCGCTCGATGCCGTCGTCGGCGCCGGCGTCGATGGTGATGGTCCAGGAGAAGCCCTGGGCCGCTCCTATGGCGATGACCTGGGCGCCCTTGATGCCGTACTGGCCCTTGCCGGCGACGCCGAGCAGCTTGTCGAGCTGCTTGAGGCGGCTGCGGCTGCGGTCGTCGCTGCCGAGTTCGGCCTTGAGCGCCGCGTTCTCCCGCTCCAGCCGGGCGAGCCGGTCGTGGCGGTCGCCGGACTCGCGGACGGCGGTGACCGCGTTGCCGATCGGGTCGACCGCGCCGGACACGCCGTTCTCGATCGGGCCGAAGACCGACGCCGCCGCCTGCCGGGCACCGTCGACCGGTGAGTCCTCCCCACCGCGGATGTCCACCGTGATCAGCGCGAACGCGATGGCGATCAGCAGCACCAGGAGCAGCCGGCTCTCTTTCGTGTCCCTCACGTGCGGCGGCCGTGCCTTCCTCGTCGAGAACGGGTATGAGGTGGGGTCTGTTCAGGTTGTGGTGCGGGGTCTTCGGGGCGTCACCGCCCGGGCCGCCCCTCGATACCAGCGCTCCGCCGTACGAGAGGCGACGTCTCGTACGGCGGAGTCGTGGCGGTGTGTCATCTGCGGGGCTGGGCGTCCAGCACCTGCTGGAGGGCCTCGAACTCCTCGACGCACTTGCCGGAGCCGAGCGCCACGCTGTCCAGGGGGTCCTCGGCGATGTGGATCGGCATGCCGGTCTCCCGGCGCAGCCGCTCGTCGAGTCCGCGCAGCAGGGCGCCGCCGCCGGTCAGCACGATGCCCCGGTCCATGATGTCGCCGGACAGCTCGGGCGGGCACTTGTCGAGGGTCGTCTTGACCGCGTCCACGATGGCGTTGACCGGTTCCTCGATCGCCTTGCGCACTTCGGCGGCGGAGATCACCACGGTCTTCGGCAGCCCGGAGACGAGGTCCCGGCCACGGATTTCGGTGTGCTCGTCGGTGTCGAGGTCGTACGCCGAACCGATCGTGATCTTGATCTGTTCCGCCGACCGCTCACCCAGCAGGAGCGAGTACTCCTTCTTGATGTGCTGGATGATGGCGTTGTCCAGCTCGTCACCCGCGACCCGGATGGACTGGGCGGTGACGATGCCGCCGAGGGAGATGACCGCGACCTCCGTCGTGCCGCCGCCGATGTCCACCACCATGTTGCCGGTGGCCTCGTGGACCGGCAGGCCGGAGCCGATGGCGGCCGCCATGGGCTCCTCGATGATGTGCACCTGCCGGGCGCCGGCCTGGGACGACGCCTCGATGACGGCGCGGCGCTCGACGCCCGTGATGCCGGAGGGCACGCAGACGACGACCCGCGGACGAGCCAGATACCGCCGCTTGTGGATCTTCAGGATGAAGTAGCGGAGCATCCGCTCGGTGATCTCGAAGTCGGCGATGACGCCGTCCTTCAGCGGACGCACGGCGACGATGTTGCCCGGCGTGCGTCCGATCATCTTCTTCGCTTCGGCACCGACCGCGAGGATGCCACCGGTGTTGGTGTTGATCGCGACGACGGACGGCTCGTTGAGTACGATTCCGCGACCCCTGACGTACACCAGCGTGTTGGCGGTCCCGAGGTCGACAGCCATGTCACGGCCGATGAACGACATTGAGTTCCCCATCAGGATTCGTCTGGCCTTCCCGCGAGCTTTTGAGGGCTTCTCAGGTCGGCGAGGTGGGTGCGGTGACGCGATGGCGTCCATGGTAGACGTGCCTTCGCGAACACTGTGCGAGGGTCTTCGCCATTGTCGTCAGACGGCGCGTCGCCCTGCCTGTGGAGACGGGCCAACGGGGGCATCCGTTCCCCCGAACGCCGTGCGTATGCCAAAAACGGTCCGGGGCAAAGCTCCCAGACCCTCCGAGGCACGACAAATACCCGGGCCGCGGCCGCGACGTGATCGTTATGCGCGGATTTCGTCGCGGTTCCGCGTCCCGCGCGCGACGGCACCCTACCGTGTCCGTCCGGCCACACCGGGTCACCGCCGGATCCGCCCACGACGAGGCGCGCCGGTCACGGCTGCGACCGGCGCGCCTCGGAACGGCCTCAGGCGTGACCCGGGAAGAAGATCTTGATCTCCCGGTCGGAGGACTCCTCCGAGTCGGACGCGTGGATCAGGTTCTCCCGCACGATCACGCCGTAGTCGCCGCGGATCGAGCCCGGGGCGGCGGCGATGGGGTCGGTGGGGCCGGCGAGCCGGCGCACGCCCTCGATGACCCGCTCGCCCTCGACGATCATCGCGACGACCGGGCCGGACGCCATGAACTCCACGAGCGGCTCGTAGAAGGGCTTGCCCCGGTGCTCCCCGTAGTGCTGCTCCAGCGTGTCCTGGTCCAGCGTGCGCAGCTCCAGCGCGGTGATCCTCCAGCCGGCCTTGCGCTCGATGCGGCTGATGATCTCGCCGGTCAGGCCACGACGGACGGCGTCGGGCTTGAGGAGGACGAGGGTGCGCTGGGTCACTGCGGGCTCCTTGTGCGTCAAATGGTGCGGGGCAAAGAGGTTACCGGGCGTGTCGGACGGTCCGTCACGCAGTGTCGGGCTGCTCCGCCTGTGCGGCGAAACGGGCCTTCGCCTCGTCCACCTTTCGCCCGAAGTGCACCGACGCCCACCACAGCAGCGCGAACACCCCGCCCAGGAAGAACATCATCGGGACGAACACGCCGGAGGCGACGAGCGCGATCTGCAGCGCCCAGCCCAGGGCGACCCCGCCCGGCCGGCTGACCATCCCGCACAGCGCGACGGACAGGAACATGGCGATGCCGCAGACCGTCCACACCGTGCCGGTCGACAGGTCGGGCTGCTTCATCGCGACCAGACCGGCGAACCCGATGATGAAGAACTCGCCGATCAGCGTCGAAGAACAGAGCGTACGCACGGGATCTCAGCCCTTCCCCAGGAGCAGCCGGGCCTCGCCGACCGTGATGACGGAACCGGTGACGAACACACCGCCGCCCGCGAACTCGCCCTCCTCCTCGGCCAGCGTGATCGCGGCCTCCAGGGCGTCCGGCAGCCGCGGCTCGACCTGCACGCGCTCCTCGCCGAACACCTCCACGGCGACCGCGGCCAGCGCGTCGGCGTCCATCGCGCGGTGACTGGAGTTCTGGGTGACGACGATCTCGGCGAACACCGGCTCGAACGCCTCCAGCAGCTCACGCACGTTCTTGTCGCCGCTCGCGCCGACCACGCCGATCAGGCGGCTGAACTGGAAGGCCTCCCCGATCGCGGCGGCCGCCGCCCGCGCGCCCGCCGGGTTGTGCGCGGCGTCCAGCACGACGGTCGGCGACCGGCGCACCACCTCCAGCCGGCCCGGCGAGGCGACGGAGGCGAACGCCTTGCGCACGGTGTCGATGTCGAGCGATCCGGCGCGCTGGGCGCCGACGCCGAAGAACGCCTCGACGGCCGCGAGGGCCACCGCCGCGTTGTGCGCCTGGTGGGCGCCGTGCAGCGGCAGGTACACCTCGGTGTACTCGCCGCCCAGCCCGCGCAGCGTCATCAGCTGGCCGCCGACGGCGACCTGCCGGTCGAGGACGCCGAACTCCAGGCCCTCGCGGGCCACGGTGGCGCCCACCTCGACGGCCTTCTTCAGCAGCACCTGGGCGGCGTCCACCGGCTGCTGCGCCATGACCACCGTCGCGTCCGGCTTGATCACGCCGGCCTTCTCCCCGGCGATCTCCGCGGGCGTGCCGCCGAGCCGGTCGGTGTGGTCCAGGTCGATCGGCGTCACCACGGCGACGCCGGCGTCGATGACGTTCGTCGCGTCCCAGGCGCCGCCCATGCCGACCTCGACGACCGCCACGTCCACGGGCGCGTCGGCGAAGGCCGCGTACGCCATGCCGGTCAGCACCTCGAAGAAGGACAGCCGGTACTCCTGGGCGGCGTCGACCATCTCCACGTACGGCTTGACGTCCTGGTACGTCTCGATGAACCGCTCGGCGGAGACGGGCGCCCCGTCGAGGCTGATCCGCTCGGTGACGGACTGGACGTGCGGGGAGGTGTAGCGGCCGGTGCGCAGGTCGAAGGCGCCGAGGAGGGCCTCGATCATGCGGGCGGTGGAGGTCTTGCCGTTGGTGCCGGTGATGTGGATCGACGGGTACGAGCGCTGCGGCTCGCCCAGGACGTCCATCAGCGCGGAGATGCGGTCCACCGAAGGCTCGAGCTTGGTCTCGCCCCAGCGGGTGGCGAGCTCCGCCTCCACCTCGCGCAGGGCCTTGTCGACCTCGGGGTCGGCGGGGCGCGCGGGGACGTCCGCCTGCGGCGGGCCGCCCTGGGTGCGCAGCGTACGGCTGCCGGCCTCGATCACCGCGAGGTCGGGGTCGCGGCGGGTCTCCTCCTCCACGAGCTCCGCGAACTCGTCGAAGGTGTCGTCCGGGTCGGGACCTGCTGAATCTGGGCGCTCGCTCACGGTCCCCAGTCTACGGAGCGGCGCGGGTTCTCCCCCGCGCACCCCGGCGCGCGGTCAGCCGAGCCACTTCCGCCACCCGGGCCGTCCCCACAGCACGCTCACGGCGAAGGACAGCGCGGCCGCCGCCACCGCCGTCACGGCCAGCGCGACCGGCGCCCAGGGCCCGTCCGGCAGCCGCTCGGCGACCGGCCCGGCCAGCAGCCGCACCCACAGCAGATGCACCAGGTACGTCCCGAACGACGCGTCCGACAGCCGCGCCACCAGCGGCCGGACCCGCTCCGGCACCCGCACCCGGGCCACCGTGCCGAGCACCGCGAGGGTCACGGCGGCCACCGCCACGCTGCCGTACGCGGCGGGGTGGCGCACCGTGAGCTGGTACACGGCGAGGACGGCGAACGCGACCCCGGCGCCCACGGCCCACAGCGCGCGCGGCCCGAGGCGCGGGGCGGCGAGCAGGGCGGCGCCCGCCACCGCGTACACCACCGTGGACAGCGACACCGACCACCCCCAGTCGGGCGGCGCCCAGCCGGTGATCTCCCGCACGTCGCCGACGAGCGCGGGGGTGACGGCGAGGACGGCGAGCAGTGCCAGGGACCGGCCGGGCAGGGCACGCCGCCGCACCACCAGCACCACGACGCCGAGCAGCAGGATCAGGGGGACGTAGGCGTACAGGTACCAGAGGTGGAAGGAGGCCTCGACGGACCCGAAGAGCGCCCGCACCGCCTCCTCGCCCGTGCCGGCGCCGGGACCGCCGGTCAGGTACGCGCCCAGCAGGTAGAGCGCGGTCCACACGGCCATCGGGCGCAGGATCCGGTCGAGCCGGGCGAGCAGCCGGGCCTCGTCGCCCACGGGCGCGCCGGCCAGCGCGGCCCAGCCGGCCATCGCGAAGAACACCGGCACCGCGAACCGTCCGGCCGTGTCGCCGAGGATCCCGGTGGTGCGGTGGCCCGCGTCGATGAACTCGGCGGAGGCGTGCACCAGCACCACGGCGGCGGTGCACAGCACGCGCAGCAGGTCGATGTCGTGGCGCCGCTCCCGGCCGGCGGTGCGGTCCGGCGCTTCCGGCGCGGCGGCGGGGGACACGGGTGAGGACATCGGCGGGGACTCCTGGCGGCGGGGCCGGCCGGCGCACGGGGGCCGGACCGGCGGGGCGGAGCCCGCAGGTTCCCTCTCCCGGGTTACCGGGTCCCCACCGCGACGTGAACGGCCCCCGGCCGGAAGGTACCGGTCGGGGGCCGTCGGGGCCGCGGGCCTGGGGTCAGGCCTGGGGCAGCCGCTCGAGCTGGGTGCGGATGCGGACGATGTCCTCCTCCGCCTTGGCGAGCCGCGTGCGGATCTTGTCGACCACCTGGTCCGGGGCCTTGGCCAGGAACGCCTCGTTGCCGAGCTTCGCCGTCGCCTGGGCCTTCTCCTTCTCGGCGGCGGCGAGGTCCTTGGCGAGCCGCTTGCGCTCGGCGGCGACGTCGATCACGCCGGACAGGTCCAGCGCGACCTCGACACCGGCGACGGGCAGGGTCGCCGTGGCCGTGAAGGCCTCGCCCTCCGGCTGGAGCCGCAGCAGCTGGCGGACGGCCGGCTCGTGCGCGGCGAGGGCGGTGCCCTCCAGCGTGAGGCGGGCCGGGACCCGCTGGCCGGGCTGCAGCCCCTGGTCGGCGCGGAACCGGCGGACCTCGGTGATCACCGACTGGAGCGTGGCGATCTCCCGCTCGGCGGCCTCGTCGCGGAAGCCGCTGTCGGCCGGCCAGTCGGCGATGACGACGGACTCGCCGCCGGTCAGCGTCGTCCACAGGGTCTCGGTGACGAACGGGACCACCGGGTGCAGCAGCCGCAGCGTGACGTCGAGGACCTCGCCGAGGACGCGCTTGCTGACCTCGGCCGCCTCGCCGCCCGCCTGGAACGTCGTCTTGGACAGCTCGACGTACCAGTCGAAGACCTCGTCCCAGGCGAAGTGGAACAGCGCGTCTGACAGCTTGGCGAACTGGTAGTCGTCGTAGTACGCGTCGACCTCGGCGACGACCGAGTTCAGCCGGGACAGGATCCAGCGGTCGGTGGGCGACATCGCCGACGCGTCCGGCAGCGGGCCCTCGACCGTGGCGCCGTTCATCAGCGCGAAGCGCGTGGCGTTCCAGATCTTGTTGGCGAAGTTCCGCGAGCCCTGGACCCAGTCCTCGCCGATCGGCACGTCGACGCCGGGGTTGGCGCCGCGCGCCAGGGTGAAGCGGAGCGCGTCGGAGCCGTACTTGTCCATCCAGTCCAGCGGGTTGACCACGTTCCCGAAGGACTTGGACATCTTCTTGCCGTTCTGGTCACGGACCATGCCGTGCAGGGCGATGGTGTGGAACGGCGGGGTGCCGTCCATGGCGTAGAGGCCGAACATCATCATCCGGGCGACCCAGAAGAAGAGGATGTCGTAGCCGGTCACCAGGACGGAGTTCGGGTAGAACTTCGCGAGCGACTCGGTCCGCTCGGGCCAGCCCAGGGTGGAGAAGGGCCACAGGCCGGAGGAGAACCAGGTGTCGAGGACGTCGGAGTCCTGGCGCCAGCCCTCGCCGCTCGGCGGCTCCTCGTCCGGTCCGACGCAGACGACCTCGCCGTCCGGGCCGTACCAGACGGGGATGCGGTGGCCCCACCACAACTGCCGCGAGATGCACCAGTCGTGGAGGTTGTCGACCCAGTTGAAGTAGCGCTTCTCCATCTCCTGCGGGTGGATCGCGACCCGGCCGTCGCGGACCGCGTCGCCGGCCGCCTTGGCGAGCGGTCCGACCTTGACCCACCACTGCATGGACAGCCGCGGCTCGATGGTGGTCCTGCACCGCGAGCAGTGGCCGACGGAGTGGACGTAGGGGCGCTTCTCGGCGACGATCCGGCCCTCGGCGCGCAGCGCGGCGACGATGGCGGAGCGGGCCTCCAGGCGGTCCAGGCCGAGGAAGGGGCCGTGCGCGGTGATGACGGCGTGCTCGTCCATCACGGTGATGGACGGCAGGCCGTGGCGCTGGCCGATCTCGAAGTCGTTCGGGTCGTGGGCCGGGGTCACCTTGACGGCGCCGGTGCCGAACCCGGGGTCGACGTGCTCGTCGGCGACCACCGGGATGGAGCGGTCGGTCAGCGGCAGCTTGACGAGCTTGCCGACGAGGTGCTTGTAGCGCTCGTCCTCGGGGTGGACGGCGACGGCCGTGTCGCCGAGCATCGTCTCCGCGCGGGTCGTGGCCACGACGATGGTGTCGTCCCCCTCCCCGTACTTCATGGAGACGAGCTCGCCGTCGTCCTCCTGGTAGTTGACCTCGATGTCGGAGATCGCGGTCAGGCAGCGCGGGCACCAGTTGATGATGCGCTCGGCGCGGTAGATCAGCTCGTCGTCGTAGAGCCGCTTGAAGATCGTCTGAACGGCCTTGGACAGTCCCTCGTCCATGGTGAAGCGCTCACGCGTCCAGGCGACGCCGTCGCCGAGGCGGCGCATCTGGCCGCTGATCTGGCCGCCGGACTCGGCCTTCCACTTCCAGACCCGCTCGACGAACGCCTCGCGGCCCAGGTCGTGGCGGGACTTGCCCTCCTTGGCGAGCTCCCGCTCGACCACGTTCTGCGTGGCGATGCCGGCGTGGTCCATGCCGGGCTGCCACAGCGTCTCGTAGCCCTGCATGCGCTTGCGGCGGGTGAGGGCGTCGATCAGCGTGTGCTCGAAGGCGTGGCCGAGATGCAGGCTGCCGGTGACGTTCGGCGGGGGGATGACGACGGTGTACGGCGGCTTGTCGCTCTTCGCGTCCGCCTCGAAGTAACCCCGCTCCACCCAGCGCTCGTACAGCGGCCCCTCTACGTCGGCCGGCGCGTACTGGGTCGGCAGTTCGGTCGTGGGCGCTGGTGGCTGCTGCTGAGCGTTGTCGGTCACGCGCTCAGTTTAGAGCCGTCACGGCGCTGTCCCGAAACGCGATTCCTTTGTAACGGTGCGACCCCCGCCGGTCTGGGGTCGCCGACTCTGAGCCAGGATGTCAGCACCAGGTAAGCGTCCGGAGGGGAACCCCGTCATGAGTCACGACCAGCCGGGCCCGTACGGCGGGCAGCCGCAGCAGCCCGGTCCGTACGGGCAGCCGGGACCGTACGGCCAGCCGCCGCAGACCCCGCCCGGCCGGCCCGGCTACGGCTACCCCCAGCAGACGCCCCCGCCCGCCCAGCCCGGCCACGGCCACCCGCAGCAGCCGCCCTACGGCCAGCCGCCGCAGTACGGTCAGCCCCCGTACGGCCAGCCGCCGCAGTACGGTCAGCCCCCGTACGGCCAGCCGCCGCAGTACGGTCAGCCCCCGTACGGCATGCCGCCCCAGCCCCCCGCCTCCGGCGGCAAAGGCGGCGGCAAGGTGGCCGCGATCGTCGTCGGCGCCGTCGCGGTCGTCACGGCCATCGGCGTGGGCGCCTACTTCCTCCTCGGCGGCGACGGCGGCAGCAGCGCGGCCGGACTGACGGACGACGGCCCGCACAAGCTGACCACGCCGAAGACCGTGCTGGGCGAGTACGACCGGTTCGGCGACGGCGCCGAGGAGAGCGGCTCCGACACCGCGAAGGACATGGAGAGCAGCGGGGTCGAGAACGGCACCGCCGTCCTCGGCCAGTGGTCCACCGCCGACTTCGGCGACTACGACCCGGCCGACCCCGGCACCGCGGGCGACTTCCCCGACCGTTCCGAACTGCTGACCGCCAAGGGCGTCACCATGGTGGGCGGTTACGGCGAGATCGCCGACCCGGAGAAGACGCTGGACAAGTTCTTCTCCAACATCCAGGAGCAGGTCGAGAAGGCGTCCTCCGGCTCCTCGGGCGGCATGCAGAACGCCGAGCTGATCGGCGAGCCCGAGGAGGTCGAGATCGCCGGTACGGTGGCGAAGTGCCAGTCGACGAAGAGCACCAACGCGCTCACCGAGAAGGAGTCGACGGACTGGTTCTGCGCCTGGGCCGACCACAGCACGGTCGGCATGGTCTCGCCCGGCGACAACGCCGGCACGGGGGTCGACAAGGACACGGCGGTCGACCTCACCACCCGGCTCCGCGAGCAGATCCGCGTCAAGGTCTGACGGCACCGCAGCAGCGAACACGAGGGGGAACCCAGTCATGAGCTTCAACCAGCCGGGCCCGTACGGCGGGCAGCCCCAGCAGCCCGGCCCCTACGGCCAGCCGGGACCGTACGGCCAGCCGCCGCAGACCCCGCCCGGCCAGCCCGGCTACGGCTACCCCCAGCAGACGCCCCCGCCCGGCCAGCCCGGTTACGGCCACCCGCAGCAGCCCGGCCACCCGGGACACCCGGGAGTTCCGCCGCAGCAGCCGCAGTACGGTCAGCCCCCGTACGGCCAGCCGCAGTACGGCATGCCGCCCCAGCCCCCGGCGTCCGGCGGAGGCGGCGGCAAGAAGGCCGGGATCGTCGTCGGCGCGGTCGCGGTCGTCGCGGCCATCGGCGTGGGCGCGTACTTCCTCCTCGGCGGCGGCGGGGGCGCCGGCGGCCTGGAGGACGACGGCCCGCACAAGTTGACCGCACCCTCGTCGGTCCTCTCGAACAAGTACGACCGTCAGGGCCCGGCGCAGGAGAAGGAGGCCAGCTCCAGCGACGCCAAGGACCTGGCGACGGCCGGCGTGAGCGACGCGACCTCGGTCGGCGCCGTCTACTCCACCATCGACCTCACGCAGCTCGACCCCGAGGACTCGGCCGACGTGACGAAGCTGGAGTCGGCGGAGAACATCACCTACTTCGGCGTCTACGGCAAGGTCGAGGACCCGGAGAAGGCGCTCGACGTGATGTTCACGCAGATGCACAAGAACACCGACGACGAGAAGGTCAACCTGGTCGGCGAGCCCAAGTCGGTGTCCCCCGGCGGGCTGGACGGCGCCGTGATGAAGTGCCAGGAGGCCGAGACCCAGCACCCGGTCACCAAGAAGGACCAGACGACGTTCATGTGCGTGTGGGCCGACTACAGCACGGTCGCCGTGGTCGAGCCGACCGCCGCCGGCAAGACGTACTCGCTCGACGAGTCCGCGGAGCTGGCCGCCGACGTGCGCGAGGAGGTCCGGGTCGCCCAGTAGGCCCCGGGCACAGGAGAAGGGCGTCCGGCGCGGTGCGCCGGACGCCCTTTCGTCGTCCTGTGCCCGAACGCCCGGGAGGCGTGCGGACTACGCCGTCTTCTGCTCGCCCGAGCCCCGGCCGCGCGAGTCGCGCGGGATGAGGGTCGGGTTGACGTTGGAGAGCACCACGTCGGCGGTGATGACCACGCGGGCCACGTCCTTGCGGGACGGCACCTCGTACATCACGCCCTGGAGGACCTCCTCCATGATGGCGCGCAGGCCGCGGGCGCCGGTCTGGCGCAGGATCGCCTGGTCGGCGATGGCCTCCAGCGCCTCGCGCTCGAAGTCCAGCTCCACGCCGTCGAGTTCGAAGAGACGCTGGTACTGCTTCACCAGCGCGTTGCGCGGCTCGACGAGGATCTGCAGCAGCGCCTCGCGGTCGAGGTTGTGCACGCTGGTGATGACGGGGAGCCGGCCGATGAACTCGGGGATCATGCCGAACTTGACCAGGTCCTCCGGCATGACCTCCTCGAACTGGTCCTTGGACTCCATCTCCCGCTTGGAGCGGATCGTCGCGCCGAAGCCGATGCCCTTGGCGCCCGCCCGGCCCTCGATGATCTTCTCCAGACCGGCGAAGGCGCCGCCCACGATGAACAGCACGTTCGTCGTGTCGATCTGGATGAACTCCTGGTGCGGGTGCTTGCGTCCGCCCTGCGGCGGCACGGAGGCGGTGGTGCCCTCGAGGATCTTCAGCAGGGCCTGCTGCACGCCCTCGCCGCTGACGTCCCGGGTGATCGACGGGTTTTCGCTCTTTCGGGCGACCTTGTCGATCTCGTCGATGTAGATGATCCCGGTCTCGGCCTTCTTGACGTCGTAGTCGGCGGCCTGGATCAGCTTGAGCAGGATGTTCTCGACGTCCTCGCCGACGTAGCCGGCCTCGGTGAGCGCCGTGGCGTCGGCGATCGCGAACGGGACGTTCAGCATGCGGGCGAGGGTCTGCGCCAGCAGCGTCTTGCCGGAGCCCGTGGGGCCCAGCAGCAGGATGTTGGACTTCGCCAGCTCGATGGCGTCGTCACGGCCCTGGGCGCCGCCGTTCTCCCCGGCCTGGACGCGCTTGTAGTGGTTGTACACCGCGACGGAGAGGGCCTTCTTGGCCGCCTCCTGGCCCACCACGTACCCCTCGAGGAACTCGTAGATCTCGCGGGGCTTGGGGAGCTCCTCCCAGCGGACCTCGCTGGTCTCGGCGAGCTCCTCCTCGATGATCTCGTTGCAGAGGTCGATGCACTCGTCGCAGATGTACACACCGGGCCCTGCGATGAGCTTCTTGACCTGCTTCTGGCTCTTGCCGCAGAACGAGCACTTGAGCAGATCGCCGCCGTCACCGATGCGTGCCACGGTGTGCTTCCCCTTCGCCTGGGAGACGACCGGACGTCCGTGTCCGGCGGCTCCTGGTGCTGCCTTATGTCCGACGGTACCTTGCCTGGCCCCCCGTACGGGCCCCCCTCGGCACGGTTCACTTTGACGTGGACCGTGCCAAACCGTGCCAAGGGGCGGCAGACGTTACACCCCAGCCCCGCCTCAGCGCAGGCTGGAGTTGTCCATCTTCCGGGTGGTGATGATCTGGTCGATCAGGCCGTACTCCAGCGCGTCCTCGGCCGTGAGGATCTTGTCGCGCTCGATGTCCTCGCGGATCTTCTCGATCGGGCGGGTGGAGTGCTTGGCCAGCATGTCCTCCAGCTGCGTGCGCATGCGGAGGATCTCGTTGGCGGCGATCTCCAGGTCGGAGACCTGACCGCGGCCGGTCTCGCTGTACGGCTGGTGGATCAGCACCCGGGCGTTCGGCAGCGCCATGCGCTTGCCGGGCGTGCCGGCGGCGAGCAGGACCGCGGCGGCGGAGGCGGCCTGGCCCATGCACACCGTCTGGATGTCCGGCTTCACGTACTGCATCGTGTCGTAGATGGCGGTGAGCGCGGTGAAGGAGCCGCCGGGGCTGTTGATGTAGACCGAGATGTCCCGGTCGGGGTCCATCGACTCCAGGCACAGCAGCTGCGCCATGACGTCGTTGGCGGAGGCGTCGTCGATCTGCACGCCGAGGAAGATCACGCGCTCCTCGAAGAGCTTCGCGTACGGGTCGTACTCGCGGATGCCCTGGGAGGTGCGCTCGACGAAGCGCGGAATGACGTAACGGGACTCGGCCCGCGGACCGGTGTAGCGGCCCTGCGAGCCGGTGTCCTGCGCGGCCTGCGTACGGTCGTGGATCCCGCTGCCGGGGAATGCGTTCACGGTGTCTCCTGAAAGGGGCTGAGGCGGTCGGCTGGGGCTGCTGGGGCCCCCGGGCTCTCACGGGCCCGGGCGGGGTCCCACGGGGCTCGTGGAGCCTCGCGGGGTCCGCTCAGGCCCCGGTGCCGCCGCCGCCCGGCATGCCGGCGGCCGTGGCGATCACGTCGTCGATGAGGCCGTACTCCTTGGCCTCGAAGGCGTCGAACCAGCGGTCGCGGTCCGAGTCACGGGTGATCTGCTCGACCGTCTGGCCCGTGTGCTGGGCGGTGAGCTCGGCCATGCGCTTCTTGGTGTGCAGCAGCCGCTCGGCGTGGATCTTGATGTCCGAGGCGGAGCCGGCGAGGCCTGCGGAGGGCTGGTGGATCAGGATCTCGGCGTTGGGCAGCGCGAAGCGCTTGCCGGGGGTGCCGGCGCTGAGCAGGAACTGCCCCATGGACGCCGCGAGACCCATGGCGATCGTCACCACGTCGTTCTTGATGTACTGCATGGTGTCGTAGATCGCCATGCCGGCCGTGATCGAACCGCCGGGGCTGTTGATGTAGAGGTAGATGTCCTTGTCGGGGTCCGAGGCAAGGAGCAGCAGCTGTGCGGTGATCTTGTTCGCGATGTCGTCGTCGACCGGCTGGCCGAGGAAGATGATCCGCTCGCCGAGCAGCCGGTTGTAGACCTGGTCGCCGAGGCCACCACCGATGGAAGGCTCGCCGGCGGCTGAAGGCATCAGATTCGTCACGTATCCACCTGCTCGTCTTACGACGGCGCCGGGCCGTCTCACGTGTTCCCTGCGGGGCGGGAGCCGTATCGGAGACTCCACTGCCCTGGTATTCATGGACCCTAACGCGCGGGTCCCTTCGGGGAATCCCGGAGATGGGGGTGTTCGCCGGGGGCGTAGTCGGCGGGGCCGTGCGGGCTCTCGCCGTGAGGCGTGCGGCCGGTGCCCGGCTGCGGGCGCGTCGTGGCTGATCGCGCGGTTCCCCGCGCCCCTGGAGGTATCGGCCGTTCCGGGTGGTGAGAAGGCCCCGGGGTCTCACCCCGGGGCCTTCTCAGTCGATCACCGTGCCGGGGGCTCAGCCCTCGGTCTTCTCCTCGGCCTTCTCGTCAGCCTTCTCGTCGGCGGAGGTCTCCGCGGCCTCGGTCTCCGCGGCCTCGGCCTCAGGAGCCTCGGCGGCCTCGTCCTCCTCGTCGTCGAGGTCGACGATCTCGCCGTTGGTGTCCTTGACCGTGGCCTTCTCGACCACGACGGCCAGGGCCTTGCCGCGGGCGACCTCACCGACGAGCAGCGGGACCTGACCCTGCTCGACGACGGCCTGCGCGAACTGGTCGGGGGACATGCCGGAGGAGGCCGCACGCCGCATGAGGTGCTCGGTGAGCTCCTCCTGGTTGACGTTGAGCTTCTCCTGCTTCACGAGCTCGTCGAGCACGAACTGGGTCTTGATGCCCTTGATCGCGGCCTCGCGGGTCTCGTTCTCGAACTCCTCCTCGGTCTTGCCCTGGATCTCCAGGTACTTCGCGAGGTCCAGGCCCATCTGGCCCAGCTGGTGGTGCTCGAGGTTGTGCTTGCGGGTGTTGATCTCGTCCTCGAGCAGCTTCTCGGGGACGGGGACCTCGACCAGCTCGAGCAGCTTGTCCAGGACGCGCTCCTGCGCCTGCGTGGCCTGGTCGTACTGCTTCATGTTCTCCAGGCGCTTGCGGCTGTCCGCCTTCAGCTCCTCGAGGGTGTCGAACTCGGAGGCGAGCTGCGCGAACTCGTCGTCCAGCTCGGGCAGCTCGCGCTTGGCGACCTGGGTGACCTTGACGGTGACCTCGGCCTCCTTGCCGGCCGCCGAGCCGCCCTTCAGCTCGGAGGTGAAGGTGGCCTCGCCACCGGCCTCCAGGCCCTTCACGGCGTCGTCGATGCCGTCCAGCAGCTCACCGGAGCCGATCGTGTAGGAGACGCCGTTGGCGACGCCGTCCTCGAGGACCTCGCCCTCGACCTTGGCCTCCAGGTCGATGGTGACCACGTCGCCGTCCTCGGCGGCCCGCTCGACCGGGGAGGTGGAGGCGAAGCGCTCACGGAGCTCCTCGACCGACTTCTCCACGTCCTCGTCGGTGACCTCGACGGCGTCGACCTCGACCTCGATGCCGGAGTAGTCCGGGATCTCGATGGCCGGGCGGACGTCGACCTCGGCGGTGAAGTTCAGCGTCTCGCCGTCCTTCAGCTCCGTGATGTCGACCTCGGGCTGGCCCAGCGGGCTCAGCTCCGCCTCGTTCACGGCGTCGGTGTAGAACTTCGGGAGGGCGTCGTTGACCGCCTCCTCCAGGACCGCACCGCGGCCGAAGCGCTGGTCGATGACCCGGGCCGGGACCTTGCCCTTGCGGAAGCCCTTCACCGTGACCTGCTGGTTGATCTTCTTGTACGCCGCGTCGAGGCTGTCCTTGAGCTCCTCGAAGGGCACCTCGACAGTGAGCCGAACCCGGGTCGGGTTCAGGGTCTCCACGGCGCTCTTCACGGTTCGGTCTCCTTGTGGCTGACTTCTCGGGTTCTGCCGGGACCAGAACGGTCCGGCCGATTCGCCGCCCGGAGGACTTCAGAGACACACGGGCGTGCAGCTTGCATAGTAACGGCAGCGACTGCGGCACCCAAAAGGCTGCGATCACCGATGGTGAGGAGATGGCTGGTCGGGGTGGCGGGATTTGAACCCACGGCCTTCCGCTCCCAAAGCGGACGCGCTACCAAGCTGCGCCACACCCCGTCTGGTCGATCCGTAGGGTACATGCACGCGGGCGAAAGGGCCGCCGCCTTTGCCTCCGCGGTGCGGCACCCGGCGGCCGGCCGGACACGGGGTGTGCGTCGAGGGCGTGCGACCCGCTACGATGCCTGTCGGTGCCGCGGTCGCAAACGCGCGGCGCGCACCGTGCGGGCGTAGCTCAATGGTAGAGCCCCAGTCTTCCAAACTGGCTACGCGGGTTCGATTCCCGTCGCCCGCTCCGGAAGGGCTGAGGCCCAGGTGAGAGGGTGTGTACCCGCTCCCTGGGCCTTCGTCGTCCCCAGGCCGCCCCGGTCCTTCGTGCCCGGTCAGGCGGCCCCGTGCCGCCTGGCGACGCCGCGTATCTCCTGTGCGGCGTCCGGCCGCTCCAGCACCATCGTCCCGGCCTCGCGCCCGTCGTGGTGGACGCGCAGCCGCGGACCCTCGGCGATCAGGCGCAGCTCCGGCAGCGGATGCCGCCACAGCAGGGCGTCGCGCTCCCCCATCTCCATGCTCCGCGTGGTCAGGCGGATCTGGTACCGCGGACCCTCATGGGCGGCCGGCGGGGTGTGCTCCCTGTGCGGGGGCCGGACGGTGCAGGTGCCGGGCACCGTCCGGCCCCCGGCTCCAGGACCTCGCTGCGGACACCGCGCCGGCGGCCGGTCCGCGATCCGGCCGCCGGTCATGGCGTTGCCGCACGCCTTCGGCCGCGGAGGGGGTGGTGCGGGAGCGGCGCATGCGGCGCGCGAGGCTGATCGGCGCGGCCGGGACGGCCTTCCGGGGCGCTTGCCCGTTCCCGTCGCCCTCCCGACACGGCTCGGGGCCGGTCCGGGCGTGTCCGGACCGGCCCCGAGCCGTGTCAGTGTGCGGACCGCTGCCGCGTGGGGACGGGGGGCGGGGTCAGAAGCTGATCGAGTTGATCATGTCGGCTATCGAGTCCAGGAACCGCTGGATGTCGTCGGCCATGCCCGTCGAGGCGAGGAAGAAGCCGAAGAGGACGGCGACGATCGCCGGGCCGGGCTTGAGGGAGCCCCCTCTCATCAGCACCACCAGGATGATCGCCAACAGCAGCACCACTGACAGTGAAATGGCCACAACTGATCACACCCTTGGTCGGTTCGGCTTCGCCGGCCCGGGCGACGCATCCCCGCGCACCCCGCCAGAACCATCGTGCCACCAACACGCCCGGGTCATGCGGAGGCTGACACATCATCCGCCCCACAGCCGTGCCGTCGTCGCCGGCGCGACGGACGGACCGCGGCGGCTCGCGGGCCTTTCGGATGCAACATCTGTTTGCCGCACGGCAATTCGAGAGAACACCAGCGCGGGGAATTGGAAGATCTCCTGAGCGTTTATGCGCGACTTGCGGACGTCTCCCTCCCCGCACCCTCACCATGTGTTCGCAAGTGATTCGAATGCCCCGTATTCCGCCCGGACAAGGGAACACGTCATCGGAGTCGCCCCACGCCCCGATGACCGGATTGGTCCGGGACGATCCTGACAAAAAGGGCCGGAACGGGAGGCAAAGCGGCACACCTTCCCTTGTGTCGCCCCTCACGCCGACGGCATGCGCGCATTGCCGAATCAGGGGTACTCGAACGCGATAACCAGGAATGACGTCGGGCGTTTTACGGATTCCCGAGGACAACGCTAGGGTGCCTGAGATGTTCCACGCTGCTTCGTCCCCCGCAAGCGCAGCGAGCTCCCCGATCGCCTTCCCGCGTCCCCGCCGGGAGGGCCAGTGACGAACTCGCAGCGACCGTACGGCAACAGCAGGACGCCGCTCCCTCCGGCGCGGACCCCCGAGGACTCCCGGCCCGCACCGGGCGGCAGACGGCGCGACGCCTTCTTCGACAACGCCAAGTACCTGGCGATCGTGCTGGTGGCCGTCGGCCACGCCTGGGGACAGATCCTGCACGACGGGGCGGTCGAGACCGCCTACCGGGTCGTGTACACGTTCCACATGCCGGCGTTCATCCTCATCTCCGGCTACTTCTCCCGCAGCTTCGACCTGCGCCCTCGGCACATCCAGCGGCTGATCACCGGAGTCGTCGTCCCCTACGTGGTCTTCGAGACCGCGTACTCCCTCTTCGCGCGCTACGGCAACGACGAGCCGGAGCGCGGCATCACGCTGCTGGACCCCACCTACCACCTGTGGTTCCTGTGCGCGCTGTTCGTGTGGCGGCTGACCACACCGGTGTGGAAGACGATCCGGCACCCGCTGCCGGTCTCGCTGGTCCTCGCCGCGCTGGGCTCGGTGTCCCCGCAGATCGGCGACGACCTGGAGCTGCAGCGGGTGCTGCAGTTCCTCCCCTTCTTCGTGCTGGGCCTGACCCTGCGGCCCGAGCACTTCCGGATGGTCAAGCGCCGCTCGGTGCGCCTGCTGTCCGTGCCGGTGTTCGTCGCGGTGGCGGTCGCGGCCTGGTGGACGATCCCGCACCTGCGGCTCGGCTGGCTGTACCACAGCGACGCCGCCCAGGAGTTGGGCGCCGCCTGGTGGGCCGGGCCGCTCGTGGTGGCCGCCACGCTCGGCTGCTCGCTGGTGACGACCGTCTGCTTCTTCGCCTGGGTGCCGCGCCGCCGCATGTGGTTCACGGCCCTCGGCGCGGGCACGGTCTACGGCTATCTGCTGCACGCCTTCCTGGTGCGGGCGGGCAACTACACGGACTTCTACGACCAGCCCGCGCTGCGCGAGCCGCTCGGTGTGCTGGGCCTCACCCTCTTCGCGGCCGCCGCGGTGACGCTGATGTGCACCCGGCCGGTGCAGCGGGCGCTGCGGTGCGTGGTGGAGCCGCGCATGGACTGGGCGTTCCGGCAGGACGCGGGCGGAGCGGTCCGGGTCCGTGAGCGGCCCCGGACCGCCGAGGTGCGCGCGCCCGGCGAGAAGGTCTCCGTCTAGGCCAGGCCGAGGAGGGCGCGCATCCGCGCGTACTTGGCCGTCAGCCGGGTGCGGGTGGCGTCGTCGAGGACGGCGAGGCGGGCCGGGTCGGCGTTGTGCGCCAGGTCCGCCTCCTTCACCAGCAGCGCGCCCGGGGTGGCCAGGACGCGGGCCGCGTAGTCCTCGGGCGGCTCGCCGGACCGCTTGGTCACGGCGCGCACGATGTCCTTGGTGCGCCGGGTGAGCGCCGCCTCCTCCAGCCACGCGTGGCTGAGCCTGTCGTCCTCCACGGCGTCGTGCAGCCAGGCCGCCGCGACCTGCTCGTCGTCGCCGCCGCGCCGCCGTACGCCCTCGGCGACCGCCTGGAGGTGTCCGGCGTAGGGGCGGCCCGCCTTGTCGGTCTGGCCGGCGTGCGCGGCGCGGGCGGCGGCCTCGACCTCGGCCAGGTCCATGATCGGTGTCCGGTCCACGTCTCCAGTGTGCCCGGCGCCGCTCAGCGGGCGGCGGCCGCGGTGGGGCCCTCGCGGCAGATCAGCAGCAGCGCCCGGTCGTCGTTGACGTCCTTGGCGACGGCCTCGATGAGGTGCCAGGCGGCGTCGTGGAAGCCTCCGGCGACATAGCGGTCGGCCTCGCCGGTGAGCCGGTCGATGCCCTCGACCATGTCCCGGTCGGAGGTCTCCACCAGGCCGTCCGTGAAGAGCATCAGCACGTCACCGGGGCGCAGCGAGCCCTTCACCGGGTCGAACTGGGCGCCGTCGTACACGCCCAGCAGGGGGCCGTCGGCCGCCTTCTCCTCCCAGCGGCCGCTGCCCGCGCTGAGCTGGAGGCCCGGCGGGTGTCCTGCGGAGTAGAGCTCGTAGTCGCCGGAGTCCAGGTCGAGGACGAGGTGGATGGAGGTGGCGAACCCCTCGTCCCAGTCCTGGCGGAGGAGATAGCCGTTGGCGGCGGGCAGGAAGTCGTGCGGGGGCAGGCTGCCGAGCAGTCCGCCGAAGGCGCCGGACAGCAGCAGGGCGCGCGATCCGGCGTCCATGCCTTTGCCGGAGACGTCGGTGAGGACGACCTCCAGGGTGCGTCCGCCGTTGGTGCGGGCCGCGACCACGAAGTCGCCGGAGAAGGACTGGCCGCCCGCCGGGCGCAGCGCCATCTCCCGGTGCCAGCCCGAGGGCAGTTTGGGCAGTTTGCTCTGCACCCGGATGCGTTCGCGCAGGTCGAACAGCATGGTGCCGCCGCGCCGCCAGGGCACGCCGACCCGGCTGCGGAACTGCGCGACGAGCAGGCCGAAGAAGCCGCAGGCCGCGACGACCAGGACCACGCCGGGGGTGACCCGGGCCACGCCCTCGGTGTACGGGCCGAGTTGGACGGCTTCCACGATCAGCGCGGTGGCCGCCGCCGCGTACAGTCCGAGCAGGCTGGCCGGGCGCAGCAGCAGGCCGCCCGCGACGATCGGGACGCACAGGGCGGCCGGCGCGCACCACACGGAGTTGGCGAGGGTGCCGGCGGTGATCAGCGGGACGGTGAGGAGCAGCCCGACGAGCGCGATCCAGTCGGAGCCGTCGCCGCGGAACCAGTCGACGGCGGCCCGGCGCACGCCGACGCGGACCCGGTGCCACTGCTTCTTCACCCGGGCCGTGAACGTCTCGGCCGCCGCGCGCCGCTCTCGTCCTGCTGCCATCAGTTCGGGACCCTATCCATCCAACCGGCCGCTTGGCACGGGAGGTCCAGCTTGTCCCCTCGGACGGGGACCTGACTCACAGTGAACTTCACGCGGGGGCGTTCTGGGACCGGGGCGGCGGAAATTGCCTCGCCCGGATCGCGGAGCCCTGGTAGGCATGCCTCATGACGAACGATCGGACGGGCCGCGCGCCCGAGCTGCGGGCCCTGCGGCCGGACGAGTGGGACATGATGTACGGGAACCTCGTGCGTGCCTTCGGCGGCGTCCCGGAGTCGGACGAGGAGCGGGAACTGTGGCGCTCCCTCACCGAGTTCGAGCGTTCGCTGGCCGTCTGGGACGGTGACCGGTGCGTGGGGACCGCGGGCGCCTTCTCGTTCCGGCTGACGGTGCCCGGCGGGGCCTCGGTGCCGGCCGCGGGCGTCACCATGGTGAGCGTGGCGGCCACGCACCGGCGGCGCGGGGTGCTGACGTCGATGATGCGGCGGCAGCTGGACGACGTCCGCTCCTGGGGCGAGCCGCTGGCGGTGCTCACGGCGTCGGAGCCGGCGATCTACGGCCGGTTCGGCTACGGAGCGGCCACCTTCCAGCTGGACGCGGAGATCGACACCGTGCGCACGGGTCTGACGGTGCCGGACGGCACGGATGACGTACACGTGCGGTACGCGGAGCCCGCCGAGGTGCTGGACGTCTGCGAGGGGATCTACGCCCGGCTGGTGCCCGGCCGGCCCGGGATGCTGGCGCGGCGGCCCGGCTGGGAGCGGGTCGGACTGCTCGACCCGGCGAGCGAGCGGGGCGGTGCGTCGCCGCTGCAGTGCGTGGTCGCCGAGCGCGACGGGGAGAGCGTCGGGTACGCGCGGTTCCGGGTGAAGCCGTCCTGGGATCCGGGCGGGCCCGAGGGCCAGGTGGTGCTGAGCGCCCTGGAGTCGCTGGACCCGGCGGCGGATGCGGCGCTGTGGCGGTTCCTGTTCGAGATCGACCTGACGTCGTCGCTGGTGGCCCGGGGGCGGCCGGTCGACGAGGGCTGGCAGTACCTGGTGTCGGACATACGGCGCTGCCGTCCGGCCCGCCGGGACGCGCTCTACGTGCGGCCGGTGGAGGTCGCAGCGGCGCTGGCGGCGCGCACGTACCGGACCCCCGTGGACGTGGTGCTGGAGGTGGAGGACGCCTTCTGCCCGTGGAACGCGGGGCGCTGGCGGCTGAGCGGGGACGCCAAGGGGGCGTCCTGCGAGCGCACCCGGGACACGGCCGAACTCGCTCTGTCCGTGCGGGACCTGGGCGCCGCCTACCTGGGCGGGGTGAGCCTGACCGCGCTGGCGGCGGCCGGACGGGTGCGCGAGCTGCGGGGCGGCGCGCTGGCCGAGGCGTCCCTCGCCTTCGGCAGCGACCCGGCGCCGTGGCTGCCGCACGGCTTCTGACCCGGGGCGGGTCAGGGGCGCTGGCAGCCCGGGCACCAGAAGAGGTTGCGGGCGGCGAGATCGGCGGTGCGGATCTCGCCGCCACAGATGTGGCAGGGCCGGTTCGCCCGGCGGTAGACGTACACCTCGCCGCCGTGGTCGTCGACGCGCGGCGGGCGGCCCATGGCCTCGGGGGTGTGCTCGGGGCGGACGGTGTCGATGCGGTTGGTGCGGACGCCCTCCCGCATCAGCGCGACCAGGTCGTCCCAGATCGCGTCCCACTGCTCCCGGGTGATGTCCTTGCCGGCCCGGTAGGGGTCGATGCCGTGCCGGAAGAGCACCTCGGCGCGGTAGACGTTGCCCACGCCGGCGACGACCTTCTGGTCCATGAGGAGCGCGGCGATCGTGGTGCGGCTGCGGCTGATCCTGCGGTACGCGCGCTCGGGGTCGGCGTCGGGCCGGAGCGGGTCCGGGCCGAGCCGGTCGTGTACCGCCCGCTTCTCGGGTTCCGTGATCAGGGCGCAGGTGGTGGGTCCGCGCAGGTCGACGTACGCGCCGTCGCCGGCCAGGCGCAGCCGCACGGTGTCGGTGGGCGGCGGCGCCGGGGCGGGGCCGAAGGTGACCTTGCCGAAGAGGCCGAGGTGGATGTGCACCCACTCGGGGCGCCCGGGGTCGCCGAAGCCCAGGAAGAGGTGCTTGCCGTGGGCGTCGGTGGTGCGCAGCGGGGTGCGGTCGAGGAGGGCCGCGGCGTCGCTGAACTTGCCCTGGGGGCTGGTGACGCGCAGGGGCGAGCTCGCCGGGAAGGCCTTGGCGTAGTCCTCGGCCAGCCGGTGGATGGTGTGTCCCTCGGGCACGGTCCCCCTCGCTCGCTTCGCTGCCTGCTCGCGGTCCTTACTGCTGCGGGTGGTGCGCCGGGATCGGGGGGAGGTCGCCGGTGGTCTCGTAGGAGGAGAGCATGTCGATCCGGCGGATGTGGCGCTCGTCGCCCGAGAACGGGGTGTTGAGGAAGATCTCGACGAACTTGGTCGCCTCTTCCCGGGTGTGCATGCGCGCGCCCACGGCGACCACGTTGGCGTCGTTGTGCTCGCGGCCCAGGGCGGCGGTCTGCTCGCTCCACGCGAGGGCGGCCCGTACGCCCTTGACCTTATTGGCGGCGATCTGCTCGCCGTTGCCGGAGCCGCCGATCACGATGCCGAGGGAGCCGGGGTCCGCGGCGGTCCGCTCCGCGGCGCGGAGGCAGAACGGCGGGTAGTCGTCCTGGGCGTCGTAGAGGTGCGGGCCGCAGTCGACGGGCTCGTGTCCCGCCTCCTCGAGCCACTCGACGAGGTGGTTCTTCAGTTCGTAGCCCGCATGGTCGGAGCCGAGATACACGCGCATGCGTCGAGTGTGACACGGCCGGTGCGGGGAAGCGGCGCGGGGTGGGACGCGCGAAAAGCGTGAGCCGCGGACGGCGGGCCGCCGTCCCGGACCGGGACGGGGCGCGGGCGGGCCGGCCCCGCTCCTGAAGCGACGGAAGGGCCCGGCGGGCGCCTGCGGAGGCGCCCGCCGGGCCCTTCGGCGTGCGAGGGAGTCGTCAGCGCTTGTCGACGAGCTTCCAGGCGGTGGGCAGCAGGCCCATCGCGAGCGCCGCCTTGAGCGCGTCACCGATGAGGAACGGGGTCAGGCCGGCCGCGATCGCGGCGGAGGCGGACATCCCGGTGGCCAGGGCCAGGTACGGCACGCCGACGGCGTAGATGACCGCCGAGCCGAGCAGCATGGTGCCGGCCGTGCGCCAGGCGGAGCGGTCGGCGCCGCGGCGGGCGAGGGCGCCCACGACGACGGACGCCAGCAGCATGCCGAGGACGTAGCCGAAGGACGGCATGCCCATCCCGGACCTGCCCTCCGCGAACCACGGCACGCCCGCCATGCCCACCAGCGCGTACACGGCGAGGGAGGCGAAGCCGCGGCGGGCGCCGAGGGTGGTGCCGACGAGCAGCGCCGCGAAGGTCTGGCCGGTCACCGGCACCGGGGAGCCGGGCACGGGCACCGCGATCTGGGCGGCGAGACCGGTGAGCGCGGCGCCGCCGAGCACGAGGGCCGCGTCCCGGACGCGGGAGGCGGGGACGAGGTCGGCGAGGACCTGTCCGGGCCGGGCGGTGGTGACGGTGGCAGTGCTCATGGGGACTCCCGGAGTGAGGGCAAGGGGAACACGGCGACGCTATACCGGCGCCCCCGCGCCGATCACCAGCAGCGCTCGACAAAGGCGCGAACAGGGAGTTGGTGGGCTCCGGACAAAGGAGGGGGGCCACACCTCGCGGGAGGTGACACCGGTCACTGGGGTGACGTGGTGTCGCCGACACGGCCCGGTGCGGCGGCGGCTGTAGGGATCCGCCAACGCGGGCGGCGGTGTCCGGGGGCGCCGTCCCGTCCGCCGGTCACGGTCCGGGCAGCGGTCCGCGCCGTGGTCCGGCCGCGTGGGCCGGACGCCCGGCGTCGTGTGACGGCCACCCCGCAGTGATCGGACTGTGACCCTCCGCTTGATTGCCGTCCATATGCTGGGCGGCCGCCCCGTGATCGCCGGGCGGCCGCCCAGACTGGGGGCGTTTTTGTCGTCTCCCCCTTGGACGAGCCGCACCCATGCCCCCCACCACGGCCGAGACGCCCCCGGACGCCGAGGGCGCCTCCCTCTCGCACGGTCTCAAGCAGCGCCACCTGTCGATGATCGCCCTCGGCGGGGTGATCGGCGCGGGACTGTTCGTCGGTTCCGGCGCGGGCATCGCCGCCGCCGGCCCCTCCATCGTGATCGCCTACGCTCTCTCCGGCCTGCTGGTCATGCTGGTGATGCGGATGCTGGGCGAGATGTCGGCCGCGTACCCCTCCTCCGGGTCCTTCTCCTCCCACGCCGAGCGGGCCATCGGGCCCTGGGCCGGGTTCACCGCGGGCTGGGCGTTCTGGGTGCTGCTGTGCACCGCGGTCGGCCTGGAGGGCATCGGCGCCGCGCAGATCGTCAGCGGCTGGCTGCCGGGCACGCCCGAGTGGGCCTGGGTGGCGCTGTTCATGGTGGTGTTCTGCGGGACCAACCTCGCCGCGGTGAAGAACTTCGGCGAGTTCGAGTTCTGGTTCGCCGCCCTCAAGGTCGGCGCGATCACCCTGTTCCTCGTCCTCGGCGTGCTGGCGCTCGCCGGTGTGCTGCCCGGCACCGACTCGCCGGGCGGCTCCCACCTCACCGAGCTGCTGCCCAACGGCGCCGAGGGCCTGGTCGTCGGCCTGCTCGCGTCCGTCTTCGCGTACGGCGGCCTGGAGACCGTGACCATCGCGGCCGCCGAGTCGCAGGACCCGGTCCGGGGCGTGGCGCGCGCGGTGCGCACCGCGATGTGGCGCATCGCCCTCTTCTACGTCGGCTCGATGGCCGTCATCGTCGCCCTCGTCCCCTGGAACTCCCCCGAGGTGGTGGAGGACGGCCCCTACGTCGCCGCCCTCGACCGGCTCGGCATCCCCGGCGCCGGCCGGCTGATGGACGCGGTCGTGCTGGTGGCGCTGCTGTCCGCGATGAACGCCAACATCTACGGCGCCTCCCGCATCGGCTACTCGCTGGTGGAGCGTGGCCAGGGCCCGAAGCTGCTGGGCCGCGTGTCGGGCGGGGTGCCGCGCGTCGCCGTGCTGGCCTCCTCGGTCTTCGGTTTCCTGTGCGTGCTGCTGAGCTACTGGCGGCCGGACGACGTCTTCGCCTGGCTGCTGAACATGATCGGCGCGGTGATCCTGGTCGTCTGGATCTTCATCGCCGTCTCCCAGCTGCGGCTGCGCCGCCGGCTGGAGCGTGAGGCGCCGGAGCGGCTGACCGTGCGGATGTGGGCGTTCCCGTGGCTGACCTGGGTGGCGCTGGCCGGCATGGCGACGGTCTTCGTGCTCATGGCCCGGGAGCCGGACACACGGGTGCAGCTGTACTCGACGGGCGCGATGACGCTGGTGCTCGCGGCGATCGGATACGCCTGGCAGCGGACGCGCGGGCGCCGCTGACGTGCTCCTCCCGACGGCCCCCGCGCGGACACGCGGGGGCCGTTCCCCGTGCGCCCTCCAGCTCACGGAGACCGCTTTCCGCTGATAGCGTGCAGTTGCAAGAGAGTCGCAACAAGCGTTCGCCCCGTGACCGTCTTCTCACCTCTCACCCGGCGGGCGCGCACGCGGAAGCCCCCGCGAGGACAGGACTCGCGGGGGCTTCCGTGCGCTTTTCCGGTGCGGCGCGACCGGCGGTCACAGGTTGCTGAAGTCCGGCCCCTTCGTGCGGGTGCGCTTGATCTCGTAGAAGCCCGGGACCGAGGCCACCGCCAGGGTGCCGTCCCACAGCCGGACGGCCTCCTCGCCCTGCGGGGTGGGCGTGACGACCGGGCCGAAGAAGGCGATCTCCTCGCCGTCGGGGCCGGGGACCGCGATCACCGGGGTGCCGACCTCCTGGCCCACCTTGTCGATGCCCTCCTTGTGGGAGGCGCGCAGCTGCGGCTCGTACGGGGTGCCGTCCCAGTGCTCCATGAGCGATTCGGGCAGGCCGACGTCCTTCAGCGCCGCGGCGACCGTCTCCTTGCCCGGTCCCTCGCCCTGGTTGTGGATGCGGGTGCCGAGCGCGGTGTAGAGGTCGCCGAGCACCTGCGGGCCGTGCTCCTCCTGCGCCGCGATGACCACCCGGACCGGGCCCCAGGCCTTCACCTCGAGCATCTCGCGGTACTCGGCGGGCAGCTCGTCCAGCTTGTCCTCGTTGAGGACGGCGAGGCTCATCAGGTGCCAGCGGACGTCCAGGTCCCGCTGCTTCTGCACCTCCAGCACCCACCGGGAGGTCATCCAGGCCCAGGGGCACAGCGGGTCGAACCAGAAGTCGACGGGCGTGACGGGCGTGACGGGAGACTTGTCCGACATGTCGCTCCTCGTGAAGGCGGTGTTCCCCCGTGGCAACGCCGGGGCTCGCCCCGGCCATTCCCGGCTGCCCCGCGTCAGGGGCGCATGGCAGGATCGGTGCTGTCCATCCGTGTCGACGACGCATGAGGAGTCCGCCCGTGCCCGGTGAGAACCTGACCCGTGACGAGGCCCGGGAGCGGGCAGCGCTGCTGTCCGTCGACGGGTACGAGGTGTCCCTGGACCTGCGGTCCGCGGTCGGCGCGCACAGCGGCGACGGCCCGCGCACCTTCCGGTCGGTCACCACCGTGCGGTTCCGGTGCGCCGAGCCGGGGGCGAGCAGCTTCGCCGACCTGATCGCGCCGAGCGTGACGGCGGTGTCCCTGAACGGGCGGGACCTCGACCCCGGCCAGGTCTTCGACGGCAGCCGGATCCTGCTGGAGGACCTGGCCGCCGACAACGAGCTGGTCGTGGACGCGCGGTGCGCCTACTCCCGCACCGGTGAGGGCATGCACCGCTTCGTCGACCCCGAGGACGGCGAGGTGTACCTCTACACCCAGTACGAGCCGGCCGACGCCCGCCGGGTCTTCGCCAACTTCGAGCAGCCCGACCTCAAGGCGCCGTACCGCTTCGAGGTGCGGGCGCCCGAGGGGTGGACGGTGTGGAGCAACGGCGCGGGCGAACTGGCCGACGGGGTCTGGCGGTTCGCGGAGACCAAGCCGATCTCGACGTACATCACGTGTGTCGTCGCGGGTCCGTACCACTACGTGACCGACCGCTACGAGCGGGTCTTCGAGGACGGCACCCGGCTGGAGATCCCGCTCGGCGCGATGTGCCGCAAGGGGCTCGCCCCGCACTTCGACGCCGACGACGTCTTCCTGGTCACCAAGCAGGGCCTGGACTTCTTCCACGACCACTTCGACTACCCGTACCCGTTCGGCAAGTACGACCAGGCGTTCGTGCCGGAGTACAACCTGGGCGCGATGGAGAACCCGGGGATGGTGACCTTCCGCGAGGAGTTCATCTTCCGCGGCAAGGTGACGCAGGCCTCCTACGAGGGCCGGGCCAACGTGATCCTGCACGAGATGGCCCACATGTGGTTCGGCGACCTGGTCACCATGGAGTGGTGGGACGACCTGTGGCTGAAGGAGTCCTTCGCCGACTTCATGGGCGCCTTCTCACTCGTCGGCGCGACCCGCTTCACCGACGGCTGGATCACCTTCGCCAACCGCCGCAAGGCGTGGGCGTACCGCGCGGACCAGCTGCCCTCCACGCACCCCGTCACCGCGGACATCCGCGACCTGCAGGACGCCAAGCTCAACTTCGACGGCATCACCTACGCCAAGGGCGCCTCCGTGCTCAAGCAGCTCGTGGCGTACGCCGGCCAGGACGCGTTCCTCGAGGGCGCCCGGCGCTACTTCAAGCGGCACGCCTACGGCAACACCCGGCTCGGCGACCTGCTGTCGGTGCTGGAGGAGACCAGCGGGCGGGACATGGCCGCGTGGTCGCGGGCGTGGCTGGAGACCGCCGGGGTCAACTCCCTCACCCCGCAGGTGCTGTTGCGTGCGGACGGCACGGTCGACGAGCTGGCCGTCGTGCAGGAGGCCGCCGAGTCACATCCCGAACTGCGCCCGCACCGGGTCGCGGTGGGCCTGTACCGGCGCACGGGGACGGGCGCCCTGGAGCGGTACGCGCAGGCCGAGACGGACGTCGAGGGGCCGCGCACGGTCGTGGCGGAACTGGCGGGCGCGGACGCGCCGGAGCTGGTGCTGGTCAACGACGACGACCTGACGTACTGCAAGACCCGCTTCGACGACACCTCGCTGGCCACGCTGCGGGAGGCCCTGGGCGATCTCACCGACCCGCTGGCCCGCGCGCTGTGCTGGTCGGCGCTGTGGAACATGACGCGCGACGCGCTGCTGCCGGCCCGGGACTTCATCGAGCTGGTGCTGCGGTTCGCGGGCCGGGAGACCGACATCGGCGTGCTGCAGATGCTGCACGCCTGGGCGGAGTCGGCGGTCGTGCACTACACCGCGCCCGAGCGGCGCGAGCAGGCCGGACGGCGGCTCGCCGAGGGCGCGGCGGAGCAGCTCCGGGCGGCCGGCGAGGGCAGCGAGCAGCAGCTGGCGTGGGCGCGGTTCCTCGCCCACGTGGCGTGCGCTCCCGCCGACTTCGAGCTGCTGACCTCGCTGCTGGACGGCACGGTGACGCTGCCCGGCCTGGAGGTGGACCAGGAGCTGCGCTGGGCGTTCCTGGAGCCGCTGGCCGCGCACGGGGCGGCCGACGAGAAGCGGCTGGACGAGGAGCTGGCCCGGGACGACACCGCCTCCGGCCGGCGTCACCACGTCCGCTGTCTGGCGGCCCGCCCGTCGGAGGCGGTCAAGGCGCAGTGCTGGGCGCAGGTCGTGGAGTCGGACGCGCTGTCCAACGCGCTGGTGGAGGCGACGATCGCGGGCTTCGCCCGGCCGTCCCAGCGGAAGCTGCTCGCGCCGTACGCGGAGAAGTACTTCGCGGTGATCGAGCGGGTGTGGACGGAGCGGTCCATCCAGATCGGCATGGACGTGGTCCGCGGCCTGTTCCCGTCCTACGAGGACTCCCGGGCCACCCTGGACGCGACGGACGCCTGGCTCACCGCCCACGAGAACGCGGCCCCGGCCCTGCGCCGCCTGGTCCTGGAGGCCCGCGACGACCTGGCCCGCGCCCTGCGCGGCCAGGCGTGCGACGCGGCGGCCGGCTGACAGCCGCGCCTCCCGCCGGGGTCCCGGGACCATCCGGTCCCGGGACCCCGGCCCCCCTCCGGGAAGCCCCCGGGTTTCCCGGAGGGACCCCGCGCAACCGCCGTTACCGAACGCGGGCATTCAGCCCGTAACCCAGCACGCTCACCCGAACGGACCAGGGGGTTTCGGTATCCGAACAGGCGTCCTTTAGTGCGGGCTTGTCCGGATTCGTCGACGAGCCTGTAACAAGGGTTCGGGGGGCGTCCGGAGGCGGGAAATTGCCGGTCATGAACCACAACACCCCCCTCTCCCCGCGCCCCCTGCACCACCTCGCCACCGGCACCGGACGCCGCGTGCTGACCCACACGCAGCTCAGGGCGCACGGGGTCTCCGCCGCGGAGGCCGGTGAGCAGTGCCGTCCGGGCGGCCCCTGGCAGCAGCTGCTGCCCGGCGTCGTCCTGCTGCACCCGGGACCGCCGACCAGCGAGGAGCGGCTGCACGCGGTGCTGCTGTACGCGGTGCGGGAGCGGACCGCGAGCGTGCCCGCGCAGCCGGGCGGGGCCGAGCCGCCCGCCTCCCCCTACGGCGAGGCGATGATCACCGGGCTGGCCGCGCTGACCCTGCACGGCTTCACGTCCGCTCCCCCGCTGCCGGCCCAGGAGACCCTCGACGTGCTGGTGCCGCGGCTGCGCCGGCTGCGGTCGACGGGCTGCGCCCGGATCGTGCGCGCCGCCGCGCTGCCGGTCCCGGAACAGGTGACGGGCCTGCCGGTGGCCCCGGTCCCGCGGGCGCTGGCCGACGCGGTGGCGGACCTGAAGGACGCGGCCGTGGTGCGCCGGCTGCTGACGGAGGCGGTGCGCGGCAGGCACTGCGAACCGGCGGCGGTGGTGCGGGAGCTGACCGCGGCGAAGCTGCTGAACCGGCCGCACGTGGTGGACGCGGTGGACTCGCTGCTGGCCGAGGGGCGGGCGCTCGCGGAGGCACGCCTGTACCGGATGGTCCACGAGTACGGCCTGCCGGACCCGTGCTGGAACGTGGACCTGCGGCTGCCCGGCGGCCCGCACCTGGGCGGCGTGGACGCGTACTGGCCGGAGCATGCGGTGGCGGTGGAGCTGGACGCCCGCGCGCCCCGGCCGGGCGGGCGGCCCGAGGACGACGCCGAGTGGACGGAGCACGCCCGCAAGCGCGAGCACCTGGAGCGCCTGGGCATCACGGTCGTCCACATCACGCCGCGCAAACTGCGGGACGCGGCGGAGCAGCAGGCGACGGTGGTCCGCACGGCCCTGATGGCGTCGGCGGACCGCGATCCGGCGGCGTACGTCGTCGTGCTGCCCCGGTAGTGCGGCGGCACGGCACGCCGGGCGAGGGCGGCGGGGCCGCCGGGGACGGGACCCCGCCCCGGCGGCCCGCCTCACGTCAGTCGCCGCAGTACTCCGCGTCGATCACCGCCTGGGAGTTCCCGGCCCAGTCGCCGTTGTAGTTGAACGCGAGGGAGTGGCGGCCGTTCCGTGTGGTGACGGCCTCGGACGTGGAGCCGTGGATGCCGCCGCCGTGGCCCCAGACGGTCACCCCGCAGCTCAGCTCGGTGCTCATCAGGCCCAGCCCGTAGCCGTGCGTCTCGTCCACGGGCACCGTGTCGGTCATCTCGTTCAGCTGCGCCTCGGGCAGCAGCCGCCCGCCGAGCAGGGCGCGGTAGAAGCGGTTGAGGTCCTTGGAGTCGGAGATCATCTCGCCCGCCGAGGCGGCGATGGACGGGTTGAGGCGGGTGACGTCGTGGACGGGCCCGCTGCCGTCCCGCGTCAGCTTGGCGTAGGCCCGGCTGTGGGGTCCGGGCACGCCGGTGCGGGTGCCGGGGACCGAGGTGGCGGTCAGGCGCAGCGGCGCGAGGACGCGCCGGCGGACCTCCTCGCCGTAGGGGCGGCCGGTGGCCTTCTCGATCACCATGCCGGCCAGCACGTAGTTGGTGTTGGAGTAGTTCCACCCGTCGCCGGGCGCGAAGTCCGGCTCGTGGGTCATCGCGATGCGCACCAGCCCCTCGGGGGCCAGGGTGTCGTAACGGTGCTCGAGGAAGCCCTCCTTGAGGAAGTAGGTGCGGCCGAAGTCCTCGTCGGCCGTGTAGTTGTAGACGCCGCTGGTGTGGTTCAGCAGCTGCCGGAGGGTGATCCGGGTGCCGTCGTGGCCGTTGCCGGTGACCAGGCCGGGCAGCCAGGCGTCGACGGTGTCGTCCAGCGACAGCTTCCCCTCGGCCTCCAGCTGCAGCAGCACCGTCGCCACGAAGGTCTTGGTGATGCTGCCGACCCGGTAGCGGTCGTGCGGGGAACGCGGGCGTTCCGTGCGCAGGTTCCCCACCCCGGCGGTGGTCGTCCAGGTGCCCCGCCGGTCCTCCGCCCGCAGCGTCACGCCGGGCACCCCGCTCTTGACCTCGGCCCGCACGGCCCGGGCGGTCGCACGGTGGTCGCCGGTGTCCCCCGAGCGGTCCGCGCCGGGACCCGCCGCCACCGCGGGGGCCGCCAGGGCCGCCGAGAGGGCCACCGCCACCACTGCCGCCGCCGTCGTCCGCATCCGCTTCCGCATGTTCGTGCCTCCCCTGTTCGTCGTGCGTGGTCGCGGGGAGGGACCGCGTCGGGGGCGTCACGGTTGCCACCGGTCGCGGTGGTTGACCGGCTTCCGGCCGTTCCGCGCGGACGCGCGGGACCTACCCCCGGCCGGGCTCCAGGCGCCCCGTCGCCGGCCGCTCCCGCCACAGCCGCAGGGCGGTGTCGACCAGGCCGACGCGGACCAGGCCGGGTACGGCGTCCAGGGGCTGCCAGGCGGCGAGTTCGGTGGAGCCGCCGATCTCGTGGCGCAGCTCCCCGCCCGCGACGCGGCCCTCGTAGACCAGCCGCAGGCCCTGGTGGTCGACCGGACGGCGGAGACGGCCGGGCAGGGTGCGGCGGCTGGAGTCGATGCCGAGGAACCCGGTGACCTCCACGAGGTAGCCGGTCTCCTCCTCCAGCTCGCGCCGCACGGTGTCGTAGGGGTCCTCGCCGTGCTCCATGCCGCCGCCCGGCAGCACCCACTCGGGGACGCCGCCCGGACCGGGCGACCGGGCGAGCAGGATCTGTCCGTCGCGCACCACCACGGCGTAGGCCGCCACCCTCAACGTCCGTCGCATCGCCGGACGGTAACCCGGACCGCCCGGACCGCGCAGGGGAGTATTCGGGTGGGTCCGCACTGTGGACACCCACCCTGCATGAGCATGACGGACTTGTCCGCTTCAGGCGCGATCTCCCCATACGGGCACCGGGGGTTTTCCCCACACCTCCAACGGCCTTCCGGCCGACCCTCGCCAAACATCGACCCTTTACGCGAAGCTCATCGATCATCCGGTAGTGCACTTCCGGACCCCCGCGACCAGGAACGATCACCCCTGGCCGCTCCCGATCGTTCGCTCCTTGCAAGGGATGCCGATGACCAACTCCCCGCAGCGCTCCCCCATATCGGGCACCAGACGCGCGGCCCGCATCGCCGTCGCCGCCGGTCTCGTCGCCGCGCTCTCCGCGGCCGGGCCGGTCCCGCTGGCCCTCGCCGCCGGCGGCCCGGCCGCCGCGCCGGCCGACGCGGACGTCAAGTCCGCGCACGACAAGCTCGGTTCGCACGACGCGGAACTGCTCGCCGAGGCCAAGGCCGAGGGCGCCGAACACGTCACGATGATGATCGCGACGGCCCCCGGGAAGACCGCTCAGGTCACCGAGAAGATCGAGGCGGTCAAGGGCGCCTCGGTCGGCCGCTCCGACGACAGGCTCGGCTACGTCCGCGCCACCGTGCCCACCGGCAAGGCGGACGCGGCCATCGCCGCCGCCACCAAGCTCTCCTCCGTGCACGGCGTCGACCTGCGCGACGAGATCCCCCTCGACGACCCGACCCCGGCCGGCGACACCACCAGGGCCGCCCAGGGCAAGGGCAAGAGCAAGAGCTACCCCGCCCCGGACCGGAAGACGCCCGCGAAGAACCCGTACAACCCGTCCTTCGAGACGGGCGCCGTGGACTTCGTGAAGAAGAACCCGAAGGCGGACGGCCGCGGCGTCACCATCGGCATCCTCGACTCGGGCGTGGACCTCGGCCACCCCGCGCTGCAGAGGACCACCACCGGCGAGCGCAAGATCGTCGACTGGGTGACGGCGACCGACCCGGTCGTGGACGGCGACCAGACCTGGCGTCCCATGGTCACCGCGGTCTCCGGCCCGGTCTTCACCTACGGCGGCGCCACCTGGAAGGCCCCGCAGGGCAGTTATCAGGTCAACCTCTTCCGGGAGTCGTACACCGCGGGCGGCGACGCGGCCGGCGACGCCAACCGCGACGGCGACACCACCGACGTCTGGGGCGTGCTGTACGACCCGGCCGCGGGCACGGTGCGCGTCGACCTGAACAACAACCAGGACTTCTCCGACGACACCCCGATGAAGCCGTACAAGGACGGCTTCCAGATCGGGTACTTCGGCACCGACGACCCGAAGACCGACGTCGTCGAGCGCCAGCCGTTCGTGGTGGAGATCCGCGAGGACGTCCCGATGGACCCCTACGGCGGCGACTGGATCGGCCAGAAGGCCGACTTCGTCAACATCGGCGTCATCGAGGGCTCGCACGGCTCGCACGTGGCCGGCATCACCGCCGCCAACGGCCTGTTCGGCGGCAGGATGAACGGCGCCGCGCCCGGCGCCAAGCTCGTCTCCTCCCGCGCCTGCACCTGGTCCGGCGGCTGCACCAACGTCGCCCTGACCGAGGGCATGATCGACCTCGTCACCGAGCGGGGCGTCGACATCGTCAACATGTCCATCGGCGGTCTGCCGGCGCTGAACGACGGCAACAACGCCCGCGCCGAGCTGTACACCCGGCTGATCGACGAGTACGGCGTCCAGCTCGTGATCTCCGCGGGCAACTCCGGCCCCGGCGCCAACACCATCGGCGACCCCGCCCTGGCCGACAAGGTCATCTCGGTCGGCGCGTCCGTCTCCAAGGAGACCTGGGCCGCCAACTACGGCTCCGAGGTGAGGACGAAGTACGCGATGATGCCGTTCTCCTCGCGCGGCCCGCGTGAGGACGGCGGCTTCACGCCGACCCTGGTCGCCCCCGGCGCGGCGGTCAACACCATCCAGACCTGGCTGCCGGGCGCCCCGGTCGCCGAGGCGGGCTACGCCCTCCCGGCCGGCTACGGCATGCTGCAGGGCACCTCGATGGCCTCCCCGCAGGCCGCCGGCGCCTCCGCGCTGCTGCTGTCCGCCGCGAAGCAGAAGCGCATCGAGCTCACCCCGGCGACGCTGCGCACCGCCCTCACCTCCACCGCCCGGCCCATCAAGGACGTGCAGGCCTACGAGCAGGGCGCCGGCCTCATCGACGTCGTGGACGCCTGGGACGCCATCCGCGACGGCGCCGGCGCGCACGAGTACACGGTGAAGGCGCCGGTCGACACAGCGATCGACCAGTTCCTGAAGACCCCGGGCTTCGGCACGGGCCTGTACGACCGTGAGGGCGGCCTGAAGGCCGGCCAGAAGAAGACGTACGACATCACGATCACCCGTACGTCCGGCCCGGACCGCGCCGTCCGCCACGAGCTGGACCTGGCGAACAACGCGGACCGCACCTTCCGCATCGTCGGCGACCGCAGGGTCTCGCTGCCGCTGAACGAGCCGGTGACCGTCAAGGTCCAGGCCCAGTCCCGCTCGGCGGGCCTCAAGAGCGCGATCCTCGAGGTCGACGACCCGCGCACCGAGGGCGTGGACCGGCAGATCCTCACCACCGTGGTGGTCTCCACGCCGCTGCAGTACACCTACTCGGCGAAGGGCACGGTCCAGCGCAACAGCACCACCTCCTACTTCGTCACCGTGCCCGAGGGCGCGAAGACGCTGGAGGTCGCGCTGAGCGGGCTGAAGGCGACGAGCCAGACCCGGTTCGTCTCCATCCACCCGTACGGTGTGCCGGCCGACCCGACGTCGACCGTCAACTGCTACCCGAACTACAGCAACCCGGCCAACACCTGCCGCCCCGACGTGCGGTCGTACGCGAACCCGCAGCCGGGCGTCTGGGAGATCGAGGTCGAGTCGCGCCGCACCTCGCCGCTGCTCGACAACCCGTACAAGCTGGACGTCGCGGTGCTCGGCGCGGCCTTCGACCCGGAGACCGTGACCGTCCCCGAGGCGAAGATCGGCACGCCGTCCGCCGTCTCCTGGACGGTGACCAACGAGGCCGCCGCGATCGACGGCACGCTGGCCGGCGGGCCGCTCGGCTCCTCCAGGACCGCCCGCCCGTCGATCGGCACGGGTGACGTCCACACCACCACGGTCGAGGTGCCCGAGGGCGCGTCGTCGCTGGACGTGTCCATCGGCAACGTCTCCGACACCGCCGCCGACCTGGACCTGGCCGTGTACGACGAGGCCGGCAACCGGGTCGCGCAGTCCGCGGACGGCGACTCGGACGAGTCGGTCTCCCTCGCCTCCCCGAAGGCCGGCACGTACACCATCGAGGTGGACGGCTACTCGGTCCCGGCCGGCACGACGGAGTACGACTACCTGGACGTGTTCTTCTCCGCCACGCTCGGCACCGTCACCGTCGACGGTTCCGCGCCGGTGAAGCTGGGCACGGGCGCCGAGGCCACCGTCTCCGGCGAGGTCACCGTCGCCGCGGCGGCTCCCGAGGGACGCGCGTTCTTCGGCCGCGTGCAGCTGGTGAACGAGCGCGGCACGGTCGCGGGCGTCGGCAACGTGGCGATCGAGAAGGTCGTCCCGTAACCGGCCGGAGGCCATGAACAAGGCCATGAACAGGGGGCGGGCGTCCGTACGGGCGCCCGCTCCTTCGCCGTGCTCAGCCGCAGCTCATGCCCCGCGACGCGGGCAGCGCGGCGACGATGCCGGCCCGGACGGGGGCGATGTCCGCCTCGCCGACGACCGTCCGGTCCGGGTGGGCGAGGCCGACGGGCAGGCCGACCAGCACCTGGTCGCCGGGGCGCAGCGGGACGTCCTCGGCGTCGTCCCGGAGGAAGGTCACCGGTCCGCCCCCCTTGTAGTACCGGTTCGCCCGCAGCGTGACCCGCTGTACGCCGCCGGTGCCCGGCACCTCCTCCAGCGCCGCCACCCGGCCCTCGGCGACGAGGCGTGCGCACGCCAGGTAGCGGGGGGTGCCGAAGGCGGCGGCGCCGGTTTCCTCCTTGGCGCCCGAGGCGACCCCGCGGTCCGTCGAGCCGGCCGTCGGGCCGCCCTGGACCGCGAGCCAGCCCAGGCCGAGGACCAGGCCGGCCGCGGCAGCGGCGGCGAGCCCGCCGAGCACGAGCCGTACCGGCCGGTACCGGGGACGCGGCCGCCGGTTCAGCGCGGCGGACGCGGCCCGCGCGGGGCGCGTCCCCGTGCCGTCCCGCGCCGTCCCGGTCCCGAGGTCCGGCCGCTCCCCGGACGGAGCGGCCGTCGCTCGCCCCGCCAGCGCGTCACCGATCAGCGTGAGCTGCTCGCCCAGCACCGCGATGTCCGCGAGGGCGGCGTCCCGCTCCGCGCGGAACGCGGCGTCCTCCCGCGCCCCGTCGGGCGGCTCCTCCCCGAACAGGGCGACCGCGAGGGCGTCCGCGGGGTCGTACGGCAGGTCCTCGCGGCCGGTGTCCGCCCGGGACGGGTCCCGGTCCCCGCTGTTGTCGTGGGCGGTCATGTCACACCACCTCGTCCTCGTGCAGACGGGCGCGGAGCGCCCGTACGGCGGCGTGCAGCCTGCTCTTGACCGTGCCCTCCGGGACGCCGAGCTGCTCGGCGACGGTCCGCACCGGCAGGTCGGCGTAGAAGCGCAGCACGACCGCCTGGCGCTGCGCGTCGGGCAGGCCGTCCAGGCCGCGCGCGACGGCCAGCGAGAGCACGCTGTTCTCCTCCTCCGAGGGCGCCTCCACGGGCCGGAGCGCGGCCAGCCGCTCCCCGAGCCGCTCCTGGCGGCGCCTGGCCCGGTGCCAGTCCATGGCGAGGTTGGAGGCGACGACCGCCGCCCACGCCGAGACGTCCCGCGGTGCCTCCTGCCCGCTCGCGGCGCGTTCCAGCAGCCGCAGGCGGACCTGCTGCACCCCGTCCGGCAGGTCCGCCTGCGGTACCCCGCCCAGTGCGAGCACCGCCCGCACCCGGCGCTCCTGTGCCGCGTCCAGCGGGTCGTCGTCGGCGACGTACGCCCCCCGGCCACGCCGGATCCTTCCGCGCAGCACCGGCCACCCCCTTCACGCTGTTCCTCCTACGACGCCACGCGGGCCGGGAACGTTCGCGCGGGTTCTCCGGGCCGGGCAGAGGCGTATGTCACACCTCCGTGTGAGGGAGGGCGAACCGGGCAGGGAACCTTGCGGCCAGCACCCCCCGGTGACCGAATTTCTCCTGGTCAGCGGGGTGCGGGCCGAAGGTCCGCAACCTGCGCGTGCTGTCCCGCCGTCCCAGTGGGCGGGCAGGGCGGCAAAGAACTGGACAGCCGGGCCGTGGTCGGCCGCATGATGGAAGCGGCCTCGGCCAGGCACATCAGGTACGCGAGAGACGCAGTAGGGAGTCGCCGTGAGGGTCGGAATCGTCGGAGCCACCGGTCAGGTGGGCACGGTCATGCGCAGGATCCTCACGGAGCGGAACTTCCCGGTCACGGAGCTGCGCCTGTTCGCCTCGGCCCGTTCGGCGGGCACGGCGCTGGACGGCGTGACGGTGGAGGACGCCTCCGCCGCCGACTACACCGGCCTGGACATCGTGCTGTTCTCCGCGGGCGGCGCGACCTCCAGGGCGCTGGCCGAGAAGGTCGCCTCGCAGGGCGCCGTGGTGATCGACAACTCCTCCGCCTGGCGCAAGGACCCCGAGGTCCCCCTCGTCGTCTCCGAGGTCAACCCGCGCGCGATCGCGAACCGCCCCAAGGGCATCATCGCCAACCCGAACTGCACGACGATGGCCGCGATGCCGGTGCTGCGTCCGCTGCACGCGGAGGCGGGCCTCCAGGCGCTGGTCGTCGCCACGTACCAGGCGGTGTCCGGTTCCGGTCTCGCGGGCGTCGCGGAGCTGCACGGCCAGACGCGGAAGGTGGTCGACGAGGCCGACAAGCTGACGCACGACGGCGCGGCGGTCGACTTCCCCGAGCCCGACGTCTACCAGCGCCCCATCGCCTTCAACGTGCTGCCCTTCGCGGGCAACCTCGTCGACGACGGTCTGGGCGAGACCGACGAGGAGCAGAAGCTGCGCAACGAGTCGCGCAAGATCCTGGACATCCCCGAGCTGAAGGTCTCGGGCACCTGCGTGCGCGTCCCGGTCTTCTCCGGCCACTCCCTGCAGATCAACGCCCGGTTCGCCCGCCCGATCAGCCCGGAGCGCGCGGCCGAGCTGCTGGCCGAGGCGCCCGGTGTGGTCCTCACCGACATCCCGACCCCGCTGCAGGCCGCCGGCCAGGACCCGTCGTACGTCGGCCGCATCCGCGCCGACGAGACGGTGGAGAACGGCCTGGCGCTGTTCGTCTCCAACGACAACCTGCGCAAGGGCGCGGCGCTGAACGCCGTGCAGATCGCGGAGCTGGTGGCGCAGGAGCTGAGCGCCTGACCGCGCACCGGTACGCGAGGAGGCGGGCGTCCCCGAGGGGGCGCCCGCCTCGCGTCGTTCCGCCGTACGGGTGAGCTGCGGTCAGCCCCGCCGGACCTCGTAGAGGAAGCAGCCGTACTCCACGGCCCGTACGTGCACGAGCGCGACGGCCGGGTCGGCGAACGCCTCGCCGAGGACGGGTCCGAAGTCCTCCGGCGCCTCCACCAGCCGCCCGCCGAGGATCCGGCCGTCGGCGGAGTAGCGGCGCAGGACCCGGTGGGCCCGGGTGAAGGGGAGGCCCCCGCCCTCCGGGCCCGCGCACTCCGGGCCCCCGCCCTCCGGGCCCGCGCACTCCGGGCCCGCGCACTCCTGCGCGTGGACGAAGACGGGCCCCCGCTCGTCGTACGCCCCCGGGTCCACGCCCGTCTCCGCCGCCCAGCGGCGCAGGGGCGCGTAGGACACCAGGGCGATCCGCTCGCCCGGGCGGCTGTGACGCAGGCAGCAGCGCAGCGGGGCGCCGCCCTCGCCGTCGGTGACGGGAACGGCCGGGCGGCCCGCGTCGTCGAGGGTCAGCAGCTCCTTCACGACCTGCGGGGGAACGGGCCGTGCGGTGGGCGTCGTGGTCGTCATGGCCCCAGACTCCCCCGCGCCGCCGCCCGCGGCCGGCGGTATCCGGACGTCGAGGCGCCCCCTTCTCCCCGCACCCGACACAGGGGTATCCCCATGCCTGCTGTTTCGTCGTCGCGTGATCCCGATCCCGCGTGGAAGGATGGCGCAACCCACACATATCGAGGAGATGACCGCGTGCCTGGCACAAACCTGACCCGCGAAGAGGCGCAGCAGCGCGCGAGGCTGCTGACCGTTGACTCGTACGAGATCGAACTCGATCTCTCCGGCGCGCAGGGCGGGGGCGCCTCCCGCTCGGGCGAGGCCGAGAGCGGGGGAGGCACCTACCGGTCCGTGACCACGGTGCGCTTCGACGTCGCCGAGGACGGCGCGGAGTCCTTCATCGACCTGGTGGCCCCCACCGTCCACGAGGTCACCCTGAACGGTGACGCGCTGGACCCCGCCGAGGTCTTCGCGGACTCGCGCATCGCCCTGCCCGGCCTGCTCAAGGGGCGCAACGTGCTGCGGGTGAGCGCCGACTGCGCGTACACCAACACGGGCGAGGGCCTGCACCGCTTCGTCGACCCGGTGGACGAGCAGGCGTACCTCTACACGCAGTTCGAGGTGCCGGACGCCCGCCGGGTGTTCGCCAGCTTCGAGCAGCCGGACCTCAAGGCGACGTTCCAGTTCACCGTGAAGGCCCCGGAGGGCTGGACCGTCGTCTCCAACTCCCCGACGCCGGAGCCGAAGGACAACGTGTGGGCGTTCGCGCCGACCCCGCGCATCTCCACGTACGTCACGGCGCTGATCGTCGGCCCGTACCACTCGGTGCACAGCGTGTACGAGAAGGACGGCCGGTCGGTGCCGCTCGGCATCTACTGCCGGCCCTCGCTCGCCGAGTACCTCGACGCGGACGCCATCTTCGAGGTGACCCGGCAGGGCTTCGACTGGTTCCAGGAGAAGTTCGACTACGCCTACCCGTTCGAGAAGTACGACCAGCTCTTCGTGCCGGAGTTCAACGCGGGCGCGATGGAGAACGCGGGCGCGGTGACCATCCGCGACCAGTACGTGTTCCGGTCGAAGGTGACGGACGCCGCGTACGAGGGCCGGGCCGCCACGATCCTGCACGAGCTGGCCCACATGTGGTTCGGCGACCTGGTCACCATGGAGTGGTGGAACGACCTGTGGCTGAACGAGTCGTTCGCCACCTTCGCCGAGACGGCCTGCCAGGCCGACGCGCCCGGCTCGAAGTGGCCGCACTCGTGGACGACGTTCGCGAACCAGATGAAGACCTGGGCCTACCGCCAGGACCAGCTCCCGTCCACGCACCCGATCATGGCGGACATCCGCGACCTGGACGACGTCCTCGTCAACTTCGACGGCATCACGTACGCCAAGGGCGCCTCCGTGCTGAAGCAGCTCGTCGCCTACGTCGGCGAGGACGCGTTCTTCCGGGGCGTGCAGGCGTACTTCAAGCGCCACGCGTACGGCAACACGCGCCTGTCCGACCTGCTGGGCGCCCTGGAGGAGACCTCCGGCCGCGATCTGAGCGCCTGGTCGAAGAAGTGGCTGGAGACGGCCGGCATCAACGTCCTGCGCCCGGAGATCGAGACGGACGAGGCCGGCGTCATCACGTCCTTCGCCGTCCGCCAGGAGGCCCCGGCGCTCCCGGCCGGCGCGAAGGGCGAGCCGACGCTGCGCCCGCACCGCATCGCGATCGGCCTGTACGACCTGGACGAGGCGACCGGCAAGCTGGTCCGCGGGGACAGGGTGGAGCTGGACGTCGACGGCGAGCTGACCGCCGTGCCGCAGCTCGCGGGCAAGCGCCGTCCGGCGGTGATCCTGCTCAACGACGACGACCTCTCCTACGCCAAGGTGCGCCTGGACGAGCAGTCCCTCGCCGTCGTCACCGAGCACCTGGGCGACTTCGCGTCCTCGCTCCCGCGGGCGCTGTGCTGGGCCTCCGCCTGGGACATGACCCGGGACGCGGAGCTGCCCGCCCGCGACTACCTGTCGCTGGTGCTGTCGGGGATCGGCAAGGAGTCCGACATCGGTGTCGTGCAGTCGCTGCACCGCCAGGTGAAGCTCGCGCTCGACCTGTACACCGACCCGGCCGCCCGCGAGACCCTGCTGGCCCGCTGGACCGACGCCACGCTGGCGCACCTGCGGTCCGCCGAGCCGGGCAGCGACCACCAGCTGGCGTGGGCGCGCGCCTTCGCGGCGACCGCCCGCACGCCGGAGCAGCTGGACCTGCTGGAGGGGCTGCTCGCCGGCACGCAGACCGTGGAGGGCCTGGCCGTCGACACCGAGCTGCGCTGGGCGTTCGTGCAGCGGCTGGCGGCGGTGGGCCGCTTCGACGAGGCGGAGATCGCCGCCGAGTACGAGCGGGACAGGACGGCGGCGGGCGAGCGGCACGCGGCCACCGCGCGGGCGGCCCGCCCGACGGAGGAGGCCAAGGCGGAGGCGTGGGCGTCGGTCGTCGAGTCCGACAAGCTGCCCAACGCGGTGCAGGAGGCGGTCATCGCCGGCTTCGTGCAGACCGATCAGCGGGAGCTGCTGGCGCCGTACACGGACCGGTACTTCGGGGCGCTGGCGGACGTGTGGGCGTCCCGTTCGCACGAGATGGCCCAGCAGATCGCGGTGGGTCTCTACCCGGGCGTCCAGGTCTCCGGCGAGACCCTCGACAAGACGGACGCCTGGCTGACCTCCGCCGAGCCGAACGCGGCCCTGCGCCGCCTGGTCTCGGAGTCCCGCGCGGGCGTGGAACGCGCCCTGCGCGCGCAGGCGGCGGACGCGGCGGCGACGTCGGCGTAACGCCGGCTCCCGTCGAGAAGGGGCGCCCGGTTCCCGGGCGCCCCTTCCGTCATGTCGCGGGCCGGGCGGGGACGCCCGCGACGGCGGCCCCCCAGGCCGCCTCGACCATCCGGAAGATCTCGTCCACCGCGGTCTCCGGGTCGTCCGCCTCCCGAGCCAGCGCGAAGGCGTCCACCACGAACCGGGCGACCGCCCGGCAGGCGGTGCCGCTGCGCGGCGCGCCCGGTTCGGCGGCGAGGGCGGCCGCCAGGGTCTCCGCGTGCCGCAGCCGCATGGAGCCCTCGTACTCCCGCAGGGCGGGCGAGGCGTCGATCATCCGCCAGACGGGCGCGGCCTCGTCGGCCAGGCAGTGGCGCACCAGGGCGTGGATCTCGCGGCGCAGCGCGGGGACGAGCGGTTCGCCGGGCGCGCGGTCGGTCACCGCGCGGGCGAGACGCTGCTCGAAGTCCGCGTCCCGCTCGAACACCAGGGCCTCCTTGGAGGCGAAGTGGGAGAAGACGGTGGTGACGGCCACGTCGGCCTCGGCGGCCACGTCCCGGATGCCCACCGCCTCGTACCCGCGTTCCAGGAAGAGCCGCAGGGCGGTGTCGGCGATCTTCTGCCGGGTGGCGGCCTTCTTGCGCTCTCGACGTCCGGACGACGGTTGCTCGGGCATGACCAGGACGCTACCAGATCCAAAACCCTAACGGTTTCGATCAACTAACCGTTAGTGTTACGGTCGCCGGCATGAAGAAAGTGAGCTACGCCGAGTTCGGCGGTCCCGACGTCCTCCGTCTCATCGACGCCGAAAAGCCCCACGCGGGCCCGGGAGAGATACGCATCGCCGTGCGAGCGGCCGGGGTGAACCCCGTCGACTGGAGAATCCGCGAGGGCCAGATGCGCCCCGCCCTCCCGGCCGCACTGCCCGCAGGGGTCGGACAGGACGCGGCCGGAGTGGTGGACGAGGTCGGCGAGGGCGTCGAAGGGGTGGCGATCGGTGACCGCGTGTTCGGCGAAGGCGCCGACACCTACGCCGAGTTCGCCGTGCTGCACGCCTGGGCCCGGATGCCCGAGGGCCTCTCCTTCGAGGAGGCGGCCGGCTATCCGTCCGTCATGGAGACGGCCCTGCGCGTCCTGAGCGAGTGCGGTGTCCGTCCCGGACAGACGCTGCTGGTCAGCGGCGCGTCCGGCGGAGTCGGCTCGGCGGTGCTGCAGATCGCCCGCGACCGCGGCATCACGGTGATCGGCACGGCCGGGGCGGCGAACCTGGAGTACCTGCGCAGCCTGGGCGCGCACGCCACGACGTACGTGGACGGCTGGCCGGAGCGGGTGCGGGCGTTCCGCCCGGTGGACGCGGCCCTCGACCTGGCCGGCGCGGGCGTCGTCCGCGATCTCGTGGAGCTGGCCGGGGACCCGGCCAAGGTGGTCTCCATCGCCGATCCCACCGCCCCGGACCTGGGCGTCCGCTTCTCCAACGTGGCGGGCAGCGTACCGGACGCCCTGACGGAAACGGTCCGCCTCCTCGAACAGGGCAAGCTCCGCATCCCGGTGGAGAAGGCCTACTCCCTCACGGAGGCGGCTTCCGCCCACATCGACAGCCGGGCGGGGCACACGAGGGGGCGGCGAGTGATCGTGATCTGACGCGCGTGGCGGGGCCGGCGGCCCGTTGAGTGCCGTCGGCCCCCTACGACAGCCCGCCCGGCCGCTTCAGCGCGTCCACGAACACGGCGAAGGCCGGGGCAGGCACGGTGAGGATGCCGCGGGACGGCGCCTTGGAGTCACGGACGGCCATCCGCGCACGGAGCGACGCCACCTCCACGCAGGCGTTGCCGTCACCGCTTCCTGAGTACGAAGACTTGCGCCAGCGGTCGGGAGTAAGCACCGGATCCTCACAGCTCCTTGGCCAGTCCATGGATGAAGTCACGCGAGCGCAGCGGATCAAGTGAAACCGCCTCCACTCTATGGAAGAGCATTCGGAAGACAGCGAGCCGCGCTTCCGAATCCACGAGGACGATACCGTCCGGGCCGTCGCGGACCACGGTGTCCAAGCGCGGCACAGCGCCGCCCGCATACACCATGGCCGCCGTGACGTCCGCGAACTCCTCCAACTCGAAGGGGATCACCCGCACGGTCACGTGCTCGGCCTCCGACAGTTCCAGGATTCGCGCGAGTTGACCGCGCATGACCTGCCGACCGCCCACTCTGATCCGCAGCGCCGCTTCGTGGACCACGGCTCGGTACGGGGTCGGACGTGGACCCTCGATGATCACGCCCCGCTGCATGCGATGCCGCACCCTCAGCCCGAGCTCGTCCTCCGGAAGCTCGGGGACCCTGCGGGAGAACAGCGCGCGGGCGTAGTCCTCGGCCTGAAGAAGCCCAGGCACGTGCAGGAAGTCGACGTCCCACCGGAAGGTGGCGTGATGCTCCAGTTCGGACAGGTCCAGGAACGCCGTGGGGAGACGGCCACGGTATTCCTCCCACCAGCCGCGCACCCGGTCGGACACCATCGCGGCCAGAGCGTCGACCAACGCGCTGTCCGCGCAGGCATAGTAGGCGGCCAGCCGTCGTAGCCGCTCTTCGCTCACCCCGGTCGTACCGGCTTCGATCTGGCTGATCTGTACTGAGTTGACGCCGAGCAGTGCCGCCGCCTCACGCGCACTGAGGCCCGCTGCCTCACGAAGCCGCCGAAGCTCCAGGGCCAACCGCAGCTGACGCGCGGTTGGTTCGCGCCTGGTCCCCATCGACGCCTCCTCGCTCAAGCGCTGCGCACGCGACTCGTTCGGGTGTCAGATTACGTGACCCGCTTGTCTCGGGTTAAATCTAAGGTCTACGTTCGGTCACGCATCAACCACGTTGTGCACCCGGCCGCGGAAGCGCACCGCTTCGTCCTGCCCTGACGAGCGGCAATGACACCGCCGCCGACACCTCCCCACCGACGCGAGGAGTCCGCATGCCTGAAAACGAACCGTGGGAGTACTCCCTCCACGTCCCGAACGACCCCAGAGCCGTGCCCGTCTGCCGCCGCACCCTCCGCCTCATCCTCACGGTGCACGGCTTGATCGGGCTGGCCGACGTCGCGGAACTGCTGGCGGCGGAGCTGGTGTCGAACGCCGTGCGCCACACCAAGAGCCCGGCGGCACTGCGCGTGCGGTGGTCACGCACGGGCGTCCTGCGGATCGGCGCGTGGGACGCCGACCCCTCGCCTCCCGGGCCGCCCCAGCCCTTCACCCCGGAACCCGACCGCGAGGACGGACGAGGGCTGGCGCTGGTGCGGGCCTGCGCCGACGTGTGGGGCTGGCAGCCGCTGACCAGGGAGGGCAACCGGGGCAAGGTCGTGTGGTGCGAGCTGGGTTCGCACCAAGGGGGTGTCGACGCGATCTGATACAGACGTCCCGACGCCCCGAGGAGGAACCGTGCCGTACACCCCGGAACAACAGCTCATCGACGCCAAGGCGCAGATGGATCTCCCGCGCATCGTCGCCATCTGCGGATCCACCCGCTTCATGGCCGAGATGGCCGAGGCCGATCTGCGGGAGACCGCAGCCGGGAGGATCGTCGTCAAGCCGGCCTGTGACATGAAGTCGCCGCACGGACTCCGGGCCGATCCCGGCGGGGCGGAGGCGTTGAAGGTCCGGCTCGACGCTCTGCACCGGGCGAAGATCCGGCTCGCCGACGAGGTGCTCGTGGTGGGTGACCACATCGGGGACAGCACCCGAGCGGAGGTCGCCTACGCCCGGTCGCTGGGCAGGCCCGTGCGGTTCACGCACCCCGACGTCGACCCCGACGGCTGACTCCGGACGCGCAGCCGGGTCGCCGGCGTCCAAGGCGGGCGGAGCGCCCTCGGTGAGGAACGCGAGCGGGGGGCAGCAGGCCGCCCGCGGTCAACCGCCGGCCGGTGAGCGCGAGGAGGCCGACGCCCTCGGGGCAGCCCCACTTTCTCGTGAGCACCGTGCCCGCGGAGACCGCCGCCGAGTGCGAGCGGGACGGGACGCGGCGGGCGAGCGGCACGCGGCCACCGCGCGGGCGTGGAACGCGCCCTGCGCGCAGGCGGCGGACGCGGCGGCGTCGTCGGCGTAACGCCGACTCCCGTCGAGAAGGGGCGCCCGGCTTCCGGGCGCCCCTTCCGTCAGGTCACGGACCGAGGCGGAACGTGGGCATGTCCCGCTGTGCGACGGTCACTTCGTCCAGGTGTCAGAGGATGCGCAGCCGCGTGATGGTCTTCGGGGTGCCGTCGACGATGCTCTTCTTCTGCCACTTGCCCATGCTGATCGTCTCGCCGTCGGACACGAACCGGATGTTGTTGTTGCCGGAGGAGACCTGCGTGACGTACGGCAGGGTCAGGTCCATCACGCCGGCGTTGGCGAAACAGGTCATGGCCAGTCCCTCGAAGTACGTGACCTTGACCAGGTCGGTGCGATCGCCGCACGGCGTGCCGTTGATGGCTGCTGCCGAACCGGCCGGCAGGGCGGCCGTCAGGGCTCCCGTCGCGAGGGCGCCGACGATGACTCGCTTGAGCGAGCGCTTCATTGATGTGCTCCAGTGGTGCATGTGTTCAGGATGTGAGCCGGGGATGAGTCCCGTCCCGCATGATCAGACGCGACCCCGCACCGCAGGGTTGACGCCCTGTCGAACAAGAGGCGCGTTCCCCGTCCGCTCGCCGCTGTCGCGCTGAACGCCGGAGCCGTGTCGGCCCGTTGGAGACGCGTCAGCCCCCCGTCGAGCGCCGCCCAGCCCACCACCACCGCCGTCAGCGGGGACAGCTCCGTTCCGGTGCGCGCCACGGCCGCGTCCCGTGGGGAACGGACGGGGACGGACGGCGCATCCCCCTTGAGAGCTACAGGAGTTGTCCCTGCGCGGGTGATTCGCGGATCGGGGCCGATTTCTAGCGTGGTCGTCAGGTCGCGGCAGGTGCGACCACGATCGGGAAGGCCACCATGGGGACGACATCCGTGACACAGCACGCAGCGGGCTCCGGCCCGGACGAGGACCGCGACGGCGGAGGCGGCCGGCTCCGCCGGATCACGCGCTCCCCGCTCGGCTGGATGCTGACGGGCATGGCCGGCATCGGCCTGGTCTCGGGCCTGACGGCGACCGGACCCGGCCCGGTTCCGGTGCTGGGCGCGGCCGCCGCGGTCGGCGTGTACTGGCTGGTCATGCGCCGGGTGGCACGGCGCTCCACTCCGGAGATCGCCCGGTCCGGGGCCGGCCGGGAGGCGCTGCTGGGCGGCGGCATCGGTCTGGGCTTCGTCCTCGTCTCCGCTCTGCTGATCACGGCGTTCGGGGGCTATTCGTTCTCCTGGGCGGACGACGGCCTCCTGTCGGTCGTGGGGACCGCGGTCGCGGTGCAGGCCGGCGCCGCGGTGACCGAGGAGCTGATGTTCCGCGGTCTCGCCCTGCAGGCCCTGGAGCAGCTGTGGGGCAGCCGGGCCGCCCTGGTCGTCACCTCGCTGTTCTTCGGTGTCGCCCACCTGGGCGCCGAGGGCGCGAACCTGTGGAGCGGACTCGCGATCGCCGTGGAGGCGGGCGTCCTGCTGGGAGCCGCGTTCCTGTGGCGGCGTAGCATCTGGTTCGTCGTGGGGCTGCACTTCGCCTGGAACACCACGGTGCAGTTGCTCGGCATCCCGGTCTCCGGGCACACCTCCGAAGGCCTGTTCACCGTCGACGTCCACGGCTCCGAGCTCCTGACCGGCGGCGCCTTCGGCCTGGAGGGGTCGGTCGTGCCCGTCCTCATCGGTGTGGCCCTCGCCGCCCCGATGCTCGTCCTCGCCCGCCGCAGCGGCCGGATCACCACCCGCCGGCGCACGAGCCGCTGACACAGCCCGACCGGAGGAGAACGGACATGACGGCCCGTCGGGCGCCCTGGAGCCTCCCCCTGCTCCGGGCGCCGCTCGATCGGTGGCGCGAGCGGGACGCCCTCCTCAAGGACGGCGTCCTCGCCCTGACGCTCACCCTGCTGTCCTTCGTGCCGACCCTGTCGGCCGTCGGCGCGCAGATCGGTGATCTGCCCGAGCGCCCGGTGGACGCGCTGGGCGTCGGGCTGGTCCTGGCCCAGACCCTGCCGCTGGCGGTCCGCCGCAGATGGCCGGCGGCCGCTCTGGCCGTCGTCGCGGGCGCGTTCGCCGCGCACCAGGCGCTGGGCTTCGCGACCACGTTCGCGAGTATGGGGCTGTATCTGGCGCTGTACTCCGCCGGGGCCCACCAGGTGCGCTTCCGCCGTGGTCTGGCCGCCGTGGCGAGTGCGGGCTACGCCGTGCTGGCCGTCGTCCTGGACCGCCTCGGCTCACCGCAGTCACTGCCGGACTACCTCGCGTTCTGGCTGGTGCTGGCCGCGGTCCGGACGGTGGGGAGCACGGTGCGCGGGCGGCGGAAGGGGGAGGCGGAGCGGCGGCGGCTGGCCGCCGAGGCGGCCACGGCCGCCGAGCGGGCGCGGATCGCCCGCGAGCTGCACGACGTGGTCACCCACCACGTGACGGCCATGGTGGTCCAGGCCGACGCGGCGCAGTTCCTGCTCACGTCCGCGCCGGACCGCGCCGGCGAGAGCCTGACGGCCGTCAGCGACACCGGCCGCCGGGCGCTGACGGAACTGCGGTACCTGCTCGGTGTGCTGGAGGCGACCGGCGAGTCGGCGTCCGCGGACCTGGCGCGTGCGGACCGGGCGCCCGCCCCGGGGCGGGTGGGGGACCTGGTCGAGCAGGCGCGCAGATCGGGACAGCCGGTCGAGTTCGGCGAGGAGGGCGAGCGGCGGCCACGGAGCGTGGACGTGGAGCTGGCCGCGTACCGGGTGGTGCAGGAGGCGCTCACCAACGCCATGAAGTACGCGGCCGGAAGGCCGACACGGGTGCTGCTCCGCCACGGCGACCAGCACATCGGGATACAGGTGACCACCGACGGGCCGGTCGCCGGACCGGTCACGCGCGCGCCGGGCCCCGCGGGCGGACGGGGACTGGCCGGGCTGCGTGCACGGGTGCGGATGCTCGATGGTGAACTGGAGGCCGGTCCCCGGCCCGAGGGCGGGTTCGAGGTCCGCGCCACGATCCCGTCCGAGCCCGTTCAGGAGTGACCCCGTGACCGATGCGCCGCCACCGATCCGTGTGCTCGTCTGCGACGACCAGGCGCTGGTGCGCACCGGTTACGTCACCATCTTCTCCGCACAGCCCGACATGGAGGTCGTCGGGGAGGCGGAGAACGGCCACGAGGCGGTCCTGGCCGCACAGCGGCTGCGTCCCGACGTGGTCGTGATGGACGTACGGATGCCCCTGCTCGACGGCATCGAGGCGACGCGGCGACTGGCCGGTCCCGACGTCGAGGACGCGCCGAAGGTCCTGGTCGTCACCACGTTCAACGTCGACGCCCACGTCTACGACGCGCTGCGCGCCGGGGCGAGCGGCTTCCTCCTCAAGGACGCGCCCCCCGCGGAGCTGGTCAACGGCATCCGGACCGTCGCCCGGGGCGAGACGCTGCTGGCGGCCGCCGTCACCCGCCGCCTGATCGGCCACTTCGCCCAGCACCTGCGGCCGGCCGACACCTCCGTGCCCGGCAGGCAGGACGTCGTGCGCGCGCTGACCCCCCGCGAGCTGGAGGTGTTCCGGCTGATCGCCGAGGGGCTGTCGAACGCGGAGATCGCCGCGGCGATGTTCATCACGCCGGAGACCGTCAAGACCTACGTGTCACGGATCCTGGCCAAGCTCGGCCTACGCGACCGCGTCCAGGCCGTCGTCCTCGCCTACCGGGTCGGGCTGGCGTCCGGCACGCCGTGAACCGACCGGCGCGGACGTGACGCCGCGCGGGCGTGCGTCCGGCCGCCGCCGCCCGAGCGGTGCGGGCGGTGCGGACGGTGCGGACACGCCGAAGGACGCCGGCGGATGCCGGCGTCCTTCGGGAAAGCGGGTGCGGACCGCCCGGGCGGAGCGAGCGTGCCCCGGGGTCAGGCCTTGGCGTCGGCCTTGGTCCGGATGTTGGAGCTCGTCGGGTCCTTCTTCTGGTGGGACTTGTCCAGGGCCATCACCAGACCGGCGATCACCACGAAGAGCCCGATCGGGGCCAGGACGTAGAGGCCCAGCGTCTCGATGACGCTCAGGCCCGGGCCGGGGTCGTCGCCGTCGTCGCGGGTGAGGGCGAGCGCGGGGGACGACATGAGCAGCATCATCAGCGTCGTACCGGCTGCCAGGGCGCCGGCGCGCAGGGCGTTCTTCTTGTCCACGGTCCCCAAAGTATCGAACGCGGTCGGGGGCCGCGCGCCCGGGGTGCCGTACGGGCGCGCGGCCCCGCTCAGCCACCGGGCGCGGCGCCGGCGCGCAGCACGTCGGCCAGCGCCCGCAGCCGGGGGGACGCCGCCAGGTCCTCCAGCGTCACCGGGCGCCCCTCGGCGTCGGCGACGGGCAGCCGCCAGTTCGGGTACTCGTCCGAGGTGCCGGGCAGGTTCTGCGGACGCCGGTCCCCGACGCCGTCCGGCAGCCACACCCCGACCATGCGGGCCGGGGTGCGCAGCAGGTAGCGGTGGACCGCCTGGACGCCGGCCTCCTCCCGGGAGGCGTCCGCGCCGCCGGCCGTCCCGCCGTCCGGGCCGGGCAGCAGGCCGAGCCGCTCCAGCAGCTCCAGCCACTCCCGCACGTCCGCCGCGGCCTCCGCCCGTTCCTCGGCGAGGGGCCGGGCGAGCAGGCCCAGGCGGTCGCGCAGTTCCACGTGCTCGCCGGTGAGGCGGGCGGCGGTGGACGGGAGGTCGTGGGTGGTGGCCGTGGCCAGGCAGTCGGCGCGCCAGCTCTCCGGCGGCAGCGGCCGGCGGTCGCCCTCCCAGTCCCGCTCGAACCACAGCACCGACGTGCCGTACACCCCGCGGTCGCGCAGCGCCTCGCGCACCCCGGGCTCGACCGTCCCGAGGTCCTCGCCGATCACCGGCGCCCCGGCGCGGGACGCCTCCAGGACGAGCACGGCGAGCATGGCCTCGGCGTCGTAGCGGACGTACGTCCCCTCGGTGGGCGGGCGGCCCTCGGGCACCCACCAGAGCCGGAACAGGCCCATCACATGGTCGATGCGCAGGGCGCCCGCGTACCGGAACAGGCCCCGCAGCAGGTCGCGGAAGGGGGCGTACCCGCTCTCGGCGAGGCGGTCGGGGCGCCAGGGCGGCAGCCCCCAGTCCTGGCCGCGCGCGTTGAAGGCGTCCGGGGGCGCGCCGACCGACATGCCGGGCGCGAAGTGGTCCTGCTGCGCCCAGGCGTCCGCGCCGGTGGGATGCACGCCGACGGCCAGGTCGTGCACGATCCCCACCGGCATCCCGGCCTCCCGCGCGGTCCGCTGGGCGGCGGTGAGCTGGGCGTCGGTGAGCCAGACGAGCCAGGTGTGGAAGTCGACGCGGTCCCGCAGCTCCTCGCGGGCGCGGGCGGTCCCCGCCGAGCGGGGGTCGCGCAGCGGGGCGGGCCAGCGGCGCCAGTCGGGGCCGTGCGCCTCGGCGAGCGCGTACCAGGTGGCGTGGTCCTCCAGGGCCTGCCCCTGCTCGGCGCGGAAGGCGTGCAGGGCGGCGGCGCGGCCGGGGCCGAGCGGGACCTTCCGCACCAGTTCGAGGGCTTCCCGCTTGGCCTCCCAGACCGCGTCCCGGTCGATCAGCTCGCCCTTGGCGAGCACCGCCTCCCGCAGCCGGGCGCCTCGCTCCAGCAGGGTGTGCAGCCGCTCGCGGTCCTCGACGTGCGCGAACTCGGGCACGGCCTCGACCCGCAGGTGCACGGGGTCGGGGAAGCGGCGCGAGGAGGGGCGGTACGGCGAGGGGTCGGTCGGGGGGCCGGGGACGGCCGCGTGCAACGGGTTCACCTGCACGAACCCGGCGCCCAGCGCGCGTCCGGCCCACCCGGCGAGCTCACCGAGGTCGGCGAGGTCGCCCATGCCCCAGGAGCGCCGGGAGAGCAGGGAGTAGAGCTGCACCAGCAGTCCGTACGAGCGTCCCTCGGGGGCGGGCAGCCGGGGCGGCGCGACGATCAGGCGGGCGCGTGCGGTGCGGCCGTCGGGGGCGGTGGCGGTCAGCAGGTGCACGCCGGGCGGGAGGCCCTCGGCGGACGGGCGCGTGCCGCCGTCCTCGGTGCGGATCTCCAGCCGGGTGCCCTCGGGCAGCGCGGCGAGCGCGCCGGGCGGGCGGGCGCCCCAGCCGACGACGGTGGGGGGCAGCAGCCGCTCGCCGATCTCCTGCTCGCGCGCGGCCAGGGCGGCGCGGACGGCCTCCTCGGTGGACGCGTCGACGCCGAGGGCGGCCAGCGCGAGCGTGACGGCGGTCGTCGAGGCCGGGACGGTCGTGTCCGGGGAGGGGCTGTAGGAGGTGGCGACGCCGTGCAGGGCGGCGAGCCGGGACAGCGCCTCGGTGGGGGTCCCGTCCGGCCGTGGCGCGGTCACCCTAGGGCTCCGGGTGGTACTGGGCCGGGAAGGGGTCGAGTCCCGCGGGGTCCGAGAGGTCGGAGAAGGCGTCGGACTCGCTGGTCAGCGGGGTGGCGTCGGCGAGCGGCGGCTCGCTGGTCAGGGGCTCCGCGTCGGGGAGCGGGGGTTCGCTGGTCAGGGGGGCCTCGGCGCCGGTGCCCTCGGCGCCGACGACGCAGTCGTAGGGGTCGCGGGCGGAGTGCTCCGCCACGGGTTTGGACAGGACCGGGGGGAAGACGTATGCCGCTGCAGCCACCAAGGGCCTCCTCGTCGAGCCGGGCGTGCGGGTCATCTCGCAGCCCTACCCAGTGGACGCGAGCGCAGACGCACAAAGTCGTTCAACGTGAACCTGGTCACATTCTTCCCCTCCATCGTCACTCCACAGGGGGACAAACGCGTCACAACACCCCCTCTGATTGACACGTTCGCTCCGGGAGTGGTGGGGTCGGGGCGTCTCGGTAACGGAATGGACACGGCCGCCGGTCGTAGGCCGGCCGGTCCCGGGGATCAGGAGGGGCCTCGTGCAGTTGTGGCGTGGCAGAACGGCGACCGCGCGGAGGGCCGCACTCGCACTCGCCGTGCTCGCCGGATCCCTGGGCGTCGCCCCCGCCGCGACGGCCGTGCCCGCGCCCGGTCCGGCCCGGTCGCCCGCCGCCGACCCGGCCGCCGCGGACGTCCCGCCGGTGTGGCCGCGCCCGCACTCCCTGCGCGCGAACGGCGCCCCGGTCCGGGTGACCGAGGAGGTCGCCCTGGCCGCGGAGCGGGGAGCGGACCCGTACGCCCTGGAGGCGCTGAAGGACGTCCTGCGGGAGGCCGGCGCGCGCCGGTTCACCGACTCCGGCGCACCGGTGCCCGAGGGGGCGCTCGTGGTGCGCGCCGGCAGCGAACGCGCCTCCGCCGACCCCCGTCGCGCCCTCCCGGCGGGCGGCTACGCCCTCACCGCGGGCGACGGCTCCGTGACCCTGGCCGGGGCGGACGGCGACGGCCTCTTCCACGCCGTGCAGACCCTGCGCCGCCTGGTCCGCCCGGACGGCACGATCACCGCCGCCGTCGTACGGGACTGGCCGGGCACCGCCGTGCGCGGGATCACCGAGGGCTTCTACGGCACCCCGTGGACGCACCGGCAGCGGCTCGCCCAGCTCGACTTCATGGGCCGCGCCAAGCTGAACCGGTACCTGTACGCGCCCGGCGACGACCCGCACCGGCAGGCCCGCTGGCGCGAGCCGTACCCGGCCGAGCGGCGCGCGGAGTTCCGGGAGCTGGCCGAGCGGGCCGCCCGCAACCACGTCACCCTCGGCTGGGCCGTGGCGCCGGGACAGGCGATGTGCTTCTCCTCGGACGACGACCTGCGGGCGCTGACCCGCAAGCTGGACGCGATGTGGGCGCTGGGCTTCCGGGCCTTCCAGGTGCAGTTCCAGGACGTCAGCTACAGCGAGTGGCACTGCGGGGCGGACGCCGAGCGGTTCGGCTCCGGCCCCGAGGCGGCCGCCCGCGCCCAGGCGCACGTGGCGAACGCGGTCGCCCGGCACCTGGACCGGCGGCACCCGAGCGCGCCGGCGCTGTCCCTGATGCCCACCGAGTACTACGAGGACGGCTCGACCGCGTACCGGCGGGAGCTGGCGCGGGAGCTGGACGACGGCGTCGAGGTGGCGTGGACCGGCGTCGGCGTGGTGCCCCGCACCATCACGGGCCGTCAACTGGCCGAGGCACGCGAGGTGTTCGCGCACCCGCTGGTGACGATGGACAACTACCCGGTCAACGACTACGCCCCCGGGCGGCTCTTCCTCGGCCCCTACCAGGGCCGGGAGCCCGCCGTGGCCGCCGGTTCGGCCGCGCTGCTCGCCAACGCGATGGAACAGCCCGAGGCGTCGCGCATCCCCCTCTTCACGGCCGCCGACTTCGCCTGGAACCCGCGCGCGTACCGCCCCCGGGAGTCCTGGCGGGCCGCGATCGCCGACCTGGCCGGCGGCGACGCCCGGCGCGAGAAGGCGCTGACCGCCCTCGCCCGCAACACCGCCTCCTCGGTGCTCGGCGGCACGGAGTCGGCGTACCTGCGGCCGCTGATCGAGGAGTTCTGGCGCACCCGGCCCACCGCGCGCGGGGCCGGCGACACGGCGGCGGCCGGGCGGCTGCGCGCCGCCTTCACCGACCTGCGCGAGCTGCCCGGCCGGCTGTCCGGCACCTCCCTCGCCGACGAGATCACCCCCTGGACCGGGCGCCTCGCCCGGTACGGCGAGGCCGGCACGGCGGCGCTGGACATGCTGCGCGCCCAGCAGGCGGGCGACGCGGGCGACGCCTGGGCCGCGTACCGGCGGCTGGAGACCGCGCGCACGGAGCTGGAGCCGGCGCGGGTGACCGTCGCCGAGGGCGTACTGGACCCCTTCCTGAACCGGGCGCGCACGGCGTACGAGAGCTGGGCGGGGATCGCGCACGCGCCGTCCGGGAGCGGCGGCGACGGCGGCGCGCTGCGGCTGGAGCGCGCCCGGGTGCTGGACACGGTGACGGTGCTGACCGACCCGGGCACCACGGGCTCCGTGGAGGTGCGGACGGCCGGCGGGACCTGGCGGCGGATCGGCGCGCTGGCCGCGGAGGGCGCCACCGAACTGCGCGCCAGCGGACGGCCGGTGGACGCGGTCCGGGTGGTGGACGCGGACCCGGAGCGGGTGCGGCACGTGGTGCCGTGGTTCGCCGACGTGCCGGACGCCGTGGTGGAGCTGCCCGGCGACCGCGCGGACGCCGACATCGGCCGCACCCGCACGGTGACCGTCACCCTCGGCTCGGCCCGCCCCGAGGACGTACGGGACCGGCTGACCGTGGACGCGCCGGAGGGCGTCGACGTGCGCGTGCCGGAGGAGCCGCTGTCCGTGCCGCGCGGCACGCCGCTGCGGGTGCCGGTCGAGGTGACCGTGGAGCCGGGCACGCCCACGCGGTCCTACGACGTCCGGATCGGCTTCGGCGGCGCGGCCCGCACGCTCACCGTGGACGCCGTGCCGCCCGTCGGGGGCCCCGACCTGGCCCGCACCGGCCGGGCGGAGTCCTCGGCCGACGAGACGCCCGACTTCCCGGCCTCCGCGGCCAACGACGGCGATCCCGGCACGCGGTGGTCGTCGCCGGCCGAGGACGACGCGTGGTGGCAGGTGGAGCTGGACCGTCCGGTGCGGCTGGGGAAGGTCGGCCTGCGCTGGCAGGACGCGCACGCCTCGGCGTACCGCGTCGAGGTGTCCGGGGACGGCCGGTCCTGGCGCACGGCGGCGGAGGTCCGCGACAGCCGCGGCGGCCACGAGACGGTCCGCATGGACGAGCCGGGCGTCCGCCACATCCGCGTCCAGGGCGAACGGCGCGCCACCCGGTACGGGTACTCGCTGTGGTCGGTAGAGGCGTACGCGGTCGCGGAGTGACCGTTCGAAGCCGCACTGCCCCCGAGCGTCACTCAGCGAGACGGTTCCCGGCCCGGCTCCCTGGAGGGGCGCGCCGCCGAGGCGGCCCGCACGGCCCCGCCCCGCGGCGACGGCGTGGCCGCCCGGCCCGCGGCGCCCGGGACCGCGTGGACGGCCCGGGGCACCGCGCGGACGGCCGCCGTCACGCCGAGATGCCGTCGATCCGCGCCAAGGCGTCCTCCGCCCCGTACGGCTGGAGGTAGGGCAGCCAGCGGGGGTCCCGGTGACCCGTGCCGATGATGCGCCAGGCCAGGCCGGTCGGCGGGGCCGGCTTGTGGCGCAGGCGCCAACCCAGTTCGAACAGGTGGCGGTCGGCCTTCACGTGGTTGCAGCGGCGGCAGGACGCCACCACGTTGTCCCAGACGTGCTTGCCGCCGCGGCTGCGCGGGACGACGTGGTCGACGCTGGTGGCGACGCCACCGCAGTACACGCACCGGCCCCCGTCACGGGCGAACAGCGCCCTGCGGGTGAGCGGGACGGGCCCCCGGTAGGGAACCCGTACGAAACGCTTGAGCCGGACCACGCTGGGTGCGGGGACGGTGACGGTCGTGCTGTGCAGATGGGCGCCGGTCTCCTCGAGGCAGACTGCCTTGTTCTCGAGGACGAGCACGAGCGCGCGGCGGAGCGGTACGACGCCGAGCGGCTCGTACGACGCGTTGAGGACCAGGGCATGCGGCACGGACGGCCTCCTTGTACGCCGGCGGCGCGTGGCTCGCGCCGAGACGATCCGTAGTCAGTCTCCCCTCATGCCTGGTGAACGCGCCACCATGTCCCGGTAACGGGCTGGGAGTGTTTTCGACCACACCCGGCGCCTCCCCGGGATCATGGCCTGTTCACGCGCGGGTGAGCGCGGTCTCTTCTTCACACATTCCGCCGGTCCGCTGACAATGCCCCGTTAGTGTGGGGGCTCCGTCCCCACCGGTGACCTGTTCGTGATCTCCCAGACCTTGACGTCCGCACCGGGGACGGGTCGTGCACCTGGAGGTACCCGCCGTGTCCTTGTCCGCCGTCCTGCCGGCCGCCGACCCCTCACCGACCCCCTCGGAGTCGGAGACGCCAGGAGTCCCCTCGCTCAAGGACGCCCAGGAGAGCGCCACGAACGCGGCCGGCTGGGTCGAGGAGAACTGGTCGACGTGGCTCGCGATCGGGCTGCGGGTGCTGCTCATCGCGGTGATCGCGGTGGTCCTGCGCGTGCTCGTCCGGCGGGCCATCACCCAGCTGGTGGACCGCATGTCCCGCACCGGCCAGTCCCTGGAGGGCGGCGGCCTCGGGGGCCTGCTGGTCAACGCGGAGCGCCGCCGCCAGCGGTCGCAGGCGATCGGCTCGGTGCTGCGCTCGGTGGCCTCGTTCCTGATCATGGGCACGGCCGCGCTGATGGTGCTCGGCACCTTCCAGATCAACCTGGCGCCGCTGCTCGCGTCGGCCGGTGTGGCCGGTGTGGCGATCGGTTTCGGCGCCCGCAACCTGGTCACGGACTTCCTCTCCGGCGTCTTCATGATCCTGGAGGACCAGTACGGCGTCGGCGACACGGTCGACGCGGGCGTGGCCACCGGCGAGGTGATCGAGGTGGGGCTGCGGGTGACGAAGCTGCGCGGCGCCGACGGCGAGATCTGGTACGTCCGCAACGGCGAGGTCAAGCGCATAGGGAACCTGTCGCAGGGCTGGGCGACCGCCAACGTGGACGTCACGGTCCGCTCCGACGAGGACCTGGACCGGGTGAAGGCCGTCCTCAGCGAGGTCGCCGAGCGGACGAGCAAGGAGGAGCCCTGGAACGAGCTCCTGTGGAGCCCGGTCGAGGTGCTGGGCCTGGACTCGGTGCTGCTGGACTCGATGGTGGTCCGGGTCTCCGCGAAGACCATGCCGGGCAAGTCGCTGACCGTGGAGCGGGAGCTGCGCTGGCGCATCAAGCGCGCCTTCGACGCGAACGGCATCCGCATCGTCGGCGGCGCCACGGCCACGGAGGACGCCCCGGCCGCCGACCCGACGGCCGGGATGGCCGCGCCGTCCGCGTACGCCAGCTCGGTGTCGCCGCAGTCGATGGCCGCGTCCCCGCTGCCAGGGCCGAACACCGCCAAGTAGCCGCGGGCCCCACATGTGCGCGGGGGCGGCGCCCGGGAGGTCCCGGGCGCCGCCCCCGCGCACGTCCGGGGGCCCGCTCTTGACGGCCGCTCCCCGGCAGGCCTACCTTCCCCCCGTCCGACAGGAAACATTCCTGACAGTCACCGGAGGACGCCTCGGGACGGACGTCCCGGGCGGCCCGCCGAGAAGCTGTGCGGCCGACGAAGGGCAGGTGGCGCACCCCGTGACGGGAACAGCCGGCACGCCGGGCACCCCCCGCGTCCTGCGCGCCATGAACGACCGTGCCGCCCTGGACCTCCTGCTGGAGCACGGCCCGCTCTCACGCACCCGGACGGGCGAGCTCACCGGCCTGTCCAAGCCGACCGTCTCCCAGCTCCTGGCCCGTCTGGAGGCCGCCGGACTGGTCCTCGCCACCGGCACCACCGAGGGCCGCCCGGGCCCGGGCGCCCAGCTCTACGCCGTGAACCCGGCCGCCGCGTACGCCGCCGGGCTGGACGTGAGCCCGCACCGGATCCGCGCGGCCGTCGCCGACATCACCGGCCGCACCGTCGGCCACCACGAACTGCCCACCCCCGGCCGCCGCCCCGCCGTGCCGGTCGTCCAGCAGGTCATGGACGCCCTGGACGGCGCGGTGAAGGCGGCCGGGCTGACCCGTGCGGACGTCCACCGCACGGTGATCGGCACACCCGGCGCGTTCGACCCGAACACCGGCCGCCTGCGTTACGCCTCCCACCTGCCCGGCTGGCACTCCCCCACGCTGCTGGAGGAGCTGGCGGCCGCCCTGCCGATGCCGTTCGCGTACGAGAACGACGTCAATCTCGTCGCCCTCGCCGAGCGGCGGCTGGGCGCGGCCCGCGGCCACGGCGACTTCGTCCTGCTGTGGAGCCAGGAGGGCCTGGGCGCCGCCCTGGTGCTGGGCGGCCGGCTGCACCGGGGCTTCACCGGCGGCGCCGGCGAGGTCGGCTTCCTGCCGGTGCCCGGCACCCCGCTGGTCCGCCAGGTCACCCAGGCCAACAGCGGCGGCTTCCAGGAGCTGGCCGGCGCCCAGACGGTGCCCCGGCTCGCCCGCGAGCTGGGCGTCGAGGACGTCCCGGAGGGACCGTACCCCGAGGTGGCGGCGGCCCTGCTGGAGCGTGCCGCGTCCCGCCCCGGCGAGGAACCGCACCACACGCTGCTGCGCACCTACGCCACCCGGCTGGCGACCGGCCTGGCCTCCCTGGTCGCCGTCCTCGACCCCGGACTCGTCGTGCTGAGCGGCACCGCCCTCACCGCCGGCGGCGAGCCGCTGCGCGACCTGGTCCAGGGCGAGCTGGCGGAACTGGCCGCCTCCCGGCCGCGGCTCGTGACGGCCGGCGTCCGTGAACACCCCGTGCTGCGCGGCGCACTGGAGAGCGCGCTCGCGGCCACCCGCGACGAGGTCTTCGACACCTCGCGCTGACCCCGCCCCGTCCGAGGGCGTCACCCGCACCGGAGGCAAGGGAGAGCGCATGAAACTCACCGTGGTCGGCGGAGGCTCGACCTACACCCCCGAACTCATCGACGGCTTCGCGCGGCTGAGGGACGTCCTGCCCGTCACCGAGCTGGTCCTGACCGACCCGGCGACGGACCGCCTCGACCTGATCGGCCCGCTGTCCCGCCGCATCTTCGCCCGCCTGGGCCACCCCGGCCGCATCGTGACGACCGCCGACCTGGACGCGGCGGTGGACGGCGCCGACGCGGTCCTCCTCCAGCTCCGGGTGGGCGGCCAGGCGGCCCGCCTCCAGGACGAGACATGGCCCCTGGAGTGCGGCTGCGTCGGCCAGGAGACCACCGGCGCGGGCGGCCTGGCCAAGGCGCTGCGCACGGTCCCGGTCGTCCTGGACATCGCGGAACGGGTCCGCCGCACCGCCCCCGACGCGTGGATCATCGACTTCACCAACCCCGTCGGCATCGTCACCCGCGCCCTGCTCCAGGCCGGCCACAAGGCCCTGGGCCTGTGCAACGTGGCGATCGGCCTCCAGCGCAAGTTCGCCGCCCTCCTGGACGTCGCCCCCGCGGAGGTCCGCCTCGACCACGTGGGCCTCAACCACCTCACCTGGGAAACGGCGGTCCACGTCGACGGCGAGAACGTCCTCCCCCGCCTGCTGGCCGACCACGGCGACGCCATCGCCGCGGACCTCCGCCTCCCCCTCCCCCTCCTGAACGGCCTGGGCGTGGTCCCCTCCTACTACCTCCGCTACTTCTACGCGCACGACGACGTCGTGCGAGAGATGCGCACCAAGCCCTCCCGGGCAGCCGAAGTGGCCCGCGTGGAAAGGGAACTGCTCGCCCTCTACGCAAACCCCGCCCTCGACGAGAAGCCGGCCCTGCTGGCCGAGCGGGGCGGCGCGTACTACTCGGAGGCGGCCGTCGACCTGGCGGCGGCCCTCCTGCGCGACGCGGGCCCGAAGCGCCAGGTCGTCAACACGGCCAACAACGGCGCCCTCCCCTTCCTCCCCGACGACGCGGTCGTGGAGGTCCCCGCGACGGTCACCACCAAGGGGGCGGAGCCCCTCCCCGTGGCTCCGCTCGACCCCCTCTTCGCGGGCCTGGTGGCGAACGTCACGGCCTACGAGAACCTCGCCCTGGAGGCGGCCCTGCACGGCGGCCGCGACCGGGTCCTCCGCGCCCTCCTCGCCCACCCCCTGATCGGCCAGTACGCGTACGCCGACCGCCTGACCGACGAGCTGATCGCGCACAACCGGGAGCACCTCACGTGGGCCTGACCGCGGCCGTCCTCGCCGTCGACGCGGGCAACAGCAAGACGGACGTGGCGGTGATCGCCCCCGACGGCACGGTGCTGTCCACGGCCCGGGGAGGAGGCTTCCGCCCGCCCGCGGACGGCCTGGAGGGGGCCATGACCGCCCTCTCCGCCACGGTCACCGAGGCCCTGGAGACGGCAGGCGTCCCCCGAGCGGCCCACGTCTCAGCCTGCCTGGCCAACGCGGACCTCCCCGTCGAGGAGAAGGAGCTCACCGAAGCCGTCGCATCCCGCGCCTGGTCGGACACGGTCACGGTCCGCAACGACACCTTCGCCGTCCTGCGCGCGGGGGTCCCGGAACCCCGGGGCGTGGCCGTGGTCTGCGGCGCGGGCATCAACTGCGTGGGCCTGCGCCCCGACGGCCGTACGGCACGCTTCCCGGCGCTCGGCCGCATCTCGGGCGACTGGGGCGGCGGCTGGGCCCTGGCCGAGGAGGCCCTGTGGCACGCGGCCCGCGCGGACGACGGCAGAGGCGAAGCGACAGCCCTGACCACCGCTCTCCCCGCCCACTACGGCGTCCCCGGCATGCCCGCCCTGATCGAGGCCCTGCACCTCCACCGCATCCCGCCCCACCGCCGTCACGAGGCAGCCCCCGTCCTCTTCGCGACGGCGGCCCAGGGCGACCCCGTGTCCCGCGCCGTCGTCGACCGCCAGGCCGGCGAGATCGTCACGATGGCGACAGTGGCCCTCACCCGCCTGGACCTCCTGGACGAGGAGACCCCGGTCGTCCTGGGAGGCAGCGTCCTGGCAGCCCGGCACCCCCTCCTCATGGAGGGCATCCGCACCCGACTGGCGACCGCGGCCCCCCAGGCCGTACCCCACGTGGTCACGGCGAGCCCCGTCCTGGGGGCGGCCCTCCTCGGCCTGGACGACGTGGCGGCACCCCCGGAGGCGCACGAACGCCTGCGGGCGCACTTCCCGTAGACGGGCTGCCGCCGCGTACGGCGGGAAGGGGACGGGGCGGGCACCCCGCCGGCAGCCGCGACCTCCCGAAACCGAACGGATTTCCCGGGCGTCTTCCTGGGCAGGGTGGGGTGCGGCGGCCGGAACGTCCGGCCGTCACGCCGCAAGGGCACCAAGATCGTGCCAAGGCCGGTGCGGATGTCGCGCCCGACGGCGATACTTGCCGCGGAGGATGACCCTGGGGGAGGTCAGATGACACACACACCGCGCACGGGCGCACCACCGACACTGCCCGCGATCCCGTCGCAGCCGCCGGCCCCCGCGGCATCCGCCGTCCCCGCCGCACCCGGCCGCGCCACCCCGCCGGCACCGCCCCCCGCACGCCGCCGCACCGCCTTCGCCGAGGGCGTCGACCAGCTCCGCCACGCCGCCACCACGGAACCCGGCCGGCTCCGCGTCATCGGCGCGTTCCTGGCCTCCCTCGTCGTCGCGTTCGGCGCGGTCACCGCCTGGCAGACGACGGACAGGGCCGCGGCCGCCGACGCCGTCCTCACCAGCAGCCAGCCCCTCACCTCGGACGCCGCGGACATCTACCGCTCCCTCGCGGACGCCAACACCGCGGCGAGCAGCGGCTTCCTCGCGGGAGGCCAGGAGTCCGCGGCCACCCGCGAGCGCTACGAACGCGACATCGCGACCGCCGCCGCGAAACTCGTCAACGCCGCGGCCAACGCGGCCCCCGGCTCCCCCTCCACGGAGACGATCACCGAGCTCAACCGCCTGCTCCCCGAGTACAAGGGCCTGGTCGAGCGCGCCCGCACCTACAACCGTCAGGGATATCCCGTGGGCGGCGCCTACCTGCGCTACGCGAACGAGAAGATGCAGCAGGAGATGCTCCCGGCCGCGCAGGACCTCTACACCGAGGAGAACCAGCGCCTCCGTTCGGACTACGCGGACGCCACCCCCCACCCCTGGCCGGCGATCGCCCTCGGCCTGGCCACCCTCGCCGCCCTCGCCTGGGCCCAGCGCCGCACCTACCTCCGCACCCACCGCGTGCTCAACCCCGGCCTGGTGGCGGCGACGGCGGCAGCGGGCGTCGTCCTCCTCTGGCTGACCGCCGGTCACGTCCTCGCCCGCTCGCACCTCGACGCGTCGTACGACCACGGCGTCCGGTCCCTCGACGTCCTGCACGACGCCCGCATCGCCTCCCTCAAGGCCCGCGGCAACGAGAACCTCACCCTGGTCGCCCGCGGCGCGGAGACGAGGAAGGCCGGTGACGAGACCCTCGACGCCTACGACCACGACTTCACCCGCGACATGGACGCCCTCGCCGAGGGCCTGGCCCACGCCCGGCGCCTCGCGGACGACGACACCGGCGCGCAGCCGGTGACCGCCGCGCTGGGCGGCATGACGGAGTGGCGGAAGCGTCACGCGGCGGCCCGCGCGCAGGACGAGAACGGCAACTACCAGCAGGCGCTGGACATGGTGATCGGCGCGAAGGGCACGACGGGCGAATGCTTCGACGCCGTCGACAAGAGCCTGGCGCGGGCGCTGGAGCACGAGGAGGCCGAGTTCGCGGCGGCGGCCGGCGCCGGCCGGGACGCGCTGGCGGGTCTGCCGACGGGGGCGGCGGTCCTCGGCGTGCTGGGCGCGGCGGGCGCGGTGCTGGGCATCGGCCGCAGGCTGTCGGAGTACCGATGAGGGAGCGGCGGACGACGAAGCCGGAGGGGGCCATGACCATGCACGTACGACACCTGCGGGCCCGTCTGAAGGGCTGGGGCGGAGTGGGCGCGATGGCGGCGGCCTGCGCCGTCGCACTCGTCCTGGCGCTCGTCCTGACCTGCACGGGCTCGGTCGCCTCGCGGGCGGACGCGCCCCACCGGGCGGGCGACCGCACCACCCGGGCCCTGACCGCCGACGCCCGCGCGGCCGGCGACTGCGAGGCCCCCGAGAAGCAGACCCTGCCGCCGTCCCGCGCCGACGGCCCCGCCATCGCGGCGATCAAGGCCCGCCCCGGCGAGAAGCGCAAGCTGGTCGTCGGCGTGGACCAGAACAGCTACCGCTGGGGCTACCGCGATCCGAACAGCGGCGAGAGCGGCCGCCTCGAGGGCTTCGACATCGACCTGGTGCACCGCATCGCGGAGGACATCCTCGGCGACCCGGACGCCGTCCAGTTCAAGGCGATCCCCACGGACCAGCGCATCCCGGCGATCCAGGACGGCCGGGTGGACCTGGTCGTCCGCACGATGACGATCACCTGCTCGCGCCTGGAGGACGTGGCGTTCTCCGCCCCGTACTTCAAGACGGGCCAGCAGGTGCTGGCGCCCAAGTCCTCCCCGGTCGAGGGGTACGACGAGACGCTCGCGGACCGGAGGATCTGCACGGCGAAGGGCTCGACGGCCCACGCGAAGCTGGAGGAGGACAAGAGGAGCGGCGTCCTGCCCGCGTCCACGGACATCTCCACCACCGTGCCCAACCAACTGGACTGCCTGGTGCGGCTCCAGCTCGGCGAGGTGGACGCGGTCGTCAACGACGGCGCCCTCGCGGCGAGCCAGGCCGCGCAGGATCCGACGGTGGAGCTCAAGGGCGAGGCGTTCACGACCGAGTACTACGGCGTGGCGATGAAGAAGGACGCGGACGACCTGGTCCGCCGGGTCAACCAGATCCTGGTGGACTTCCGGCAGGACACCGCGGCCGGCTGGCAGGCCTCGTACACGAGGTGGCTCTCCGCCACGCTGGACGACGACCCGTCCGCGTCGAGGCCCCCGGCCCCGGAGTACCGGCGCCGCGGCTGACCACGCCCGTCCACGACCCCGGCTTCGACCCCGACCCGAGCCCTCTGAACTCCCCTTGAATTCCCCCGCAGCGAAAGGTGATCGATGGCCGACACGGATCCCGCCGGGCCGGTGCTGGACCGGGACGAGGTGGACCGTGCGCTGGCGCGGCTCGGCGCGGAGCACGAGGCGATCGAGACCTCGCTCCTCGCCCTGCAGGACCACGCGGGCCGACGGTTGCTGGAGGGCGCCCGGCTCACCGGCGTCACCGCCGAGCGGTGGGCGTCCACGGAGGCGGCGATCACGCTGCTGTGGACCTACTTCGACGCGTACACGGACGTGTTGCGCACCGCACGGAACATCCGCGCCCGCCGCCGCTGGTCCAGCCGCGAGGACCTGATGGAGCTGACGGAGCTGCTGCGCGGCGAGCCGGTGACGGTGGCCGGCAGCGCCGCGGCGGCGGCCCCGCACGGCGGTCAGGCCGGTCCGGGCGTGCTCAGCGAGCGCTACTCCCTCGCCGCCCTCGTCGACCGCATGAACGAGCTGTACGCGTCCTCGCTGGACATGGTGGTCGCCGCGGACGCGGTGTGGTCGGCGCTGCCCGCCCGGATCGACCTGCTGTCGGCGGAGCTGCGGCGCACGAGCAGGCTGGCGCACTCGGTCGGGGTGCGCCCGGGCGAGCACCCGGCGGGCGACGACCTGGCGCGGATCACCCGCACGCTGACCAGGCTGCGCGAGCAGGTGGTGTCGGACCCGCTGGCGTTCTGGACGCCGGCGGAGGGCAGTTCGGCGCCGGGCGGCGGGAAGCCCGACACGACGGTGTACGACCGTGAGGCCCGCGCCCTGGAGGACGTGCGCCGCGAGATCGACGCGGTACTGGCGGTCCGGCAGGACGCGGAGCAGCGCATCGTCCGGCTGCGGGACGTGCTGTCGCGCGCCGACCGCACGCTCGCCGAGGCGCGTACCGCGCGCGGCGAGGTGCTGGCGAAGATCGCGGCGACGGAGGTGCCGGTGGTCAGCGGCCCGCCGACGGCGCTGCAGGAGCAGGTGGCGACGGCGGCGGAGTACCGCAGGCACGCCCAGTGGCACCGGCTGTCCCCGCTGCTGGAGTCGCTGGAGCAGCAGGCGGAGGACGAACTGCTGCGCGCCCGCGAGTCGTTGACGGCGGTCACGGCGCCGCTCGCGGTGCGGGCGGAGCTGCGCGGCCGGCTGGACGCGTACAGGGCGAAGGTGTCCCGGCACGGGCTGGCCGAGGACCCGTTGCTGGTGGAGCGGTACGAGAAGGCGCGCCGCATGCTGTGGAGCGCGCCGTGCGACCTGCGTGCGGCCGAGCAGGCGGTGCTGCGCTACCAGCAGGCGGTGGCGGAGCTGCTGGGCGCCTCGCCCGGGGTGCCGGGGCAGGGGGCCGGCCCGGACGAGCGGAGGGGGCCGGGCGCGTGAGGGACGAGGGGGAGGCGGCCGGAGCATGAGCGAACCGGAGAACCAGGAGTCCGCGGCGTCCGCGGCGCCCCCGCGGGAGCGGTCCGCCTGTCAGCGCCCCGAGTGCGACGGCGCGTACGACGACGTCGGCGGGGGCGAGCTGTACTGCGACACGTGCGGTCTGGCGCCCGTGGTGTCGCCGAAGGGTCTGGTGGTGTCGCCCCCGACGGGCATCACGGCGGGCGGCCACGACGCGCACGGCTCGGCCGGCGCACGTTCGGGCAGCGCACGCGCGGGCGGCAACCGGAGCGGACGCGGCGGCCGCAGTTCCCCTGCGTCGTCCCGGTCGTCCCGGTCGTCGAAGTCGCGCCGCTCGGTGTCCGGGCGCCTGTCCCGTTCGCCGTCGGGCCGGACGGCGGCGGGCCGTTCGGTGTCGGTGCGCAGCTCCGGCCCGGGCGCGGGCGGTTCGGGCCGGGGCCGGCTCGGCGCGGGGCTGGTGCAGGTGCCGCCGATCCCGCGGCCCGATCCGCGGCGGATGGTGCTGGACGCCCCGGAGGTGCCGGAGCGGAAGCGGTTCTGCTCGCGGTCGGACTGCGGGGCGCCGGTGGGCCGGGCCCGCGGTGGCCGGCCGGGCCGCACGGAGGGCTTCTGCACCAAGTGCGGCCACCCGTACTCGTTCGTGCCGAAGCTGCGCCCCGGAGACGTGGTGCACGGCCAGTACGAGGTGGCGGGCTGTCTGGCGCACGGCGGGCTCGGCTGGATCTACCTGGCCGTGGACCGGGCCGTGTCCGACCGCTGGGTGGTCCTCAAGGGCCTGCTCGACACGGGCGACCAGGACGCGATGGCGGCGGCCATCTCGGAGCGCCGCTTCCTCGCGGAGATCGAGCACGCCAACATCGTGCGGATCTACAACTTCGTCGAGCACCTGGACCAGCGCACCGGCTCCCTCGACGGCTACATCGTCATGGAGTACGTCGGCGGCAAGTCGCTGAAGGAGATCGCCAACGCCCGCCGCACACCGGAGGGCCGGCGCGACCCGCTGCCGGTGGAGCAGGCGTGCGCGTACGGCATCGAGGCACTGGAGGCGCTCGGGCATCTGCACAGCCGCAACCTGCTGTACTGCGACTTCAAGGTCGACAACGCCCTCCAGACCGAGGACCAGCTGAAGCTGATCGACATGGGTGCGGTGCGCCGCATGGACGACGACGAGTCGGCCATCTACGGCACGGTCGGCTACCAGGCGCCGGAGGTCGCCGAGGCCGGCCCGTCGGTGGCGTCCGACCTGTACACGGTCGCCCGCACGCTGGCCGTCCTCACCTTCGACTTCCAGGGCTGCACCAACGTCTACGCGGACTGTCTGCCCGACCCGGACACCATCGAGGTGTTCCGGCGGTACGAGTCCTTCTACCGGCTGCTGGTGCGTGCCACGGACCCGGACCCGGCGCGCCGGTTCGCCTCCGCGCAGGAGATGGCCGAACAGCTGACGGGGGTGCTGCGGGAGGTCGTCTCGCTCCGGTCGGGGCAGGCGTGCCCGGCGCTGTCCACCTTGTTCGGGCCGGAACCGCGGGTGACGGACACGGAGTTGTTCCCTGAACCGGACGGTGACGTGTCCCGGCTGGGCGCCCGGCGTCCCCGGACCCTCACCCGCAGGGGCGCGTCCGCCCTGGTGTCCGGCGCGCAGACCCCGGCGGCCCTCGCTCCCGCGCCCCACGCGCCCGGCGCCCCCGCCTCCCTCGTCCGGCCCGTGGACTGCCCCGCGGCCGCCCTCGCGCTGCCCGTCCCGCACGTCCAGCCGACCGACCCCGACGCCGGTTTCCTCGCCGGTCTGCTGGCGTCCGCGCCCGCCGAACTGATCCACGCGCTGGCCGCCGCGCCCGACCCGTCGACCGAGACACGGCTGCGCGGGGTGCGGGCCCGGCTGGAGACGGGCGAGTGGGCGACCGCGCTGGAGGCGCTGGGCGCGCTGGAGGCCGAGGACCCCGACGACTGGCGGGTGGTCTGGTACCGGGGCGTGGCCGCGCTCGTCACCGGCGACCACGAGGGCGCGGCGCTCGCCTTCGACGCGATCTACGACGCCTTCCCCGGTGAGATCGCGCCGAAGCTGGCGCTGGGCCTGTGCGCGGAGGTGCTGGGCCAACTGGACAACGCGGCCGAGTACTACCGCCTGGTGTGGGTCACCGACCCGAGCCACGTCAGCGCCGCGTTCGGGCTGGCCCGGGTGCGGCTGGCGGCCGGCGACCGGCACGGCGCCGTACGGACGCTGGAGTCGGTGCCGGAGTCCTCCATCCACTACACCGCCGCCCGCGTGGCGGCGGTCCGGGCGCGGCTGCGGGGGCGCACGGCCACCGCCGCCGACACGCCGTTCCTGGACGACCTGACCGCCGCCGCCGGACAGGTCGAGGCCCTGGAGTCGTACGGTCTGGATCCGGCGCGCCGCGAGCTGTTGACGGCGGAGGTCCTCGGTTGCGGACTGGACTGGGTACTCTCCGGGGGCCAGGGTTCCGCTCCTCCCGCCGCCGGGGGGCGGACGCTGCTCGGCAGCGGCCTGGACGAGCGTGGCCTGCGCTTCGGCCTGGAGCGCTCGTACCGCACGCTGGCCCGGCTGGCGCGCAGCGGCGAGGAGAGGATCGACCTGGTGGAACGTGCCAATCGTTACCGCCCCCGGACGTGGGTGTAGTTGATGTCGCAGATGCCCCAGCAGGCCGCGTTGTCGAAATGCCCGAGCTGCGAGGAGCCCCTCGAGTCGGGTGATCGTTTCTGCGGCGCGTGCGGATACGACCTGTCGGCCGTCCCGGCGCGGCCGGTGGACGAACCGACGATCGCCATGAACGGCGCGGTGCCGCCACAGTCGGCGCGCCCCGTCCCGCCGCCCCCGCCCGCTCCGCCCACCTGGCCCGCCCCCACCCCGGGCACGGTCCCCCCGTCCCCCCGTCCCTCCGAGGTCCGAGGCCCGGCGCCGGGCGGCGGCGCCCCGACGGCGGACGCGCCCGCGTACCGGGGGCCGTCCGGCCCGCACGCGGCCCCGGGCGCACCGACGCCCGGCGCGAGCCCTGCCGCGCCCGGTCCGCACGCCGCGCCCCCGGGGACATCGACACCCGGCACCCCGACGGCGGACGCAGCCGCGAACCCGGCGGCTGCCGGCCCGTACGCGCCGACCGCCGGCCCGTACCCGGCGGGGACCGGTCCGCACGCCGCGCCCGCGGGCGCACCGACGGCAGGCGATCCCGCGCACCCGACGGCACCTGACCCGCACCGTGCGGGAACCGGTCCGCACGCCGCGGTCCCGGGCGTGCCCGCGACCGGTGCCCCCTCCCCCGGTGTCCGGCTCGACCGGCGGGCCCAGGCGGAGGCGGCCGACGGCGGGGCTTCCGTGACGGACGGGACGGACCTCGCGGCACCCGCCCGTCAACCGGCCCAGCAACCGGCCCAACCGGCCCAACCGGCCCAACCGGCCCAACCGGCCCAACCGGACGAATACCCCCTGCAGGCGCCCGATCCGCGCGTGGCGGTCGAGGCGCCCGCCGTGTGTGTGGCGTGCCGGGCCGGCCGGGTGGACGACGACGGCTACTGCGAGAACTGCGGCCACGCACAACCACGCGAACGGGACCACATGGAACAGGAATGCGGCCCCGTGGCCGCGGTCAGCGACCGCGGCCTGCGGCATCACCGCAACGAGGACGCCTTCGCCGTCGGCACGACCACGCTGCCCGACGGCTCCCCGGTGTCCGTGGCGGTCGTCTGCGACGGCGTCTCCTCGGCGACGCGTCCCGACGAGGCGTCACTCGCCGCCTCCCGCGCGGCGAACGCGTCCCTGCTGGACGCCCTGCCGCGCGGCACCCACCCGCAGCAGGCGATGCACGACGCGATCCTCGCCGCCTCCGAGGCGGTCGACGCGCTGGCCGGTGAGCAGCCCGCGGAGGCCCGCGAGCACGCCCCGCAGCAGAACGCGCCCGCCTGCACGATCGTCGGCGCGGTGGTGACCGCGGGTCTGCTGGTCGTCGGCTGGGTCGGCGACAGCCGGGTGTACTGGGTCCCGGTGGACCGTTCCGGCCCGGCGGCGCGGCTGACCGAGGACGACTCGTGGGCCGCGCAGATGGTCGCCGCGGGGCTGATGGGCGAGGCCGAGGCGTACGCCGACCACCGCGCGCACGCGATCACCGGCTGGCTCGGCGCGGACGCGTACGAACTGGAGCCGCACACCGCGGCGTTCAAGCCGGACCGCCCCGGTGTGGTCGTGGTCTGCACGGACGGCCTGTGGAACTACGCCGAGTCCGCGGACGAGATGGCCGAGGTGGTGCCCGCCGACGCCGCCGCGCGTCCCCTGCACGCCGCCCGCGTCCTGGTCGGTCACGCCCTCGACGGCGGGGGCCACGACAACGTAACAGTGGCGCTGGTGCCGTTCCCGGCCGTCCCCCAGGGGGCAGGATCGGCCTGAGGCCGCGAACCGCGCGCCGAGCGCCCGCATCCGCCCGCCGCATGCGCGTGCCGCGTACGGGGAGCCTCGTACGGGGAAGCTTCAACGGACCGGAGGGGACCGGTCCGTGAGGACGTCGTCGCCCCGCGCCGTCGGGGCACCGGAGGGGGAGCGACCAGGCATGGCCAGATTCTCGAAATCGAACGTGCCGCAGTTCTCGGTGGACGTGTACCAGAACGAGTACCTGCCGGAGGGGGGCCGCGAGGTCAACGCGGTGGTGACGGTCACCGCGACCGGTGGCGGCACCGTCGGCAGCGCGGTGACGGCGCCGCACCTGTACGCGCCGGGTGAGGGCCCGTCGGCGGCGGTGGTCCTGATGGTCGACTGCTCGGGCTCGATGGACTACCCGCCGACCAAGATGCGCAACGCGCGGGACGCCACAGCCGCGGCGATCGACACCCTGCGCGACGGCATGCGCTTCGCGGTCGTCGGCGGCACCCACCTGGCGCGCGAGGTGTTCCCGGGCGACGGCCGGCTCGCGGTGGCCGGTCCGGAGAGCCGGGAGCAGGCCAAGCAGGCGCTGCGGAAGCTGAGCGCGGGCGGCGGCACGGCGATCGGGACGTGGCTGCGGCGCGCCGACCGGCTGCTGGCGTCGGCGGACGTGGCGATCCGGCACGGCATCCTGCTCACCGACGGCCGCAACGAGCACGAGTCGCCGGAGGAGCTGCAGGCGGCCCTGGACGCCTGCGCGGGACGGTTCACCTGTGACGCCCGCGGCGTGGGCACCGACTGGGAAGTGAAAGAAGTCACAGGCATCGCCTCGGCCCTCCTCGGCACCGCCGACATCGTCGCCGACCCGGCCGGTCTCGCCGCCGACTTCACGCGGATGATGGAGGCGGCGATGGGCAAGGAGGTCGCGGACGTCTGGCTGCGTCTGTGGACCCCGGCCGGCGCCACCGTGACGTTCGTCAAGCAGGTCGCGCCGACGGTGGAGGAGCTGACCGGGAGACGCACCGAGGCGGGCCCCCGCGCGGGCGACTACCCGCTCGGTTCCTGGGGTGACGAGTCCCGTGACTACCACCTCTGCGTGGCGGTACCGCCCGCCGCCGTGGGCCAGGAGATGCTGGCGGCCCGCGTCTCGCTGGTGATCCCGCGCCCTGGGGGCGCCTCCCGCTCGAGCGCAGCCGGGAGCGGGGGAGGCGGCGTGCAGAACCTCGGCGCGCAGGGCCTCGTGCGCGCCGTGTGGACGGACGACCTGGCCGCGTCGACGTCGATCAACCCCCAGGTCGCCCACTACACGGGCCAGGCCGAACTGGCGGAAGTCATCCAGGAAGGGATGGATCTGCGCAAAGCGGGAGACAGGGACGGGGCAACGGCCAAACTGGGCCGTGCCGTTCAGCTCGCGAGTGCGTCCGGCAACGCGGATACTGCGAAACTGCTTTCGAAGGTGGTGGACGTCGTGGACGCCGCGACCGGTACTGTGCGACTGAAGGCGAAGGTCGAGGAGGCCGACGAGATGACACTCGAGACACGGTCGACCAAGACTGTTCGTGTAAAGAAATGATCTGCAAGTAAACGAGCCCGACCCTCAGGGGTTGGAGAAACCCGGTCGGAAGCGACCGGAAAAGGAGAGGGGGAAGCGCCGACATGCCGACCTGCCCGAACGGACACCAGTCGGGTTCCGACGACTGGTGCGAGGTGTGCGGTCACCGCATGGCGGGTGCCGTGCCTCCACCTCCTCCCCCGCCGCCGGCGCCCGGTGGCGGCGGCTACGGCTTCCCGCCTCCCGGCGGCCCCGGAGGCCAGGGCGGTCCCGGCGGCCAGGGCGGTCCCGGTGGCGGCTTCGGCGGCCCGGGCGGCGGTCCGGGGGGTCCCGGCGGCGGCTACGGGAGTCCGGGTGGCCCGGGCGGCCCCGGCACGCAGCCGGAGCTGTGCCCGCAGTGCCGCACGCCGCGTGAGGGCGGAGCGCCGTTCTGCGAGGAGTGCCGGTGGAACTTCCTCACCAACACGGCGACCTCGTACACCCCGGCCGCCCCTCGCCCGCCGGCCCCCGGCCCTGGCGGCCACGGTGGTCCCGGCGGTCACACCGGCCCCGGTGGTCCTGGCGGCCCCGGTGGCCCCGGTGGCCCCGGTGGCCCCGGTGGCCCTGGTGGCCCCTACGGGCAGCAGCAGCCCGGTCCGTCGTACGGCGGCCGTGACGGGTTCGACTACCAGGGTTCGCGTCCCTCGCAGGTGAACCGGCCCGCCGAGCCGATCCCGCCGGGCCCGCCCGGCTTCGGCGGCGAGCCCTCGCGCCCGGTCCCGCCCCCGCCCGGCCCCGGCGGCCACGGCAACCCGGGCGGTCCCGGCGGCCACGGCAACCCGGGCGGTCCCGGCGGTCACGGCAACCCGGGCGGCCCCGGCGGCCCTGGTGGTCCGCACGGCCCCGGTGCCCCGCAGGCGTTCCGCTCCGGTCCCCCGGCCCCTCCCGGTTTCCCGCAGGAGACCGGCCGCCCGCCGCAGGAGACCGGCCGCCCGCCGCAGGGCGGCGGCCCGTCCTACGGCGGCGGTGAGGACGACTGGATGATCCCCCCGCCGGCCGGCGGCCAGGGTGGCCCCGGTGGTCCCGGCGGCCCTGGCGGTCCGCACGGCCCCGGCGGGCACGGCGGTTACGGCTACCCGCAGCCCGGCGGCACCCAGGCCCCGCCCGGCCCCGGCGGCTTCCCGCAGCAGCCGCGGCAGCAGCAGGGCCCGGTCACCTGGACCGCCACCATCGGCCCGGACCGCGAGTACTTCATGGCGATGATGCAGCGCTCCGGCCCCGAGGCCGCCGGCCTGAACCTGCCCGCGTACTCGCCCGAGCAGCAGCGCACGCTCACCGGCAACCAGATCACCATCGGCCGCCGCCGGCACTCCACCGGCGACACCCCCGACATCGATCTGTCCACCCCGCCGGAGGACCCGGGCGTCTCGCACCAGCACGCGGTGCTGGTGCAGCAGCCGGACGGCAGCTGGGCGGTCGTCGACCAGAACTCGACGAACGGCACGACGGTCAACGGCTCCGAGGAGCCGATCCAGCCGTTCGTCCCGGTCCCGCTGCAGGACGGCGACCGGGTCCACGTGGGCGCCTGGACGACGATCACCATCCGCCGGGGCTGAGCGCCGGCAACGGCCAGACGTACCTCCCGCCGGGGTCGTCCAGCCAGGCCCGGCCGCCCTCGGCGTCGACGGTCAGGCCGTAGCGTTCACGCTGCGGCCTGCCCTCGCGCTCCCACAGCTCGTACGCCTCGCGCGGGCCGAGCACCCCGGCGGTCAGCTCCAGCAGGAACCGGAACAGGTCGCTCCTGCGGGCCGCGGACGGCAGTCCCTCCGGGACCGGCGGCTCCGGCGGGGGCGGGCCCGCGCCCCGCAGCGGCACGAAGTAGGCGGGCGTGCGCAGGAAGCCTCCCTCGGCGTGGTCCGCGTCGCGCACGGTCAGTGCGATCAGCCCGGTGGCGTACGGGCCGAGGACCACCCCGCCGGGACGGCACTGGGCGAGCCAGGCGCGCGGCACGGACGGCAGCGCGCAGGTGGCGATGATCCGGTCGTAGGGCGCGCGTGCCGGAACCCCGCGCGCCCCGTCGCCGGTGACGACGGCCGGACGGTGTCCGGCGGCCTGGAGGTGGCGGCGGGCCGCCTCGGTGATCTCCGGGTCCACGTCGACCGTGGTGACCAGGCCGTCGTCGCCGAGCCGGTGGCAGAGCAGGGCGGCGTTGTACCCGCTGCCGGTGCCGATCTCCAGCACCCGGTGGCCGTCCCCGACGCGCAGCCCGGCCAGCATCATCGCCATGAGGGAGGGCTGGCTGCTGGAGGAGAGCAGGTCGCCGTCGCGCATCCGGATCGCCAGCGGGGCGTCCTCGTACGCACCGCGCAGCCACCGCTCGCGCGCGGCCGGATCGGGGTGCTCGCACCAGCGGCGCTCGTACCCGCCGGCGACGCCCACGTAGTAGTACGGCACGAACAGATGGCGCGGCACGGCGGCGAACGCCTCCCGCCACACCGGATCCGCCTCGAAGGCGCCGCTCGCCTCGATCTCCCGCACCAGCGCCGCCCGCGCCGCGCGGGCGAGGTTCTCACCGCTCTCCGGGTGCCCGTCCACCCCTCCACCGTAGGCCGGTGGGCGGGGGTCCTAGGCCTTGAGTCCTATGCCGTGGCGTCTGAGACCATGGACGGCGTGACAGAGATTCGGCGCGGCACGCTGCAGGAGCAGACCTTTTACGAGCAGGTCGGCGGGGAGGAGACCTTCCGCCGGCTCGTCCACCGTTTCTACCAGGGAGTGGCGGAGGATCCGCTGCTGCGGCCCATGTACCCGGAGGAGGACCTGGGTCCGGCCGAGGAGCGGCTGGCGCTGTTCCTCATGCAGTACTGGGGCGGTCCGACCACCTACAGCGAGAACCGGGGCCATCCGCGGCTGCGGATGCGGCACGTCCCGTTCAAGGTCGACCGGGCGGCGCACGACGCGTGGCTGAAGCACATGCGGGACGCCGTGGACGAGCTGGGGCTGTCCGAGGATCACGAGCAGACCCTGTGGAAGTACCTGACCTACGCGGCCGCCTCCATGGTCAACTCCCCGGACTGAGCGGGCCACGCCCCTCAGGGGAGCCGCACCGCATCGCGGTCCGCCCGGACGGCAGCGGGCGGGAGCGGAAGGGTGCGGGAGCGGAAGGGTGCGGGAGCGGAAGGGTGCGGGCGTCAGCGGACGCTGAGTCCGAGGGCGCCCACGCCCGCCCGCCGCACCGCGACCGATCCGTACGGCGTCCGCAGCCGCAGCCACGCCCCGGACGAGAACAGCGCCTGGTCCTCGCCCCGCAGGAACCCGAGTGACTGCGCCGCGTGCACGGCGCGCACGGGCAGACCGGTGTCCGCGACCGCGCGCGACCATATCTCCCGCCCGATCCGGTCGAGCTCGGCCCGGGTGCGCTGCTCGGGCGCCAGCCCTTCGGTGCGGGCGCGGAACTCGGCGACCGACGCGGCGACGACCCCGCGCAGCCGCGCGGGGTCCGGCAGACCGGGCTCGGCACGCCAGCCGCCGCGCGGCGGGAGCACCCCGGCCCACGGCGGCCCGGTGACCGCGCCCGGCACCGCGGCGGTGGCGGCGGACTCGTCCACCGACTCCAGCAGCTCACCGGCGGAGACGGTCACGTCCAGCACGGCGTCGAGCCCGTTCTCGTACGGCTTGGCCAGCCGCACGGCGCGGATCGCCAGCACCTCGAACGAGGGGGGCCGGCCGAACACCGCGAGCGCCGTCCCGGCCGCCTGGAGACGGACGGCGGCGCCGCGGTCGTAGTGCAGCAGCCGGGACAGGAAGGCCGCGAGATCCGCGGCCTCCCCCTCGTCGGCGAGGTGGAGCACCGTCATGCGGCGACGGCCTCCTCCTTGTCACCGGCGGTGGCGTCGTCCGTGTACTCCTCGAGGAACGCCCGTTCCTCCGCGGTGAGCCGCCGGGGACGCTGTGCCTCGAAGTCGAACGGCACGATCACCGTCGACGCGCGGACGTAGACCAGGTCGTCGTCCTTCACCTCGTAGGTGAGGGTGAAGGACGCCGCCCTGATCTCCGTGACCCACAGCTCGATGTCGACCGGGTGGTGCCGGTGCACGAGCTGCCGCTTGTAGTCGATCTCGTGGCGCGCCACCACGGACCCCTGCTGGAAGTCCTTCTCCGGGCGGAACAGGAAGTCGATGCGCGCCTCCTCCAGATAGCGGAGGAACACCACGTTGTTGACGTGGCCGTACGCGTCCATGTCCGCCCAGCGCAGCGGGCAGCGGTAGATGTGCCGCAAGAGATCAGCCCCGGGTCAGCTTCTTGTAGGTGGCGCGGTGCGGACGCGCGGCGTCCGGGCCGAGCCGCTCGACCTTGTTCTTCTCGTACGACTCGAAGTTGCCCTCGAACCAGAACCACTTGGAGTCGCCCTCGTAGGCCAGGATGTGCGTGGCCACGCGGTCGAGGAACCACCGGTCGTGGGAGACGACCACGGCGCAGCCGGGGAACTCCAGCAGCGCGTTCTCCAGGGAGGAGAGCGTCTCGACGTCGAGGTCGTTGGTCGGCTCGTCGAGGAGCAGCAGGTTGCCGCCCTGCTTGAGGGTGAGCGCGAGGTTGAGGCGGTTGCGCTCACCGCCGGAGAGCACACCGGCCGGCTTCTGCTGGTCCGGGCCCTTGAAGCCGAACGCGGACACGTACGCCCGGCTCGGCATCTCGACCTGGCCGACGTTGATGTAGTCGAGGCCGTCGGAGACGACCTCCCACAGCGTCTTCTTCGCGTCGATGTTCTCGCGGCTCTGGTCGACGTACGAGATCTTGACCGTGTCGCCGACCTTGATCGTCCCGGAGTCGGGCTGCTCGATGCCCTGGATCATCTTGAACAGCGTGGTCTTGCCGGCGCCGTTCGGGCCGATGACGCCGACGATGCCGTTGCGCGGGAGGGTGAAGCTGAGGTCGTCGATGAGGAGCTTGTCGCCGAAGCCCTTGGTGAGGTTGCTGACCTCCACGACGACGTTGCCCAGACGCGGACCCGGCGGGATCTGGATCTCCTCGAAGTCCAGCTTCCGCATCTTGTCGGCCTCGGCGGCCATCTCCTCGTACCGCGCGAGACGGGCCTTGGACTTGGCCTGCCGTCCCTTGGCGTTGGAGCGGACCCACTCCAGCTCTTCCTTGAGGCGCTTCTGCCGCTTGGCGTCCTTCTGCCCCTCGACCTTGAGGCGGGCGGCCTTGGTCTCGAGGTACTTGGAGTAGTTGCCCTCGTAGCCGTGCAGCCGGCCGCGGTCGACCTCGCAGATCCACCCGGCGACGTTGTCGAGGAAGTACCGGTCGTGGGTGACGGCCACGACGGTGCCCTCGTACTTGGCGAGGTGCTGCTCCAGCCAGTTCACCGACTCGGCGTCGAGGTGGTTGGTGGGCTCGTCGAGCAGCAGCAGGTCGGGCTGCTCCAGCAGCAGCTTGCACAGCGCGACGCGGCGCTTCTCACCACCGGAGAGGTTGGTGACGGGCCAGTCGCCGGGCGGGCAGCCGAGGGCGTCCATGGCCTGCTCGAGCTGGGCGTCGAGGTCCCAGGCGTTCGCGTGGTCCAGTTCCTCCTGCAGCTTGCCCATCTCTTCGAGCAGCGCGTCGGAGTAGTCGGTGGCCATCTGCTCGGCGATCTCGTTGAACCGGTCGAGCTTGCCCTTGACCTCGGCGACGCCGTCCTGCACGTTCTCCAGGACGGTCTTCGACTCGTCCAGCGGCGGCTCCTGGAGCAGGATGCCGACGCTGTAGCCGGGCGTCAGGAACGCGTCACCGTTCGAGGGCTGCTCCAGCCCCGCCATGATCTTCAGAACGGTCGACTTACCGGCACCGTTCGGGCCGACGACACCGATCTTCGCCCCGGGGTAGAAGCTCAGGGTGACGTCGTCGAGGATCACCTTGTCGCCGTGCGCTTTGCGCGCCTTGCGCATGGTGTAAATGAACTCAGCCAAGAGAAACCGTCCGGCAACTTGAAATCTGGCAGTGGGCAGATACACCCCATCTTGCCCGACCGCCACCCCTGGGGGGAAACCCGTTCCGCCGGACCCCTCTGACCTGAGGTTTCGCCCGGCCGCCGCGTCAGGACACCGACACGCTCCGCAACCGCGGGCGGACCTCGGCTCCGAGGTGCGTCGCGCCGCTTCGACATGTCCGTCGGCGCCGGCGGGCTCACCGCCGTCCTCCGCGGCTGAGCCCGCACCCGCCCGCGTCCGTCAGCCGTTGCGGCCGGAGGCGTCCTGCCGCTGGCGAGTGATGACCAGGCCCGCTCCGCCGAGGACGACCAGGGCTATCGCGGTACCGGCGATCCACGGAGTGGCGCTGGAGGCGCCGGTCGCGGCGAGGTTGGTCTCGGTGACCGGGGCGGCCAGCGGGGTCGGCGTCGGACCCGTGAGGGTCTGGGTCGTCGTGCCCACCTCGGCGGCCCGGGTGCGGCAGTCGAGCATCCCGGTGAAACGCTGCTGGAACCCGTCCGGTCCCTCGACGGTGAAGTCGTACGGCTGGTCCTCGTTCAGCGGCACCGTCACCGTGTCGGAGGCGCCGGCCGCGACGGTGTGCTCCGAGCCCGCCAGCTCGAACGTCAGCGGGGCGTCACCCCGGTTGGCGACGGTGACGTCCACACCGCCCTTGGCGCAGTTCTCGCGGGCCGAGACCGCCGGTATCGCACCTTCCTCCGTCCAGCTCGCGCCGGCCGTCGCCGAGACGGTCGACTCGCTGGACCCGGCCAGGATCTGCGTCTGGCTGCGGCTCTCGGAGACGAAGGCACGGCCCACCGGCACGCTCGTCGTCGCCTGCACGGTCAGCTGGGCGGTGCCCGCCTCCGCGTCCTGAGGGACCTCGACGAACAGCTTGCCGCCGTTGCGGGCGGTCGTGACCGGCTCACCGTCGGCGTCCACGATCCGTATGCCGGAGGTCGCGGCGTCGGCCGGCGGGGAGACCGTCACGCCGGCCGCGTCGGTGCGGACCGTGACCGGGCCGAGCCTCTCGCCCGGACGGCCGGCGACGACCGGCGGGTCCAGGGTCAGCGACGCCTGGGGCTCCGCCACGTTCCGCGCCTTCTTCTCGAGGTAGTCGGCGAGCTGCTCGGCCTGCGGGTCGAGCGCCTCGACGTCCACGTCGTCGGAGTGGCGCCATATCGCCACCTGGGTGCCGGCCGCCGCGTCCTGCTCGGTGAGCTGGCCCCGCACGCCCGCCTTCTTCGTGAGCGCCGCCAGGTCGTTCACCTGCGGGTAGGAGTGCTCGAGGATCCAGAGGATCCGGCCGGCGTCCTCGTTGGCGCCGAGGGAGGTGCCGCTCCAGGAGGTCTCGTGGTACTTGGCGTCCTGCTGGGTGGGGGTGTGGATGTCGACGCAGTAGGTGTGCAGCATGCCGCCGCCCTCGACGGACAGCTCGAACAGCCCCGCCGAGACCTGGGTGTCGCCGGCGGGCCCGTGGATGACGGCGGCGCCGTACGTCTTGAGTCCGTCGATGGTGGCGGCCGCTCCGTTGTGCTGCGGCATCGTTCCGGTGTCACCTGCGGTGGCCGTCCCCGCACCGGCGAGCACGGTGGTGGCGACGAGTCCCGTCACCAGCGTCCCCGCTGCGAGGCGGGCCGACCCACGTCCGCGCAGACGCCGCGCGGAGAACGAAACAGACACCGAATTCCCTTCCGAGCAGGACCCGTTGACGTGGGGGGGGCGGTCCCACCAGCAGAATCTCCGGCTCCGGGGACCCCCGGAGCCATGCCCGGCATCCTAAGGAGCCGTCGGACAGCGCTTGCCGGTGATCGCGCCGGAGCGATGATCCGAATCGGAATCGTTATCGCTGGAGCGACGCCGAACAGGGCTTGTCGACAAATCCACGCGGGACGGTTCGGTGCGCACCCGCTGATAAGCCCCGGTTCGGACAGTGGCCGTACCGGAGGCCGCCACCCCTGAGCTCACGTCATCACGGCTACCTGCGGCCGTAGTTGTGGCGCGTCGCCGCTCTCCGCGTCGGCTCCGGTCGTCCCGTCGGCCGGTGGTGACGACGCCGGGTCCGTCTCCCAGGCGGGCTCGGGGCGGTCCGGCGCGGGGGTGGTCTCCGGGCGGGGCGCGCGGCGGAAGGCGGTGGTGCCGCGGGCGAGGTCGTGCCCGATGGACACCGCGTCGATGTCCGCCGACATCCAGCCGGGCTGCCCCTCCCGTGTCTCCGTACGCACCTTCAGCCGGCCCTGCACGACCACCGGTTCGCCCACCGACAGGGACGCCGCGGCGTTGGCGGCGAGCTGCCGGCTGGCCCACACCGTGAAGAAGTTGGTGTGTCCGTCGGCCCAGGCGCTCTTCTCCCGGTCCCAGTAGCGCGCGGTGACCGCGATCCTGAACCTCGCCGACGGCCCGGAGACCGTCTCCCGGTACACCGGCCGCGTCGCCACGTTGCCCACCACGCACACCATCGTCTCGTTCATCGCGTTTCCCTCCCTGGTCCGGCCCCCGCCGGCTCTCGCACCGGCACCGGGCGGACACGCGTACGGGCCCGTCCCGTACGGCTGCCGTCTGGCGCGGTGGCCGCGGACCGCCTCGCGATCCGTGGTCACCGCGCCGTCAGACTGCCGCCGCCGGGCCGGGCCCCGCCGAGCGCTGTGGACCACCCCCGCCCTGGGGAAAACTCCGCCACCCGAACGAGCGGCTCGCCGGTCCACAGCCGGACGTGCCGCTCCACAGCCGGAACCGAAGCGCGCCTCAGTGCCCTCCGCCGCCCGCTCCCGCCCCCACCACACGCCCGTACTGCTCCCGCACCTCCCGGTACCGCAGCAGCTCCGCCGCCACCGGGTCCAGCACCCGGGCCCTCCCGCAGCCCGCCGCCGCCTCCCGCAGCCGCCTCTCCGCCTCCAGCCCGTACCTCCGCGCCGGCCCCCGTGCGGCCATCCGGCAGCTCCACTCGATGAACGGTCCGCCCACGATCCCGATGACCATCAGCAGCACCGGCACGCCCAGGTTCGGCGCCATGACGCCGATGATCTGCCCGAGCAGCCACAGCCCGCCCACGAACTGCACGATCGTCATGGCCGCCTGGGCGAGCACGGCCACCGGCCACCACCCCGGCCGCGGCGGCCGCCCCGGCGGCAGTCCCGCCCGTACGGCCAGTTCGTCGAGCGCCTCCGGCAGCCCCTGCGACCCGCGCACCGCCGCCTCACGCACCGCCTGGGCCCACGGCGCGGGCAGCCCGGCGGAGGCCCGGTCGGCGACCGTGCGCACCGCCTGCTCCACCCGCTGCCGTGCGGTGACCTCCTCGTCGGGCTGGCCGCCCAGCGGGACCCGGCCGGTGGTCGGCTCGCGCCGCGCCCGGCACCAGCGCCACAGCCGCAGCCAGGGGGTGCCGCAGGCGCGGTTGGCGTTGCGCAGCCAGGCGCGTTCGGCCGCCTCGCCCGCCGCCGTGGCGCCCACGGCGTTCGCGAGCCGGTCGGAGAACTCCTCCCTGGCCTCCTCGCTCAGCCCGGTGCGCCGGCGCGTGGCGTACACGGGCCACAGGCGGGCGGCGGCGATGTCGACGTCGGCGGAGATCCGGCGGGCGGGGGCCCCGCGCTCGGCCACGAACCGGGCGAGCGCCTCGCGCAGGTCGCCCACCCCGTCCCCGGTGAGCGCCGACAGGGCGAGCACGGTCGTACCGGGTTCGCCGTACTCCCCCAGCACGATGCCGTCCTCGTCGAGGAGCCGCCGCAGGTCGTCCAGGACCTGTTCGGCGGCGTCGCCGGGCAGCCGGTCGATCTGGTTGAGGACGACGAACATGACTTCCGCGTGGGCCGCCATGGGGCGCAGATAGCGCTCGTGCAGCATGGCGTCGGCGTACTTCTCCGGGTCGACGACCCAGATCACCGCGTCGACCAGCCCCAGCATGCGGTCCACCTGCTCGCGGTGCTCCACCGCCGCCGAGTCGTGGTCGGGCAGGTCGACGAGGATGAGTCCGCGCAGCCGCTCGTCGGCGTCCGTCATGGCCTGCAGGGGACGGCGGCGCAGCCGGGGCGGGATGCCGAGGCGCTCGATGAGGCTCGCCGCGCCGTCGCTCCAGCTGCACGCGATGGGGGCGGCGGTGGTGGGCCGCCGTACGCCGGTCTCGGAGATCGGCACCCCGGCCAGCGTGTTGAACAGCTGCGACTTGCCGCTGCCGGTCGCGCCCGCGATGGCGACGACGGTGTGCCGGCCGGAGAGCCGGCGCCGCGCGGCGGCCTCGTCGAGCACGCGTCCCGCCTCGGACAGGGTGCGGTTGTCGAGGCGGGCGCGGGAGAGCCCGACCAGCTCGCGCAGCGCGTCCAGCCGCGAGGCGAGCCGCGGGTCGTACGACAGGGGGGTCACCTTCTGCGGTGCGGAGGCGCGGGGTTCCGCCACGGAGGGCTGCTCCTTCGCCGCGCTGCCGTTCACCCGGCGCGCGATCAGTCCGTCGTCCCAGGCACCGGGGGTGTCACCACGCCCGGAGTGCTCGGAGCGCTCGGAGCCCTCCGAACGCTCACTGTGCTCAGGGTGCGTGGGGTGCGTGGGGTGCGTGGGGTGCTTGGGGTGCTCGGTGTGGTCCTGGTCAGTGACGGCGGTCACCGGTCACCTCTCCTTCTGCAGTACGGACAACGCGGCGATGAGTTCCGGCTGGGGCTCCGCGTGCACCTCGAGCGTGTCGATCGGGGCGAGCCGGCGTTCCCGTTCGGCGTGCATGATCCGGTCGACGTGGGCGACGAGGAGCCGTCCGCCGCGGTCACGCAGACGCAGCGCGCCGTGGGCGCCGATCCGCTCGGCGAGCGTCTCCCCGGCGGTCCGGGCGCGGCGGCCGCCCAGCAGGACCGTGGCGACGAGGGCGGCGACCGTCTCGGGTTCGGGCGCGACGGCGCGCTCCAGCTCGCGCACCTCCTCCTCGGCGAGTTCCTCCAGTTCGCGCCGCCAGCGCCGCACGGCGAGGCCGATGCGGTGCTCGACGCTCTCCGGGGCGCTGTCGGGAACGGCCAGCTCGGGGGCGTCGGCGGCGGGCTCGCGCCGCCAGGCCTCGTCGACGCGTTCGTCGGCGGCGGCGACGGCGCACAGCAGGAGCGCGCTGAGGCTCTCCACGAGCGTGTCGAGCAGCTCGCCCGGGGTGCAGTCGAGGGGGAAGGCGCGCCACCGCTTGAGCGCGTCCCCGGCGAGCACGGCCCCGGCCTGCAGCCGCCCCCGCACCCGCGCGTGCTCGCTGTCGTACGCGGTCTCCACGGTGGAGGTGAGGCGCAGGGCGGCGGCGTACTGGGCGGCGGCGGCGCCGGCCAGCTCCGGCAGCCGGAAGTTGAGGGAGTCGAGGACGCCGTACGCGGTACGGGCCATCACGTGCTGCCGGGCGGCCGGGTCGAGCGTCTGGTGGACGAGCCAGGTGCGCAGCGCGGCCACGGCGGTGCCGGGCAGCAGCCCGCCGCCCCAGGCGGACTCGGGCAGCTCGGGCACGGTGAAGCGGGGTACGTCGCCGAGCCCGGCCTTGGTGAGGAGTGCGCCGTACTGCCGGGACACCTCGGAGACCACCTGGTGCGGCACCCGGTCCAGCACCGTGACCAGGCTGACGTCGTACTCCTTGGCGGTGCGCAGCATGTGCCAGGGGACGGCGTCGGCGTAGCGGGCGGCGGTGGTGACCATGATCCAGATGTCGGCTGCGTTGATCAGTTCGGCGGCGAGGACGCGGTTGTCGGAGACCAGGGAGTCGATGTCGGGCGCGTCGAGGAGGGCGAGGCCGGGCGGCAGGGTGTCGGCGGTCTCGACGCGCAGCACGCGCGCGGGGTCCTCGCCGGGCAGCAGCAGGTCGTCGGCCGGGTCCTGGTGGTGCGGCACCCAGACGCGGGTGAGGTCGGGCAGCACCCGCATACCGCTGAACCAGTGGTGATCCTCCGGATGGCAGACGAGCACCGGCGTCCGTGTCGTCGGCCGCAGCACCCCCGCCTCGCTGACGCGCCGTCCCACGAGCGAGTTCACCAGCGTGGACTTCCCGGCTCCGGTGGAACCCCCGACGACGGCCAGCAGGGGCGCCCCGGGGTCTCTCAGCCGCGGCACCAGGTAGTCGTCCAGCTGGGCGAGCAGTTCGTCGCGGTCGGCACGCGCGCGGGCGGCCCCCGCGAGAGGCAGCGGGAAGCGTGCGGCGGCGACACGGTCGCGCAGGGCGGAGAGTGCGTCGAGCAGCTGAGGCCGTACGTCCAAGGTCACCACATGCGAAGAATGCCCAATTTCAGGGTAATTCTGAAGCATATGGCCACGTCTGCGCGCCGACAGGACACAACCGGATGGAAGGGATGTCTGCGACGCGGACACGGCCGAGGCATAACGAGTGCACAACACCCGATGCGTCAGAGGCCAAAACGAGTGCACGATTCGCACCTGCCTGCGATTATCAGGACCGCTTCACCGAACCTCCACATCGAGCCACGGAGGCGAGGCGACAGGGACGAGGATGCGGGAGCCCTATCCTTGTCCCCGGCAGCGTCACGGACAGGCCCCCACCAGGGCACCACGACGACAGGCCGCACACCGGCCCCCGTAGCTCAGCGGATAGAGCAGGCGCCTTCTAAGCGCTTGGCCGCAGGTTCGAGTCCTGCCGGGGGCGCTCACCACTCCTGACCAGCGGAAACGCTGGTCGCTTCCTTTTGCGGCCCGGCGCATACGGCGGGAGAGCAAGCACCTTTCCGCACCGGCCGTACGGCCCCGGCGACCTGCCCCGGAGTGATCGAATCGTTGCCGCGGCGTCCGCAACCACCCGCCGGGCTCGCCCGTCCCCTAGTCAGCCGCTGATGACGAGCGGGCCGCAGGTGAAGGGGAGGGGCACGTGAGGACGACGAGAAGGACCGTGTGGAGCGCGTTGGCGGCCGGTGGGGCCGCGTTCGCGTTCACGGCGGTCTCCGCGGTGCCGGCGGGGGCCGCGGAGGGAGGGGTCTCCTTCAGCAAGGTGAAGGTGAACGGCGGGAAGCCGATCGTGATCGGGGTCAAGGAGGAGGTCGTGGTGCACGCGACCTTCCGGATGACGACCAGGCTCAGGCACGACCCGGGGGTGGCCGTCTTCCCCTACCGCGGCGGCCTCGAGTCCGGCGACCAACTGTGGCACGCGATCGACAGCTCCGACTGCAAGGTGGTGAACCGGGCGAAGGGCATCTGCGACTACGAGGAGTGGCTGTACATCGACCCGCGCCATTACGACTTCGGCAACGAGGACGCGGGCGCGTGGAAGACCGCCGGCCGCGTCTGGCTCGCCGGTGACAAGCACGACATCGACGACGTGAAGGTGCCGCTCCAGGTCAAGCGGGCCACCCGCGTCACCGTCAACGCCTCCCCGGAGCCGGTCCGGAAGGGCGGGACGCTCACCGTGACCGGGAAGGTCACCCGGGCCGACTGGGACACGCACAAGTACCGGGGGTACGCGGGCCGCACCGTGAGCCTGCAGTTCAAGGCGGCGGGCGCCAAGGCCTACACCACGGTGCGGAAGGTGAAGTCGAACAGCACCGGAACCCTCAGGACCACGCTGAAGGCCACCCGCTCCGGCACCTGGCGCTGGGTCTACTACGGCAACACCACCTCCGGCGCGAAGGCGTCGGCCGGGGACTACGTGGCCGTCCGTTAGGGAACGGCGGTCGCCCTCCCCGCGAGCGTCCCGGGGACCGGCACCGCGCGCGGGGAGGGGGAGCCGTCGGACACGGCTCCCCCTCGGGCCAGTCGCACGGCACGCGTCACGTCGGTGCCGCGAGGGGGACAGGGAGCGAGAGGGCGCGCAGGCGGCGGACGGGCGGCGGAGTGGCGTCAACACCCACAGCCCCCTGCCGGACATCGCGCTCGCGTCAGGGCGCGCGCGAGCGCGTGCGCCCCCCCCCCCCCCCGCGCGGCCTCATTCCCGCCGGCCCCCGGCAGCGAACCGCCGCGCCACCGTGGTCACTTGCTCGGGATCGCCCACCATTGGGTGGTTACGCCCGAATAATGGGTTCACTGGTAAGGATGGAACGGTTCGTCATCGTTCCGCCTTTCCCGGAGCCGCTCATGCGCACTGCCGTCATCGTCGCCCAGGACCCGCCCCGCCCGGGGCGCTCCGGGTCCCTCCCCCCGGTCCCGGCGTCGGGGCAGGTGGAGGAGCGGGAGCTGGTCTTCCGGGGGTTCGCGTACACCTGCCGGATCGTCCACCGGACCGCCCCGCGGACCGTCCCCCTGCTGTTGCTCGGCGGGTCCTCGCAGAACCGGTACTCCTGGCAGAGCCACGAGAAGTGGCTGTCGCCGCTGTGCACGCTGATCACGGTGGACCTTCCCGGGTACGGCAGTTCGGACTTCCTCCCGGCCCGCTACGGCATCGACTTCCTCGGTGACGCGCTCCAGCACATGCTGACGGACATCGGTGTGCCCGAGGTGAATCTGTTCGGCGGCTGCTTCGGCGAGGTCGTGGGTCTGCGCTTCGCGCAGCGTCATCCGGAGTCGGTCAGGCGCATCGTCTTCGCGGCCGCGGCGAGCCGGCTGCCCGAGCTCTACAGCGAGGCCGTGCCGCGGCTGTCGCGGACGCTGGAGCGGGGCGACATCGAGGCGGCCGCCGACGGCCTGGTGCGGCTGTTCATGTCGGACCCGGAGGCAGGGAAGGTCCGCCGGCACGCGGCCGTGGCCCGGCTGCTCCAGCGCCAGTTCGTGAACCAGACGCCGGACGACATCAGGAAGGCCGTCGAGCACAACGTCCGTCTGGTCACGCACGGTTGCTACGAGCCGCTGCCGGTCCCGCGCGTGCCGACCCTGGTGTTCACCGGGGAGCACGACACGCTGTGCACCCCGGAGATGGGCCGGGAGCTCGCCGCGACGATGCCGGGCGCGCTGTTCACCACCGTCAAGGAGGCGGACCACCTCGTCACGGTGGAGCGCCGGGAGGAGTCCGCGGACCTCATCGCCCGCTTCTGCACGGACCGGTCCGTCGAGGGTCTGCCGTACTGCAACGAGGTCGAAACCCCCTGCCCCGACCTCGCCCTCGCGCAGGTGTGACTCGGCCCGCACTCCGAAGTCCGCCGAGCACCGGGAAGGGCCGGGACCCCCATCGGGTCCCGGCCCTTCCCGGTGCTCGGCGAAGAACGTCAGACCTTCTCGCCGTCGATCGTGAGACTGGTCCCGCAGGAGACGTCGGCGCCCCCTCCGGAACAGCTCTGCCGCACGTCGTTGACGAGGTGGACCGTTCCGTACGTCTCGCTGGTGAGCTCGCGCTCACCCGTGTCCGCGCACCGGACGTTGCCCTGGCCGTCGTCGGAGCACTTCGCGGGGCTCTCGGCGGCGACGCCCTGGCCTCCTCCGAGGCCGAGGAGGACGACGCCTCCCAGGACCGCGGCCACCGCTGACATCTTCTTCGACTTGAACATCTACCCATTCCTCACGCTCGGCGTCGCCCCGACCGACGGCGACGCCGCTTGTCGACGCCTGAAGTACCTGGCCCACCCAACGAACCGGGCAGGCCCGGAGTCCGCGTCGTCCGATGGACGACGGGGCTCCGGAGCCTGCCCGGATCACCTTGCAGCGATCAGTCGCCGGCGATGGCGAAGCTGCTGGCGCACTCGACGGAGTGCGACTCGGTGTTCTCGGCGTTGGCCAGGCCGAGGATGCCGACGGCCAGGTTGATGTCGTCGATCGCGATGAGCGACTGCACCGAGTTGTCCTGAGCGCAGGAGGTCGTCTGCTTGTTGTTCAGCTCCACGGCCGGGTCGTCGCCCGCGTGGCTGACGCCCGCGCCGAGGAAGCCGACGGTGCCGAGCATGGCCACAACGACCGCAGCCTTCTGGAACTTGCGCATTGCTTCTCCATTCTTCGTTTGACACGGTCCGGGCGGACCGGTCACTGACGGCCGCAAATGTAGGGCGACCCTTGCGACAATTGATAGCGAAACGCCGAATAGCGTTTACGTGGGGAAAAATTCACTCTGCACCGCTGTCGTCCGCTCAGAAAATCCGACCACCGAATTCACGATCCGGCCGCGACGACACCGCACAGCGCTCCGCGTCAGGGGTTCAGCCTGCGACGAGATCACTGGCGCAGGTGAGCTCACCCTTGCCGGAGCAGTTCTGCGACGTGTTGTTGTCGATGCGGACGCCTCCGTCCGTCTCGGTGACGCTGTACTCGCTCACCTGGACGCACCGAAGGTTTCCCTTGTCGTCCTTCGTGCACGTTCCGGGGTTCTCGACGCCCACGGCCTGGACCGCTCCGAATCCGAGCAGAACGAGGCTTCCCAGAACGCTCGCCGCCGTCGTCACCATCTTCTTCAACTTCACCATGCACCTTTTCTTCGACGGTCCCGTAAAACGGCCGGCGGGCCGGGCAGGCCCGGGTCTCGAACCACGAGGGCGAGACCCGGGACTGCCCGCAGTCACCCGACGGTGATCAGCGACCGCCCAGGGCGACGCTGGAGGCACACGCGACCGAGTTGACGTCGGTGTTCTCCGCGTTGCCCAGGCCGAGGATGGCGCCGACGCCGGCGTTGACGTCGTCGATGGCGACCAGACCCTGGACCGAGTTGTCCTGGGCGCAGGTCGTCGTCTGCTTGTTGTTGAGCTCGAACTCCGGGCCCTCACCGGCGTAGCTGACGCCGGAACCCGCGAAGCCGACGGTGCCGAGCATGGCCACGACGACCGCAGCCTTCTGGAACTTGCGCATTACCTCTCCGTTTCTCGTGTGGACACAACCCGTGACGGGCCGGTCACCGAACGCTGTTAACGTAAGCGACGTTTGCGACTTTTGATAGCTGAAACGCCCGGATGCGCACGTTTTCCACAAACATCCAGGTCAGAGGCGCCTGCGACAGCATCAGACGGGCGAACGACGCGACGTGTCGGCCTCGCCGTCAGGCACAAAGGTGCATCAAGGAGTGATCTCCGGACATTCACCGTGACCCGGACCGCTGTGCCGCGTTGAGCGGTGCGTGCGGCGCTAGTCGTGCTGCCGCGCTTAACCAGTCAGTAAGGAGAACGTGATGTCTCACATCGCGAAGGTCGGCGCAATCGCTCTCGGCACCGGTGCCGTTGTTCTGGGCAGTGCCGGCCTGGCCTCGGCCCACTCGGGCGCCGAGGGTGCGGCGGTCCACTCGCCCGGCGTCGTGTCGGGCAATGTGATCCAGGCTCCGATCCACATCCCCGTCAACGTCTGCGGCAACACCGTGAACGTGGTCGGCGCCCTGAACCCCGCCTTCGGCAACTACTGCGTGAACAAGTAACGTCGCGGCGGTCCACGATCTCACGGACGTTCGCCGTAGCACCCAGGAGCCCCGGAGGCCTCGCGCCCCGGGGCTCCTTTCGTGTTCCCGTCCGCCCCGGACCTCGGGCGTCAGAACCTTGAACTGCCGTACCCCGAAAGGCATCCGGCCCCCGGCGTCGAGCGCCGGGGGCCGGATGTCGCTGGAGCGTGGACGTCAGGCGTGCAGTCCGACATCGCCGCGCACCGGCTTGGCCTCGTTCACGATGGCCGCGGCCTCCTTCGCGGTGCCCATCACCGATTCCTGGTCGGTCTCGAGCGTGTCCGACTCGTGCAGCGGCATCAGCTCGAAGGGAACCGCGGTGCGCAGGCCCGTGTCGAGGCCGGTGGACGCCAGGTCGGTGGAGTCGGCGTACGCGGGCGCGGCGACACCGGCGGCGATCAGGGACCCGGCAAGGACGGCGGCAGCCTTCAGGGACTTCATCGTGTTCCTTTCTTCGGCAACGCAAGTCGCCGGAGTGGTTCTGTCGCCGTGCACAACGATTTCCGGCCGGAGCGGAAACCGGGAAATCGAAGATTGCCGAGTTCTCATACGAAATACGAATTCTATGAACTGACGGAGTGCCTGACGCGTCCGCCGTCCTTTCAGGAGTTCGGCATCAGAAGCGACGTGAGCGCGGGGAACAGTCCCGGCGACACGGCGGGCTCCGCGGGGGCCGCGGGCGCGGCCGGGCCGGCGGGGGCCGGCAGCGTCGTGGCGGTCTGCGGCTCGGCGCCGGCCAGCGCGGCGAGGAGTTCGTCCACCCGGGCCAGCAGCGCGTCGGTCGACGTCAGCGCCGCGTCGGCCGCCGCGCCGACCGCCGTCTCGCTCGCGCCGGCGGCGTCCGCCGGCCGGTCGGTGGTCTCCGTGGCGCTCGTACCGCCCGTCGTCCCGGTCGTGTCCGTCGCGTCCGACTCCGTCGTCGACGTGCCGCTGGGCTCGGTGGTCTCGGTGGTCCCGGTCGGCGTGCTGCCGGCATCGGCCGGGGCGGACGCCGGGAGCAGCAGGTCCAGAAGCGCGTCGAGGGCCTCCCGTACGGCGCCCAGGGCGCTGTCCGCGCCGCCGTCGTCCTCCTCGGCCGCGGGCAGCAGCACGCCCGTCACCGGGACCGGCGCCCCGGGCAGGGCCGGCACGACGGGGGCCGAGGAGTCGGTGATCACCGTGACCGAGGTGGACGCCGGGTCGTCCGCCGCCGCGCGGCGCACCGCCTCGCGGGCCGCGTCGGCCAGTTCGCGGGCCTCCGCCGCGGGGAGCCGGCCGTCGGGGGCGGCCAGGACCGCGCGGACCAGGTCGGCGACCGGGGACAGGTCCGCGCGGACCGTGTCGGCCTGCGGCAGCCGCGCGGCGAGCGACGCCGCCGGGTCCTGTCCGGGGTGCGAGTCGGCCGCGAGGGCGGCCGGGCCGGTGGTGGTGACCAGGAGGGCGGCGCACAGGGCGCCGAGTGCGATGCGCCGGGCCGGCAGAGCGCGCATGGAGAGTCCTTTCGCGGGGCTTCGGATCCTGGACCCACCGTCGAAGCACCCGCGGCGCCCCGCAACCGGGCCTACGCCTTTCGGTCCGGGCCGCCGTCACTCTGCTGCGCGTCCCCGCAGTTGAGCCGGTGTGCGGGGGCGCGGGCGCGGCAAACCCGGTTTCACGATTCCAACACACTTGCCACCCTTAGGCGAATTTCACCGCGTTTGTCCGTTTGGTGACTAGAGTTGCGGTGCTTCGACGCACCTTCCTTGGGCGGACGCATCGCACTCGTCCCCGCTGCCCTGCCGCCGCCACCCTTTTCCGAAAGGCTCCGAACGGTCATGCGCCAAACCCTGGGTCAGCTGCTCCGCCATGCGACGGTGGGCGTCCTCGCCCTGGCCGCGCTGTGGGCGCCCTGCGGCTCCACCGCCGTCGCCGCGCCCGCCGCGCCGACTCCGGAGGCGGAGGCCCTCCCCTTCGGCGAGCGCTACCGGGCCCTCCAGCACGGCGACATCGTGCGCGCGGCCAACTCCTCCGCCACCTGCCGCCCCTCGGCGTCCTCCTGCCGGGCGGTGCAGAACGGCACGCGGCCCGGTGCGAACGGCGACTTCGACATGCACTACATCGACGTCGACGACGACCCCAACACGTACAACTCCTCCCGGGGGGAGGTCCGGCTGCCCTCGGGCTCGCGGGTGACGTACGCGCGGCTGTACTGGGGCGGCAATCTGCTCGTCGGCGAGCAGAAGCCGGCCGAGGACAACGGGCGGGTGCTGATCGCCGAGCCGGGCGGCAGCTACAAGGAGCTGCTCGCGGACACCGTCGTCGGGCACCGCGTGGCGGGCGGCATGGACGCCTTCCAGGCCTCCGCCGATGTGACCCGGCTCGTACGGGACAGCGGGTCCGGCCTCTACACGGTCGCGCAGATCAACGTGGCCGGCGGGCGGTCGGCGGCCGGCGCCTGGGGCGGCTGGACGCTGGTGGTGGCCTACGAGAACCCGGCGGAGCCGCTGCGGCACCTGTCGGTGTGGGACGGCTTCGCCCCGCTGGGCGGCGACTCCGGCGCGACCCTCGCGCTGCGCGGCCTGCCGTACCCGGCGGCCGCCGGGGGCCGGGCGGGCATGGTGGCCTACAACGGCGACCGCGGCACCACCGGCGACTCCCTCGTCCTGACCGCGGGCGACACCGCCACCGCGCTCGGCAACGGCGCCGACCCGGCCGACGACGTGCTGAACTCCACCGTCTCCGACCCCGCGAACGCGCCCTCCTCGCGCGTGCCCGCGTACGCCAACACCCTCGGCTACGACTCCGACGTGTTCGACCTCGGCGGGCACCTCACGCGCGCCGGTGACCAGGTGGCCCTCCGCCTCACCTCCGAGCGGGACGCCGCGTGGGCCGGCGTGCTCTTCGCCGCCGTCGACGCCCGTCCGTGAACCCGCCGTCCCACGTTCCGGACCCCTGCGTGAGCGAGGAAACCGTGCCCACGGACCTGACACCGCCCGGCCGGCGGCCACGCGTCCTGCACCTCACCCAGCCCGTGGACGGAGGCGTCGCCCGCGTCGTGACCGACCTGGTGCGGGCGCAGCTCGCCGACGGCATGGACGTCACCGCCGCCTGCCCCGGCAGCCCCCTCGCCACCCGGCTGCGCTCCCTCGGCGCGCACGTGCGGACCTGGGACGCGACCCGCTCGCCGGGCCCCTCGCTGGCGCGTGAGGTACGGCAGCTCAAGAGGATCGTCGCCGAGGTGCGGCCCGACCTGGTGCACGCGCACAGCGCGAAGGCCGGGCTGGCCGGGCGGCTCGCCGTGCGCGGACGCGTCCCCACCGTGTTCCAGCCGCACGCCTGGTCGTTCGAGGCGGTGGGCGGGAGCACGGCCGCGCTCGCCCTGCGCTGGGAGCGGTGGGCGGCGCGCTGGGCCTCCCGGGTGATCTGCGTGAGCGAGGCGGAGCGGGCCACCGGGGTGGACGCGGGCGTCCGCGGCCGCTGGATCGTCGTCCCCAACGGCATCGACCCCGAGCAGTTCCGGCCCGCGGACGCCGGTCCGGTCAGGGCCCAGCTCCCCCAGCTGAGCACCCTGGACGATGCGCCGCTCGTCGTGTGCGTGGGGCGGCTGTGCCGGCAGAAGGGGCAGGACGTCCTGCTGCGGGCCTGGGACGCCGTACGGCGGCAGGTGCCGGGGGCGCGGCTGGTGCTGGTCGGCGACGGTCCCGACCGGGACCGGCTGCGGGCCGCCGCGCCGCGCTCGGTGGTGTTCGCCGGGGCCGTGGCGGACGCGGCGCCCTGGTACCAGGCCGCCGACCTCGTCGTGCTGCCGTCCCGCTGGGAGGGGATGGCGCTGGCCCCGCTGGAGGCGATGGCCTGCGCGCGGCCCGTGGTGGTCACGGACGTCGACGGGGCCCGCGAGAGCCTGCCGCCGTCGCTGGCCGGCCACTGCCTGGTGCCGCCGGAGGACCCGAGGGCGCTCGCCCGGACCGTGGCCGCGCTGCTGCTCGACCCGCCGCTGCGCGCGTCCCTCGGCGACCGGGCCCGCCGCCATGTGCTGTCCCTCCACGACGTGCGGCACACCGCGAGAGCGGTCGCCGGCGTCTACCGCGATCTGCTCGGCGCCCGGCCGGCCGTGACCGGGGCGCACCCGCTCCGGACGGCCGGCGGCGCCGAGGCCGACCGGACGACACAGCGCGTCGAGTACTCAGAGCACAGGGAGTCCATCCACTCGTGACCGCCGAACGTACCGTGACCTCCCCCGGTGTCGCACCGCGGGAGCACGGATCCTCCCCCCTGTCCGTCATGCCCCCGCGCGGCTCCGGCGCCGCTTCCCGGCTGCCCGCCGCACGACCCCCCGACCGCCCCGCCTCCCCCGTCCCCCCGCTGCTCGCGGACGGCACGGCGGCCCTGCTCGCCTGGTGGACGGCCGCCGGGCACTCCCCGCTGCTCCTCGCCCTGCTGGCCGGGGCCTCCCTGCTGCTGCGCCCGCGCGTCGGGCCGACGCCGGTGCCGGCGCTGCTGGAGGAACTGCCCGCCGTGTGCGGGCGGGTGGCGGTGGCCTGGCTGGCCGCAGCCGCGCTGTGGGCGGCGCTGCGGCCGCAGGACGCGCTGTCCGTGGCCACCGTGCTGACCGGGTTCGCCGTGCAGGTGGCGGCGGCCGGCGGACTGCGCGCGCTGGTGCACGGGCGGCGGCGCGCCGCGCTGCTGCGCCACCCGCGGGCGGCGCTCGTCATCGGTCCCGCGGCGACCGCGCAGCGCGTGGCCGCCGCCGTGCTGCGCCACCCCCGCAGCGGGGTGCGGCCGGTGGGAGTCGTCGCCGCGCAGGGGGACGGGACCGAAGGAGGCGTTCCCGTGCTGCGGACGGACGAGGAGGTCGAGCGGGCGGTCATCCAGAACGGGGTGCGGGCGGTGCTCGCCGTCCACCCGTCGGTGCGCACCGAACAGGGCCCGCTGCTGCGCTCGTTGGCCGCGTCGGGATGCGTGGTGTGGGAGGTCGACGCCGACGCCGCGCCGTATCCGGCGCGGGAGCGGCTGGCCGGGTTCTCCTGCCGGCGGCTGGACCTCGCGGCGGTGCGCGGCGGGGGCGCGGGCAAGCGGCTGCTCGACATCCTGGTGTCGGGGACGCTGCTGCTGCTGGTCAGCCCGCTGCTGCTGGTGTGCGCGGTGACGCTGCGGCTCGCCGACGGGCCCGGGGTGGTGTTCCGTCAGGAGCGCATCGGGCGGGACGGCAGGCCGTTCACGCTGCTGAAGTTCCGCACCCACCGGCCGGTCGACGAGCACGAGTCGGCGACCCGGTGGAGCGTGGCCAACGAGCACGAGATGCGCCGCTTCTGCCGGATGCTGCGCCGCACCTCGCTGGACGAGCTGCTCCAGCTGTGGAACGTGCTGCGCGGCGACATGAGCCTGGTCGGCCCGCGCCCCGAACGCCCGTACTTCGTCGCCCAGTTCAGCGAGACGTACCCGGGTTACGCGGCCCGGCACCGGATGCGCGCCGGCATCACCGGGCTGGCGCAGGTCCACGGGCTGCGCGGCGACACCTCGATCGAGGACCGCGCCCGGTTCGACAACGCGTACATCGACGACTGGTCGCTGTGGCAGGACGTCTGCATCCTGCTGCGCACGGCGGCCACGCTGGTCCGTCCGACGGGGAGCTGACGCCAGGTGAGCCACGTCCCCGTACTGCCGCTGCCGCGCCGGGCCGCCCGGCTCGCGCCGGTCCTGCCGCTGGTCGCGGTGGTCGCGCTGCTGGCCCTGCCGGCCACGGGAGACGGCGCGGGACCCGCCGACGTGGTGTCCGCGCTGGTGGTGGGGTACTGCGTGATCCTCCTGCTGCGAGAGCGGCGGCGCCCGCTGTCGCCGCGCGCGGCGGTGGTGCTGGGACTGCCCGTGACGGGGCTCGCGGTCGCCGCCATGGGCGCGGCCTCGCCGGCGGCGGGGCTCGGCGGGATGGCCCGCTACCTGCAGGTGTTCGTGCTGGTCCCGGCGGCCGTGCTGGTGCTGCTGCGCGGCCGGGCCGACTTCCGGGTGCTGGCCTGGTCGTTCGTGGGGCTCGCACTGTGGCAGGGGGCCGTGGGCGTGCACCAGTACGTCACCGCGACCGGCGCCAGCTACCAGGGCGAGACCGTCCGCGCGGTCGGCACCTTCGGGGCGCAGGACGTGATGGGCATGGCCACGGCGGTGGCGCTCGGCGTGGTCTGCGCGACCGGGCTGGCGCTGGGCCGCACCCCGTCGTGGCAGCGTGCGGCGGCCGCCGGATGCGCGGTCGCGCTGATCGTGCCGCTGGCGGTGTCGTTCAGCCGGGGCGCCTGGATCGCGACCGCGCTGGCCTGCGCGGCGCAGCTCGCGCTGGCGGGACTGCGGCGGGCGCTGAAGGTGGGGGCGGCCGTGGTCGCGGCGGGGGTGGTCCTCGTGGGCGGCTTCGGCGTCGGTACGGCGATGCTGCAGGAGCGGATCGACAGCATCACGCAGGTGGCCGACGCGCCGGACCAGTCCGTGGTGGACCGGTACACGCTGTGGGCGTCGGCCGCCGGCATGTGGCGCGACCACCCGCTGACCGGCGTGGGGCTGAAGAACTTCCCCGAGTACCGCGACGGGCACGCCACGCTCGCGCTGTCCTCGGGCAGCGACATCGAGGGCGCCGGGGAGACGTACCACAAGCAGGCGCTGCTCTCCCCGCACAGCATGTACCTGCTGGTGCTCAGCGAGCAGGGTCTGCTCGGCTTCTGCGCGCTGACGGGGAGCTGGCTGGCGCTGCTGGTGTGCGCGGTGCGCACCCTGGTGCGGGCGCGGCGCGACGGGCGCGGTCTCGACTGCGCGCTGATCGCCTGCGGCCTGCTGCTGTGGCAGCTCACCGACTACGTGTACGGCGACATCGGCGGCCCCTCGACCGTCCTGACCGGGGTCGCCCTCGGCCTGACGGCGTGGTGGGGGCTGGCGGAGCACGGCCGGGAGGGCGCGGCCCGCCGGGACGCCGCCCCGGGCCGGGTGGAGGAGGCGGTGGCCCGATGACGTCCCTCCCCGCCCGGCCGGCCGGTACGCCGCCGCTCGGCGCGCCGCCCTCGCTCCCCCTCCCCGGCCCGCCCACGACCGAGACCCCCCGCACGACCCGCACCACCCGCACCCCGGACCCCGGCACGGCGACCGCCGGTCCGGCACGCACGGAACCGACGGCCGCGGCGCACGCGGCACCGGCGGGCGGCGTTCCGTCCGCCGACCCGCCGTCGGCCGGCGCCGCGCCCGGCCCTCGCGCGGAGGGCGGCCGGCCCCGCGGCGGGAGCCGGGTGGTCGCCGCCGTCCCGGCCCGCGCGAAGGCCCGCGCCACCGCCGGTGCGTCCGGCCGCCCCCCGGGCGACCGCGCCGGCGCCGGTCCGAAGGACTCCGGGGAACCCGGTGCCTCCCGCCGCTTCCTCGCCCGCGCCGCGCTCGTCACCGCCGTGCTGTCCATCGCCGGGTCGCTGCTCGGCCTGGTGCGGGACCAGTCGCTGGCCCGGCTGTTCGGGGCGGGCAGCGACACGGACGCCTTCCTCGTCGCGTGGACCGTGCCCGAGATGGCGGCGACGCTGCTGATCGAGGACGGGCTGGCGATCGCGCTGATCCCGGCGTTCAGCATGGCGCTGGCCCGGCGCGCCCGGGGCGTCCCCGGCGACCCGGTGCGCGAGCTGGTCCGGGCCACGCTGCCGCGGCTGTGCCTGGCGTTCGCCGCGGTGGCCGCGCTGGTCGCCGCGGGAGCGCCGTACCTGGTGCGCGTCCTCGCGCCCGGGCTGCCCGACCCCGGGCTCGCCGTGGACTGCACCCGGCTCACCGCGCTCAGCCTGCTGGCCTTCGGGCTCGCCGGGTACTGCAGCGCCGCGCTGCGGGCGCACCGCCGCTTCCTCGCCCCGGCGGCGATCTACGTCGCGTACAACACCGGGATCATCGCGACGATGTTCGCCTTCGGCGACGCGTGGGGGGTGCGCGCGGCCGCGGCCGGGGTCGCGGTGGGCGGCTGTCTGATGGTGGCGGCGCAACTGCCGTCGCTGTGGCGGCAGCTCACCTCCCGCACGCCCGCGCCGGCCGCCGCCGGCGACGGCCCGGCGGACGAGGAGCGGCCGGTGCGGCTGGCGCTGATCGCCGCCGTGCTGCTGTTCGCGCTGTGCCGTCAGTCGCAGGTCCTGGTCGAGCGGTTCCTGGCGTCCTCACTGCCCGCGGGCGCGATCTCGCACCTCAACTACGCGCAGAAGGTCGCCCAGATCCCGATGACGCTGTCGCTGATGGTGTGCACCGTCACCTTCCCGGTGGTGGCGCGGGCGCTCGCCGACGGGGACACCGCGCGGGCCCGCACCCGTGTGCAGCGGGACCTGGTGCTGGCCTCCTGCGTGGTGCTGCTGGGCATGTGCGCGGTGGTCGCCTGCGCCCCGCAGATGATCGGACTCCTCTTCCAGCGCGGGGCGTTCACCGCGTCCGACACCGCCGCGACGGCGGACGTGATGCGGGTGTACGCGCTGGGCCTGCTCGGCCAGACGCTGGTGGGCGCGCTGGTGCGCTGCTACTTCTCGGCGGGCCGCGCCCGCTGGTACCCGCTCGGCGTGATGGGCGTGGGCATCGTCGCCACGTCCCTGATCGGCGCGCTGGCGGTGGGCCGCTGGGGCGTCGCGGGGATCGCCGCGGCCAACGCCGCCGGCATCACCGTCACCGCCGCCCTGCTGCTGACCGGTCTGCGCACCGCCCCCGCCGGGGACGCGCCGGGCCTCACGGTGGGCGTCCGCCGGGTCCTCGCCGACCTCGGCCGGCCCGTCCTCGCGTCCGTCCTGGCCGTCACCGCCGGGGTGTTCGCCGCGGGCCGCTTCTCCTCGCCCGTGGCGTCGCTCGCGGCCGGCTGCCTGGCCGTCACCGCCGTCTTCCTCCCCCTCGCCCTGTCCGCCCTGGGCGTGGGCGCCGCGACCGTGCGGCGCTCCGTCCGTACCGTCACACGAAGGCTCACACATGGCCGCACCCGTTGAACCCCCGCTCGCCGACCGCACCCCGGCGGGCCGCCGCCCGGCGTCCGTCCCCTGGGTGGCGATGTACCACTCGGTGGGCGACTGCTCGGACGACCCGTACCGCATCACGGTCACCCCGGACCGGCTGGAGCACCAGCTGACCTGGCTGCGCCGGCGTGGGCTGCGGGGCGTGTCCGTGGCGGAGCTGCTGGACGCGCGCGCCCGCGGCGAGGGGCAGGACCTGGTCGGTCTGACCTTCGACGACGGCTACACCGACTTCCTCACCGGCGCGCTGCCGCTGCTGCGCCGCTTCCGGTTCAACGCGACCCTGTTCGTGCTGCCGGGACGGCTCGGCGGCGACAACGCCTGGGACCCGCTCGGCCCGCGCAAGCCGCTGCTGACCGCCGACGGCGTCCGGCGTGCCGCCGGGGAGGGCGTGGAGATCGGCTCGCACGGGCTCACCCACGTCGACCTGACCCGCGCCGACGACACCGTGCTCGCCGCCGAGGTGACCGACAGCCGCGCCCGGCTCGCCGAGCTGACCGGCGCTCCGACGGACGGCTTCTGCTACCCGTACGGCACGGTCGACGCGCGCGCCGTCGAAGCCGTGCGCAAGGCCGGTTACCGGTACGCCTGCGCCATCGACCCGGGCCCGCTGACCGGCCCGCACGCCCTGCCGCGGGCGCACGTCGGGCAGAACGACACGGCGTGGCGGCTGCACCTGAAGCTGCGGCTGCACCGCTGGCGCCGCCGCCCGGTGGAGGGCGTGTGAGATGAGGGCGCTGCACATCATCACCGGTCTCGGCGTGGGCGGCGCGGAGCAGCAGCTGCGGCTGCTGCTGCGTCATCTGCCCGTCGACTGCGACGTGGTGACGCTCACCAACCCGGGCCCGGTCGCCGAGGGCCTGCGCGCCGACGGGGTGCGGGTGCTGCACCTGGGCATGGCGGGCAACCGCGACGTGGGCGTGCTGCCGCGCCTGGTCCGGGTGATCCGCTCCGGCGGCTACGACCTGGTCCACACGCATCTGTACCGGGCCTGCGTGTACGGCCGGCCGGCCGCGCGGATGGCGGGCGTGCGGGCGGTCGTGGCGACCGAGCACTCGCTGGGCGACTCCCAGATGGAAGGCCGCGCGCTCACCCAGGGCGTGCGGGCGCTGTACCTGGCGAGCGAGCGGCTCGGCTCGGCGACGGTGGCCGTCTCCCCGACGGTGGCGGACCGGCTGAAGCGCTGGGGGGTGCCGGCCCCGCGGATCGAGGTGGTGCCGAACGGCATCGAGCTGGACCGCTTCCGCTTCGACCCCCGGCGACGGGAGCGCACCCGCCGGCGGCTGGGGCTGCCGGACGGCGCGTTCGTCGTCGGCGGGGTGGGCCGGCTCGCCCCCGGCAAGCGGTTCGACGTGCTGGTGCGGGCCCTCGCCGCGCTTCCGGAGGACTGCTGGCTGCTGCTGGTGGGCGGCGGACCCGAGGAGCACGTGCTGCGCCGCACCGCCCACGAGGCCGGGGTGTCCGGGCGGGTGCTGTTCACCGGGGAACGGCCCGCCGTGCCCGACGGCTCCCCCGGCCCCGACCTGCCCTCGCTCACCTCGGCGATGGACCTCTTCGCGTCCCCGTCCACGGAGGAGGCGTTCGGCCTCGCGGTGGTGGAGGCCCTGGCCGCCGGGCTGCCCGTGCTCTACGGGTCCTGCCCGGCGATCGAGGACCTGCCGCCGGACGCCTCGTCCGGCGCGCGGCGGGTGCGCGGCGGCCCCGAGGCGTACGCCCGCGCGATCGCCGAGGTCCGTGCGGCGGGCCCGGCGCCGCGCACGGCCGCCGAGGCGGCCCGCCACTACAGCATCACCCGCAGCTCCGCCCGCCTCATGGACGTGTACGCGGCCGCCGTGGCCGGCCCGTCCCCGTCCCCCCACGCCAAGGAAGCCCGTCCCTCATGACCGACACCCCGACCCGTCTGCGCCTTCCGTCCCTGGACCGCGTCAGGAGGCTGCCCGCCTGGTCCGCGCTGGTGGCCGGCACGCTTCTCGGCGGCCTGTCCGGCGGCGCGTACGGCCTGCTCACGCCGCCCGAGTACACGGCGACCAGTTACGTCGTGGCCGTCCCGACCGACCAGGCCACCCCGGAGTCCGCGCGGGGTTTCGCGCAGGCGTACGGGCGGGTGGCCACCCAGCTCGCGGTGCTGGGGGACGCGCAGGTGTGGGCCGGTGTGCCGGTGCGCACCCTGCGGGACGGCGTGCGCACGGCGACCTCGCCGGACGCGCCGATGGTGTCCGTCACGGCCGTCTCCGAGCGGCCCGACACGGCCGTCGACATGGCGAACGCGGTGGCGCGGGCGCTGACCCGGCACGCGGAGGACTCCAAGGACAGCACCCGGGTGCGGCTGGTGCAGTTCTCCCGCGCGGTGAAGCCGTCCGCGCCCGCGTCGGCGTCGGCGGCGGTGACCGCCCTGGTCGGCGCGAGCGCGGGCGGGCTGCTCGGCGGGCTCGCGCTGCTGGCCCGGCCCCGCCGCGGCGGCCGGGACGGGGAACCGGCGCCCGCCGCCTCGGTGCCCGGTCCGGCCGCCGCCGCCGACGTGCCGCGGTGACGGCGGTGGTCCCGGCCGGGGCGGGCCCGGCGCTACCGGGAGCGCGACCACCAGTCGAGGCGCAGGCACAGCTTCCCGCCGAGCCAGTGCTCCACCCAGCGTCCGAGGTCCAGCGGCGCGCAGTGGTCCGGCAGCTCCGGTCCCGCGGGCGGCTCGGCGGGCGCCGGGGTCTGCGGGTCCTCGGGCGTGCGGCCGTAGAGGGCGGAACGGAAGACGCGGGAGGACTCCGGGTTGTCGTCGCACTGCCACACGCCGTGCGGGCAGTAGTCGGTCACCGTGTGGTAGAGGGGCCGGTGCCGCTGCATCCAGGCGAGCATGCCGCGCATGTACGCGGGATTGTCGCCGTTGCGGAAAAGCCCCCACTCCGGGTAGGAGATGGGCTTTCCGTGCGCCTTGGCGAAATCGACGTGCGCCTGGAGTCCGTAGGGTTCCTCCACCTGTTCGTCGAAGGACATCCCGGACGGCTGGTCGTAGGAGTCCATTCCGATGATGTCGACGGTGTCGTCGCCGGGATAGCACTGCGTCCACGGCACGGCGTCGCGGCCCCGGTTGGGCGTGAACTCGAACCGGAATTCCTGGCCGGGGACGGAACGCATCGTGGTGACGATGCGGTTCCAGTACTTCTTCCAGTTCTCCGGGTCGGGGCCGCAGCGGTGGGTGTAGGTGATGCCGTTCATCTCCCAGCCGAGCACCAGCACGGTGTCCGGGATCCTCAGCGCGACGAGCCGTTCGGCGAGGGCGCGGAAGTGGTGGTCGAACTCGCCGGCCGCGCCGCGCCGCAGCAGCTCGCGGACCTCCCCGTCGGGCACGCCCGCCTCGTTGCGCTCCTGGAGCGGGACGTTGAGGACGAGCATCCGTGTGTCGTCGGCGTTGCGCCACCGCGCCCACGCCTCGAGGAAGCCGACGTCGCCCTCGATGTCCTTCCAGTGGTTGCCGGGCAGGTAGGTGTGGCCCACGCGCAGTTCCGCGCCGCCGAGCCAGCGGCTGAGCTGCTCCATCCGCTCCACGCCGCGCTCGTCGGAGGCGAGGAACGCGCCGAACGGCGGCACGCCCTCCGCGGGGGCGGGCGTGGACGGAGGGGCGACCGCCGGCGGCCGCACCTCCGGGACGGCGGGGACGGCGGGCGCGGGGAGGTAGGGCACGGACACGGCGGGGACGCCGACGTCGGGCGTGGGGAAGGCCGGCGCGGCGGGCCCGGCGGCCGGTGCGGGCTGTGCTCCGGCGGCCGGTGCGGGACGCCCGGTGGGGCCCGGCGACGCGGCCCCGGTGTCGTCCGTGGGCGCCGCCCCGGCCGCGGGACCCGCCGCCAGGGCGGCCGTCACCACGACCGCCGCCGCGCCCACGGCCAGGGCACGGGCCCGGACCCGCCTGTGCTGTGGGGCCATTGGCTGCTCCTCTTCTCGCTCGCGTCCGTCTGCTGCTCAATGCCTCGGTGTTGACGAACAGTCATATGAAGTCAGCCATACGACATACGACAGTGCCACTGTCGCTGCGGCTTTCGAGTGCCGTTCTCCCCCGTGTGGGGGAGACGGCGCCAGAAGAAAGTGAGAATGCGTGTCCTTGCTTGACACCCGGGTTCCCGCGGTTGTGCTGCGGATCGACCGGAATCCCTTTCACCACGGAACACTGGGCGCCGTCCGGTCGCTCGGCCGGGCGGGGGTGGACGTGCATGTCGTCGCCGACTGCACGAAAAGTCCCGTGGCCCGGTCGCGGTTCGTGCGCCGGCTGCACACCCCGCCGCCCCCGGACGCGTCCGCGGAGGAGATCCTCGCCGTGCTGCGCCGCGTGGCCGGGCAGGTGGGACGCCCGGCGGTGCTGGTGCCGATGGACGACGCCACCGCGATCGCCGCGGCCCGGCTGCGCGAGGAGCTGGCCCCCTCCTACCTGCTGCCGGTGATGCCGCCGGCGCTGGCCGAACGCGTCGCGGACAAGGCCGGACTGGCCGGTGTGTGCGCCTCCGTGGGCGTGCCGCACCCGCGCACGCTGGTCCCGGACACCCCGGCGCGGGCCGCCGAGGACGCGCTGCGGCTCGGGCTGCCCGTGGTCGCCAAGTGGAGCCGGCCCTGGCTGCTCCCGGCGGGCTCCGGGCTGCGCAGCACACAGGTGCTGCGCACGGCCCGCGAGGCGCGGGAACTGCACGCGCGCACCGCGGAGGCGGGCAGCCCGCTGCTGCTCCAGGCGTACCTGCCGCCCGGCACGGACCGGGACTGGTTCTTCCACGGCTACGCCGACCGCACCGGGACGGTGCGGGCGGGCGGGCCGGGCCGCAAGCACCTGTCCTGGCCGCGCGGGGCGGGACTGACCGCGGTGGGCCGCTGGACGCCCAACTCGGAGGTGTCCGCGCTCGCCGAGCGGCTCACCGGCGAGCTGGGCTACCGGGGCGTCTTCGACCTGGACTTCCGCCGCTGCGGCACCACCGGCCGCTACCACCTCCTCGACTTCAACCCGCGCCCCGGCGCCCAGTTCCGGCTGTTCGCCGACAGCGCGGGCCTGGACGTCGTACGGGCGCTGCACGCGGACCTGACGGGGCGTCCGCTGTCCGGCGGCGATCCGGTGGCCGGCAGGGCGTTCGTGGTGGAGAACTACGCGCCCCTCGCCGCGCTGCGTCCCGCGCCCGGCGGGCGTGAACTGGCCTGGTACGCGGGCGACGACCGCGCCCCGGGCTGGGCGATGTGGGCCCTGTGGGTCCGTCATGTGTCCGGCCGGCTGCGCCGGCGCCTGGGCGCCGCGGCCGAGGTGCCGGCGCAGCGCCCGGCGCCCCGGGCGGACACGCCCTCCCTGACGACCGACAACGAGAAAGCGAGCAGCTGATGATGTACGACCTCCTGGTGGTGGGCGCGGGTCCGTACGGTCTGTCGATCGCGTCGCACGCGGCGGCCGCCGGACTGAACCTGCGTGTCCTCGGCCGGCCCATGGCGTCCTGGCGGGACCACATGCCGGCCGGGATGTTCCTGAAGTCGGAGCCGTGGGCGTCCAACCTGTCCGACCCGGCCGGACGCTGGCGGCTGGACGCGTACTGCGCCGAGCGGGGCCTGACCGCGCGTCACGCGCAGCCGATCCCGGTGGCGGACTTCGCCTCGTACGGGCTGTGGTTCGCGCGCCACGCCGTGCCGGAGGTGGACGAGCGGCTGATCGCGCGGGTGTCGTCGGGCCCGGAGGGCTTCAGCGCGGTCGCCGAGGACGGGGAGGTGCTGCACGCGCGGACGGTGGCGCTGGCGGTGGGCGTGATGCCGTTCATCGAGGTGCCGGCGGCGCTGCGCGGGCTGCACCCGACGCTGGTGACGCACAGCAGCCACCACAGCGACCTGGGTCCCTTCCAGGGCAAGGACGTCACGGTGATCGGCGGCGGGCAGGCGGCGCTGGAGACGGCGGCGCTGCTGGCGGAGCAGGGCACGCGGGTGCGGGTGCTGGCGCGGGCGGAGCGGCTGCGCTGGAACGACGTGCCGCCGCCGTGGGAGCGGCCGTGGTGGCAGTCGCTGCGCTCCCCGCACAGCGGTCTGGGGCCGGGCTGGCGGAACTGGTTCTACTCGGAGCGGCCGGGGCTGTTCCGGCGGCTGCCGGAGGCGACCCGGACCCGGATCGCGGCGACGGCGCTGGGTCCGGCGGGCGCCTGGTGGGTGCGGGAGCGGGTGGAGCGCGCGGTGGACCTGCTGCCGGGCCACGAGGTGACCGCGGCGGCCGCGGTGCCGGGCGGGCTGCGGCTGGAGCTGGCCGACCGGACGGGCGCGCGGCGCACCCTGGAGACCGAGCACGTCATCGCCGCCACCGGCTTCAAGGCGCACCGTGACCGGCTGGGGCTGCTGTCGGCGGAGCTGCGCGGCGCGATGACGGCGCTGCCCGACGGGTCCCCGGTGGTCGGCCGGGGCTTCGAGTCGTCCTACCCCGGCCTGTTCCTGGCGGGTCTGGTGACGGCGCCCGGGTTCGGTCCGGCGATGCGGTTCGTGCACGGGGCGACGTTCACGGCGTCGACGCTGGTGCAGGGGGTGCGCAGGCGGCTGCGGGCGGCCCCGGCGCGCGGGACCGTGCCGGTGCCCGCGGGCGCCGGCCGCGGCGGCGCGCCGGCCCCGGTGCGCGGCTGACGGCCGGTGTCACGAAGCGTCCCCCGGACCAGGAGGTCCGGGGGACGCTTCGTGGGGGTGTGGATGCCGGGTGGGGTGGGTCCGGCATCCGCGGAGCTGTCAGCGGCGGGCGCCGACGCGGCCGCGGCGGTACAGCACGGCCCCGCCGGTGAGCAGCGCGGCACCGGCGGCGGAGGCGGCCATCAGGCCGTCGGTGCCGGTCTCCGCGAGGTGCGGCGGGCTGTCCGGCGTGTCGACGGCCGGCGGCTCGACGTGCTTCGGCGGCGTCACGGCCTTGGCGGGCGGCTCGGGCTTGTCCTTCTCCGGCGTCTTCTCCGGCTCCTTCTCCTCGTGGCCGGACTCGTTGACGCAGGTGTTGCCGGAGGCGTCGTTGAACAGGCCGACGAGGTTGACGCTGTTGCCACACGCGTTCAGCGACAGGTCGACGGGCGCCTGGATGACGTTGCCGGAGAGCACGCCGGGCGATCCCTTGGCGGCGCCGACCGCGTGGGCCCCGCCGCTCTCGGCGTGCGAGACGCCCGAGGCGGTCTCGTGGCGGGAGTGCGCCGAGCGGTCCGGGCGGTCCGAGGACTTGCCGCCGTGCGAGCCCTCCGAGACGTTGGCGCAGGTGTTGTCGGAGGCGCTGTTGAGCCCGCCGACGACGGTGACGTTGTTGCCGCAGGCGTTCACGGGGGCGTGGACGGGCGCCTGCACGTTGTTCCCGGACAGCACACCGGGCGAGCCCTCGGCGCCGCCGGCCGCGTGGGCCCCGCCGGCCGACTCGCCGTGGCCGCCGGACTCGTTGACGCACGTGTTGCCGGACGCGCTGTTGAGAGCCCCCACGGCGGTGACGGTGTTGCCGCAGGCGTTCACGGGGGCATGGACGGGCGCCTGCACATTGTTCCCGGACAGCACACCGGGAGAATCCTCGGCACCGCCCCCCGCGAACGAGTCGGCGAGGGCGGGGGTTCCGTACAGGGACAGAATGCCCGTGGCGGCAGCGGCCGCCGTGAACACTCCCCTGCTCAGGGTCTGTCGCAATGTGGTTGTCTTCCTGCTTGAAGATGGGAGGCCGGCCCCGGCATGAGAGAGGCGGCCGAGGCCGCGCGTCACGGCCCCGGCTGCTCTGTGGCCTGTCTCCCTCTCCAACCCCGCTGCGGGGAATCGGTTGCGCAGATTCACCCGGTTGGCCCGCGTGACGGTCACGCGGGAGCAGGTCAGGACACCACGTCCTTGCGCGCGAACCCCCGGAACGCCAGTGCGAACAGCACGAGCGCGTACGTCACGGACACCGACGCGCCCTGGATCATGCCGGACCACTCCGGGGTGGGCTGGACGGCGTCCGCCCAGGCGAACTGCCAGTGAGCCGGCAGGAAGTGCCGCCAGTCGCCGAGGGCGGTCACGGCGTCCAGGACGTTGCCGACGATGGTCAGGCCGACGGCGCCGCCGACCGCGCCCAGCGGGGCGTCGGTGCGGGTGGACAGCCAGAACGCCAGTCCGGCGGTGACCAGCTGCGACACGAAGAGGTACGCGACGACCACCGCGAGCCGCCCGGCGGCGGTGGCGGGGTCGAGCGTGCCGCCGGTCGGGATGTGCAGCGGGCCCCAGCCGTAGGCGACGGCGCCGACGGCGAGCGCCACCACCGGCAGCAGCACCATCGCGGCGAGACTGAGCCCCAGTCCGACGATCAGCTTGGACCACAGCAGCCGCATCCGGGGCACGGGCGCCGCGAGCAGGTAGCGCAGGGAGGACCAGCCGGCCTCCGAGGCGACGGTGTCCCCGCAGAACAGGGCGACCGGGATGACCAGCAGGAAGCCCGCCGACACGAAGAGGTTGACGGCGGCGAAGTTGGCCCCGGACGCGGTGGCCGTGTCCATCAGGTTCACCCGGCCGCCGGGGCGGTCCGGCTCCCCGCCGATCGCGAAGGCGATCACCAGTACGAACGGCAGCACGGCGAGGACCGCGCCCATGACGAGGGTGCGCCGCCGCTTGAGCTGGCGGACCAGCTCGACCCGCAGCGGCAGGGTGCGGCCGGCACGGTAGCCGTCGGCGGTCTCGGCGGGTGCGGGCGGCCCGGAGGTCCCGGACTGCTCGGCCCGCTCGGCGAGCGCGCTCATGCGGAACCTCCGATCAGGGTGAGGAAGGCGTCCTCGAGGCGGCGGTGGGGGCCCACCGACGTCACGGGCACCTCCAGCCGGACGAGTTCCGCGATCAGCCGGGGGGCGGTGCCGTCGGCGCCGAGCCGGACCAGCAGTCCCTCGTCGGTGCGGACGGCGGAGGCGACGCCGGGCAGCGCGGCGACCTTCTCGGCGAGCGGCTCCTCGACGGGCGTGACGGTGCCGACGAGGAGGGTGTCGCCGGAGCCGATGATGTCGTGCACCGGTCCGGCCTGCACCAGCCGGCCGCGGTCCATGACGACGAGGTGGGTGCAGGACTGCTCGACCTCCGCCAGCAGGTGGCTGGAGACGATCACCGTGCGTCCGGCGGCCGCGTACCGGATCATCACCTCGCGCATCTCGCGGATCTGCGGCGGGTCGAGGCCGTTGGTCGGTTCGTCGAGGATCAGCAGGTCCGGCAGGCCGAGCATGGCCTGGGCGATGGCGAGCCGCTGGCGCATGCCCTGCGAGTAGGTGCGCACCGCGCGGGCGAGGGCATCGCCGAGGCCGGCGATCTCCAGGGCCTCGTCGAGGTGGGCGTCCCCGGGCGGGCGGCCGGTGGCGGCCCAGTACAGCTCCAGGTTCTCCCGGCCGGACAGGTGCGGCAGGAAGCCCGCGCCCTCGACGAAGGCGCCGACCCGGGAGAGCACGGGGGCGCCGGGGCGGACGGCGTGGCCGAACACCCGGATCTCGCCGTCGTCGGGCTTGATGAGGCCCATCAGCATGCGCAGGGTGGTGGTCTTGCCGGCGCCGTTGGGCCCGAGCAGGCCGAGCACCTGGCCCTTCTCCACCCGGAACGACAGGTCCCGCACGGCGTACCGGTCGACGGAGCGGGCGTACCGCTTGCTCAGGCCGGTGATCTGGAGCGGTACGTCGGCCAGGTCCGGATCGGGGGCCGGGGCGGCGGTGCGGCGGCCGGTGAGCAGCAGCGCGAGCGCGACGGCCGCGCCGGCGACCGGCAGCCACACCACCCACGCGGGCAGCGGGGCCGCGGCGGTGGTCACGCCGGGGGCGGTGGGCACCGTGAGGTCGCTCCTCAGGGACACGGTGTACGTCGCCGGGGCGGCCGGGGAGGCGTGGGCGAGGTCGGTGGAGGCGAGGACCAGGCGCAGCCGGTGGCCCTCGCGGACCTCGTGGTCGACGGCCGGGAGGGTGAGCCGCACGTCCTTCCCGGCGCGGGCGCCCTCGACGCGGACCGGGGTGACGAGCTGGGAGGGCAGCACCTGCTGCCGGCCGTCCGGGCCGACGTCGTAGACCTTGGCGAAGAGGACGGCGTCGTCGCTGGTGGACCTGACCCGCACGGTGACGGCCGGGGAGCCGGTGATGCGCAGGTCGCGGGCGACGGGGGCGGACTCGAAGCGGGCGTGCTGGCCCGGGAAGTCCAGGGAGACGCCGACGCCGAGGGAGGAGAGCTGGGAGAGGCCGCCGGCGCCGCCGATGCCGGGCAGCGCGGACACGGCGGGCGGGCTGGCGCCGGCCGGGTTGGCGAAGCTCTGCTCGCGGCCGGTGAGCTTCACGGAGCGGCCGCCGCCGCGCAGGCCCGGGTAGGCGTCGGCGCTCGCGCCGCGCAGCTGGGCCCGGCCGTCGGTGGAGTCGACGCCCCCGGTGCGGGTGACGCGGAAGGCGGGGCCGGTGTCGGCGTTCTCGTCGCCCTTGAGGTACCGGTCGAACCAGGCGCGGACGCGCTCGTGCAGACGGTCGGTCTCGGGGTCGCCGCCGTCGTGCCCGCCGGCGAGCCAGTCGACGCCGACGGGGGCGCCGTTGGCGCGGATCGCGCGTGCGGCGGCGTCGGCCTGGCCGAGCGGGAACAGCGAGTCGGTCTGCCCCTGCATCAGCAGGGTGGGCACGTCGATGCGGTCCGCGACGGCGGCCGGCGAGCGTGCTTCGAGAAGGGCCCGCGCCCGCTCGTCGGGCACGCCGGACTCGGCGACCCGCTCGTACATGGCGCACAGCTCGGGCTCGAAGCGGGCGCAGCCGCCGCCGGAGGTGACGAAGGCGCCCGCCCACAGCTTCTTGAACACGCCGCCCGGGAACAGGGCCTCGGCGAGGTCGAAGTAGGTGATGGCCGGGGCGATGGCGTCGATCCGGTCGTCGTGTCCCGCGCCGAGCAGGGCGACGGCCCCGCCGTAGGAGTTGCCGGCCATGCCCACGCGGGGGTCGCCGTCCTGGTCGAGGCGGACCTCGGGCCGCGTGGCCAGCCAGTCGACGAGCCGGGAGACGTCGGCGACCTCGCCCTCGGGGTCGTTCAGCCCGATCTTCCCGGTGGACCCGCCGAAGCCGCGCGCGGACCAGGTGAGGACGGCGTACCCGTCGCGGGCGAGGTCCTCGGCCTGTTCCCGGACGTCCTCCTTGCTGCCGCCGAAGCCGTGGCCGAGCAGCACGGCGGGACGCCGCCCGTCGGGTCCGGCGGTGAAGTAGGAGGTGTCGATGCGCACCCCGTCGTCCGTGGTCATGACGCGGTCGGCGCGGCGCACGGAGGGCTCGGCGTCGGAGGCGACGGCGGTCCAGGTGCCGGCCCCCGCGAGCACGACGACGGCGGCCGCGGCGGCGAGGGCACGCCGGGGCCGCGGCCGCCCGAGGCCGGGCAGTCGAAGATCCATGCGTCAACCGTACGGGGTCCGCCTGTCGGTCCGGTGTCGACCGCGGACCGAACCGTGTGACCTCCCGGGGGTGTACGCGGGTGTGGCCGTGTACCGCGTCCGCGGTACACGGCCACACGCCCCCTGAGCGGGCTCAGTGGTTGCGGGGGAAGCCCAGGTCGACGCCGGCCGGGGCGTCCGCCGGGTCGGGCCAGCGGGTGGTGACGACCTTGCCGCGGGTGTAGAAGTGCGTGCCGTCGTTGCCGTAGATGTGGTGGTCGCCGAAGAGGGAGTCCTTCCAGCCGCCGAAGGAGTGGTAGCCCACGGGGACCGGGATCGGGACGTTGACGCCGACCATGCCGGCCTCGACCTCGAGCTGGAAGCGGCGGGCGGCGCCGCCGTCCCGGGTGAAGACGGCGGCGCCGTTGCCGAACGGCGAGGCGTTGATGAGGTCCAGGGCCTCCTCGTACGTGCCGGCGCGCAGCACGCACAGGACGGGGCCGAAGATCTCGTCCTGGTAGGCCTTGGCGGTCGTCGGCACCTTGTCGAGCAGGGAGATGCCGATCCAGTGGCCGTTCTCGTAGCCGTCGACGGTGTACCCGGTGCCGTCCAGGACGACTTCGGCGCCCTCGTCGGCCGCGCCGGCGACGTAGGAGGCGACCTTGTCGCGGTGGGTCGCGGTGATCAGCGGGCCCATCTCGGAGGTGGGGTCGTCGCCGGGGCCGATCTTGATCTTCTCGGCGCGCTCGCGGATCTTCTCCACCAGCTCGTCGCCGATCGCGCCGACGGCGACGACCGCGGAGACGGCCATGCAGCGCTCGCCGGCCGATCCGTAGGCGGCGGACACGGCGGCGTCGGCGGCCGCGTCGAGGTCGGCGTCGGGCAGCACCAGCATGTGGTTCTTGGCGCCGCCGAGGGCCTGCACGCGCTTGCCGTTGGCGGAGGCGGTGGTGTGGATGTGACGGGCGATGGGCGTGGAGCCGACGAAGGACACGGCCTTGACGTCCGGGTGCTCCAGGAGGCGGTCGACGGCCGCCTTGTCGCCGTGCACCACGTTGAACACGCCCTCGGGCAGTCCGGCCTCGGCGAGCAGCTCGGCGAGGCGGACGGAGGCGGACGGGTCCTTCTCGCTGGGCTTGAGCACGAAGGTGTTGCCGCAGGCGATGGCGAGGGGGAACATCCACATCGGCACCATCGCCGGGAAGTTGAACGGGGTGATGCCGGCGACCACGCCGAGCGGCTGACGGATGGACGCCACGTCCACGCGGCTGGCCACCTGGGTGGACAGCTCGCCCTTGAGCTGGACGTTGATGCCGCAGGCCAGGTCGACGATCTCCAGGCCGCGCGCGACCTCGCCGAGGGCGTCGGAGTGCACCTTGCCGTGCTCGGCGGTGATCAGCTCGGCGATCTCGTCGCGGTGGGCGTCGAGCAGCGCGCGGAACCTGAACAGGATCGAGGTGCGCTGGGCGAGGGAGGACTGCCCCCAGGTCCGGAACGCCTCCTTGGCGGCGGCGACCGCGGCGTCGACCTCCTCGACGGAGGCGAAGGCGACCTTGGTGGTGACCTCGCCGGTCGCCGGGTTCGTCACCGGGCCGTAGGTTCCCGAGGCGCCTTCGGCGGTCTTGCCGCCGATCCAGTGGTTGACGATCTTCGTCATGACCGAGAACTCCTTCGCAGAGGGCGGCGTCGGGTGGAGACGTGCCGTTCGTACAGCTCATGGGGCGGTGCCGCGGGCGGGCGCGCCGCGGCGACGGCCACGGCCCCATCCCACCAGTGACGGGGCGCCGGGCGGGCCCGACACTGTGTCGGCCGTTCGGGCCCCCGAGTGGACACATGGGTCCTGGGGGCGGGCGTCCGGGACGGAACCTCCGGCGCGGGGCCGCGGCGGGCGGGGAGTCGTCGCTCGCACCTCGCTCCTGCCAAAGCGAGGCGGCCTCCCGCGCCGGAGGCGATCTGTGACGGGGCGACGCCATGGGCGCCCCGACGGCCGGAAAGCGCCCGGCGGCGGTGGAGGCTCGCCATGACGCTCCCTTCGCACGTCTCGTCCGCCCTGCGGGGTCCGAGGGCTCTCCCGAGTTCTAGCCCCGCGCGCGAAGCCCTGTCAATGTTTTGTCCGGACATTCGGACGAGAATGTCACCGCCACCACCGGAAAAGCGGCCGGACCGGTGGGGAAGGACGCCGCGGACGTCAATGCGCCCCGCCGGTGTGCCGGAGTGCGCCTGTGCGTCACTCCTGTCACAAATGCACCGGTCGCGTCACGGATGTCACACGCGGGCGGCCCTTCCGTCACACCCGCGCACGCGCCCTCCCGGTGAGCGGACCGGCTCGTCCTCCCGCACCACGCTTGTCGATCGCCAGCGCACGCCCGGCTCCCCCTGACGGCCGCCCCGGCCGCCGCCGTGGCGCGCGCGGGGAGGTGCACACATGACCGAGCTGTGGTCGTACAAGGACATCGCGGCCCACATCAAGGTGCAACCGGACACCGTGCGTTCCTACCGCAAGCACGGCCTGCTGCCGCCGCCGGACCGGGTGGAGAGCGGGAAGCCCTACTGGCTCCCCGACACGGTCCGCCGCTGGGCCGCCGCACGCCCCGGCAACCGGAACCGCCGGGGCTGAGCACGCGCACGCACGACGCCGTGCCCTCGCATCGACCGTGCGGGGGCACGGCGTCCGTGCGCGTGCTCAGCTCCAGGGCTCGATCACGGTGACCCCGGCTCCCGGGGCGTCGTCCATCGCGGCGAGCGCCGCGGGGACCGCGTCCAGGCCGATCACAGAGGTGACCAGCAGGTCGGGGCGGAGCACCCCGGCGCGCACCAGATCGAGCATCGGCGGGTAGGCGTGCGCGGCCATGCCGTGGCTGCCGTGGATCTCCAGCTCCAGCGCGACGGCGCGGGCCATGGGCACGGGGGTCGTGCCCGTCTCGGAGGGGAGCAGGCCCACCTGCACGTGCCGGCCCCGCCTGCGCAGGCCGTTCACCGAGGCGGCGCAGGTGGCGGGCGCGCCCAGGGCGTCCAGGGAGAGGTGGGCGCCGCCGCCGGTCAGCTCGCGGACCGCGCCGGCCGTGTCGGTCGCCGCCGAGGCGTCCACGCACTCCGCCGCGCCGAACCGCCGGGCCAGAGCGAGGGCGCCCGGTGACACGTCGACCGCGACGACCCGCGCGCCGGCCGCCGCCGCGATCATCACCGCGGACAGGCCGACGCCCCCGCAGCCGTGCACCGCCACCCACTCCCCCGCCGCGACCCGGCCCCGCTGCACCACGGCCCGGTAGGCGGTGGCGAACCGGCAGCCGAGGGAGGCGGCCGTGGCGTACGCCATGCCGTCGGGCACGGCGACCAGGTTCACGTCGGCGTGGTCGAGGGCCACGTACTGGGCGAAGGAGCCCCAGTGGGTGAAGCCGGGCTGGGTCTGGCGCTCGCACACCTGCTGGTCGCCGGCCGCGCAGGCGGGGCAGGAGCCGCAGGCGCAGACGAACGGCACGGTGACCCGGTCCCCCGCGCGCCAGCGGGTGACCCGGGCGCCGGCCGCCTCGACGACTCCGGCGAGTTCGTGCCCGGGGACGTGCGGGAGGGCGATGTCCGGGTCGTGGCCCCGCCAGGCGTGCCAGTCGCTGCGGCACAGGCCGGTGGCCTCCACGCGGACCACCACCCCGTGCTCCGCCGGTTCCGGGTCCGCGACCTCGCGCACCTCGGCCGGTTCCCCGTACCGCTCGAACACCACCGCTCGCATGCCAGGTCCCGCCTTCCGGTGATCGCCGCTGTCGCCGGAACGCTATCCCCGGGCCGTCGCACCCCGGCGCGCGGGCCGCTCCGTTCCCGTGCGCCCTGTCCCGGATTGATACCCCCTAGGGGTATAGTGTGAGGGAGACGGGGTCCTCAGCGGCCCCGGCGACCCCCTGCACACCCCCACGTCCCGACGAGGAGAACGACATGACGTCCCAGACCGACACCCAGGGTTCCGTCACCACCGTCTACAAGGTGACCGGGATGAGCTGCGGGCACTGCGAGGGCGCCGTCTCCGGCGAGATCTCGCAGCTCCCCGGCGTCAGCTCGGTGACGGCCGTCGCCTCCTCCGGCGAGGTGACCGTGGTCTCCGCGGCCCCGCTCGACGAGGCCGCCGTGCGCGCCGCCGTCGACGAGGCCGGCTTCGAGCTGGCCGGCACGGTCTGACCCGGGGCCGTCCCCCGAGGCACCCCACGCGGCGTGAACCGGGCCGTGCCGGCCACCCGGAGGACCGGTCCCTCCGGCCCGGCCCGCCGCCGCCCCGCATCCCGGACGTCCCTGGAGCACGGACATGACCAGCACCACCGCCCCCGAGGCGCCGACCGCCGCCGGGCAGCCGGCCCTCTCCGAGGTCGAACTGCTCATCGGCGGAATGACCTGCGCCTCCTGCGCGGCCCGTGTCGAGAAGAAGCTCAACCGCATGGAGGGCGTCACCGCCACGGTGAACTACGCGACCGAGAAGGCCCGGATCACGTATCCGCCGGGCGTCGGGGTCGCCGACCTGATCACCACGGTGGTGAAGACCGGTTACACCGCCGAGGAACCGGCGCCCGAGCGGCAGGACGAGCAGGAGACGGCCTCCGAGGCCGACCCCGGGACGGCCGCCCTGCGCACCCGGCTGATCGTTTCCGCGCTGCTCTCCCTGCCGGTGGTGCTGCTGGCGATGGTTCCGCCCCTGCAGTTCGACCACTGGCAGTGGCTCTCCCTGACCCTCGCCGCGCCGGTCGTGGTGTGGGGCGCGGCGCCGTTCCACCGGGCCGCCTGGACCAACCTGCGGCACGGCGCGGCCACCATGGACACCCTGGTGTCGGTGGGCACGCTGGCCGCGTTCGGCTGGTCGCTGTGGGCGCTGTTCCTCGGTGACGCGGGCGCGCCGGGCATGCGGCACCCCTTCGAACTCACCGTGTCCCGCACCGACGGGGCCTCCGCCCTCTATCTGGAGGTCGCCGCCGGCGTCACCGCGTTCCTCCTGCTCGGCCGCTATCTGGAGGACCGCTCCAAGCGCCGTGCGGGCGCCGCGCTGCGGGCGCTGATGGAGCTGGGCGCCAAGGACGTGACCGTGCTGCGGGACGGCCGCGAGGCGCGGGTCCCGGCCGAGCGGCTGGTTGTGGGCGACCGGTTCGTGGTCCGCCCCGGCGAGAAGATCGCCACGGACGGCACGGTCGTCGAGGGTTCCTCCGCCGTGGACGCGTCCATGCTGACCGGCGAGTCCGTGCCGGTGGACGTGACCGTCGGCGACACCGTCACCGGCGCCACCGTCAACGCGGCCGGCCGGCTCGTCGTCGAGGCCACCCGGATCGGCTCGGACACGCAGCTCGCGCGGATGGCGAAGCTGGTGGAGGACGCGCAGACCGGCAAGGCGCAGGTGCAGCGCCTCGCCGACCGGATCGCCGGGGTGTTCGTGCCCGTGGTGCTGCTCATCGCGGCCGCCACCTTCGGACTGTGGCTGGGCAACACCGGCGACACCGTCGCCGCGTTCACCGCGGCCGTCGCCGTGCTGATCATCGCCTGTCCGTGCGCCCTCGGGCTGGCCACGCCGACCGCGCTGATGGTCGGCACCGGGCGGGGCGCCCAGCTCGGCATCCTCATCAAGGGCCCCGAGGTGCTGGAGTCCACCCGGCGCGTGGACACCGTCGTCCTGGACAAGACCGGGACCGTCACCACCGGCCGGATGTCCCTGCGCGCGGTGCACGCCGCCGAGGGCACCGACGAACGGGAGCTGCTGCGGCTCGCGGGCGCCCTGGAGCACGCCTCCGAGCACCCGGTGGCCCGCGCGGTCGCCGCCGGCGCGCAGGAGCGGGTCGGCGCGCTGCCCCGGGCCGAGCGGTTCGAGAACGTGCCGGGCCGGGGGGTGCGCGGGCGCGTGGAGGGCCGCGAGGTGGCCGTGGGGCGGCTGTCCGAGGTGTTCGGGGAGCTGCCGCCGGAGCTGGCGCGGGCCAAGGAGGAGGCCGAGCGGGCCGGGCACACGGCGGTGGTGGCCGGCTGGGACGGGGCGGCACGCGGTGTTCTCGCCGTCGCCGACACGGTGAAGGAGACCAGCGCCGAAGCGGTCCGCGCACTGCGGGCGCTGGGGCTCACGCCGGTGCTGCTCACGGGCGACAACCGGGCGGTGGCCGAGGCGGTGGCGCGCACCGTCGGCATCGACGAGGACCGGGTGATCGCCGAGGTGCTGCCCGAGGACAAGGCCGACGTGGTGCGGCGGCTCCAGGAGGAGGGGCACAGCGTCGCCATGGTCGGTGACGGCGTCAACGACGCGGCCGCGCTGGCCGTCGCCGACCTGGGGCTCGCCCTGGGCACCGGCACGGACGCGGCGATCGAGGCGGGCGACCTGACCCTGGTCCGCGGCGACCTGAGAGTGGCGGCGGACGCGATACGGCTGTCCCGGCGCACCCTCTCCACGATCAAGGGCAACCTCGTGTGGGCGTTCGGCTACAACGTGGCCGCGCTGCCGCTGGCCGCGGCGGGACTGCTGAACCCGATGATCGCCGGGGCCGCGATGGCGTTCTCGTCGGTGTTCGTGGTGACCAACAGTCTGCGGCTGCGGTCGTTTCATTGAGGTCTCGAGTTGGGCGGGCCCCCTGGAGTCCGGTAAGACCCTCACATAAGCTCTTCACAAGCCTCGCGCATCCTCCTTACGCTTGGGCCTCGTGAGAGATTTGCGGGCTCCTGCGCACTGTGGGGAGATATGCAAGAGACGCAGATCACAGTGATCTGAACGTAACCATCGAAGGGGTTCGAAGGTCTAAGTTGGCGATGTCGGGCAGCGTCTTGGGGGGCGCTTCCCGGCATCTGGAGATGTCTTGGGGGACTTCTCCGGAGATTGCGTTGCCGGGGCACGCGCCCAGGGAAGCTTTGAGCGGCCCTCCCGACGTGCGATGTCCCGGCAGACCGCACACCGACGAGTGCGACGGGTTCAGGTCCGTCGTGCTCACACAGCGATTCAGGCGCTGTCCTCACAAGCGCCCGGCCGGATCCCGTGGGGGGAATCCGCACCGGGACATGGGAAGGCGCCCTGGTTCGTCGGCCCGTGGGGGGACCGGCGGCCGGGGCGCCTTCTTCTTTGCGTGCTTCGCGGTGGTGCGACGTGCCCGAAGGGGCGCGGGGGCCGTGCCGGCATGCGGCTCCGCCGCGCGGGCGCGGCCGGCCACACGACGGCCCGCGGCCGCCCGCGCCCCTTCAGCGACGCACTCTCAGGCGTACGACACCCGCACCGGCAGGTGTCAGCGCTTCTCGACGGGGACGAAGTCGCGCTCGACGACGCCCGTGTAGATCTGGCGCGGGCGGCCGATGCGGGAACCCGGCTCCTTGATCATCTCGTGCCACTGGGCGATCCAGCCCGGCAGGCGGCCGAGGGCGAACAGCACCGTGAACATCTCGGTCGGGAAGCCCATGGCCCGGTAGATCAGGCCGGTGTAGAAGTCCACGTTCGGGTAGAGGCTGCGCGAGACGAAGTAGTCGTCGGAGAGCGCGTGCTCCTCCAGCTTGAGCGCGATGTCCAGCAGCTCGTCGGACTTGCCGAGGGCGGACAGCACGTCGTGCGCGGCGGCCTTGATGATCTTGGCGCGCGGGTCGAAGTTCTTGTAGACCCGGTGGCCGAAGCCCATCAGGCGGACGCCGTCCTCCTTGTTCTTCACCTTGCGGATGAAGGAGTCGACGTCGCCGCCGGAGTCGCGGATGCCTTCCAGCATCTCCAGCACCGACTGGTTGGCGCCGCCGTGCAGCGGGCCCCACAGGGCGTTGATGCCGGCGGAGATCGAGGCGAACATGTTCGCCTGCGAGGAGCCGACCAGGCGGACCGTGGAGGTGGAGCAGTTCTGCTCGTGGTCCGCGTGCAGGATCAGCAGCTTGTCCAGGGCGGAGACGACGACCGGGTCGAGCTCGTACTCCTGCGCCGGCACGGAGAAGGTCATGCGCAGGAAGTTCTCGACGTAGCCGAGGTCGTTGCGCGGGTAGACGAACGGGTGGCCGACCGACTTCTTGTAGGCGTAGGCCGCGATCGTCGGGAGCTTGGCGAGCAGGCGGATGGTGGAGAGGTTGCGCTGCTGCTCGTCGAACGGGTTGTGGCTGTCCTGGTAGAACGTGGACAGCGCGGAGACCACCGAGGACAGCATGGCCATCGGGTGGGCGTCGCGCGGGAAGCCCTTGTAGAAGTTCTTGACGTCCTCGTGCAGCAGGGTGTGCTGCGTGATGTCGCCCTTGAACCCGGCCAGCTGGTCGACGGTGGGCAGCTCGCCGTTGATCAGCAGGTAGGCGACCTCCAGGAAGGTGGAGCGCTCGGCCAGCTGCTCGATCGGGTAGCCGCGGTACCGGAGGATGCCGGCCTCGCCGTCGAGATAGGTGATCGCGGATTTGTAGGCGGCGGTGTTGCCGTAGCCGCTGTCCAGCGTCACCAGACCGGACTGGGCGCGGAGCTTCCCGATGTCGAAGCCCTTGTCACCGACGGTGCTGTCGATCACCGGGTAGGTGTACTCGCTGCCGTCGTACCGCAGTACTACAGAGTTGTCGCTCACGTCTTCCCTCACCGACGTTGTGCCTCATCTTCGAGGTGCCCTGACTGTCTCTACCATCCCCCACTCGGCTCAGGAGAGTGCACTCGGGGTCGACCATCGGGCCTATTGACGGCACTGAGTGCCGCCAACTTGCCCATCCTGCCCCCTGTGTTCCCCATCCGGAACCCCTGTGTGACCTTCACGACTCATTTGATCGATCATTTTTCGGTGACGGGATCCTCACCGCGGCCCCCGCCCCCCGCCGGGAGGCGGTCCCCTCCGGGTCCCCCGCCCGGCGTTCCGGAACCGGCGGAGCGAGGTCAGGACCCGCCTGACGGACCGGGACCGGCGGACCGCGGACCCGTCCCGGCCGGACCCGCGCCCGCGAGCCGCATGTCGAGCGCCGTGCACCGGCGGCCGGCCGACAGCGTGCGCACCGCCTGTCCGATGGCCTTGCGGGAGCCGACCAGGACGACCAGTTTCCGGGCCCGGGTCACCGCCGTGTAGAGCAGGTTGCGCTGGAGCATCATCCACGCGCCCGTGGTGACGGGGATGACCACCGCCGGGTACTCGCTGCCCTGGGAGCGGTGGATGGTCACGGCGTAGGCGTGGGCCAGTTCGTCCAGCTCGTCGAAGTCGTACCCCACCTCCTCGTCCTCGTCGGTCAGCACGGTCAGGCGCTGGTCGACCGGGTCCAGCGCGGTGACCACGCCGACGGTGCCGTTGAAGACGCCGTTGGCGCCCTTCTCGTAGTTGTTGCGGATCTGGGTGACCTTGTCGCCGACGCGGAACACCCGGCCGCCGAACCGCTTCTCGGGCAGGTCGGGGCGGGCGGGGGTGACGGCCTGCTGCAGCAGGCCGTTGAGCGTGCCCGCGCCGGCCGGGCCCCGGTGCATGGGGGCGAGGACCTGCACGTCACGGCGCGGGTCGAGACCGAACTTCGCGGGGATGCGCCGGGCCGCCACGTCCACGGTGAGCCGCCCGGCCTCCTCGGTGTCCTCCTCCACGAAGAGGAAGAAGTCCTTCATGCCGTCGGTGACCGGGTGCTTCCCCGCGTTGATCCGGTGCGCGTTGGTGACCACGCCGGACTGCTGGGCCTGCCGGAACACGCGGGTGAGGCGCACGGCGGGGACGGGGCTGCCGTCGGCGAGGAGGTCCCGGAGCACCTCGCCCGCCCCGACGCTGGGGAGCTGGTCGACGTCCCCGACGAACAGCAGGTGGGCACCCGGCGGCACGGCCTTGGCCAGCTTGTTCGCCAGCAGCAGGTCCAGCATGGACGCCTCGTCGACCACCACCAGGTCGGCGTCCAGCGGCCGGTCCCGGTCGTACGCCGCGTCCCCGCCGGGCTTGAGTTCCAGCAGCCGGTGCACGGTGGACGCCTCGGCGCCGGTCAGCTCGGCGAGCCGCTTGGCGGCACGCCCGGTCGGCGCGGCGAGCACCACCTTCGCCTTCTTGGCGCGGGCCAGCTCCACGATCGACCGCACCGTGAACGACTTGCCGCAGCCGGGTCCGCCGGTCAGCACGGCGACCTTCTGCGTCAACGCCAGCTTGACGGCGGCCTCCTGTTCGGGCGCCAGGTCCGTCCCCGTGCGGCCGCGCAGCCAGCCGAGCGCCTTGTCCCACGCCACGTCCCGGAACGCCGGCATCCGGTCCTGGTCGGTGCGCAGCAGCCGCAGCAACTGGGCGGCGAGGGCCACTTCGGCGCGGTGGAACGGCACCAGGTAGACGGCGGTGACCGGGTCGCCGCCCTGCGGGTCGGGCACCTTCTCCCGTACGACGCCGGGGTCCTCGCCCGGGTCCTCCGGCTCGGCGGCGAGCTCGGCGAGGCACTCGATGACCAGGCCGGTGTCCACCTGGAGCAGCTTCACCGCGTCCGCGATCAGCTTCTCCTCGGGGAGATAGCAGTGTCCCTGGTCGGTGGCCTGCGACAGCGCGTACTGCAGGCCCGCCTTCACCCGGTCCGGGCTGTCGTGCGGGATGCCGACCGACTGGGCGATCCGGTCGGCGGTGAGGAACCCGATGCCCCAGACGTCGGCGGCCAGCCGGTAGGGCTGGTTCTTCACCACGGAGATGGAGGCGTCGCCGTACTTCTTGTAGATGCGCACGGCGATGGACGTCGAGACCTCGACGGTCTGGAGGAAGAGCATGACCTCCTTGATCGCCTTCTGCTCCTCCCAGGCGTCGGCGATCTTCTTGGTCCGCTTCGGTCCGAGCCCGGGGACCTCGATGAGCCGCTCGGGCTCCTCCTCGATGACGCGGAGGGTGTCCGTCCCGAAGTGCTGGGTGATCCGGTCGGCGAAGACCGGCCCGATGCCCTTCACCAGTCCGGAGCCGAGGTAGCGGCGGATGCCCTGCACAGTAGCGGGCAGCACGGTCGTGTAGTTCTCCACGTGGAACTGCTTGCCGTACTGGGGGTGCGACCCCCAGCGCCCCTCCATCCGCAGCGACTCCCCCACCTGCGCGCCGAGCAGCGCCCCGACGACGGTGAGCAGATCACCGGCGCCCCTGCCGGTGTCGACCCGGGCGACCGTGTAGCCGTTCTCCTCGTTGGCGTACGTGATGCGCTCCAGCACGCCTTCGAGCGTGGCGAGCCGGCGTTCGCCGGAGGGCGGGGCGGAGGGATGGGTGGGCATGGGTCGACGGTACCGGTGGGGTGTGACAGGAGGCGTGGCGTTCAGGACTCCTCGTCCTGGCCGGGGTGGGCGGGGCCGTGGTGGTCGGCGAGGACGGTGAGCAGGCGGGTGAGTTCGCCGCGCTCGGCCGGGGTCAGGGGGGCGAGGAGTTCGTCCTGCGCCTCGCGGATGAGCGCGTCGAGGCGTTCGAGGCGGCGGCGGCCGGCGGGGGTGAGGGTGATGACGTTGCGGCGGCGGTCGGCGGGGTCGGGGTCGCGGCGGACGCAGCCCGCGTCCCCCAGGCCGTTGAGGACGGCGACCATGTCGCTGCGGTGGATGCCGGTACGGCGGCTGAGCTCGGCCTGGCTGGCGGGGCCCGCCTCGGCGAGGGTCAGCAGCACGGCGAAGTGCCACTTGTGGGCGCCCTCGGCGGCCAGCCGCTCCCCGACGAGCCGGTCGGCGACCAGCGTGGCGCCGGCCAGCAGGCGGCTGGGGATGGCGCGCAGGCGGGCGGGCGCGGGTTCCGGGGCCGGAGAGCCGGGGCTCATAGGGGGTCCTCCGCATCTTGCGTTGGTGACACCAACAGTCTACCTTCATTAGTGGAATAAACGTTAGTTCGACTAACGCAATGGAGGGTGACCCATGATCACGCCATTTCGCATCGACATCCCGCAGGCCGACCTCGACGATCTCACCGACCGTCTCGCCCGCACCCGCTGGCCCAACGAGATCACCGACGCTGGCTGGGACTACGGCTTCCCGCTGGCCCGGCTGAAGGAGCTGGCCGAGCACTGGCGCACCCGCTACGACTGGCGTGCGCACGAGGCCCGCCTCAACGAACTGCCGCACTTCCTCACGGAGATCGAGGGCCAGACCGTCCACTTCGTCCATGTGCGGTCCGCCCGGCCGGACGCGCTCGCGCTGGTCCTCACCCACGGCTGGCCCGGTTCGTTCCTGGAGTTCCTCGACGTGGTCGAGCCGCTGTCCCGGGACTTCCACCTGGTGATCCCGTCCATCCCCGGATACGGCTTCTCGGGACCGACCCACGAGCGCGGCTGGGACATCGTCCGCGTCGCCCGCGCGTGGGCCGAGCTGATGCGGCGCCTCGGATACGAGCGGTACGGCGCGCAGGGCGGCGACTTCGGCTCGGGCATCTCCCTGGCGCTCGGCACGCTGGAGCCGGAGCGGGTTGTCGGCGTGCACGTCAACTACCTGCCCACCCGGCCCGACCCGGCCGCCGGCGTCACCCTGAGCCCGTCGGACGAGGAGCGGCTGGACACGGTGCGGAAGCTGCTGGCGTCCCGCCCGCCGTACCAGGCGCTCCAGGCCACGACCCCGCAGACGCTGGGCTACGCGCTGACCGACTCGCCGGTGGGCCAGTTGGCCTGGATCGCCGAGCGGTTCGCGCAGTGGACCGACCCCCGCACGCCGGTGAGCGACGAGCGGATCCTGACCGGCGTCTCGTTGTACTGGCTGACCGCCACGGCGGCCTCCTCGGCGCGGCTGCACCGCGAGTCGGCCCGGCGGAGCGAGCGGTGCCCGGTGCCGGTCGGGGTGGCGGTGCTCCCCCACGACATCACCCGTTCGGTACGGCCCCTCGCCGAGCGGCTGTACGACATCCGGCACTGGTCGGAGTTCGACCGGGGCGGCCACTTCGCGGCGATGGAGGTGCCGGAGCTGTTCGCCGATGACGTACGGAAGTTCTTCGTCGGGCCGGGGGCGGCGGAGTGAGTGGTGCCGTGCCCCCGGGCGTCACGTGGAGCGTTGCCCGATCAGGGAGTTCAGGAGGGCGGCTCCGCGTTCGGCGTCGTCGACGCTCACGGCGAAGTCCTTGCCCTTGGCCGTGCGGATCACCAGGCACTCGCCGCCGCGCAGCATGACGGTGGTGCCCAGTCCGCTCAGCCGGTAGCCCCAGCCGCCGACCCGCATGGCGGTGCGGGTCTCGACCCAGGCGGAGGCGATGCCGTCGGCGGTCCACCGCCGGGTCGGCCACCCCAGCGGGCCGAAGGCGACCTCGAGTCCCCTCTCGGTCACCCGGGCCTGGACGGAGGCGCAGCCGAGCACCACCAGGGCGACGAGGGCGAAGGTCCCGGCGAGCGGCACGGCTTCCGCCCCTGCCAGGCCGCCCACCGCCGCCGCCGTGGCCGCGAGCGCGACGACGCCGCTCACGGCCGCCATGAGATGGAGCCAGGGGTTGGAGGCCCGGGACAGCCACACGAAGCGCTGCCCCCGCGGTATCTCCATCGCGGGCCCGGCCGTGGGCGGCACCGTGCCCCGCGCCCGGCGGCCGGCCAGCAGGGCCACCGCTCCCACCGCAGCCGCCCCGGCCAGGGTGACGACCGCCCAGGTCGTCACCGAGCCGGCCTCGCGCCAGTCCGCGCGGTCCAGGTTCGCCCGCACGACGGACGCCTGCGCGCCGAGGAGGGTCACGCCGGTGAAGCCCAGGGTCACGCCCGCCCAGCCGGGGGCCGCGGCCGCCTCGCCCGCGTCCCAGCGAGCGCGCCACAGGGGGAACACGGCAACCGCCGCCATGACCAGCCAGATCAGCGCCGGGAAGAACGTCGCGGCCCAGAACGGCATCGAGTCGTCCGGCTCGCCGGCCGCGCCCCAGTGGGTCGCCAGCCGGTCCGGCAGCCGGTCCCTCGCGGTGAGGGGGAAGACCACCAGGAGCACCAGCACGCCCACGACCCAGGCGCCGGCGCCCCACATCACGGCGTTCCCGCGCGCGGTCCGCTCGGTCACGTGACCTCCCTGATCATGTCGATGACGTCGTCCTTGCCGTACCCGAGGCGCGCCGCGTCGGCCAGGACCTCACGGACCCGGTCCAGCAACGCCGACCGTTCGTCCGCCCCACGAGCCACGGTCACCCCGCGCCCCCGCCGGAACTCCAGCAGTCCTTCGTCCCGCAGGGCGCGCAGGCCGCGCAGCACGGTGTTGACGTTCACGCCCAGGGCCTGGGAGAGGTCCCGCGCCGGGGGCAGCCGGTCGCCCGGCGCGCACTCCCCTTCGGCGATGGCCCGCCGGACGGCACCGGCCACCTGCTCGTGCAGGGGGCGGTGATCGGTGACGTCGAGTCTCAGCAGCATGGTGCTAATGAAGATAGCACCATGCGCTTGCAGCGGTCGGCCGCCGGGCGCCCGGGCCCGTGAGGAGGCGCCGTTCCGCCCGGCCGGAGGGGGACGCGGGACACGCGCGGAGGACCGCGGGCAGCAGGTGACGGACGGACGGGCCCGACCGTCCACGTCGGCACCGCAGGCTCCGGACCGTGAGATTCCTCCGACGGCGCGGTGAGCGCCCGGGGCCGACGGGGACGCCTCCGGCCGGGCCCGAAGCCCTTCACGGTGCCGGGCGTGACGCCGAGGCGGAGGCCGAGGCGCGCGGTGGCCCGATCAGCGCCCGCTTCCGAACCCTGTACCAGCAGGTCAAAGAGTGCCGGCGGTGAGCCGACGCCCCCGAGCCGCTATCGGACGAGGTAGCTCTCGATGTGGTCGATCACCGCCGACACGGCCTGCCGGTAGGCGGTGCTCGACCGGCGGACCTGGGACAGCAGCATGCCGCCCTGGACGGCGGCCAGCAGAGCGGTGGCGAGCGCGTCGGTATCGGCGCGCTCGCTCAGCTCGCCCCGCGCCTGCATGCGTGCGAGTCCCGACCTGATGGGGCCTTCCCACCGGTCGAAGGCGGAGACGAGTCTGGTCCGTGCCGACCGGTCGCTGTCGGCGAGTTCGCTGGCGAGCGAGCCGATCTCGCAGCCGCCCTCGCATCCTCTCTCGTCCTGCCGGCTCCCCGCCCTGTCGCACCACTCGCGCAGGGCCTCGACGCTGTCCCGGTTGTCCAGCAGCGGACGCTGCCGGGCGAGCTGGGTGTCCGTCTGGTGGTCGATGACCGCCAGGACCAGGCCCTGCTTGTCGCCGAAGTAGTGGTAGATCTGCGACGCGCCGACCCCGGCGGCCGCCTGGATGTCCGGGAGGCTCGTGCCCCCCCGCGCCGCGGTGGAACATCAGTTCCGCAGCGGTCTCGACGATGCGTTCGCGGGTCCACCGGACTCTGCCCGAAACCCGAGGTCATGCGGAGGCCGGCCGGTCCGGGGCCCGGGTGCACGGCGCCGTCGGCTCGCTGCGCACCGCCCTGTCCGCGGCCGGGGACGATGCCAGGCCGGCACGCCGGTCACGATTCGGTTTCGGCCACTCCCACCCCCTTGCCCCCGACCGGTGTAATCGATTCCAATCCTCCGTGTAATCGATTCCACGAGGAGGTGGGTCGGGCATGGCGGGTATCAAGGACGTCGCCGCCGAGGCGGGCCTGTCCGTGGCCACGGTGTCACGCGTGCTCAACGGGCATCCGTCGGTCAGCGAGGACGCGCGGCGTCGGGTGACCGCCGCCGTCGAGCGGCTGGGGTACCGGCCGAACGCCGTCGCCCGGTCCCTGCGCACCGACCAGACCCGCACCCTCGGGCTGGTCATCAGCGACGTGATGAACCCGTACTTCACCGAGCTGGCCCGCTCCGTCGAGGAGGAGGCCCGCGCGCTCGGGTACAGCGTGATCATCGGCAACGCCGACGAGCGGCCCGACCTCCAGGACCACCACGTCACCACCTTGCTGGACCGCCGTATCGACGGGCTGCTGGTCTCCCCCACCGACGGCGGCTCGCCCGGCATGCTCGGGGCCGCGAGGGCCGGGACGCCCATGGTGTTCGTCGACCGGTGGATCCCGGGCGTCGACGTGCCCGTGGTCCGCTCGGACGGGCGGGACGCCGTACGGGACCTGGTCGCGCACCTGCACGGGCTCGGGCACCGGCGGCTGGCGATCATCGCCGGGCCCGCCGCCACCACGACCGGCCGGGAACGCGTGGACGCCTTCCGTGAGGCGCTCGCCGCGTACGGGCTGGAGCTGCCCGACGCCTACATCGGCCAGGGCGACTTCCGGGCCGGCAGCGGGCGCCGGGTCACCGAGGGCTTCCTCGACCTGGCGGAACCCCCCGAGGTCGTGTTCGCCGCCGACAACCTGATGGCGCTCGGCGCCCTGGACGCCATCCGCGCCCGCGGACTGCGGGTGCCGGACGACATCGGGCTCGCCGCGTTCGACGACATCCCCTGGTTCGTGCACACCGACCCGCCGGTCACCGCGATCGCCCAGCCGGTCCGCGACCTGGGGCGGGCCGCCGTGCGCGCCCTGGTCGACCGGATCGAGGGGCGGCCCGGCGCCTCCGTCGCCCTCCCCGCCCGGCTCGTCGTGCGCCGCTCGTGCGGCGAGCCGGGGACCGGACGACCCCCGTCCCCCTCCCCCGTACGAAGGAGTACGCCGTGAGCAGCCGCAGTCCTGACGAGTTGCTGCGCATCGAGGGCATCCGCAAGACCTTCCCCGGCGTGGTCGCGCTCGACGGCGTCGACTTCGAGCTGCGCCGGGGCGAGGTGCACGTGCTGCTCGGTGAGAACGGCGCCGGCAAGAGCACGCTGATCAAGATGCTGTCCGGCGCCTACACGCCCGACGCCGGCCGGATCACGGTCGGCGGCGAGGAGGTGCGCATCAGCGGTGCGCAGGACTCCGAGCGGCTCGGGATCGCCACCATCTACCAGGAGTTCAACCTGGTCCCCGATCTGACGGTCGCGGAGAACATCTTCCTGGGGCGGCAGCCGCGCCGGTTCGGGATGATCGACCGGAAGAAGATGGACGCCGACGCCGAGGTGCTGCTGCGGCGCGTCGGGGTGGACGTGTCGCCGCGGGCGCGGGTGCGGGAACTGGGCATCGCGCGGCTGCAGATGGTCGAGATCGCCAAGGCGCTCAGCCTCGACGCGCGGGTGCTGATCATGGACGAGCCGACCGCCGTGCTGACCTCCGAGGAGGTCGAGAAGCTGTTCACGATCGTGCGGCGGCTGCGCGAGGACGGCGTCGGCATCGTCTTCATCACCCACCACCTGGAGGAGATCGCCGCGCTCGGCGACCGGGTCACCGTGATCCGGGACGGGCGCAGCGTCGGCCAGGTGCCCGCCTCGACGCCCGAGGACGAGCTGGTCCGGCTCATGGTCGGGCGGTCCATCGAGCAGCAGTACCCGCGCGAGCGCGCCGACGCCGGTGACGCCCTGCTCAAGGTCGAGGGGCTGACGCGCGACGGCGTCTTCCACGACGTGAGCTTCGAGGTGCGGGCCGGTGAGGTCGTCGGCATCGCGGGGCTGGTCGGCGCCGGGCGGACGGAGGTGGTCCGGGCGGTGTTCGGGGCCGACCCGTACGACGCCGGGACGGTGCACGTCGGCGGGGTGCGGCTGCGCGGTCACGACGTGAACGCCGCCCTGGAGGCCGGGGTCGGTCTGGTGCCCGAGGACCGCAAGGGCCAGGGGCTGGTGCTGGACGCCTCCGTGGAGGAGAACCTCGGCCTGGTCACCCTCCGTTCCTCGTCCCGCGCCGGGCCGGTCGACCTCAAGGGTCAGCGCGAGGCCGCGGCCCGCATCGCCGACCAGCTCGGCGTGCGGATGGCCGGTCTCGGCCAGCACGTGCGCACCCTGTCCGGCGGCAACCAGCAGAAGGTCGTCATCGGCAAGTGGCTGCTGGCGGACACCAAGGTGCTCATCCTCGACGAGCCCACGCGCGGCATCGACGTCGGCGCGAAGGTCGAGATCTACCAGCTGATCAACGAGCTGACGGCGGCCGGCGCCGCGGTGCTCATGATCTCCAGCGACCTGCCCGAGGTGCTCGGCATGAGCGACCGGGTCCTGGTCATGGCGCAGGGCCGGCTCGCGGGCGAACTGGACGCCGCCGAGGCGACCCAGGACGCCGTGATGGCCCTCGCCGTCGGCACCACTTCCCCCAGCAACGGAACGGAGGCCCCCGGTGGCCACTGACACGCTCAAGAGCAAGCCGGGCGCGCAGGGCGGCGCCACGGGCGGCCTGCGCCGGCTGCTCCTCGACAACGGCGCGCTGACCGCGCTGATCCTCCTCGTGATCGCCATGTCGGCGCTGTCCGGGGACTTCCTGACCGCCGACAACCTGCTCAACGTCGGCGTCCAGGCCGCCGTGACCGCGATCCTCGCCTTCGGCGTCACCTTCGTGATCGTCTCGGCGGGCATCGACCTGTCGGTCGGCTCGGTCGCCGCGCTGTCCGCGACCGTCCTCGCCTGGAGCGCGACGGAGGCCGGGATACCGGTGGCCCTCGCGGTCGTCCTCGCCGTCGTCACCGGCATCGCCTGCGGCCTGGTCAACGGCTTCCTCGTCTCGTACGGCAAACTCCCGCCGTTCATCGCGACGCTGGCGATGCTGTCGGTGGCGCGCGGTCTGTCGCTGGTGATCTCGCAGGGCTCGCCCATCGCCTTCCCCGACTCGGTCTCCCACCTGGGCGACACGCTCGGCGGCTGGCTGCCGGTGCCGGTGCTCGTGATGGTCGTCATGGGCCTGCTGACCGCGTTCGTCCTCGGCCGCACGTACATCGGCCGGTCCATGTACGCCATCGGCGGCAACGAGGAGGCCGCGCGGCTGTCCGGCCTGCGGGTGAAGAAGCAGAAGCTCGCCATCTACGCCTTCTCCGGACTGTTCGCCGCCGCCGCGGGCATCGTGCTCGCCTCCCGGCTGGCGTCCGCGCAGCCGCAGGCCGCGCAGGGCTACGAGCTGGACGCGATCGCCGCCGTCGTGATCGGCGGCGCCTCCCTCGCGGGCGGCACCGGCAAGGCGTCCGGCACGCTGATCGGCGCGCTGATCCTCGCGGTGCTGCGCAACGGGCTCAACCTGCTGTCGGTGTCGGCGTTCTGGCAGCAGGTCGTCATCGGCGTGGTCATCGCGCTGGCGGTGCTGTTCGACACGCTGCGCCGCAAGGCGGGCGCGACCGCCCCGGCGGCCGGGGCGTCCGGCGGCGGCAACAAGGGCAGGCAGGCACTGACGTACGTGATCGCGGCCGTCGTCGCCGTCGCGGTCGTCGGCGCCACCTCGCTGCTGCACGGCGGCTCGTCCGGGACCGCCAAGCCGAGGATCGGCCTGTCGCTGTCGACGCTCAACAACCCGTTCTTCGTGCAGATCCGCGAGGGCGCCGAGGAGGAGGCGAAGAAGCTGGGCGTCGACCTGACGGTCACCGACGCGCAGAACGACGCCTCCCAGCAGGCCAACCAGCTGCAGAACTTCACCAGCGGCTCGCTGGACGCGGTCGTCGTCAACCCGGTGGACTCCGACGCGGCCGGTCCCTCGGTGCGCGGCGCGAACCAGGCGGACATCCCGGTGATCGCCGTGGACCGCGGCGTCAACAAGGCGGACACCTCCGCACTGGTCGCCTCCGACAACGTCGAGGGCGGCGCGCTCGGCGCCAAGGCGCTCGCCGAGAAGCTCGGCGGCAGGGGCACCATCGTGATCCTCCAGGGCCAGGCCGGCACCTCCGCCAGCCGTGAGCGCGGCGCGGGCTTCGCCGAGGGACTGAAGGACTACCCGGGCATCAAGGTCGTCGCCAAGCAGCCCGCGGACTTCGACCGCACCAAGGGCCTGGACGTGATGACGAACCTGCTCCAGGCGCACCCCGACATCAACGGCGTCTTCGCCGAGAACGACGAGATGGCGCTCGGCGCGATCAAGGCGCTCGGCTCCAGGGCCGGGACGTCGGTGCAGGTCGTCGGCTTCGACGGCACGCCGGACGGGCTGAAGGCGGTGCAGGCGGGCACGCTGTACGCCTCCGTCGCGCAGCAGCCGAGCGAACTCGGCCGGATCGCCGTGCGGAACGCGTTGCGGGCCGCCGAGGACGAAAAGGTGGAGAAGATGGTGAAGGTGCCGGTGAAGGTGGTCACCGAGGAGAACGTGGCCGGCTTCGAAGGCTGACACCGGACACAGGGGCACAGAGGCACAGGGGCTCACGGGCGGGCGGTCACCTCGACCGCCCGCCCTCCTCAGCGGATCGGGAGCGAATTCATGTACGACTACGACCTCCTGGTCGTCGGTTCGGCCAACGCCGACCTGGTGATCGGGGTGGAGCGCCGGCCGGGCGCCGGGGAGACGGTGCTCGGTTCCGACCTGGCCGTGCACCCGGGCGGCAAGGGCGCGAACCAGGCGGTCGCCGCCGCACGGCTCGGCGCGCGCACCGCCCTGCTGGCGCGGGTCGGGGACGACGAGCACGGCCGGCTGCTGCTGGACTCGCTGCGCGAGGCCGGGGCCGACACGGTGGGCGTGCTGGTGGGCGGTGCGCCGACCGGCGTCGCGCTGATCACGGTGGACCCGTCGGGCGACAACAGCATCGTCGTCTCGCCGGGCGCGAACGGCCGGCTGACCCCGGCGGACGTACGGGCCGCCGCGAGCCTCTTCCACGCCTCGCGGGTGGTGTCGACGCAGCTGGAGATCCCGCTGGAGACGGTGGTGGAGGTGGTGCGGAGCCTGTCGCCGGACAGCCGCTTCGTCCTCAACCCGTCGCCCCCGCGGCCGCTGCCGTCGGAGGTGCTGGCGGCCTGCGACCCGCTGATCGTCAACGAGCACGAGGCGAAGGTGATCCTCGGCGACAGCGCCGGGGTGAGCGACGAACCCGAGGACTGGGCGCGGCTGCTGCTGGCGAAGGGCCCGCGCTCGGTGGTGGTGACGCTGGGCGGCGAGGGGGCGCTGGTCGCCTCCTCGGCGGGGGTCGCGCGGGTCGCGTCGGTGACGGTGGAGGCCGTGGACACCACGGGCGCGGGCGACGCGTTCACCGCGGCGCTGGCGTGGCGGCTGGGCACGGGCGAGCCGCTCGCCGAGGCCGCCGCCTACGCGGCCCGGGTGGGCGCGGCGACGGTCACCAAGGAGGGTGCGCAGGTGTCCTTCCCGACGGCGGCGGAGGTCGCGGCGCTGTGAAGAAGCACGGGATCCTGAACCGGCACCTCTCCGGCGCCCTCGCCGAACTCGGCCACACCGACGGGGTGCTGGTGTGCGACGCGGGGATGCCGATACCGGCCGGGCCGCGCGTGGTGGACCTGGCCTTCCGGGCCGGGGTGCCCTCCTTCGCCGAGGTGCTGGAGGGACTGCTCGGCGAGCTGGCCGTCGAGGGCGCGACGGCGGCGGAGGAGGTGCGGGACGCGAACCCGGCGGCGGCGGCGCTGCTGGCCGGTCACTTCCCGGAGCTGGCGTACGTCCCGCACGAGCGGCTGAAGGAACTGACGTCCGGGGCGCGGCTGGTGGTCCGCACGGGCGAGGCGAGCCCGTACGCGAACGTGCTGCTGCGGTGCGGGGTGTTCTTCTGAGCCGCCCCCTGACGGGCGTCCGCACGAACTTCGAGGGGCCCGGTCCGTCGACCGGGCCCCTCGCTTCCCTCCCCCGCCAGGACCTCCCTGAAATCCCCCCCGGGTCCCCACCCGGAAGTCCTGACGGTATGTAGACGGGCGGGGTGGGGGGAGGGTTGTACGGCCCCGCGAAATTTTTTTCACCTGCCCGAGGACATCCGGCGAGGCCGGTTCACACCTCCACCTTCTCCGCCCACCGCCGGGCCGTCTCCGCCAGGAGTTCGCGGCCGTCCCTCGCCCACAGCTCCTCGTTGAAGAGTTCGACCTCGATGGGGCCGGTGTAGCCCGCCGCCTCCACGCGGCGCTGCCACGCGCGCATGTCGATCGCTCCGTCGCCGATCTGGCCGCGGCCGTTGAGGACGCCCTCGGGGAGCGGGGTGATCCAGTCGGCGAGCTGGAAGGTGTGGATGCGGTGCTGGGCGCCGGCGCGGGCGACGGCCTCGGGGGCCGTGTCGTCCCACCAGATGTGGTACGTATCCACGGCGACGCCGACCTGGTGGGCCGGGAAGCGTTCGGCCAGGTCCAGGGCCTGCGTGAGCGTGGAGACCACGCAGCGGTCCGACGCGAACATGGGGTGCAGCGGCTCGATCGCCAGCTTCACCCCGTGGTCCTCGGCGTACGGGGCCAGTTCCGTCAGCGCGTCCCCGATGCGTTCGCGGGCCGCCCGCAGGTCCTTCGAGCCGGGCGGGAGGCCGCCCGAGACCAGGACCAGGGTGTCCGTGCCGAGCGTGGCCGCCTCGTCGACGGCGCGGCGGTTGTCGGCGAGGGCCGCCGCCCGCTCGTCCGGGTCGGTCGCGGTGAGGAAGCCGCCCCGGCACAGCGTCGTCACCGCCAGGCCCGCGTCCCGTACGAGCTCGGCGGCCGCCTCCACGCCGTACTCCTGGACCGGTTCGCGCCACAGGCCGACCGCCGGGACGCCCAGGTCGCGGCAGGCGGCGACCAGTTCGGGGAGCGTGAGCTGCTTGACGGTCATCTGGTTGATGCTGAAGCGGGTCAGGTCGCTCACGGCGTCACCCCGTACAGGCGCAGCAGGGTCCTCATCCGGTCCTCGGCCAGCCCGGGGTCGGGGAACAGGCCGAGGCGGTCGGCGAGTTCGTAGGCGCGGGCGAGGTGGGGCAGGGAGCGGGCGGACTGGAGGCCGCCGACCATCGTGAAGTGCGACTGGTGGCCGGCCAGCCAGGCCAGGAACACCACACCCGTCTTGTAGAAGCGGGTGGGCGCCTGGAAGAGGTGGCGGGACAGGTCGACGGTCGGGTCGAGGAGGGCGCGGAAGCCGTCCGTGTCGCCGGTGTCGAGGACGCGGACCGCCTCCGCGGCCAGCGGGCCGAGCGGGTCGAAGATGCCGAGCAGGGCGTGGCTGAAGCCCTGGTCGTCGCCCGCGATGAGTTCCGGGTAGTGGAAGTCGTCGCCGGTGTAGCAGCGCACGCCCTTCGGCAGGCGGCGGCGCAGGTCGATCTCGCGCTGCGCGTCCAGCAGGGAGACCTTGATGCCGTCGACCTTGTCGGGGTGGGCGGCGATGACGTCGAGGAAGGTGTCCGTCGCCGTGTCCAGGTCTGCGGAGCCCCAGTAGCCCTCCAGCGCCGGGTCGAACATGGGGCCCAGCCAGTGGAGGACGACCGGTTCCGCGGCCTGGCGGAGGAGGTGGCCGTAGACCTCCAGGTAGTCCTCGGGGCCCTGGGCGGTGGCGGCGAGGGCGCGGGACGCCATGAGGACGGCCTGCGCGCCCGATTCCTCGACGACGGCGAGCTGTTCCTCGTACGCCGCGCGGACCTCGGGGAGGGTCGCCGGGCCGGTGAGCTGGTCGGTGCCGACGCCGCAGGCGATGCGGCCGCCGGCCGCCTTCGCCTCGGCGGCGGACCGGCGGATCAGCTCGGCCGCGCCCGCCCAGTCCAGCCCCATGCCGCGCTGCGCGGTGTCCATCGCCTCGGCGACGCCCAGCCCGTGCGCCCACAGGTGGCGGCGGAAGGCGAGCGTGGCGTCCCAGTCGACGGCGGCGGGCGAGTCGGGGGTGGTGTCGGCGTACGGGTCGGCGACGACGTGCGCGGCGGAGAAGACCGTACGGGAGGTGAGGGGGGCGCCGGGGGTGAGGGCGAGGGGCTCGGTGCGGGGTTCGTGGACGCGCAGGGCGCCGTGTGCGTCGGGCAGGTGCAGGGTCACAGGACGATCTCCGGCACGTCGAGGCGGCGGCCCTCGGCGGAGGACCGCAGGCCGAGTTCGGCGAGCTGGACGCCGCGGGCGCCGGCCAGCAGGTCCCAGTGGTAGGGGGCGTCGGCGTGGACGTGCTTGAGGAACAGCTCCCACTGGGCCTTGAAGCCGTTGTCGAACTCGCCGTTGTCCGGCACCTCCTGCCACTGGTCGCGGAACGCCTCGGTGGCGGGGATGTCCGGGTTCCAGACCGGCTTGGGGGTGGCGGAGCGGTGCTGGACGCGGCACGTGCGCAGGCCGGCGACGGCGGAGCCCTCGGTGCCGTCCACCTGGAACTCGACCAGCTCGTCGCGGTGGACGCGGACCGCCCAGGAGGAGTTGATCTGCGCGATCACGCCGCCGTCGAGCTCGAAGACGCCGTAGGCGGCGTCGTCGGCGGTGGCGTCGTAGGGCTTGCCGTTCTCGTCCCAGCGCTGCGGGATGTGGGTGGCGGTGAGCGCCTGCACGGAGCGTACGCGGCCGAACAGCTCGTGCAGCACGTACTCCCAGTGCGGGAACATGTCGACGACGATGCCGCCGCCGTCCTCGGCGCGGTAGTTCCAGGAGGGGCGCTGCGCCTCCTGCCAGTCGCCCTCGAACACCCAGTAGCCGAACTCGCCGCGCACGGACAGGACACGGCCGAAGAAACCGCCGTCGATGAGGCGCTTGAGCTTGAGCAGGCCCGGCAGGAACAGCTTGTCCTGGACGACGCCGTGCTTGATCCCGGCGGCGTTCGCCAGGCGGGCCAGCTCCAGGGCGCCGTCGAGGCCGGTGGCGGTGGGCTTCTCGGTGTAGACGTGCTTGCCGGCGGCGATCGCCTTCCTGATCGCCTCCTCGCGGGCGGAGGTCACCTGGGCGTCGAAGTAGATGTCCACGCTGTCGTCGGCGAGGACCGCGTCCAGGTCGGTGGAGAGGTGTTCGAGTCCGTGGCGCTCGGCCAGCGCCCGCAGCGCGTGCTCGCGGCGGCCGACCAGCACCGGTTCGGGCCACAGCACGGTGCCGTCGCCGAGGTCGAGGCCGCCCTGCTCGCGCAGGGCCAGGATGGAGCGGACGAGGTGCTGGCGGTAGCCCATGCGCCCGGTCACACCGTTCATGGCGATACGCACCGTCTTGCGTGTCACGTCGTTCCCTTCGTACGCGGTCCGCGCGCCGCGTACGCCGCACGCGTCCCACGCGCTTCCGGAGGAGCGGCGGGACTGGTGGGCGCGACAGCAAGCGCTTTCTATACAGACAGAAGCTAGCCTCTGGACCGCGGTGTGGACAAGACCACTGCCGACCCCGACTTGTTCGAGGGGGCGGACAACCGGGCCGTTGGCCGTAGGGTCTGCTCGGAACCCCCGGTGCGGGCGTGGGCGGGCACGACGCGTACGGCACGGGCGGACGGCACGGCGGGCGGACGGCACGGCGGCGAGGCGGAGGACGAGACATGACGGTGACCCTGGCGGACGTGGCGGCGCGGGCGCAGGTCTCCCCCGCGACGGTGTCGCGTGTGCTCAACGGGAACTATCCCGTGGCCGCGTCCACCCGCGAGCGGGTGCTCAAGGCCGTCGACGAACTCGACTACGTCCTCAACGGCCCCGCCAGCGCCCTCGCCGCCGCCACCTCCGACCTGGTCGGCATCCTGGTGAACGACATCGCGGACCCGTTCTTCGGGATCATGGCGAGCGCGATCCAGTCGGAGATCGGCGGTCCCGGCGGGCGCGCGGGCGGGGAGAGACTCGCCGTGGTGTGCAACACGGGGGGATCGCCCGAGCGCGAACTGACCTACCTCACGCTGCTCCAGCGGCAGCGGGCCGCGGCGGTGGTGCTGACCGGCGGGGCGATCGAGGACGCGCAGCACAAGGCGGCGATGGACGCCAAGCTGCGGAAGCTGGCGGACGCCGGGACGCGGGTGGTGCTGTGCGGGCGGCCGCAGGCGCCGGAGACCGGGGCGATCGCGCTGACCTTCGACAACCGGGGCGGCGGGCAGGAACTCACCGAGCACCTGATCGGGCTCGGGCACCGGCGGCTCGGCTACATCGCGGGCCCCGAGGAGCGCACCACGACCCGGCACCGCCTGGAGGGCCACCGGGCCGCACTGGCCGCGCACGGCATCGAGGAGGACCCGCGGTGGACCGTGCACGGACGCTACGACCGGCGGTCCGGCTACGAGGCCACGCTCGAACTCCTGCGCCGCGACCCGTCGCTGACCGCCGTGGTCGCGGCGAACGACTCCGTCGCGCTGGGCGCGTGCGCGGCGCTGCGGGAGTCGGGGCTGCGCATCCCGGACGACGTGTCGGTGGCCGGCTTCGACGACCTGCCGTTCAGCATCGACGCGGTGCCCGCGCTGACGACGGTCCGGCTGCCCCTCGCGGAGGCGGGAGCGCGGGCGGGGCGGATCGCGATGGGGCGGGAGGAGGCGCCGGCCGGGGGGATCGCTTCGGTGCGGGGGGAGTTGACGGTGCGTGGGTCCACGGCGGGGCCGCGGGGCTGAGCCTTGCCGAGGGGCCGGCGGCCGCCTCCCGCACGGGCGCGGGAACTGCGCGACCGGCCCCCGCCGGGCCGCGCCCGGCGATCCGCCGAGGAGCCTCTGTGCGGCACCGGAGTGAGGGAGGAATCGCCCGCGCCGGTCGGGGGTAGTCCCGTATCCATGAAACTGGCGTTCTCCACCCTCGGCGTCCCCGGCCTCCCTCTCTCCGAGGTGACGGCCCTGGCGACCGCGCACGGCTATCACGGCGTCGAGCTGCGCGCCCACCCCGAGGAGCCCGTCCACCCGGGTCTCACCGCGGAGCAGCGGGCGGACGTGGCCGCCGGGTTCGAGGCGGCCGGGCTCGACGTCCTGGGGGTGGCCGGGTACGCCCGGGTCGCCGCGCCCGGTGACGACGGGCCGGTCCTCGCCGAGGTCCGCGCGCTGGTCGATCTCGCCGGGGACATCGGCGCCCCGTTCGTACGGGTCCTCCCCGGCGGCGGGGACGAGCAGGGCGCGGAGGAGGCGGACGCGACGGCCGCGCGGCGGCTGGGCACGGCCGCGCGGTACGCGGCCGACCGGGGCGTACGGATCCTGCTGGAGACGCACGACTCCCACCGCACCGGTGCGGACGCGATGCGGGTGCTGGGGCTGGTCGGACACCGGCACGTGGGCGCCCTCTGGGACGTGATGCACACGTGGCTCGGCGGTGAGCAGCCGGTGGACAGCTTCGCCGCGCTGTCGCCGCACCTGGGGTACGTCCAGGTGAAGGACATCGCCTCCGCGGAGGACCCGGCGCCGGTCGCGCTGGGGGCGGGGGTGCTGCCGCTGGCCGACGTGGTCGAGGTGCTGTCGCGGCACGAGTGGGACGGGTGGCTGTGCTGGGAGTACGAGCAGCGGTGGTACGCCGACGCGGCGCCCCTGCCCGGGCTCCTCACCCCCGGCCGCGAGCACCTGTCGCGGCTGCTGAACGAATCGGCCTGACGGCCTCGGGCGGCCCGGCGCCGGCGTGCCGGCCGGGCGGCGGGGAAAACGACTGGCCCGGGCCGTGGGCGGGCGGATAACGTCCCCGCCGTGCCTCAGCCTGTCCGCCGCCGCCCTGTCATGCCCTCGTGAGTGTGTCCCGCGCGTTCATCGACGTGCGTCCGCTGCGTACCTCCCCCCTCTTCCGACGTCTGCTGATCGGACGGACCGTGTCCGTGCTCGGCAGCTTCATGACCATGGTCACCGTCATGTACCAGGTCTGGGAGATGACGCACAGCGCGGCCTGGAGCGGTGCGGTGGGCCTCGCTCAGGCCCTGCCGCTCGTGTGCTTCGGCCTGTTCGCCGGGGCCTGGGTGGACCGGGGCGACCGGCGCCGGATCTACCTGGCCGCGACGGTCGGCCAGGCGGTGTGCTCGCTGCTGCTGGCGCTGCAGGGATTCACCGGACACGTGCCGGTGGCCGGTGTGCTGGCCCTGGTGGCCGCCCAGTCCGCCTGCGCGGCGGTGGGCGGTCCGGCGGCCGGCGTGTTCGTGCCCCGGGTGCTGCCCAAGGAGCAGGTGGCTTCCGGTCTGGCGCTCTACCAGGTCACCGCCCAGTCGATGATGCTGATCGGCCCCGCCCTCGGGGGGCTGATGCTCGGCTGGTTCGGCCTGGGCGTCTGCTACCTGCTGGACGCGCTGAGCTTCCTCATCGCCTTCTACGGTGCGTTCGGTCTGCCCGCGCTGCCGCCCGAGGGGGAGCCGTCCCGGGCGGGGCTGCACGGCGTGCTGGACGGGCTGCGCTTCCTGGCCGGCCACCGGGTGGTGCGGGGCGCGCTGGTCACCGACCTGGCCGCCACCGTGCTGTCCATGCCGGCCAGCCTCTTCCCGCTGATCAACGAGGAGCGGTTCGGCGGCGACCCGCGCACACTGGGTCTGTTCATGTCGGCGATCGCGATCGGCGGGGTGACGGCGTCGGCGCTGTCCGGAACGGTGACCCGCCTGGGCCGTCCGGGCCTCGTGATGCTGTGCGGCGCCGGCGTCTGGGGGGCCGCGCTGGCCGCGTTCGGCATGATGAGCAGCCCCTGGGCGGGCCTCGGCCTGCTGGTCCTGGCCGGGGCGGCCGACGCCCTCTCGGTGCTCTCGCGCACCACGATCGTGCAGACCCGTACGCCCGACGCCCTGCTGGGCCGGGTCACCGCCGCCGAGCAGATCGTCGGACAGGCCGGCCCGCACCTCGGCAACATGCGGGCGGGACTGGTGGCGGGCGCGACCTCCGGTGCGACGGCCCTGGTGACGGGCGGGCTGTTGTGCCTGTTCGCGGTGGTCTGGGTCGCCACGAGCACGCCCGAACTGCGCGCCGGCGTCCCCGCCCCGGAATCGCCCTGATCCTCATGTCCGACGTCACGATCACCCGGCGCCCGGTCAGGGCGGCCCGGCGCCGGTCCGCGGGGTGCGCGCCGGGCGACCCGGCGCGCACCCCCGTGTCCCGTCGCACGCGCCGGACCGGGACGGGCACCGTGTGGCCGTCCCCGGCCCGCACCGCCACCCCCTGGTCCCGCGCCCCGCGTCCGGGGACGGCCGGCCGGCGTCCCCGGTCGTGCCGAGGACCGGGGCCAGGAGGGAGAACGGGACGACCGTGGAGGCGGGGTGGCGGCGCAGGAGCCGGCCGCAGGCGCCGGACCCGAACACCGTGGCACGCCGGGCGACGTGGAGCACCGTGCCCGCGCCCGGCCGGTCCGGGGAGCGCAGGGCGGCCAGGTCCGCCGACGGGCCCCCACACGTGTGCCGGCCGCATGCGTCGAGCACCTCCGGCGACGACGCTTCAGCACCAGCGGCGTCCGCTGCATGGTTGGATGAAGCGTCACTGACCGTTCAGGGGTACCGCCATGCTCGATCTCCAGCGTCTGCGCGCCCTGCACGCCGTCTCCGTGCACGGCACCGTCGGCGCCGCCGCCTCCGCGCTCGGCTACACCTCCTCCGCCGTCTCGCAGCAGATCGCCAAGCTGGAGCGGGAGACGCGGACCGTGCTGCTGGAGCGGGAGGGCCGGGGCGTGCGGCTGACCGACGAGGCGCATCAACTGGTGCGCGCCGCGCGGGAGCTGATCGCCATCGTGGAGCGCGCGGAGACCGAGCTGGAGGAGCGGCGCGGGGTGCCGTCCGGGCGGCTGACCGTGGCCGCGTTCGCGTCGGCCGCGCGCGGGCTGATGCCGCCGGTGCTGGCCGACCTGGCCCGCCGGCACCCCGCGCTGGACACCCGGCTGACCGAGGTGGACCCGCATCTGTCCGTGGACCTCGTCGCCAAGGGCACGGTCGACCTGGTGGTCGCGCACGACTGGGACATCGCGCCGCTGCCCGCCCCGGCCGGCGTCGAGCAGCGGGTCGTCGGGGACGACCTGTGCGATCTGCTGGTGCCCGAGGGGCACCGGTTCACGGAGCGGACGGCGGTGCGGCGGGAGGAGCTGGCCGGGGAGCGGTGGATCTGCCAGCCGCCGGGCCGGGTCTGCCACGAGTGGCTGGTGCGGACCCTGCGCGCGGCCGGGCACGAGCCGGAGATCGTGCACACGGCCGACGAGAACCCGACCCTGGTCGCCCTGGTCGCGGCCGGGCTGGGCATCGCGCTGATCCCCCGGCTGGGGCGCGGTCCGCTGCCCGCCGGGGTCGTCGAGGTGCCGCTCGACCCGGTGCCCGTGAGGCGGCTGTACGCGCTGTGGCGCACGGGCGCGGCACGCCGTCCGGCGATCGCGGAGACGGTCCGCACGCTGGTCGATCACTGGCCGGCGGTCTCGGCGCACGGGCCCCGCTGAAACCGGGCGTCCGGAGAACACCCCTGCGGAAGGGGAACCCGCCGCCGCTCCCGCACGTCCCAGGGGCAGGCTGCCGGGCGAGCCTCCGGGACTGCTGTGCCGGCTCCTCGCGCCGGCCGCGGCCGCTGTCCCCCCTCGGCGCCGCGCCCCGGCCGGCGGCCCGCCGTCGTCGGCGCCGGCCCCCTCCCGCCGCGCCGACGACGGCCCCTCCGGATGCTGCACACGCCCTTGACTGGCAGAAACTTCCCGGATATTGGTGACCTCCTGGCAGTTTCCTTCAGCGGATCCCCGGTCCCCGCGGATCACCTTCCAAAGGAGCGCACGTGCCCGACAGCAGCCCCGGAAGCACGGCAAGCACCGCCCGTCCGTCCCGACGTACCGTCCTCGCCGCGACGGCGGGCGTCACCTCCGTCCTGGCGGCCGGCGGCACCGTCCACGCGGCCACCGGCGGGCACCGCCCCGACGACCGCAAGCTGCGCGCCCTCATCTCCCGTATGACGCTGGAGGAGAAGGTCGGCCAGCTCTTCGTGATGCGGGTCTACGGCCACTCCGCCACCGACCCCGACCAGGCCGACGTCGACGCCAACCTGAAGGAGATCGGCGTGCGCACCGCGGCCGAGCTGGTCGCCAGGTACCGCGTCGGCGGCATCATCTACTTCGCCTGGGCGCACAACACCCGCGACCCGCACCAGATCGCCGACCTCTCCAACGGCATCCAGAAGGCGTCCCTCGGTCTGCCGCGCGGTCTGCCGGTGCTGATCTCGACCGACCAGGAGCACGGCATCGTGGCCCGCGTGGGCGAGCCGGCGACGCTGCTGCCGGGCGCGATGAACGTCGGCGCGGGCGGCTCGCGGTCCGACGCGCGCGCCCTGGGCCGGATCGCGGGCCGTGAGCTGCGCGCCCTGGGCATCCGGCAGAACTACTCCCCCGTGGCCGACGTGAACGTCAATCCGGCCAACCCGGTGATCGGCGTGCGTTCCTTCGGCTCCGACCCGGAATCGGTCGCGGAACTCGTCGCGGCGGAGGTGCGGGGCTACGAGTCGTCCGGTGTCGCGGCCACCGCCAAACACTTCCCCGGGCACGGCGACACGGTCACCGACAGCCACGAGGACCTGCCGTGGATCCACCACACCCGCGAGCAGTGGGAGGAGCTGGACGCGCCGCCGTTCCGCGCGGCGATCGCCGCGGGCATCGACTCGATCATGACCGCGCACATCGTCGTCCCGGCGCTCGACGGCGCCGAGGACCCGGCCACCCTCTCCCACCCGATCCTCACCGGCATCCTGCGCGAGGAGCTGGGTTACGACGGCGTCGTGGTGACCGACTCCCTCGGCATGGAGGGCGTGCGCACCAAGTACGGCGACGACCGGGTGCCGGTGCTGGCGCTGAAGGCGGGCGTGGACCAGCTGCTCAACCCGCCGTCCCTGGACGTCGCCTGGAACGCGGTCCTGAAGGCCGTACGGGACGGCGAGCTGACGGAGGCGCGCCTCGACGAATCGATCCTGCGCGTGCTGCGCCTGAAGGCCCGTCTGGGCCTGTTCGACGACCCGTACGTCAGCCACGCGGGCGTGGACCGGGTCGTCGGCACCCGGTCGCACCTGGCCGCGGCCGACCGGATCGCCGAGCACGGCACGACCCTGATGGTCAACGAGGGCGGCCTGCTGCCGCTGTCCCGCCGCCGCACGCCCAAGGTGCTGGTGGTCGGCGCCGACCCGGCCTCCCCGTCCGGCACCACGGGCCCGCCCACCGGGGTGCTCGCGGACGCCCTGACCGAGCTGGGCTTCACCGCGACCGCCCTGTCCACGGGGACGGCGCCCTCGGCGGCGACCGTCGACAGGGCCGTGACGGCCGCCCAGGACGCGGACGCGGTGGTCGTCGGCACGTACAACGTCACCGGCTCCAGCAGCCAGAGGACGCTCGTCGAGCGGCTGCTGGCCACCGGGAAGCCGGTCGTCGCGGTGGCGATCCGCAACCCGTACGACGTGGCCCACCTGCCCGGCGTCCGCGCGTATCTCGCGTCGTACTCCTGGACCGACGTCGAGCTCCGCGCGGCGGCCCGCACGATCGCCGGCAGGGCACGCCCGCGCGGCAGGCTCCCCGTCCCGGTCCAGCGCGCCGACGACCCGACGGCGGTGCTGTACCCGGTGGGGCACGGGCTGACGTACTGACGGCCCGGGACGCCTCGTCCGGAGCGTGAGGCCCGGCCGGTCCGGGCGAGGCGTCCCGGTCAGCCGTGATCACGGCGCCTCCCCGGCCGGACGTGACGCCTCTACGTCACCCGCCCGGTCCCTCACCCCCCGTATGCGCGAACGACCCCACTTGTCCGGCGTGTCCCGGCATCGGGCGGTCAGGCTGGGGGCGGGTGATTCCGGGGGAGGCGTCGATGCGTGTGCGCGCGTGGGGGGTACGGGCCGTGGGGGCCCTGGCGGGGGTGGTGCTGCTCGCCGGGTGCCGGGAGGCGCCCCGGGACGGGGCGGGCGGGACGGCGGCCGTGGCCTCACCGGTGCGGCCCCCGGGGCACGGGGCCGTGTTCCTCGACGTCGGCGAGTGCAGCTCCTTCGGGCGCACCAGTTTCACCGAGGTGTCCTGCGCGGGCGAGCGCGCCGCGGCACGGGTGGCGGCCCGGCACGACGGCACCACGCGCGACGGGCCGCTGTGCCCGCCCACCACCGACTTCGTGCTGCACATCAGCGAGCGGCGTCCCGCCGCCGACGAGGACGGCGACGGCATGGTGCCGCGCGGCTACGCCTGCATGCGCAGCCTCCGGCCGCCGCACCCGGGCGACCCGGGCGGCGGGGGCGGTCCGCGCACCGTCGTCGGCGACTGCCTCCACTCCCTCGACGGCGGCAGGGTCCGGGAGACCGCCTGCGACGGAAGCGGGCCGAGGGAACCGGAGTTCAAGGTGACGAAGGCCGTGGACGCCCGGTCCGGCTGCCCGGCGTCCACGGCCCTCTACGTCCGGCTGGGCGGGGCCTTGCCGGTCGGCTGCGCCGTGCCGGTGTGACCCCGCCCCGGCCTCACGGACGCAGCGCGTGCCGCGGCTCGACGTCCCGCTTGTCGAGCTTCGCGTCGAACTTCGCCAGCGGCTTGGCCGCCGCCGGGTTCGCCTGGACGGCGTTCGGGGCGACGCCCGCCCAGTCCAGGATGCGGGCCGTGGCCAGCGCCTTCTCCTTCTCGACCAGGCCGGCCACGTTCGCGCCGTGGTTCATGCCGGGCGCGGTGAACACGTACGAGTCGCGGGCGCCCTTGCCGAGGCGGAACGGCTCGGCGCCCCACGGGTCGTTCTCGCCGTACACGAACAGCATGTGCCGGGCGTTGTGGCGGACCCAGGTGTCGACGTCCCGCATGGCGTGCGGCTGGAACTTCATGTCGATGGAGCGCGGCACGAAGTTGCGCGGCGGCTGGTAGCCGTAGCGGACGTACTTCTTCTCGATGTGCGGGAAGTGGATGGTCGGCGCGCCCAGCTGGGTGCCGGCCTGGTAGTAGTACGGCGTGTACGGGCTCAGGCCCTGGTCCGTGTAGAACGAGAAGCCGGAGATCGCGTCGACGGAGTTCCAGATCTCCTCGTCGGTGGCGTTCTTCGCGTCCGCCGGGATGTCCTGGCAGTCGGCGACGGTGCTGTACTGCCAGAAGCCCCACACATAGTCCAGGACGACCGCCTCGTAGGCGCGGTCGAGGCTGCCGATGGTGTCGAAGGTGTAGCCGTTCTCGGCGGCGTACGCGGCGTACTTCTTCTCCAGCGGGGCCCGGCGCACCAGCGCCTCGCGCTGCACGCCGTTCAGCCGGTCGCGGCACTCCTCGGTGCCGACGGTGCGGAAGAACCGGTCGTAGGCCGAGTCCTCCTTGTTCACCACGTCGTTGGGGGCGACGTAGGCGACGACGCCGTCCATGTCCTTCGGGTAGAAGCGCTCGTAGTAGGTGGCGGTCATGCCGCCCTTGGAGCCGCCCGTGGAGATCCAGTTCTCGGTGTAGATCTTCTTCAGCGCGGTGAAGATGCGGTGCTGGTCACTGGCCGCCTGCCAGATGTCCAGCTTGCTCCAGTCGGCCGGCTCGGGCCGGGACGGGGTGAAGAAGCGGTACTCCATGGAGACCTGGTTGCCGTCCACGATCTGGGTCGGCTCGGCGCGGCGGGGCGTCGTGGAGACGCTGTAGCCGCCGGTGTGGAAGACGGTGGGCCGCGCGGTGTCCTTGTGCAGCACGGTGATCCGCTGCTGGAACGTGCCCTTGGCGGGCCTGCGGTGGTCGACCGGCTGGGTGTAGTTGAGGACGAAGAAGCGGTACCCGGTGTACGGCTTCTCCTCGATGAGGCTCATGCCCGGGACCGCGAGCAGCCTCTCCTTGATGTCAGTGGTGCCGGTGGCCTCCGGCTCGGCGGCGGTGGCCGCCCCGGCCGTGCTCAGTGTGCCTATGAGCACCGTGAGCGCCAGCAGCCATCTGAGCGCCTTGCGCATGCGCACTCCCCTGTGAGACAGATGTGCGCCGGAAGCTACTCGACCAACTCCTCACCGCACCAGGGGACATAGGGAAAACCCTGTGCGAGTCCGGTGTGCGGAGGGGTCAGCACAGGATCCAGCCGGAACTGACGGAGCCCGCCGCGACCCGGCCGGTGACCCAGACGCAGCGGCGTCCGGCGTGCACGGTCACCGGGCCCGCGTGGTGGGCGAACTGCCCCTCGTCGACCACCGGGCGTCCGCCGCGCGCCCGCACGCTCACCGCCATCGTCCGCTTCACGCCCGGCTTCTTGGCGACGGTGACGGCGCAGACGTATCCGCCGCGCTTGTAGACGAGCACCGAGCCGGTGGTGAACGGCAGGGTCCGCACCTTGCGTCCGGGGCACAGCGCGGCCGCCTCCGCCTCCTGGGCCGGCGCGGCCACGGCGAGCAGCCCCGACGTGGTCAGCACCGCAAGGCCCAGCGCGAGCCGCCGGTGTATCGCTCCACTGCGCACAGTCGTCCTCCCGTACCGCGCCCGCCGCGACCGGCGGCGTACGCGTGTACGGACGCACGGCATGAGCCGCACGGTTGCGCGAGCCGGTGCGCACCGGTGGTGAACGGCCGGATCAGGCCGGCGCCGGTACGTCCTCGCCGACGAACGTCCGCCACAGCGCGGCGTACCGGCCGCCCTTGCGCAGCAGTTCCTCGTGCGTGCCGTCCTCGGCGACGCGGCCGTGGTCCATGACGATCACCCGGTCGGCGCGGGCGGCGGTGGTCAGGCGGTGGGCGACGACCAGTGTGGTGCGGCGGCCCGCGATGCGGTCGGTCGCCGCGTTGACCTGCGCCTCGGTGGCGAGGTCGAGGGCGGCGGTGGCCTCGTCGAGCAGCAGCACGTCCGGGTCGACGAGTTCGGCGCGGGCGAGCGCGATCAGCTGGCGCTGTCCGGCCGACAGGTTGCGGCCGCGCTCGGCGACCTCGTGCAGGTAGCCGCCGTCCAGCGTGGCGATCATCTCGTGCGCGCCGACCGCGCGGGCCGCGGCCTCCACCTCGGCGTCGGTGGCGTCCGGACGGCCGTAGGCGATGGCGTCGCGGACGGTGCCGGGGAAGAGGTACGCCTCCTGCGGCACGACGCCCAGCCGGTGCCGGTACGCGGTCAGGTCCAGGTCGCGCAGGTCGGCGCCGTCCACGGTGACCCGCCCGGAGGTGGGGTCGTAGAACCGGGCGACCAGCTTGACCAGGGTGGACTTGCCCGCGCCGGTCTCGCCGACGAAGGCGACGGTCTGCCCGGCGGGGATGGTCAGGTCGACGCCGGTGAGGGCCTCCTCGCCGTCGCCGTAGGAGAAGTGCACGTCCTCGAAGGCGATCTCGCCGCGCAGGGACGTCACCGGCAGCGGCTCGGCCGGCGCCTCGGTGGAGGTCGGCTCGCGCAGCAGCTCCTGGATCCGGCCGAGGGAGACGGACGCCTGCTGGTAGCCGTCGAAAACCTGGGAGAGCTGCTGCACGGGCGCGAAGAACAGGTCGATGTAGAGCAGGTACGCGACCAGCGAGCCGATGGCCAGCGTGCCGTCGTCCACCCGGCCGCCGCCCACCACCAGCACCGCCACCGCGGCGACCGAGGACAGCAGCTGCACGAACGGGAAGTACACCGAGATCAGCCACTGGCCGCGGATGCGGGCGCTGCGGTAGGCGGCGCTGCGCTCGGCGAACCGCCGGGCGCCGTCCCGCTCGCGGCGGAAGGCCTGCACGATCCGCAGCCCGGCCACCGACTCCTGCAGGTCGGCGTTGACCGCCGACACCCGCTCCCGCGCCAGCTCGTACGCCTTCACGCTGGCCCGGCGGAAGACGTACGTGGCGAGGATCAGCGGGGGCAGGGTGGCGAACACGACGAGGGCGAGACCGACGTCGAGCACCAGCAGGGCGACCATGATGCCGAAGAAGGTGACCACCGAGACGAACGCGGTGACCAGGCCGGTCTGCAGGAACGTGGACAGCGCGTCGACGTCCGTGGTCATCCGGGTCATGATCCGGCCGGTCAGCTCGCGCTCGTAGTAGTCGAGGCCGAGCCGCTGGAGCTGGGCGAAGATCTTCAGCCGCAGCGAGTACAGCACGCGTTCGCCGGTGCGTCCGGTCATCCGGATCTCGCCGGTCTGCGCCGCCCACTGGGTGAGCACGGTGAGCAGGCCCAGCAGGGCGGCCGCCCAGACCGCGCCCTGGGCGGCGCGGGTGACGCCCTCGTCGATGCCGTGCCGGATCAGCACCGGCAGCAGCAGGCCCATGCCGGCGTCCACGGCGACCAGGCCGAGGCTGATCAGCAGGGGGGTGCGGAAGCCCTGGAGCAGACGGCGCAGGCCGTAGGAGTCCTCGGCGCGGACGGCGCGCTCCTCGTCGACATCGGGGACGTCGTCGGCCGGGGGCAGGGCGGCGACCTGTGCGAGCAGTTCCGGGCCGGCGGGTGCGCCGTCCAGGGCGGTGTCGCGGGGCTCGCGGTCGCCGGTCCACAGGCGGGGGGTGACGCCCCGCTCGGCGTCGAACTCGGCGTCCAGCTCGGCGCGGACGGAGGTGTCCTCCTCGCGCGGCCCGGCGGGCGGGGTGTGGCCCGGGGAGACGGCGCCCAGTTCGTCGGGGTCGGTGAGCAGCCTGCGGTACAGCGGGCAGCGCCGCTGGAGCTCGTCGTGGGTGCCGATGTCGGCGAGCCGGCCGCCGTCGAGGACGGCGATGCGGTCGGCGAGGTTCAGGGTGGAGCGGCGGTGGGCGATCAGCAGGGTGGTGCGGCCCCGCATGACGCTCTTCAGCGCCTCGTGGATCTCGTGCTCGACCCGTGCGTCCACGGCGGACGTCGCGTCGTCCAGGACGAGGAGGCGCGGGTCGGTGAGGATCGCGCGGGCCAGGGCGATGCGCTGGCGCTGTCCGCCGGACAGGGTCAGGCCGTGCTCGCCGACGGTGGTGTCGTAGCCGTCGGGCAGTTCGCCGATGAAGCGGTCGGCCTGGGCGGCGCGGGCGGCGGCCTCGATCTGCTCGTCGGTGGCGTCGGGGCGGCCGTACGCGATGTTGGCGCGCACGGTGTCGGAGAACAGGAACGAGTCCTCCGGGACCAGGCCGATGGCGGCGCGCAGCGACTCGGTGGTCAGCTCGCGCACGTCGTGGCCGCCGACCAGGACGGCGCCGCGGGTGACGTCGTAGAAGCGCGGCAGCAGCAGGGAGACGGTGGACTTGCCGGAGCCGGAGGCGCCGACCACGGCGAGCGTCTCGCCGGGGCGGATCTCGAAGGACAGGCCGTCCAGCACGGGCCGCTCGGGGTCGTAGCCGAAGGCGACGTCGTCGAACTCGACGGTCGCCGGGGCGTCGGCGGGCAGGTCCTTGGTGCCGTCGGTGAGGGACGGCTCCGTGTCGATCAGGTCGAGGACGCGTTCGGTGCCGGCGCGGGCCTGCTGGGCGACGGTGAGGACGACGGCGAGCATCCGGACCGGGCCGACGAGCTGGGCGAGGTAGGTGGAGAAGGCGACGAAGGTGCCGAGGGTGATCTGCCCGCGCACCGCGAGCCAGCCGCCGAGGGCGAGCATCGCCACCTGGCCCAGCGCGGGCACGGACTGGAGGGCGGGGGTGTAGCGGGAGTTCAGCCGGATGGTGCGCAGGCGTCCCGCGTACAGCCGGCGGCCGACCTCGCGGAGCTTTCCGGTCTCCTGGTCCTCCTGGCCGAAGCCCTTGACCACGCGCACGCCGCTGACCGCGCCGTCGACCACCCCGGCGACGGCGCCCGCCTGTGCCTGCGCGTACCAGGTGGAGGGGTGCAGCCGGGTGCGGCTGCGCTTGGCGATCCACCACAGGGCGGGGGCCACGGCGAGCGCGACGGCGGTGAGCGGCAGGGACAGCGACGCCATGATGACCAGGGAGATCAGGAACAGCAGCAGGTTGCCGATGGTCATCGGCAGCATGAAGAGCAGGCCCTGGATGAGCTGGAGGTCGCTGGTGGCGCGGCCGACGACCTGCCCGGTGGACAGCTCGTCCTGGCGTCTGCCGTCGAGCCGGGCGATCGACCCGAACATCTCGGTGCGCAGGTCGTGCTGGACGTCGAGAGCGAGGCGTCCGCCGTAGTAGCGGCGGACGTAGGTGAGGACGTAGACGGCGAGCGCGGCGCCGATCAGCAGGCCTGCCCAGGTGCCCATGTCCCGGGTCTTGTCGCCGATGACGTCGTCGATGATCACCTTGGTGATCAGCGGGACCAGGGCCATCACGGCCATGCCGGCGAGGGAGGAGCCGAGGGCCAGGACGACGTCCTTGGGGTGGCGCCACGCGTAGGCGGCCAGTCGTCGTGCCCATCCCCGTTGCGCTGTCACGCGGTGTCCTCCGATCGTCCTGATCTTCCGGAAGGCACCAACGCCGACCGGAGCGGATTTCATCCCTCCGCAACGATTCCGGCGGCGCGCGGCGACCACACACGGTCGGACGGTCGTCACGCGATCGACACGTTCCCTCCACGCGCCCGACCGCATGTGCATGCCAGTCTCGCGGGTATCTCCCTCGTGCAACCCGCGTAGATCGGACACCTCACATGCTCGCTGTACGCATACGGCGCCGGAAGGCGGTGGCGCTGGCGAGCGCCGCCCTCCTGGCCGGACTCGCCGTCCCCGCCCTGACCCCCGCCACGGCCGGCGCCGGGACCCCCGCCCCCGCGCCCGCCCGGGCCGCCGTCGTGGCCGACTACTACGAGGGCGCCGAGGGCAGGACCGGCGCGGTCCTCAGGTCCGCCCTGCACACGATCATCAGCGACCAGACGAAGCTCTCGTACTCGGCCGTCTGGAACGCCCTCAAGGAGACCGACGAGGACCCGGCGAACAGCGGCAACGTGATCCTGCTGTACTCCGGCGCCTCCCGCAGCAAGAGCGCGAACGGCGGCGACACCGGCGACTGGAACCGCGAGCACGTCTGGGCCAAGTCCCACGGCGGCTTCGGCACCTCCACCGGCCCCGGCACCGACATCCACCACCTGCGCCCGACCGACGTCCAGGTCAACAGCATCCGCGGCAACAAGGACTTCGACAACGGCGGCAGCGCCGTCGCGAACGGCGGCGGCAGCCTCACCGACTCCGACTCCTTCGAGCCGCGCGACGCGGTCAAGGGCGACGTGGCCCGCATGATCTTCTACATGGCGGTCCGCTACGAGGGCACCGACGGATGGCCCGACCTGGAGCCCAACGACCGCGTGAACAACGGCAGCGCGCCGTACACCGGCAAGCTCTCCGTGCTCAAGGCGTGGCACGAGCAGGACCCGCCGGACGCCTTCGAGCAGCGCCGCAACGACGTCATCCACGACTCCTACCAGCACAACCGCAACCCGTTCATCGACCACCCGGAGTGGGTCGAGGCGATCTGGTAGCCGGGCGGGCGCCCCGGCTCCCGGTGATCCGGCGCACGTCGTCGCCCGGCACTGCCGGACGCGGCACTCCGTGATCCTCGCGCTCGCCGAGGGGTTCACGGCGACGGCGGCCGCGCTCGCCCGGCGCGCGGGGATCGAGGCGCGGATGCCCGAACCGGACCCCGGCCACGAGTGCGGTGACGTCCGGCGCGACGTGCAGGTTCCCGGTGATCCCCACGCCTCCTCGGCCGCCGTCGTCACCGCGTTGGACGCACGGGCACGGGAGTCGGACCGCTGGATGGCCCGCTGAGCCGACGCGCCCGAGGCCGCTCCCCACCGGCCCGACGCCCTTGCCCGGCCCGCAGTTCCGCCTCGTTCCGCCCTCCCGGGACGTCCCCCCGGAAGCCGCCCCGCCCCGGAGCCCGCAGGAGTCCCCGAAGCGAGGAGGGCGCACGTGCGCGGACGTCGGCGGTGCCGGGTTCCCGCGGGCTCGGTGATCTCAGGGACGGTGCGGCCCAGGTCCTCGACGCGGCCTCGCGGTGTGCGGCTGTGCTCCGGGGCCGGGAGTGCCGCCGTCGTCCAGCCGGGTGCGGACGCGGCCGGCGGTCCCGTCCCCGGGCGGCGCCCGAACGGGCCTCACCGTGCTCGTCCCGGGGACGGGCGACCGCACGCACCCGGACGACCTGCTCACCCGCACCACGGTGCTGTCACCCACGGCGAACCGGGGCACGCGCCGGACACCCCCGGCGGACGCGCCCGCCGCGGGAAGCGGTGCCGCGGGCTCAGTCCAGGTGGGTCGGCGCGAACATCCGCAGGACCGCCGGGAGGACGACCACGGACGGGCCCGGAGCCGCCAGGGCCTCGGCGAGGTCCCGCTCCAGGGTCTCGGGGGTGGTCCGCGCTCCCGGCACCCCGAAGGACCGCGCCAGGGCCACGAAGTCCGGGCGGGTCAGTTCCGTCGCCGTGGGCTCGCCGAAGGCGTCGGTCATGTACTCGCGCAGGATGCCGTAGCCACCGTCGTCGACGATCAGCCAGGTGACGTCGAGGTCGTACTGGCGTGCCGTAGCCAGCTCGGCGATCGAGTACAGCGCGCCGCCGTCGCCGGAGACCGCCAGCACCGGGCGGGTGGGGTCGGCGACCGCCGCGCCGAGGGCCGCCGGGAAGCCGTAGCCGAGGCCGCCGGCGCCCTGCGCCGAGTGCAGGTGGTTGGGGCCCATCGCGTCGAACGCCGACCACGCCCAGTAGGCGAGGATCGTCATGTCCCAGAAGGACGGCGAACCGGTCGGCAGGGCGCGCCGCACGGCCGTCAGCACCTGCTGCTCCAGCGCGAGGTCCTGCGCGTCGATGCGGGCCCGCACCCGGTCCAGCAGCTCCCGCACCCGCGCGGGGGCGGTCTCGTCCTCGCGCGGTTCGACCGTCTCCAGGAGCGCCTGGAGCGCGAGGCGGGCGTCCGCGTGGATGCCGATGCCGGGGTGGTTGGACTCCAGCTTGCCGAGGTCGGCCTCGATCTGGACGACCCGGCCGCGCGGTGCGAACGTGTGGTAGTTCGAGGAGAGTTCGCCGAGTCCGGAGCCGACGACGAGCAGGACGTCCGCGTCCTCCAGGAAGTCGGTGGTGTGGCGGTCCTCCAGCCAGGACTGGAGGGACAGCGGGTGGGTCCACGGGAAGGCGCCCTTGCCGCCGGGGGTGGTCACCACCGGCGCCTGGATCCGCTCGGCGAGCTGCCGCAGCTTGCCGGAGGCGTCGGAGCGGACCACTCCCCCGCCCGCGATGATCGCGGGGCGGTCCGCGCCGGCCAGCAGGTGCGCGGCGAGCGCGGTGAGTTCGGGGCGCGGGGGCAGCTCGTCCGGGGTGGCGTCCATCGCCGTCACCACCGGCAGCATCGTCTCGGCGAGCAGCACGTCCTGCGGGATCTCCACCCACACCGGTCCGTGCGGGACGGTGAGCGCCGACTTCCAGGCCGCCGCGATCGCCGAAGGGATCTGGGAGGCCGTGCGGACCGTGTGCACGGACTTGACCACGCCCCGGAACGAGGCGGACTGGTCGGGGAGTTCGTGCAGATAGCCGTGGCGGCCGCCGCCGAGCCCGGCGGTCGGCACCTGACTGCTGATCGCCAGCACCGGTGCGGACGCGGCCGCCGCCTCCTGCAGCGCGGCCAGCGAGGTCAGCGCGCCGGGGCCGGTGGACAGCAGCAGCGGGGCCGCCTCGCCGGTGATGCGGCCGTACGCGTCCGCCGCGAAGCCGGCGTTGTTCTCCACGCGCAGGCCGATGTAGCGCAGGTCGGAGCGGCGCAGGGCGTCGAACACGCCGAGGGCGTGCTGGCCGGGCAGTCCGAAGACGGTCGTCGCGCCGAGCCCGGCCAGGGTCTCCACGACCAGGTCACCGCCGGTACGGCCGGGGGGAGGGTTCAGCGCCGCCTTCGTCTGGGCGGCGGTCGGGCGGAGCTCCAGGTCGTGGTCGTGCGTCACTTGGCGCGGGCCTCCGCGATCTGCCGGGACATGATCGTGATCAGTTCGTACGCCGTGTGGGACGCGGCGACCGAGGTGATCTCGGCGTGGTCGTAGGCGGGCGCCACCTCGACGACGTCGGCCGAGACCAGGTTGCAGGAGGCGAGGCCGCGCAGGATCTCCAGCAGTTCGCGGGAGGTCATGCCGCCCGCCTCGGGGGTGCCGGTGCCGGGCGCGTGGGCGGGGTCGAGGCAGTCGATGTCGATGGAGACGTACAGCGGGCGGTCGCCGATGCGCTGGCGGAGCTGGTCGGCGACCTCGTCGGCGCCGCGGCGGTAGACGTCGGCGGAGGTGACGATGCCGAAGCCCATCTTCTCGTCGTCGGTGAGGTCCTGCTTGCCGTACAGCGGGCCGCGGATGCCGACGTGGGAGAGGGCGGAGGTGTCGAGGACGCCCTCCTCGACGGCCCGGCGGAACGGCGTGCCGTGGGTGTACTCGGCGCCGAAGTAGGTGTCCCAGGTGTCGAGGTGCGCGTCGAAGTGGAGCAGCGCGACCGGGCCGTGCCTCTTGGCGACCGAGCGCAGCAGCGGCAGCGCGATGGTGTGGTCGCCGCCGAGGGTCATCAGGCGGGCGCCGGTGCCGAGGAGGTCGTCGGCGGCGGCCTCCACGGTCTCGACGGCCTCGTTGATGTGGAACGGGTTGACGGCGATGTCACCGCCGTCCGCGACCTGCGCCAGGGCGAACGGAGAGGCGTCCTGCGCGGGGTTGTAGGGGCGCAGCAGCCGGGACGCCTCGCGGATGGCGTTGCCGCCGAAGCGGGCGCCGGGCCGGTAGGAGACGCCCGAGTCGAACGGCACGCCGACCACGGCGACGTCGGCGCGGCCGACCTCGTCGAGGCGGGGCAGCCGGGCGAAGGTCGCGGGCCCCGCGTAGCGCGGCACGCGGGAGGAGTCGACGGGGCCGCGGGGCGTCTCGTTGCTGCTCATGGCGGACTGCTCTCTTTTCTGCGTTTCGTCGCGTATGTGCTGACTGTTCACGATGCTACTGGGCGGCCGGGGCCTGTTCGGACACGGTTTCGGACGTGCTGTCCGGCGCGGGGGCGCGTCCGGCGAGGCGTTCGCGCCAGGCGGCGAGCACGGCCGCGTCGGTGGGGCGGGTGGCCAGGGAGACGAGGACGTAGGCCGCGAGGGAGGCGAGGAGGCCGTAGTAGACGGGCTCGTTGGCGAGGACGCCGTAGGCGGCCATCAGGCCGATGACCGCGAGTCCGCCGACGGCGACGGACGCGAGGGCGCCCCGCGCGGTGCCGCGCTTCCACAGCAGCCCGCCGAGGATGGGCACGAGCAGCCCGCCGACCAGCAGGTTGTACGCGACGGTCAGCGCCTGGACGACGTCGTTGAGGGCGATGGCGGCGGCGATCACGGCGAGGCCCATCAACAGGACGAAGGCGCGGTTGCCCTTGACCTCGTCGGCCTCGTCGTGCTGCTCGCCGCCCGGACGCGCGACGCCGCGCAGCCGCGCCCATATGTCGTTGTTGGCGACGGTGGCGCAGGCGATCAGCGCGCCGGAGGACGTGGACATCACGGCGGCGAGGGCGGCGGCCAGCACGAGACCGCGCACGCCCATCGGCAGCTCGTCCTTGACGATGGTGGCGAACGCGTCGTCGGCGTTGGCGAGCTTCGGGTAGAGCACCTTGGCCGCGGTGCCGATCACGGCGCCGGCGACGGCGTAGGCGAGACAGTAGGTGCCGGCGACGGTGCCGCCCCAGCGGGCCGTGCGGTCGCTGCGGGCGGTGAAGACGCGCTGCCAGATGTCCTGCCCGATGAGCATGCCGAAGGTGTAGATCAGCACGTAGGTGAAGACGGTCTCGCCGCCGATGCCCAGCGGGTCGAAGTACTCGGTGGGCAGCTGCGCCCTCATCTCGCCGAACCCGCCCGCCTTGACCACGGCGACGGGCAGCAGCAGGAGCAGCACGCCGATGGTCTTGACGACGAACTGCACCATGTCGGTGAGCGTGATCGACCACATGCCGCCGAGCGTCGAGTAGGCGACGACGATCGAGCCGCCGAGGACGATCGCGAGGGTGCGGTCGATGTCGAAGAGGACGTCGAAGATGGTGGCGTAGGCGATGGTCGAGGTCACCGCGAGCATCAGGGTGTACGCCCACATGACGACGCCGGAGATGACGCCCGCCCGGCCGCCGTAGCGCAGGTCGAGCATCTCGGAGACGGTGTAGACCTTCAGCCGGGCGATGCGGGCGGAGAAGAAGACGCTCAGGGCGAGGATGCCGAGGCCGATGGTGAACACCATCCAGGCGCCGGACAGGCCGTACTGGTAGCCGAGGCCCACGCCGCCGATGGTGGACGCGCCGCCGAGGACGATGGCGGCCATGGTGCCCGAGTACATGGCGGGGCCGAGGCGGCGGCCGGCCACCAGGAACTCGCTCTTGGACTTGGCGCGGCGCATGCCCCACCAGCCCATGGCCAGCATGCCGGCCAGGTAGAGGACGATGACCAGGTAGTCCAGGGCCATGCGGGGGCCTCCTTCGCGCACTGTCGGTGGCGTGTCGTGCAGACGGATCGCGCTCACCGGCGGCCGCGCGGGGACATCCGCCCGTACCCGCGGGTATGCCGGTGACCCGACCTTAGGTGGCCGAAAAGCGACTGCGAAGTGTACGTTTCATCCACGATCGGCAGCCTGGGATGGAGGAAACGTCCACCATGCCGGACCCCACTGTTCCGCCCACCCCTCCCGTGCCCCTGGACGCGCTGCTGGCCCGCGCGGACCTGGGCCTGCGCCGGATCGCGGGCCCCGCGGACCCGGCCGCCGTGGTGCACTGGGCCCACACCTCGGAGATGGCCGACCCCTACCCGTACCTGCTGGGCGGCGAGCTGCTGCTGTCGGCGGGCGTGCACATCCCGGAGGGCGCGGGCACGGGCTACTTCGACGCGTACGTCTCGCGGATCGTCGCGGCGGGCGGGGCGGCGCTCGGCTTCGGTGTGGCACCCGTGCACGACACGGTGCCCGGGGCGCTGGTGGAGGCGTGCGAGATGCACGGGCTGCCGCTGCTGGAGGTGCCGCCCCGGACGACGTTCTCGGCGGTGGCGCGGGCGCTGTGGCAGCTGATGGCGCAGGCCCGCACGGCCGAGCTGCGGCGGGTCACGGAGGCCCAGCAGAGCCTCGCCACCGCCGCCGCCCGCCCGGATCCGGTCCCCGCCGTCCTCCAGCAGCTCGCCCGCCGCCTGGGCGGACGCGCGGTGCTGTACGGCCCCGAGGGCGCCGAGGTCGCGGGCGCGGGGGCGGACCCGGGCGAGGAGGTGCGGGCGGCGCTGGTGAAGCTCGCGGAGGTGGTGCGGCCCTCGGGCGGCACGGATCCCGGGCAGGAACCCGCGGACGCCCGCCCCTCCTCCGCGAGCGACACGGTCGCCGGGGTGCGGCTGGTCGCCCACGGGCTGGGCAACGGCGAGGGGTTCGTGCTCGGGACGGCCGCCCCGCGGCGGGACGCGGGCGACCACACCATCGCGTCCGTCGCGGCCGTGCTGCTCTCCCTGCTCACGGGCGAGCGGCACAGCGGCTCCGGCGCCGGCCGCTCCTCCGCGCTGGTACGGCTGCTGCTGGGGGCGACGCCCGCGGAGGTGGCGCCGCTGCTCGGCGGGGACCGGTGGCGGGTGGTGCACGGCAGGCCGGACGGGCGGAGGGCGCCGGACCCGGTGGCCGCCTCCGCGCTGGGCGCCGCGCTCGGCTCGACGCTGGTGGACGTGGCGGGCGAGGCGGTGCGGGTGCTGGTGCCCGACGGGCGGACGGTGGACCGGGTGCCGGGCTGGACGCTCGGCGTCAGCGCGGCGGCGGCCCCGCGGGACTGGCCGGCCGCCGACACCCAGGCCGCCCGCGCCCTGGTCCGGGCCCGCGCCACCCGCACCCCGCTGCTGCGCCACGGCGACCGTCCGGCCCTCGCCGACCTGGTCCCGCCGGACGACGCCGACGCCCACGCCCGCGCGCTGCTCGCCCCGATAGCGCAGGCCCCGGCCCTGGTCGACACGGTGCGCACCTGGCTGTCCCTGCACGGCAGCTGGGACCGCACGGCGGTGGCCCTGGGCGTGCACCGCAACACCGTGCGGCAGCGGATCGCGCGGTGCGCGGCCCTGCTGGAGGCGGACCTGGACGACCCGGACGTGCGGATGGAGCTGTGGTTCGCGCTGCGGCGGGCCTGAGCGGCTGTGCGGCGTCGGGGGGCGGCCCCCTGAGCAGCACTGCGGAGTCGTCCGAGTACGTGACGCACGTCCCAGCGCGCGATACGCCGGGGACGGCCACTGTCGGCTGCCTCACAATGGGGGCATGCCGATACCCGGGACTCCCAGTCGCGCCGAACTCGTCGAACACCTGGTCGCCACCCGCATCGCGGGCGAGGTCGCCACACCGCGTGAGAACAACCTCTCCCACTACCGGAAGCTGGCGAACGGCGACCGGCACTACTGGCTCGGCCTGGAGCTCGGCGAGCGCTGGACCGACGAGCAGGACGTGCTCGCGGTGATGGCCGAGCGGGTCGGCGTGAACGACGACCCGGAGCACCGGTACGGGCAGGACACCATCGACCCGGAGCTGACGGTCGACGGTCTCGAACGGATGGCCGGGCGGTTGCGCAAGGCGGCGGAGGGACGGCAGCGGGTGCTGCTGGCGACCGGTCACCCGGGCGGTCTGCTGGACGTGCACCGGGCGACGGCCGGCGCGCTGCGGGCGGCGGGCTGCGACATCGTGGTCATCCCGGACGGGCTGACCACGGAAGAGGGCTACGTGATGCAGTTCGCGGACGTGGCGGTGCTGGAGCACGGGGCGACGCTGTGGCACACCCACTCGGGCGCGCCGATGAAGACGATCCTGACGGCGCTGGAGCGGGAGGGCCGCCCGCTGCCCGACCTGGTGGTCGCCGACCACGGCTGGGCGGGCGCCGCCGGCCAGTACGGCGTGGACTCCGTCGGGTACGCCGACTGCAACGACCCGGCGCTGTTCCTCGCCGAGGCCGAGGGCACGGTCCAGGTGACGGTCCCCCTGGACGACCACGTGACCAGCCCCCGCCACTACGACCCGATGACGGCCTATCTGCTGGCGCAGGCCGGTCTGGCGCGGTGAGACGCCCTCGCCGGCCGGGTGCGGGGGACACACCCGGCCGGCGAGGGCGGCCGGTGGACGCGCGGGTCAGCCGAGGAACGGGACGGCGTCGGCGGGGTCGGCGTGCCAGTTGGTGGCGATGGGCCGGTCGACCGTGGCGGTGTCGGGGAGGCGCAGCGTGACGGAGTTCTCCTCGTCACCGGCGACCGAGAGGTGGATCCGGTCGAACTCGATGCCGTTGTCGTCGTTGGTGCTCTTGGGGCTGATGCCGGCGTAGGCGGCGGTGGAGCCGGCGAGGACGATGTCGTCGCTGACGCCGTGCTCGGCGGGCGAGACCTCGGTGTCGGGGGAGGAGCCGAAGGAGGCGGAGGGGAAGACGCCCTCCAGGTGGCAGATGAGTCCGGGCTTGGCCTTGGCGGTGATCAGGTAGTAGCCGCCCGCCTGCGTCTCGGCCGTGACCTTGAAGTTCAGGTCGCTGGTCGCGCAGGGCCGGGTGGTGGAGCCGCCGCTGTCGGCGGTGGCGGTGGCGGTCGCGGCCCCGCCGAGGGCGAGTGCGGCGACGGCGGCCAGGGCGAAGCGGGTGGCGCGGGTGGCGAAGCGTGAACGCACGGTGTTCTCCAGGGTGTGACGTGGTGGGTCGTCCGGCGGGCCGCCGGGGATGACCGCAGCTTGTGCCGTGATCCGTCCCACCCGCCACACCGGACGCCCGGTACGGGACGCCGGAACGCTGGAACGGCCGCTGACCAGCGCGGATTCCCGTGGCCTGGAACGCTCCCCCGGGACGCGGGACGGCCGTCCGAGCCCTCGCGGGACGCCGCTTCCCCGCACCGGGGAGCCGGGAAGCGGCCGGCGCCGGCTCAGTCCTCGCGCGGGACGCGGACCACGCCCTCCTGGATGACGGAGACCGCGAGGCGGCCGTCCTGGGTGTAGATGCGGCCCTGGCCGAGACCCCGGCCGCCGTGGGCCGACGGGGACTGCTGGTCGTACAGCAGCCACTCGTCCGCGCGGAACGGGCGGTGGAACCACATCGCGTGGTCCAGGGACGCCCCGACCACGTCGCCGACCGCCCAGCCGCCGCGCCCGTGGGCGAGCAGGATCGAGTCCAGCAGCGTCATGTCGGAGACGTACGTGGCGAGCACGACGTGGAGCAGCGGGTCGTCGCCCTCGACCTTGCCGTTGGTGCGGAACCAGACCTGCGAGTGGGGGTCGCGCGGTTCGCCGAAGCGGCCGTAGGGCGGGTCGTCGACGTGGCGCAGGTCGACGGCCGCGCGGGCGCCGAGGTAGCGGTGCACGACCTCCGACGACAGGTGCGGGTAGCCGCGCAGCCGTTCCTCGGAGGTGGGGAGCGTCTCCGGGTCCGGGGAGGGCGGCATCGGCGCCTGGTGGTCCAGGCCCTCCTCGTGCGCCTGGAAGGACGCGGAGAGGTGGAAGACCGGCTTGCCGTGCTGGACCGCCACCACCCGGCGGGTGGTGAAGGACCGGCCGTCGCGGATCCGGTCGACGGTGTAGACGATCGGCGCGCCCGGGTCGCCGGTGCGCAGGAAGTACGCGTGCAGCGAGTGCGGGGGCCGGTCCGCGGGGACGGTGCGCCCCGCGGCGACCAGGGCCTGCGCCGCCACCTGCCCGCCGAAGACGCGGGGGACGGCGGAGGCGCGGGACCGGCCGCGGAAGATGTCCTCCTCGATCTGCTCGAGGTCGAGCAGATCGAGGAGGTCCTGGAGAGCCTGACTCATGGAACCAGTTGTCTGCGGCCGGGATTTCCGTGACCTTACAGGCCCATGTCCTTGGCGATGATCGTCTTCATGATCTCGCTGGTGCCGCCGTAGATGCGGTTGACCCGGTTGTCCGCGTACAGGCGGGCGATCGGGTACTCGTTCATGTAGCCGTAGCCGCCGTGCAGCTGGAGGCAGCGGTCGATGACGCGGTGGGCGACCTCGGTGCAGAACAGCTTGGCGCTGGCGGCCTCGGCGGGGGTGAGCTCGCCGGCGTCCAGGGCCTCGGTGGCGCGGTCGGCGACGGCCTCGGCGGCGTCCACCTCGGCCTGGCAGGCGGCCAGCTCGAACTTGGTGTTCTGGAAGTGGGCGACCGGCTTGCCGAAGACGGTGCGCTCCTGCACGTACTGCTTGGCGAACCGGACGGCGGCCTTGGCCTGCGCGTAGGCGCCGTAGGCGATGCCCCAGCGCTCGGAGGCCAGGTTGTGGCCGAGGTAGGAGAAGCCCTTGTTCTCCTCGCCGAGCAGGTCCTCGGCGGGGACCTTGACGTCGACGAACGCCAGCTCGGCGGTGTCGGAGGTGCGCAGGCCGAGCTTGTCGAGCTTGCGGCCCACCGAGTAGCCCTCGGACTTGGTGTCCACGACGAACAGGGAGATGCCGTGGCGGCGGTCCTCGGCCGTGGGGGCCGCGGTGCGGGCGCAGACGATCACCTTGTCGGCGTGCACGCCGCCGGTGATGAAGGTCTTGGCGCCGTTGAGCACGTAGTGGGTGCCGTCCTCGCTCAGCTTGGCGGTGGTCTTCATGCCCGCGAGGTCGGAGCCGGTGCCCGGCTCGGTCATCGCGATGGCCCACATCTCCTCGCCGGTGACGAACTTCGGGAGGTAACGCTTCTTCTGCTCGTCGGTGCCGAGCATCTTGATGTAGGGCAGGGCGAGCAGCACGTGCACGCCGGAGCCGCCGAACTGGACGCCCGCGCGGGCGGTCTCCTCGTAGAGGACGGCCTCGAACTTGTGGGTGTCCATGCCGGCGCCGCCGTACTCCTCCGGCACGCTGATGCCGAAGACGCCGAGCTCACCGAGCTTGTAGTAGAAGTCGCGGGGCGCCTGTCCCGCCGCGAACCACTCGTCGTAGACGGGGACGACCTCGGCCTCGATGAAGGCGCGGATGGTCTCCCGGAACGCCTCGTGATCCTCGTTGAAAATCGTACGGCGCACTGTCCGCCACCTCCGCAGCCTGGGCATGTCTAAGCGCTTGCTCAGAGCAAGGTACCGGCGAGTATCCACGCCCGTCCAGACCGGGCGCCCCGTAACGCTCGTCACTCCGGCGGAGGCCGGAGACCGGCGGCGGCCCGGGCGGCCGCTCAGGCGTCCGCCGCCGCCGCGAACGCCCCCCGCGCCATCCGGTGGAGCAGCTCCGCCGTGCCCACGCGGTCCGGGAGGGAGCCCGGACGGGTGAGATGGGGGGTGGAGTTGAGGAGGCCGAAGACCGAGTGGACCGCCGAGCGGGCGGCGGGCTCGGCGAGGTCCGGGTAGAGGCGGCGCACCACGTCCACCCACAGCTCGACGTACCGCCGCTGGAGCCTGCGCACCAGCTTGCGGTCGGCGTCCCGGAGGCGGTCCAGCTCACGGTCGTGCAGGGTGATGAGCGGGCGGTCGTCGAGCGCGAAGTCGATGTGCCCCTCGATCAGCGAGTCGAGGACCGCCCCGGGGGCCGCCCCGTCCGCCGCGTCCGCCTCTTCGAGCCGCCGCCGCGCACCGGCCAGCAGCGACTCGCTGATGCCGACCAGCAGCTCCGCGAGCATCGCGTCCTTGCCCGGGAAGTGCCGGTAGAGGCCGGGCCCGCTGATGCCGACGGCGGCGCCTATCTCGTCGACGCCGACCCCGTGGAAGCCACGCTCGGCGAAGAGCCGCGCGGCCTCCTTGAGGATCTGCTCGCGGCGAGTGGGGGCGTCGGTTCTGGTGGCCATACGGACGATTCTAGACAGGGGGGTTAGCGATCGTTAACCTGAGGGAAATGCGTTAACGCTCATTAACACGTGAGGGGACCCGCAGGATGCATGAGGCACCGGAGCTTCACAGCGCGGCAGATCCCGCGTCGGAGGCCTTTCGGGCCAACGAGGAGGCGCACCGCGCCCTCGTCGAGGAGCTGCGCGGCAAGCTGGCCGCGGCGGCGCTCGGCGGCGGCGAGCGGGCGCGCGCCCGCCACACCGCGCGCGGGAAGCTGCTCCCGCGCGACCGGGTGGACACCCTCCTCGACCCCGGCTCGCCCTTCCTGGAGCTGGCCCCGCTGGCCGCCGACGGGATGTACGACGGGCAGGCCCCGGCGGCCGGGGTGATCGCCGGGATCGGCCGGGTCGCGGGCCGCGAGTGCGTGATCGTCGCCAACGACGCCACGGTCAAGGGCGGCACGTACTACCCGATGACCGTGAAGAAGCACCTGCGCGCGCAGGAGGTGGCCCTGGACAACCGGCTGCCCTGCGTCTACCTGGTGGACTCCGGCGGGGCGTTCCTGCCGATGCAGGACGAGGTCTTTCCGGACCGGGACCACTTCGGCCGCATCTTCTACAACCAGGCCCGGATGTCGGGCGCCGGCATCCCGCAGATCGCGGCGGTGCTCGGCTCCTGCACGGCGGGCGGGGCGTACGTGCCCGCGATGAGCGACGAGGCGGTGATCGTGCGCAACCAGGGCACGATCTTCCTCGGCGGCCCGCCGCTGGTGAAGGCGGCCACCGGTGAGGTGGTCACGGCGGAGGAGCTGGGCGGCGGCGAGGTCCACTCGCGGGTGTCCGGGGTGACCGACCACCTCGCCGAGGACGACGCGCACGCGCTCAGGATCGTGCGCCAGATCGTCTCCACGCTCCCCGCGCGCGGGCAGCTGCCCTGGCGGGTGGAGCCGACCGCCGAGCCCAAGGTGGACCCGGCGGGGCTGTACGGCGCGGTGCCGGTGGACTCCCGCACCCCCTACGACGTCCGCGAGATCATCGCGCGCGTCGTGGACGGCTCCCGGTTCGCGGAGTTCAAGGCGGAGTTCGGGCAGACCCTGGTCACCGGGTTCGCGCGCCTCCACGGCCACCCGGTGGGGATCGTCGCCAACAACGGCATCCTGTTCGCCGAGTCCGCCCAGAAGGGCGCCCACTTCATCGAGCTGTGCGACCAGCGCGGCATCCCCCTGGTGTTCCTGCAGAACATCTCGGGCTTCATGGTCGGCAAGGACTACGAGGCGGGCGGCATCGCCAAGCACGGCGCCAAGATGGTCACGGCGGTCGCCTGCACGCGCGTGCCGAAGCTGACCGTCGTGGTCGGCGGTTCCTACGGCGCGGGCAACTACTCCATGTGCGGGCGGGCCTACTCCCCCCGCTTCCTGTGGATGTGGCCGAACGCCAAGATCTCGGTGATGGGCGGCGAGCAGGCCGCCTCGGTCCTCGCGACCGTCAAGCGGGACCAGTTGGAGGCGCGCGGCGAGGAGTGGCCCGCGGAGGAGGAAGAGGCCTTCAAGGCCCCGGTCCGCGCCCAGTACGAGCGGCAGGGGAACGCCTACTACGCGACGGCCCGCCTCTGGGACGACGGCGTGATCGACCCGATGGAGACCCGGCAGGTGCTGGGGCTGGCCCTGACCGCGTGCGCCAACGCGCCCCTGGGTGACCCCCAGTTCGGCGTCTTCCGGATGTGAGGGGACCCCTGACGATGACTGATCAGATGTTCGACACGGTGCTGGTGGCCAACCGGGGCGAGATCGCTGTCCGTGTCGTGCGCACGCTGCGGTCGCTGGGCGTGCGCTCGGTGGCGGTGTACTCCGACGCGGACGCCGGAGCGCGGCACGTCCGGGAGGCCGACACGGCGGTGCGGATCGGGCCGGCGCCGGCCGCGGAGAGCTACCTGTCGGCGGAGCGGCTGCTGGAGGCGGCCGCCCGCACCGGCGCGCAGGCGGTGCACCCGGGGTACGGCTTCCTCGCCGAGAACGCGGAGTTCGCGCGGGCCTGCGAGGCGGCGGGCCTCGCCTTCATCGGGCCCCCGGCGGACGCCATCGCCCTGATGGGCGACAAGATCCGCGCGAAGGAGACGGTGCAGGCGGCCGGGGTGCCGGTGGTGCCCGGCTCCAGCGGCAGCGGGCTGACGGACGCGGAGCTCGTGGACGCGGCCCGGGAGATCGGCATGCCGGTGCTGCTGAAGCCGTCGGCGGGCGGCGGTGGCAAGGGCATGCGGCTGGTGCGGGACGAGACACGGCTGGCGGACGAGATCGCCGCCGCCCGGCGCGAGGCCCGCGCCTCCTTCGGCGACGACACCCTGCTGGTGGAGCGGTGGATCGACCGGCCCCGGCACATCGAGATCCAGGTGCTGGCCGACGGCCACGGGAACGTGGTGCACCTGGGCGAGCGCGAGTGCTCGCTCCAGCGGCGCCACCAGAAGATCGTCGAGGAGGCGCCCAGTGTGCTCCTCGACGAGGCGACGCGGGCGGCGATGGGCGAGGCGGCCGTGCGGGCGGCCCGCTCCTGCGGCTACCGGGGCGCGGGCACGGTGGAGTTCATCGTCCCGGGCGACGACCCGTCGGCGTACTGCTTCATGGAGATGAACACCCGGCTCCAGGTGGAGCACCCGGTCACCGAGCTGATCACGGGGCTCGACCTGGTGGAGTGGCAGCTGCGGGTCGCGGCGGGCGAGCGGCTGCCGTTCGGGCAGGACGACGTCCGGCTGACCGGGCACGCGGTCGAGGCACGCCTGTGCGCCGAGGACCCCGCGCGCGGCTTCCTGCCCTCCGGCGGCACGGTGCTGCGGCTGCGCGAGCCGCAGGGCGACGGCGTGCGCACCGACTCGGGGCTCACCGAGGGCACGGAGGTCGGCAGCCTCTACGACCCGATGCTGTCCAAGGTCATCGCGTACGGCCCCGACCGGGCGACCGCGCTGCGCAAGCTGCGGGCGGCGCTCGCGGGGACGGTGACGCTGGGCGTGCAGACCAACGCGGGCTTCCTGCGGCGGCTGCTCGCCCACCCGGCGGTGGTCTCCGGCGAGCTGGACACCGGGCTGGTGGAGCGCGAGGCGGACTCCCTGGCCGGCGGCGAGGTGCCGGCCGAGGTGTACGCGGCGGCCGCGCTGCTGCGCCAGGCCGCCCTCGCGCCCGCCGCGGGCCCCGGCTGGCGGGACCCGTTCGCCGCCGCCGACGGCTGGCGGATGGGCGGCGGCCGGGCCTGGACGGCGCACCACCTGCGGGTGGCGGGCCACGACCCGGTGACCGTGCGGGTCCGGACCACCGCCGACGGCGGCACGGAGCTGCTGCCGCCGGGCGCGGACACCCCGCTGCGGGCGTCGGCCGGACCGCTGGACGGGCACCGGTTCACCTGTGTGCTGGACGGTGTCGCGCACACCTTCGCCGCCCTGCCGGACGGCTCCTGGCTGGGCCGGGACGGCGACGCCTGGCAGGTGCGGGACCACGACCCGGTGGCCGCGTCCCTCACCCGGGCGGGTCAGGCGGGCGCCGACTCGCTGACCGCGCCGATGCCGGGCACGGTGACGGTGGTGAAGGTCGCCGTCGGCGACGAGGTGGACGCGGGCCAGAGCCTGCTGGTGGTGGAGGCGATGAAGATGGAGCACGTCATCTCCGCCCCGCACGCCGGCACGGTCACCGAACTGGACGTGACCCCGGGCACGACGGTCGCCATGGACCAGGTGCTCGCGGTCATCGCGCCCGCGGAAACGGCGGAAGGGGAGACGGCATGAACGCCGGTGAGCTCGGCCTGCCCATGACCGTGCCGGCCGAGGGGCTGCCCGCGCGGGTGCGGATCCACGAGGTGGGCGCCCGCGACGGCCTGCAGAACGAGACGGCGACCGTGCCGACGGCCGTGAAGGCGGAGTTCGTCCGCCGGCTGGCCGGCACGGGCCTGACCACGATCGAGGCGACGAGCTTCGTGCACCCCCGGTGGGTGCCCCAGCTCGCGGACGCCGAGGAGCTGTACCCGGCGGTGTCCGACCTGCCGGTGGAGCTGCCGGTGCTGGTGCCCAACGAGCGCGGCCTGGACCGTGCGCTGGCGCTGGGCGCCCGCCGGGTGGCGGTGTTCGCCAGCGCCACGGAGTCCTTCGCCAAGGCCAACCTCAACCGCACGGTGGACGAGGCGCTGGCCATGTTCGAGCCGGTGGTGGCCCGCGCGAAGGAGCAGGGCGTCCATGTGCGCGGCTATCTGTCGATGTGCTTCGGCGATCCCTGGGAGGGCGCGGTCCCGGTCCCCCAGGTGGTGCGCGTGTGCCGGGCGCTGCTCGACATGGGCTGCGACGAGCTGAGCCTGGGCGACACGATCGGGGTGGCGACCCCCGGTCATGTGACGGCCCTGATCGGCGCGCTCACGGAGGCGGGCGTGCCCGTCCCCGCGCTGGGCGTGCACTTCCACGACACCTACGGCCAGGCGCTGTCCAACACGCTGGCCGCCCTCCAGCAGGGCGTCGCCACGGTCGACGCCTCGGCCGGCGGACTGGGCGGCTGCCCCTACGCGAAGTCCGCCACCGGCAACCTCGCCACCGAAGACCTCGTGTGGATGCTGCGGGGCCTCGGCATCGACACCGGGGTCGACCTCGGCCGTCTGGTCGCCACAAGCGTCTGGATGGCCGCCCACCTGGGCCGGCCCAGCCCGTCCCGCACCGTACGAGCCCTCTCCCACCAGGAGCAGTGACGACATGGACCACAAGCTCTCTCCCGAACTCGAGGAACTCCGCCGCACGGTCGAGGAGTTCGCGCACGACGTGGTGGCGCCGAAGATCGGTGACTTCTACGAGCGGCACGAGTTCCCGTACGAGATCGTGCGGGAGATGGGCCGCATGGGCCTGTTCGGCCTGCCGTTCCCGGAGGAGTACGGCGGCATGGGCGGCGACTACTTCGCGCTCGGCATCGCGCTGGAGGAACTGGCGCGGGTGGACTCCTCGGTGGCCATCACCCTGGAGGCGGGGGTCTCGCTGGGCGCCATGCCGCTGCACCTGTTCGGCACCGAGGAGCAGAAGCGCGAGTGGCTGCCCCGGCTGTGCTCGGGCGAGATCCTGGGCGCGTTCGGGCTGACCGAGCCGGACGGCGGCAGCGACGCGGGCGCGACCCGCACGACGGCCCGGCTGGACGAGGCGACCGACGAGTGGGTGATCAACGGCACCAAGTGCTTCATCACCAACTCCGGCACGGACATCACGGGCCTGGTCACGGTCACCGCGGTCACCGGCCGCAAGCCCGACGGGAAGCCGCGGATCTCGGCGATCATCGTCCCGTCCGGCACTCCGGGCTTCACGGTCGCGGCGCCGTACTCCAAGGTCGGCTGGAACGCCTCGGACACGCGGGAGCTGTCCTTCCAGGACGTGCGCGTCCCGGCGGCCAACCTGCTGGGCGAGGAGGGGCGCGGATACGCCCAGTTCCTGCGCATCCTCGACGAGGGCCGCATCGCGATCGCGGCGCTGGCCACGGGGCTCGCCCAGGGCTGTGTGGACGAGTCGGTGAAGTACGCCGGGGAGCGGCACGCGTTCGGGCGTCCGATCGGCGCGAACCAGGCGATCCAGTTCAAGATCGCCGACATGGAGATGAAGGCGCACACGGCGCGTCTGGCGTGGCGGGACGCGGCGAGCCGGCTGGTGGCGGGCGAGCCGTTCAAGAAGGAGGCGGCGCTGGCGAAGCTGTACTCCTCCACGGTGGCCGTGGACAACGCGCGCGACGCCACGCAGATTCACGGCGGCTACGGCTTCATGAACGAGTACCCGGTGGCCCGCATGTGGCGCGACTCCAAGATCCTGGAGATCGGCGAGGGCACCAGCGAGGTCCAGCGGATGCTGATCGCACGGGAGCTGGGCCTGACGGGCTGAGCGCGCCTGCGGGTGCGGGCGGCCCGCGCCGGCCACGGCGCGGGCCGCTGCCGTGCCGCCGGGTGACCCGGATCACGGTGCGGAACCGGCGTTTCCCGGAAGGGACACCGGATGCCCTCTGGACAGATCGTTTGGTTAGGCTAACCTAACGCTGTTTGCACACCGGTCCCGTACGCACGAAAGCAGACCCTTCCATGTCGAACGCCAGAACCGCCCGTCTGACCCGTCGCGGACTGCTCGCCGCCGGTGGCGCCCTCGGTCTCGGCGCCGCGCTCACCGCCTGCGGGGGCGACGACGCGAAGGACGGCGGCGCGGACACGAAGGGCTCCGCGAAGTCCGGCCCCTGGTCCTTCAAGGACGACCGCGGCACCACGGTGAAGCTCGACGAGGCGCCCGCGAACATCGTCGCGTTCACGGGTGTCGCCGCCGCGCTGTACGACTACGGCGTCGAGGTCAAGGGCGTCTTCGGCCCGACGAAGACCAGGGACGGCAAGGCCGACGTCCAGGCCGGCGACATGGACATCAGCAAGGTGACCGTCCTGGGCAACGTCTGGGACCAGTTCAACGTCGAGAAGTACGCGGCCCTCGCGCCCGACGTCCTGATCTCCACGATGTTCGACGACGCCGGCACCCTCTGGTACGTCCCCGAGGCGTCCAAGGACAAGATCGCCAAGCTCGCGCCCAGCGTCGGCATCTCCGTGTTCGACCGTCAGCTCACCGGCCCGCTGCAGCGGATGTGGGAGCTGGCCGAGTCGCTCGGCGCCGACATGACGGCCGCCAAGGTCACCGACGCCAAGAAGCGCTTCGAGGCGGCCTCGGAGCGGCTGCGCAAGGCCGCCAGGGCCAGGCCCGAGATCAAGGTGCTGGTCGGCTCGGCGAGCCCGGAGCTGTTCTACGTCTCGGGCACCAACCTCTCCATCGACCTGGAGTACTTCAAGGCCCTCGGGGTGAACTTCGTCGAGCCGACGGAGGAGGCCAAGAAGGCCACCGGCGGCTGGTTCGAGAGCCTGAGCTGGGAGAACGTCGACAAGCACAAGGCCGACGTGATCATGATGGACGACCGCAGCTCGGCCATCCAGCCCGCCGACATCACCGAGGCGACCTGGAAGCAGCTGCCCGCCGTCAAGGCCGGCCAGGTCATCTCCCGCTCCACCGAGCCGATCCTCTCCTACGACAAGTGCGTGGCGCCGGTGGAGGCGCTCGCCGAGGCCATCGAGAAGGCCGAGAAGGTCGGCTGACCCCCGCGCAAGGCCCCCTCGCAGGCCCCCTCGCAGGTCCCCTCGCAGGTCCCCTCGCAAGGTCCAGCCGCCCCCGACTCGCAGGAGTACGCCGTGACGACTGCCGTGGCCGCCCCGTTCCGTTTCTTCGCCCTTCGGGTCGCCGGGACGCGGCGGCTCGGCCCGTCGCTGATCCGGGTCACCTTCACCGGGCCGGAACTGCGCGACTTCCGCTCCGACGGACGTGACCAGTCCCTGTCGCTGTTCCTGCCCCGCCCGGGGCAGGACGCGCCGGTCGTGCCGCTGGAGCTCGGCGACGGCTGGTGGCAGGGCTGGCGCGACCTGCCCGACGACGTACGGGCGGTGATGCGCTCGTACACGCTGCGGGCGCTGCGCACGGACGCCCTGGGGCGGGCCGCAGAGATCGACGTCGACTTCGTGCTGCACGGCGTCGGCGCCGAGGCGGGCCCGTCCGCCGAGGCCGGTCCGGCGTCCCGCTGGGCCGCCCGCGCCGCCGTGGGTGACCGGGTGCTGGTGCTCGGCCCCGCGATCGCCGACAACCGCGCGATCCGCTTCCGTCCGCCCGATGACACCTCGACGGTGCTGCTGTGGGCGGACGAGACCGCCCTGCCCGCCGCGGCCGCCGTCCTGGAGACCCTCCCGCCCGGCATCCGCGCCCGGGTCTGGCTGGAGGTGCCGCACGCCGGGGACGTCCAGGAGCTGCCGACCGCGGCGGACGCGGAGGTCACCTGGTTCGCCCGGGAGGGCGCCGCCCCGGAGACCCCCTCGGCCCTGGACGCCGTCCGGCAGGCCGCCCTCCCCTCCCCCGAGCGCGCCTACGTGTGGATCGCCGGGGAGTCCGGCCAGGTGAAGCAGCTGCGCCGGCACTTCGTCCGTGAGCGTGGCGTCGACCGCCGGCGGGTGACGTTCGTGGGCTACTGGCGACGCGGCCTCTCGGAGGAGCAGCTGCGCGAACAGGCGTGAGAAGTACGGGAGTCGGCGCTTCGTCAAGGGCCGACGGGGCGTGACGACGGTCACGGGGGAAAGGGGATTGCGGCCCGAAAAGTTTGGTTAGGCTAACCTAAGTTGAACCGCACTGGACCTCTCCCCGCACCGGACCGTCCCCACCGGAGGACCCCCACATGCGCTCGCACCTGCTCAACGACACCACCACGGAGCACTACCGACGCTCCGTGACCGAAGGAGTCGAGCGGGTGGCCGCCCAACTCGCCACCACCGACCGTCCGTTCACCGGCGTCACGGTCGACGACCTCGCCCCTCGCATCGACGCGATCGACCTCGACCAGCCGCTGTACGACACCGGCGCGGTGCTGGACGAACTGGAGGACGTCTACCTCCGGGACGCGGTCTACTTCCACCACCCCCGCTACCTCGCCCATCTCAACTGCCCGGTCGTCATCCCGGCCGTGCTCGGCGAGGCCGTGCTCTCCGCCGTCAACTCCTCCCTGGACACCTGGGACCAGTCGGCCGGCGGCACCCTGATCGAGCGGAAACTCATCGACTGGACGGCCGCCCGCATCGGCCTCGGCCCCGCCGCCGACGGCGTGTTCACCTCCGGCGGCACCCAGTCCAACCTCCAGGCGCTGCTGCTGGCCCGGGAGGAGACCAAGACCGAGGACCTGGCGAAGCTGCGCGTCTTCGCCTCCGAGGTCAGCCACTTCAGCGTGCAGAAGTCCGCGAAGCTGCTCGGCCTCGGCCCCGACGCCGTGGTGGTGGTCCCCGTCGACCACGACAAGCGGATGCGCACCGTCGCCCTCGCCCGCGAGCTGGAGCGCTGCGCCGAGACGGGTCTGATCCCGATGGCGGTCGTCGCCACCGCCGGCACCACCGACTTCGGCTCCATCGACCCGCTGCCGGAGATCGCCGGCCTGTGCGAGCAGTACGGCGCCTGGATGCACGTGGACGCCGCCTACGGCTGCGGCCTGCTCGCCTCGCTGAAGTACCGGCACCGCATCGACGGCATCGAGCGCGCCGACTCGGTCACCGTCGACTACCACAAGTCGTTCTTCCAGCCGGTCAGTTCGTCGGCCGTGCTGGTGCGCGACGCGGCCACGCTGCGGCACGCCACCTACCACGCGGAGTACCTCAACCCGCGCCGCATGGTGACCGAGCGCATCCCCAACCAGGTCGACAAGTCCCTCCAGACCACCCGCCGCTTCGACGCGCTCAAGCTGTGGATGACGCTGCGCGTGATGGGCGCCGACGGCATCGGCGCGCTCTTCGACGAGGTGTGCGACCTCGCGGCCGAGGGCTGGAAGCTGCTGGCCGCCGACCCGCGCTTCGACGTGGTGGTCGAGCCCAGCCTGTCCACCCTGGTCTTCCGGTACGTCCCGGCCTCCGTGACCGACCCCGCCGACATCGACCGGGCCAACCTGTACGCCCGCAAGGCCCTGTTCGCCTCCGGTGACGCGGTGGTCGCGGGCACCAAGGTGTCCGGGCGCCACTACCTGAAGTTCACCCTGCTCAACCCCGAGACCACGACGGCCGACATCACGGCCGTCCTCGACCTGATCGCCGGCCACGCCGAGCAGTACCTGGGAGAGTCCCTTGACCGCGCTTGCTGACACCACGGAACCGGCCCACGACTTCGTGGGCATCGGACTGGGCCCGTTCAACCTGGGACTGGCCTGCCTGACCGAGCCCATCGACGAACTCTCCGGCGTCTTCCTGGAGTCCAAGCCGGACTTCGAGTGGCACGCGGGGATGTTCCTCGACGGGGCCCACCTCCAGACCCCGTTCATGTCGGACCTGGTCACCCTCGCCGACCCGACGTCCCCCTACTCCTTCCTCAACTACCTGAAGGAGAAGGGCCGGCTGTACTCGTTCTACATCCGGGAGAACTTCTACCCGCTGCGCGTCGAGTACGACGACTACTGCCGCTGGGCCGCCGCGCAGCTCGGCAGCATCCGCTTCGGCACCACGGTCACCGAGGTCACCTGGGACGAGGCCGCCGAGGTGTACGTCGTGGCCACGTCCACCGGCACGACGTACCGCGGCCGGCACCTGGTGCTCGGCACCGGCACCGTGCCGTTCGTGCCCGAGGCGTGCCGCGGGCTCGAGGGGGACCTCTTCCACAACGCGCAGTACGTGCACCGCAAGGCGGAGCTGCTGGGGAAGAAGTCGGTCACGATCGTGGGCAGCGGGCAGAGCGCCGCCGAGATCTACTACGAGCTCCTCTCGGAGATCGACGCCCACGGCTACCAGCTCAACTGGGTCACCCGCTCCCCGCGGTTCTTCCCGCTGGAGTACACCAAGCTGACCCTGGAGATGACGTCCCCGGACTACATCGACTACTTCCGCGCGCTGCCCGAGGAGACCCGCTACCGGCTGGAGAAGCAGCAGAAGGGCCTGTTCAAGGGGATCAACTCGGAGCTGATCGACGCGATCTTCGACCTGCTGTACCAGAAGAACGTGGAGAGCGGCGGCCGCGGCGTGCCCACCCGGCTGCTCACCAACTCCTCGCTCACCACCGCACGGTACGAGGACGGCACGTACACGCTCGGCTTCCGCCAGGACGAGCAGGGCAAGGACTTCGAGATCGCCACCGAGGGCCTGGTGCTGGCCACCGGCTACCACTACGAGCAGCCGGCCTTCCTGGAGCCGGTGCGCGACCGGCTGCGCTTCGACGGCCACGGCCGCTTCGACGTCGCCCGCAACTACGCCGTCGACGTCACCGGACGCGGCGTCTTCCTGCAGAACGCGGGCGTGCACACGCACAGCGTCACCAGCCCCGACCTGGGCATGGGCCCGTACCGCAACGCGTCCATCATCCGCGAGCTGCTGGGCGCCGAGTACTACCCGGTCGAGAAGAGCATCGCCTTCCAGGAGTTCGCCGTATGAGCGCCGTCGGCACGTTCACGGTCCGCCCGCTCGACCCGCTGAGGGACGCGGAGCTGCTGCACCGCTGGGTGACCCACCCCAAGGCGGCGTTCTGGATGATGCAGGACGCGAAGCTGCAGGACGTCGAGCGCGAGTACATGCGGATCGCCGCCCACGAGCACCACCACGCCTACCTGGGCCTGCACGACGGCGAACCCGCGTTCCTGATGGAGAAGTACGACCCCCGGTACGTCGAACTCGTCGGGCTCTACGAGCCGCGGCCGGGTGACGTCGGCATGCACTTCCTGGTCGCCCCCACCGACCGGCCGGTCCACGGCTTCACCCGCGCCGTCATCACCGCCGTGATGGAGGAGCTGTTCGCCGACCCGGCCACCCGCCGGGTCGTGGTGGAGCCCGACGTCGGCAACAAGGCCGTGCACGCCCTGAACGAGGCCGTGGGCTTCGTGCCCGAGCGAGAGATCGACAAGCCGGAGAAGCGCGCGCTGCTGAGCTTCTGCACGCGCGAACAGTTCGAGGCCGCCCGAGGAGTGTCCGTATGACCCTGTCCGACGCCGTGGCGCATCTGTCCCCCCACCGCTGGGCGCGGGCCAACCGTCTTCTGATCCGCAAGGCGCTCGCCGAGTTCGCGCACGAGCGGCTCGTCACGCCGGAACCGGCCGGCGACGGCCGGTACGTCGTCCGCAGCGACGACGGCGAGACCCGCTACGCGTTCACCGCGAGGCTGCGCGGCCTGGACCACTGGCAGGTCGACGCCGACTCGATCACCCGCCACCGCGGCGACACCGCACTCGAACTGGCGGCGCTGGACTTCTTCATCGAGCTGCAGAAGTCCCTGGGGCTGAGCGACGAGATCCTGCCGGTGTACCTGGAGGAGATCTCCTCCACCCTCTCCGGCACCTGCTACAAGCTGACCAAGCCGGAGGTCACCTCGGCCGAGCTGGCCGACGCCGGTTTCCAGGCGATCGAGTCCGGCATGACCGAGGGCCACCCCTGCTTCGTCGCCAACAACGGGCGGCTCGGCTTCGGCGTCCACGAGTACCTGCGGTACGCCCCGGAGGCCGCGAACCCGGTGAAGCTGGTGTGGCTGGCCGCCCACCGCTCCCGGGCCGCGTTCACCGCGGGCGTCGGGATCGCGTACGAGTCCTTCGTCCGGCAGGAACTGGGCGAGGAGACCGTCGAGCGGTTCCACGCCGTCCTGCGCGCACAGGAGCTGGACCCCGCCGACTACCTGCTGATCCCGGTCCACCCCTGGCAGTGGTGGAACAAGCTGTCCGTCACCTTCGCCGCCGAGGTGGCCCGCCGGCACCTGGTGTGCCTGGGCGAGGGCGACGACGAGTACCTGGCCCAGCAGTCCATCCGCACCTTCTTCAACCGGTCGCACCCGGAGAAGCACTACGTGAAGACGGCCCTGTCCGTCCTCAACATGGGCTTCATGCGGGGCCTGTCCGCCGCCTACATGGAGGCCACCCCGGCGATCAACGACTGGCTGGCCCGGCTGATCGACAACGACCCGGTGCTGCGCGAGACGGGTCTGTCGATCATCCGCGAGCGGGCCGCCGTGGGCTACCGGCACCTGGAGTACGAGCAGGCCACCGACCGCCACTCGCCGTACCGCAAGATGCTGGCGGCGCTGTGGCGGGAGAGCCCGGTGGCGTCCCTGAAGGACGGCGAGTCGCTCGCCACCATGGCCTCCCTGGTCCACGTCGACCACGAGGGCAGGTCCTTCGCGGGCGCGCTGATCGAGCGCTCCGGGCTGGCCCCGGAGGAGTGGCTGCGGCGCTACCTGCGGGCGTACTACGTCCCGCTGCTGCACAGCTTCTACGCCTACGACCTGGTGTACATGCCGCACGGCGAGAACGTCATCCTGGTCCTGGAGAACGGCGCCGTGAAGCGCGCGGTCTACAAGGACATCGCCGAGGAGATCGCGGTGATGGACCCGGACGCGGTGCTGCCGCCGGAGGTGTCCCGGATCCGCGTCGAGGTCCCGGACGACACCAAACTGCTGTCGATCTTCACGGACGTCTTCGACTGCTTCTTCCGTTTCCTCGCGGCGAACCTCGCCGAGGAGGGCGTCCTCGACGAGGACGGCTTCTGGCGCACGGTCGCGGAGGTCACCCGCGCCTACCAGGCGTCGGTGCCGGAACTGGCCGACAAGTTCGCCCGGTACGACATGTTCGCCCCGGAGTTCGCCCTGTCCTGCCTGAACCGCCTCCAGCTGCGCAACAACAAGCAGATGGTGGACCTGGCGGACCCCTCGGGCGCCCTCCAGCTCATCGGCACCCTGAAGAACCCCCTGGCGGCCTTCTGACCCCATGGACGGACGAAGCCCCCGGAGTACGGTCCTCCGGGGGCTTCGTCGCTCCCTCAGGGACAGGGCCCCGTCAGGGGCGCGGGGACCTGCGCGCCCAGCCCCACCGACGGTGAGCCGCCCGCCTCCCGGGCCGCCCCGCCGTCGGCTCCCGCCCCTGTCAGGGGCACCCGGAACAGGTCCGGACCACTCCCCCGCCGTTCCGGTGAAACAATCCCCCCATGGCGGAAATCATCCAGAAGGACGGCACGTGGACGTTCGACGGGGAAACCCTGCGCCTGACACCCGGCCGGGACAAGAACGTCGGCCTGCTGCGCCGGACGCTGGGTGAACTGACCGTGCCGCTCGAGGCGTTGGCGGGCATCTCGCTGGAGCAGGGCAAGAAGTCGGGGCGGCTCAGGCTGCGGCTGCGCGACGGCGCCGACCCGCTGCTGCACGCGACCGGCGGGCGCCTCACCGAGCCGCACGACCCCTACCGGCTGATCGTCGAGCCCGACCGCTACGGCGTCGCCGAGTACTTCACGGAGGAGGTCCGCACCGCGCTGCTGCTGGAGCAGATCCCGTCCGGGCCGGTGACCGGCTATCTGCTGCCCGGCCCGTCCCTGCCGCTGTCCGTCTCCGCCGGGGACGGCACGGTGAGCTTCGACGGGGAGCGGGTCCGGCTGGAGTGGAACTGGAAGACGGAGGACGCCAAGTCCGCCGCCGGCCCCCGCACCCTGGCGGTGCCGGACCTGGAGGGGGTGGAGTGGCAGCCGGCGTCCGGCCTGGACAACGGCCACCTGCGCTTCCTCGTGCGGCACGCCCCGGCCAAGGTCCCGGCCAAGTACGACCCGAACGCGGTGGAGCTGTGGGGCTTCAGGAAGGACCCGCTGATGGCGCTGGTGGCCGCCGCCGTCCAGGCCCGCCTTCCGCACCCGTCCGCACCCGCCGCCCCGGCCCTAGACGGTCCGCGCGACCACGAGGACGACCGGCCCGCACCGCCCGACCGCGCCGAGGACGACCACGACGCGCTGCTGCGGCGGCTGCGGGAGCTGGGCGAGCTGCACCGGGCCGGGGTGCTCACGGACGAGGAGTTCACCCTCGCCAAGCAGGCCGTCCTGAAGCGCATGTAACGACCACCTACCCCGGCCTGCCCGAAATCGGGCACGATTCTTGCGAAACGGCCGTCGTTACCTCAGGATCATCGGGTGCACGACGAACTTGTCGATCATCTGACGCGGTCCACGCCCCTCAGCCGGGGCGAGGCGCTGCGTGTGATCCAGGACGTGCTCGCCTACTTCGACGAGACGACCGAGGAGTACGTCCGTCGCCGCCACCGCGAGCTCCAGGCCCAGGGCCTGGTGAACGCGACGATCTTCCAACGGATCGAGGCGGACCTGAGATACCGCGCGGTGGCGCCGCCCGAGCTCTCGCTCCGGCAGCTGCGCCGCATCGTCTACGGCTAGGAACACACCTGTATGTGCGGAATCGTCGGTTACATCGGCAGGCGTGAGGTCGCCCCCCTGCTGCTCGAAGGGCTCCAGCGCCTGGAGTACCGCGGCTACGACTCGGCGGGCATCGCCGTGACCTCCCCGAAGGCGGGGGCCCTGAAGACGGTCAAGGCCAAGGGCCGGGTGCGCGACCTGGAGGCCAAGGTCCCGGCGCGCTTCAAGGGCACCACCGGCATCGCCCACACCCGCTGGGCCACCCACGGCGCCCCGTCCGACGTGAACGCCCACCCCCACCTGGACGCCGAGGGCAAGGTCGCCGTCGTCCACAACGGCATCATCGACAACGCCGCCGACCTGCGCCGCAAGCTGGAGGCGGACGGCGTCGAGTTCCTCTCCGAGACCGACACCGAGGTCCTCGTCCACCTCATCGCCCGCTCGCAGGCCGAGAAGCTCGAGGACAAGGTCCGCGAGACGGTCCGCCTGATCGAGGGCACCTACGGCATCGCCGTGCTGCACGCCGACTTCCCGGACCGCATCGTCGTCGCCCGCAACGGCTCCCCGGTCGTCCTCGGCATCGGCGAGAAGGAGATGTTCGTCGCCTCGGACATCGCCGCGCTGGTCGCCCACACCCGTCAGATAGTCACCCTCGACGACGGCGAGATGGCCACCCTCAAGGCCGACGACTTCCGCACCTACACCACGGAGGGCACGCGCACCACCGCCGAGCCCACCACCGTGGAGTGGGAGGCCGCCTCCTACGACATGGGCGGCCACGACACCTACATGCACAAGGAGATCCACGAGCAGGCCGAGGCCGTGGACCGCGTGCTGCGCGGCCGGATCGACGACCGCTTCTCCACCGTGCACCTGGGCGGCCTCAACCTGGACGCCCGCGAGGCCCGGCGCATCCGCCGCGTGAAGATCCTCGGCTGCGGCACCTCGTACCACGCCGGCATGATCGGCGCGCAGATGATCGAGGAGCTGGCGCGCATCCCCGCCGACGCCGAGCCGGCCTCCGAGTTCCGCTACCGCAACGCGGTCGTCGACCCCGACACCCTGTACATCGCGGTCTCCCAGTCCGGTGAGACGTACGACGTGCTGGCCGCCGTGCAGGAGCTGAAGCGCAAGGGCGCCCGGGTCCTCGGCGTGGTCAACGTGGTGGGTTCCGCGATCGCCCGCGAGGCGGACGGCGGCGTCTACGTGCACGCCGGCCCGGAGGTCTGCGTCGTCTCCACCAAGTGCTTCACCAACACCACGGTCGCCTTCGCGCTGCTCGCCCTGCACCTGGGCCGCACCCGCGACCTCTCCGTCCGCGACGGCAAGCGGATCATCGAGGGCCTGCGCCGCCTCCCCGCCCAGATCGCCGAGATCATGGAGCAGGAGGAGGAGATCAAGAAGCTGGCGCTGGAGTACGCCGACGCCCGCTCGATGCTCTTCATCGGCCGCGTCCGGGGCTACCCGGTGGCCCGCGAGGCGTCCCTGAAGCTCAAGGAGGTCTCCTACATCCACGCCGAGGCCTACCCGGCCTCCGAGCTGAAGCACGGTCCGCTGGCCCTGATCGAGCCGGCCATGCCGACCGTGGCGATCGTCCCGGACGACGACCTGCTGGAGAAGAACCGCGCGGCCATGGAGGAGATCAAGGCCCGCAGCGGCCGGATCGTCGCCGTCGCCCACCAGGCGCAGGAGAAGGCGGACCACACGATCGTGGTCCCCAAGAACGAGGACGAGCTGGACCCGATCCTCATGGGCATCCCCCTCCAGCTCCTCGCCTACCACACGGCCCTGGCCCTCGGCCGGGACATCGACAAGCCCCGCAATCTGGCGAAGTCCGTCACGGTCGAGTAACCGGGAAGCGCCCCCGAGGGGCGCGGGGCCGTGCCGATCCGCGGCTCCGCCGCGCGGGCGCGCTCACCCCTGACGCACCCGCAGAGGCCGGCGAACGAGAACGGGCCCCCACGTGTTGCCGCAACACGTGGGGGCCCGTCCCTCACCTCACGTCATGGAATGACGACGACCGGCCGCTGCGCCCGCTTGGCCAGCCTCCCCGCGACCGACCCGAAGAGCCGCCCCACGACCCCGTGGGTGGAACCCACGACGATCGCATCGGCCGCGTACTCCCGCCCCACCTCTTCGAGTTCGTGGCAGATGTCCCCGCCCCGCTCGACGAGGATCCACGGCACCTCGGCCAGATGGTCGGCGCAGGCCAGCTCCAGCCCCAGCACCTCCGTGCGGTGGTCCGGGACGTCCACGAAGACCGGCGGCTCGCAGCCCGCCCACACCGTGGTGGGCAGCCGGTTGGCGACGTGGACGATGATCAGCCCGGAGCCGGAGCGCCGCGCCATGCCGATGGCGTACGCGAGGGCCCGCTCACTGGACGTGGAACCGTCGAAGCCGACGACCACCCCGTGCCGGAAGGCGGGGTCGCACGCATGGCGCGAGTCCTCCGCCGCCAGGGGTTCGGCCGCCGTCGGATCGGCGACCGGCCGCTTGCGGTCCGCTGGTTCGAAGAATTCGTGACCGGCCATGGCTGTCTCGGGGTTGTGATCCTTTTATGGGACGACAGTGTGCGGCGGAGCTGTGTCCGGGAAGTGTCTTCCCCACCCCATACCCTCAAGGGTACGGCGGCACGCCTCCATGGCCCAGATCCCGCGAACCGGGAGGCGGGTTCCCCGGAGCATGCACGAGGGTCCGCCCGCGACGCAATGGTTGCTGCCCTGTACAGGCGGTTTGCTCGGTATGCGCTTGACACCTGAACCACCCGCGGCCGGCCCGTCAAGGGCCGTCCGGCCCCTCCACCGGTCCCCGCCCGCACGGTGACCGACGCGGCCCGCCCGCCCGTCGGGGCGGGTGGACCACGCCACGACAGGAGGCCCTCGGTGCCCCGCCCCGCCCACGCCCCCGGCCGGTCCCCGGAGGACGGCCTCCTCCGCCGGACCGCGTCCGGCTGCCCGCTCGCCCCCGCGGTCCTCCCGCGGCGCGGCGTGCGGCCCGGCGGCCGTCACGGCCGTCCCCCGCCTGCCGGTCCGCCGCTCCCCGCGCCGCGGCACCCCTTCCCGCGCGCGGGCGCACGCCCCGCGGGACGCCGGACGGACACCGGCCGGTTGACCGGTTTCCGCACCCGAACCCGTCTCTTTTCAGCCAACTTACGGCGTGGGCGCACCCGGTGCCGTGACCGCCCCCCAACCCCCGTTCCACCTGCACGGAAAGGGTCTCACGAGCCCTGCGCACCCTACGCGCTTTGGCCACCGCGACGAGGCGTACTTCCCTGCACGGCGCGCGAGTGCAACGCTTCGTGATCGAATGCTTCACGCCAAGTTGCCAAGTCGACAATGCACCGAGTGCCGAACTGGCCACCGGTGCGCGACGGGACACAGTAGATTCGATCTTGACTGTCTTACGGCGGGGGACTCGTGCAGGACCGAGGGGAAACGTGCAGGAGCGACACAACCGAGGAGCCGCGACCACCGAGGGGGGCTTAGCAGGATGAGCCACGACTCCACTGCCGCGCCGGAAAACACGGCCCGGAAGCTCTCCGGGCGCCGCCGCAAGGAGATCGTCGCGGTGCTGCTGTTCAGCGGCGGCCCCATTTTCGAAAGTTCCATACCGCTGTCGGTGTTCGGGGTTGACCGCCAGGACGCCGGCGTGCCGCGCTACCGCCTGCTGGTGTGCGGCGGCGAAGAGGGCCCGCTGCGGACCACAGGGGGCCTGGAACTCACCGCGCCACACGGCCTGGAGGCGATATCCCGGGCGGGCACCGTCGTGGTGCCGGCCTGGCGATCGATCACCTCCCCGCCGCCGGACGAGGCCCTGGACGCGCTGCGCCGGGCCCACGAGGAGGGCGCCCGCATCGTCGGACTGTGCACCGGCGCCTTCGTCCTCGCGGCGGCGGGTCTGCTGGACGGCCGTCCCGCGACCACCCACTGGATGTACGCGCCGACGCTGGCCAAGCGCTATCCGTCGGTGCACGTCGATCCACGCGAGCTGTTCGTGGACGACGGCGACGTGCTGACGTCCGCGGGCACCGCGGCCGGCATCGACCTGTGCCTGCACATCGTGCGCACGGACCACGGCAACGAGGCGGCCGGCGCGCTCGCCCGGCGCCTGGTGGTCCCGCCGCGCCGCAGCGGCGGCCAGGAGCGCTACCTCGACCGGTCTTTACCGGAGGAGATCGGCGCCGACCCGCTCGCCGAGGTCGTCGCCTGGGCGCTGGAGCACCTCCACGAGCAGTTCGACGTGGAGACCCTCGCGGCCCGCGCGTACATGAGCCGCCGCACCTTCGACCGCCGGTTCCGCTCGCTGACCGGCAGCGCCCCGCTGCAGTGGCTGATCACGCAGCGGGTGCTCCAGGCGCAGCGCCTGCTGGAGACGTCGGACTACTCGGTCGACGAGGTCGCCGGACGCTGCGGCTTCCGCTCGCCGGTGGCGCTGCGCGGCCACTTCCGGCGCCAGCTCGGCTCGTCCCCGGCCGCCTACCGGGCCGCGTACCGGGCCCGGCGCCCGCAGGCCGAGCGCGGCCAGGACACCGAGACCGCGCAGGGCGCCCCGGGAGGCGGCGTCCCGTCCGGCAGGCCGGAGCCCTCGGGGCACCCGGTGTCGCAGACGCTGTACCCGGACGGCGCGGTCCCGCACCAGTCGCGCCGGACGGCGGCGGCCGGCGCGCTGGGGTCGTCCCTGAGCGCCTCGGCGCCGGGCGTCCCGGGACAGCGCGGCGCGCACTGAGGCGACCGCCGTGGGGGCCGGAGGCCGGGTGCCTCCGGCCCCCACCGCTGTGCGGGGCGCTCCGCGGAATCACCGTTTCACCACCCGGTCCCGCCCGGCGTCACGCACCGTAAGGTGAGACACATGAACGATCGCATGGTGTGGATCGACTGCGAGATGACCGGCCTCTCGCTGTCGGACGACGCGCTCATCGAGGTGGCCGCCCTCGTCACCGACTCCGAGCTGAACGTGCTCGGCGAGGGCGTCGACATCGTCATCCGCCCGCCGGAGCGGGCCCTGGAGACGATGCCGGAGGTGGTGCGCGCGATGCACACCGCGTCGGGGCTGCTCGACGAACTGCCGAACGGCACGACGCTCGAGGACGCCGAGCAGCGGGTCCTCGCCTACATCAAGGAACACGTCAAGGAGCCCGGCAGGGCGCCCCTGTGCGGGAACTCCGTCGGCACCGACCGCGGCTTCCTGCTGCGCGACATGCCCGCCCTGGAGAAGCACCTGCACTACCGGATCGTCGACGTGTCCAGCATCAAGGAGCTGGCCCGCCGCTGGTACCCGCGGGCGTACTTCAACAGCCCCGAGAAGAACGGCAACCACCGGGCGCTCGCCGACATCCGCGAGTCCATCGCGGAGCTGCGCTACTACCGCGAGGCCGTCTTCGTGCCGCAGCCGGGACCCGACTCCGACACCGCGAAGAAGATCGCGGCGAAGCACGTCCTGCCTGCTCAGTAGGAATGCCGAGGGGGCTCGGGGGGCCGCACGGAAAGGCGTGCGCGAGCACCCCTTCGGACCCTGTACACTTTTTCTCGGCCGGTCGGGGAAGTCACCGACTTCCGGGAACCGGGCCGTGGTGGGTGTAGCTCAGCTGGTAGAGCACCTGGTTGTGGTCCAGGATGTCGCGGGTTCAAGTCCCGTCACTCACCCTCACCGCAGAAGCCGGTGACCCCGTCGGGGTCACCGGCTTCCGGCATGACGGGGCCGTGCGGACGCGGGCGGCGGGCGCCCGCATCCCGACGCGTTCACGACGACGCGCGTTCCACCAGCTCCGTGGCCAGCACCACCTGACGCCGCTCCAGCTCCCGCGTCGCGGACGGGCGTCGGTCGGCGACCTCGGCGAGCAGCAGGTCGGTCATCGCCCGGCCCATCTCCTCGATCGGCTGGCGCACGCTGGTCAGCGGCGGCTCCATGTGACGGGCGATGGCGGAGTCGTCGTAGCCGACCAGCGCCACGTCGTCCGGGATGCGGCGGCCCGCCTCGCGCAGCACCTGGCGGGCGCCGGCCGCCGTGACGTCGGAGGCGGCGAAGACCGCGTCCAGGTCGGGGCGGCGCTCCAGCAGGGCCTCCATCGCGCGGCGGCCGCCGTCCTCGGAGAAGTCGCCCGGCTCGATCAGCAGCTCGTCCACCGTGTGGCCCGCCTCGCGCAGCGCGTCCCGGTAGCCGTCGACGCGGCGCTGGGCGCCGTAGACGTCCAGGCGGCCGGTGATGTGCGCGACGGTGCGGCGGCCCCGGCCGATGAGGTGCTCGACGGCCTGCCGGGCGCCGCCGTAGTTGTCGGAGTCCACCGAGGTGAGCGTCTCGTCCGCCGAGCGGGGGCCGCTGATCACGGCGGGGATCTCCAGCTGGGACAGCATGTCGGGCAGCGGGTCGTCGGCGTGCACCGAGACCAGCAGCACGCCGTCCACGCGGTGCGCGGCCAGGTACTGCGCGAGCCGCTGCCGCTCCCGGTCGCTGCCCGCGAAGATCAGCAGGAGCTGCATCTCGGTGTCGGAGAGCGCGGCGCCGACGCCGCGGAGCATGTCGGAGAAGTAGGGCTCGGTGAAGAACCGGGTCTCGGGCTCGGGCACCACGAGCGCTATCGCGTCGGTGCGGTTGGCCGCCAGGGCGCGGGCCGCCGTGTTGGGGACGTAGCCCAGCTCGGCGACGGCCGCCTCGACGGCGGCGCGCGTGGCCTCGCTCACCCGGGGGGAGCCGTTGATCACGCGCGACACGGTGCCGCGGCCGACTCCGGCGCGCGCCGCCACCTCTTCGAGGGTGGGGCGGCCACCGCTGCGACCCCGCACTCCGTGGCTTGCCATCCGCCCCCGCCTTCCTTCTGTGTCACCCTGGCCTGGAATGTAACAGCCCCGGCAGTGACGGTGACCACCCGCGAGGGCGTCCGCGCGGATCCCGGCGTTCCGCGGGGGGCGGCCCCCCGGGTCAAGTTAACGGGCAGATAACTGAACGCACTTTGCCGCGTCTGCTCCCTTGACACCCCCGCCCGGACCCGCGACTCTTCAACACATCACTTGTGGGAGCGCTCCCACAGTACCTGACACATACACAACCCGCACGTTCCCCGCCCGAGCCGCAACGCGCAGAATACGGGTCAACAACGCCGTTGGCCGGGGGGTCGGCACGTCAGGGCAACAGGAGGACGCAATGCGAGCACGTACCCTGCCCCTCACCAGGCAGCGGTCGGGCGGGGGCCAGCCCTTCGCCCGCAAGGCCCTGGCCGTCGCGGCCGTCGTGTCGCTGGGCACCGGGCTGCTGGCCGGCTGCGCCGACGACGGCGGAGACGACAGCTCCGGTGGTTCCTCGTCCGGCGAGGGCAAGACCACGATCACCCTGGGTCTGTTCGGCACCATGGGCTTCAAGGAGGCGGGCCTCTACGCCGAGTACGAGAAGCTCAACCCGGACATCAAGATCCAGGAGAACGTGGTCGAGCGGAACGAGAACTACTACCCCGCCCTCGTCAACCACCTGACCACCAACAGCGGGCTGATGGACGTGCAGGCGATCGAGGTCGCCAACATCGCCGAGGTCGTCAACACCCAGGCGGACAAGTTCACGGACATGTCCAAGGTCGAGGGGGTGAAGAAGGACGGCTGGCTGCCCTGGAAGTGGGAGCAGGCCACCACCAAGGACGGCCAGACCATCGGTCTCGGCACGGACGTCGGCCCGATGGCCATCTGCTACCGCAAGGACCTCTTCGAGAAGGCCGGTCTGCCGAGCGAGCGCGAGGAGGTCGGCAAGCTGTGGGCGGGCGACTGGAACAAGTTCATCGCCACCGGTGAGAAGTACAAGGAGGCGGCCGGCAAGGACTCCTTCTTCATGGACTCCCCCGGCGGTCTGCTGAACGCCGTCCTCAGCAGTGAGAAGGAGAAGTTCTACGACGCCTCCGGCGAGGTCGTCTACAAGACCAACCCGGCCGTGCGGGCCGCCTTCGACCTGACCGCCGAGGCCGCCGAGAAGGGCCTGGTCCAGTCGCAGACGCAGTTCCAGCCCGCCTGGGACACCACCATCGCCAACAGCAAGTTCGCCACCGTCGCCTGCCCGCCGTGGATGCTCGGCTACATCAAGGGCAAGTCGAAGCCGGAGGCCGCCGGCAAGTGGGACGTGGCCGTGGCTCCGAAGTCCGGCAACTGGGGCGGCTCCTTCCTGGGCGTGCCGAAGAGCGGCAAGAACGTCGAGGAGGCGCAGAAGCTGGTCGCCTGGCTGACCGCGCCCGAGCAGCAGGCCAAGCTGTTCAAGGTCCAGGGCAGCTTCCCGAGCGCCCCGGCCGCGTACACCAGCCCCGAGGTGACCGGGGCCACGAACGAGATGACCGGTGACGCGCCGATCGGCCAGATCTTCTCCGAGGCCGCCAAGCAGATCCCGGTCCAGGTGATCGGCCCGAAGGACCAGATCATCCAGCAGGGTCTGACCGACAACGGCGTCATCCTCGTGACGAAGGGCAAGTCGGCCGAGGAGGCCTGGGAGACGGCCACCAAGACCATCGACAACAACCTGGACAAGTGACCCGCATGGCCACCCGTTCCGACATCGCCGCGTCCCCCGTCAAGGGGGGCGCGGCCCCGGGCCGTGCGCCCGGCAGCCGCTCCGCGGACAAGGACGACAAGCGCCGGGCCAAGTTGTCCCGCCGCTGGCAGCGCGACGCGCGCTGGAGCCCGTACGCGTTCGTCTCGCCGTTCTTCCTGCTGTTCGCCGCCTTCGGGCTGTTCCCGCTGATCTACACCGGCTGGGCCTCGCTGCACCAGGTCGAGCTGACCGCGCCGACCGACATGAACTGGGTCGGTCTGAAGAACTACACCCGGATCTTCGACGACGACTTCTTCTGGAACGCGGCGCAGAACACCCTGACCATCGGCATCATCTCCACCGTTCCGCAGCTGATGATCGCCATGGGCATCGCCCACATCCTCAACTACAAGCTGCGCGCCTCCACGTTCTGGCGGGTCGCGATGCTCGCGCCGTACGCCACCTCGATCGCCGCCGCGACCCTGGTGTTCGTACTGCTCTTCGGCCGTGACTACGGCATGATCAACTGGGCGCTCGGCGCGGTGGGGATCGACCCGATCGGCTGGCAGGACGACAAGTGGCCCGGCCAGATAGCCGTCTCGACGATCATCATCTGGCGCTGGACCGGCTACAACGCGCTGATCTACCTGGCCGCGATGCAGGCGATCCCGCAGGACCTGTACGAGTCGGCGGCGCTGGACGGCGCCAGCCGCTGGCGGCAGTTCCTGCACGTGACGCTGCCCTCGCTGCGTCCGACGATCCTGTTCACCGTGGTGGTCTCGACGATCGGCGCCAGCCAGGTCTTCGGCGAACCGCTGCTGTTCGACCCCAACAAGGGCGCGTCGGGCGGCGCGGAGCACCAGTTCCAGACGCTCGGCCTGTACCTGTACGAGCAGGGCTGGGTCAACCAGCACCTGGGCCGTGCCTCGGCGATCGCCTGGACGATGTTCGCGATCCTGATCGTCATCGGCCTCATCAACCAGCTCATCTCGCGCCGGCTGCGCGCCAGCAGTTAAGGAGTGTGGCCGTGACGACGACTGTGACGCCCCCCGAGACACCGATCGTCAAGGAGCAGAAGCGCTCGCGCCTGCCGAAGTCGGCGCGGGCCGGCGGCACCCTGCACGGCGGGCCGCTCGCGTACGCGATCCTCGCCGTGTTCATGATCGTGTCGCTGTTCCCGCTGGTGTGGACCGCGATCGCCGCGTCCCGCGACAACCAGCGCCTGGCGGAGAACCCGCCGCCGTTCTGGTTCGGCTCGAACCTGTTCAAGAACCTGGAGATCGCCTGGAAGGACGCCAACCTCGGCGAGGCGTTCCTCAACACCACCATCGTGGCGGGCACCTCCGCGGTCACCATCGTGGTGCTGTCGACGATCGCCGGGTTCGCCTTCGCCAAACTGCGCTTCAAGGGCCGCAACGCCCTGATGCTGGTGGTCATCGGCACGATGATGATTCCGCCGCAGCTCAGCATCATCCCGCTGTACATGATGGTCGCCAAGCTCGACTGGACCGACCAGCTCCAGGCGGTCATCTTCCCGTCGCTGGTGAGCGCCTTCGGGGTGTTCTTCATGCGGCAGTACCTGCTGCAGGCGCTGCCCGACGAGGTCATCGAGGCCGCGCGGGTGGACGGCGCGAGCAGCTGGCGCGTGGTGTGGCACGTGGTCTTCCCGGCCGCGCGGCCGGCCATGGCCGTGCTCGGCATGCTGATGTTCGTGCAGGCGTGGAACGACTTCCTGTGGCCGTTCCTGGTCCTGACGCAGACCGGCAACCCGACCGTGCAGGTCGCGGTCGCGGGTCTCGGCCGCGGGTACACCCCCGACCAGTCCCTGATCATGGCGGGTGCGCTGCTCGGCACGCTGCCCCTGCTGCTGGTCTTCGCGATCTTCGGCAAGCAGATCGTGGGCGGCATCATGCAGGGCGCGGTCAAGGGCTGACGCCCGCGCCCGATCCCGGTGGGGCCGGGTCGCCGCCGCCTCGGCCCCCTTCCTCTCTCTCACGTATCCGTCGGTCTTCCACGACCCCTATGCGACCTCTATGGGAGCGCTTCCATGTCTGACTCCGCCACGCCGGCGACCCCGGTGACCTTTCCTCCGGCCTTCCTCTGGGGCGCCGCGACCTCCGCGTACCAGATCGAGGGGGCGGTGCGGGAGGACGGACGTACCCCTTCCATCTGGGACACCTTCAGCCACACGCCGGGCAAGACGGCGGGCGGCGACACCGGTGACATCGCCGTCGACCACTACCACCGCTACCGCGACGACGTGGCGCTGATGGCCGACCTCAACCTCCAGACCTACCGCTTCTCCGTGTCCTGGTCCCGCGTGCAGCCCACCGGCCGCGGCCCGGCCGTGCAGCGCGGTCTGGACTTCTACCGCCGGCTGGTCGACGAGCTGCTGGACAAGGGCATCAAGCCGGCCGTCACCCTCTACCACTGGGACCTGCCGCAGGAGCTGGAGGACGCGGGCGGCTGGCCGGAGCGCGACACCGCCCACCGCTTCGCCGAGTACGCGAAGATCGTGGGCGAGGCGCTCGGCGACCGCGTCGAGACGTGGATGACGCTCAACGAGCCCTGGTGCAGCGCCTTCCTCGGCTACGCCTCCGGGGTGCACGCCCCCGGCCGCACCGACCCGGCCGCCGCGCTGAAGGCCGCCCACCACCTCAACCTGGCGCACGGCCTGGGCACCAAGGCGCTGCGCTCGGTGATGCCGGCCCGCAACCAGATCTCCCTCAGCCTCAACACCTCCGTGGTGCGCCCGCTGAACCCGGGCGACCCGGCGGACGTGGCGGCGGCCCGCAAGATCGACGACCTGTCGGGCGGCATCTTCCACGGCCCGATCCTGCACGGCGCCTACCCGGAGACGCTGCTGGAGGCGACCTCCTCGGTCATCGACTGGTCGTGCATCCAGGACGGCGACCTGGACACGATCCACCAGCCGATCGACGCGCTCGGCCTCAACTACTACACGCCGACCCTGGTGTCGGCCGCCGACCCGGACGACAAGGGCCCGCGCGCCGACGGCCACGGGACGAGCGAGCACTCGCCGTGGCCCGCCGCCGACGACGTGGCGTTCCACCAGTCGCCGGGCGAGCAGACCGAGATGGGCTGGTCGGTCGACCCGACCGGGCTGCACGAGCTGATCATGCGCTACCACCGCGAGGCTCCCGGCCTTCCCCTCTACATCACGGAGAACGGCGCCGCCTACGACGACAAGCCGGACGCCGAGGGCAAGGTCCACGACCCGGAGCGCGTCGCCTACCTGCACGGCCACCTCTCCGCGGTGCGCCGGGCCCTCGACGACGGCGCCGACGTGCGCGGCTACTTCCTGTGGTCGCTGCTGGACAACTTCGAGTGGGCGTACGGCTACGAGAAGCGCTTCGGCGCGGTGTACGTCGACTACGTCAGCCAGAAGCGGACGCCGAAGTCGAGCGCGCTGTGGTACGCGCGGGCGGCCAAGGAGGGTGTGCTTCCGGACCTCGAGGGCATCTGACGGCCCTCGGCGTCCGGGAGGAACGGGGCGCGGGGTCCGGGGGGCGGGGCGCGGCGTTCCCCGGGGAGCGCCGCGCCCCGCTCGTGCGCGTCCGGGCCTGCCACCGGACGCACGGGTGCCCCGGCCGGGTGGGGGGAGGTCCGGCCGGGGCACGCGTTCCCCGTCGCTCTCCGCGGGTCCGGGTGTACGCGGCTCTCACGCCCGCCGCCTGCGCGGTGCTCGTGAACGGGAACGCCCCTCCGGCGGCGACGGCCGCGGCCGCCACCGCGCCGGTCGCCTTGTTCCTGCCGCTGATCCTGCGCTGATCCTGCGCCGGCGCGTGCTCATCGCGTGCCGGCCCTCGTCGCCGTTCGTGGAGGGGGCGCGGCAGCACGCCGGCCCTCCGGGACCGGGCGGCTCGTCCGGTCCCGGAGGGCCGGTCGGGGGTCTCAGGGCCCGCTCAAGGAAGGGGTCGGGAGCGGTTGAGGGGCAGCGCGCAGCGGCTCGTCCGGCGCCGGCGGACGCTCCCCCGGTGCCCGCGCCGCCGCGGCGGCCGGTCGCGGCCGTCGAGCTGGATCCAGACGCGCACCTCGGTCCCGCCGAGCACCGACCTGCCGATCCGCACGTCGCCGCCCGTGGACTCGGCGAGGCGGCGCACGATGTCCAGGCCCAGGCCGGTGGAGCCGTCCGCGCCGGAACCCCGGCCGCGGGCCATCGCCGCGCCGGGGTCGGCTATGCCGGGGCCCGCGTCGGAGACGAGCACGATCACCGCGTCCTCGCCGTTGTGCACGTCGACGGCGAAGGCGGTGCCCTCGGGGGTGTGCCGGAAGACGTTGCCGAGCAGGGCGTCGAGGGCGGCGGCCAGGTCGGCGCGGGCCACGGGGACGCGCACCGGCCGGTCCGCCCCGGCCACGCGCCACTTGCGGCCCTCGTCCTCGGCGAGCGCCGACCAGAACGCCATCCGCTCGCGCACCACCTCGGCCGTGTCGCAGCCCGCGCCGGGTCCGGCGGCGGCCGTCTGCGGCTTGGCGTCGCGGGCGGTGCGGATGATGGTGTCGACCTCGCGCTCCAGCTGCTCGACCGCCGCCCGGGTCTGCTCGGCCGCCGGGCCGTCGCCCAGCGAGGCGGCGTTGAGCCGCAGCACGGTGAGCGGGGTGCGCAGCCGGTGGGACAGGTCGGCGGCCAGCTCCCGCTCGTTGGCGAGGAGCTGGACGACCTGGTCGGCCATGGAGTTGAACGCCACGGCGGCCAGGCGCAGTTCGGTCGGTCCCTCCTCGGGCACGCGGGCGCCCAGCTTGCCCTCGCCCAGCTCGTGCGCCCCCTCGACCAGCCGCTGGGCGGGGCGCACCATCCGCACGCCCAGCCGGTCGGCGACCGCGACCGAGCCGACGATCAGGGCGAGGCCGACGCCCGCGAGGACCGCCCACGCCGTGCCGACGCCGTTGGTGACCTCGGACTCCGGGACGAACACCTCGACGACGGCGATCTCGCCGGAGCTGAGCGCGACCGGCTGGAGCAGGGCCGAGCCGCCGGGCACGGTGGAGGTGGAGGCGCGGCCCAGCTCGCGCACGGCGGCGATGTCCTCGTCGGAGGCCCGCCGCTCCCCTGTGTCCACGGCCTGTCCACCGGCGGCCGCCGGGAGGTGCACGGCCATGGAGGCGTCGGAGCCGGCCGAGGCGACGACCCGTTCGAGCTCGGCGCGGTCGGTGGTGATGGACAGCGCGGGGGCGACGGCCGCGGCCTCCCGCTCGGCGCCGGCGAAGGCGCGGTCACGGGCCATCTCGCGGACGACCAGACCGAGCGGGACGGCGAAGGCCACCACGACCATCGCGGTCACCGCCAGCGACACCTTCACCAGGGCCCATCTCATCGGGGCGGCTCCGCTCCGGGCGCCTGCGCGGGTCCGGCCGCGCCGGCCGGCGGCTCCAGCTTCACGCCGACGCCCCGCAGGGTGTGCAGATAGCGGGGGCGGGCGGCGGTCTCGCCCAGCTTCCGGCGCAGCCAGGACAGATGGACGTCGATGGTCTGGTCGTCGCCGTACGACTGCTGCCACACCTCGGCGAGCAGCTCCCGGCGGGACACGACCACCCCGGGCCGTCCGGCGAGGAAGGCGAGCAGGTCGAACTCACGCCGGGTCAGGTCGAGTCGCACGCCGTCCAGTTCGGCCTGACGGCGCAGCGGGTCGACGGTGAGGCCGCCGACCCGGATCACCGGGGAGGGCGCGGCCGCGCCGCCGCCGGAGCGGGCGCGGCGCAGCACGGCCGCCATCCGCGCGGAGAGGTGCTCGACGGAGAACGGCTTGGTCAGGTAGTCGTCCGCGCCGGCGTTGAGCAGCCGCACGATCTCCGTCTCGTCGTCGCGGGCGGTGGCGACGATGACCGGGACGTCGGTGATGCCGCGGAGCATCTTCAGGGCCTCGGAGCCGTCGAGATCCGGCAGGCCGAGGTCCAGGACGACCACGTCGAAGCGGAAATGGGCGACCTCGCGCAGCGCCTCCAGCGCGGTCCCGACGCTGCGCACGGTGTGCGAGGCGTCGGTCAGCTGCCGTATGAGCGCCGAACGTACGAACTGGTCGTCCTCGACCACGAGAACACTTGCCATGGGCGGCACCGTACGCCATGCCGGGCGGGGGCGGCCGGGGCCTGTGGACAACTCCGGACGAGCCGCCCGACGGCCTGTGGACGGACATCCCGCGCCCGCCCGGGGCGCGACACGGGCGGGGCGTGTGGGGCAGTATGGCCCGACGATGCGCAGAGGACTCCTCCACCTACTGGCCTGGCTGCTCGCCACGGGCGCGGCGGTCACGCTGTCGTGGTGGGGCGTCAGCACGGTGATGGAGGGCACGGCCTACGACCCGCCGCGCGCCCTGCCGATCCCGGCGGGCGAGGAGGAGGCGCGGGCGGTGTCGTCGTCCACGCGCCGCCCGTCCGCCGGGCCGTCGCAGGAGGACGGGAAGCGGACGGAGACGTCCCGCGCGCCGTCGACGCGTCCGTCCACCGGGTCCGTCCCGCCGGGCCCGTCGCCCTCGCGCACCCCGACCCCTTCGAGGACGCCGTCCGCGCCCGCGGCGACCGCCGCCGGCGAGGTCGAGGGCTACGACACCCGGGGCGGCCGGGCGGTGTTCGACATCGGGGAGGCGTCCGCGTCGCTGGTGTCGGCGACGCCGGGGGCCGGCTGGTCGATGCAGGTGTGGAAGACGCAGACGTGGATCCGGGTGGAGTTCGCCTCGGGCGCGGACCGGGTGACGGTGTTCTGCACCTGGCACGACGGCCCGCCGCGGGTGGAGATCGTCACGTACTGACGCCGCCTCACGGCGCGGTTCGGCGGAAGACGTCGGCGGGCGGCGCCGGTGACGCCACCGCCCTGAGGTCGGTCACCGGGGCCGCGCCGCCGGTGAAGCCGGTGAGGTCCCGGCCGTGCAGGACCCGGCCCGTGAGCGGGTCGGAGGCGGCCCGGCGGGTCAGCTCGGCGAGCGGCAGCGGCGCGTCGGAGGCGACCAGGACGGCGTTGCCGAACCGCTTGCCGCGCAGCACGGCCGGGTCGGCGATCAGCGCGAGCTCGGCGAACCGGGCGGCGGCGGTGGCGACTTGGCCGCGCAGATGCGTCAGCGGGGGCCCGTCGGCGAGGTTGGCGGTGTAGACCCCGCCGAGGGCGAGGGCCCTGCGGACCTCGTCGAGGAACTCGGCCGAGGTCAGGTGGGCCGGGGTGCGGGCCCCGCCGAAGACGTCGGCGACGACGAGGCCGGCCCAGCCGTCGGGCACTTTGGCGAGCCCTTCCCGGGCGTCCGCCGTGCGCACCCGGATCCGTGCCCGGGGGTCCGGCGGCAGTTCCCGCCGGACCAGTCGCACCAGCGCCCCGTCGCGCTCGACGACCTGCTGGGTGGAGCGGGGGCGGGTGGCGGCGACGTACCGGGCGAGGGTGAAGGCGCCGCCGCCGAGGTGCACGGCCCGCAGCGGTGCGCCGGGCGGGGCGACGAGGTCGACGACGTGCCCGAAGCGGCGCTGGTACTCGAAGGAGAGGCGGGCGGGGTCGTCCAGGTCGACGTGCGACTGCGGCGCCCCGTCGATCAGCAGCGTCCAGGCGCGGGGCCGGTCGCGGTCCGGGACGAGCTCGGCGACCCCTCCGTCGACCTGCTCGGTGACGGCCTCGACGGCCGTCCGTCCCCGTCCGCTGCTCCTGCCCCGTCCCATGCGGTCATTGTCCCAGGCCGCGCCCCGCGCCCCGCCGGGGCCCGGCGGGGCGCCCGCTCGCGGGACGCCCGGCCGCTCAACTGCGGCTGTCCGCCGCCTCGATCATCCGCTGGGCCTCCCCCAGGGCCTCGCGCAGCACCGCGGGGTCCGTCGCCAGGTCCGCCTCCCCGGGCGGCACCAGCCAGTCGGAGCCCTCCGCCGGCCGGCCGGGCGTCAGACACAGTCCGCGGCCGTCGGTCTCCGTGCAGACGCTGCCGGGGACGTCCCACGCGGCCGCGGTGCCGGGCGGCACCAGGAAGCCGAGGGTGCCGCGGCCGCCGTCGTGCAGCACCGGACCCACCGCGTCCCCGGCTCCGCGCCGCAGGATGTCCACCGCCTCCAGGCCCTGCCGGGCCGGGACGGTGACCACGTCACAGTCCGGCCCGACGGGTTCGAGGGGGTCGTTCTTCCGGCTGGTCGTCATCATCCCGGCCTCCACCACACAGATCCTGCTCGGACGAGGGTCGGGAGTCGGGGGGCTCCCGGTCCACAGAGTCCAACGAGCCGCGCCGTCAAGGGCTACGCCGGAAGTCCGCCGCAAAGGATGGCACTTCATGGCAGATCACGGATGACATATCCGGTATGTGGCCAAACTCAACGTACCCAGTCCGTCACAGCAGGTACGTTCATGCCCGCCGGAAACAGGGTGGCACTCGGACAAGCCGCCTCGTTCCCGGCATGGTTCGACGGTTCGCAGAGAGGACCCGGCCATGGCGTCGTCATCGGTGCCCTCGTCCCAGCCAGCTCGGCCACCGCGGCCGAATCTCGCCTTCCGGCGCCTGCGCGGATCGCGCTCGCCGGCCGAGTTCGCCGCGGCGGTACGGCGGGCCGCCCGCGAGATCGGCGAGCGGGTCAGCTGTGACGCGCGGTACGTGCACCGGGTCGAGGCGGGTGAGATCCGCTGCCCGAACTACGCCTACGAGCGGGTGTTCCTGCACATGTTCCCCGGCCGCACGCTGACCGACCTGGGCTTCGCGCCCCGCTCGTCGGTCCGCGGGCGCCGGACAGGGGCCGCCGGGGGCCAGCCCGAGAACCCGGCGGACGCCACGAGTGAGACCAGCGGGGCGTGCGAGCCGTATGAGACGCACGACAGGTACGACACGTACGACGAGTACGACCCGCACGACCACGAGGAGAGCGACGTGCTGCGTCGCGCATTCATGACCGGCGGCGCCACGGTGGCCGCCGCCGCCCTGGGCCCGTACGGGTTCGCCCCGGAGGCATCGGCGGCACAGCGGCCCGTGCGCCGCGCGGGGAGCACGGACGCGTGCGCCCTGGAGGAGGCGGTGCGCCGGATCCGGGTGCTCGACGACCGGCACGGGGCGGACGGGCTCTACCGCCGTGCGGCGGCCCCGCTGCGGGCCGCGTACGAGCTGCTGGACGCGGGGGCGGTCCGGCAGCGCACGGCGGACCGGCTGTACGCGGGCGCGGGGGAACTGGCCATCTCGGTGGGCTGGCTGGCGCACGACTCGGGCCGCTTCGACGACGCGCGCTCGCACTACGCGGAGGCGCTGGCGACCGCCCGGGTGACGGGCGACCCCGCGTTGGAGGCGCACGCGTTCTGCAACACGGCGTTCCTCGCGCGGGACGCGGGCCGCCCCCGGGAGGCGGTGCGGGCGGCGCAGGCGGCCCAGCGGGCGGCGCGCCCGCTGGGCTCACCCCGGCTGATGTCGCTCCTCGCCCTGCGCGAGGCGGGCGGCTGGGCCGGGCTCGCCGACCGCGCGGGCTGCGAACAGGCGCTGGTGCGGGCCCAGGCGTACTTCGACCGCGGGCCCGCGGAGGCGGACCCCGAGTGGATGACCTTCTACGGGGAGGCCGAGCTGGAGGGCCTGGAGGCGCAGTGCTGGTCCACGCTGGGCGACTGGCCGCGCGCGGCGCGCCACGCCCGCCGGGCGGCGGAGCTCCAGAACCCGCCCTTCACCCGCAATCTCGCGCTGTACACGGCGGAGCTGGCCGACGACCTGGCCCGCGGCGGCCGTCCCGACGAGGCCGCGCAGGCCGGGATGCGCGCCCTGGACCTGCTGAGCGACGTCCAGTCGTCCCGCGTCCGCTCGATGCTGTCCGGCACCTCCCGCGTGCTGCTGCCGCACCGCCGCACGTCCGGCGTCTCGGAGTTCCTGGACCGCCACGCCTCCTTGCCGCGCATGGTGTGACCCCGGAGGGCACGGACCGCGGGCCCCGCCGGCGCAGGGGAACGCCGGCGGGGCCCGCGGTGTCCGGGCCGGGTCACACGGCCCGGCGGGGCGGAGGGCGGAGACGAGGGAAGAGGCGCGTCAGAGGACTCAGAGGGCGAGGTGCCCCACGTCGTTCCAGCTCTCCACGGCCGGTTCGCCGTACGCCCAGCCCAGGACCGACAGGGACGTCGGGCTGAGGCGGACGCGGGCCGCGAAGTCGAGGGGCAGACCCAGCCAGCGGGCGGCGAGGGAGCGCAGGATGTGGCCGTGGGCGAAGACCAGCACGTCCCGGTCGGCGGAGCGGGCCCAGGCGACCACCTCGTCCGCGCGGGCCGTCACCTCGGCGAGCGTCTCGCCCCCGGGGACGCCGTCCCGCCAGATGAGCCAGCCCGGCCGCACCGCCTGGATCTCCGCCGGGGTCATGCCCTCGTACGCGCCGTAGTCCCACTCCAGCAGCGCGTCCCAGTGCTCCGCGCGGCCGCCGAAGCCGGCCAGTTCGCAGGTCTCCCGCGCGCGGGACAGCGGGCTGGTGCGCACCTCGACGTCCGGCAGCCCGTCGTACGGCGGCCGGTGCAGTCGCTCGCCCAGCAGCTTCGCCCCGCGGCGGCCCTCCTCCAGCAACGGCACGTCGGTCCTGCCGGTGTGCTTGCCGGACAGCGACCACGCGGTCTGTCCGTGCCGGGCCAGCAGGATGCGCGGAGCCATGGGGAACCTTCCGGGAAAAGCACAGGCGGAACACGTCCATCATCGCTCACCCTGGTCGCGGGCAACCGGGGGGGCGGTCCACGCGTCTGTCCGGTAGCGAGGGCGTGTACGCGGGTAGACGCGCACACGCCGTAAAGTGGCTGGCCGCCGACGAGCACAGCGCGAGGAGAAGGGGGAGCGATCGGATGCCGCACACCGAGACACCGGGCACCGAGGCGGTCCCGGCGACCCGGATGCGCTGGTGGACGGAGCTGCCGCTCATCCTCCTCGTGTACGCCTGCTACTCCGCCGGACGGCTCGTCGTCCGCGGCGACGTCTCCGACGCCGTCGACCACGGCCTGGCGATCCTGCGCATCGAGAAGGTGCTGCACCTCAACGCGGAGCACCCGCTGAACCGCCTGTTCACCCGCGAGCCGTGGCTCGGCGTACCCGCCGACTTCTGGTACGCGTCCCTGCACTACCTGGTGACCCCGGTGGTCCTCGTGTGGCTGTTCCGCTCCCGCGCGGTGCACTACCGCGCGGCCCGGACCTGGCTGATGACGTCGACGTTCATCGGCCTGATCGGCTTCACCCTGCTGCCCACCTGCCCGCCCCGGCTGCTCGACGCGAGCCACGGCTTCGTGGACACGATGGCGTACTACAGCTCGTGGGGCTGGTGGGGCGGCGAGGCGAGCGCCCCGCGCGGCCTCGGCGGCATGACCAACCAGTACGCGGCGATGCCCAGCCTCCACGTGGGATGGGCGCTGTGGTGCGGGGTGATCCTCTGGAAGTACGGGCGCGGGCGCTGGGCCAGGGCGGCCGCGGTGATCTACCCGCTGGTGACCACGATCGTGGTGATGGGCACCGCGAACCACTACTTCCTCGACGCGCTCGCGGGCGCCGCCGTGATGGGCGCGGGCCTCCTGCTGGCCCCGCACGTGATGCGGTACGCGGACCTCGTGAAGGCCCGCTTCCGGACCGGCGCGACGGCCGCCCCAGCGGTCCCTCCCGCCACGGATGCCACGATTGTCAGTGCCGGATGCCACACTTCCGCGGGTGAGCGAATTCCACGGCAGCGGCATCCCGAGTCGCGGTACGGACCAGGAGCCGAACCGGGTGCCTCCCCCTCGGACGCGGGGGAAGAGGCTCCGGCACCGGCTCGCTGAGCTGCGCGGTCCCGAGGTGCAGGCCAAAGCGCTGGACGCGCGTGCCCTGGCCGCCCTCGCCGCCAACCCGGGCTGCAGACGGCGCGCGATCCTCGACGGCGCCGGGGTGGACAAGGCGGCGCTGGCCGGCGCGCTGGGCTCCCCCTCGGTCTTCGGTCAGTCCCAGTTCGCGTTCGTCCGGGGCAACGCCTTCGAGGCGAAGGTCAAGGCCGACGGCGGCACGGAACTGCTGCGCCTCGCCCACGAGAAGCTGGACCGCGGAGCCGAACCGCCCGCCGGGGCCCGGGTGCCCGACCTGAGCGCGCAGGGCCCCGAGGGCCGCACCGCGCGTACGGAGCTGGCGCTGCGCGAGGCCGCCGAGGCGCCCGGCGCGTGGACGCTGCTGGACCATCCGATGCTCGCCCTGGACGTGGCGGGCTCGCCCGCGTTCCTGGAGCCGGACGCGGTGGTGGTGCATCCGGACGGCAGCTGGACGGTCGTCGAGATCAAGTCGTTCCCCATGCTGGACGGGGCCGCCGACCCGGCGAAGGTCGGCGCGGCCGCCCGCCAGGCCGCGGTGTACGTGCTGGCCCTGGAGCGGGTCGCCGAGCGGCTCGACCCGCCGCCCCGGGTGCGCCACCGCGTCCTGCTGGTGTGCCCGAAGGACTTCTCCAACCTGCCGGCCGCCTCCGCCGTGGACGTGCGCAAGCAGCGCGCGGTGACCGCCCGTCAGCTCGCCCGGCTCACCCGCATCGAGGAGATCGCCGACACCCTCCCAGAGGGCACCTGCTTCTCCCCCGAGCTGCCTCCCGAGCGGCTCGAGCAGGCCGTGGATTCGGTCCCGGCGACCTACGCGCCGGAGTGCCTGTCCGCGTGCGAGCTGGCCTTCCACTGCCGTGACCGCTCCCGCGCGGCCGGCGCCGTGACCTCCCTGGGCCGCCCGGTGCGGGCGGAGCTGGGCGGTCTGACGACCGTCGGGGACGTGCTGGCGGCGGCCCGCGGCGAGGCGGGCGACCCCGACGACCCGGCGGTGGCCGCGCTGCGCCGGGCCGCCGCCCTGCGCGCCGAGGCGCTGGCGTCCGCGCGGGAGGTGGCCGCGTGTCGCTGATCTCCACCCTCGCCCGCCTCGAGGCCGTCGACACCGGACGCGCCCAGCCGGCCGCCACCGTCCGGCACCGTCACCTGTCCGAGCGGCCCCTGGTGTTCGTGCCGCTCATCACCGCCGGTGAGGCGGGCGCCCCGCTCGGCGCGCTGGTGGGCGCCGACCGGGACGCGCCGCGGCTGCTGGTGGTGCCGCAGCCGCGCGACCGCGAGCTGCGGTTCGCGTTCCTCGCCGAACTGGCCGACGTGGTCCTGCCGTACGTGGACGGCTTCGCGGACGCCGTGGAGGCCGCCGAGCGCTCGGAGACCGACCCGGAGACCGGCAAGCGGGTCAAGGTCGAGGTCGAGCTGTGCGCGGACGCGCCCCAGCTGATCGTGCCGAGCCGGGCCGGCATCGACCTCGTACGCCTGCTCGGCCGGTCGATGCGGTTCCGGCGCACCGCGGAGCAGGACCCGGAGACGCCGTTCCCGGCGCCGCCCCGGGTGCCGCTGCTCGGCCGCTGGCTGACGCACTTCGGGGAGCGGGCCCGGGTGCCCGGCTCCTGCCTGCTGCTCGCCATGACCGACGTGCTGAGCCGGCACTGGGCGACCGGCCAGTCCACGCTGGAGGACCAGCACCTGGGAGCGCTGCTCGCCTGGATCGACCCGCCCGAGGGCCGCTCCGGGGCGGAGGCCGCCCAGGAGGCGGAGCTGGCGCGGGACGGCGACGGCCAGTTGGTGTGCCCGCCCGCGGGCCCGGCGACCGACCCGGCGTTCGACAACAAGCTGCTCGCCCCGGCCATCGAGCGCTACGACCGTGCCCGCACCGCGCTCGCCGCCGCCGAGGACGGCGTGGAGGCCGACGACCGGCTGGGCGCGCTGACCGCCGCCGAGCGGGAGATCCGCGCGCTGGTGGAGAGCCGTACGCGGCCCACCTGGGACGCGGTGTGGCGGGGCCTGGACCTGTTGCGGGAGCTGCCGGAGGGCGCCCGGGTGGAGGAGCGCTGGACGCGCGACCGCTGGTCGTTCACCGGCCACCGCGACCGGGTGGCGGCCGGGGAGCCGCCGCAGCCCCGCCGCGACGACGCGGTGACGGCGGCGAACAAGCTGGCCGCCCGCGAGCGGGAGCAGGCCCGCCTGGAGGCGCAGGAGGCGCTCGACGACCCGCTGGCGATGGCGGCGCGGCGGCTGTCCGGGGAGGCGTTCGCCGGGGAGGTCGTCGACGTGGTGATGGCGTACAGCGAGAGCAAGCGGCCGAGCCCGCGCCCGCTGGTCACGGTCCGCACGGACGACCGGCCCCACCTGGGGGAGCGCGTGAAGGTGTACCGCTCGCTGGGCGGGAAGCCGCAGACGGCCGAGTTCGTCGGGTACGAGGAGGGCCCCGAGGAGGGGCTGCTGGTCCTGCGGATCATGGACAAGATGGGCCGGGGCAAGGAGCCGGAGCCCGGTTCGGTGCCGGAGAAGGGCGACCTGCTGTGCTTCACGCTCTTCGAGCACGAGCCGCGCGGCGGCGCGAAACTCCCCGACCCGGAGGAGACCCCGTGGACGCACGGCGGCCCGCCCGATGAGGATCCCGCCCCCGAGCCCGCCGACCCGGTGACCGAGGAGGACCTGCTGTGACCGCCCCTGTCGAAGAGACGGCGTTCCATCCCGGCTCCGCGGCCGCCCGCGCCACGGACGCGATCCTCCGCGACACACTCCACGGCCCCGCGCGCGGTGTCGTCGTCGACTCCCCGCCCGGCGCCGGCAAGTCCACGCTGGTGGTGCGCGCGGCGCTGGAGCTGGCGGAGGCGGGCCGCCCGCTGATGGTGGTGGCGCAGACCAACGCCCAGGTGGACGACCTCGTCCTCCGCCTCGCCGAGAAGAACCCGGACCTGCCGGTGGGCCGCCTGCACAGCAGCGACACCGACCCCTACGACAAGGCGCTCGACGGCCTGGAGCAGGTGCGCACGTCGGCGAAGGCGGCCGACCTCGCCGGGCTGCCGGTGGTGCTCTCGACGGCGGCGAAGTGGGCGCACGTGAAGAACGTGGAACCGTGGCAGCACGCCATCGTCGACGAGGCGTACCAGATGCGCTCGGACGCGCTGCTCGCGGTGGCCGGACTGTTCGAACGGGCGCTGTTCGTGGGCGACCCGGGGCAGCTCGACCCGTTCTCCCTCGTGGGCGCCGAGCAGTGGGCGGGGCTTTCGTACGACCCGTCGGGCTCGGCCGTCACCACCCTCCTCGCCCACAACCCCGACCTGCCGCAGCACCGCCTCCCGGTCTCCTGGCGGCTGCCCGCCTCGGCGGCGCCGCTGGTGTCGGACGCGTTCTACCCGTTCACCCCGTTCCGCAGCGGCACCGGCCACGGCGACCGCGCCCTGACCCTCGCCGTCCCCTCGGACGGCTCGGGCCCCGACCGGGTGATCGACGAGGCCGCGGAGACCGGCTGGGGCCTGCTGGAGCTGCCCGCCCGGCACACCCCGCGCACCGACCCGGAGGCGGTCGGGGCGGTCGCCCAGGTGGTCCGCCGCCTGCTGGACCGGGGCGGCGCGGCGGTCTCCGAGCGCTCCCCCGATCCCACCCCGCTCACCGCGGACCGCGTCGCCGTCGGCACGGCCCACCGCGACCAGGCGGCGGCGGTGCGCGTGGCGCTGGCGGACCTGGGCGTGAGCGACGTGACCGTCGACACGGCGAACCGGCTCCAGGGCCGGGAGTACGACGTGACGGTCGTCCTGCACCCGCTGTCCGGCCGCCCCGACGCCACCGCGTTCCACCTGGAAACGGGCCGCCTGTGCGTCCTCGCCTCCCGCCACCGCCACGCCTGCATCGTCGTCTGCCGCGAAGGCGTGACCGACCTGCTGGACGACTACCCGTCCACCGAACCGGTCCAGCTAGGAACCCTGGTGAAGTTCCCGGACGGCTGGGAGGCGAACCACGCGGTGCTGTCACACCTGGCGGAGCACCGGGTGCGGTGGCGGCCTTGATCCTTCGACGCACCAACGGAACGCTGGCGCGGAGTTACCGGCCGAACGTCGTCGTGGCCGCTGAGATTGAAGCGGTGAGGTGGCAGGTTACGGAGGCTCCAGGCCGGCGTCACCGCCGGCCTCTATACTCACGTCCGGCTCCGCATCCGGCGCTAAGAGCTTGTCTCACGTGGTGTGAGGTTGATGCGGCATGATGCTGTGCCATGGGTGTTGGTTTGTCGCAGCGGTTGGTTCCTGACGAACTTTGGTCACTGGTCGCACCGTTGCTGCCTTCGTTCGCTTCCCGTCCGCAAGGCGGAGGCACGGCCCCGGTGGATGAGCGGGCGGTGTTCACGGCCGTGGTGTACGTGCTGACCAGCGGCTGTGCCTGGCGGCACCTGCCGGAGACATTTGGCGTCTCGCCGGCCACCGCCCATCGCCGGTTCTCCGCATGGACCAAGGACGGGCTGTGGCGGCGGCTGCACCAGGCCGTTCTGGACGAACTCGGCGCCCGTGGCGAGGTGGACTGGACCTCGGCGATCGTGGACGCGGCCTCCGTCCGCGCGAAAAAGGGGGATCGCTGACCGGGCGCAATCCGGTCGACCGGGGCAAGAAAGGCAGCAAGCTCCATGTCCTGGCCGACGCCCAGGGCCTCCCTCTCACCCTTGGCGTCTCCGGCGCGAACGTCCATGACAGCCAGGCGCTCCTGCCGCTGGTGCTGGGCATACCCGCCATCCGCTCCCGGCGCGGCCCCCGCAGACGTCGGCCCGGCAGGCTCCGCGCCGACAAGGCGTACCACTCCGCCGACAGGCTGAAGTGGCTGCGCGAGCGGGGCATCGTCCCGCGCATCGCCCGACCCGGCATCGAGTCCAGCGAGCGTCTCGGCCGGCACCGCTGGAAGATCGAACGGTCGATCTCCTGGCTCTTCGGCTACCGCCGCCTGACCGTCCGGTACGAGCGCAAAGGCAGCCACTTCCTGGCCTTCCTCGGACTCGCAGCGGCCCTGACCTGCTACAAGAAACTCGCAAAACTCACCACGTGAGACAAGCTCTTAGACCGTGTCCTACGTGGTGAGGCGTCGTTGAGTTCGGTATGGGGCGGGGTACGTGGAGTTGGATTGTTCCGGACGGACTGTGGGAGATCGCGAAGCCGCTGATCCCGCCGTCGAAGGTGCGGCCGCAGGGCGGCGGAACGCAGGACACACCTGATGAGACGCTGTTCGCCGCGATCATCTATGTCCTGGTGTCCGGCTGTGCTTGGCGGGCACTGCCGCCCTGCTTCGGCATCTCGAAGTCGACCGCGCACCGTCGGTTCCTGATCTGGTCCAGGGCCGGCGTCTGGGGCCAGCTGCATGAGGCCGTGCTGCACCGCCTGGACGACGCGGGTCTGGTCGATGTCACCCGCGTCGTTCTCGACACCGCCCACGTGCGGGCTAAAAAAGGGGCGAACACACAGGTCCGAGCCCCGTGGACCGGGGCAAGCCGGGTTCCAAGATGCACGTCCTGTCGGACGCGAACGGCCTGCCCCTCCTCGTCGGCGTCTCGGCCGGCAACGTCCACGACAGCGAAGGACTGAAGCCGATGGTCGAGGGTCACCAAACGAGACACGACCCCCACCGAGGCCGGTACTTCAAGCCCCAGCGCCTGCATGCGGACAAAGCCTACGACCGCGCCGACCTGCGTAGATGGCTCCGGTGGAAGCGAATCGGCGTGCGTATCGCCCGCAAAGGCATCGAGTCCAGCGAACGATTAGGGCGGCGCCGCTGGGTCATCGAGCGCACCATGTCGTGGCTCTCCGGTTACCGCCGACTCAGCCCTCGCTACGAGCGCGATCCCCGCAACTACCTGGCCTTTCTCGGACTTGCCGCCGCCCTGTGCTGCTACAAGCGACTCGTCCGCCTCACCACGTAGGACACGGTCTTACTGACGCGAACCTTCAAGAACTATTCGAGCAGTGCCACTTCAAGGTGGTATTGCCGCCGCAGGTCATCCACTAGCCGCCTCCGCGCAAATTTCACCACGCCGCGCGCCCACCAGGATTCCGCAGAGATCCTTGGGAACGCATCTGGCATCAGGAGTGCGCGGAATCTTGCGTCTATCGCTTCCACTTCTGCGCGAAGTAGCGCAAGCTCGGGAAAGCGTTGCAGTTCCGCAGCATCAAGAGCTCGCGCCAGCGAATCCCTCGACGTCAGATCATTGAAGTAGTCTTCGGCGTCATCCCGATAGCCCTGTTCGCAACTTTCGACGAAACCACGCCAGCGAGACAGGAGTGCCTCCGGTTCAACGTCACGCCACCGACCAGACTCTCTGACGAAGTTGGAGAACGCGTCACGGAAGTCCCCAGTGTCTTGAGTCATCGGGCCGCCTCTCTCTGGAAGTATGCGAGCGGATCATCTGGCCGGAAATAGGTCGTGATGGTATTCCCGTCTCTCATTCCAATTCTCCCTTGGGAGTCCATTCGAATGATGACACCGTCACTTCTGACAGCTTCACGTGCAGCAGCGGGACAGCTACCGGGACACATCAGCGCCTGCGCGTCCGCGACGTATCTTTCAAATCCATCATCCGTATCGTATTCCGGCATATCAGGCCTACGGGTCGGATTCCCGGAATCATCGAGCCCCAAGACATGCTTGTCATATTTCTCGTCCGCAACCCCAATCTTGAAGTCACAGTTGCTGTTGTGAACGAGGACCGGAGTCTTCCCTGCCAGCACATAGTACGTGTGCTACGCGGTACCCCTCTACCTGCTTCTTCGCTGGTCAGCGTGGGTTTTGCGTTCCGCTGGTGTCCGTGGTTGTGCGTAGAAATCCGTGGGCGTTGCCGTCGCTACTGCCGTCAGGAGGCGCGGGCGTCGGGAGGGTCGCTACTGCCATGCGCCGGGCTCGGCTCGGAGGGTGGCGCGGGTCGTGCGCCGATAGAAATCGTGGCCGGTCTGGGCGCAGTGCTCGGCGATCCAGCGCGTCAGTTCCTCCTCGGCGTGGAGTTCGCCGGAGGTGGCGCCGCAGTCGTGGTCTTCTCCGGTGACGCAGATGGCCTCGAAGGTGGGCAGGGTCATCGGGTCCACCACGGCGGTCACGTGGTACTCGCGGAAGCGGTAGCGCCTGCGGACCGGGGTGCCGGTGGTTGCGGAGTCAGACATGCTCGGCCGCCTCCTCCTGCGGGTCCGGGATGCGCTGTCCTCGCGATTCGGCCACCCGGAGCGCGTCCGTCAGGGCCTCGGCCAGTCGGCTGGCCAGCCAGCGGTACTCGGTGGCCGACAGTGCCCGCGCGCCGGGGGCCAGGGCTTCGCGGGCGTGCTCAAGCAGTTCCTCGCCCATGCCGAGTTGGACGGCTTCGATGCTGTCAGCGAGTGTGGACAGGTAGCCCCTGCCGTCGGTGCTGAGGTAGCAGGGGTTCCCGTCGGGGGTGGTCCAGGGAAGTAAGCGGGGGCCGGCCACGCCCGTCGCCGCGTCATACAACTCCCTGCGTCGCATACGGTCCGCGTCGCTCCTGGAACTGCTCACCGTGCACTCCTGGCGTGGGTCGCTGATAGGGCACGGCGACCGTAGCCGTCTGGGTGATCGTCACTCCATGCAAGCAGCAGGGCAGTTCGCGGCGCCGGGTCTGCGAACTACCACGCAGCGTGGTGGCTATCCGACAACGTCGAGGTAGGCGGCCATGTCCCGCATCTCCGTCGTCAGGGTGCGCTTCCGCTTGCTCAAGATCTCCTGCATGGTCTCGGCGGCCGAGTTCTGGTGCCTGAGCCATTCGGGGGCGGCTTCCCGGACCCGGGTCAGTTCGTCCATCGCCGCCGACAGGTCTCCGGTGCGGGTGTGGGCACGCGCGACGTCGAGGGTGAAGCGGTTCCCGTCGTTGGTACTGGGCCTGCCCAGGCGCTTCCACGCCCTGGGCGACAGCGCCTCTTCCTCGTCCGCTTTCCGCACGACCGCGCGGGCATCCCCGATGACCATGGAGTCTTCGAGTGCCTTCAGAGCAGCGGTGACGGGCCCGAAGACGGACCAGTGCCGGGAGAGGTTGCGGTGCGCGGTGCCGACGGCGGTTGCCGCCACCCGCGCCGCCTTGCGGTACTCCTTGGCTTCGTCCGGGCGGTTGTTCCGAGCGGCTGCGGCTGCGGCCTCCATGGCGAGCCCGCCCCATACCGCGTAGTGGTCCGGCTCGGCCCCGGTGATCTTCGGCTCGACCGCGTCCATGCTCTCGGCGGCGATCCGCTCCGCCTCGTCCAGTCGGCCCTGACGTACCAGCAGCCAGCACATGCCGCCGACGCCCGAGCCTGCCGCGAGCAAGTCTCCGCTCTGCTTGGCGTCCGCGATGGCGCTGTTCAGGGCCGCGTACGCGATGTCGTACTGCCTCACCTGAGTGAGGTAGGTGCCGGCCAAACGCAGCGCCTCGGCCCGGGCCAAGAGGGCTTGCCGGTGCTCGTCGCCGTTGTCGTAGTAGGCCACGGCCAGGGAGGCATCGCGTAGCAGGCCGGGAAGCTGGGCGGCGACGCTCTTGTAGCTGTCGGAGAAGTACAGTTCCCGCGCGTCTCGTACCGTACGGCTGAAGGTACGCAGGTTCGGTTCCTCGCCTGCGACTTCCGCGGCCTGGTCCACGAGTCCGACGGCCGGGGTGAGCACGGCGCGAAGCTGGATCAGGTTGAGCCGGTTCGGCTCCTCGGCCCGCCCTATGGGTTCCGGCGCGTCCGGCGCCATCAGCGCGGCGGTGGTCACTCCCAGTGCGCGGGCGAGGGTGTGCAGCGTCTCCATGCGGATCGTTCCGCCCTGTTCCACCTTGCGCACTGTGCCCGGTGACACGCCTGCGGCGTGGGCCAGTTCCTCCTGGCTCATCCCGGCGCGACGCCGGTACTTGCGGACGTTGTCGGCCAGTTCCGTAGTCATCCCGTTCACCACCTCCAGCGCCACGGTACGCCGGACGGGCGCATCAACCGGTGGCTATCCGGCAGATACCCGCCACAGAGCGATCACCGCCCCCGCACGGGGCCGGGCTCCGGCAGAACCGCCGCCTGAGCGGGTGGGGTCCCTCGTCGGTCGGGCAGCTTCGCCATGCCAGGGTTCTCCGGGGGCCGCCAAGGCTCACATCGTGACGCGTGCGCTCGGCCTTGGCGGCCCTCGGGGGTTCCTGGTACGCCTCCGGTGACCGGGCGACGAGGGACCCCACCCGCGACCCGCGACCACTCACCACGACGATGCCGCACCCGGCATTCGGCCCCCTGCCCCTCGGAGGGAGGGCCGGGGTCTGGGGCAGTGCCCCAGAAGGCTTCGCTGCGTGACTGTTGCGCGCCCGGACCGGCGGGGCCGACGGCAAGCGGGGCGGAGACAGGAGCGGGCGGCGGCCCCGCCGGGCCGGAGCGCGCGCGGGCCGCGTCAGCGGGCCGCCTTGATCAAGTAAAGAAACTTTGAACAGCTCGTCTCGGGTTGCATCACGAGCGCTTCGTGCCCTGATGCTGCGTCCAGCCGGGTTCAGCGTCGGCGCTTGCCTTCGGCCAGGCGATCGAGGAGGCGTTGGGCCTTGGCGGCGTTCTCCTCGGGCGTGTAGTTGCCGCTCAGGCGCTTGCGCTGTTCCATGACCGCTCGCATGACGTCGCGGTGAATGGTCGCGGCTTCGAACTCGGCGCTGGCCTTCGCGAACCGCTCCTCGGCGGCCTCCAGTTCGGCGGCAACCTCGTCGTCGGTCTTGCCGCTGAGCCGTACGGCTTCCTCGTCTGCCCGGCGCTGAGCCGCCATCTCCTCCAACGACTCGTTGTAGCGCTTGAGGAATTGCTCGCGGGGACTGAGCTGGCGGACGAACACGCCCCGGCCCTGCACGGAGTAGATCAGCCCCTCGTCCTTGAGAAGCCGCAGGGCGTTCTGCGCGGTGGAGTTGGCGATGCTGAACTGATCTTGCAGTTCACGGGCGGACGGAAGCTTGGCGCCTGGTGCCAGCCGGCCGTCTTGGATCTGCTTGCGCAGTGCGTCTGCGGTCCGTACGTACGGGGGGCGTGGATCGTCGGCGGGCGCGGTCTGCCAGCCGCGTTGGAGATCGCCGAGACCTGTGTACGCGGGGTCGGATTCGCCGGGATCGGTCGTGTGGTCCGCCGCGGCCTCCGTCGCCGCTTCGGCCGGCGCTTCCTGAGGGCGCACGTAGCTGCCCCGGCCCAGGACGGAGTAGATCAGCCCTTCGTCCTTGAGGAGCCGCAGGGCGTTTTGGACCGTGGAGCTGGCGATTCCGAAGCGCCGTTGCAGCTCGCGCGCGGAGGGGAGCCGCTCGCCCGGGCGCAGCTCGCCGTCATGGATGGCGGCGCGCAGGACGTCGGCGGCCTGGACGTACGGCGGCCGGGGGTCCTCTCCCAGGGGCAGCTTCATGGCACGAGGGTAGCGGCGGCAGCACTCACGGCACACCTGGGCGTCCTCGGCGTTCCAGCCGTATCGCCGTAGCGATACGAATCGACTGTTGCGGGTGTAGCGAGTGTGCCGCTATGGTCATGGCGAGTCGATCAAGCGACTCCATCGAACGAGGACGTGATGGCATGGCCATGACCCGTATCCGTGTTGCTCTGCTGCCGTCGGCGGTGTGCATCGCGGGCACCGATCCGGTGCTGAAGATCAAGGACCAGCAGACCGGGGAGGTCGCCACCGACCGGGAGACCGGGGCGTCGCTGTACACGGTGACCGTGATGCTCATGGAGGACGGCCGTGCCGAGGTCCTGAAGATCACGGTCCCGGAGACGGGCCTGGCCGCCGGGCTCAAGCCGGGGGCGATGGTGCGGCCGGTGGAGCTGTTCGCGACCCCGTGGGCGCGGATCTTCAACGGTCAGCTCTCCGACGGCGTCGCCTACCGCGCCGCCCGCCTGGAGCTGGTGACGGCGGAGGCCGCCCAGTGATCCGCTTCGGAAATTCCGCGCCGGAGCGGGCGTTGTCTCCGCTCCGGCCCCTGCCGGGGTCCGAGGGCAAGGCCACGTTCTCCGTCTCGTCCGCCGTGCTCGATCTGCTCGGCCTGAGCCCGGAGCAGGCGGCCCGCCTCGACCTGGGCGACATGTTCCGCCTGATACGTGAAGAGGGGGCCTGACATGGAAGCCGTCACGGGATACGTGTCGTACGCGCTGCCGATCGCTACGGCGCTGGTCGGTGTGTGGCTGCTGGTGACGGTGGTTCGCTACGTGCGGGCCGACCGGGGCACGCGGGCCAGCATGCGGCAGGCCGTGCGGGTGCGCTGGGGTTGGGTACGGCTCGCGCGGATGGCCGGGCTGACGGTCACCGACAAGACCCCGGGCCTGCTCGCGCAGATCACCGCGCTGAGGTTCCCCCGTTGCTCGGGAGGGGCTGATCAGCTGGTCAGGGCAGGTTGGCGGGGTTTCAGGTTCGCTCGTTCGGTCGCTGCCTGCTTGGCGTAGTGCTTCTCTTCGAACTCGAGCGGGCTGAGGTAGCCGAGGCGTTTCTGGATGCGCCGGCTGTTGTAGAACCCGTCGATGTACTCGAAGAGTGCGAGGTTCGCCTCGGCCCGGGTGGCGAAGGTGCGGCCGCGCAGGCCCTCGGTCTTGATGAGCATCCAGAGGTTCTCCGCGAGGGCGTTGTCGTAGGAGTCCCCGACGGAGCCCATGGATGCCTCGATTCCTGCTCTCATCAAGCGTGTTGTGAGCTTCACGGACGTGTACTGGCAGCCGTGGTCCGCATGATGGATCAACTGCCCGGGTTCGACCTCGCGGGAGGTGAGGGCGTACTCGAGGGTGGTCAGTACGAGGTCGGCGTCCGCGCGGGCGGCAGTCTCCCAGGCCACCACCCGGCGGGAGAACGCGTCCCTGATCGCCGACAGCCACAAAGGTCCCTCGCCGGTGGGAATCATGGTGAGGTCGGTGACCCACAGCCGGTTCGGTCCGTCCGCGGTGAAGTCGCGTCTGACCAGGTCGGGGGCGAGCTCGGCGTCCCGGTCGCGGCGGGTGAAGCCCTTGCCCGTCCGACGAGGGCTGATCCCGGCGAGGCCGGCTTCGCGCATGAGCCGTTCGACTCGTTTGCGGCCGACGAGGACGCCTTCCCTTTTCAGGACGGCATGCACGCGGGGCGAGCCGTAGATGCCTCCGGAGTCGGTGTGGATCCGCTGGATCTGCCCGGTCAGCTCGGTGTCCCGGCGGCGCCGTTCGCACGGCTCCTTCGCCGCCCGGCGCCACCGGTAGTAGGTGGAGGAAGGGATGCGCAGTTCCCGGAGAGTGGGCTCGACCTCCAGGTGCTCGTGCTCGTCGAAGAGCGCGGTCACCCGGGCCGGGTCGGGTCGAGCTGTGCCGCGAAAAAAGCCGAGGCCGTCCGCAGGATCTCGTTCGACCGCCTGAGCTGGGTGTTCTCCTTGCGCAGCGCGGCCAGCTCGGCGCGTTCGTCGCTGGTGAGCAGATCATCGCGTTCGCTGGCGTCGGCTTCGGCCTGGCGGATCCAGCCGCGCAGGGCCTCGTGATGGACACCGATCTCCTCGGCCATACGGCGGATCACGGGCTTCGGCTCCGCGGCGCGGTACATCCGCACCGCACGCTCACGCAACTCCAGTGGGTACTTCCTCGGGGCAGGCATCAACAGGGCTCCTCTCGGTGAGTCCTATCTGACCTGCTGTCACCGCCCTCCGCATCTCGGGGGAACCTCACGCAGAAGGACAGCCCTCCGCCTGCTCCCCGGGTCCTGACGCCGAAGATCAAGGTGAAGCCGGACCAGTTCGGAGTCATAGTGCGGGCCAGGACGCTGCCGCAGGTCGGACTGGAGGAGTACCAGAAGTCGGCCCGGTTCCTGGCGGACGCCTGGCGGTGCACGCGCGTGTCCGTACTGCCGGACGGCCCCGGCAAGGTGGCCATCCGGGGCGTGCGCTCCGATCCACTGACCACGCCGACTACCCACCGGCCCACCGGCCGACCACTCACGGACCTGACACGCTGGGAGCTGGGCGTGGACGAGTACGCCGCGAAGGTGTGCGTGTCCCTGGCCAACGTGCCCGGGGTGACGGTGGCCGGCGTCCCCGGTGCGGGCAAGACCTCGGGGGTCAACAAGTTCGTCTGCGACTTCGCGCCCTCTGCCGCCGTGCAGATCGCGACTGCGGACGGCAAGGTGTCGCGGGCCTCGGAGGGCGACTACGCCGACCTGGTCAAGCGGATGTTCGCGTTCTGCGGGGATGACCTGGACGAGGCGAACGCGCTGTTCAAGCGGCTGGTGGAGCTGCGCAAGCGGCGCTCGGCGACCATCCGGGACGTACTGGGCGTGAAGAACATGTGGCACCTCGGCCCCTCTCCGGAATGGCCGCTCACCGTCCTGATCATCGACGAGGCGCACACGTACTTCCGCGAGTACAAGGGCAGCGACCCGACGACGAAACGTTTTGCCGCGCTGACGGCGGAGAACGCCCGGCTGGTGGAGGACCTGGTCAAGAAGGGCCGCAGCGTCGGCATCCTGGTGATCCTGATCAGCCAGAAGACCACCGGCGACGCCATCCCCACCTTCATCCGCGACGTGTGCCCCATCGGGCTCTCCTTCGCGCAGAAGACCGTGGAAGCCGCGGTGGCCGCGCTGGGTGAGGACATCCGCAACTGGCCCGACTCCAGCCCGGTCACCTTGCAGGACCCCGCCTACGTCGGCGTCGCCGTGATGGCGATGCAGGGCCGCCCCGGCTACACCCGCATCCGCACCCCCTACGTCTCCGACGCCGACGCCGCCCGCATCGCGGAAGCCACCTCCCATCTGACCGCCGACCCCGCTCTGTGCCTGGACGCCCTCCTCGACACCACCGGCCACACGAACCCCGGCGACGACGAAGGACCAGACGGCCCGGCCATCCCCCTGTCCAAGCCCTGAACGCCCCCGATCCCCACGCCCCGAGAGGAGGTCCCGCGCATGGCGGAGGAACGGTTCACCCGGCGCACCGTGACCACTGTCATGGCGGTCATCGCGGCCCTGGCCTTCGTCTTCTCCTTCGGCAACGTCTGGGCGCTCGCCCTGCGCCTCGGCGTCCCCCGCCCAATCGCACCGCTGATCGCCCCCATGGTGGACCTGTCCGTCGTCGGCCTCCTGGTCGCGCTCCGGTACCTGGCCCTGCGCGGCGTCCCCAAGACGGAGCTGAAGGCCGGCACCCGGCTACTGCACCTGTGCGGGCTGCTCACCCTCGCGCTGAACACCGCCGAACCCCTGCTGACCGGACGCTACGGGCGGGCCTGCCTGGACACCGTCGCCCCGCTCCTGCTCCTGGGCTGGGGCCACGTCGGCCCCGCCTTCCTGGCCCACTTCCACACCGCCGCACACCTGGAGGACGCCAACGCAACTACCCCGGCCCCCGCGCCCATCGCCGAGCCGGTGCCCACTACCGCGCCCGCTCCCGAGACCGCTCCCCCGGCCCCTGAACCGGTCCCCACCACGACACCTGCGCAACCTCCGGCCGAAGCACCTGCCGTGATGGAGGCGCCCGACTCCGCCCCCGCCCCGCCCGTCGCCAAGGCCCCTGCCACCGGCCCTCGCCCGGCCCTGCCCGCCGCACTGCTGAGTGCTGCCCGGCGCATCGCGGACACCCACCACGCCGAGCACGGAACACCGGTCACCGCCGCCCAACTCGCAACCCGCATGGGCATCGCCCTCCCGGTGGCCACCGCCGCCCTCGCTCAGCTCTAAGCCCCGGCCCTCACCGGCCGCATCCCCCTCGCTCAACCCCACGCCCACTCGATGGGCCTGGTTCGTCATGCCCCGAGCGGCGCCACCACCCCTCTTCACCTGGCTGGTTGCTGCTCGGGGCCACCCACCCGACAGAAGGGACACGCCCCGAATGGTCACCCTGGACCTGCGCCACGTGGCAAGCCCCGCCGTGCGGGACCTGCTGAACCTGGTCAACCACCCCGACTTCGACCGCGCACAGCAGCAGATCGAACGCCTCGGCGGCTGCACCGAACCCGTCCACCTGACCGGCCAGAGCACGACCGTCGACACCATGACCGGTGAGGTGCTGCGCTCCTACACCACCGACACCGAGCCCACCGGCAGCCTGCTGACCACGTGCGGCAACCGCCGTGCCTCACGCTGCCCGGCCTGCTCCCGCCTCTACGCCGCCGACACCTACCACCTCATCCGCGCCGGCCTCTCCGGCGGCAAGACCGTCCCCGAGGCCGTCCGCACACACCCCCGCGTCTTCGCCACCCTCACCGCCCCCTCCTTCGGCCCCGTCCACAACCGCCCCGACGCCCGGCCCTGCCGCTGCGGAACCCTCCACGAACCCACGGACCCGCTGCTGGGTACGCCGCTCAATCCGGCGACGTACGACTACGCGGGCGCGGTCCTTTTCAACGCCCACGCCGGAGCCCTGTGGGCCCGATTCACCACCTACCTGCGCCGGGAGATCGCCGCCCGACTCAGCATGACCCAGAAGGCCGCCAGCGAGGTGCTGCGCGTCTCGTTCGCCAAGGTCGCCGAGTATCAGAAACGCGGCCTGGTCCACTTCCACGCGGTCATCCGCCTCGACGGCCCCGACGGCAGCACCCAGCCTCCACCGCCCTGCGCCACCCTCGGCGTCCTCGCCGACGCCATCCGGGCCGCCGCCTCGCGGGTCCGCGTCACGGTCGAGTCGGACGCGATCGGGGAGCGCGAACTCGCCTGGGGCGAACAGCTCGACGTACGCGAAATCGCCGCCTTCGGCACCGACACCGAACTCACCGATCAGGCCGTGGCCGCCTATGTCGCCAAGTACGCCACCAAGTCCGCCGACGCCTCCGGCACCCTCGACCGCGCCCTGTTCTGCCGCCCCTGCCAGGGACGCGGCGCCACCCTCCTGCCCCACGGAACCCCGCTCCCCTGCACCGCCTGCGACGGCACCGGACAGTCCCGGCCCCTGCCCCGACTCGCCGTCGCCCGCCACGTCCGGCAGATGATCCGCACCTGCTGGGAGCTCGGCAGGCTGACCGAGTTCGCTCACCTCAAGCTCTGGAAGTGGGCGCACATGCTCGGCTTCCGGGGCCACTTCTCCACCAAGTCCCGCTCCTACTCGACCACCTTGGGCGCGCTGCGCGACGCCCGCCGCGCCTGGCGCACCGAACAGGCCCGCGCCCACGCCGGCCTGCACGAGCCCGACCCGGACACCACCCTCGTCGTCGGCCACTGGGCCTACCTCGGTTCGGGCTACAGCCCCGGCGCCGCACTCCTCGCCGCCGCCGTCTGGCACCGCAGAGAACTCGCCCGGCAGTTCATCGCGGAAGGGGGCTGCTGATGACCGCGCATGCACCCACCGCATCCCACCAGGAACTGAGTGCGCCGGAGGAACTGCTGACGGTGCCGCAGGTCATGGCCCGCCTCCAGCTCGGCCGCTCCGCCGTCTACGACCTGCTCCGCACCCGCCAGCTGGCCTCCATCACCCTCGGCCGGGCCCGCCGCATCCCCGCCCACGCGCTCGCCGACTTCATCCGCACCCGCCTCGAACAGGAAGCCGCCGCCTGATGACCACGCCCCGCGACATCCCCGCCTCCCGCCGTACCCGCGCCAACGGTGACGGAACGGTCTACCAGCGCAAGGACGGCCGCTGGGAAGCCGCCGGATACGTCCTCGCCCCCGGCAACACCAGCAAGCGTGTCCGCGTCTACGGCGCCACCCGCAAGGAAGCCCTGGCCAAACTCACCGAGAAGATCGCCGCCAGCAACCGCGGCCTGCCGGTCCCGTCCGCGCAGGGCAGTCTGGCCGCGTACCTGACGTACTGGCTGGAGAACGTCGCCGTCCACCAGCTCCGCGAGAACACCCACACCCGCTACACCGCCTGCGTCAACCGCTACCTGATCCCCGGCCTCGGCAAGAAGAAGCTCACCAGGCTCACCGCCAGGGATGTCCGGACCTGGCTCGACCAGCTCCGCACCATCTGCCAGTGCTGTGCGCGCGGCATCGACGCCCGACGCGACCAGCCCCGCTGCTGTGCCGCCGGCCAGTGCTGCCACAAGGTGCTCTCCCCGCTGACGCTCGCCTACATCCATTCCGTGCTCAAGTCCGCCCTGGAGCACGCCGCCCGCGAGGAAGAAATCCCGCGCAACGTCGCCCGCAACGTCCGTACCGGCACCCCACGGCCCCGACGCTTCGAACCTCTCACCGCCGACGAAGCCCGCCAGTTCCTCGCGGCCACGCGCGGACATCGGTTGCACGCGCTGTTCGAACTCGCCCTCCACACCGGACTCCGCAAGGGCGAACTCCTCGGCCTGACCTGGGAAGACCTCAACCTCGACGCGGCCACCGCCGCGATCAGCCGAACCTTGCAGCGCACCGCCGCAGGCGGGCTCATCACGCTGCCCACCAAGACCCGGGCCTCCGAGCGCCGTATCGCCCTTCCCAGCCGTTGCCTCCACTCGCTGAAGCTTCACCACGAACAGCAGCAGCGAGAGCGGGAGGCCGCAGACGCCTCGTGGCAGCCCAGCGAACACGTGTTCACCACAGCGCAGGGCCGACCCATCGACCCGACCAACCTCACCCGTGCCTTCGCCACGCTCCTCCGCAAGGCCGGCCTCCGCCGCATCCGCTTCCACGACCTCAGGCACTCGACCGCCACCCTGCTCCTGGAACAGGGCGTCGAGCTCGTCGTGATCAAGGAACTCCTCGGCCACGCCCACATAGGCGTCACCGCCACTGTCTACGCCCACGTGAGGCTCCGCCTCCAGCGCCAGGCCATCGACACCCTCAGCACCGCGCTCAACGACCCGGCGATCACCGGGACGGCCAACGGCGACGGCGATGAACCGCCACCCTGCGTCGCAGCCGTCCGCTGACGTTGCCGTCAACTACTGCCGTCACCCCTGCAGAAGCCCCGCCAGGGCCCACCTGACGGGGCTTCACTTTGCAGTTCGGAATTGCGCGGGAAGGTCGACACCCTCCGGCGGAGCAACGCCCTCACGCCTCGTGCGAGAAACAGGCGAGGCCCCCGAATAGAGCCTCGCCTGTTCCTGCGGGCGTCAAGGAGCTACTTGCCTTCCCCCCTCAGCAAGATCTGAACCTTTGACGGAAATTGCGGATCATCCACCATTACCGAACAGATCACAGAGCCACGGAACCCCGCGAATTGCATTCGGGCGTATTCGTTTGGGTCGTGCAATACGAGCCACCCGGATGGACACGGGAGTGGCACCTCAAAGAGGTTCGCAGGAAGCACCGCAGGTGGAGTCGACTTCCATACCTCGCATTCGACAGGACCGTCGACACTGGCCTGGACGCCGAAGATGAGTGAACTACCCTCTCGATACCAACTGCTTGACGTCGGGTCCCAGTCGCTGACGTCGTCGTCACTTCCCGCGTCCCGCAAGATCAGGCAGCCGTGATCGATTTTCGCCAGGAATGCAACCACAGGGCTATTAGCTACCATTCCTTCTTACTCTTTCCTTGTGAAAGTTGCGAGACCACCCCACCCTGCCGCCTAGCACAGGGCAGACAGTGAGGATACGCCGTCTGAGGAGATCCTGGAGCGACGAGACTAGACGGCGGCTGGTGATCTGGAATCCAGTCCCCGTCCTTGGTACCGGGGGTCGTGGCATCGCAAGTGTGGCAGCCGTACTTTTTTCCGGCTTCGTTGATCAGGTCTCGAACGCCATCTGCTTCAATGTCGCCGTTCTCCAGCCCTACTCCCTCTCGGGCATTCGGACCAGCACCCAGCGTCAGATCGCACTTCTGACCTGGCGTTGCATTGTGAACGAGTACCGGCGTAGCCCCCGCCAGCACATAGTACGTGTGCTACGTGGTCCCCCTCTACCTGGTTCTTCGCTGGTCAGCGCGGGTTTTGCGCTCCGCTGGTGTCCGTGGTTGTGCGGGGAGATCCGTGGGTGTTGCCGTCGCTACTGCCGTCAGGAGTCGCTCGACCGCCACCTTGCTCCTGGAGCAGGGGGTTGAGCTGGTCGTGATCAAGGAACTTCTCGGCCACGCCCACATCGGCGTCACCGCCACCGTCTACGCGCACGTCCGACTCCGCCTCCAGCGAGACGCCATCGACACCCTCAGCACCGCACTCGGCAGCCCGGAGACCACCAAGACGGTCAGCTCCGACGGCGACGAGCCGCCACCCTGCGCCGCCCTCGTCCGCTGACGTTGCCGTCAACTACTGCCGTCACCCCACTCAGAAGCCCCGCCAGGACGCACCTGGCGGGGCTTCATCTTTGCTGAGGCTATCTGACTTGAGTGCAATGAGCTTCTTCAGCGCTGCCGCTCCAGGGTGAGGACGGCTTTGGCGATTGACGTCATGCGGTTGGGGCTGCACCGGGACCTGCGGAAGATGCGCCAGGACTTCAGGCGGGCGACGCCGCGTTCGACCGGTGCCCGCGTTGCGGCCAGGGCCCGGTTGACGGTCTTCTCGGTGGGGGTGAGTTCCTGCAGCGGTTTGCGTTTGATGCCCGTGGTCAGCCAGGGGCCGCCGCCCTGGTAGGCGAGATCGGCCAGGAGGGCGACACCCTGGCGCTCGCAGATGCGGATGATCCGGTGGGTGCGGGCGGCGGTCAGGTCGTGCGCTCGGCCCGGCAGCGCGGGTGAGAGCCACAGCAGCCGGCCGCCCGGATCGGTGACCACCTGCACGTTTACCCCGTGCCGGCGGTGCTTGTGGGAGTAGTCCGCGCGTGAGTCGCCGACCCGGTCGCACTCGGCGAGGGTGCCGTCCAGCAGGACGAAGTCGGGGCCGGCCTCGCGCAGGACCTTCAGCAGGCCCGGCGCGCGTTCGGCGAGCAGGTGGATGACTGTGCTGGTGTAGGCGTGGGCGGTGGACTCGCTGATCCCGAACCCGGCAGCGATCTTCGCCAGGGTGACGTGTTCGCGCAGGTACACCAGTGCCACCATCGCGCGCTGAGACGGGCGGAGCTTGCAGCGCCGGTCGCCCTCACGGGTGACGATGAGCATGGTGACCCACTCGACCAGGGCGTGGGGCAGGTCGAGTGCGGCAGGATAGATGACCAACGAGGCCCCCGAGCAGTGTGGTTGAGACGTCAGACATCTCGATCAACTGCCTGGGGGCCTCGCTCGTTGCGGCTCGCGGGCCGTCACCTGATCGGTGGCCACCTCGAAGAAGCTCAATGAAATCGCTTTGAGCAACCACGTCTTGTGACTCAGCATTCGCAGAGTTTAACGCTCCGTAAACATCTTACGGAGATTCCCCGTCAGGTGTTCACGAATGCGGAACCCCTCTTGACCAGAGTAAGGCAGGTTTTCAACAAACGAAACCCTGACCAATTCCCTGACTGCGCAATCGCCATGCACGTACGCATCCTCGATGAAATCGATCAACCGAATCCCGGTGGCTTCCTCGGTCGAACTCTGGCCAGCCTCACTGAACAAACCTACCGCCCATCGGACGACGTCTGCCAGGAAAACGTGGGAGAGGAACTCTTCGTAGAACTCCACATGCTCGGCATGCAAGCTCTCAAGCTGTGGAAAGTTCTGAAGGAGGCCATGAAAGAACTGATCTTCGTTCATCTCCGTCAATTCCCTGCGAGGGCCGACTTGAGGTCGGCAAGTAGGCTTCTCGCCACGATCAAGTCGTGCGGGTCGCCGTCTCTGTGATTCCTTGAAATCCACTTATTCAGCGCCTTGGCGTACTGGTTCCCCTTGGCTACATGGTTGCGGCCATGTACGAGTTGACCTGAGCTGAGCTCCTCGCGAATCGCCGACATCGTCGTACCATCTCCAGTTCGGGCCGTATTAGTCGTCCCCTTATAGAGATCGTCAACCAAGTTCTGAAGCTTGGAATCAGAGACGCTTGGCGTTGGCAGGATGTCGCAGTTGCTGTTGTGAACGAGTACCGGCGTCTTGCCCGCCAGCACATAGTACGTGTGCAGGTCGGTGACAGTCAGGTTGTGGACGACGGCCGGACGTTGCGTCAGGGCGATGCCAGTGATGCGCACGGTCTTTCTGCTGACCGTGTGCAGTTCTTGGCCGACGGTCAGCCGACCGGCGTCAATCCACTCGTCGAGGCCAGGCACCCAGAACGGGTGGCCGTCCGTCGCGGTGACCCTCACCTCCTCCCCGTCCACGGAGATGGAGAGCGTCACCAAGTTCTTCGGGCCCTCGCCGGTGATCTCGGCGGTGACCGTCTTCACCTCGGTCTTCCCCGTCACCGGATCCGTCGCCAGGACCTGGTCACCGATTTCAACGTCCTCGATTTGTTTCCTGCTGCCGTCCGCCATCAGGACTTCGGTACCGGAGGTGAAGCTGTTCGCGGAACACTTCAAAAGCTTCGCGCCCTTGAACACCCGCCCCCAGGGCAGATCCAGCGCAGCCCGACCGCAACTCTTGATGCTTTCGCCGCCGATACAGCTCTTCCACGCGTCGAAATCGGGAGCCACCAGCGCCACGACAAACTTGGAAAAGGGAGTCCTGTCACGGTTGACGAGGCCGAGGGACTCGGCCGCGTTGCAGAACGCCTCCGGTGAGGTGTCCGGGTCGAAGCACTTGAGATCCGCCCAGGCTTTGAGTTGTTGCTCCCTTTCCTCATACTGCGGGAACCTTGCCGCCAGCTCCCGCGCGGCCGGTACTTGGATGTTCTCGATGAAGACCGCGCCGTTCTTCTCGGTGACGTTGATCGTCACCGCCGGCGAGCTGGTGGACTCCCCGCCTCCGCCGGACCCGCCCGCCAGGTCGTTGCCGTCCTGGTCATAACAGGTGTAGTGCGTGCAGCCCGGTCCGTTGCCCTTGCTCGGGTGCCAGACGGAGTCCGGATTGTTGACGCTGCATCCGTCGCAGTACAGACCCGACGGGTCGGAGAAGGTGAGCGGGTTGTTGTTGCTGTACGTATAGCCGTTGATCTGCTGCGGGTCGGTCAGGTCCATGATCGGGTCGACCGAGAGGAAGCGGCCCGTGGACGGGTCGTACTCACGGGCGCCCAGGTGCGTCAGGCCGGTGGAGATGTCCTGTGTGCCGCCGACGAAGCCCTTGGTACCTGGCCAGTCGACCGGTTCCTCACCCCGGATTCCGCCGAAGGGAAGAGTGCGGCGCTGGGTCAGCTTCTGGGTGGTCGCCTCGATGGCGAGCAGGGCTGTGCCGTGGTGGTCCGCCGTGGTGAAGGAAACCGTGCCGTCGTCCTCTTGGACGGCTGTGTGTCCTCCGCCGAGGTCGATGTAACGGGTGCCGCGGGGTGTACTGCTGCCCTTGGCGACCGTGATCTCGGTGTTTCCGAGGTAGAGCGTGGTCTCGGTGGGAGTCCGGGCGATCAGACGGTTGCCGTCGACGTCGTAGACGTACTCGGTGACCTTGGGTGAGCCTCCTTCGACGGGTTCGGTGACCTTGGCGAGCTTGCCTTCGGCGTCCCACTCCAGATCCTGTGTGGTGCCGTCCCCCAGGGTGCGGGTGTCAGTGTTGCCGATGGCGTCGTAGGTGTAGGAGTCGCCGGACGTCACGCCGGCCCCCACGCGGGTGACCGCCTTCAGGCCGTGCGGACGGACCGAGGCCGCACCCGGATCCGGGTAGTCGTACGTGCTGGTGACGTCCTTCGTGGTGTCACCGGTGATGTCGTGCTGGACCTCGGTGCTGCGGTTGCCGGTCTTGTCGTAACCGTAGGAGGTCCAGTACGGGGCTGGGCCGCCGAGCACCGGGGCTCCGGGCGCGCTCGCGCAGGCGGTGGTGGACTGGGTCCAGGCTTCTGTCAGACGGCGCAGGTGGTCGTAGGTGAAGCACTGGGTGTCCGTGCCGGAGCGGGAGGTGTCCGAGACGGAGAGGACGTTGCCGGCCTCGTCATAACGGAAGGTGGAGGCTTGGTCGACGCCCGGGACGTCCTGGCGGTCGACGCGGGTGGACGCCAGCCGCTGAGTACCTCGCTCGTACTCATTGGTGACCCAGGATTTCTTGCTGTCCGAGTCGGACAGTTCGTACTGCAAAGGTTTGCCGGTCGAGCTGTACGACGTGGTGGCCTTGATGCCCACGGGGCCTTCCACGGCGATGGGCCGCAGCGTGTCGTCCTCGTAGGCGTAAGCCATCGTCGACGCGGCCAGGGAGCCTGCCTTGGGCAGCCCCACACTGGAGATCAGACCGGACGACTTGTATGAGGCGCCCGAGAGGTACGTGCCGGCCAAACCGGTGTTGGCCTCGGACTCCGGGATCGTCACCGAGGTGCGCAGCGGCCGGTAGAGCCCGTCACGGGCAACCACCTCGGATGTGTAGGCCAGTCCGTCGTCGGCGTAACGGGTGGTCTTTGCGAGGTATCCCTTGGCTCTGCTGAGCGTGTCGTAGGTCCACTTGGCGCGCAGCGGGCCCGTGACGGAACCGGAGCGCAGTTCGGTCTTGCGGCCGAGGCCGTCGTAGACATTGACGAGCGTGGTGTCGCGGGCGTCGACCGTGGAGGTGAGCCGGCCCCGGTCGTCGTAGTGGTAGCGAGTGGTGCCCTTGTCCGGGTCGTCGGACCGCGTCATCTGGCCGAGCAGGTCGTACGCGAAGTCCCACTCGTTGCCTGCCGGATCAGTCACCTTGGAGAGGTGGCCTGCCGGAGTGAAGGCGTACTCGGTGGTGTCGTACGAGGCCTCCGGGATGCGCTGGTGGTGCTGGCGCAGTTCGGTGGTCTGCCCGCGGGCATCGGTGAGGGTGGTGGTGGCGGTGCCGCCCTCGGGTGGGATCACGGTGGTGCGGTCGCCGCCGTGGAGCGTGCGGGTGGTGTTGAGGAGCTTGCCGCCGTCTCCGTTGCCGGAGATCTGCCGGTGCTCGATCTGCCGGCCGAGGCCGTCGTGGGTATAACGGTTCTGGGTCTCCACACCGAGCGCGTCCTTTGGTTCAACCAGCGATGTGGAGGGCGCGGAGGCAGCGTAATAGGGCAGAAATTCCGTTACCGTCAAGCCGCGTTCGTCGTAGAAGGTGTCGGTGAGCAGCCGTCCGCCCTTGGGGCCCGGGGACTGGGACTGGCGAGGTCGCAGGAAACCGTCGTAGAGCACGTACGAGGCGATCTGGGAATTGTCGTTGCCGATGACTTTGGTACCGACCGCGATCGGGTCGTCCCCGGTGACCTTGTACGTGTACTCGTAGGTGGGGATGTCACTCTTACGCCGGTCGGCGAGCCAGACCTTGGTGGTACGGCCGAGCGCGTCGTAGGCGAAGTTGGTGACCCTGTCGTTGCTGTCGGTCTGAGTCAGCGGCACTCCGCGTGCCGGGTCGTTCGTCGTGGTCGTGGACAGCGCAGTGCTGCTGTCACCAGACGTCGCAGGAGGCGTGGTGACCTTCGCGGAGGTGGGGAAGCCGGTCGACGGGGTGTAGGCAGTGGTCGTCGTCAGGCCATCTGTGCGCGCGGCGCGGGTCAGGGTGCCGGAGACGACGGTGAGAGTGCCGGTGAGGTCGGTGCTGGTGAGCTTGCGGCCGTAGGCGTCATAGGTCGCACCGCTCTCCGTGTAGGTGGCCGTTGTGCCGTCGTGGGACTTGAGGACAGCGGTCGCCGTTGCGTCGCCCTTGGTCGGCGCGGCGTCGTAGGCCCGGCCGTCATAAGCGGTGCGCAGGTCGGAGATGACGTCCTTGGCGCGGTCGGGCGTCCCGGCGCAGTTCATGGCGACGGTCTCCGCGCGAGCGGGCAGAGTGAGGATCGCGCCGGCCGCCGGATAGGTCGTACGGGTGCACCGGTCGTCGGCAGTGGTGGCATCATCGCCGCGGTCGTCGATACGGGTGATGCGGCCCGCAGCGGTGTCGAAGGAGTTGTTCACCGTGGTCGTACGCCACTTGACGCCCGCGCCGTCGTCCAGCGAGGTCCATGAGCGGACCTGGGCGGTGCCGGTGAGGTTGGCTGTCACCGTGCCCCAGGAGCGGGTTCGCTTCGCGGTCTCATGGTGCCAGGGCCGGTTCACGGCCTTGCTCAGTACCCGGCCGCCGGGGCCGGAGTACTGCACGGTCTTGTAGGCGAATCCTGCGGCCGACTCGTGGTCGGTGATCGAGCCGCCTTCACCGTTGCCGAGAGTGACGTCGACCGACTTGGTGCCGCCGCTGGGCGCGAGGCGGTCGCCGTCCATGCCGCGCAGGAAGTAGGTGTCGGCCTGTGATTTCATCGCTGCCGCGCCACCCGGCCCACCCGTCTTCACCCGGACGTGGCCGTAACCGCGCCACTGGGACCAGGTCTTCTCCTTCTCCTCGGTCAGCCCGTCATCGTCGTCGTAGTGCCAGGCGGCGCCATCCAGGTACTCGTACGAAGTGACCTGGTCCGGTGCGCCGCCGGTGCGGTCGGTGAGAGTGACGGTGGAGACGACGTACTTGTTGAACCAGTGCAGGTCCGGATCGTCGGAGGAGCTGCCGCCGATGTACTGCGGGAAGCAACGGGTGGTGTTGGTCTGCGGAGTGGGCAGGGACCCCGCGTCGCAGACCGGCGCCGAATAGCCGACGTCGATCTGGCCGCCCGCCTCGTCGGCGACGCTGCTCAGTCGTGCCTTGATGAACGGCGCATATCCGTCACCGGTCTTGTCGAGCCGGTTGGCTCGCTGGATGTACCCGAACGTGGTCTTCGGGAGAGTGATCGCCGGAGTGGCGCTGTGCCCGGTGCGCTGCACGGAGTGCAGCAGCAGTTGGTAATCGGTGTCGGCCATACCCCAGCGGTGAACGAGCTCCCAGGAGTCGACGTTCGTGTAGGCACCGGACTTCAGCACCTGGGTGGCGACAGAGGACAGCCGCTTTTGGGTGAAGAACACCGGGGCGAGTCGGCCCTGATCACAGGTGGCGCCTTCGTCGCAGTTCAGGTCCCACGGGGTGTCGTACCAGTAAGAGGCGTCCTCGTCGATGTCGCCGCAGGTGGTGTTCCCGTCGGGCAGGCAGCGTTTACCGCTGGTGAAGTCGACCTTTGCCAGGGGCTGCGCGTACATGGCGGAGGAGCGCAGACCGTACTCGATCCGGTCGAGGCTGCCGCCTCGCACGTATCGCGTGTTGGCCTTCTCGTCCAGGTTGCGACCGTAGGAGTTCCACTCCTTGTCGTAGTAGTACGCGATCGCGTTGCCGTGCGGGTCGACGACGTAGTCGAGGTTCCACCGCCAGCCCTGCTGGCACCAGGAGTCGGCGAACGACGAAGCATGGCACGGTTCGTTGGCGTCATCGCCGAAAACCGGGGCGGTCCAAGTGGAGTTGGTGGTCTCCTTGCCGTCGGTCCAGCCGGGCAGCCGGTTGTAGCCGAAGTAGTACTGCACTCCGTCCGGAGTGGTGACTTTCCAGTACTCGTCGTTCCGCGCGCCGTTGGCTCGCACGTCGGAGGAGGAGCCGCGCATCCGTTGGATCTTGGTGCCGTCGTCGTCGCGCAGCCGGAAGGCGTCGGTGCCGTCCGGCACCAACTCGCCCCCCTTGCCGTTGAAGGAGATGAACGCGTTGTCGTACGCCCAGCACAGATCGGCCGGCTTCCCACCGTCGGCGTGCTTGACCCCGTCGTCCATGCAGGACTTGTAGCGTCGCTCGATGGAGCCGGGCCACATGTCGAAGCCGTCGCCGACCCAGGAGCCCTGGTTGTTGGAGTTGCCGGAACGGCCGTCGACGGATCCGGAGGAGTACGAGATCCCTACGCTCGGCAGCAACCCGCCCGGCACATCGGGCACGTTCATCGCGTACGACCACGAGAAGTCGCCGGTGTTGAGGCTGGTGCTCCACTGCGCCGACGACGACAACGGGGTGGCCTTGTAGTCGCCGCCCATGCTCGCGTCGTCGGCGACGGCAGCAAGGACGGTGGCGCCGGAAGCCTTCAGCGGGACGCTCGGTGCGGTGAGGGCCGCCGACTCGGTGTCGTTGACCGCCTCGATGGGAGTGGCCTCACGGCAGGCGGCCTTGGCCGGGGTGGTGAGCGCGCAGGCCGGCAACTCGACCAGGCGCAGCCGGTCGCCATAACCGCCACCGAACGCCTCGGCGATGGAGGAATAGTCGAGCCGAGCCCGTACGACGGCCCCCTTCCGCTTCGTGGTGGTGTCCGGCTCGTCGGCTTCCAGACTGAACAGCAGACCGTCGGCGCCGACCCGTCTGGCGGTCTCCCGGTCGAACATCCGGGCCCGCACCTTCTCGGGCGCCTGCTTGCCGCCGACCGCCAGAGGCAGCCCCTTCACTCGAACGACGGACGAGGAGTCCTCTGGCGGGTCGATGGTCGCCACGCCTGCCAGCGGCCAGGCCGCCCGCGGGGTCTTCGCGGGAGTGCGCGGGCCCTTCGTCGGGGTACGCGGGATCACCGGGACGGCCGAGACCTCTACCGGTTTTTCCGACGCGGGCAGGTCGGGGCGGCCGGTGCCGCGGTCGGCCGCGACCGACGCGGGCTGGGCCGCCACCTGGAGCAAGGTACCGATCATCACCGTGGCCGAGGCCAGAGCGATGCGGCGGCGCAGGGCAGGGACTCGCGTCCGGGATCTACCGTTCATCCTCGTCCTTCGTCATACGCGGGTGGTACGGCGGGGTGAGACATGCGGGAGGCCGACGGCAGGTCAGCCATCGCCGGGTACCTCGGTGGGGATCCCCGGCCAGCCCAGCGACAGGCGGGCGACCTGCAACTCGCTCAGCGCACCCTGGAAAGCCCACACGTCATCGACGGATCCGGGCCAGTACTCGCCCCACTCCCCGGAGGTTCTGGCCCGGCCGATCTGCAGTCCGCCCGTGGCCTTGTACGACAGCACGTTCTCGGCCCACGACATCCGGTCGGCGCAGGTGGTGTCGTCGGACTCGCCGTCGCCGTCCCCGTCCGCACAGGCGACCTCTTCCAACTCGCCGTTCACGTACAGCCGGACTTCCTTGGTGGAGCCGTCGTACACGAGCGCCAGATGGTTCCAGTCCCGTGCGTCGTAGAACCGGTGGTTCTCCACTCGCGCGACTGTGGCGCCCGCCGAGTCGGAGTCCGGCATCGAGATCTCCCAACGCCCGGCGTCGTCCTCATCCCCGGGCGCAGGTACATGTCGTACCGCGAAAGCGCTGTTGGTCGTGCCGGGCATACTCAGGACGGCCGCGCTGTCGGCAGGCGTGCCTGCGGCCTGGGCCCAGCCCATCACCGTGAAGCTGGCGTTCGTGTCGACGACGGCCGTGGCGGTCGCGGCATGGTCGTCGATGCCGTCCAGTTCCAGGGCTCCGTCGTCAACCCAGCCGAAGCCGGTCTTCGCACCGCCGCCCAGGACCAGTGCCCGGTTCTCGACCGAGGCGTCGGGACTGGTGGCCGGGGTGGTCGTGGTGGCTTGGTCCAGCAGCCAGCGGCCCTTGACCAGCGGCCGCTGCTTGAACATCTGCTGCACCTCCTCGGCGGAGACCGGCCGGTCCATCACCCGTACGTCGTCAACGGCGCCGGGAAAGAAGTACTGCCTCGCTCCGCTGAAGTCGCCGACGCCGATGTACATCGATCTGTCGGCGTAGAAGGGGCTGTTCTGGGTGACGGAGCCGGCCTTCGTGCCGTTCACGTACAGGGTGAGCGTGTTGTCGTCCGTGTCGTGCACGCCGACCAGGTGCGCCCACTCCCCGGCGTAGGCCTTTGCGCCGGCGGGCTGCGTGACACGGGCGATGCCCGCGTCCGCCGAGTCCGCGGTGTACTGGGCGAAGGCCCACTGCTGGGCGGCGGCGGAGTAGTACAGCTCCATCCCGGGCCGTTCCTTGCCGGCCTGCAGCACCACCACGCCGCTTTCGGCCGCCAGGGAGTCCAGTTTGGCCCAGGCCGAGACGGTGAAGCTGCGGAAGGTGTTCACGTGCGGGGCGCTCGTTTCGCCGGCCTTCGCGTAGCCGGTGGTGCCGTCGAAGCGGGCGGCCTTGCCCGCGACTCCCGGCACGCCCGTGGTGACCGTTCCGTGGTAGGTCGCCGGGATCACTCCGCCGTGTCCGACGATCTCCGTCGCGCCGGCTGCCTCGTCCATGGGGAACACCGCGATCGCGGGCGGGCCCGGGTCGCCGACGGTCTGCTTCGCGTGCAGCTGAGTGACCTCGCTGTCCTCCAGCTGCCGGCTGAAGACCTGCACGTCGTCGATGGCGCCGGAGAAGAAGTTGCCGGGCGTTCCGCTGTAGGAACCGGCCCCGATCCTCAGACCGCGGCGGGCGTTCCAGGGAGTCGACCAGGACTTCTCGCCGACCAGTCGACCGTCGACGTACAGGCGCAGCCGGTCCAGTGTCGCGTCGTAGGACCCGGCGACGTGCGTCCACTCGCCCACCGTGACCGGGGCGGGCGTGGCGGCCTTCGCCATGACCGATGCGGCACCGGCGGTGTCCGACGCATGCTGGTTGAACACCCAGCCGTGGACCGGGGAGTAATAGAGCTCGAAGCCGGCCATGATGTTGCCGGGCTGGGTCGCCACCACCATCGAGCGGGTGGGTTGCTGGTCGAAGTTGACCCACGCGGAGACGGTGAAGCCCTGTGTGGTGTTGACCGGCGAGAGGTCGGTGTCGGCATATCCGTCCGTGCCGTTGAACCGCACCGCTGTGCCGACCGCGCCTTCGGCTTCGGCGGTCGTGCCACCGAGCAGCTTCAGGGTGCGCGGGGGTGTCGATCCCTTCGCCTGACTCGCCCCCGCGCCCTCGTCCAGCTGCCATGTCGCCCGGTCCGGCTGCCCGGCCTTCACCCGGTACTGGTAGGTGCGGATCTCACTGCCGTTACCGGCCGAGTCGAAGGCCTGCGCCGTGAAGAAGTTCACGCCGGGCCTGGCCGGCAGCACCTTCGCGATCCGCGCGGCACCGCCCGAGGTGGTGATCTTGTTTTTCGAGGTCGGGTCCCCGTTGATGCCGTACCAGTACGTCGTCACGTCCGAGTCGACCCCGTCGACGGTGAACGACCCGTACTGGCCCACCCCGTCGTACCAGGGGTCCTCGGGGTTGGCCGGATCCGACTCCGGGTACTCGCCCGAGCTCACGGCCGGCGCCTGGGGCACGCTGGTGTCGTAGACGAAGTAGCACGCCGACGCGGCCCCGGCATGTGACCACGGTGAGTACTGCGCCCCGTCGAAGACCCTGGCGTACCAGCGGACGGTCTTGTTCTTCGGGATCGACGACGGCAGGGAGATCGCGAACGACGAGCCCGACGCCTTACCCGCCGCGCGGGTCGGACTCCACGAGCCTCCGTCCCACTTCGCCTGGAACTGCACACCGACGTTGTCCCCGTCAGGATCGGTGACGTTGTTCGCGCGGATCGTGCCGAGGGTGCGGACGCGGGCGAGGGAGGACGGGGTCTTGCAGGTACCGCCGTACGTCATCGTGAGCTGCGACATCTTCAGCTGGGCCGGCGGGCGGTTGTACTCGACCCGGAGGTAGGCATCGTCCGAGAACCGCTTCCAGCCGTACCCGTCGCTCTCGCTCGACGCCCGCAGACCGAAGGTCATCGTCGACCACTTGCCGTTCGCGGCTTGCTGCACCGCGGACTTCACGTCGAACTCTGCGTCCTTGGCGGCGCACCCGTCGTATCCGTAGGCGAAGCTCTCGGTCTTGAGGTGGTCGACCCAGAAGCCCGAGGTGTTCTGGGAGTTCCAGGTCGTCGACGACGATATGTCCTTCGTGCGCCACAGTTGCACGCCCCGGTCGGAGCACGACGCCGACCAGGTGTTGCGCACGACGAACTCGGCCGACAGGATGCTGCGTCCCGCGAACCTGGATACGGGAATGCGGTAGAAGAGGCGTTTGGTGTCGTGGGGCTTGCAGTAGTTCCAGTCGCAGTAGCCCAGGCCCGAGTCGGAGTCGCCGTTGAACTTCCACTGCGGCGAACCGGCCCAGTACTTGGACACCATCGTCCATGCGGCGGCCTTGGGCGTGTACCACTGCGGGTCGATGAACACCGGGTACTCGGTGTCCTCCCCCTTCAGTACGTCCGCGTCCGGCGTCAGGACCAGTTCGTCCTGCCCTTCCGCCACCTCGACCCCGACGGGAGCGAGCTTGCCCGACTCCCCCGCGCCCGGCTGATCGCCCGACTCCGCTGCCGCGTCGGCCGACGCACTCCTGCCTTCCGTCTTCTCCCCTGCTGCTGCCTTGCCCGGTTCCGCGCCCGCCGGGCTCTCTCCCGGACTTGAGTCCCACATCATCGGCCGCGGAGCTTCGAAGACCGGTGACTCGGCTCCCTTGTCGAGTGCCTGCAGTCCCCCCTCTTCGGTCTCCTCCACCGACAGACCGCGTGTATCCAGCTCCAGCCGCAACTGGGCGAGTTCCGGACTCGCGGCGGCCTCGGCCGACTTGACCACCAGCAACTGGGTGAACCCGTCCTGCTGCGCCGTCATCCGCAGATCGACATCCGGCAGCACCGACAGGTACGTGGCAACCGGACCCGCGACCTCGGGCTTCGGCAGCGGCGTCGGCCAGGTCAGGCTCAGCTCACGCCCGGCGCGCTTCATACGCACCAGCGGGCTCTCTCCCCCGCCGGAGAACTCCAGATCTATCGTCGACGTCTCGGGGGCGATGGTGCCCTCGCTCGTGGCCGTCAGGCCGGTGTCGATCCGCTTCCAGCCGCCGCGGATGCGGGTCCAGACCGGACGCAGGTATTCACGCGCCTGCAAGCGGCCGTCCGGAGTCGCGAAGACCTCGCTCGCCTCCCCGCGCAGCGACACCACCTCTACGGGTTCGCCCGTTCTTTTGGCCTTGGCCAGCGCTTCGGCCTCCGTGAGGCCACCGTCGCCATGGGCGGCAGCCTTCGCCGCGCTTTTCGGCGAAACCGGTGAATCCGGCGCATCGGCCACGGCCTCACCGGTCAGCGCCGGGGTCGACCCGACGGCCAACACTGCGCCCAGCAGGACGCCAACAACCCTGACGCTGCCTCGACTTCGGCCCCACATCCCCGCCACACCCCACCCACAGAGCCCACACAGTTGCCTTCCGTACCCCACCCCGTCACCGAACGTCAGGTCAACGGGCAGCAAACGGACATTGGCGTCGCGGACTCATGTAGCGCGCGTGATGATCGTTACGTTTGGGAAGGGGTGCGTGAGGCTTGATCACGCTATGGCCCGGTGTGGGGTGTGCCACAGCCCGAGTCAGCAGCACACCGCATCATCGGGCCCGCTGAGCGAAGACGCCTGGCGCGCACCCCGCAGCTTCACCCGACCGCTCCACACAGCTCCCCGATGTCACAGCCAGTCCCGGTTCGCGCCAGATGCACTCTCCTCGACCGGCCTTCCGGCCGACGGCAAGGTCCCGTGGCTGCGGTGGCTCCGGCGGGGAGGCACAGGTGCCACAGGGCGGCGGCTCGGCGCCGGCTCGGCCACTGCTCCCCCGCCTGGCCAAGGCACCGGACGCGTCGCTGACCATCGACCTGGACGGTGACCGTCCGGTCGGCATCGGGTCTCACCGCAGCGGGTGAGCGGTCGAACACAGGTACGGCGCACACCCTCGGCCGGGGAATAACCGGGGGACCACCCCCTGTTCCCCCACCGCACATGCACCGAGTGCGAGAACGTACGACAGGAGGCACCCACGTGACCGCAGACGACGAGATCAGGGGCACCGCACACGGCACCGCCCCCGTGCCCCTCTCCGTTCTCGACCTGGTCACGGTGGGGGCCGGGCGGACCGCGTCCGACGCGCTGCGGACCAGCGTGGAGCTGGCGAAGCTCGGCGAGGCGCGCGGGTACCACCGGTACTGGGTGGCCGAGCACCACTCCATGCCGGGCGTGGCCTCCTCCTCGCCCGCCGTGATCCTCGCGCACCTGGCCGCGTACACGGAGCGGATCCGGCTCGGGTCGGGCGGGGTCATGCTGCCCAACCACGCGCCCCTCGTGATCGCCGAGCAGTTCGGCACGCTGGAGGCCATGGCGCCGGGGCGGATCGACCTGGGGCTCGGGCGGGCGCCCGGCACCGACGGCGCGACCGCCGCCGCCCTGCGCCGCACCGACCGGCTGAACGAGGGCGCCGACGACTTCCCGCAGCAGCTCGCCGAGCTGACCCGCTTCCTGGACGACGACTTCCCCGACGGGCACCCCTACCGGCGGATCCACGCCGTGCCCGGCCCGGTGCAGGCCACCTCGCCCGGCGGCGTGCAGTCCCCGCACCGGCCGCCGGTCTGGCTGCTGGGCTCCTCCGGGTTCAGCGCCCGGCTGGCCGGCGTGCTCGGCCTGCCGTTCGCCTTCGCCCACCACTTCTCCGCGCAGAACACCATTCCCGCGCTGGACCTGTACCGGGAGAGCTTCCGGCCGAGCGAGGTGCTGGACGCGCCGTACGCGCTGATCGGGGTCGCCGCGCTCGCCGCCGACGACGAGAAGGAGGCGCGCCGCCAGGTGCTGGCCGCCGCGCTGAACATGGTGCGGCTGCGCACCGGACGCCCGGGGCTCGTGCCCACGCCCGAGGAGGCGGAGGCGTACGACTTCAGCCCGATGGAGCGGGAGTTCGTGGAGTCCTGGAACGCCAACGTGATCCACGGCACGGCGGACGAGGTGCGGGCCGGCCTGGACGACCTGCAGAAGCGCACCGGCGCCGACGAGCTGATGATCACCGCCAACGCGCACGGCGGTGACGTTCGGGTGCGGTCGTACGAACTGATCGCCGACGCCTACGGGTTGCCGACGCCCGCCTGAACCCCGGGTGCGCCGAGCAGTTCGGAGATGCGGTCGGGCGGGACGGGACGTGAGTACAGCCAGCCCTGACCGGTGTCGCAGCCGATCCGGCGCAGCCGGGTGGCCTGCGCGGAGGTCTCCACGCACTCCGCGGTGACGGTCAGCCCCAGCCGGTGGGCGAGTTGCACCATCGCCTCGACGATGACCTCGTCCGCCGGGCTGGCCTTCGCCGTGCGGTCCTCGATCTGGAAGCCGCGCACGAAGGAGCCGTCGAGCTTCAGCACCGACACCGGGAGCCTGCTGAGGTAGGCGAGGTTGGAGTAGCCGGTGCCGAAGTCGTCGATGGCGATGCGCACGCCCATGTCGCTGAGCGCCTCAAGGGTCTGCAGCGGCCGGCCGGAGGAGCCCATCACCGCGGACTCGGTCAGCTCCAGCTGGAGCAGGTGCGGCGGCAGGCCGGTCTCCTTCAGGGTGTCGGCGACGTCCGCGACCAGGTCGGAGTCCCAGACCTGACGGACCGCCACGTTGACGCTGACGAAGATCGGCGGCTCGTCCGGGTGCTGGGTCTGCCAGTCGCGTGCCTGGCGGCAGGCGGTGCGCAGCACCCAGCGGCCGAGCGGCACGATCGAACCGTCCTCCTCCGCGAGGGAGATGAACCGATTCGGCGTGAGGGTGCCGAAGCGCGGGTGGTGCCAGCGGATCAGGGCCTCCACCCCGTGCACGCGGTCGTCGTCCATCCCCACCAGCGGCTGGTACTCCAGCGCGAACTCGCCGCGGTCGATGGCCGGGCGGAGGGAGGAGGCGAGGGCCTGGCGGGTCACGCGGGAGGCGTTGCGCTCCGGGTCGAACAGCGTCCAGCGGGCCTTGCCGTCGGCCTTCGCCCAGTACAGCGTGGTGTCGGCGGCCTGCATCAGCGCGGTGGGGGTGGTCCCGGCGGCGTGCCGCTCGACCACGCCGATGGACGCGGACACCGACAGGCGGCGGCCGGACAGGTCGAAGGGTTCCTGGATCGCGCCGAGCAGCGACTCGGCGAGGTCGGCGAGCTGGTCGGTGCCGGTGGAGTCCTCCACGAGCAGGGCGAACTCGTCGCCGCCGAGCCGGGCGACCAGCGGGAGGCCTGCGCGGGCGCGGCCCGCGTCCTGCGCGCACCGGGTGAGCCGGTCGGCGACGGCGGCGAGGAGCTGGTCGCCGACGCGGTGGCCGAGGGTGTCGTTGACGGCCTTGAAGCCGTCCAGGTCGAGGTAGCAGAGCCCGATCCGGCCGGTGCCGCTCTCCGCGTACGAGTCCGCCTCCAACGCGCTGGTCAGGCGTTCGAAGAACAGGGTGCGGTTGGGCAGCCGGGTCACCGGGTCGTGCATGCGCAGGTGCCTCAGCCGGGCCTGGAGGGCGCGGTGGTCGCTGATGTCGGCGACGGACAGCAGGACGCCGCCGCCGTCGGAGGGCAGCGGGGCGACCGTGACCCGTACCCACAGGGCGTGTCCCTCGGGGTGCTTCAGCCGGCGGGTGCAGCGCAGCCGGGCGCGGCGGCCGCGCAGCAGCTCGCGGTAGGCGTGCCAGGTGCGGGCGTCGGAGGCGAGGTCCACCAGATCGGCGGCGACAGCGCCGGTGAGGGTGTCCTGGTCGCGGCCCAGCAGGTCGGCGAGGGCGGCGTTGGCGCCGGTGACCGTGCCCTCACGGTCGACGACGGCCATGGCGAGGGGGGCGGCGGTGAAGACGGAGCGGTAGGACGGGGGCGCGGGCGAGCGCGAGGCGGGGTGCTCGGCGGGCTCCGCCGACTCGGTGAGTTCTGCGGCCTCCGCGGGCTCGGTGAGCGCTGCGGGCTCCGCAGGCTCGGTGAGCCCGGCACCAGGGGACGCCAAGATCTCACTCTCCGTGACGACCGGCCGGTTGAGCTCAGTCGCGGGCGTCGGCCCTTCGGACGTTCCGCTCACCACTCGCTCCCGCAGTGCACTCGCTCGCTGTCGTGCAGGAAAAGTCTTTCCGCACCCGGAAAGTGTGCCGATCATAAAGGCCCGCGTCGGGGCCTTCCAGCCACTGTCCGGCCCCGGAGCCGGTTCCGCATCCCTGCCCGATCGTTTCCGCACGGGCACCGGCGGCTTCTGCGGGCCCCCGACCAGTTGTGACGTTCCGTGCACGCGGGCCGTGCGGACCGCGTGCGGTCCCGCCCGTTGTCGCTCCGTTCTCACCCGACCGGTGCAGCTGAACAGGGCGCAGTACGACAAATCACCCCACTCTGGGTGCGGTGTCCCGCGCGAACCGTCTCCCGGAGGTCCCCGTGCCGCGTCAGCTCACCCCGAGAGGACTCGGTCGTGAGGCACTGCGGCAGTGGTTCGGCCGTTCGGGTGTGCGGCCCCGGCTGCGGACCACGGCGGCGATGTGCACGACCATGTCGGCGCTCGCGGCGACGTCGTTGCTGAGCGTGCCGTCCGGTCCCGAGCCGTTCTCGGCGGAGCCGTGCGCGCTGACCCGGACCGACGCCCACCACTCGGAGGGCCTGGACACCTGGAACGCGGCCTATCCGCGTCCGACGCGGCGACTGGACGCGGTGATGGTGTTCCTGTCGTTCCCCGACGCGCACCCGCTGACCTCACCGGACGACTTGGTCGCCGACCACTTCCCGGTGACCGGCCGCTTCTTCGAGCAGGCCTCCTACGGCAAGTTCAGCCTGCGGGCGCACCCGGTGAAGCGGTGGATCCGCATGCCGCGCCCGTCGACGGCGTACGCCATACAGCGGGACTGGACGGTGGCGCACCGGGCGGCCTACCTGCGGGACGCGCTCGCCGCGTCCGATCCGCACGTGGACTACTCGCGCTACGACATCGTGTACTTCGTCGCCGACCCGGACGCGCCGGGGGTGGACTCCGACGCCACGAAGGTGGTCAACCTGGACCGGCCGATGCGTGCGGACGGCGTCGACATCCGGCGGGTCGTCACCGTGTTCGAGAACCATCCCCCGGACCGGCTGGTGCTGGCGCACGAGACGGGGCACGTCTTCGACCTGCCCGATCTGTACCACCGGCCGGTGGACGGCAAGGGCGACTGGGACACCCATGTCGGGGACTGGGACCTGATGGGCAGCCAGTTCGCGCTGGCCCCGGACCTGTTCGGCTGGCACAAGTGGAAGCTGGGGTGGCTGGAGCCGCGCCAGGTGCGGTGCGTGCAGGAGGGCGGTCCGGTGCGGCTGACGCTGGAGCCGCTGGGGGCGGGGCCGGGGACGCCGGTGACGGGGGCGGCGGGGACGCCGTCGTTCGGTCTGGGGCGGGGCGCCAAGCTGGCGGTGGTGCGCACGGGCGCGGACACGGCCCTGGCCTTCGAGGTGCGCGGCCCGGTCGGCAACGACCGCGCGGCCTGCCGGGCGGGGGTGCTGGTCTACCGGGTGAGCAGCGGCACCCGCTCGGGGCGCGGGCCCATCGAGGTGATCGACGCCCACCCGCACACCGAGGCGTGCTGGGAGGACTCCGTCTATCCCCCGCTGGCGGACGCCCCGGTCGCCCTCGGCGAGAGCTTCACGGTCCCCGGCGAGTCCGTCCGCGTCGACGTGGAGGGCCGCACGGCCGCCGGCGCCTGGACGGTCAAGATCACCACCGGCGGACGCACGGCCCGCTCGTCCTGAGGGCCGGCGGGGCCGACGACGCCTGCACGAAGAAGGCCCCCCGCTCGCGCGAGGGGCCTTCTTCGTGTCGTGCGCCGCCAGGGACTCGAACCCCGGACCCGCTGATTAAGAGTCAGCTGCTCTAACCAACTGAGCTAGCGGCGCCTGCTGACGTCGTAGACATTAGCACCACGATCGGCGGGAGGAAAAATCGATATCCGCACGGCCGCCCGGGCCGCCCGGACCGCCGCCCAGAGCAGCACCTCCGGGCCCGGCAGCCAGGGGCTCCGGCTGTCGGGGGCGACCAGCCAGCGGGCGAGGGGCGCCTCGTCGGGGTCCACCGGTCCGGCGAGTCCGGGGACGGTCACCGCGTCGCCGGCGCCGTGGCACAGCAGCGGCGGGACGCCGTGCGTGCGGCTGCCGCGCGCGCCCCACTCCTCCCACCTCAGCAGGGCGGGCAGCCGCTGGGCCGTGCCCACGGCGCCGAACAGCAGCATCCGGCCCCGGTACTCCGCCACGGGCCCCGAGCCCGGCCCCTCCTCCCACAGCCGGTCCAGCATCCGGCGCCCGAAGACGGCGGGCACGCTCACCACGTCGAAGACCACGCCGCAGGACAGGACCACGGGGGCGTCCGACCGCTCGTCCCAGAGGGCGCGGGCGGCTCCGGCCGCAGCGAGCCAGGCGGCTCCTTCCGGGGTGACGCCGCGGACGTCGGAGACATTCGGTGTGCTGCTCATACAGATATTTCTACGCGCCGTGAGGGAACGGTTTCCCAGAGTTGCCGGAATCCCTGACGGGGGCCCGGCCGAGCGCGTACCCTGTCACCCGGCATATGCCACACCCGTTCGACCACCCCCGTCCGACCGGAGGGACCGGGACCGGGAGGGGCACGTGGCTCACACGGGGTCGACGTGCCCCGGGCCCTCGCCGCCGCGCATCAGGTCGCGGCCGAACTCGACCATCTTCTTCGCGTAGTCCTCGGTCCACTCGGCGCGCTCGGCGATGTCCGCCGTGGACAGCCGGTCGAAGCGCCGGGGGTCGGCGAGCTGGGCCGCCGCCATCGCCTGGAACTCCGTCGCCCGGTCCGCGGCGGCACGGAACGCGAGCGTCAGCTCCGTGGCCCGCTCCAGCAGTGCGCGCGGATCCTCGAGCGACTCCAGGTCGAAGAAGTGCTCGGGGTCCGAGGCCGCCTGCGCGGGCTCGAACAGCAGGGGCGCGGGGCGTAGCCGCGGCTGGTCCGGGCGCGGCGTGTGCTCCGCCATGACTTCTCCTTCGTACGTCGCGGTGGCCTCCGGGTGCCGGAGGGCCACCGTCCATTGTCCCGCGCCCCCGCAAGAGGGCGTCCGGCCCGAGGCGGCCGGTCGGCCCCGCCCGCACGGGCGGGGCCGACCGGTGACTACCCAGCTCGCGGGGCGCACAAAGGCGGTGACGGGAACGCGCTCCGGGCGCGCGGGAGGACGTACGCCGGTGAAGGTGGCGTTCCTCACGTCCCTGCGGACGGATCACACCTGGACGACCGGCTCCCGGGTGAAGAGCGCGCCCAGTTCGGGGGCGTTCACGCGGCGGTCGGTGAGGCGCAGGCACTGCCAGGCGGTGACCTGGTTGGCGGTGAGGACCGGCTTGCCCAGCTCCTTCTCCAGGGCGGGGATGTGGGCGACGGTGTGCAGGGCGGTGTTCGGCAGGAGCACCGCCTCGGCGTCCGGGGAGTCGGCCGCGCGGGCCAGCGCGAACAGCTCCCGCTCGCCCCAGGCGCCCGCCTCGGCGGCCGTGGTGATCCCCGCACCGTGCACCGCGGTGACCTCCGCTCCCCCGGCCCGCAGGAAGTCGGCGAACAGCCGGGCGATGTCGTCGGGGTAGGTCGCGCCGACGGCGACCCGGCGGACCTCGATCTCGCGCAGCGCGTGCACGAAGCCGAAGGAGGTGGAGGAGGCGGGCATGCCCGCGGCCAGCGCGAGACCGCGCACCTGCTCGTGGGCCCCTTCCCAGCCGTGCACGAAGCTGCCGCTGGTGCAGGCCCACACCACGGCCTCGGCGCCGGCGAGCCGCAGCTCCTCCAGGCCGGCCGCCAGCCGCTCGGGCGAGCCCGCCCCGCGCAGGGTGTCCGCCCGGCGCGCGTCCTCGCCGATGTCGGTGTGCACCAGTTCCACGCGGATGTCGCTGCCCAGCAGCTGCTCGATGCGCGGATAGTCGTCCTCCGCGGCGTGGCCGGGGTAGAGGAATCCCAGTGCGGTCATGTCCAGCCTTCCTGCTGCTTCTCTCCGGGCGCGTCCGGCACCACGGGGCCGGAGGTCCGGTCCGGCACGACGGTCCCGGAGCGCGCGGACGCGTCGATCAGCGCCTGATACGGTCCACCGCCCGGGTACCCAATCGGCGCAGCGCCGCCCACATGATCACCTGGTTGGCCGAGATGACCGGTATGCGCGGCTCCGCCCCCCGCTCCGGGATCACGTCGTACGTCGGCGGGCCGGTGCGGGACCGCGTCGCCCGGCGTCTCGTGCTCGCCGGCCGGCCGGGCGGGGTCCGGACCGACCTCGACGGGCGCGTAGGGAGTACGCGTGACGTGCGGGCGGGCGCCGTCCGGGACAGCCGGTCCCGCCGGCGCCGGCCGCCTCGCGCCCGACCGGGGAGATCCCGGGGAGCCGGTCGGCCGTGCGCCCCATGGTCCCGTGCCGGTCGCGGCCGTCCCACCGCCGGACGGGGCCGAAACTGGCCGGAATAACTCGCATCCGTTCGGGTAGCTGCGCCGCCATGGCTCCACCACTTCACCCATTGAGACGAATACACGGGACCTCCGGGCCCTCGCGTCGGTCGCTGCTCGCGGGGGTCGCGGCGCTCGGCGCGCTGGGCGCCGCGGGGTGTTCCCGCGTACCGACCGCCGCCACGGCGGACGGCGGTGACCTGCTCGACCGGCTCAGGGCGGCGGGCGTGGTCCGGCTGGGCATCGCCGGCGAGATCCCGTTCGGCTACATCGACAGGAACGGGGAGCTGACCGGCGAGGCGCCGGAGCTGGCCAAGGTCATCTTCAAACGGCTGGGGGTGGACCGGGTGCAGCCCGTGCCCACCGAGTTCGGCTCGCTCATACCGGGGCTGAACTCGCAGCAGTTCGACGTCGTGGCCGCGGGCATGTACGTCAACCCCGAGCGCTGCGAGCAGGTCATCTTCGCCGATCCCGACTACCAGATGCTCGACTCGTTCATCGTCCGCAAGGGCAACCCGCTGGGGCTGCGCGACTACCGGGACGTCGTCGAGAAGAAGGCGAAGTTCGCCACCGGCACCGGCTACGCGGAGATCGCGTACGCCGTGGAGGCCGGGTACAAGGAGAGCGACATCCTGATCGTCCCCGATCAGGTCGCCGGCCTGAACGCCGTCGAGGCCGGACGCGCCGACGTCTTCGCCGGTACCGCGGTCACCACCCGCGAGGTGGTCAAGAAGTCCCGCAAGGCCGAGGTCACCGAGCCCTTCAAGCCCATCGTCGACGGCAAGCCGCACGTCGACGGCGGCGCGTTCGCGTTCCGGCCCACCGAGACCAAGCTGCGCGACGCCTTCAACGTCGAGCTGGCGGAACTCAAGAAGAGCGGCGAACTGCTGCGCATCCTCAGGCCGTTCGGGTTCACCGAGGACGAGATGACCGATCTGACCGCGAAGGAGTTGTGCGGCGGATGACCTCCGGACTCTGGGAACGCGTACTCGACGGCGTCTGGGTCACGATCCAGCTGCTGGTGCTCAGCGCGCTGCTCGCCGCCGCGGTGTCGTTCGTGGTCGGCGTCGCCCGCACCCACCGGCTGTGGATCGTCCGCTTCCTCGCGGGCTTCTACACCGAGGTGTTCCGCGGCACCTCCGCGCTGGTGATGATCTTCTGGGTGTTCTTCGTGCTGCCCCCGGCCTTCGGCTGGCAGCTCGTGCCGCTGTGGGCGGGCACCCTGGCGCTCGGCCTGACCTACGGGGCGTACGGGGCGGAGGTCGTGCGCGGCGCCCTCGCCGCGGTGGACCCGGCCCAGCGCGAGGGCGGCATCGCCCTCAGCTTCACGCCCTGGCAGCGGATGCGGCTCATCCTGCTGCCGCAGGCGGTGCCGGAGATGATCCCGCCGTTCTCCAACCTGCTGATCGAGCTGCTCAAGGGCACCGCCCTGGTGTCGATCATGGGCATGGGCGACCTGGCGTTCAGCGCCAACCTGGTGCGTCTGGCGCTGCAGGAGAGCGCGGAGATCTACACGTACGTCCTGCTCATCTACTTCGTGATCGCCTTCCTGCTCACCCGGTCGATGCGCGGCCTCGAGAAGAAGCTGAAGGCGGGCGCCGGCAAGGCGCCGAAGAAGAGGACCGCCGCCGTGCGCGTGCCCGAGGGAAGTGGTGTCTCGTGACGTGGGACTGGGGCGCGGTCGCCGATTTCATGCCGTACTTCTGGGACGGTCTGTGGGTCACCCTGCAGATCCTGGTGTTCGGCTCGCTGATCTCCTTCGTGCTGGGCCTGGTGTGGGCGCTGCTGATGCGGGCGCCGACGCGCTGGGTGACCTGGCCGGTCGGCGGCGTCACGGAGTTCATCCGCAACACCCCGCTGCTGGTGCAGCTGTTCTTCCTCTTCTACGTGCTGCCCGAGTGGGAGATCACCTTCTCGGCGCTGACCACCGGCGTCTTCGCCATCGGGCTGCACTACTCGACGTACACGATGCAGGTCTACCGCGCCGGCATCGAGGCCGTGCCGGTGGGCCAGTGGGAGGCGGCGACGGCGCTGAACCTGCCGCCGCGCCGGACGTGGACCGTGGTGATCCTGCCGCAGGCCGTGCGCCGGGTGGTGCCCGCGCTCGGCAACTACGTCATCTCGATGCTGAAGGACACCCCGCTGCTGATGGCCGTCACCGTGCTGGAGATGCTCGGCCAGGCACGGCTGTTCGCCCAGCAGAACTTCCAGTTCACCGAGCCCCTGACGGTGATCGGCGTCGCCTTCATCGTCATCTCCTACCTGGCCTCCCTTGCCCTGCGAGCCCTGGAGCGACGCCTTGTCCACTGACACCCACGCCCCGTTCGAGAAGAAGCCCGGGGGTCCGCGCAGCACGGGTGAGCTGATCCGGCTGGAGCGGGTCACCAAGCGGTTCGGCGACCACACGGTCCTGGACCACCTGGACTTCTCCGTCGACGCCGGCAAGCACGTGACGCTGATCGGCCCGTCCGGGTCCGGCAAGACCACGATCCTGCGGCTGCTGATGACCCTGCTGAAGCCCGACGAGGGCACGATCACCGTCGACGGGCAGCAGCTCTTCCCGGCCCCGGAGAAGCAGGTCCGCGAGGTCCGCAAGAAGATCGGCATGGTCTTCCAGCAGTTCAACCTGTTCCCGAACATGACCGTGCTGCGGAACATCACCGAGGCCCCGGTCACCGTGCTCGGCATGTCCAAGGACGCGGCCGAGGAGCGGGCGCGGGAGCTGCTGGAGATGGTCGGGCTGACCGAGCACCTCGGAAAACGTCCCGGACAGCTCTCCGGCGGCCAGCAGCAGCGGGTGGCGATCGCCCGGGCGCTGGCGATGCGCCCGCAGGTGCTGCTGCTGGACGAGGTCACCTCGGCCCTGGACCCGGAGCTGGTGGCCGGCGTGCTGGACGTGCTGCGGGACATCGCCCGCTCCACCGACATCACGATGCTCTGCGTGACCCACGAGATGAACTTCGCGCGGGACATCTCGGACCAGGTGCTGATGTTCGACTCGGGCCGGGTCATCGAGGCGGGCTCGCCGGAGAAGATCTTCAACGAGCCGGAGCACGACCGGACGCGGGAGTTCCTCAGCGCGGTCCTGTAGCCACCGGAGCGCGCCCGGCGCATTGTCCGAGGTCTACGGCCTGGGTCATCCCTGTGGCATATGCCAGAGGGTCGACATCGCAGTTCAGAGGGCCGCCATCTTGTCAACCCCCGCTTTTCGTACGCCTTTTGACGGCTATCGTGGAGGGGATTCGTCGACCGGATTGCGGCCCCAGGCCCTTGGACACCGCCCCCGTCCGCCCGGCGGCCGGGACGGTTCCGACGGGTCTACGTAGCGAGCGCAGGGGGAAACCGTGGCGCTGAGGCACGAGCCGACCGCGTCGTACCACTCGGTCCAGGACGCGCTGCGCGTCCTGGAGACGGTGGCGCGGCGCGGCACAGGAATCAACGAGACCGAACTCGCCCGCGAGACCGGCATCGGCACGGAGCGGCTGACCACCCTCCTGCGCATGCTGCGCCGCGAGGCCTACGTCGAGCAGATCGCCGACGGCGGGTACGTCACCGGGGCGGCCTTCGCCCGGCTGGACTCCGCCGACGGACACCAGGAGGCCCTGCGGGACACCCTTCAGCACACCCTGGACCGGCTGCGCGACTCCGTGGGCGCCGCCGTCTACCTCAGCCGGTACGTCGACGGCGAGGTCAGGGTCACCCAGTACGCCGACTCCCCGGCCGCCCCGAAGGTGAACGAGTGGGTGGACTTCCGCTACTCCGCGCACGCCACGGCGGTCGGCAAGAGTCTGCTCACCCAGCTCGACCACGAGGGCCGGCGCGACCACCTGGCCCGGCACCGCCCGGCCCGGCTCACCTCGCGCACCATCACCAGCGACCGCCTGCTGCTGTCGAGGCTCGCCTCGCAGCCGCCGACGGTGCCGGTCCTGGACCTCCAGGAGTACGCGGTCGGCACGGTCTGCGCGGCCGTCCCGCTCACCGCCGGGTCCACGGCCGGATGCCTGGCGCTGTCCCTGCCGCTGGAGCACGCCCACCGGCTGCGCCGGGCCGCCGACACCCTCAACCGCAACGCCGCGCCCGTCCTGCTGTCGCTGGCGATCTAGGGACGGTCGCGCGGACCGGGCCCCCGGCCGAGGTGGTCGGGAGCACCTCCCCGGACCAGGTATGATTTTCTCCGTCGCCGACCGCGGAAGCGGACGGCGGGAGTCATGCGCCGCTAGCTCAGTTGGTTAGAGCAGCTGACTCTTAATCAGCGGGTCCGGGGTTCGAGTCCCTGGCGGCGCACCGAGAAGGGCCTCTCGTGGGAGCGAGAGGCCCTTTGACGTGCCCGGACCTGCCGGGGACCGGCCCGGCCGGAGCCCGGACCGGTCCGGGAGGCGCTAGAAGGTCACGTCCGAGCAGGCGTAGAACGCGTTGCCCGTGTCGTGGACCGTCCACACCGCGAGGATCACGTGGTGACCGCTGAGCCCGGTGGGCAGCCGGCCGCTGTGCGACAGGGTCTGCGGCGGACGCTGGCCGTTGTAGGGGACGGTCAGGAACGGCGTGAGGTTGAGGTCGGACCGGGACAGGTTGTGGTTCTGGTTCCAGCCCGGCTTGGTGATGTAGTACTTGAAGTCGGTCGTGGCGTGCATGGCCGTGAACTGCCACCGGAAGGTGTAGTTCTGGCCACCGGTGACCCGGGTGGTCGGCCAGGCGCCGCCCGACGGCGTGCGCGGGGCGTCGAGCGCGGCGAAGGGCGCGTTGCCGGCCGAACAGAGCCTGCCGTCGGCGGGGCCGCCTGCCGGGAAGCCCTTCGGGCCCTCGACGCTCTGCGGCTCCCACTGGATGGCGCCGCAATTGGAGACCGAGCCGTTCTGGCAGAGCTTCTGCCTGCTGACCGGCAGGTCGGTGTAGCCGTGGCCGCTGGCCCCGCCGGAGGAGAGCATGAGCGCTCCGGTCGTGGCCAGTCCCACCGCGGCCGCGTACAACTTGGTCCGTTTACGCATGCTGCCGCTCCTGGAGTGTGGGGGAGTGTTCAGAGTGCAGGTCTAGACCAAGGCTCAGAGTAAGGACGTTGGTTGAACATGTCCATACCAATCACAGGGCTTGTTCTCCCCGCCTCCCCCGTCCTTTCCCGGCCTTTCCCCGCCGCTCATGGCCCGGTCTCGCCCCGCCCCGCGCAGAACGCCACCGTCAGGTCCTTCACCAGCACCTTGCGCTCGCAGTCGTCCAGGTCCACCAGACCGCGCATGGTCAGCCGGGTCACGGTGTCCTCCACCGAGTCCACGACCGAGCCGATCACGCTCGCCCGGTGCCGGGCGTCCAGCGCCGCGATCCGGCGCCGGTGCATCGCGGCGGCCACCTCCGGCGCGTACTCCACCCGCAGCGGACGCACCGCCAGGACCTCCACCCCCACCGGCCCGGCGTCCGCCGCGACCAGCCGGGTCAGCGCGTCCTGCGTCGTCTGCACCGCGCCCCGCCCGGCGCCCGGCGCCGCCACCGGCACCCGCAGCAACGCCGCCTCCACGCACGCCCGCAGGTACCCCTCGTGGTCCTGCACCCCCAGCGTCGCCCGCGCGGTGTCCCGCACCCGCCACACCACCTGCACGGCCACCCGCAGCGCGACCCCGCCGCGGTCGGCCGCCGGCAGCGGCCCGCCGCGCCAGTGCCGCAGCCGCACGTCGACCCGGCGGCGCAGCAACAGCGGGTTCACCCACAGCAGTCCGGTGCCCCGCACGGTCCCCCGGTAGCGGCCGAACAGCCCGAGCACCCAGGCCCGCCCGGTCCGCCCGCGGGCCAGTCCGCCGAAGCCGAACAGCCCGAGCGCCCCGGCCCCGGCGAACGCCGCCCACTGCGCGGGACCGGGGCCGCCGGCCCGGACGGACAGGCCGAGCGCCTCCGCGGCCAGGGGCGGCAGCACCCCCGCCCACCACGCCGTGGCCACGCAGCCCGCCGTGCCGCACACCCCCGCGATCACGCCCGCGATGCCCGGCAGCACCCGGGCGGGCCGCTCCACGATCGCCGGGTCGACGCCGGGCGCGGCGGCGCGGGCCCGCACCCTGAGGTCCCGGGTGTCCCGGTCGTCCCGGCCGGCGTCGGGGCGGCGGGCGCCGGCCGCGGGCCGCGGCTCGACCTCCGCCGGGGGCGGTGCGGGCACGGGCTCCTCGCGGAACAGCAGGTGGACGGGGATCTCGGTGGTGGACTCGGTGTGGATCAGCCGGACCGGGCGGCCGGCCACGGCGTCCGCCGGCCCCTCGGACTCGGGGACGTGCTCGGGGACGTGGGGTGTCGTGGTGGTCATGCGTGCCTCCAGCCTCCGCGCCAGACGCGTCACATCGAGGGACTCGGGCGGGGGCGGACGCCCGGCGCCCCGGTCGGTTCAGGCGAGGAGCCGCTGCCCGGCCCCCGGCTCCGGGACGCCGTCGGCCGCCCCGCCGCGCAGGCCCCGCGCCCGCTGGAAGCCGGCCGCGTCGCGGCGGTCCTCCTCGCTCCGGCGCGGGCCCGGCTCCTGGTGGCGGCACCGCACGGGCCCCTTCGCCGCCGGCTCCCGGCCCAGCCGGGTGACGGGTGCGTTCTCCGCTCCCGGGCGGGACGCCGCACGGCCCGGAGAGCCCGGCACCCCGTGCGGGGCGGGCGCGGCGAGAGGGCCGGCCGGAGCAGAAGCGGAACCTCCGTTTGAGGGGTGCGGCGCCCCGCCGGACCGCCCGGCCGGCGGGCCCGGAGCACCGTCCACGGCGACGCCCCGCCGCGCCGGCGCCACGGGGGCCGTCCCGTCCCCGGCGCCCGCTCCGAGCGGGCCCTCCGGCACGGCGGGCGCGGCGGGCACGAGCTCGTCGCCGCCGGGCTCCACGGTGTCCGCACCCTCGGGGCCGGGTCGGGAATCCGCCACCGGCGGCTCGGCCGAAGACGCGGGCCGGGCGGCTGCGGCGGCCTCCGAAGCCGCTCCCGCCGCCCCGTCGGTCACCCCCTTGTAGCGGTACGGCACATAGCGCGCCGAGTTGTTCCAGTAGGCGTACGGCGTGGTCATCCGGCGGGTGTGCGGCGGGGTCTGCTCGTAGGCGACGTACTGGGTGCGGGCGGAGTCGGTCCACCCGCCGAAAATGACGACGTGCGAACCGTTGTACGGATCGGCCGCATTGTGGAACAGGAGGATGTCGCCCGGCCGGAGTTCCGCCTTGGTGATTTCGTCGGCGTATTGCGCGAGGCTGCCCGTCCATTCGTTGCCGGGCAGTTTCCAGGCCATCGACACATAGCCCGAGCAGTCCTGCCGGTATCCGTCGGACCAGTGGGAGGACACGCTGTAGGGGACCTTCTGGCTGACCCAGGCGGCGGCCCGCCCGATGATGTCCGTCCGGCTGATGGCGGGGATCGTCACCGGGCCGCCGGGCGGCGTCGCGGAACCCGTGCGGCCGTCGGCCCCGAACAGCGGACCCGGCGCCCCCTGCCCGCCGCCGCTGCCCTGACCTGCGGGAACGCCCTGGCCCGTGGAGACCCGGGCGTCATGGGCGGCGACCGCGGGGACCGGATGGGTGCCGAACACGGCGGACGTGACCGCGGCCACCACGAGGGCGGCGCGGCGCCCCGGCGAGCGCCGCCCGGCACGGGGCAGCGGCCGCTCCCGTCCTTCCCGCCCGCACCCGGGGGACGCGCGGTCTCCGGCCGGACCGCATTCCTCGCACACCGGAGACCCCATGCGATTGACCTCACATTCCCGGAACGTTTCTCCGCATCCGCGCACGACGGTCAGTGTCCCAACGGTCCTCCGGGCGCGCATTTTGACGGTCCGAATGACGTAAAGGCCCCGTCCTCCGGATGCGCCGGGGCGGGCCGCCGGGCCGGAGCCGTCACGAGCACGTCCCGGAGTCCTGTAGAGTTCTGCCGTCAGCAGGCGCCGCTAGCTCAGTTGGTTAGAGCAGCTGACTCTTAATCAGCGGGTCCGGGGTTCGAGTCCCTGGCGGCGCACCGACACGGCGGGCCCCTCGTGGACGAGGGGCCCGCCGCTTTTTGGCCGGAAACTCTCTCGCCGCCGTTGAGCGCCACGCTCTCGCGCCCCGTACGGAACTGTGACATCGCAGGCCACCCTCAGGCGTCCCTTAGGTCGCCCATGCCCGGTCTGCACCGTGTTTCGCACCTTGCGATCATGAGGAGCGAACCGGGACCCTGGTCCCTTCACACGGCCGTGCCGTCGCGGCCGTCGGGGGGATCGGGGGGAGCCGGCCGTCGGCCGGGGCGGGGTAAAGGACCCCGTCTCCCCGCGCCGGCGCCGGAGGGGGTCACGCAACCGGAAGGACACGGGCTCGTGTCTATAAGGTGTGCGTGATCTGGTGACCGCGGTCCACCACTGACACGTCCGGAGGTCGAGGGGACCGGCGCGGACGCTAGGAAGCAACGAAACACGCGCGCGTGCCGCGTGTGGGGGGATGACTCATGACGCCGACGCCGACGGGCGCCCACCGGGACGACGACCCGTCCCAGACCACCCAGCTCAGGGTGCCCGGCCACCGGAACTGGAACACCGGTACGTTCCACCGGATCAAGAAAGCGCTGCCCAGATACGACTACGAGCACTACAGCCGCCTCGCGGGTCCCCTCACCCAGCCCGACCCGAACAAGCCGTACACGGTCCAGTACCGCTCGCTGATCTCGCAGGAGCCGCACCGCATCCGCATCGTGCTGATGCTGCTGGCCGCCCCCGTGCTGTCGCTCGTGCTGCTGGTGTGGCTGCTCCAGCCCTCGCACTGGACGGAGCGCGACTACCCGGCGTTCGAGTGGCTGCCCGCCCTCGACGTCGTGATGCTGGTGTCGATCGGTCTGATCGAGCTCTTCCGCTGCATGAACGTGGTGTCGAACGCGCACGCCACGCTCGTCGCCCGCGACCCGGTCCCGGTGGTGCCCGAGACCGGCACCCGGGTGGCCTTCCTCACCTCCTTCGTGCCCGGCAAGGAGCCGCTGGAGATGGTGACGAAGACCCTGGAGGCGGCGGTGAGGATCCGCCACCGGGGCCTGATGCACGTGTGGCTGCTCGACGAGGGCGACGACCCCGAGGTGAAGGCGGTCTGCGAGCGCCTCGGCGTGCACCACTTCTCCCGCAAGGGCGTCGCGAAGTGGAACCAGCCCAAGGGCCCGCACCGCGCCAAGACCAAGCACGGCAACTACAACGCCTGGCTGGACGCGCACGGCGACCACTACGACTTCTTCGCCTCGGTGGACACCGACCACGTGCCGCTGCCGAACTACCTGGAGCGGATGCTCGGCTTCTTCCGCGACCCGGACGTCGGCTTCGTCATCGGCCCGCAGGTCTACGGCAACTACGACAACTTCGTCACCAAGGCCGCCGAGTCCCAGCAGTTCCTCTTCCACGCGCTGATCCAGCGCGCCGGCAACCGCTACGGCTCGCCCATGTTCGTGGGCACCTCCAACGCCGTGCGCATCAAGGCGCTGAAGCAGATCGGCGGCCTGTACGACTCGATCACCGAGGACATGGCGACCGGGTTCGAGATGCACCGCGCCAAGAACCCGGAGACCGGACGGAAGTGGCGCTCGGTCTACACCCCGGACGTGCTCGCGGTCGGTGAGGGCCCCAACGCCTGGACCGACTTCTTCACCCAGCAGATGCGCTGGTCGCGCGGCACGTACGAGACGATCCTCAAGCAGTACTGGAAGGGCTGGTACTCGCTCCCGCCGAGCAAGCTCTTCAACTACACGATGATGATCATCTTCTACCCGATGTCCGCCCTGAACTGGATCCTCGCGGCGCTGAGCTGCGCGCTGTTCCTGGGCCTGGGCGCCTCGGGTGTGAACATCGACCCGGCCGTCTGGCTGATGCTCTACGGCAACGCCTCCGCGCTGCAGATCGGCCTGTACGTCTGGAACCGCCGCCACAACGTCTCGCCGCACGAGCCGGAGGGCTCCGGCGGTGTGGCCGGCATGGTGATGTCCGCGCTGTCGGCCCCGCTGTACGCGAAGGCGCTGATCGACTCGGTGCTGCGCCGCAAGAGCAAGTTCGTGGTCACCCCGAAGGGCGACTCGGCCAGCCCGGACACCTGGTTCGGCACCTTCCGGTACCACTGGTACTTCATCCTGATCTTCGGTGGCTCCATCGCCGCGGGCTTCGCCTTCGGGAACTCCCACCCGGCGATGGTCGTCTGGGCCACCTTCGCCCTGCTCATCACCGCGGCGCCGATGTTCGCCTGGCGCCACGGCATGCGGCGGGACCGGAAGAAGCCCGGTGCGCACGCGGCGGGGCAGCAGCACGAGAGCGCGCCCCCCGCCGACGGCGTGCGGATGCCGCAGCAGCACGCCCCGCACCAGCCGCAGCCCCGGCCCCGGTGGGCCGGCTCCCACGGCGCACCGGGCGGACCAGGGGGCCCCGAAGGGCCGGGAGGGCCCGGGGGCGGCAACCCCGGTGACGACCAGACCATGCAGATCGCCCTTGGTGGACTTGGGGGACGTAAGGAATGACTGACCGTGCAGGCCGCCGTCGCGCCCGTCGGATCGCGATAGGCACGGTGGTGGTGCTCGCGCTGGCCGGGATGAACGGCCCGTGGCTGTACCGCTTCGGGACGGAGAAATACCACCAGTACAAGATCAACCAGCCGGAGTACAAGGCCGCGAACGGCAAGTGGGAGATCATCGATTTCCCCGAGGAGTACCGGCAGAACACCATCCACGCGGCGCTGCTGCGCACCGGCAAGGTGCTGCTCGTCGCGGGATCGGGCAACGACCAGGACAACTTCGACGCGAAGAAGTACGACACCCGGATCTGGGACCCGGTCAAGGGGACCGTCAAGAAGGTGCCGACGCCCACCGACCTGTTCTGCACCGGCCACACACAGCTCGCCAACGGCAATCTGCTGATCGCGGGCGGCACCAAGCGGTACGAGAAGCTCAAGGGCGACGTGAAGAAGGCCGGCGGCCTGATGCTCGTCCACAACGAGAACCCGGACAAGCCGATCACCCTGCCCGCGGGAACGAAGTTCACCGGCAAGGAGAACGGCAAGACCTTCGTCTCGAAGGACCCGGTGCTCGTGCCGCGCGCCGAGAAGGAGTTCGACCCGGAGACGGGCGAGTTCCTCGGCACCACCCCGGGGGTGGGCCGTATCTACGTCGAGGCGCAGAAGGAGGGCGCCGCGTACGAGACCGGCACGCAGGACAACTACGAGGTGCACGGCCTCACCGGCGCCGACGCGCGCAACACGTACGGCATCGCCGAGAAACTCGCCCTGGACAAGAAGGACTTCCAGGGCATCCGGGACGCCTACGAGTTCGACCCGGTCGCCGAGAAGTACATCAAGGTCGACCCGATGAAGGAGGCCCGCTGGTACCCGACGCTCACCACCCTGAGCGACGGCAGGATCCTCAGCGTCTCCGGCCTCGACGACATCGGCCAGCTGGTCCCGGGCAAGAACGAGATCTACGACCCGGAGACCAAGGAGTGGGAGTACACCGACAAGGTCCGGCAGTTCCCGACGTACCCGGCGCTGTTCCTGATGCAGAACGGCAAGATCTTCTACTCGGGGTCGAACGCGGGGTACGGGCCGGACGACGTCGGCCGTGACCCGGGCGTCTGGGACGTGGAGACCAACACGTTCAAGAAGGTCCCCGGGCTGAGCGACCCCGACCTGATGGAGACGTCCAACACGGTGCTGCTGCCGCCCGCCCAGGACGAGAGGTACATGGTCATCGGCGGCGGCGGGGTCGGCGAGTCCCAGCGGTCCAGTGAGAAGACCCGGATCGTCGACCTGAAGGCCGACGACCCGCGGTTCGTGGACGGGCCGTCGCTGGACAAGGGCACCCGCTACCCGCAGGCGTCGATCCTGCCGAACGACGAGGTGCTGATCTCCGGCGGCTCGGAGGACTACCGCGGCCGCAGCGACTCCGACATCCTCGAGGCGCGGATCTACGACACGGAGAAGAACGAGCTGCGGCGGGTCGCCGACCCGCTGGTGGGCCGCAACTACCATGCGGGCTCGCTCCTGCTGCCCGACGGCCGCGTGATGTTCTTCGGCTCGGACTCGCTCTTCGCCGACAAGGCCAACACCAAGCCGGGCGAGTTCGAGCAGCGCATCGAGATCTACACGCCGCCGTACCTGTACGGCGACGAGGGGCAGCCCGACCTCTCCGGCGGGCCGCAGACGATCGAGCGCGGCGCGTCCGGCACGTTCACCTCCGCGGACGCCGCGTCGGTCAAGAAGGCGCGGCTGATCCGGCCGAGCGCCACCACCCACGTCACCGACGTGGACCAGCGCTCGATCGCCCTGGACTTCACCACCGACGGTGACAAGGTCACGGTGACCGTGCCGAAGAACAAGAACCTGGTCCAGTCCGGCTGGTACATGCTGTTCGTCACCGACGGCGACGGCACGCCCAGCAAGGCCCAGTGGGTGCAGGTGCCGTAGCGCGCCCGACCGCGAGCCGGGTGACAGGGGGCGCCGTGCGGACCGCACGGCGCCCCCTTCGCGTCCCGGTCCCGCCGGCCGCGTCAGCCGGCCGTGCCGCGGGCGAGGTCCAGGGCGTACTCCTCCCACCACTCGCCGGCCTTCGGGCCGCCCTTGCACTCGCCGTCCGACTCTCCCGGGCGCTTGATCCACAGGTAGGCGTCGACGAGCGGGTCGGCCGTGCGGGTCGTCGGGGTCTCGCCGAGCGCCCGGCCGGGCGGGTTGCACCAGCGTTCCTCGGCGTCGCCCCCGGTGTAGGGGCCGTTGCCGTTGCGGCTGGTGTCGATGACGAAGTGCTTCCCGCCGACCTTCGCGGACAGCTTCTTGCCGTACGCGATGGAGGCCTCGGTGGTGTAGAAGTTCGAGACGTTCACCGCGAAGCCGTCGGCCTGGCCGATGCCGGCCCACTTCAGCGGCTCGTGGATCTGGTCGGGGTCGCCCCAGCCCGCGTTGCCCGCGTCCAGGTACACCTTGGTGTCCTTCAGGCCCTTGAGCTCGGCGACGGCGCCCTTGAGGAGGTCGTAGCGCTCCTCGTGGTACTCCTGCGGGGTGCAGCCGTCGACCAGGTGCAGCACCGCGTCCGGCTCCAGCACCACCGTCGCCGGGCGGTCCCCGATGCCCTCGGCCACCGCGTCGACGAAGTCCCGGTAGGCGTCGCCGTCGGGGGCGCCGCCCTGCGAGTACTGGCCGCAGTCGCGGTGCGGGATGTTGTAGAGGACCAGCACCGCCCGGCGGCCGGCCTCGTCGGCGGCCTCGGTGAGCTCCCGGGCCTGCTCCTCGGGGTTCTCGGGGTTGATCCACTCCGCGACGGGCTGCTCGGCTATCTTGCGGAGCTGCTCCGCCTCGGTCTTCCTGCCGTCCTCGCGCAGCTCGGCGACCTTGCGCACCGCGAGGCCGTCCGGGTTGACCCAGAAGGGGGCCGCCTCCTTCGGCTGCTGCGTGACGACAGCGCCGGCCGAGCCCTCCTCCTTGTCGTCGTCACCCCCGGAGGAACATCCCGCGAGCAGCAGCGCCGCCCCCAGCACCGCCGCGGACGCCCGCCTCCCGGCGAACGCCCCGACCCCCCTGCTGCCGTACATCCAACCCCCCTTGGGCGCGCTTGCTCCACGTCTTCCGAGCCCCAATCCTGGCACACCGCGCTCCGGTGCCAGGACGGCCGAGTCCCGCCTGTCCACGCCCCGTTGCAGCGGGTGCCGGGCGGACGCGCCGCCGTGCCGCCGCGCGTGGCCGGATCCACGTCCACCTGCGCCGGCCACGGAACGCGACCGGTGCGGGACGTGACGAGATCCGGCCTCTGGCCGGGCCCGGCTTTCCCCCTAGAGTCGGACGCACCGGCCGGCCGGCGGCCAGGCCGGTGCACCCGCGCGTCTTCTGTGGACCTCCCGCGCGTCCCGCCGGGCCACCCTCCCGCGGCCCGTGCGCCGCGCGGTCGAGGACCGGTCCGGCCGACGGCCCCCGGGAGCAGGCCGTCGGCCGGGCCGGGCGCGGCGGGCCGCTCCTGGAGCTCAGGCGTCGGTGAGGTACGCGGAGACCACCACGTTGGCCTCGTAGGCGCCGGTCGCGCGGTCGAAGGCGCCGCCGCAGGTGATCAGCCGGAGCTCGGCGCGCCCCTCGTGGCGCGGGCCGTACGCCTCCTGGGCGTCGAAGCCGTCCCGGTCGAGCACGCGGACGTCCTCGACGGTGAACTCGGCGACCGTGCCGTCCCCGCGGGCCACCCGGATCTCCTGGCCGGGCTCCAGCGTGTCCAGCCGGTGGAAGACGGCGGGCCGGGTCCGGGAGTCGACGTGCCCGACCATCAGCGCGGCGCCCTCCGCGCCGGGGGCGGTTCCGGCCGCGTACCAGCCGACCTCGCCCGCACGGTCGAGCGGCGGCGGGTCGGGGGCGCCGCGCTCGTCCAGGCCGCGGGCGACGACCGGGGCGCGCAGCTCCAGGCCGGGGATGTGGAGGGTGAGCGGCTCGGCGGCCTTCAGCGGCCGGTGGACGGTGGGCAGGTCGGTCAGGGGCGGACGTCCGGCCGCCGCCATGTCGCCGGTGGCGGGCCCGGCCGATCCGGCGGGCACCTCGGTGAGCCCCTGGCCCCACAGCCACAGCCCGAGCAGCAGCGCCGCCCAGACCGCCCCGGCGGGCAGCCGCTTCGTCGTCGCGCGCGCGATGCCGGTCACTTCGTCCCCCGTCCGCGCCGGGCCTGCCGGCGGGCCGCGCGGTGCACGGTGAGGGCGGCGGTCCCGGCCAGGGCGAGCGCGACCACCGTCTGCGCGGTGCCGGGCCCGTGCTCCTCCCGGCCACCGGCGAGGGGACGCGCGGCGCCGCCGCCTCCGGCGTTCACGGGGGCGACGGGGGACGAGTGCGCGGAGGGCCCGGCTCCCCCGGCGGGGGCCTGCTTCCGGGCGACCTCGAGGGTGCCCTTGTGTTCCGCGCCGTCACAGGCGACGGTCACCGGGTACGTCCCGGCGGTGAGCGTGGACCGTACCCGCGCGTCGCCCGCGAGGCCGTCCCCGGCGGGGGTGAGGCGGGCGTCGGACACCAGCGCCGGGGACCGCGCGACCGTCTCGCGCACGTCGCACCCGGTCACCCTGAGGACGATGTCGCCCCCGGGCGCGGGGGCCGCCGGGAGCACGGTGACGCTCCCGCCGTCCGCCGCGTCCGCCGCCCGGGCCGCCGGACCGAACACGGTGACGGCCAGGACACCCGCGCAGAGAGCGAGTCGCCGCTTACCCATCGTGAACCTCCAGACACTCAGAAGGTTCCCGCGCACGGTCCGGCCCCGCACTCCCATACGCGCGACCTTGGGCCGGGCGGGTGAACGGGATGCGGGGCCGGGGGGCCTTTCGGGGGTCTCCGGGGGCCTCGGGGGTCTTCGGGGTTTTCGGAGACCTCGGGGACCCCGGGAGGTCAGACCAGGTCGACGATGTCCGCGATGGAGTCGACGACCTTGGACGGCCGGTACGGGAAGTTCTCCACCTGCTCCGGCCGGGTCAGCCCGGTGAGCACGAGGTACGTCTTCATGCCGGCCTCGATGCCCGCCAGCACGTCGGTGTCCATCCGGTCGCCGATCATCGCGCTGCTCTCCGAGTGCGCCCCGAGGGCGTTGAGCCCGGTGCGCATCATCAGCGGGTTCGGCTTGCCGGCGAAGTAGGGCTGCCGGCCGGTCGCCTTGGTGATGAGCGCGGCCACCGCGCCGGTCGCCGGGAGCGGGCCCTCGGTGGAGGGGCCGGTCTCGTCGGGGTTGGTGCAGATGAAACGGGCCCCGGCGTTGATCAGCCGGACCGCCTTGGTCATCGCCTCGAACGAGTAGGTGCGGGTCTCGCCGAGGACCACGTAGTCGGGGTCGTGGTCGGTGAGGATGTACCCGATGTCGTGCAGCGCGGTGGTCAGGCCGGCCTCGCCGATGACGTACGCCGACCCGCCGGGCCGCTGGTCGTCGAGGAACTTGGCGGTGGCCAGGGCGGACGTCCAGATGTTCTCGATCGGCACCTCGAGCCCCATCCGGCGCAGCCGGGCGTGCAGGTCGCGCGGGGTGTAGATCGAGTTGTTGGTGAGCACCAGGAAGGGCCGCCCGGACTCGCGCAGCTTCTTGAGGAAGGCGTCGGCCCCGGGAATCGGCACCCCTTCGTGGATCAGCACCCCGTCCATGTCGGTGAGCCAGGACTCGATGGGCTTGCGGTCTGCCATGTGCGCGATCTCCTCGCCGTACGCGGTGCCGTGAGCCCCAGCCTAAACAGCATGGGATCACCGTGGGAACGGCGTCCCCCCTGCCCCGGCCGGGGCAGCCGTGCCTCCCCCAGTGCCTCAAGGGCCTGGGTGGTACCCCCAGGGGCACGGGTGGGCGCTGGGGGCACCTCCTCCGGGGGAGGCGCCCCGCAAGCGCCGGGTCGCGCGGCGCCCCCGGCCCCCACCCGCACCGGGTACTGACCGGAACCCCGCCCGCGCGGCTACCCGTCCTGCCCGAACACCGGCGCCAGCACCAACTGCGCCGCCCCCTCGGCGACCCGCCCCTCCCCGGGGACCACCCGCACCGCGACCCCCTCCTCGCCCGTCCTGCGGGCCCGCGCCTCCAGCACCGCCCGCACCCCCCGGACGAACACCTCCGGCGCCCCCTCCACCGTGCGACCGCCGACCAGCACCCGGTCGATGTCCAGCAGCCCCACCAGGTTCGCCGCGCCGGTCCCCAGCACCCGCGCCGCCTCCGCCGTCTCCCCCCGCGCCACCGCCGCCAGGCACAGCGCCTCCACGCACCCGCGGTCCCCGCACCCGCACGGCGGCCCGTCGAGCTGCACCACCTGGTGCCCGAACTCCCCCGCCCCCGTCCGCGGTCCCCGGTGCACGCTCCCGCCGACGACCAGCCCGGCCCCCAGTCCCGTACCGAGGTGCAGATAGGCGAAGGACCCGCCCTCGCCCCCGACCGCCAGCCCGAGCGCCACCGCGTTGGTGTCCTTGTCCACGACCACGGGCACCGCCCCCAGCCGCTCGGACAGGGCGTCCCGCAGCGGAAACCCGTCCCACTCGGGAAACCCCGTCACCCGGTGCAGCACTCCCCGCCGGTGGTCGAGCGGCCCGGGCAGCGCCACCCCGACCCCCAGGAGCGAGCCCCCTCCCGACAGCTCAGACCCCAGTTCCCCCACCGCCGACGCGACCCGTGTCAGCACCGCCTCCGCCCCGGCGCCCAGGTCCAGCGGCGCGTGCCGCCGCGCGACCACGGTGCCGTCGAGGTCGGCCAGCACGGCCCGGAGCTCGTCGCGGTCCAGATGCACGCCCACCGCGTGGCCCGCCTCCGGGACCAGCCGCAGCACCGTGCGCGGCTTGCCGCCCGTGGACGCCCGGCGCCCGGCCTCCGCCGCGAGGCCCTCCTCGCGGAGCCGGGCGGTTATCTTGCTGACCGCCTGCGGGGTGAGCCCGGTCCGCTCGGCGAGCTCCAGCCGGCTGATGCCCTCCGCTCCCGCCGTGCGCAGCAGGTCCAGCACCAGCGCGGTGTTGTGGCTGCGCAGGGCCAGGAGGTTGGCCCCGCCGCCCGCGCCCCGCATGCCACCGCCGTACGTCCTGTTCACCCGCCCATTGTGGCCCGCTCTTGCACTTTGGCAACAGCGTTGCGAAAGTAGGGGCATGACTGGCACTCCCCTCCGCGTCGGCCTCGTCGGCTACGGCCTCGCGGGTTCCGTGTTCCACGCCCCGCTGATCGCCGCGACCCAGGGCCTCACGCTCGACACGGTCGTCACCTCGAACCCCGAGCGGCAGGCGCAGGCCCGCGCCGAGTTCCCGGACGTCACGGTCGCCGCCTCGGCGGACGAGCTGTGGGCGCGCGCGGGCGAACTGGACCTGATCGTCGTCGCGTCCCCGAACCGGACGCACGTCCCGCTCGCCACCGCCGCGCTGGAGGCCGGTCTGCCGGTCGTCGTGGACAAGCCCGTCGCGGGCACGGCGGCTCAGGCCCGCGCGCTCGCCGAGCTCGCCGAGGAGCGCGGCCTGCTGCTGTCCGTCTTCCAGAACCGCCGCTGGGACAACGACTTCCTCACCCTGCGCCGCCTGATCGCCGACGGCGAGCTGGGCGAGGTGTACCGGTTCGAATCGCGTTTCGAGCGCTGGCGCCCGCAGCTCAAGGGCGGCTGGCGGGAGTCCGGCGACCCGGCGGAGATCGGCGGCCTGCTGTACGACCTCGGCAGCCACGTCGTCGACCAGGCACTGGTCCTGTTCGGCCCGGTGACGTCGGTGTACGCGGAGACGGACGTCCGCCGCGAGGGCGCGCGGACCGACGACGACACCTTCCTCGCGCTCACCCACGCGAGCGGGGTCCGCTCCCACCTGTACGTCTCCGCGACCACCGCCCAGCTCGGCCCCCGCTTCCGCGTCCTCGGCTCGAGGGCCGGCTACGTCAAGCACGGCCTGGACCCGCAGGAGGCCGCCCTGCGCGACGGTGCGCGCCCGGGCGCGTCCGGCGCCGCGTGGGGCACGGAACCGGAGGAGCTGTGGGGCCGCCTCGGCGCCGGGGAGTCCCCGGTGACCGGCGGCGGACGTGCCGTGGAGACGCTGCCGGGCGACTACCCCGCCTACTACGCGGCCGTGGCGCGGGCCCTGCGCGACGGCGGCCCCAACCCGGTGACCGCGCTGGAGGCGGCCGCTGCCCTCGACGTCCTGGAGGCGGCGCGCCGTTCGGCCGCCGAGAAGGTGACGGTGACGCTGTGAGCGAGTCCGAAACGACCCCGACCGTCGAGGAGCTGGAGGCGCAGGAACAGCGCCTGGTCTTCCGCCGGTTCACCCATGAGGACGCCTGGGCGCTGGGTCGCCTCCTGGTGGAGATGGCCCGGGAGCGGCAGGCCCCGGTCGCCGTCGACATCCACCGCGCGGGTCAGCAGCTCTTCCACGCCGCGCTGCCCGGCTCCACGCCGGACAACGACGCGTGGATCGCCCGCAAGCGCCGGGTGGTCGAGCGCTACGGCTCCGCGTCCTACCTCGTGGGCGCGCGGTTCCGGGCCAAGGGCACGACGTTCGAGGCGTCCTCCCGCCTGGACCCCGACACGTACGCGGCGCACGGCGGTTCGTTCCCCATCACCGTGGCGGACGTGGGCGTGATCGGCGCGGTCACGGTGTCGGGGCTGCCCCAGCTCCAGGACCACCGCCTGGTGGTGGAGGCGCTGGAGCGGTTCCTGGCCGCGCACTGAGGCCCCGGCGCCCTGACTCCCGTGGCGCACCCGGCATGACGCATCCGGGGACTCGCCGGTACGTCGTCCGGGGTCACGGGCCCCGGCCCCTCCGCCACGGCGCGAGCGGTGGGGGGCCGGGGCCCGTGGCGCGTCCCCGGCCCGGGGAGGCGGAGCGACACGTGCGCCGGGCCGGGGAGCGTGTGTGCGGACGGCGGGCCGGGGCGGCCGGCCGGCCGCCCGCGACCGACGGGATCCAGGTCTCAGACGCCCGCCACCGACTGGATCCAGGAGCGGTACGCCGTCACGTTGGTGTACGCCGTGGTCGTCTGGCGGTCGCTGGTCGAGGCGACGCCCACCTGGACGCCGTTCGCCATCATCGGGCCGCCGGAGTCGCCGCCGGCGGTGATGCCGTCGCCGCGGCGGGCGCAGATCGCGGAGCCGCCGTAGGCGTCCGAGCAGCCGCCGGTGACGGTGACGTTGGCGACCTTCAGGTACCGGGACTGGCAGTTGGCCTCGGAGCCGCACCGGGAGGTGGCGCCCCAGCCGTACACCTGGACGTTCTGGCCGACGCGGACGGTGCCCGGCTGGCCGAGGCGGGCGTAGGTCGCGGACACGGAGCGGTCGAGGCGGACGAGCGCGAGGTCCGAGCCGTGGGTGTAGGTCTGGACGCCGTTGGCGACGGTGCCGCCGCTGTGCTGGTCCAGGCTGCCGATGCGGAAGGACAGGCCGCCGCCGGTGACACAGTGCTTGGCGGTGAGGATCCAGGTCGGCGCGATGATGGTGGCCGAGCAGGTCTCACGGCCGTTGGAGAACAGCCGTGCGGCCCAGGGACCGCTGGAGGCCTGACCGCCGCCGATGATGGGCTGCGGCGCCTTGGTGATCGGGGGCGGCGCCGGGGCCTCGGCCGCGGCGGCGGTGGGGCTGAGGAGTGCGAGGACGGTGACCGCGGCGGCGGCGAGCGCGGGAACGAGCCGGGTTATGCGCAAGGTTCCTCGATTCGACGGGCACGCAGGGGGTGCGTGCTCAGCTGTGGGGGACGCGGCCCGGCGAGGAACACGGGGCCGCACCCCAGCCGAACTCCTGCCCGTGACACAGGAGTTCGGTGTGGGGTACGGCACAGGTTCCCGAAGATTCGTCCAACGGGGTACTAACGGTTGGCGATAACACGGCGCTATACCCGCCCCGACCTGGGCGGAGTCCTCTCCCCGCCCTGAAAGACCGTGTGACGGCGCGACGGCGCGACGGCACTCCGACGGCAGGGAGTCGCCCAGGAGATCCTGCGGACCGAGCGCCTGCCGGCGATGGAGGGGCGGGCAGCCGGTGTCCCGGGGACGCCGACGACGGCCCGGCCGTACGCCCCGCCTTCCGGCTGCGGCCCGGGGACGGCTGGACCCGCCGCGCGCGGAGCGGGCGCCCGCCGTCACCGGTACAGGACGGCCCGCTCGACCACGCTCCACGTCGTGGAGGTCACCACGTACAAGGCGGCGGCGAGGGGCACGACGGCGACGGTGACCAGCGTGAGGAAGGACATGAACGGCATCACCCGCATCACCCCGCCCATGGCGGCGAGGCCCGGCGCCTGCGGGTCCGCGCCCGCTCCCGCGCCCGCCGCCGCCGCGGAGGCGTCCATCATCCGGCGGGAGAGCCGGTAACTGGCGTACGCGACGACCGCGACGACGGCGAAGAGGCCGAGGTACACCAGGCCCGCCCCGCCGAACGGGCCGCCGTCGCCGAGGGCGTCCGCCCACCGTCCGCCGAGGGGCGCGTCGAGCAGCCGGTGGGTGAGCAGGTCGTTGGGCTCGCCGCCGATCGTGCCGCTGGAGAAGAGGTGGTACAGCAGGAAGAACGCGGGGAGCTGGAGCAGGCTGGGCAGGCAGCCGGACAGCGGGGACACCTTCTCCTCCGCGTGCAGTTCCAGCACGGCCTTCTGGAGCTTCTCGGGGTTCCTGCCGTGCTTGCGGCGCAGTTCGGCGATCCGCGGCTGGAGCGCGGCCCGTGCCTTCTGTCCGCGCGCGGCGGCCCGGGACAGGGGGTGGACGAGGAGGCGTACGAGGGCGGTGAACACGATGATCGCGGCGGCCGCGGCGGACAGGCCGAACAGGGGGCGGAGCAGGTCGGCGAGGTGCTCGACCAGGCTGGCGAAGACGGACATGGGTGAGCCCTCCGGGGGTCTCGTCGTGCCGGGGGTCCCGGCGCGACGGACGGCCGGGACGGGTTCGGGAAGGTCGGCATGACGACCCGCGCGGGGCGGCGTGCGGAACGGAGGGACGCTCGGAGGAAGTTCCCTGCGAGGTGCCCTACGAGGTGCCCTGCGCGGCGGTCGCCGGGAGGGCGTGACCGGGCGCTCGGGGCCGGGTGCGGCCCTTGGCGTCGGGATCTCGCTGGGGCAGGAAGGCGGTGCGCCGGTCGCGGTCGCGCAGGGCCGTCCGCACCCGGGTGGGCGGCACGGCGGGCGCGCTGCGGGCGGCGATCACGGCGCACACGGTGAGGGCGGCCCCGGCCGCGGCGGTCGCGGCGAGCGTGACGTGGACCAGGGAGAGTCCGCCGTCGGGGGCCGGGGTCAGCAGCAGGGCGACCTGGAGCAGCGGGAAGAGCACGGCGAGGAGGGTGCGTACGGAACACGCGGCCGGCCGTCCTGCGGTCGTGTGCCGCGTCATGGGCCGTGTCATGTGCCGTGTCCCCCTCTCCGTCCCGTGGTGCGTCGTGCACCGCATTGTGCCAGGCTCCGCCGCCGGGCGGGCGTCACAGGGGATCCGTCCCCACGGCCTGCCGGCGGCCGCTCGGGCTGGAGCAGCGCCCGGCCGACCGGGCCGGCCGGATGCCGGACGAGTCCCGGCCGAGCCCCCTCCACGTCCCGGTCCCGGCACCACGTCGACGTCCGGGACGGCCCCCGCGGTTCCCCGACGGTTCCGCGACGGTTCCGCGGGCGGGGCGGTCGCCGCACGTGTCGGAGGACTTCGGTCCCTCTCCTCTGTCACCCGTCGGCAGTACGGTGTCCCCCATGCGCTCCGACACGCCTGCCGAAAACGTCGACCACATCAACGAGGCCGCCCGTCTGGAGCGGACCGCCGACCGCTACCCCGAGGACGCCGAAGCCCTGCTGCTGCGGGCCGCCGCCCACCGGGAGCTGGCCGGTGACCGCCCGGCCGCGACGGCCCTCTACGACCGCCTGCTGGCCTCGGACACCGACCTGGACAAGCCCCACCTGGTCCGCGCCCTGAAGGCGTCCAACCTGTGGGAGTACGGCCACGAGGCGGAGGCCCGCGCGATCATCGACGGCATCCGCACGGCGTCCCCGCGCGACCCCGCCCCCTGGGTGATCGCCGCGGAGGCGCTGGAGGCGCACGACGAGCTGGAGCAGGCGCACGAGACGTTCACCGAGGCGGTGCGTCTGCTGCTGACCGGCGTGACGGAGCCGCCGCGCGCCACGCACCCGCTGCTCTTCGGCCGCCACCGCGTGCGCAGGATGCTGGGCGCGCCGCACGACGAGTGGGACGCGCTCGCGGACACCGTGCACCGGCTCCCCATCGGCCTGGACGAGCTGCACGACCCCAAGCGCGTGTGGTCACTGGGCTCGGAGAACCCGGAGGAGCTGGAGGCGGAGATCCTGCGCCTGCGCGCCGAACTGGGCGCGTACCGGGAGGCGCTGTCCCGTCCCTTCCCGGTGGCGGTGCTGCACTGGCCGGCCGACGAGCTGGCGGAGCTGACGGAGGCGTACCCGGAGCTGGCGGAGGAGTACCCGTCCTACGAGGCGCACCTGGAGACGATAGAGGCGGCCCTGCGCGAACTGGCCGCCTCCGGCACGCCGAACCTGGGCATCGTGCGGGGCACGGTCCCGTCGTACGAGGCGTTCGCCGCGTCCGAGCTGGCCTCCCCGTCGGACGCGTCGCTCCTCCCGCAGTACGCGACCACGCTGGCGGCGCGGGGGCGCGCGGTGGCGTGGCCGCCGGAGCGCACGGAGGCGTGCTGGTGCGGGTCGGGGCGGGCGTACGGGGAGTGCCACGGGGTGTAGCGCTGCGGCGCCTTGACGCGTGCGCGCGGGTGCGCCCGGCCACCGATACCTCCGGCGGCCGGGCGCACTGTTTGCCGGTGGGGCCGGCTCACTTGGCCAGGAAGGCGAGGAGGGCGTCGGTGACCTCCTGGGCGTGGGTCCACAGCAGGCCGTGCGGGGCGCCCTCGATCACGACGTACTCGGCCTGGGGCAGGGCCCGGTGGAAGGGCTCGCCGGTGGACTCGATGGGCAGGATCCGGTCGGCGGTGCCGTGCAGGATCAGCGCCGGGACGTCGACCTTGGCCACGTCGGCCCGGAAGTCGGTGGTCCAGGTGGCGACGGCGGCGATGGACGCGTACGGGGAGGACCCGGCGGCGACGTTCCAGCTGTTGCGCAGGGCCTCTTCGCTGATGCGGGTGCCGAGGTTCTCGTCCAGGTTGTAGAAGTCCTGGTAGAAAGCGGTGAAGTAGGCGTACCGGTCCGCGGTGACGGCCTTCTCGATCCCCTCGAAGACGGCGGCGTCGACGCCCTCGGGGTTGTCGTCCGTCTTGAGCAGGTACGGCTCGAGCGAGGCGAGGAAGGCGGCCTTCGCGACGCGCTCCGACCCGTAGGTGCCGAGGTACCGACCGACCTCGCCGGTGCCCATGGAGAACCCGACGAGGACCGCGTCGCGCAGGTCCAGGGTCTCCATGACGGTGTTCAGGTCGGCGGCGAAGGTGTCGTAGTCGTAGCCGGTGGTGGGCTGGCTGGACTGCCCGAACCCGCGCCGGTCGTAGGTGATGACCCGGTAGCCGGCGGCGAGCAGGGCGGCGGTCTGCTTCTCCCAGGAGTGACCGTCGAGCGGGTACCCGTGGATCAGCACGACCGGCTGCCCGGTGCCGTGGTCCTCGTAGTACAGGTCGATGGTGGTGCTGTTCTCCTGGCCGACGGTGATGAACGGCATGGTGACTGCCCCTCTCTGAGGTCTGGTGTGCGCTGAGCACTGATGTAGAAGGTAGCGCGCCATTTGATTGTGTGCAACTAGATTGCACACAACTTAAATGGACGACGTGCTTCCGTTGCGGCGCCGGGGGTGAGGTGGACAGCGGGCCACCCCCTCCGGCGTGCGTGGGGTCCGGCACTCGGGCGCGCCGCCTCGGCGCGCTGCCTCCATTTCATCCGCCGCACCGGGGGCCGGACGTCCCCCGCCGGGCGGAGATCGGCCTATGTCGGAGGGTGCAGCCGGCCTCGCCCCATGGAGGCGAAGTCGAGCGGCGGGTTCCTGCCCGAGGTCAGCAGACCGGCCCCGGCGCGGCGGCGGCCCGCAGCAGGTCCCGCACGAGGTCGAGGGCGACACCGTCCGGCTTGCGGAACCGTGGACACCCCTTGCCCGCGTCCTGGCCGGCCGGCCGCTCGGCGAAGGCGGCCCGGACGTCGCCGCGCATGATGTAGAGGGAGATGTACTGCTTCTGACTCGCGAAGGCGGCCTCGGCGACACCGCCCCGCTCGTACGCGGGCATGCCGTAGGCCATGACCTCCATGAAACCCCGGAGCTCGACCCGGCACAACTCACACAGCCGCGCCAGGACGACCTCGCGGCCGTCGGGGACCTCGGTGAGGTACGTGTCCACGTCGGGGGTGCTGCTTTGCACCATGGGGGAGCTTGTGCCGGGCCGGGGTGGCGCCTCGTTTCACGCGATCACTGTTCTGTTGCCATAGAGGCGCGGGCAACTGCAGAGAACAAGATGCGAGACTCTTGGTACCGAGGAACAGCTTCCGATTACTGTTCCTCCCCGCATGATGATGACCTCAGGAGGAGCGGCATGCCCCGCAGCGGCCAAGAGCGACCGCAGTTCGCCTCGCCATTGACCTCGATCGAGATCTGCGCGGGCGCCGGGGGGCAAGCCGTCGGACTGCACAACGCTGGCTTCGATCACCGCGCCCTCGTCGAGTGGGATCCCCACGCCGTGGCCACCCTGCGAGCCAACGTCGGCAGCTGGCCCGGCTGGGATGACGAGAAGGCCAGCGGCATCCGCCCAATGGACGTCAAGGACTTCTTGGACTCCGAAGAATTCAAAAGCCTTGATTTGAAGCCGGGAGAACTCGACCTGCTCGCAGGCGGAGTTCCGTGCCCGCCGTTCTCTCTCGCAGGACACAGGCTTGGGCCGGACGATGAACGAGATCTATTCCCAGCCGCACTCGACATCATTGATGTACTCAGGCCGAAAGCTGTAATGATTGAAAACGTTCGAGGCATTCTGGAGCCTCCGGAAGTTTTCATCAAATACAGGACCTCAATCCTCGACACTCTGAGGAAATACGGATACCTGGTACCCACCATAGATTCGGACTTGTCGGCGAACGCCCAGGACGTAGTCATGCGAAAAGTGTGGCGACGACTCGATGCACGCTATTTCGGGGTCCCGCAGCTTCGCCCGCGCGCCATCCTGGTCGCAATCCACAGGGACGCAGTCAGCCCGGGTGGCCCAGAATTCCAGTGGCCCATCAGCCTCAAGGGAAATGAAGTAACGGTACTTGAGAAGCTTGAGGACAGCATGCTTGCCCGCTGTAAAGAATTCTGGGACAAGAATCGGTACGGCGAACCTGCTGGTCCAGGCGAAGCAACTGGCGAGACGGTCTTCAACAAGTGGAAAGAACAGATCAGCAAGGCCTCGGCAGCGGGTAAGACAGTAGCTCCCACGCTGGTGGGCGGGTCACGGAAGCATGGCGGTGCCGACCTTGGCCCAACCAGGGCCAAGCGCGCTTGGGGGGAGTTGGGTGTGGACGGCATGGGCATCGCTAATGACCCGGAAAGCTGCGACCCTGAGCGTGATTTGTTCCGTCCGGCCGGTCCGATGCTCACCGTGACACAGGCTGCGATCATTCAGGGCTTCCCAGAAGACTGGAACTTCCAGGGGCGCAAGACAGCACGTTACCGTCAGGTCGGGAACGCCTTCCCGCCTCCCGTAGCGGAGGCCGTAGGACGGGCCATTGCCGCAGTTCTGCGGCCGGAACACCGCGAGACGCTCACGGAGACATACAAGATGGAGCCCGCCGGCGTTGTACCACTGGATGATATTCCTCAGCAGCTGGAAATTTCAGTCCCCACGGACCAGGCGATGTCCGCGCCGCTCCAGCACCGCCAAGGTGATTTTGTGAGCACAGGCGTCTGAAGGCTCGTGTTCCCAAAAGCGGAGCACGAGCCAGCCAGCGTCTGTCAGAATTTCGTCGGTCTCGCGGTCTCGCTTGACATTCCGGATAACCTTGTCCGACCAGTATCCAGAGTTGGTTTTCGGCGGCACATAGTGCTCTGGACAGCCGTGCCAGTAGCAGCCGTCTATGAACACCGCGACCTTCGCCGGACGGAATACCATGTCAGCCGTCCGGCGAAGGTCTGGCAAAGGACGTGCCGCGACCCGGTACCGAAGCCCCGCGGCGTGCACGAGACGCCGGATCATGATCTCCGGCTTCGTGTCACGGCTACGGATGGCCTGCATATTGCGGCGCCGGGCTGCGGAGGAGGCCCAGGAACCTTCCGGAGCTTGCCATTCACCTTCGAGGGACACAACGCAGAGGGTAGTCCCACGATGCCCGCCGCACGCAGGGAGCCTCAGCAGCCTCCTATGTGACTCAGGAGCGCCTCGACATCGCTCGGTGCCAAGCCGGCGGCGACGGCCGGCTCCTCCTCCAAGTCCGCGAGCTGCTGCACCGTGGGGTCGTCCAGGATGCGCCCCATGAACTCAAGCTTCCGTTCCAGGCTGGCGGCCACCACCTCGTCGATGGAGTTCCGCACGGCCAGGACGGTGACCCGGGTCTCCGTATCGGGGGCGAGCCCCAGACGGTGGATCCGGTCAAGGCTCTGAAGGAAGCGCCCGGCCATGAAGTCGCGGTCTACATACACGGCGTCATGGCAGACGTGGTGGAGGCTGATTCCCTCACCCAGTGTTGCCGGGTTCGAGATGAGCACCATGCACGCCGGGTCTTCCCGGAAGCGGCGAAGCTGCTCCTCCCGGTCCGGGGTACCGCCGTAGACGACAGCCGGGCTGTACTTCTCCAGCATGCGCTCCAGCGTGGTCAGGCTCCTGACGAACGTCGTCCATACCAGCGTCTTGCGGCCCTGAGCAGCGTTCTCCGCGATGATCGCCACAGCTTCCTGGTACTTGGGCGACAGCTCGTAGTCAGGGAGGTTCTGCATGAGTGAGTACAGAGAACTGCCCTCGGGGATTTCCAGCGGCGGAAGCTGGTACGCGAGCGGCTCGTACCTGCTCCCTCCCTCCAGGAGCAGGGCCGGGCTCGTCGCGGCCATGAGGAGCCGCAGCGCTGTCCTGCCCAGTGAACTCAGGTCCTCACGCGCGGATCCGCCGTCCAAACCGCCCACAAGAGACGCGTAGATTTCGTCGTGCAGTGGCGGCATGTCCACGTAGCGCAACCCGAGCTGCATGGGCGGCAGGCCGAGTTCCTGCTTCGTCGTACGCGTGAACAGGGGCCGGAGTACGGAGCTGGCGTAGGCCAGGTCTCCTCCTGCCACCGCCTGAACCACCGCACGCTGACCGTGACCCGGCCAGACGAAACCCAAAAGGTTTTCCAGGTCCCGGGATCCGTTCGGGGCCGGCGTGCCAGTCAGGATCAGCCTGCGCGTCGCCAGCGGCCCCAGCGCCATGCAGGCCGCTCCGTACGTGCCCCGGGCCCCGAGCTTCATCCGATGAGCCTCGTCGAGGATGATCATGGACGGTCCGGCCTTGAGCCAGCTGGCCAGCATGGGCAGCGACCGGTCGAGACGCTCGTAGTTCACCACGAGCACCTCAGCCCACTGGTCCATGGATCCGTCCAGCACGTTGGTGCGCAGAGGATGGACCAGGCACGCGGCGGTCTCATAACGCCACGACTCGTACGCGGACTTGGGGCAGACGACCAACAGGCGGCTCACACGGCCGGCCGCCTTCTGCGCCGCGTACACAGCGAGCGCGACACGGGTCTTCCCTGCGCCGGGGACGCTGAAGTTGGCACCGTGCTGCAGAGACAGGAGCTTGGCGATGTCCCGGCGCTGGAACGAGCTGAGTTCGCCCTTCCAGGTATCGCCGAGGAGCGCGGGGACGTCATCAGGCGAAACTTCGCCAGGCGTCTCACGCCCCGCGAGCCGCTCCTGGACGGTCTGGGCGTCCCGGACCACCCCGGACACCAAGTCCCGCAGGTCATCCGCCCACTCGACACCGGCCGGGTCGGGCCAGGTGCTGAGCACTCCCAGGTCCGCCAGCAGCTCGTCCAGGGAGACCGAGGCGCTCGCGGGACCGAGCTGGCCGCCGGTGCGGAACCGGGCGGCCAGCTGGACGAGATCCTGCTGATACGTTTCCGTCGTCCGCAGGACGACACGGGTCCGCGTCTCGTCGAACCTCAGCCGCAGGGACTTCTCAAGGCCGGTCAACGCGAACCCTCCGCCGAGACAGCCTGCAGCAGCCAGGAAACGCCTTCGCCGGGCTGCGGCAGCCCCCGGCCCGCCTGCTGCGCGAGCTTGAGCAGACTGGCCCGCAACTTGATCACGGCCTCATCGAACTGCTCTTCGTCCAGGCTGCGGGACGTGCGCGCCTGCACCAAGTCACTCACGCACTGGTCAATGCTGGCACACGCGTCGGCCAGCCGGGCCGGCGCGAGTTGCTTGCGCTTGCGCAGCCGAGCGCTGCGCCCAGCGGCTTCGATCGCCTTGTCGAAGGCCTTCTGCGCACGCTCCCACACCTCCTGTGCCGAGGCCTTCTGCGCATCGCCGATGGCCGGCGCATCACTCCGCACCACAGCGGCGGCTCGGAGGATCTCATCGTTCATCGCACGCGCCTCAGCCACAGCGGAGGAGGCCGCGGGGACCTCCAGGCCAAGACCGGGAACGGCCACCGACTGCGGCTGCGCCGCGCTGCCGCTCCCCCTGGGCAGCTGCTTGTCGAACCCCGCCTTGAGGAAGTCCTCGTCGATGTGACGGACGTCGGTCTTCGAGAAGTTGAGAAGGATGGCGGCCAGGCGCATCTCCTTCAGGACGTCCGCCTGGTCACGGTCGACCGTTTCCAGCTTTACGTAGAGGCGGTGGAGCTCCTTGAGGCGCTCCTGGGCGCCCTCCCAGTCCACCAGGCGCAGGGCGCTGCCGCCACCCGTGCGGCTGCGCTCGTTGAGCTCACGGATGGTGCTCAGGATCCACCGCTCCTGGTGGTAGGTGCGGACCTGGATCCGGAAGTCCTTCGCGATCTGCTCCGGCGTGCGCCCCAATGCGGCCTGCTCCTCCATGGCGAGGAGGCGGTTGATGTAGGAGTAGTCCCGTCGGTGGTCCTTGCGCAGCTGCAGGGCAAGCTCAACGGCGTTGATGTCGGCCCAGGTGAAGGACTCCGGCAGCACGCCGACGCGCATCGACTGCTCGCCCAGTTCGCGCAGTGCGGCGGCCCGGGTGTTGCCGTTCACCAGCACCCCGTGGCGGGTCACCAGCCCGGGGTCGTTCTGCCCGAACTCCCTGAGGCTGTCCTTGAGGGTGTCGAAGTCCTTGTCCCGCAGATTCGGGTTCGCCGGCGATGCCTTGAGCAGGAACTGCAAGTAGTCCTGGCTCTCCGCGCTCCACGGATCCTTGTCCAGCGCCTCGTCCCGCGCGGGGTCGTGGCTCCGCTGAGCGCGGATCCGGTGGGTGCTCGGGTTGTAGTAGAGGCTGCTGAGCGGCAGGTCGATCACTTCGACATGGGCCTGCTGCCCGTTCCAGTCGACAGTCACGGTCTCCCGGGTGCCGCCAGACGACCTGACCTCCTCCACCTTCTTGCTGATCAGCTCACTGAACTCGGCCGCACGGGGCGGGGCAGGAAGCTCGCGCATCATCGTGTATCCGTCCTGTCTCAGTCGTCGGTGCCGTCAGTTTCAAGGGCGTCGGCCACAACCTTGCGGGACTCCTCCGGCAACGTCCGGTACAACGCCCACAGCAGCTCCAGCGAGCTGTACGTCCGCTTGTCGTTCTTCACCCAGCCGCTCAGCACGCTGCGCTCCAGGGGCGCGAGCGCCTCGATCTGGACGAGCAGTTCGGGCAGGCGCACGGACCGGTCCACGGTCCCCCGTCCGCACCGCTGGCATTCGGTGACCAGCTGGTGCGTGACGCTGCCGTCCGCCAGAGTCACCGGCCGACGGGCGACGTTCAGCACCGCCAGCGTGACACCGTCGTCGTCGTACGCCTCACCACCGGTGATGCCACACGTACGGCACAGGTATCCGTCTTCCTGCAGTACCTTCGCGCGCTGGGCGTTGGTAATGCTGGACTTGTGACTCGGGGTCTTCGCCTGGCCCGGCACCCACACGTCCTTGCCGCGCTTCACAAACCGGCGCTCCTGGGGCCTCAGCTCAGGGTCTTCGCGGGACGTCGCGATCTCCCACCCGTAGTCCCGGAGATCGCGCATACGCCGGTCGATCTGCGCGATGTCCGGGAAGTCCTCGCGCAGATCGGCCACGGTGAAGATCTTGCCTTCCTCTACCTTCTGGACCAGCCAGAGCGCAGCCCGCGCCATGCTTCCCAGCTTGTGGCCTCCGGCACTGGTTTCCTGCCAGGACGGCATCGTCATGATGGGTCCCCTCCCATAAAAAGGCGCGCATAGTGCACGCGATTCGACGCGTTTGTCTCCCGTTGTGCGAATTGCGCGAGATGGACTGATTGCGGCTGCTCCCAGACACACCTCGCACCACCCCCCGCACAACCGGAGGCTGACACGTAAAGCGTGGCACATCGAAACCCCGTCGAACCCTCTCGGGCCAACTTGCGCACTAACTAGCAAGAGAAGAAACAGAAAACGCCAGACGGCACCCCACTGGTCTCCGGCACAATGAGGCTCAACAACGCCGACCAGCGGCAGGCGTTAAGGCCGGTCGGCATGAATACGGAGGTATGCCGCCATGGCAGCGCGCAGCAGCAGTCGCCCCCCGTTCGCGTGGACGAAGAAGGACTTCCACGACGATGTCCCACCCGGCAGGCGACAACTGGCCATGGCGCTGCGGGAGGTCTGCCGCCACCTGGTCATCAAGTCTCCGGACGGCAACACGATCCTCACCCACCCCACGCAGGCGCAGGCAGCGAAGCACCTCTACGTCGGCGAGAGCTCCCTGACCAGGTACCTCACAGGACAGTACGTCCCTTCCAAGAAGGTGACTACTTCAATCTTCGAGACCGCATGCCGGGACGCCGGGGGTGAGCAAGGCCTTGGTGTCACCAAGGAGCATCTGCTGGAACTACGGGCGCGAGCGGAGCAGGAACGATGCAGCAACTGCGCGCGCCACAGAGAGGAAGCACAAGCCGCCAGGCACGAGCTAGAGGCTTCACTCGAAGAGCGAAAGAAACTCACGAAAGAAGCAGGAGACCGGGACGCGGAGTTGCGCGCTCTGCGGAAGCAGTACTCCGCCTTGAAGCAGGAGACACTGCGGATACACCTGGCTACTGAAGCCGGCCAGCAGAATCGTCATCCAGAGGAACTGGGCGCAACTCCGCTGCCGGTCCCCCCTCGGAACGGGGACCGGCAGCGGAGCATAAAAGACGTGTCGGCGGCACAGAGGATCAGGCGTCGCGCGGAGGAGCTTGCCGGCGGCGGCCGGCCAGACCGCGTCCTCGCACTGTTGCGGCACACCGCCGAGGCCTGCACATCTCAGGAGATGGCCTTGTTGGTGGCTTTGCTGCGGTCGAACGGGCAAGAGGAGCTGGCTGGCAACTTCGTGCACATCTACGGCCGGGACAGGAGCGACCGAGATGTGCTGCGCGCCGCGCTAGTGCTGCACGAACATGATGTTGCCGCAGACGCGGAGGCGCTACTGCGCGTGGCTGCGGCGCGTCCGTGAACGACGCTTCCGACGCTGCTGCGGCGGGGCCAGGATGGGAAGCCACGTCGGTGGGTTCGAACCGGCGCTTCGAGGAGACTAAGCAGCGTCCGCCTCAGCCTCGTAATGCATCTGCGCCCGGTCCAGCACATCGTCCGGGTCCAGGCCGCGTGCGCTGGTCCAGTGCAGCAGGTCGGCGATCAGCTCGACGGCTGACTCTGCCAGGACGGCGTCGCACTGGCCCTGCTGGAGCGTCCCGCTGCGCGCCCGATAGGTCTCCAGCGCGTCGGCGGCCCGCTCCATGCGGAGGCAGCCGGCGTCCTGTCCGAGTTCGATCTCGCACCACACCGCCTTGCCGATGGCCGTGGCCACCGTCCCCCAGTCCACGGCCATCGCAGCCAGCATGTGCAGGCCACGGCCGCACTCCGAGTCGCAGCCGGCAGCACGCAGCGAGGGCAGCGAGCTGGCCTTGTCATGCATCTCGACCCGCAGCCGCTCACGTTTCCGCTCAAGAATCAGCGTTGCCGCAGAGCCTTCACCGACGTGCTTGATGACGTTCGTCGCCAGCTCCGTCACGACAAGCTGTGCCGCGTCTCCAGCGGTCGGCACGCCCCATTGGCCCAGCTGGGCGGCCACCGCTCGCCGCAGCAGGCGCACTTCGCAGGGCAGCGCTTCGAAAGGCAGCACGCAGCGGCGCTGCACGTTCTCCATGTAGTAGGTCCCCGGCACAGCGGCTCTCCCTCCCGCGCCACTTCCTCTTATGCGCACCGTGGCGGAACGGATGCGCTGCGTGGCGGTGTGTTACCGAGGATGACACAGAGAAGTCTCACTATGTAACTTCTCACGAACCTCGATCGGGTGAATCCGTACGTGGTGTAAGCCCGGCCTATCTAGCCTGTTCTCGCCCCAAACGGCCGCCTGGCCTATACCTCCGAGGAGCCCCATGTCCGTAAGGACCACCACACGCCGCCGCCAACTGGGCTCGACCCTGCGCAAGTTGCGTGCCCGCAGCGGCATGACTCTTGAGGAGGCCGGACGACTGGTCGGCGTATCGAAGGCCACAGTCAGCCGCTATGAGACGCAGGCGGGGCCGGTGAAGTGGATCGTCGTCGACGCCCTGTGCCGCGAGTACGGAGCGACGGAGGCCGAGCGGGAGGCCGTCGTCAGACTGGCCAAGGACGCCAAGCAGCAAGGCTGGTGGAGTTCTTTCGCCGACTCCATCCCGGAGAGCATGAACCTGCTGCTCACACTGGAAGACGAGGCCGTACGGGAAGACCACTTCTCCTGTGTGTACGTCCCTGGACTCCTGCAGACCCGCGCCTACAGCACCGCTCTGCAGAAGGCGAACGAGATCCCGCTGGCGCCGGCCGAGATTGAGCGGCTCGTCGACATCCGCATGAAGCGGCAGGAGATCCTCACCCGCCCCGACCCGCCGCGGCTGTGGGCGATTCTCGACGAGTCCGTCATCCGCCGGGTCGTCGGATCACCGGAGACCATGAAGGAACAGCTGGCACGGCTGCTGGAAGCGAACGAGTCCCCTCACATCACGCTTCAGGTGCTGCCGTTCTCCAAGGGCGCCCACTCCGCCGCGCTCGGCAGTTTCGTCATCCTCGGCGGTACCGAATCCGCGCTCGACGTGGTGTACGTCGACTTCCACACCGGCTCGCTCTTCCTCGAGAAGGAGGAGGAACTCCAGCGATACAGGCTTGCGTTCGAGTACCTCCGCGCACAAGCGTTGGACATGGAGGCGTCGTCTTCCCTGATCCAGCGCGTCTACGAGGAGCTGTGAATGTCAGTCGGCCAACCGCCCGCTCACAAGCCGAAGTGGTTCAAGTCGTCGTACAGCGGCGGCAATGCGACGGAGTGCCTGGAAGCGGCCCACACGCCGGACGGTGTGCTCATAAGGGACTCGAAGCGGTCGTCGGGCCCACGCCTCGAACTTTCCCGGAGAGCCTGGACGCACTTCATAGCGGACGTGCCCGCGCGGTGACCGCGTCACGGATGCCGGGCAGGGGGATGTGCGGCTCCCGTAAGCCTCAGGGCTGACCGCGCTGCAGTCCCGGCAGGTGCTATCCCGCCCCGCCCCTTCCCCCGCCAGCAGCCCAACATCACCTCGCCCACGACCTCCCCCAGCACCCACGCCGAAGAGCGGAACGCTCCCTCGCGGACGAAGCCGTTGCGTTCGGCGGCGTGGATCGGGAAAAAGACGCGGTCGAGCCCTCCCGCACACGCGGTGTCGACGTCTTCGCGACCTGGACGCGCTCGTGGAACCGACCGTCGTGCGCGCCGCCCTCGGGTGGTGCGGTCTGTGAGGAGTTGCTGCCGGTGTGGGCAGTAGCCCGGAGACTCCGCAGGCCTGGAGGCGCGCCGCGGAGCTCACAGGACCGACCGGCTCCCGCAGCGCACCCGAACCCGGACGCACGCTGCCCGGAGGGGAAACGGGGCGATGACCGGCCCGGACGGCACGTACCGTGAACGGCGGGCTCAGTCGCGGCGTCCCGAACCGATCCCGGCCAGCGCCGCCCCGAGAAGGACGTAGGCGGCGAAGGCCATGACCGGCATGTGCCCGCCCGCGCGGTCGATGTCATCGATGTAGTACCCGGAGAGCCCCGCCCAGACCAGCCCACCGACGAGTACGAGCACGACGTTGTCGGCCTCGCCCATGACCCGCATGCCGGCCCACAGCAGGAGGGGCATGAGAGTCCAGGAAGCGGCCGTGGTGAGGAGGAACTCGAAGGCGCCGGAGCCTATCGTGGCCTCGTCCGTCGCTCTACTGTCGCTCGCCCAGGCGTAACCGGCGGACATCAGGGAGTGGCAGACCGCGGTAGCGGCGATGACGGTGACGGCGCCCTTGGCGATGCGCGTGTACGGCATGGCGGCAATCCTCGTTCCTCGCAGGCCGTGGGCCCCGGCACGGTGTGCCGGGGCCCACGGACGGTGTGTGGACGAGACCACGGGCGATCTGTCCGTCAGGGTCGGTTACAGGGCGCGCTCCAGGGCCCGTGGAATGTACCTGAAGAAAACTGACTGCCAACAGAATTCCGGCCGCAGTCCGGGAAGCGGGCGGTGAGTGCGTGGAGTGCGCGATCACCTCGACGCGCGCCCATGTACGGGACAGCAAAACGGTCGACGGGCCTGTGGTCACCGTGACGGGATCCGCCTGGGGCGTCTTCCTCCAGGCGCTCAAGAGGGGATGACCGCGGCGCCTCTCTCGGAGGCGCCGGCGCTCGGAGGCAGGCGACGAACTACGCCCCCTTACCCCCGTCCCACTCCCCCGCCAGCAGCCCCAACACCACCTCGTCCATGAACTCCCCCAGCACCCACGCCGAGGAGCGGAGCACTCCCTCGCGGACGAAGCCGTTGCGTTCGGCGGCGCGGATCATGGCCTCGTTGTCCGCGAGGGTCTCGATCTGGAGGCGCTGCAGGCCGCGCACGACGAAGCCGTAGGAGCAGAGGGCCGCGACGACGTCCGTGCCGTAGCCCTTGCCGCGGGCGGCGGGGAGCAGGCCGATGCCGAGGTGGGCGTTGCGGTTGTGGGTGTCGATGCCCCACAGGTTCGCGGTGCCGATCAGGGTGCCGCCCTCGAGCTCCACCACGGAGAAGGGGGCGCGATCCTCCGGGGGGTCGTCGACGGTGAGCCGGGGGTCCTTCGCCGTGACCGGCCGCCACGGGCCGCCCTCGGCGCGCGCGGCGTTGACCACGTCGTTGTAGAGCTCGGCCCGCAGGACCGGTATGTCGTCCTCGTGCCGGTCCCTGAGGCCGACTCTGGTTCCCTTCAGCATGCGGCCCTTCCTATCGGGCCGGGTGGACGGGCGACAATCGATTTACGCGGTACGCCGGGACCGGGTGGCCTGGTCGGGCGGGCGGGCGAGCAGACGGACGAACGGTGACGTCCGTACCGGCTCCCGGACAGGCGACCGGTCCCGCGTTCCCGGTTCCGGCGCCGGGCCGGGCGAGCACCGCCCGGGGTTACGCTGGGAGCCATGGAGTGCTTCGCCGCCTGGCGTACGCGCCGCTGAGGGCCCTGCTCACCGCCGGTGTCTCCGGCCGGGAGCGGGCCGACCGGTGCCCCCTTCCCTCCGGGCGTCCAGCCCTCAGCCCGAAAGGCGCACTCCCATGCGCATCCGCGCGTACACCCCGCAGGACCTCGCGTCCCTGACCGACCTGACCATCGAGACGTTCCGGCCGTTCCACGAGGACTTCTTCCGCCCTCTGGTGGGCGAGGCCGTCTTCACCAACCAGCACGGCGACTGGCGCGACGACTACCGTCGTGAGGTCCCCCGGCTCCACGCCCCCGAGCGGCACCTGTACGTCGCGGTCGCCGAGGCCGACGACGGCGACGGCATCGCCGGCTACGTGGCGTGGAGCGTCGACCCGGACCGCCGGAACGGCGCCGTCAGCCACCTCGCCGTCGCCGCCCGGCACCGCCGCCACCAGGTCGGCACCGCCCTGTGCGAGCACGCCTTCGCGCACATGCGGAGCCTCGGCGCGGAGGTCGTCGAGATCGGCACCGGCGGCGATCCCTTCCACGCGCCCGCCCGCGCCCTCTACGAGCGCCTCGGGTGCACCGCGCTGCCGACCGCGGTCTACTACCGGGAGCTCTGAGCCGGGCCCGGGACGGGCGCCCACGCTCTCTTTCCACGCCCGTCCCGGGCACCTCGTCCGGTCTCCGGTCGGCGCGTCCGGTGACCGGCCCTCCCGGAAAAAGGTGACCGTGTGCGTCGGCATGCCCCTTACCGTGACCGGATGTTCGATCGTCTCGAGATCAAGGTGCTGCCGCCGGGGCCCAGATGGGCTGCTCAAGTACGGTTCTGGATCAATGGTGAGGACCTGGTCGAGGAGGGGGTCGACGAGGGGGGCCGGGGGCCGTACGCGGCCGACGTGCTGCCGGGCGACCGCCCCAGCCCGCTGCGGGCGACCGGTGAGGCGCGCCGTCTGGTGCTGGGGGAACCGGAGTGCACCGGCGGCTGCTGCGGCTTCCTGACGGTGGTCGTGCAGCGGTGCGGCGGGATCGTGCAGTGGTCCGACTGGGAGGTCCCGGCGGGCGGACCGTACGCCCCCGCGCCCCGGCTGCCGGACTTCCACTTCGACGCCGACCAGTACGACACCGAAGTGGCCCGCGCGGAGGCCGGCAGGACACCGAGCGCCCCTCACCGGAACCGGTGACCGGCCGCCGTCCGCTCCTCAGTCCGCCCCCGTGATCCTGTCCACCGCCTCCCGCGTCGCCGACCGGTCCGGCGGGTCGTCGTCGAGGGCGCGGTGGAGGGTGAGGCCCTCGATCAGGGCGTCGAGGCGGTGGGCGGTGTCCGGGGGGAAGTGGCGTTCCAGCAGGGCGCGGCTGCGGCGCATCCTGTGGACGCACAGGGCGCGGTACGGTTCCCGGCGGGCCGCCAGCGTGTACAGCTCCTGGACGAGGATCAGGTCGCGGCGCGGGCCCTCGGGGAGGGTGTGGACGAGGCCGGTGACCGCCTCGCGGGCCTCCTCGGGGGTGGTGGCGCCGGCGAGGTGCCGTTCGAAGACGGCGACCACGTGGTCGGCGTAGCCGGTGAGCGCCTCCAGCAGCAGCTCGTCGATGCCGGTGAAGTGGTACGTCATCGAGCCGAGCGGCACCCCGGCGCGAGCGGCGGTCTTGCGGTGGGAGACGCCGGCGACGCCCTCCTCGGCGATCAGGTCGAGCACCGCCGTGAGGATCCGCTCGCGGCGGCGGGGTCGGTGTGTCCGGTGGCCATGGGGGCTGCTCGTGGCGGGCCGTCAGAGCGTGCGGACGGGGCGGGCCGGGTTGCCGACCGCCACGACGTTCGCCGGGATGTCCTTGGTGACCACCGCTCCGGCGCCGATGACCGCGTTGTCGCCGACGGTGACGCCGGGACAGACGATCGCGCCGCCGCCGATCCAGACGTTGTCGCCGATGGTGATGGGCCGGGCCGCCTCCAGCTTGTCGCGGCGGGGCTGCGGCTCCACCGGGTGGGTGGGGGTGAGCAGTTGGACGTTCGGGCCGATCTGGCAGTCCTCGCCGATGGTGATGGCGGCGACGTCCAGCGCGGTGAGGTGGTAGTTGACGAACGTGCGGGCGCCGATGCTGATGTTGCTGCCGTAGTCGACGTACAGGGGCGGGCGGATCTCGACGTCCTCGCCGACGGAGCCGAGGAGTTCGGCGAGGACCGCCCTGGCCTGGTCCCGCTCGTCCAGGTACGTGGCCTGGTAGCGGGCGGCGAGCCGCATCGCGCGCTCCAGCCGGCGGCCGATCTCCGGGTCGTCGGCGATGTACAGGTCGCCCGCGCGCATCCGCTCCAGGTTCGTGCGCGGATCGCCCGCGAAGTGGTCCGTCGTCATGCGTACGACCGTACGCTCCCAAGCGCCCGGAGTGTATGGGCGTACGCTCCCCGCGCGCGACGAGCGCCCCCGCGCCGGGCGGGGCGCGGGGGCGCTCGTCGGTGAGGAATCGGTGAGGAAGGGGAGCTACGGCGCGGTCGTCACGCCGCCGGAGTCAGCTCCGCCCGGCCGAACAACAGGGCGTAGCCGGGCGGGAGTTGGTCCAGTACTCGGGTCACCAGCTCGTCGCCGACCAGCGGGGGCAGCACGCTGAGGACGGAGCTGACGTCCCAGCGGGCCGTGGCCGGGGTCGCGCCCTCGATGCGGGCCGCCACCGAGTCGACGAACTCGGCCGCCGTGAGCCGGCGGGTCGCCGGGATCTGCGAGGCGACCACCCGCGCGGCCTCCTCGGGCAGGGCGCGGGCCAGGTCGACGCGCTCGTCCCCGACGACGTGGCCGCCCAGGGCGGACAGGACGATGCGGGTGACGCTCTCCGCCTCCGACCGCGTCGGGTACTGCCCGGCCTCCCGTACGGCGTCGACGAGTTCGCGCCAGGCGGGGTCCTGCGCCGGGCGCTGCCCGGGCGCCGGGGTGGCGCCTCCGGGCTGCGGGATCGTGGGCCTCTGCGGCGTCAGCGTGGTCATCCGAAGCTCCTCTCCTTCTCCGGTGTTCGGTTCTCCGGGGCCGGGGTGCCGGTCGGTCGGGTCGGCCGACTGGCCGGCCGGTCCGGCGGGCCGGTCGGTCCGGTAGTCCGGTCGGTCCGGTAGTCCGGTCGGTCCGGTAGTCCGGTCGGTCCGGTAGTCCGGTGGGTCCGGCGGGCCGTCGCCCGCCTCGGGCGTACGGCGTGGGGGCGCGTCCCGCGGGCCGGAGGGGGAGGCCGCGGGACGCGTGGAAGGGGTGGGTGTGTGTCAGGCTGCGAGCTGCTTGCGGCTGTCGCCGCCCGTGATCCGGATGCGGCGCGGCTTGGCCGCTTCGGCCACCGGGATGCGCAGGGTCAGGACACCCGCGTCGTACGTGGCGTCGATGCGCTCGGTGTCCAGGGTGTCACCGAGGAAGAGCTGCCGGGTGAAGGTGCCGGTCGGACGCTCGGCGACCACCGTCTCCGCGTCGTCGGGGGCCGACGAACGGCGCTCGGCCCGGACGTTCAGGACGTTGCGCTCGACGTCGAGCTCGATGGTCTCCGGGTCGATGCCGGGGATGTCGAAGTGAACGACGAAGTCGTCCCCTGCCCGGTAGGCGTCCATCGGCATCGCCGACGCGCGGGCGGCCGGACCGAAGACCTGCTGCGTGAGCCGGTCGAGATCGCGGAAGGGGTCGGTGCGCATGAGCATCACAGTCCACTCCTTTCTGTGAAGTCGTCTGTGCGATGCCCCACGGGTCAATTCCTTATATAACTCATCGGGAGGAAAGTTGACAACCCCAGACTCAGTTTTGGGCGGGCGGTTGCTCCGGGGCTGGTGGCAGGGGGCGTCACCAGGCGCGTTAGCCTCAAGGTCCGTGGTTTTCCGCGCCCCGCGGGGCGCAGTGGCAGGAGGCAGCAGGCATGGCGAAGGTTCCCAGTTCGGTCGTGGCCGCGAGCGGGCTCGTCGGCGGGTACGGCGTGGCCCGCTGGACCCGTAAGCGGCAGCTCGGCGGGGTCGTGCTCGCCGCCGCCGGGGTCGCCGCCGCCCAGCAGTGGCGGGAGCGGGCGGGCGGCCCGGCGGCCGGCGCGCTGTCGGCGGCGTACGTGGCCGCCTTCGCCGGGTCCCACCCGCTGGCGAAGAAGGTCGGCGCCTGGCCCGCCGTGTTCGGGGTGGCCGGCGCGGTCGCCCTCGCCTCGTGGGCGGTGGCCGACCGGCGGGGCTGAACCCTCCTGCCGCACGCGCGGACGCCCGTCTGCCGCACACGCGCGGGCGCCCGGCTCCGGCCTGCGGTGGCCGGCGCCGGGCGTCCGGGGGAAGCGTCATCCCCCCGGGCCTCGCGCCCTGGTGTCACCTGCTCGCCGGCTCCCCCTGCGGCTTCGCCGCCGACAGCGGGGTGGCGATGTCCTCCAGGGAGCGCCGCTCCGCGTTCACCGCGAGGAACACCGCCACGATGCCTGCCGCGACCATCAGGCCCGCGCCGATCTGGAAGGCCAGGACCGCGTCGGACACCACGCCGGACTCGGTGAGACCGGCGAAGATCAGCGGGCCGCTGATGCCGCCCGCGGCGGTGCCGACGGCGTAGAAGAAGGCGATGGACATGGCCCGGGTCTCCATCGGGAAGATCTCGGAGACCGTGAGGTAGGCGCTGGACGCGCCGGCCGAGGCGAAGAACAGGACCACCGACCAGCAGGCCGTCATCGTGGTCGCGTCCAGCGAGCCGCGGTCGAACAGCCAGGCCGTGGCGAACAGCAGCACGCCCGACAGCACGTACGTGCCGGAGATCATGATCCGCCGGCCGACCGTGTCGAACAGCTTGCCCAGCAGCAGCGGGCCCAGGAAGTTGCCGAGCGCGATGACCGCGAAGTAGTAGCCGGTGTTGCCGGAGGGGACGTCGAAGAACTGGGTGAGGATCGCGCCGTAGCCGAAGGTGATGGCGTTGTAGAGGAACGCCTGGCCGACGAAGAGCGCGAACCCGAGGGTCGCCCGCTTGCGGTACTTGGCGAAGACCGTGCGGGCGATCTCGCCGAAGGTGGTGCGTTCGCGCTGGCGGATGACCATCTCGCCCTCGGCGGGGGGCAGCGGCTCGCCCCGCTCCGCCTCGATCATCTGCTCGGCGCCGCGGACGATCTGTTCGGCCTCCTCCTCCCGGCCGTGGATCAGCAGCCACCGTGGACTCTCGGGGACGTGCCGGCGTACGAGGAGGATCACCAGGGCCAGGACGGCGCCCAGGGCGAAGGTCAGCCGCCAGCCGACGTTCACCGGGAAGACCGACGTGTTCAGCGCGACGATCGACAGCAGCGCGCCGCCGACGGCGCCCAGCCAGTAGCTGCCGTTGATGATCAGGTCGACGCGCCCCCGGTACCGGGCCGGGATCAGCTCGTCGATCGCGGAGTTGATGGCCGCGTACTCGCCGCCGATGCCGAAGCCGGTGAGGAAGCGGAAGAGGAAGAACCACCAGGTGTCGAAGGCCAGCGCGGTCAGCGCGGTCGCCCCGAGGTACACGGCCAGGGTGATCAGGAAGAGCTTCTTGCGGCCGTAGATGTCGGTCAGCCGTCCCCAGAACAGCGCGCCCGTGCAGGCGCCCGCCACGTAGAGCGCCGCGGCGATGCCGGTGATCTGGCCGGACGTGATGTCCAGGCCGCTGCCGGGCTCCGCCAGCCGGCTGGCGATGTTGCCGACGATGGTGACTTCCATCCCGTCCAGGATCCAGACGGTGCCCAGGCCGATCACGATGGACCAGTGCCAACGGGACCACGGAAGGCGGTCCAGACGCGCGGAGATGTCGGTCGTGATGGTGCGTCCCGTCCCGGGCTGCGCTGTCGCCATGGGCTCCCTCCTCGACGAAGTGAACCCCTTGTGCCCCGAGCCCGCCGGTTTCACGCCCGGGGCGCACCCGCCCCCGCTCGCCCGGTACGGCCCCGCCCGCGCCCTTACGCGCCCAGCGCCCGCGAGACGGTGTAGATCACCAGGCCCGCCAGGGAGCCGACCACCGTGCCGTTGATGCGGATGAACTGCAGGTCGCGGCCGATGTTGGCCTCGATCTTCTTCGTCGTGTGCTCGGCGTCCCAGCTCGCCACCGTGTCCGTGATCAGGGAGGTGATCTCCTTGCGGTAGGTGGTCACCACGTACACCGCGGCGCTCTCCAGCCAGCCGTCGACCTTGCCCTGGAGCTTGGAGTCGAGCGACATGCGGGCGCCCAGCGACAGCAGCGACGCCCGCAGGCGCAGCCGCAGTTCGCTGCGCTCGTCCTCCGCAGCCGACACGATCATGCCCCGTACGGCCGTCCAGGCGGACGCGATCAGGTCCTGCACCTCGCTGCGGCCCAGGATGTCGCCCTTGAGGCGCTCGACGCGGGCGCGGGTGTCGGTGTCGGACTGGAGGTCGGTCGCGAAGTCCGTCAGGAAGCGGTCCAGGGCGCCGCGCGCGGGATGGCCGGGCATGTCGCGCATCTCGGTGACGAAGCGCAGCAGTTCCTTGTAGACGCGCTCGCCGACCTTGCGGTCCACGAACTTGGGCGTCCAGCCGGGGGCGCCGCCGTGCACGGCGTCCATCACGGCGTCGCTGTGCAGCACCAGCCAGTCGTGGGCGCGGGAGACCACCACGTCCACCGCGCGTTTGTGGCCGCCGTCGGTGACGATCCGCTCCAGCATCTTGCCCATGCCGGGCGCGATCTCCTGGGCCTCGGCGCGGCGGGTGACGGCCTCCCCGACGACCGCCTGCACGTCGGAGTCGCGCAGCACCGCCAGCGCGCCGCGCAGGGCCGCCGACACCTCGGCGGTGACCCGGTCGGCGTGCTCGGGGACGGCGAGCCAGGCGCCGAGCCTGCTGCCGATGCCGACGGCGCGCAGCCGTCTGCGCACGACGTCCTCGGAGAGGAAGTTCTCCCCGACGAAGTCGCCGAGGGCGGTGCCCAGCTGGTCCTTCTTGGTGGGGATGATCGCGGTGTGCGGGATGGGCAAGCCCAGCGGGTGCCGGAAGAGGGCGGTGACGGCGAACCAGTCGGCCAGCGCGCCGACCATGCCCGCCTCGGCCGCCGCGGCGACGTACCCCGCCCAGGCGCCGGCGCCCCGGTGGGAGGCCCACTCGGCGAGGACGTAGACGAGGGCGACGAACACCAGCAGGCCGGTCGCGGTGAGCTTCATCCGGCGCACCCCGCGCTGCTTCTCCTCGTCCGCGGGGCTGAACGTCGTCATCGCGCGGTTCGTGGCGACGCCCGCGCCGGCATGCCGCTCGGCGGCGTCCCGGTCCTCGGTGCCCGCCGTCTCAGTCCGTTCCATCCGCTCCACCCGTTCGGTATTCCCTCACGCATTGTCCCTTCCTGACCGACTCCTGGAACGGAACAGGAGTTCCCGGCGTCTGTCCTCGGGGGGATTGTCCCGGGACGCCACCCAGGGGTACCCCCGGCGCCGACCGGACACCCCGGACCGCTCGGAAGCACCCTCCCAAGGCCCGCCCGGGTTCGCTCCCCGGGGCCGCCCGGACGATCGTCGGCCGCGTCCCGCGCACGGTCTCCCCCGCCCTGGCCCACCATGGTGCGTCGGACCGGAGCCCCGCCCGCGGCTCCCGCCTTCCGAGGAGAACGGAACAGCATGACCCGGCATCGTGACGGGGGCCCGGCGGTGCCGCCCCGTGCCCCAGAGCCCCTCGCCCGGCAAGGGCGGCCCGGACGGTACGGGGCGCTGCTCGCCGCGATGGTCGCGGCGGTCGTCTCGGTGTCGGCCGTGATCTTCGTCGGGGCGTCGGCCGACGGCGCGCGGGGGCGGGACGCCCTCGCGCGGGGGGCCGGCCGGCCCGGGGACCCCGTCGCGCCCGCCTCCGCCGGTACCTGGGTCACCGCCTGGGCGACCGCGCCGGGCGGCGGCGAACCCGGCACGGAGAGCGTCGGTCTCGCCGGCCGGTCCGTGCGGAACGTCGTGCACACCAGTGCCGGCGGCACCCGCGCCCGCGTCACGCTGTCCAACCTCCACGGCCGCGCCCCCCTCACCCTCACGCACGCGTCGATCGCCGTCTCCGCCGGTCCGGACACCGCCGCCGCGCTCGCGGACACGATGCGCGCCCTCACCTTCGCCGGGAGCCCGTCCGTCGTCGTCCCGGCGGGCGGGCAGGTGGTCAGCGACGCCGTGCGCGTGCGGATCCCGCGCGACGGGCACGTGCTGATCAGCACGTACTCCCCCGTTCCGTCCGGGCCGGTGACGTACCACGAGCACGCCCGGCAGATCTCCTGGGTCGCCGAGGGGGAGCACACCCGCGACACCACCGGGGCGGCCTATGACGGGCGGAGCACCGTCTGGCGGTACGTGACCGCGCTGGACGTGCTGAGCGACGACTCCGAGGGCACGGTCGTCGTCCTCGGCGACTCCCTCACGGACGGCGTCTCCTCCACCGTCGGCGCCGACGCCCGCTGGCCCGACGTGCTGTCGGACCGGCTGCGCACGGCCCTCGCGGCCGGCCGCGACCTCCCCCGCTACAGCGTCGTCAACGCCGGGCTCAGCGGGAACCGCGTGCTCACCGACGGGCCCGGGCTGCCGCCGCGCAACCCCAGCGCGCTGCGCCGCTTCGACCGGGACGTGCTGGGCCGTGCCCATGTCCGGGTCGTGGTCGTCGTGCTCGGCATCAACGACATCCTCCGCGCGCCGGGCACCGCCGACCCCGAGCGGATCGTGGGCGGGCTGACGGCCCTGACCGAACGGGCGCACGCCCAGGGGCTCAAGGTCGTCGGGGCGACGCTCATGCCGTACCGCGGGCACCGCGCGTACACCCCGTCCGGGGAGGACGTGCGGCAGCGGGTCAACGCGGAGATCCGCGACGGCGGCGTGTTCGACGAGGTCGTGGACTTCGACGAGGCGGTGCGCGACGGGTACGACCCGCGCCGGTTCCGGGCCGGCTACGACTCCGGGGACGGGCTGCACCCCAGCGACGAGGGGTACGCGCGCATGGCGGAGGCGTTCGAGCTGAAGGCGCTGGAGGGCGGGGCGCCGGCCCGGCTGTGACCCGCCGCCGGACCGGGCGGGACGTGTCAGCCGTCCTCCGGCCGCCGCTCGCGCCGCTCCCGCGCGCCGTGCAGGTTCAGCGGGTCGTGCAGGCGGCGGGACTCCTCCAGCTCCCGGCGGTGCCGCTCGGCGTGGTCCAGGTGCTCCTGCCGCTGCCGCTCCGTCTGCTCCAGGTGCTGCCGGCGCCGCTCCTCCTTGCGCTCCAGCTTCTCCCGGCGCCGCTCCTCGCGCAGCCGCTGCCGCTCCGCGCGGGGCAGCTTGCGCTGCACGCCGACCCCGCCCCAGAAGGCGAGCCCGGTGACGATCACGCGCGGGGCGCCCGGCTCGGCCGGCACGCCCTCCTCGCGGTGGTCGAAGCCGCCCATGATGCCGACGCCACGCACCACGACCTCCACGCCGGGCGGCACGATCACGTCGATCCCGCCCATGATCGCGACGGCGTTGACGACGATCTCGCGGTCCGCGAAGTTCGCCTCGCGCAGGTCGATCTCGCCGCCGCCCCAGAAGGCGAAGCAGTTGAAGCGCCGGGGCGCCGTCCACCGCCCCTTGCGCTGGAAGCCGCTCATCACGGCGACCGCCCAGGTCGACGTCCCCGGGTCGTCCCCGCCGACGATGCGGTCCGCCCAACCGCCGCCCGGCGCCGGGTCCTTCGCCGGCAAGACCGAGGGGGCGACCGTCACCCCCGAGGCGGGCAGGTCACGGGTGATCGGCGCGAGCTCCCCGTAGGTGCGCGCCTGGTAGGTGGCGTCCAGCCGCTCCTGGAACTCCTCCATGTCCAGACGGCCCTCCGCGAGGGCCTCCCGGAGGACTTCGGCGACCCGTTCGCGGTCGGCGTCGGAGGCACGGAGGTCCGGTGCGGGTGCGTCGTCGGTCATACCCAGCAGCCTACGAGTTGTCCCCGCCGCACGGCTACGAGGACCGCGTCGGCGCCCGCCCGGCCCGCTCCGCGTACATCTTCGCGATGACCGCCTCGATGTCCGGCTCCCGCACCGACAGGTCGACCAGCGGGTAGCGCTCCGCGATCCGCGCCACCAGCCCGGCCGCGGACTGTGACGCCGGGAACGCCACCCACTGGCGGGGCCCGTCCACCCGCACCACCCGGGCGGGCCCGGGCACCTCGACCGGCGGGCACTCCCGCTCCAGGTCCACCACCAGCGTCCGCTCGCTCTCCCCCACCTCGTGCAGCCCGGCGAGCGCCCCGTCGTACACCAGCCGGCCGTGGTCGATGACCATCACGCGGGAGCACACCTGCTCGATGTCCTGGAGGTCGTGCGTCGTCAGCAGCATCGTCGTGGAGCGCTCCGCGTTCACCTGCCGCAGGAACTCCCGCACCCGGGTCCTGGAGACGACGTCCAGGCCGATCGTCGGCTCGTCCAGGTACAGCACCTCCGGGTCGTGCAGCAGCGCCGCCGCGATGTCCCCGCGCATCCGCTGGCCCAGCGACAGCTGCCGCACCGGCACCTCCAACAGGTCCCCCAGGTCCAGCAGTTCGACCAGCCGGGCGAGGTTCTCCCGGTACCGGCCGTCGGGGATGCGGTACATGCGGTGCATCAGCTTGTACGAGTCGATCAGCGGGAGGTCCCACCACAGCGTGGTGCGCTGCCCGAACACCACCCCGATGCGGTGCGCCAGCCGGGTCCGCTCCCGCGACGGGTCGATCCCGGCGACCCGCAGCCGGCCGCCGCTCGGGGTGAGGATGCCCGTCAGCATCTTGATCGTCGTCGACTTCCCGGCGCCGTTCGGCCCGATGTAGCCGACCATCTCGCCGCGCGCCACCGTGAAGGAGATCGAGTCCACGGCCCGCACCTGGTGCCGCTCCCGCCGCAGCAGCCCCTTCCGCCTCCGCACGTCGAAGACCTTCTCGACCCGGTCCAGCTCGATGAAGGCCCCCGCTCCCCCACCGGTGTCCGGTTCGGCTGTCGTGTCCATCCGCCCGCTCAACTCCCCACGCTCCTGTACGACCTGAGACCGGTCCGCCACGCCAGACCCGCCAGCGCGCAGCACCCCGCCGCCACCAGCGGCGACGCGAACGCCGCCCACCCCGGCAGCGCCAGCGGGTACGGGCGCCCCAGGACATGGGCGGCGGGCACCCAGTTGACGAAGGCGAGCGGCAGCACGAACGTCACCCCGCGCACCAGGTCCTTCCCGAACACCGCCGGTGGGTACTGCAGCATCGTCGTCCCGCCGTACGTGAACGCGTTCTGCACCTCCGCCGCGTCCTGCGCGTAGATCTGGAACGCCGCGCCCGCCACGAACACCGCCATGAAGATCGCCGCGCCGGACACCACCATCAGCGGCACCAGCAGCGCCTTCGACACCGTCCAGTCGACGTCCGCCGCCACCAGCGCCCAGCCCAGCACCACCCCGCCCTGCGCGACCCGGCCGAAGCGGCGCAGCGAGAAGCGGTCCCCGCCGACCTGCGCGAGCACCGGCACGGGACGCACCAGCAGCACGTCGAAGGAACCGTCCCGGATCCGCGACCCCAGCTGCGTCATCGAACCCGCCGCGAGGTGCGCGAGCCCGAACGACGTCACCGACGCCGCGTACAGGAACGCCACCTCGGGCAGCGACCAGCCGGCCAGCGAGTCGACCTGCGAGAACATCAGCAGGATCCCCACGAAGTCCAGCCCGGTCATCACCAGGTTGCCCAGCAGCGTGACCACGAACGACACCCGGTAGGTCATGCCGGACCGCACCCACATCCCGGCGATCATCCGGTACGCCCGCAGCCCCTCCCGCACCCCGCCGCGCTCAGCCACCCTGCACCACCACCCGGCGCGTGGCCGCCGACTGCACCAGCCGGCCCGCCGCCAGCAGCACCACCGCCCACACCGCCTGGAAGGCGAACGCCCCCGCCACCGCCGTCTCCCCCATCAGCACGTCCGCCGGCACCTGCAGCTGCGCCGCCCACGGCAGCGCCCGCGCCACGTCGCCGAACCCGCCCGGGAAGACGTTCAGCGGCAGCACCATGCCCGAGAAGAACGCCCCGAGGATCATCATCACCTGGCTCACGCCCGTGCCGTCCAGCAGCCAGAACACGCTCAGCGCCATCAGGTAGCGGATCGCGAAGCTCACCACGGCCGCCAGCGCCAGCGCCACCGCGAACCACGCCCAGGTGTCGAAGCGCGAGGGCAGCGCCGTCGGGAAGAACAGCCCGCCCACCAGGAACGGCACCACCCCGCGCCCCAGCAGCTGGAACACCGCCCGGCCCAGGTCGCCCGCCAGCCACCACAGCTGCAGATCCGCCGGCCGGTACAGGTCCACCGCGATCTCACCGGTGCGGATGCGCTCCATCAGTTCCGCCTCGACGCCCCCGCCCTGCAGCGCCAGCGCCGCGAACAGGCACTGCCCCAGCCACACGTACGTCACCGCCTGGGCCTGGTCGTACCCGCCGAGGTCCGGACGCTCGTCCCACAGCGCCAGGTACGTGTACACGAGGATCAGCCCGAACACCGTGTTGGTGAACACCCCGGCCGCGGTCGCCGCCCGGTACGACGCGTACCGCCGGAAACCCCGCACCGCCACGGCCAGGTACAACCGTGCCGAACCCACGCCTTCCGTCCCCCTCCGCCGCCCGCACCGAAGCGCAGGAGCCTACGGCGTGCGGCAGATCCGCCGCCACGGGTTTTCCGGCCCGTCCTCCGGTCAGGTGAACACCCGGCGCGACCGTACGGGTGACAAGCCGCACGGTGCACGACGCGCGTCGCCGCCCGGCGAACGCGACGACGGATGCGACAGTCTTCAATAAGAGGACGCACGAGGCGTACGCACACGCATGAGGCGTACGGGACCGAACGAGGCGAATCAGGAGTCCGTGCACGACATGAGCGACGAGCCGCAGCCGAAGAAGCCCCGTCCGGACCGGGCGTCGCACGAGCCTCAGGCGGCCGACGCCCCGCAGCGGAAGAACGGCGGCGAGGCCCGTGACACAGGTCCCCGCGACACGGCGCCGGCCGGCGGCCCGCCCGACGCCACACCGGACGCCCCACGGACGGACGACCCCGCCCTCACGCGGACGGACGAACCCGGCGGAAAAAGCGGAACCGGCCCCGCCGCGGCGAAGAAGGCCGCCCGCGAGGAACGCCGGGCCGCCCTCAAGGCCCGCCGCACCGGCTGGCGCCGCCTCGTCCCCACCCGGCGCATGGTCCTCGGCGCGTTCCTCGTCACCGCCCTGCTCCTCGCCGGCGGCTTCCTCCTCGGCTACGCCCTCGTCCAGATCCCCGCCGCCAACGCCCTCGCCACCCAGCAGGCCAACGTCTACCTCTACGCCGACGGCTCCGTCATCGCCCGCGACGGCGAGGTCAACCGCGAGAACGTCACGCTCTCCCAGATCTCCGAGGACGCCCGGCACGCCATGCTGGCCGCCGAGGACCGCGACTTCTACACCGCGTCCGCCGTCGACCCCCAGGCCATGGTCCGCGGCGCCTGGAACACCCTCACCGGCAAGGGCAAGCAGTCCGGCTCCACCATCACCCAGCAGTACGTGAAGAACTACTACCTGCGCCAGGAACAGACCGTCACCCGCAAGGTGAAGGAGTTCTTCATCGCCATCAAGCTGGACCGCAACCAGACCAAGGACGAGATCCTCGAGGGCTACCTCAACACCAGCTTCTTCGGCCGCGGCGCCTACGGCATCCAGGCCGCCGCCCACGCCTACTACGACATGGACGCCTCCGAACTCGACGCCGGCCGCGCCGCCTACCTCGCCGCCCTCGTCAACGCCCCCAGCCAGTACGACGTCGTCGCCCACCCCGAGAACCGCGCCTTCGTCGAGGACCGCTGGAACTACGTCCTCGACGGCATGGTCGACGAAGGCTGGCTCGACCCCGCCGAACGCGCCCGCCTCACCTTCCCCGTGCCCAAGCGCACCACCCACTCCACCGGCATGTCCGGCCAGCGCGGCTACATCGTCAACGTCGTCAAGGAACACCTCGTCGACAACGAGATCGTCGACGAGGCCTCCCTCGACGCCGGCGGCTACCGCATCACCACCACCCTGCAGAAGGACAAGCAGGACGCCTTCGTCAAGGCCGTCGACGACAACCTCATGGACCGCCTCGACCAGGAGAACCGCGAGGTCGACACCTACGTCCGCGCCGGCGGCGCCTCCATCGACCCGAAGACCGGCAAGGTCGTCGCGATGTACAACGGCGTCGACTACGTCAAGCAGTACACCCCCAACGCCACCCGCCGGGACTTCCAGACCGGCTCCTCCTTCAAACCGTTCGTCTTCACCGCCGCCGTCGAGAACCGCTCCCGCACCCAGGACGGCCGCCCCATCACCCCGAACACCCGCTACGACGGCACCAGCGAACGCCCCGTCCAGGGCTGGCCCGGCGAACGCTACGCACCCGAGAACGAGGACCACCAGGACTACGGCGACATCACCGTCAGCGAGGCCACCGACAAGTCCGTCAACGCCGTCTACGCCCAGATGGCCGTCGACGTCGGCCCCGACAAGGTCCGGCAGACCGCCGTCGACCTCGGCCTCTCCCCCGACACCCCCAGCCTCGACGACGCCGGCCCCTCCATCGCCCTCGGCGTCGCCACCGCCAGCGTCCTCGACATGGCCCAGGCGTACGCCACCCTCGCCCACCACGGCAAGCACACCCCGTACACCCTCGTCGAGAAGGTCACCCGGAACGGCCGCGACCTCACCCTCCCCGAACGCCGCACCCGGCAGGCCGTCAGCCGCGAGGCCGCCGACACCACCACCTCCGTCCTCAAGGGCGTCGTCGAGAACGGCACCGCCACCGCCGCCCAGACCTCCGGCCGCCCCGCCGCCGGCAAGACCGGCACCGCCGAGGAGGACACCGCAGCCTGGTTCGCCGGCTACACCCCCGACCTCGCCACCGTCGTCGCCGTCATGGGCCAGGACCCCGTCACCGCCGGCCACAAGTCCCTCTACGGCGCCATGGGCCTGCCCCGCGTCAACGGCGGCGGCGCCCCCGCCGAGATCTGGGGCCAGTACACCCGCGACGCCCTCGAGGGACAGCCCGTGCGCTCCTTCGACCTGCGCCTCCAGCCCGGCGCCCACGAGAGCCAGCCGCCCGCCCCCGACGACGGCACCGGCCCGTCCTCCTCCGACGCCCCCTCCGCCCCCGACGCCTCCGGCACCCCCGGCACCGCGGCTCCCGACGACGAGGACACCGGCGGCACCCCCGACGGCGGCGGCAGCGGCACCGGCGACGACGGCGGAGAAGACGGGACCGACGGGAGCGGCGAGAACGGCGAGGACCAGGACGGCACCGGAGGGACCACCGGATCCCCCACCGGCGACGGCACCGGCGACGGCGCCGGCACGGGAGGCGGGGGCGCCGGCGGCCCCACCGACGACGGCTCCAACCGCGACGAACTCCCCGGCCCCGGCGGCCTCAGCGGCGCCCTCGACGGACGCCGCTGGAACTGACGCCGGAACCGGGGCGGAACAACCGGCTCAGTGACCCGACGTCGCCTTCAGACCCACCACGGCCACCAGCAGCAGACAGATGAAGAAGATCCGGGCCGCCGTCACCGGCTCCCCCAGCACCACCATGCCCAGCACCGCCGCCCCGGCCGCGCCGATCCCCACCCACACGCCGTACGCCGTCCCGATCGGCAGCGTCCGCGCCGCGTACGACAGCAGCAGCATGCTCGACACGATGCCCGCACCGGTCAGCACGCTCGGCCACAGACGGGTGAACCCGTCCGTGTACTTCATGCCGATCGCCCAGCCCACCTCCAGCAGACCGGCGACCACCAGCAGAACCCACGCCATGACAGGCACCTCCGGGACACGACAGCGAAACGGGGGTGCGTCGTCTTTGCCTTCACCCCGGTACGGCGCGTCTCGTCGGGGCCCGCACGGCCGGGCCGCACAGGACCTCCCACGGTAGCCCACCCCACGAAAAGGGCCGGTGACACCCGTCACCGGCCCCTCGCGACACCGGGCTACAGGTACAGCCCGGTCGAGTCCTCCGACCCCTCGAAACGGTCCGCGGCCACCGCGTGCAGATCCCGCTCCCGCATCAGCACGTACGCCGTCCCGCGCACCTCGACCTCCGCACGGTCCTCCGGATCGAACAGCACCCGGTCACCCGGCTCCACCGTCCGCACGTTCTGACCCACCGCGACCACCTCGGCCCAGGCCAGCCGACGGCCCACCGCCGCCGTCGCGGGAATCAGAATGCCGCCCCCCGAACGCCGCTCGCCCTCACCGGTCTCCTGCCGCACGAGCACACGGTCGTGCAGCATCCGGATCGGCAGCTTGTCGTGCGGGGAACTGTCGTTTCTGTTGGCGCTCACAGTCTGAAACCTACCTGCCTCGACGACGGACCTGTACGGGAGGGGTGACCGACGGACCGCACCTCAGTCCCGCCGCCGACGGGACCCGGCCACCAGCAGCCCCACGACCCCCGCCACCAGCAGTCCCACCGGAACCACCCGCTCCAGCCGCGGCGCGCCCGTCTCGTCCACGAACTGCGCCTTCACCTCGCTCACCACGCGGTTCACGCTCACATAGGCGCGCCCCAGCGTGTGGTCCACGTTCGACACGACCCTGGCCTTCGCGTCCCCCACGATCGTCCTCGGGTGCACCCGCACCCCGATCTCGTCCAGGGTCTCGGCCAGCGCCGCACGGCGACGCTCGATGTCCGCCTCGATCTGCGCCGGGGTCCTGGTGTCCGCCGTGTCCGCCACCGTGTCGCCTCCGCAATCCGCTGTGTTGCCTGTGCCGGACAGTCTGTCAGCTTCACGCCGCGCCGCACTGTCAGGACCCCCGGTTACCCTCGATCCCGGCACCCGATCCACGCAGTGCGGCACGTACGAGGAGACCAGACCGATGAGCGAACGCCTCAAGCCCGGGGACGAGGCCCCCGCCTTCACCCTGCCCGACGCCGACGGCAACGAGGTGTCGCTGGCCGACCACAGGGGCCGCAAGGTCATCGTCTACTTCTACCCGGCGGCCCTGACCCCCGGCTGCACCAAGCAGGCGTGCGACTTCACCGACAACCTCGACCTGCTGGCCGGCGCCGGCTACGACGTGGTCGGCATCTCCCCGGACGCGCCGGAGAAGCTCGCGAAGTTCCGCGAGAAGGAGTCCCTCGAGGTCACCCTCCTCGCCGACCCGGACAAGAAGGTCCTGGACGCCTACGGCGCGTACGGCGAGAAGAAGAACTACGGCCGCACCTACATGGGCGTCATCCGCTCCACGATCGTCGTCGACGAACAGGGCAAGGTCGAGCACGCCCTCTACAACGTCCGCGCGACGGGCCACGTGGCCAAGATCATCAAGGACTTGGGCATCTGACCCGGCCGCCCCTGCGGAACGGCCTGTACCGGAATCCCGGTACAGGCCGTTCCGCTTTCCGTGCGCGGCCGTCCGGCATCCGGTTCGTTGCTCCGTACGGGACCACGAACACGTGGCCGGGCGACGGAGGGGATCGATGGGGGCGAGCGTGCACACGAAGGAACGGCTGGAGGAATCCGCCCGGGGAGCACGGACGCTGTCGGAGGCGCTGGTGCGGCTGGGGTGGGTCCGGGGAGTTCGACACGGCGGTACGCGCTGACCCGCATGAGGCGGCCCGGCGTCGGCACCTCGCCGGGCGCTGCTCGGAGCCGGCGTGCCGAACGAGTGCGCCGAATGCGGTACGGGGCCCGAGTGGCTCGGCAAGCCGATGACCCTGGAGATCGATCACATCGACGGGGACCGGAGTGACGATCGGCGGGAGAACCTGCGGTTGCTGTGTCCCAACTGCCATGCGATCACCAGTACATGGTGCCGGGGTGGGCGCGGAGCCCATCGGACGCCCGACTGTCGGAGCGCCTGGCCGGGTAGCATGAGCGCGCGAGCGGCCGTGGCGGAATTGGCCTACGCGCAGCACTTAGGATGCTGTGGGAGAGATCCCTTGAGGGTTCGAGTCCCTCCGGCCGCACACGTGAGAGAAGGTCCACCCGATCCGGGGGGACCTTCTTCTTCGCTCAGCCCAGCAGCTCCCGCACCACCGGCACCAGCCCCCGGAACGCCTTGCCGCGGTGGCTGATCGCGTTCTTCTCCTCCGGGGACAGCTCCGCGCACGTGCGGGTCTCGCCCTCCGGCTGGAGGATCGGGTCGTAGCCGAAGCCGTTCGTGCCGGCGGGGGCGTGGCGGAGGGTGCCGTTGAGGCGGCCCTCGACGACGCGCTCGGTGCCGTCGGGGAGGGCGAGGGCGGCCGCGCAGGCGAAGTACGCGCCGCGGTGTCCGTCGGCGATGTCGGCGAGCTGGGCGAGGAGGAGGCCGAGGTTGGCCTCGTCGTCGCCGTGGCGGCCGGACCAGCGGGCGGAGAAGATGCCGGGGGCGCCGCCGAGGACGTCGACGCAGAGGCCGGAGTCGTCGGCGACGGCGGGCAGGCCGGTGGCCCGGGCGAGGGCGTGGGCCTTGAGGAGGGCGTTCTCGGCGAAGGTGACGCCGGTCTCCTTGACGTCGGGGACGTCGGGGTAGGCGTCGGCGCCGACGAGTTCGTGGGGCAGTCCCGCGTCGGCGAGGATCGAGCGGAGTTCGATGATCTTTCCGGCGTTGCGGGTGGCGAGGATCAGGCGGGTCATGGGCCCAGTATCCCTGGGCCCGTGACCGGGGCCGTCACTACGGGGTGCAGACCTTGGTGAGTTCGCCGGCCGCGTCGGTGACGGGGCTGAGGTCGGGGGTGGTGTCGCCGTTGTCGAGGGAGGTGCGGACGTTGTCGACGGCCTTCTCGAGGTCGTCGACGGCCTTGCCGACGTCGGCGTTGTCGGTCTCGTCGCGGAGCTTGCCGAGGTTCTGGTCGACGGAGTCGAGGGCTTCCTCGAGCTGGGTGACGTCGTTGGAGGCGTTCTCGACGGCCTGTTGCATGTCGGCGACGCTCTCGGCGACGGCGTCGGCGGTGCGGACGCAGTCGAGTGCCTTGTCGACGGCTGAGCAGCCGGTGGTGAGTCCGGCGGTGAGCGCGACGGCCGCCAGGGTGGCGGCGACGGCTGCGGTGCGGCGTCGGCGGCTCGCGGCCATGGAACGTTTCCTCCCTCGTCGGGCCGGTGGGGCCCGGTCGTCGGCGGGTGCGCGGGGTGGTGTCCGTGCGCCCGTATCCCTTCAGACGCGGCGGCGGCCGGCGCGGTTGCTCCGCGCCGACCACGGTCCTTGGGGGGTCTTTTACTTTTCGAGGAGGGTATCGAGTGCGGCGCGCTGGGCGGCGGCGAGTTCGGTGCAGCCGGTGACGGCGAGGTCGAGGAGGGCGTTCAGTTCGTCGCGGGCGAAGGGTTCGGCCTCGGCGGTGCCCTGGACCTCGACGAAGCGGCCGTCGCCGGTGCAGACGACGTTCATGTCGGTGTCGGCGCGGACGTCCTCCTCGTAGCAGAGGTCGAGGAGGGGGACGCCGGCGACGATGCCGACGGAGACGGCGGCGACGGTGCCGGTGAGGGGTTTGCGGCCGGGCTTGACGAGTTTCCTGCCCTGGGCCCAGCCGATGGCGTCGGCGAGGGCGACGTAGGCGCCGGTGATGGCGGCGGTGCGGGTGCCGCCGTCGGCCTGGAGGACGTCGCAGTCGAGGACGACGGTGTTCTCGCCGAGGGCCTTGTAGTCGATGACGGCGCGCAGGGAGCGGCCGATGAGGCGGCTGATCTCGTGGGTGCGGCCGCCGATGCGGCCGCGGACGGACTCGCGGTCGCCGCGGGTGTTGGTGGCGCGGGGGAGCATGGCGTATTCGGCGGTGACCCAGCCCTCGCCGCTGCCCTTGCGCCAGCGGGGGACGCCTTCGGTGACGGAGGCGGTGCAGAGGACTTTGGTGTCGCCGAAGGAGACGAGGACGGAGCCTTCGGCGTGTTTGCTCCAGCCGCGTTCGATGGTGACGGGGCGGAGCTGTTCGGGGGTGCGGCCGTCGATGCGAGACATGGCGTCGAGCCTAGCCGTAGACGGGGCGGGCCCCTTCCGTGGCGGGAAGGGGCCCGGGGTGCGGGGGCGGCCGGAGGGTGGCCGCTCCGCGCGTGTCAGGTGGCGCGGCGGCTCACATCATGTCTTCGATCTCGGCGGCGATGGGGTCGGCGTCGGTGCCGATGACGACCTGGATGGCGCTGCCCATCTTGACGACGCCGTGGGCGCCGGCGGCCTTGAGGGCGGCGTCGTCGACCTTGGAGGGGTCCACGACCTCGGTGCGGAGGCGGGTGATGCAGCCCTCGACCTCTTCGATGTTGTCGATGCCGCCGAGCCCGGCAACGATCTTCTCAGCCTTGGTGGCCATGTTCGTTCTCCCTGATCCGAACCGCTTTGTCGCAGTAACCCACAGTTGGCCCATCTTTGCGAGCGGTCATGTCGTGGGCGCTCGATGATGGGCGTCACGACAGCGGGACCGTCCTGCCTCACTGGTCTACACCACGGGGCGGACTGCCGCCAAACCCTCGGGTCGTCCAGCGAAGGGGACGTGATGAGCGCGGAGAGCTCCGCCGGCGCCGACGCGGGGGTGAGTCCCCTGCGGGAGCGCTGGAACCGGTTGTTCCAGGGTCTGCAGAAGATGGGGCGCAGTCTGCAGTTGCCGATCGCGGTGCTGCCGGCGGCGGGGATCCTCAACCGGCTGGGGCAGCCGGACGTGTTCGGGGACGACGGTCTGGGGTGGACGAACGTCTCGAAGGTGATGGCGGGGGCGGGCGGCGCGCTGCTGGACGGGTCGCTGGGGCTGCCGCTGCTGTTCTGTGTGGGTGTGGCCATCGGGATGGCGAAGAAGGCGGACGGGTCGACGGCGCTGGCGGCGGTGGTGGGGTTCCTCGTCTATTTCACTGTGCTGCGGCAGTTCCCGAAGGACTGTCCGGAGGGGTCTCAGGCGGTGCCGAACGTCGGCTGTCAGGTGACGGACGGGACGGTGACGTCGTTCGACTACCAGAATCCGGGGGTGTTCGGCGGCATCGTCATCGGTCTGACGGCGGCGTATCTGTGGCAGCGGTTCCACCGGACGAAGCTGGTGGACTGGCTGGGGTTCTTCAACGGGCGGCGGCTGGTGCCGATCATCATGGCGTTCGCGGCGATCGCGTTCGCGGCGCTGTGTCTGTGGGTCTGGCCGCCGATCGGTGACGCGCTGGAGGGTTTCAGCGACTGGATGACGGGGCTGGGCGCGTGGGGCGCGGGTGTGTTCGGGGTGGCGAACCGGGCGCTGCTGGTGGTGGGGCTGCACCAGTTCCTGAACGTGCCCATCTGGTTCCAGTTCGGTTCGTACACGAAGCCGGACGGGACGGTGGTGCACGGTGACATCAACATGTTCCTGGCGGGTGATCCGGAGGCGGGGCAGTTCCTGTCGGGGTTCTTCCCGATCATGATGTTCGCGCTGCCGGCGGCGGCGCTGGCGATCACGCACTGTGCGAGGCCGGAGCGGCGCAAGGAGATCGGCGGGCTGATGCTGTCGGTGGGGCTGACGTCGTTCGTCACGGGGATCACGGAGCCGATCGAGTACTCGTTCCTGTTCATCGCGCCGCTGCTGTACGCGGTGCACGCGGTGCTGACGGGGGTGTCGATGGCGGTGACGTGGGGGCTGGGGGTGCGCGACGGGTTCAGTTTCTCGGCGGGTCTGATCGACTACGTCATCAACTGGAACCTGGCGACGAAGCCGTGGCTGATCATTCCGATCGGCCTGGTGTTCGCGGCGGTGTACTACGCCGTCTTCCGCTTCGCGATCATGAAGTTCGACCTGAGGACCCCGGGGCGGGAGCCGGAGGAGGAGGTGGAGGACGCGGCGCGGCGCTGACGTCCTGGGCTCGGGGCGGCTGCGCCGGCCCTCGGAACCGTGAGTTCCGGGGGCTTTTCGGTGTGCTCGCGAAGGGGGCTCTCCGGCGTTCCGCGGGGGCACCGTGCGTAGTTCCGCGGTCGCACATCCGCGGGTTCCTCATGCGGCCTTCATCGTGCTACAACAGGTCTGCACCACGCATTGGTGTAGACCACCGGACGCCGCCGTCCTCTCCTGTCACCCGGGCGGCGCCATGCCCACTGGAGGAAGTTGTGTCCACGGCCAGCGCCGCTCCCGCGGCCGAGAAGAAGAAGGGCTCCGGCGTGATGGCTGTGCTGCAGCGCATCGGCCGCAGCCTGATGCTGCCGGTGGCCGTCCTGCCCGCCGCCGCGCTGCTGGTGCGCCTCGGCAACGCCGACATGCTGGGCCGTCCGGAGTTCCCGGCCTTCCTGACGAAGATCGCGTCCTTCATGACGGCCGGCGGCAACGCGATCCTCGACAACATGGCCCTGCTCTTCGCGGTCGGCATCGCCATCGGCTTCGCGAAGAAGTCGGACGGCTCGACCGCGCTCGCCGCCGTCGTCGGCTACCTGGTCTTCAAGAACGTCCTCGGCACGTTCACCGACGGCAGCCTGCCGAAGAAGGAAGCCATCGTCGACGGCAAGATCGTGATGGTGGAACAGGCGGTGGACGCCAAGGTGCTCGGCGGCGTGGTCATGGGCCTCGTCGTCGCCCTGCTCTACCAGCGCTTCTACCGCACCAAGCTGCCCGACTGGGCGGGCTTCTTCGGCGGGCGCCGGCTGGTCCCGATCCTGTCGGCCTTCGCCGGTCTGCTCATCGGCATCGTCTTCGGCTACATCTGGCCGGTCCTCGGCACGGGTCTGCACAACTTCGGCGAGTGGCTGGTCGGCTCCGGCGCCGTCGGCGCGGGCATCTTCGGTGTCGCCAACCGTGCCCTGATCCCGGTCGGCATGCACCACCTGCTGAACTCCTTCCCGTGGTTCCAGGCGGGCGAGTACGAGGGCAAGAGCGGTGACATAGCCCGCTTCCTGGCCGGCGACCCGACCGCCGGGCAGTTCATGACCGGCTTCTTCCCGATCATGATGTTCGCGCTGCCCGCGGCCTGCCTGGCCATCGTGCACTGCGCCCGCCCCGAGCGCCGCAAGGTCGTCGGCGGCATGATGTTCTCCCTGGCGCTGACCTCGTTCGTCACCGGTGTGACGGAGCCGATCGAGTTCACGTTCATGTTCATCGCTCCGGTCCTGTACGCCATCCACGCGGTCCTCACCGGTGTGTCCATGGCGCTGACCTGGGCGCTGGGGATGAAGGACGGCTTCGGCTTCTCGGCCGGCGCGGTCGACTTCTTCCTGAACCTGGGCATCGCGACCAACCCGTGGGGCCTGGCCCTGGTCGGCCTGGTGTTCGCGGCGGTGTACTACGTGGTCTTCCGCTTCGCGATCACCAAGTTCAACCTGCCGACGCCGGGCCGCGAGTCCGACGAGGAGCTGGCGGAGCTGCAGAAGGCCGAGGCCAAGTAGCCCGCTCCGTACGACGCCGAGGGCCCCGGAACCGCGACGGTTCCGGGGCCCTCGGCGTGCGCCCGGGCGTGCCGCGGCTCAGATCTCGTACGTCGCCCCCGGCGCCGCCAGCCCCACCGGGCCGTCGTACACCGCGCGGGCGTCGGTGAGGTTGACCTGCGGGTCGGTCCACGGCGGGATGTGCGTGAGGATCAGCCGGCGGGCGCCCGCGCGGGCCGCCGACTCCCCCGCCTCGCGGCCGTTGAGGTGCAGGTCGGGGATGTCCTCCTTGCCGTGCGTGAAGGCGGCCTCGCACAGGAAGAGGTCGGCGTCCCGGGCGAGGCCGTCCAGCAGCGGGGTCGCCCCCGTGTCGCCGGAGTAGGTCAGCGTCTTCCCGCCGTGCTCGATGCGGATGCCGTACGCCTCGACCGGGTGCGCGACGCGCTCGGTGTGCACGAGGAACGGGCCGATCTCGAAGGTGGACGGCTTGACCGTGTGGAAGTCGAAGACCTCGCTCATGGAGGAGGCCGAGGGGGTGTCGGCGTAGGCGGTGGTCAGCCGGTGCTCGGTGCCCTCGGGGCCGTAGACCGGCAGCGGGGCGCAGCGGCCGCCGTCGTGCCGGTAGTAACGCGCCACGAAGTAGGCGCACATGTCGATGCAGTGGTCGGCGTGCAGGTGGCTGAGGAAGATCGCGTCGAGGTCGTAGAGACCGCAGTGGCGCTGCAGCTCGCCCAGGGCGCCGTTGCCCATGTCGAGGAGCAGCCGGAAGCCGTCGGCCTCGACGAGGTAGCTCGAGCAGGCCGATTCCGCGGACGGGAACGACCCCGAGCAGCCGACGACGGTGAGCTTCATGAAGCAGAAACCTCCGCTGGCGGGTGTGGGAAGACGGGGGTCGTGCGGTGCGTCGAGCGTAAGGCGCAAAACCTGCGGTCGCTCCTCCACCAGGTGCCGTTGTGGGCGAACTCACCTGTGCTGTCACCGGTTCGGCTGGAAGGCCCGCGTACGGGGGCGGGAGGGGGCGCGTGCCATCGGCTCGCGCCGGTACGGTCCGGGCATGAACACGGCTTGGTGGCTCGCGCTCGCCGCGGTGGTCCTGCTCGCCCTGGTCGCCGCCCTCGTCGACGGCTGGGGGCGGGGCCACCGCCCTCGCGGGCGCCGGCGGCCGGAGCGGGACGAGGAGCCGGAGTGACGGCGCCCGGACACGCGTGAGGGGCCGGGGAGTCCCCGGCCCCTCACGTCGCGCGTGCCGGGCTACGCCCAGAGCTGTCCCTGGAGGGTTTCGATGGCCTCTTCCGTCGTCGCGGCCGTGTAGACGCCCGTCGACAGGTACTTCCAGCCGCCGTCGGCGACGACGAAGACCACGTCGGCGGACTCCCCCGCCTTCCGGGCCTTCTTCGCGACGCCGATCGCCGCGTGCAGGGCGGCGCCGGTGGAGACGCCGGCGAAGATGCCCTCCTGCTGGAGCAGTTCGCGGGTGCGGGTGACCGCGTCGGCGGAGCCGACGGAGAAGCGGGTGGTCAGGACGGAGGCGTCGTACAGCTCGGGCACGAAGCCCTCGTCGAGGTTGCGCAGGCCGTAGACCAGGTCGTCGTAGCGCGGCTCGGCGGCGACGATCTTCACGTCGGGCTTGTGCTCGCGCAGGTAGCGGCCGACGCCCATGAGGGTGCCCGTGGTGCCGAGGCCGGCGACGAAGTGGGTGACCGAGGGGAGGTCGGCGAGGATCTCCGGGCCGGTGGTCGCGTAGTGGGCGCCCGCGTTGTCCGGGTTGCCGTACTGGTAGAGCATCACCCAGTCGGGGTGCTCGGCGGACAGCTCCTTGGCGACGCGCACGGCGGTGTTGGAGCCGCCCGCGGCCGGGGAGGAGATGATCTCCGCGCCCCACATGCCGAGCAGGTCGCGCCGCTCCTGCGAGGTGTTCTCGGGCATCACGCAGACCATGCGGTAGCCCTTGAGCCTGGCGGCCATGGCAAGGGAGATGCCGGTGTTGCCGGAGGTGGGCTCCAGGATGGTGCAGCCCGGGGTGAGACGGCCGTCCTTCTCCGCCTGCTCGATCATGAACAGGGCGGGACGGTCCTTGACGGAGCCCGTCGGGTTGCGGTCCTCCAGCTTGGCCCAGATCCGCACGTCGGCGGACGGCGACAGCCGCGGCAGGCGCACCAGGGGGGTGTTGCCCACCGCGGCCAGCGGGGAGTCGTACCGCATGCGGATCAGGCCGCCCCGCCGGCGACGGCCGGCAGGATCGTCACGTTGTCGCCGTCGCTCAGCTTGGTGCTGATGCCGTCGAGGAAGCGGACGTCCTCGTCGTTGAGGTAGACGTTGACGAAGCGGCGCAGCTGCCCGTCGTCCACGATGCGGTCCTGGATGCCCGCGTGCCGGGTCTCGAGGTCGGCGAAGAGCTCGGCGAGGGTGTCCCCGCTGCCCTCCACCGCCTTCTGACCGTCGGTGTACTGGCGGAGGATGGTGGGGATGCGGACCTCGATGGCCATGGCTGAGGGCTCCTGTCGGAAGGTGTCGTGGGTTCTTCGACGGCGCACGGCGGCGCCGCGGCTCGGGGCCGTACGGCGGCGGCGGAACGTCAACAGATGGCGCTGTTCAGCCTGCACAGGTCGACGTGGAGCCGCGCCACGAGCAGGGTGCCCGGCGCCTTGTCGTCCACGTCGAGGAGAACCATGGGCTCATCGTATCGATTCCCGGTCCGGGATCCCGAGTGTGATCCCAGATCCCGGACCCGAACTGTCCGCCAGGCGAGATCAGTACGCGTCGACGACGCGCACCTCCTCCTCGGTGACCTCGCCCTCCAGGATGCGGAAGGAGCGGAACTGGAACTCGCCCGCGCCGTCGGTGTCGGCGGTGGAGACCAGCACGTAGTGGGCGCCGGGCTCGTTGGCGTAGGTGATGTCGGTGCGGGAGGGGTAGGCCTCGGTCGCGGTGTGCGAGTGGTAGATGACCACCGGCTCCTCGTCGCGGTCGTCCATCTCCCGGTACAGCTTCAGCAGGTCCTGGGAGTCGAACTCGTAGAACGTGGGCGAGCGGGCCGCGTTCAGCATGGGGATGAAGCGCTCGGGGCGGCCGGAGCCCACCGGCCCCGCCACCACGCCGCACGCCTCGTCGGGGTGGTCCTCACGGGCGTGGGCGACGATCCGGTCGTACAGGGCCTGGGTGATGGTCAGCATGGGGCTCAGGATAAGCAGACGGGCCGTTCCGTACCGAGGGGTGGTACGGAACGGCCCGGATGCCGGACGCCTTGAGCGGTGGCGGCGGGGAGTCCACGAGTGCTCCCCGTGCGCCGGCGTCCCGCGGGGTGGTCAGCCGACCTTCTCGAACCGGCTCCCGTCGCGGTCCGCGATCGCCGGGTTGCCCTTCTTCAGCACGGCCCAGCCGATCGCCAGGGCGACGGCCCAGCCGGCCGCGACGTACAGACAGACGCGGGCGTCCGCGTCCGCCGCGATCATGCCGGTGACGCCGATCAGGAAGACCAGGGCGACCCAGCTGAACAGGGCGCCGCCGGGGGCGGGGAAGGAGGAGGCGCGCAGCCGGCCGGCGTCGACGGCGCGGCGGTAGCGGATGTGGCTGACGAGGATCATCATCCAGGTCCAGATGCCGGCCGCGGTGGCGACGGAGGTGACGTAGGCGAACGCCTTCTCGGGGACGACGTAGTTGAGGATCACGCCGATGCCCATGAGGGCCACGGAGACGCCGATGCCGACGGCGGGCGTCTTGCGGGCGTTGAGCCGGGCGAAGGCCTGCGGGGCCTCCTTGTTGGCGGCGAGTCCGCGCAGCATCCGGCCGGTGGAGTACATGCCGGAGTTGCAGGACGACAGGGCCGCGGTGAGCACGACGAAGTTGACGATGCCCGCGGCGAGCGGGATGCCGATCCTGCCGAAGGCGTGCACGAACGGGCTCTCGCCGGCGGAGAACTCGGTCCACTTGACGACGGAGAGGATCACCAGCAGGGCGCCGACGTAGAAGACGATGATGCGCCAGGGCAGGGTGTTGATGGCCTTGGGCAGGGTCTTCTCCGGGTTCTCGGACTCGCCCGCGGTGACGCCGACCAGCTCGACGGCGAGGTAGGCGAACATGACGCCCTGGAGGGTCATCAGGCTGGAGCCGATGCCGTTGGGGAAGAAGCCGTCGTGCGACCAGAGGTTGGAGACGGCGGCGGTGTCGCCGGCGTCGGAGAAGCCGAGGGTGAGCACGCCGAGGCCGATGACGATCATGCCGATGATGGCGGTGACCTTGATCATCGAGAACCAGAACTCGACCTCGCCGAAGATCTTCACGGAGATCAGGTTCACGCCGAACAGCACGACGAGGAAGACCAGGGCGCTGACCCACTGCGGGATCTCGGGGAACCAGAAGTGGATGTAGATGGCGGCGGCCGTCAGTTCGGCCATGCCGGTGACCACCCACATGAGCCAGTACGTCCAGCCGGTGACGAACCCGAAGAACGGGCCGAGGAACTCCCGGGCGTACTCGGCGAAGGAGCCGGAGACGGGCCGGTAGAGGAGCAGTTCGCCCAGGGCCCGCATGATGAAGAAGATGACCACGCCGGCGAGGGCGTACATGAGGACGATGCTGGGGCCGGCCTTGGCGATGTTCGCCCCGGCGCCCATGAACAGGCCGACGCCGATGGCGCCGCCGATCGCGATCATCTGGACCTGGCGGCTTCCGAGTCCGCGCTCGTAGCCCTCTTCAGGGGCTTCGGTGACCTTCGCAGAGGTCATGTGTCGTGCGCCTTTCTCCATGCCGACCCGGGCCGTTCACCGGCCGCGGATCGGGTTCCGATCCCCCCGGACTGCTGGAGCCGTGCGGGCGCGCGGGCCCGCTCGTGCCTGGCCGGCGGTGACCGGCTCGGTGGCGCACCCGGCCGAACGTTCGGGTGGCGTTCGCCGGGCGGTCGTGAAGGTTTATCACGGAGGGCGGCGCGGCTTCTCGGGCTCGATGTGACGCAGCGCACGAGTAAAGGGGGACAAATGCGACCTGGCAACGGAAAGACGGTGTCACGTTTGACGATTTCGTTATGCGGATTTGGGACACCGTTGAGCGAACACCTTTACACGCGTCGCAGGTGGGACGGGAAACGGGAGGGGCCCGTCCGCACCGGCGACCGGTGTGGACGGGCCCCTGGGCCGGGAGAGGGCGCTCAGGGCGCCTGGGCCGGCTCCGGCTCCGAGGGACCGGCGCCCGGCTCCGACGCCCCCGAGCGGCGGTCGCGGACGTAGGCGAGGAAGGAGTCCAGTTCGCGCTTGACCACGGGGGCCAGCAGGTAGAGACCGATGATGTTGAACACCGACAGCAGGAACAGCGCCGAGTCGGCCAGGCTGATCAGCGAGTCGAGGGAGAGCAGCGAGCCCGCGACCACGAAGACGCTCCACACCGCCTTGAAGACGGTCTCGCTGGTCTTGCTGCGGCCGAAGAGGTACGCCCACGCCTTCAGGCCGTAGTAGCCCCAGGTGAGGATCGTGGAGAAGGCGAACAGCAGCACCGCGACGGTGAGCAGGTTCGGGAACCAGGGCAGCACGGTCTCGAAGGCGTCGGAGGTGATGGTGACACCGCCGATGCTCTCGCCCTCGCGGGCCGCGTCCCAGCTGGCGGGCGCGGCGATCACGATGGTCAGCGCGGTCATGGTGCAGATGACGACCGTGTCGATGAACGGCTCCAGCAGGGCGACCAGGCCCTCGCTCGCGGGGTGCCTGGTCTTCACCGCGGAGTGGGCGATCGGCGCGGAGCCCAGACCGGCCTCGTTGGAGAAGGCGGCGCGCTGGAAACCGACGATCAGGGCGCCGATGACACCGCCCGCGACGCCCTCGGCCTCGAAGGCGCCCTGGAAGACCTCGCCGATCGCGCCGGGCACGGCGGTGACGTTGGTGAGGATGACGATCAGACACGCCACCACGTACATGATCGCCATGGCCGGGACCAGGCGGCTGGTCACCGAGGCGATGGAGCGGATGCCGCCGAGCAGCACCAGGCCCACGAGGGCGGCGACCACGAGACCGAACAGCACGGCGCCCGCGGAGGAGGCCAGGAAGCCGTCCTCGCCCCCGAAGGTGGAGGAGATCTGCGCGTAGCTCTGGTTGGTCTGGAAGAGGTTGCCGCCGAACAGACCGAAGAACAGGATCATCACGGAGGCGAGGACCGCGAGCACCTTGCCGAGCTTGGCGCCGCCGCGGCCGAAGCGGTCGGCGAGGCCCTTGGGCAGGTAGTGCATCGGACCGCCGGAGACGGTGCCGTCGGGGTGCTCCTCGCGGTACTTCACACCGAGGGTGACCTCGACGAACTTGGTGGCCATGCCGAGCAGGCCGCAGAGGATCATCCAGAAGGTGGCGCCGGGTCCGCCGATGGAGACGGCGACGGCCACACCGGCGATGTTGCCGAGGCCGACGGTGCCGGAGACGGCGGCGGTCAGCGCCTGGAAGTGGTTCACCTCGCCGGGTGAGCCCTTCTCGTCGTAGCGGCCGCGCACGACGTCGAAGGCGAGTTTGAGCTTGCGGGCCTGGACGAGCCCGAACCAGACGGTGAAGACCAGGCCGGCGATCACCAGCCAGGCGACGATCAGGGGGAGGTCGGTCCCGGCGACGGGAACGGTGTAGAAGACGATGTCGCCGACCGTGGTCGCGACAGGGTCGAAGAAATCGCTGACGGCGTCGTCAATGGTCGTGGTGATGGAGTCGAGTGACATCGAACTTCCTCGGTGACGCGGGGACGTTCTGGCGTGTGCGGAGCGCGGGCGGCTCGGGGGTGGCCCACGTCCGGTCCGGCGGACGGCGGTAGGCGGAGGGCCCCTGGGCGGGGGCGCGTCCGTGTCGGGCAGGCGTACACACCGGCTGGGACCGGCTTCCGAGCTCACCACCGCGTCGGCGGCGCAAGCGGGTTGCCGATTCTTACCATGCTCCTACCGGCCCACAAGTGACCCAGGTCACAAAAAAACGCCCCTGCGGCGCGAATCCGCAGGGGTAGTGACACGATCGTTATTCGGACTTGAGGTTCATCTGAGCGAACACATCACGGCATTTTCCGGACGGTTCAGGACACCTTCAGGGCATGAGTGTCGAGACGAGCGTCTCCTGGAGACCGCCCAGCCAGAGGTACGCCATCACCATCGGCTTGCGCGGGTCCTCGTCCGGGAGGCGGAACAGCAGATCGCCGTCGTCCTCGTCGGTGATCTCCAGCCGGGCCCCGATCGCCAGGCGCAGGTCGTTCAGCGCGCCGAGCCACCGCCGGGACTCCTCCGGCGACAGCTCGAGCACCCCGCCGCCCCCGCCGGCCGACCTGAGTCCGTCCAGGGAGCGGATGACCGCCAGCGCGTTGTCCCGCTTGCCGGCCCGCAGGTCGTTCTCCGTGTAACGGCGGAACTCGGCGGAGTACGCCCGCTGCTTCTCGGCCTCCGCCGCCCGCGGGGCGCCCTCGGGGTCGACGTAGGCGTCCGGGAAGAGGCGGCGCAGCACCGGGTCGGAGGGCGGCTCGCTGGGGCCCTCGGCGAAGAGCTCCGCGAGCGGGTCGCCGCCGGGCTCCTCGGCCGGTCCGGGGCCGATGATCTCCATGAGCTGCACGGCCAGCGAGCGGATGATGGAGATCTCGACGTCGTCGAGGGCGACGGCCGCGCCGCCGCCGGGGAGCGGTTCGAAGTGTCCTGGCATGGGGGCGATTCGCTGCTTCCGGTCCTGCGGGCGGGGTCGGGCCACGTCCGGTGCGGTCATGTCCGGCTTCACTTCCGGTCGTGCTGGAGGGTGGCCCACAGGCCGTAGCCGTGCATGGCCTGGACGTCGCGCTCCATCTCCTCGCGGGTGCCGCTGGAGACGACGGCCCGGCCCTTGTGGTGGACGTCGAGCATGAGCTTGGTGGCCTTGTCCTTGGAGTAGCCGAAGTACGTCTGGAAGACGTACGTCACGTAGCTCATGAGGTTGACCGGGTCGTTGTGGACGATCGTGACCCACGGGACGTCGGGCTCGGGTACGGCGAAGACCTCCTCCGCCGACTCGGTGCGTTCGATCTCCAGGGGTGCGGGTGACGTCACACTGCCCATGCTGCCACCGGTGGGGGGTGGTCGCACAAACCGGCCCGCTGAAGAGCCGCCCGGGGTGGTCCGCGGGCCGCCCGGGAAGCGCCGTGGAGGCGGCCGGGAGCCGACCCGGAGAACTTAAATCGTCAGAGTGACGAAATGGGGGTACCATCCTCGCCATGGACACAGCGGACCTTGGGTTGCCGGTGAATGTTCCGTCCACGGCGCTCTTCACCGACCAGTACGAACTGACGATGCTGCAAGCGGCGCTGAAGGCCGGCACGGCCGGGCGGCGCAGCGTGTTCGAGGTCTTCACCCGGCGCCTGCCGAACGGCCGCCGCTACGGCGTCGTGGCGGGCACCGGACGGGTCCTCGACGCGGTGGAGAACTTCCGCTTCGACGAGGGCGTGCTGCGCTTCCTGCGCGAGAAGGCCGTCGTCGACGAGGAGACCCTGGACTGGCTGGCCGGCTACCGCTTCTCCGGCGACATCTGGGGCTACCCCGAGGGCGAGGTCTACTTCCCCGGCTCGCCCGTCATGCGGGTGGAGGGCAGCTTCGCCGAGTGCGTGCTGCTGGAGACGGTGATCCTGTCGATCCTCAACCACGACTCGGCCATCGCCGCCGCGGCCTCCCGGATGTCGTCCGCCGCAGGCGACCGGCCGCTGATCGAGATGGGCGCCCGCCGCACCCACGAGCTGGCCGCCGTCGCCGCCTCCCGCGCCGCCTACATCGGCGGCTTCTCCTCCACCTCCGACCTGGCGGCCGGGTTCCGCTACAACATCCCCACCGTCGGCACCTCCGCCCACGCCTTCACCCTGCTGCACGACAGCGAGCGGGACGCCTTCCGCGCCCAGGTGGACTCCCTCGGCGCGGGCACCACGCTGCTGGTGGACACCTACGACGTGACCGAGGCGGTCCGCGCGGCCGTCGAGGTCGCCGGGCCCGGACTGGGCGCGGTGCGCGTCGACTCCGGCGACCTGCTGCTGGTGGCGCACCGGGTGCGGCAGCAGCTCGACGAGCTGGGCGCCCGCGACACGAAGATCGTCGTGACCTCGGACCTGGACGAGTACGCCATCGCCTCGCTGGCCGCGGCGCCGGTGGACGCGTACGGGGTGGGCACACAGCTCGTGACCGGCTCCGGGCACCCGACCGCGTCCATGGTCTACAAACTGGTCGCGCGCGCCGAGTCCGCCGATCCGGGGGCGCCGCTGGTGCCGGTGGCGAAGAAGTCCACCGGCGGCAAGGCCTCCGTGGGCGGCCGCAAGTGGGCCGCGCGGCGGCTGGACGCGGACGGGATCGCCGAGGCCGAGGTGATCGGCACCGGCGAGGTCCCGCCCGAGCTGGCCGAACGGCAGCTGCTGGTGCCGCTCGTCCGGGACGGCGAGGTGATCGCCCGCGAGCCGCTGGACGTGGTCCGCGACCGGCACGCCGCCGCCCGCGCCGGTCTCCCGCTGTCCGCGACGCAGCTCTCGCGCGGGGAACCCGTCCTTCCGACGGAGTACGCGCACGGGCCGTCGGGTAGCTAGAGGCAAGCCGACGGCGCGCGTCCCCCGTCCGCGTCACCCCCGTCCACGGGGCCGGAGGTCCACCCGCCCGGCCCCCTGACCCATCCGTCCCAGAGCCGAAGGACACCGACCATGCGCCGCGCACTGATCGTCGTAGACGTGCAGAACGACTTCTGCGAGGGGGGCAGCCTCGCCGTCACCGGCGGCGCCGGCGTGGCCGCCGCCGTGACCGAGCTGATCGGCCAGGCCGCCCCGGCCGGGTATCGGCACGTGGTCGCCACCCGGGACCACCACGTCGACCCCGGCGACCACTTCTCCGGCCGTCCCGACTTCGTCCGCTCCTGGCCCGCCCACTGCGTGGCCGGCACCGAGGGCGTCGGCTTCCACCCGAACTTCGCGCCCGCGGTCGCCTCCGGTGCGGTCGACGCCGTCTTCGACAAGGGGGCGTACACGGCCGCCTACAGCGGTTTCGAGGGCGCCGACGAGAACGGCACGCCGCTCGCGCGGTGGCTGCGGGAGCGGGAGGTCGACGAGGTGGACGTGGTGGGCATCGCCACGGACCACTGCGTGCGGGCCACCGCGCTGGACGCGGTGCGGGAGGGCTTCCGCACCCAGGTGCTGCTCGACCTCACCGCGGGGGTGTCCCGGGAGACGACCGAGCGGGCGCTGGAGGAGCTGCGGCAGGCGGGCGTGGAGCTGTCCGGCAAGCCGGTCGTGCGGTGAGCCGCGCCCGCGGGTGACGCCCGCCTGACCCGCGCCGGGACGCCCCGGTGCGGGTCAGGCGGGAGCGGCCGGACGTCCGAGCAGCGCCCGGATCGGGTGCCAGAGCTCCACCTGGAGCGCTCCCCCGGCGGGCGCCGTGCGCCATATCAGGCCGTCGGGATGGTGCAGGACCGCGGTGATCTCGTCGGGCGTGGGCGGCGCGGTGTTCCCGCGCAGGTAGACGGCGCGCAGGCCCAGGTTGCGCAGCCTGGTCAGGGCGCGCGCCCGGTTCTGGGCGTGGACCAGCACCCGTACCCCGGCCGGGGCGTCGGCGCCGGGACTGGGCAGGTTCAGCGCCACCACCACCGTGCCGTTCGGCAGCTTGCAGAAACCTCCTGCGGCCATGCGGTCATACCCCCGTGTCGCCAGGTGTCAATAAGAGAGCCACAGGAGGCACCTAAACACGGATCGGCGGCGACCCGCCAGGGGGTCACCGCCGATCACGCTCTGACCTGCGAGAACGCTATTTACCTGCCCGCAGGGCCCACCTCGAGCTCGATCGTGGAGCCGTCCCTGGCCTCCTTGGTGATCTTGATCTTGGTGTTGGTGTCAGTGACCTGGACGCTGCCGGTCGGGTTCGCCGGGTCCCAGTAGGTGTTCTTGCGGTCGTTGAAGACCGACACACCCTTCGAGGACGGGATGTACGTGGCGACGTCCGCCTTGTGCAGCGTGATGGCGTCGGTGCGGAACGTGCTGAACGTGGCGTCGTAGGTCTGGATGCGGTTGCGCATCAGCGTGCCGTCGGACCACTTCAGCGCGGTCGGGTGGGAGTCGACCGGGAGGATCAGCCCCTGGCCCGGGTGCTGGCTGGTGTTGTTGTCCGCCTGGGAGGTGTCCCACTTCCAGATCAGCAGGCCGTTCTGGTACGCGTAGTGCTCGACCCAGTCCGGGCGGGCCGTGAAGCCGAAGTTGTACGGGCCGACCTTCAGGGTCCTGTCGTACGACACGTACTGCCGGTTCTCGGCGATGTAGTACTGCTCGTAGTCCTTGGTGAAGGACGCGCCGATGCGGGAGAAGCCGGTCGCCTTCCAGGCGTCGTCGGCGGTCTCGGCGTTGTCGGAGAACACCGTCTCGCCGTCCGCGGTCACCGCGATCGCGTCGGCCGTGAAGCCCTTCTGGGCCACGCCGCCGTCGGTCTGGTAGCGGAAGCGCAGGTCGATCTTCTGGCCGGCGTAGGCGTCGAGGCTGTACGCGAACCTCTGGTAGCCGTCGAGCGTGCCGTGCAGGGCGGGCTTGTCGCTGCCGTCGCGCGGGATCTGCCGGCCGTCCACCGTGCCGTCGACGGCGGTCCAGTTGGCGCCCCCGTCGGTCGACACCTCGGTGTAGAGGAAGTCGTAGTTGGCCTCGATGTCGTACCAGCCGTCGAAGGTGAGCTCGGCGGAGGTCCTGCCGGTCAGGTCGACCGTGCGGCTCAGGGTGTTCCTGAGGTCGTCACCGCTGCCGCTCCACCACTGGTTCCGCCCCTCGGACGGCTCGATGACCTCGGTGGTGACGGCCTTCTTCGGCAGCGTCACGACCAGGGCCTGCTTGTGCTTGGTGTTGTACTCGGCGAGGCCCAGCTTGTGCCAGGAGCTGACCCCGGCCTTGGCCGTGTCGTAGTTCAGCCAGCCCAGCTGCAGCTTGTCCCAGGCGGTCATGTCGCCGGGCAGGTCGCCGATCTCCTTCTTGCCCGTGCCGAGCCAGGAGCCGGACGACATCAGCGTCCAGAAGCCGGTGGAGTTCTCGCCGCCCGCGGTGTCGTAGAGGTCCGGCAGACCGAGGTCGTGGCCGTACTCGTGGGCGAAGACGCCGAGTCCGCCGTTCTCCGGCTGGATGGTGTAGTCGCCGACCCAGATGCCGGTGTCGCCGATCTTCGCGCCGCCGAGCTTGTTGAACTCGGGGCCGGTGGCGCCGGCGTCGGTGCCGAAGGCGTACCAGCGGTGGGCCCAGATCGCGTCCTCGCCCTGGGCGCCGCCGCCGGCGGACTCGTCCTCGCCGGCGTGCACGATCTGGAAGTGGTCGATGTAGCCGTCGGGCTCGTTGAAGTCGCCGTCGCCGTCGTGGTCGTAGCGGTCCCACTCGTCGTAGCGGGCGACCTGGGCCTTGATCTGGGCGTCGGTGCGGCCGGCCGCCCTCTGCTGCTCGACCCAGGCGTCCAGGCCGTCGCTGACCACGTTCCAGACGCTGGAGCAGGTGCTGTCGCCGCAGTAGTTGGAGCCGTAACGGGCCTCGTTGTACGGCACCTTGACCCAGTCGGAGACCTCGCCCTCGACCGAGTAGCGGCCCGAGGACTGCTTCTCGAAGTAGGTCTTGACCGAGTCGACGCCCTTGCCGGACCCGAAGTACAGGTCCTCGAAGTGCTGCTGGTCGTAGTCCTCCTGCCAGGCCGTGGAGTTGTCGACCTTGCGGTCCGGCTTGGCGATCTGGTTGTGCAGCGGGCCGGGGGTGCCGCCGTAACGGCTGTCGATCTTGTCGCCGAACTCGACCAGGATGGTGAAGATCTTGTCGGTCTTCTCCCGGCCCAGCTCGACGTACTTGGTGTCGCCCTTCTTGCTCTTCAGCCCGACGACCTTCGAGCCGTCGCGGTTCTTGACCGACGCCTTGCCGGACAGCACCTGGTTCAGGGCTTCTTCCCGCTGGGCCGCCTGCGTCTTGGAGAGCGGGCCCTCGAGGTCGTGGTCGACGTGGTGGTGCGACGCCGGGTCCTGCCGGTCCACGGCGCTCGGGCTCCCGGCCCGGTCGGCCGTGTCGGCCTGGGCCGTGGTGAACGCAGAGCAGGTGGCGGTGGCCGCCGCGAGGGCCACGCCTATCGCGGCCGCTCTGAACGTCCAGGGTCTACTGGTCACTTGAGATCCCCTCCCGCGTGCGTGCGCGCGGACGAAGGAGGTTCCGTCCGGGAAGGTCCCGCGCGCACGTGATCAACGCGTGTAGTCAAGTGACGTCATTGGACTAGAGGTTCGTCAGAAAAAACAGACCTTGACTTGAACAGGTCAAACGCGTTATGCGGAGCGGCGGTTCGCATTGCGGACACTTCCGCGCGAAAACCCGGCGGGCGCGCCGTCCCGGCCCCGTGTGGGGCGTCATGAATCCGTGCGCCCCCTGTGCACCGGCCCTGTCGGTCAGGTCACGCTTACCGTCCGTTCCCCTCGGGCACGCTCGCGGATAGAGTCGCTTGGCGGAACGCCCTTGAGCGGGTGAAAGCCAGGCCGACAGCCCCCGACTTCCGAGGACACGATGGCCATGCCCCGTCCGACTGTCGCTCAGTTCGTCTACGGCTCGTGCGCCGTGATCCTGTCGACCCTCGCCCTGCTCCTGCTGTCCGGGACGAGCTCCGGCGCGGGCATCGCGGCGGTCGCCGTCGTGGCGCTCGCCCTGGGACTCGTGGTGGCCGTACGCGTACCGCTCCCCGGGTCCCGGCGGCCCGCCCCGGCCCGGCCCGCGACGCCGCTCCCGGTACGGGCCACGCTGCCGTCGCCGTCCCGTGAGCAGGTCCGCGAGCCGGTCCACGAGCGGGCGGCGTCCTGACGGCCCCGTCCGGCTGCCGTACGGCGATCCCCGGCCGCGTGGCGGCCGTGCCTCACCGGTCGGTGACCACGACGGTCCTGGCCGCCTTGTCGTGCAGGCCCTGCTTGTAGGGACGGTCGAAGAAGCTCCAGCCGCCCGCGATCGCGGTCCACACACAGGCGCAGCAGAAGGCGAACGGCAGCCACAGCACGGCCGCGCGGATCAGCGCGGTCTGCACCGAGGGGTTGGAGCCGTCGGCGAGTTCGGCCACCCGCATGCCCAGCCACTTCTTGCCGAGGGTGCGGCCGAAGCGGACGGTCATGAAGGTGTCGTACGCGATGTAGAGGGCCGCGGCGATGACCGACTGGGCGAACCCGTTGCCGACGTTGACCCGGTCGCCGTCGAAGTTGTACTCGCTGACCCCGACGGGCCAGGTGAGCAGCCAGACGACGATGCCGACGAGGATCATGTCGATGATGCGGGCGAGCGTGCGCCGGGCGCTGTCGGCGAGCGGGGGCATCCCGGCCGGCGGACCGTCCGGCCCGCCGCCGTACGGCCCGCCGCCGGGGCCGTAGGGCCCGCCCGCTCCCCCGCCGCCGTAGGGGCCGCCGCCTCCGTACGGCCCGCCGCCGCCCTGTCCGGGCGGGGGCGTGCCGCCGGGGGTGTCGTACGGGGAGCCGGAGCCCGGACCGGGGGAGCCCGGCGGGGGCTGTTTTCTGAACGGGTCCTCGTCCGGCGGCTGCTGACCGGATCCGGGGGGCGGTTCGGTGGTCATGTCCCCGAGTCGATCCCGAACCCCGCGGCCCCGCATCCGGCGCGCCGCCGTCCGGAGTACCGGACGCCGGCCGCCGAGCCGACGTGCCGTCAGGCGGCGGCGACGAAGGTGTGCGCGGCCTTGTCGTGCCAGCACTGGCGCCACGGCTTGTCGAACAGGCACCACAGCACGCCGACGACCCCGACCACGAGCAGTCCGGGCACGCTGTAGACCAGCCAGCGCCGCAGGGCCGCGCCGAACTCCGGCGACTCGTGCGCCTCGATGTCCCGCACCTCGATGCCCATCAGCCGCTTGCCCAGCGTACGGCCCCACTTGACGGTGGGCAGCACCTCGAGGAGCACCCCGCCGAGCAGCAGGACGGCGAGGACGACGCCGAGGTGGACCGAGGTGGTGCCGTCGATCAGCCACACCGTGACGGTCCGCCCGGACAGCCTGGCCGCCTCGATCTTCGCGTCGATGTGGTCCAGGGCCTTCGCGCCGAGGGGCACGGCGGCCGCGGCGGTGACGGCGCCGAGGACGACCGTGTCGAGCAGCCGGGCGGCCAGCCGCCGGCCGAGGGCGGCGGGGCGGGCCGCGGCCTGGCGGCGGGCGGCGGCCTGGAACGGGTCGTCGGCCGGCGGCTTCCAGGGGGCGACCGGCGGCTCCTGGGCAGCGCCCGCGAGCCGGTGCACCTGCTGCGGCCAGGAGGGCTGCCCGCCGCCGGGACCGGACGTCAACGGCGCCGGGGACACCGGGGCCGCCGAAGCCGCCGGGGACACCGGGAACACCGGGGCCGCCGGGGACACCGGGGACACCGGGGCCGCCGGGGCGGGCGCGGCCGGGGCGGCGGACGCGGGTCCGGTGGTCTGCGGGGGCACGCCGGGCGCGGTGGCCTGCTGCGGGCCGGACGGCGCCGCGGCGGGCGCGGGCGCCGACGCGGCGGCGCGCTCGGCCGCGGCCTTCCCGGCGGTGAAGCCGGGCCGCCCGGCGCCGCCCGCGTTCGTCTCCCCGGCGCGCGGGGAGACCGCGCGGAAGGTCATCGTGCCCTCGTCAGGGGACTCCGCCGCGCCCCCGGCCGGGGCCGGCTGCTGCGAGGGGGCCGCCGTCGGCTTGCGGAACACGAACGTCCCGTCCGCCCGCGGGGCGTCCGAGGCGGCAGCCGAGTCGCTCCGTCCCGCCGCCGGGGTGTGCGGCACCCGCGGGTCGGCGCCGGCGCCCCAGGAGACCTTGCGGTCCCGGTCGCCCCCGAAGCCGGACTGCCGGGAGCGGTCGGCGCCCCACGCCGAGGCGGGCTCGGGCCGGCTGCCGTGCTGCGCCTCGGCCGGGGACGGCGCCGGGGACGGGTCCGCCGGGGCGGGCGCGTCGTCCGGGTCCTCGTCGAAGAAGTGCGGGCCGGTCTCCTCCACGGACGGGCGGGCCGAGGCGGCGCCGGGCGGCGGGGCGAGCGACTCGCCGTCGGCGGGCGCCGGACGGCTGGTGCCCGGCACCCAGGAGGCGCCGTTCCAGTACCGGACGTATCCGGGAATGGAGGGGTCCGGGTAGTACCCCTCGCGGGGCCTGTCGTCTCCGGGTGCCGGGGTTGGGGCGCTCATGTCCGTCGTCCCGTATCTGCTCGAGGGATGGGTCGGGGGCCACCACATCTATCAGACGGGCGGGGACCGGACGGGCCGTCCGACCGGAGCCCACCCCTTTCGGGCGCCTTCTGGTTCAGAAGAGCTTGCCCGGGTTCAGAATGTTCAGCGGATCGAAGGCCTGTTTCACGGCCCGCTGCATCTCCATGCTCACGGGACCGGCCTCCCGCGCCAGCCACTCCTTCTTCAGCACGCCGACGCCGTGCTCGCCGGTGATGGTGCCGCCGAGGTCGAGGCCGAGCGCCATGATCTCGTCGAAGGACTCGCGGGCCCGCCGGGACTCGTCCGGGTCGGAGGCGTCGAAGCAGACCGTCGGGTGGGTGTTGCCGTCGCCGGCGTGGGCCACGACGCCGATGGTCAGTCCGTGCTTCTCGGAGATCCGTTCGACGCCCTCGATCAGCTCGCCGAGCCGGGACCGGGGCACGCACACGTCGTCGATCATCGTGGCGCCCTTGACCGCCTCCAGCGCGACCAGGGACATCCGGCGGGCCTGGAGCAGCATCTCCGACTCGGCGGCGTCCTCGGCGGGGACGACCTGGGTGGCCCCGGCCTCCTCGCACAGCGCGCCGAGCGCGGCGAGGTCGACGGCGGGGTCGGGGGTGTCGAACGCGGCGAGCAGCAGCGCCTCGGTGGACTCCGGCAGGCCCATGCGGGCCATGTCGTTGACCGCCTTGACCGTGGTGCGGTCCATCAGTTCGAGGAGGGACGGGACGTGGCCGCCCGCCATGATGCGGCAGACCGCGTCGCTCGCGGCGGCCCCGGAGGCGAACTCGGCGGCCAGCACCAGTTGCTCCGGCGGCTTGGGCCGCAGCGCGAGGACCGCGCGGACGACGATGCCGAGAGACCCCTCGGAGCCGACGAACAGCCGGGTGAGGTCGTAGCCGGCGACGCCCTTGACGGTACGGCGGCCGGTGGTCAGCAGCCGGCCGTCGGCGAGGACGACGTCCAGGCCGAGGACGTACTCGGCGGTCACGCCGTACTTGACGCAGCACAGGCCGCCCGAGGCGGTGCCGATGTTGCCGCCGATCGTGCACATCTCCCAGCTGGAGGGGTCCGGCGGGTAGGCGAGGCCGTGCTCGGCGACCGCGCGGGAGAGCGTGGCGTTGACGACGCCCGGCTCGACGACCGCGATCCGGTCGACCGGGTCGATCTCCAGGATGCGGTCCATCCTGGTCAGCGAGAGCACGACGCAGCCGTCGGTGGCGTTGGCGGCGCCGGACAGGCCGGTGCGGGCGCCCTGCGGCACGACCGGGACCCGGAGCTCGGTGGCGGTGCGCATGACGTGCTGGACCTGCTCGACCGTGCGGGGCAGCACCACCGCCGCGGGGCTGCCGGCCGGGCAGAAGCTCGCCATGTCGTGGGCGTAGGAGGCCGTGACGTCCGGGTCGGTGAGGACGGCCTCCGCGGGCAGGCCGCCGAGCAGCCGGTCGACGAGAGGTCCGGCCGCCACCGTGTCTTCATCGCGTCGCGCTTCGATACGGCTCACGATCACAGCGTCGCACCCGGGGCCATCGGTGTGAACCCCGCGAGGCCGGCCGCACCCCCTCGGAGTGTGATGATCATACGTAAGTGGGGGGTGACGCACAGTGTGCGCCATGGACGACACGTCACGTGCGCGCCGGCGGCGGCCGCGCCGCGCTCTGCTCGCCTCGGCCGCCGGGGGCGCCGCGCTGGGCGGGGTGCTGGTGACGCTGCCGTGGGGCGCGCAGGCGCCCCCGGCGCCCACCCCGCAGGAGCGCGCCCTGGCCGCCGTGACCAGTGGCGTCCCCGCCGCGCTGCCCGACCTGAAGGCGCTGGCCGCCGACCGCGAGCGGCATCTGCGCGCGCACCCGCGGGACGCGCGCGCCTGGGCCGAGCTGGGCGCGGCCCGGGTGGAACTGGGGCTGCGGCTGGCCGACCCGCGGTACTGGCCGCGGGCCGAACAGGCGCTGCGCGCCTCGCTGAAGGTGCGCAAGGACAACGTCCCCGCGCTGCGGGCGATGGCCGTGCTGTCGAACGCCCGCCGTGACCACCCGGGCGCCCGCGCGTGGGGCGAGGCGGCGCGGAAGCTGGAGCCGGAGCGGTGGACGACGTACCCGCCGCTGATCGAGGCGTCCGCCGGGCTCGGCGACGACGAGGAGACCGGCCGGCTGCTGGAGAAGCTCGTGGCGCTGCGCTCGGGGCCCGCGGTGATGGCGCGGGCCGCGGCCGTGTACCGGGACCGGGGCTGGCGGGAGGACGCGGCGGCCAAGCTCGCGGACGCCGCGTCGGCCGCCGGGGAACCGGCGGAGCGCGCCGCCTACCTGGAGCGGGCCGGGCAGCTCGCCTGGGAGCGCGGCGACCGGGAGGACGCGCTGCGCCACTTCCGGGAGGCGATGCGCACCGACCCCGGCCGGCGGGCGGCGCGGGCCGGGCAGGGCAGGGTGCTGGCGGCGCTGGGCCGCACCACGGAGGCGCTGGGCGCGTACCGGACGGCGCTGGCGGGGCACCCGCGGCCGGAGTACGCCCTCGAACTGGGCGAACTGTACGAGTCGCTGGGGAGGAGATCGGCCGCCGGGGCGCAGTACGCGCTGCTGCGGGAGCGGGTCCGGCTGGCCGCGGCGCACGGCGCGGACGAGGAGCTGGTGCTGGGCCGCTTCGAGGCCGACCACGGGGACCCGCAGGCGGCGGTGCGGCGGCTGCGGGCGGAGTGGGAGCGGCAGCCGTCGACGGAGGTGGCGGACGCGCTGGGCTGGGCGCTGCACCGGGCCGGGGAGCACGAGGAGGCGCTGCCGTTCGCGGTGCGGGCGACGGAGGGCACGAAGGGCGGCGGGGTGCGCAGCGCGCTGTTCGCCTATCACCGGGGGGCGGTCGAGCGCTCCCTGGGGCGGTACGGGGCGGCGCGCCGCCATCTGACGGAGGCGCTGCGGATCAACCCCTGGTTCTCGCCGCTGCACGCGCCGCGCGCGAAGGAGGCGCTGGCCCGCCTGGGTGAGCCGTCCGTCCAGGCGGGCCCGCGCTCCTCCTGAGGGCGTGGCGGCTACAAGTTGCCGCGCTTGGCCTGCTCGCGCTCGATCGCCTCGAACAGCGCCTTGAAGTTGCCCTTGCCGAAGCCCATCGAGCCGTGGCGCTCGATGAGTTCGAAGAAGACGGTCGGGCGGTCCTGGACCGGCTTGGTGAAGATCTGCAGCAGGTAGCCGTCCTCGTCGCGGTCGACGAGGATCTTCAGCTCGCGCAGCGTCTCCACCGGCACCCGGGTCTCGCCCGCCCACTCGCCGAGGGTGTCGTAGTACGAGTCCGGGGTGTCCAGGAACTGCACGCCGGCGGCCCGCATCTGGCGGACCGTGTGCACGATGTCGTTGGTGTTCAGCGCGATGTGCTGGACGCCGGCGCCGCCGTAGAACTCCAGGTACTCGTCGATCTGGGACTTCTTCTTGGCGATGGCGGGCTCGTTGATCGGGAACTTGACCTTGAGCGTGCCGTCGGCCACCACCTTCGACATCAGCGCGCTGTACTCGGTCGCGATGTCGTCGCCCACGAACTCCTTCATGTTCGTGAAGCCCATGACCTTGTTGTAGAACTCGACCCACTCGTTCATCCGGCCGAGCTCGACGTTGCCGACGCAGTGGTCGATGGCCTGGAAGGAGCGCTTGGCCGGCGGCTCGACGATCGGCTCGGCGGCGACGTAGCCGGGCAGGTAGGGGCCGTCGTAGCCGCCGCGCTCGACCAGGGTGTGCCGGGTCTTGCCGTAGGTGGCGACGGCGGCCAGCACGACGGTGCCGTGCTCGTCCTTCAGCTCGTACGGCTCGGCGACGGAGGTGGCGCCGTGCTCGATCGCGTAGGCGTACGCGGCGCGGGCGTCCGGCACCTCGATGGCGAGGTCGATCACACCGTCGCCGTGTGCGGCCACGTGGTCCTCGAGGAAGGCGCCCCACTCGGTGGACCGCTTGATCACCGAGGTGAGGACGAAGCGGGCCGAGCCGCTCTCCAGCACGTAGGAGGCGGTCTCGCGGCTGCCGTTCTCCGGTCCGGAGTAGGCGACGAGCTGCATGCCGAAGGCGGTGGAGTAGTAGTGCGCCGCCTGCTTGGCGTTGCCCACGGCGAAGACGACCGCGTCCATTCCCTTGACCGGGAAGGGGTCTGCCTGCCGTGCGGTGTCGGGAGCGGTGTGTGTGGTCTGCGTCATAGGGGCAGGGTGGAACAGCCCTGCAAGGTGCGCAATAGTTCGCCCGTTCACTGGGCAACATGCCCAGCCGGACGCCCGTGACGGCGGACTTTCTGTACAGGATGACCACTGGGGAGAGCGAGATGGCGATCGATCGTCTGGACGGGCGGATCATCCTGCTGCTGGCGCGCGAGCCGCGGATCGGGGTGCTGGAGATGTCCCGTCGGCTGGGGGTGGCGCGCGGGACCGTGCAGGCCCGCCTGGACCGCCTTCAGTCGAACGGAGTCATCCGCGGGTTCGGCCCCCAGGTGGATCCCGCGGCCCTCGGCTACCCGGTCACCGCGTTCGCCACCCTGCAGATCAGACAGGGTCAAGGAGCCGATGTCCGCGTCCACTTGGCGACCGTGCCCGAGGTGCTGGAGCTGCACACCACCACCGGCACGGGAGACATGCTGTGCCGGCTGGTGGCCCGCTCGAACGCCGATCTCCAGCGGGTGATCGACCGCGTCGTCGGTTTTGATGGCATCGTCCGGGCGTCCACGGCGATCGTCATGGAGAACCCCGTTCCGCTGCGGATCATCCCGCTGGTGGAGCAGGCCGCGCTCGGCGAGTGACCGGACCTGGCCGAGCTGGGGTGAGCGGATGTGAACTTCTGGGAGTACCTGGAGAGCCGGCATCAGCAACTGCTCGTCGACGCCTACCAGCACGCCAGCGTCGTCTTCCAGTGCATGGTGGCGGCCACCGCCCTCGGCGTGCTGATCGGGATCCTCACCTACCGCAGCGCGTGGGCGGGCGACCTCGCCACCACCGTCACCGCGACCCTGCTGACCGTCCCCGCGCTGGCCATGATCGGCCTGCTCGTCCCGGTCGTGGGGCTCGGCGTGGCGCCGACCGTGATCGCGCTGACCCTGTACGGGCTGCTGCCCGTCGTGCGCAACGCGATCGTCGGGCTGCGCGGGGTGGACCCCGCCCTGGTGGACGCGGCCACCGGGATCGGCATGTCCCGGCTGGCCCGGCTGGCGCGCGTGGAGCTGCCGCTGGCCTGGCCGCCCATCCTCACCGGCATCCGGGTCTCCACGCAGATGCTCATGGGCATCGCCGCCATCGCCGCCTACGCCTCCGGACCGGGCCTCGGCAACCTGATCTTCCGCGGGATCGCCTCCCTGGGCAGCAGCAACGCGCTGAACCAGGTGCTCGCCGGCACCCTCGGGATCGTCGTCCTGGCCCTGCTGTTCGACGCCGCGTACGTCCTGATCGGGCGGCTGACCATCTCCAGGGGGATCCGTGGCCGAGCCTGAGACGACCGGGACCGGACCCCGGTCGGTCGGGGCGACCATCGAGCTGGAGGGCCTCACCAAGCGCTACCCGGGCAGCGACCGGCCCGCCGTCGACGACGTCAGCATGGAGATCGGGGCGGGCGAGACGGTGGTCCTCGTCGGCCCCTCCGGGTGCGGGAAGTCCACCACCCTGAAGATGATCAACCGGCTGATCGAGCCGACCGGCGGCCGGATCCGCATCGGCGGCGAGGACGTCACCGACATGGACCCGGTGAGGCTGCGCCGCACCATCGGCTACGCGATCCAGGCGAGCGGGCTGTTCCCGCACATGACCGTGGCGCAGAACATCGCCCTGGTGCCGAAGATGCTGCGCTGGCCGGCCGCGCGGGTGCGGGACCGGGTCGAGGAGATGCTGGACCTGGTCGGCCTGGACCCCGCCGAGTTCCGCGACCGCTATCCGCGCCGGCTCTCCGGCGGCCAGCAGCAGCGCGTGGGCGTGGCGCGGGCGCTGGCGGCGGACCCGCCGGTGCTGCTGATGGACGAGCCGTTCGGCGCGGTCGACCCGATCACCCGGGACCACCTCCAGGACGAGCTGATCCGGCTCCAGCGGGAACTGCACAAGACGATCGTCTTCGTCACCCACGACTTCGACGAGGCGATCAAGATCGGCGACCGGATCGCGGTGCTGCGCGAACGCTCCCGCATCGCCCAGTTCGACACTCCCGAGGCGATCCTCACCCACCCCGCCGACGACTTCGTGTCCGGCTTCGTCGGCGCGGGCGCGGCGCTGAAGCGGCTCGGCCTCACCCGGGTCGGGGAGGTGACGATCACCGACTACCCCACGGCGGGCGTCGACGACCCGCTCGACGAGATCCTCACCAGGCTGCGCTCCGGCGGCACGGACGAGGTGCTGGTGCTGGACGAGCGGGGCCGCCCCTACAAGTGGCTGCGGCACGGCGACATCCTGCGCGCCAAGGGCTCGCTGGCCCGCGCGGGCGTGCTGGTGCACGACACGGTGACCCGGGACGCGACCCTGCGGGACGCGCTGGAGGCGGTCCTCACCGACAACACCGGCCGGGTCGCGGTCACCGGGCGGCACGGCGCCTACGAGGGTGTCGTGGACGTGGAGACGCTGATGAACTCCGTGCACGAACTCCTGGAGGCGGACCGGCTGGAGGCGCGGGAGGCGCAGGCCGGCCCGGAGGAGCAGCGGGCCGCGCGGACGCACGCCGAGCAGGAGGGCGCGCACCCCTCGGGCGACCGCGGGGAGGCGCGGGCGTGAGGACCTCCGAGGCGCGGCGGCCCGAGGACGGGCCCGAGGTGCGGGAGGACGCCGGACCGGACGGGCAGGAGGCCGCTCCCCCGTCCCGGCCGGCCGTGGCGCCGGCCCGGGTGAGCAGGCAGAAGCTGACCTTCCTGCCGGTGGGGCTGATCGCCGTGCTGCTGGCGACCTGGCTGTGGTTCGCGCAGGCCGACCTGGACGCCCTCACCCGCAACGCGCTGTCGGACGGGCAGGTGACCAAGGCGCTGTGGCAGCACATCGAGCTGACCGCGATCTCGACGTTCTTCGTGCTGATCATCGCGATCCCGCTGGGCGTCCTGCTGACCCGGGGGCGGGCCGGCCGGGCCGCCCCGGCGGTCATGGCGTTCGCCAACGCGGGGCAGGCCACCCCCGCGATCGGCCTGCTGGCCCTGCTGGTGATCTGGCTCGGCATCGGCCGGAAGGCGGCCCTGATCGGCATCATCGCCTACGCCGTGCTGCCGGTGCTGTCCAACACCGTCGCCGGGCTGCGGGCCAACGACCCCGCGCTGCTGGAGGCGGCGCGCGGCATCGGCATGTCCCCGCTGGGCGTGCTCACCCGCGTGGAACTGCCGCTCGCCGTGCCGCTGATCCTCGCGGGCGTGCGCACGGCCCTGGTGCTGAACGTCGGCACGGCGACGCTCGCCACCTTCGGCGGGGGCGGCGGGCTCGGGGTGCTGATCACCACCGGGATCACCAGCCAGCGCATGCCGGTCCTCGTGGTGGGTTCGGTGCTCACCGTCGCGCTGGCCCTGCTGGTGGACTGGCTGGCCTCGCTGGCGGAGCTGCTGCTGCGGCCGCGCGGGCTGGAGGCCGGGCCGTGAGCGGGGTGCGAGTGCTGTCGGCCGTGGTGCTGCTGGCGGTGGTCGCGGGGTGCGGGCTGACCAGCGGGTCGCCCATGGTCGACGACGTGGAGCCGGGCACGGTCGGCCGGGGCAGGCCGCTGGAGGGCGCGGAACTCACCGTCACCTCGAAGGAGTTCACCGAGCAGCTGATCCTCGGCGCGATCATGGGCATCGCCTTCCAGGCGGCGGGCGCGGAGGTGGTGGACCGGACCGGCATCCAGGGCTCGGTCGGCTCGCGGGAGGCGGTCGTCAAGGGCGAGGCGGACGCCGGGTTCGAGTACACGGGCACGGCGTGGATCACGTACCAGGGCAACAGCAGGCCGATCCCCGACCCGCGCGAGCAGTGGCTGGCGGTGCGGGACGCGGACGCGGAGAACGGGGTGACCTGGCTGGAGCCGTCGGAGCTGAACAACACGTACGCCCTCGCCATGAACCGGGCGAACTACGAGCGGTACCGCACGCACACCCTGTCGGAGGTGGCGGAGCTGGCGGAGTCCGACCCGGGCGCGGTGACGCTGTGCGTGGAGGGCGAGTTCGCCAACCGCGCGGACGGGCTGCCCGGCATGGAGAAGACGTACGGGATGAGCGTCCCGCCGGGCGACGTCACGCAGATGGACACCGGGATCATCTACACGCAGACCGCCAAGGGCGCCTGCGTCTACGGCGAGGTGTTCACCACCGACGGGCGGATCAAGTCCATGAACCTGGTGGTGATGGAGGACGACAAGAAGTTCTTCCCCCACTACAACGCGGCCCCGACCGTGAACAGCGAGACGCTGGAGAAGTGGCCGGCGATCGCCGAGGTGCTGGCCCCGGTCACGGAGAAGCTGGACAACACCGTGGCGCAGACCCTCAACGCCCGCGTCGACGTCGACGGGGAGGACCCCCATCAGGTCGCGCTGGACTGGATGGTGGCCGAGGGGCTCGTGAAGGAGAGGTGACCGGCCGGCGGGTCAGCAGCTCGGGACCTCGCCGGCGCCCTTCTCCAGGGCGACCAGCGCGTCGACGGCGCCCTTCAGGGTGGTGACCGGGATCAGGCGCAGCCCCTCGGGCAGTTCGGCCTGCGCGTCCGCGCACTCGTCGCGCGGGACCAGGAAGACGGTGGCGCCGTCCCGCTCGGCGGCCTGCGTCTTCAGCGGCACGCCGCCGACCGCGCCGACCCTGCCCTCGGCGTCGATGGTGCCGGTGCCGGCCACGACCCGGCCGCCGGTGAGGTCGCCGCCGCGGCCGTCGCCGTCCAGCTTGTCGACGATGCCGAGGGAGAACAGCAGTCCGGCGCTCGGGCCGCCGACGTCGGCGAGCTTCAGGGTGACGTCGATGCCCTCGTTCTCCCGGCCCAGGTACGCCAGCGCGGCCCGGGTGGCCTCGTCCTGGGACTCCTTCATCTGCTTCCGGTTGAACTGCTCGATCTCCTGGACGTCGTCCCCGCTGGGGTAGACGGCGTCGCGGGGCATGACCGCCTCGTCGCTGCGGAACCAGCTGTCGATCACCTGCGGCAGGTTCACGCGGGTGTCCGGGGAAGTGGCCACGATGGTCGTCATCCGCAGCTGGCCGGTGGTCCTGCGCACCTCGGCGCCGGAGATGGCGATGACCTGTCGGCCCTTGTCCTCACCGAGCACGTCGACCGTCGTCCCGGGCTGCGCCACGGAGAAGGGCAGCGGCGCGAGGACCGCGGTGGCCAGCAGCGCGACGACCGGGGCGGCGCAGACGGCCAGGGCTTGGGGACGTGTGAGGCGAGTGAGCACGGAGCCAATCTAACGTGACGGGGGTGAGGCCCGGCCGGGGCGTCCACGCGGGCGGAGCCTCCCCCGCCCGCGTCCTCCGGTCAGCGCAGGGCCTCGGCGACCTCCCGGGCCGCCTCCACCACGCGCTTGCCGACCCGCTCCGGCACGACGTCCGCCAGCATCACGACGCCCACGCTGCCCTCGACGCCCGTGACGCCCACCAGCGGCGCGGCTGCCCCGCAGGCGCCGGTCTCCAGTTCGCCGTGGGTCAGGGTGTAGCCGGGGTCGCCGAGGGCCCGCTGCCGGGCGGCGAGTATCGCCTTGCCCGCAGCCCCGCGGTCCAGCGGGTGCCGGAACCCCGCCCGGTACGCCACGTGGTAGTCGGTCCACGACGGCTCCACCACCGCCACCGCCAGCGCCTCCGCGCCGTCGGCCAGGGTCAGGTGGGCGGTCGCGCCGATGTCCTCCGCGAGGGACCGCAGCGCCGGCATCGCCGCCTCCCGCACCAGCGGGTGCACCTGCCGTCCCAGCCGCAGCACACCGAGCCCGACGCGGGCCCGGCCGCCCAGGTCGCGGCGGACGAACGCGTGCTGCTCCAGCGTGGCGAGCAACCGGTACACCACGGTCCGGTTCACGCCCAGTCTGTGCGAAAGCTCGGTGACGGTCAGCCCGTGGTCCGTGTCGGCGAGCAGCTTCAGGACCCGTAGGCCCCTGTCGAGCGTCTGAGAGGTCTCCGCGGTCACGACGCCCACTCCTTCAGTGGTGAGGTCGACGGCCCCCTCGCTGCATGTACGTCACCGAGTCCCGGCGGTCACGCGCTCCAGAGGCCGCCGATCGGCCGGCGCCCGGACCAGTCCCGGGCACAGTCGCTTCACGGCTGCGCTCCGCGGCGGCGCTGCCACGGGGCGTGTGCGTAGCGGGACAGTAACGAGCCGGTCCGCTGAGCGGAAGGCTCCGTCCAGAATCCGGTCATCAGTTGAGCAAACAGGTGACTTTTGTCCCGGTACGCACGCGGGGTGACCGCTCCCGCACGCCCCACCGCCCGCAGATGACTCCCCGGGCCCCTCAGCGCATGCGGGTGGCCCACTCCTGCACCTTGGCGATCCGCTGGCGGAGCTGCCCCGCGGTGGCCTCGGCGGACGGCGGGCCGCCGCACACCCGGCGCAGCTCGGTGTGGATCACCCCGTGCGGCTTGCCGCTCTGGTGGACGTACGCGCCGACGAGCGAGTTGAGCTTCTTGCGCAGCTCCATCATCTCCTTGTGGGAGACCACGGGCCGCCGCTCGGCGGGCAGTTCGAGCAGGTCGGCCTCCTCGGCCGGCTTCTTCCTGCTGTGCGCGATCTGCCGGGCCTGCCGCTTCTGCAGCAGCAGCTGCACCTGGTCCGGCTCCAGCAGGCCGGGGATGCCGAGGTAGTCCTGCTCCTCCTCGCTGCCCGGGTGGGCCTGCATGCCGAACTCGGCGCCGTTGTACATGACCCGGTCGAAGACGGCGTCGGACTCCAGCGCCTCGAAGGGCAGCATGTCCTGCTCGCCGGTGTCCTCGTCCTGCTGCTTGTTCGCCTCGTCCATCTCCTTCTCGGACTCGGCGTACGGGTCCTCCTCGCCCCCCTTCTTGGGCTTGTCGAGGACGTGGTCGCGCTCGCGCTCCATCTCGTTGGCGAAGGAGAGCAGGTCCGGCACGGTCGGCAGGAACACGGACGCGGTCTCGCCGCGCCGCCGGGACCGCACGAAACGGCCGACGGCCTGGGCGAAGAACAGGGGCGTGGAGATGGTGGTGGCGTACACGCCGACCGCGAGGCGCGGGACGTCGACGCCCTCGGACACCATGCGGACGGCGACCATCCAGCGGTCGTCGCTCTGACTGAACTCGTCGATCCGCTTGGACGCGCCGGCGTCGTCGGAGAGGACCAGCGTGGCCTTGTGGCCGGTGAGGTCGCGGATCAGCTTGGCGTAGGCGCGGGCGGACTCCTGGTCGGAGGCGATGACCAGGGCGCCGGCGTCCGGGATGGCCTTCCTGACCTCGGTGAGCCGCTGGTCGGCGGCGCGCAGCACCGACGGCATCCACTCGCCGCGCGGGTCGAGGGCGGTGCGCCAGGCCTGGCTGATCGCGTCCTTGGTCATGGGCTCGCCGAGCCGGGCGGCGATCTCGTCGCCCGCCTTGGTGCGCCAGCGCATGTTGCCGCTGTACGACATGAAGATCACCGGCCGGACGACGCCGTCGGCGAGGGCGGAGCCGTACCCGTAGGTGTAGTCGGCGGACGACCGGCGGATCCCGTCGTCGCCCTCCTCGTACGTCACGAACGGGATGGGGTTGGTGTCCGAGCGGAACGGCGTGCCGGTGAGCGCGAGCCGGCGGGTGGCCGGTTCGAACGCCTCCAGGCACGCCTCGCCCCACGACTTGGAGTCGCCGGCGTGGTGGATCTCGTCGAGGATCACCAGGGTCTTGCGCTGCTCGACGCGGTTGCGGTGCAGCATGGGGCGCACGCCGACGCCGGCGTACGTGACGGCGACGCCGTCGTACTCCTTGCCGAGCGGGCCCGCGCTGTACTCCGGGTCGAGCTTGATGCCTATGCGGGCGGCGGCCTCCGCCCACTGCTTCTTCAGGTGCTCGGTGGGCGCGACGACGGTCACCTGCTGCACGACGTGGTGGTGCAGCAGCCAGGACGCCAGCGTCAGCGCGAACGTGGTCTTTCCGGCGCCGGGCGTGGCGACCGCGAGGAAGTCACGGGGCTGGGCCTGGATGTACTTGTCCATCGCCCCCTGCTGCCAGGCGCGCAGCTTGCCGGCGGTGCCCCAGGGGGCACGGCCGGGGAAGGCCGGGGACAGGTGGTGCGAGGCGGGGCCGGCGGTGGTAGTCACGATCTCCGAGGGGGTGGTTCGGTCGGCGCATCTGCGTAGGACGACCGGGCCACCCTACCGATGGCCCGGAGCCGTCGGCGCCGGTACGCGACCGGCGCCGCCGCAGATGGGACTCAGGTCACAGTCAGCGCGCGAAGCGCGGCAACCGGGACGCGATCTCGGGCACGTCCAGCCCTCCCCGGCAGACGTCGAGCACGAATCGCTGGCCTCGTCCACGTCGAATCCCGGGTCGAGCGGGCGCCCGTTCATGTGCAGGAAGACCCAGGCCGCGCACCAGGCGAGACGCTTGTTGCCGTCGACCAGCGCGTAGTTGCGCGCGAGGGACTCCATCAGGGCCGCGGCCTTCTGCCACACGTCGGGGCAGGCGTCCTGGCCGAACACGCTCGACCGCGGGCGCGCCAGCGCCGAGCCGAGCAGTCCGTAGTCGCGCACCGCCTCCTCCCGAGCCGCTTCGCGAGGTTCAACGGCTCGGGCAAGGCGAGGTGGTACATCAGGCGAGCCTCCGGTTCAGCTCCGCACCCGCCTTCAGCACGTGGTCGGCCGCCTCGTCGAACAGCCGGGAACGTTCGTTCACGGCCGCCATCACCGCGTCGTGCGCGAAGGCCTGCATGCTGCGTCCCCCGGCAGCGGCCCGCTCACGCAGCGCGTCGAGCTCTTCATCGGTGAAACGCACGTTCAGTCCAGCCATGACGCGGCGGTACTGCGTGGTACCAGCCGGGGTCATGTCTGTCCGTCCGGAACCGGCCGCACCCGGGTCGCCACCCAGACCCCCGCCAGGGCCACCGCCGCCATCGGCAGGAACACCGCGGCGAAGGCGGCCGGGTGGGACCCGGTGGCCTCCGTCGCCGCGTGGCTGACGGTGCCGCCGCCGAGGGCGGCGAAGGCCGCGCCGCCGATCGCCAGGAGGAGGACGTTGGAGAGGCCGTCGGAGATCTGGAGCGCGGCGGAGTTGGTGCCCGCCTCCTCGGGGGCGGAGAGCTGGAGCAGCAGGACGCTGGTGGAGGAGATCACCAGGCCCATGCCGAAGCAGCCGAACGCCCAGGCGACCGCCAGCGTCCAGGCCGGCACGGCGTGGATCAGCACGCTCGGCGCCGCCGCGATGGCGAACGCGACCAGCAGCATGCCGAGGGTCATCAGCCGCTCCCGGTGCTGCTCCAGGCGGGGCCGGGACTGCACCCAGGAGCCCAGCGCCCAGGTGCCGCCGCCGGCCGCGAGGGAGAAACCGGCCAGCGTGGGGCTGAGTCCCCGCTGGGTGACCAGCATCAGCGGGACGAAGGACTCCGCCGCGATGAAGGACCCGGCGGCGACACCGCGCAGCAGCACCACGGACGGCAGACCGCGGGCGGCCCGGGAGGTGCCGCGCGGGAGCAGGCCGAGGACGGCCGGCACCAGCAGGGCCACGCCCAGCGCGCCCGGCAGCAGGGACAGCCAGCGCAGGTCCTGGGCGGCGTACTGGAGCAGGCCCGCGCCGGAGGAGATCGCGAACGCCAGCCGGATGCGGCGGCGGTCGAAGGAGGCCGGGGCCTCGGCGTCCCCGACCGGGCCGGCGGCGAGGCGGCGTATCTGGGGCAGGGCGAGCGCCACCGGGAGCACCACGATCACGGGTATGCCGAGGAACACCCAGCGCCAGCCGAGGTGCTCGGTCACCGCGCCGGAGGCGAGCGGGCCGACGATGGAGGGGACGACCCAGCTCGCGGCGAACGCCGCCATGATCGCCGGGCGCAGCCGCTCCGGATAGGCGCGGCTGACGACGACGTACAGGGCGACGATCACCAGGCCGCCGCCGAGGCCCTGCACCGCGCGGCCCAGGATGAACAGCCACATCGCACTCGCGGTGCCGCCGATCAGCAGCCCTGCCGCGAACGAGGCGATGCCCCAGGTCAGCGGCGCGAGCGGGCCGCGCCGGTCGGACCACTGGCCGGACAGCACCATGCCGAACAGGCTGGTGGTGAAGTACCCGGAGAACGCGAACGCGTACAGCGGGACGCCGTTCAGCTCACGGGCCGCGACGGGCATGGCCGTGCCCACCGCCGTCGCCTCGAAGGCGATCAGCAGCACGACGGAGACGACCCCGACGCTCAGCGCCCGGTACCTGCGGCTGAGGACGGTGTCGTCGGGGACGACGGCCGGGGCGGCGGCGGGCTCGGCGACACCCGTGTCGCGGGGGTTCGGGGCGGTCATGCCCGCCAGGGTAAGGTCCACGCCCCTGTTTGACCCCTGTCGGGGGTCGGTATCGGCACCGGGACCTTGGTCGTAGGCCCCGGCGCCTTCCCCCGTCCCGAGGGGGCGTCCCGGGGACGGCGAGGCGCCGCACGGCACCGCTTGCCCCGCTCGGGCACGGCCGCGTGCCCGAGCGGCTCAGAGAACCCCGCCCGCCTCGTCCTGGAAGAGGCACGTCCAGTAGTGCCAGTCCGTGTCCGGGGCCGTGCCCGTGGGGTCGACGGAGGCGAGGACCTGGATCATGGTCAGGGCGAGCTGGTCGTAGGCGTCGCTGGTGAGGGCGTGGCCGGAGGCCTCGTCGAGGGAGCGCTCCCGGTGCAGGAGCCAGAGCGTGAAGGCCAGCGTGGAGATGTCCGTGTTCAGCGGGCGCAGGGCCGCGTCCCCCTCGCTCCAGCTGAGCACCGCGCCCGTCGCCCCGTCGACGACCAGGCTGTGGTCGTCGATCAGGTGGCCGACGCGGATCAGGCGGTCGGTGTGGGCCGGGAGGAGACCCGGCGGGAACTCCCTTCCGCAGTCGTCGGCCGCGTACTCCGTGAGCGTGCGCAGCGGCTGGTCGGTGTCCAGGGAGAACAGGAAGCCGTCCTCGGGCAGGCCCGTCTCGCGCAGGAAGCGGCGGGTCGGCTCGTGCGTGAGCGTCGCGGGGAAGTCGACCTCCTCGAAGCGGACCACGCCGCCCCGGCCGAACTCCTCGTCCAGCAGGCGCAGGGGCAGGTCCAGGGCCAGCCCGGAGGACGTGCCGGGGCCCGCCACGAGGGCCAGGGGGCGGATCAGCGCCGCCATCCGCCAGAACGGCGCCGGCTCGCCGTCCGCGCCCTCCTCGAACACCGCGAGCAGCTGCCGCGAGGCCTCCGCGACCGCCTTGGCGCCGTAGCGGCCGGCGTAGGCGGCGAACTGGCCGCGCAGCCCCGCCAGTTCGTCCGTGGCCGCGGCGAAGCGGACCAGGGTCGGCAGGGACGGGGCGAGCGGACGGCAGTCCATGAGGTCGGGCCGGTCGTGGACGTACGTCGTGGAGACCTCGCCGGTCGCGCCGTCGAGCAGCACCGACTCCGTCTCCAGGCCCGCCGGGGCCATAAACTCGCCGATGACGAGCTGGTCGCGCAGGGCGGGCGGGAGCCGGTCGCCGCCGCCCGTCACGTCGGCGACCGTGTGCGGTCCGCCGGGACGGGCGGGCTCCGCGAACCGGAACAGGCCGCTGTCGCACGGCAGTCCGGGTCCGGTCAGCCAGTGCCGCGTCGAGGCGTGCGTGACCTGGGGACCGAGGTCGTCCTCGGTGAGTGTGATCGCCCTCGCGACAACGGTGTCGGTCGTGCTCATGATTCCCCCGCGATACGTGTGCTCGGTCCCGGGCCCGCGAACGTCCCGCCCCGGGCAGGACGGCCCGCGCCCTGCCGGACCCGCGGCCGTCCCCCACTGCTTCCGCAGACTACGCGGCGCCACTGACAACGCCTCAGGACCGCGGGGCGCGGCCGGCGCCCCGTCCCTCAAGACGCGCGGGAGGCCGTTCGCGTTGCCCGGACGCGGCGATCGCCCCGGGGAACCGCTCAGTTCCCGGTGACCACGGCGGCCTGCGGGCGGATCGGCAGCCGGTTCACCGGCCGGCCGGTGGCGGCGCGCACGGCCGAGGCGATGGCGGCCGGCGAGGTCACCACCGGCACTGCGCTCACCGCCTTCGCGCCGAACGGCGCGACCACGTCCCGCTCCTCCACGAGCTTCACGATCCGGATGTCGGGCACGTCCAGCGCCGTCGGCAGGGCGTACCCGGTGAGGTCGGGGTGGCGGATCAGGCCGCGCGGGGTGCGCAGGTTCTCGGTGAGCGCGGCGCCCAGGCCCTGGGTCACGCCCGCCTCGATGCGCGCGGCGAGCTGCGCCGGGTTGAGCACCCGGCCCACGTCCTGCGCGACCGCCAGCTCCACGACCCGTACCGAGCCCAGCTCGATGTCGACGTCGACCACCGCGCGGATCGCGCAGAAGGAGATGCTGACGAAGGCGTCGCCCTGCCCGGACCCGTCCAGCGGCTCGGTGGGGTGGGGGCGGCACTGCGCGGTCGCCCACAGCTCCTTGCCGTCCATCGCCTCGGTGACGGTCGTGGACAGCACGCCGTCGTACGAGGTGATCTTGCCGTCGGTGATCTGCAGCAGCTCGGTGGACATGCCGAACTTGTGCGCCAGCGGCTGGAGGAGCTGGGTGCGGACCATCTTGGCCGCGCGCTCCACCGCCCCGCCCGACACCCAGGTGTGGCGGCCGCGGCAGCCCGCCCCGGCCGGGGGCTGGTCGGTGTCGACGGGCACCACGTGCACCTCGTCGATGCCGAGGGTCTCCTGCACGATCTGCCGGGCCAGCGTGGAGAAGCCCTGCCCGGTCTCGACGGCCGCGCACAGCACGGTCGCCACGCCGTTCTGGACGCGCACGGTGGCCGTGGACACCTCGTCGGCGCCCTCCGCGCCCAGCATGTGCACCATGCCCAGGCCGTAGCCCACGCCCCGGCGCACCGCGCCCGGCTCGCCCGCGCCCTCGGGGCCGCCGGGCAGCAGCCACTCGTCCTCGGGGGTGTCCTTGGGCAGCGGCGGCAGCGGGAAGTCCCGTACGGCTTCGAGCAGTTCGGCGACCGGGGCGGGGCAGGTGACGGTCTGGCCGGTGGGCAGCACGTCGCCGGTGGCCATCACGTTCCGCTGCCGCACCTCGGCCGGGTCCAGACCGAGCTTCTTGGCCAGTTTGTCCATCTGCGCCTCGTACGCGGCGCACACCTGCATCGCGCCCTCGCCGCGCACATGGCCGGAGGGCGGGTTGTTGGTGCGCACCGCCCAGCCCTCGATGAAGGCGTTGGGGACGACGTACGGGCCGCAGGCGAAGGCGACGGCGGCGGCCAGGGCGTCGGAGGAGGTGCCGGCGTAGGCGCCCGCGTCGAGCAGGATCTGCGCCTCGACCTTGACCAGTCTGCCCTCGGCGTCGGCGTGGTGGCGGTAGCGCAGCAGGGTGGGGTGGCGGTGGCTGTGGCCGAGGAAGGACTCCTCGCGCGTGGCGGCGAGTTTCACCGGGCAGCCGGTCCTCAGCGCGAGCAGTCCGAGGGGGAGCTGGAAGCTCTGGTCCTCGCGGTCGGCGGTGGCGCCGGGCACCCCGGTGACGACGACCTTGACCTGGTCCTGCTGCAGACCGAACGCGGCGGCGGCGGTGTCCCGGTCGCCGTGCGGGTCGGTGGACGCCAGGTACAGCTCGACCCCGCCGTCCGGGCGGGGCACGGCGAGCCCGGCCTCGGCCCCTATGGGGGCGGGGTCCTGGCGCCCGATGCGGTACAGCCCCTCGACGACGACCTCGCCGGCCGCCTCCGCGTCGCCGTGGCGCAGCGGGATGTGCCGGATCAGGTTGCCGTCGGGGTGCAGCGGTTCGGCCTCGAAGGCCTGCTCGGGGTCGGTCACCGGGTCGAGCACCTCGTACTCGACGATGACCGCGGCGGCGGCCATCCGCGCGGTGTCCGGGTGGTCGGCGGCGACGGCGGCCAGCGGCTCGCCGTGGTGGCGCACGACCTCGGAGGCGAAGACCGGGCGGTCGGCCGTGCCCCGGCCGAGCACCGAGGCGCCGGGGACGTCCTCGTGGGTGACGACCGCGCGGACGCCGGGCATCTCGCGCGCGTGCGTGGTGTCGATCGACTTGATGCGCGCGTGCGGGTGCGGCGAGCGCAGCACGGCGGCCCACAGCAGGCCCTCGGCCCACAGGTCGGCGGCGTACGGGAAGGTTCCCTCGGTCTTGGCGCGCGCGTCGGCGGCCGGGAGGGAGACGCCGAGTCCACGCGGGACGGCCTCCTCCCCGGGGGCCGCCTCGGCGGTCTGCACGGTGGCTGCTTCGTTGCTCACGCCTGGCCTCCGTCCTGGCCGTGGGGCTGGTCCTGCGGTGCGACGCCGAACGCCGAGGGGCCGACCCCGCCGGCGCCGGGGCCCGCCTGGTGCGGGATGCGCGGGGTGCCGTCGCCGTCGTCCGCCGCGGCCTCGGCCTTCGCCTCGCGTTCGGCGACGACCTCCTGCACGGCGGTCACCACGCCCCGGTAGCCGGAGCAGCGGCACAGGTTGCCGCACAGGGCCTGGCGGGTCTCCAGCTCGGTCGGGGCCGGGTTGCCCTCCAGCAGGTCGTGCACGGTCATCGCCATGCCGGGCACGCAGAAGCCGCACTGCACGGCTCCGCACCGGGCGAGGGCGCGCTGCACGTCCGAGGGGCGGCCGTCCTGGGCCAGTCCCTCGACGGTGCGGACCTCGCTGCCGGCCGCGGTGACGGCGGGGACCAGGCAGGACGCGACGAGCCGGCCGTCCACCTGCACGTTGCACGCGCCGCACTCGCCCTGCGAGCAGCCGTCCTTGGCGCCGGCCAGACCGAGCCGCTCGCGCAGCACGTAGAGCAGCGACTCGCCGATCCAGGCGTCGGTGACGGGCCGGTCGGTGCCGTTGACGCGGAGCACGTAGGAGGCGAGGGGGTGGTCGTCGTGGGGAGCCACGACGAGGTCCGCGACGTCCGCGGCGGGGACGTCCGTCTCGCCCGGACCGTCCGCCTCGGGGGCGGTGTGCGGGTCGGCGGAAGCGCCGTCGCCGGCGGAGGGCTCCGAGGGCCCCTCGGACGGCCGGGAAGCGGTCCGGGCGTCCTCGGGGCCGCCGTCGCTCCCGGACGCCCCGGGCGCGGGCTCCTCGGCGCCCTGGGGGGCCTGCGGGTGCTCGCGGCCCTCGGCGGCCTCGGCCTCACCGGCACCGGACTGCCACGGCTGCTCGGCCCCGGACGGCCGGGGGTGCTCCGGGTACGCCTCGGCGGGCAGCGGCCGGGACGCGTGCGGGGCCTCGTGCGCCGGGACGCCCTCGGCGACGGGGCCCGCCTGCGGCCGGCCGTGGGCGTGGTCACCGTGCCGGGCGTGCGGCGGCTGCTCCGGGGAGGCGCCGGGCGCGCCCGGATGCGGGGGCTGGTCACCGTCCGGCTGCCGACCGTGCGCGGGAGCACCGCCGTGCGGCCGGGTGGCGGAGGCGTCCTGCGGTTCGTGCGCGAGGTCGTGGTCACCGCCCTCGGTGCCGTACGAGCCGGACCGCTGTCCGTCGGCACCGGGCTGCGGCGCCTGCTCACCGGCCTCGGGACCGTGCCCACCGTCCTGCGGCCCGTGCGGGCCGGGCTGCGATCCGTGCGCGCCGCCCTGCGGGCCGTGAGCATCGACCTGCGGGTCGTGGGCCTCGCCCTGCGGCCCGAGCTCGCCGTCCCACGGCTCCTGCGAACCGGACTGCGGCCCGTGAACGCCGGGCTGGGGCTCGTGCGCGCCGCCCTGCGGGCCGTGGGCACCGCCCTCCGGCCCGAGCTCGCCGCTCTGGGGGACCCGCTCGCCGCCCTCGGACCCGTGCTCACCGCCCTGAGGGGCTCGCTCACCGCCCTGCGGCCCCTGCGGGCTGTCCTGCTGTTCGTGGCCCTGCGGCACGCCCGGTACGCCCGGTCCCCACGGCGTGCCGATGGACTGGGACTCGGCCCAGGGGGCCGCGGCGCCGCCCGGGAGGGTCGCCGGAGGGGCGCCGCCCCACTGCTCGACCAAGGAGGACGCGGTGAACTCGCCGGACTCGTCCGGCAGGTCGCCGCCCGCCACGGGGATCGACCACTGCCCGGTGACGTCCTGGCCCGGCGCCTGTCCGGGCGCCCGGTGCCGCCCCGCGGGATCCTGGTCCTGGGCCTGCGCGTGGTGCGGGCCCGCCGCGTTCGGGTCGTAGGCCCACTGTCCGCTCGCGCCGGGGTCGTAGCCGAACCGGTCCCCCGCCACCGCGTCGGCCTGCGCGGACCCCGGGTCGTTCCACCGGGCCCCGTCGACGGGGGCGCCGGGCGCCGCCCAGGCGCCGGTGGCCGCCGGGTCGGTGCCCGCGGTGGCGGGCGTGACCGTGATCTGCGGCGGCACGTAGCCGTGGCCGGGTGCGGCCAGCGGGCTCTCCATGGAGTCCAGCAGGGCGTCGATGCCGCCCTCCGGGAGGTTCACGAAGGCCGTGGCGCCGTCGTCGTAGTCGCCCTGCGGCAGGGGGTCCCAGCGGCTGCCGCCCGGAGGCGTGCCGCCCTGTCCGTGCTGGTCGTCGGTCACGACAACGCCCTCCCCAGTGCTCGTCGGGCCAGCGCGGCGACGGTGCGCCGCAGGTGCAGTACCGCGGGTGGCAGCGGCGGGACGGTGCCGTCCTCGCCGGGCGCGGCGTCGGGGATGCAGGCCGCGGCGACGTACTCCCCGAACGCGCTGAGCGCCTCGGGCACGATCGCCCGGTTGTTGTCCCAGTCGATGAGCTGCGCGACCCACTGCTCGGCCTCCAGGGGCCGCAGCGGCATCGGCGCGATGGCGCCCACCGCGCAGCGCACCCCGCGCCGGGCGGGGTCCAGCACGAGGGCGACGGAGGCGACCGCGCGGCCGGGTCCGGTGCGGCCGGTCGCCTTCAGGAAGACCTGGGGGGCGTGCAGCAGCGGTACGCGCACGTAGCCGATGAGCTCGCCGGGGCGCAGCGCGTCCATGCCGGCCAGCAGATGGGACACCGGGACGTCGCGGCGGGCGCCGCCCGGGCTCGCGACGATCAGCGTCGCCTCCAGGGCGGCCAGCACGGGCAGCGCGTCCCCGGTGGGGGCGGCGGAGGCGATGTTGCCGCCGAGGGTGCCGGCGTTGCGGATGTGCGGGGGTCCGGCGGCCCGCGCGGCGGCGGCGAGCGCCGGGATGAGGGCGGCGAAGTCGGGGCGCCCCATGCGCGCGTGGGTGAGTCCGGCGCCGAGCAGCGCGTGTCCGTCCAGGTACTGCCAGCCGCGGATCTCGTTGATCTTGCCGAGGCCGACCAGTGCGGCGGGCCTGAGCTGCCCGGAGTTGACGGCGGCCATCAGGTCGGTGCCGCCCGCGACGGGCACGGCGGCGGGCATGGCGGTGAGCGCCGCCACGGCCTCGTCCAGCGTCGTGGGCAGCGTCACGGCCTGCGCCGCCTGCGGTGCGTGCGTGCTCAAAACAGGCTGCCCCTTCCCGCTGCCCCACCTGGTCCCGCCCGTGCGCCGTACGGTACGTGCTGACAGGGCGGACGTGGCAACTCTGGCACATCTTGGCAGGCGCCGAAGACGGGGGTCCGCTAGGAGGCATTCGCCCGGCTGGGCACGGTCCCGGCCGATTCCTTCCCCGAATCGCCGCGGCGCCGCGGAATCACAGGCTTCGGAAGCTCTTGTTCCGTTATGGCCCGGCCTGTTCGGCCTGTTCGGCCCGCAGCGAACGCGCGGGGCACGGGTCGTCCCCCGGGGCACAGGAGCACCGGGGGACGACTCGGGAGCGTGCCTACACGGCCGGCGGCGGCCCGTCGAGCGGGCGGCCGAGGACGCCCGGGCGGCGCTGCCACGGGCGGGGGCCGGCGGGCGGGCGGTAGGCGACGCCGAGGGCGTCGAGGCGCCGGTAGTGCTCGGTCATCCGCCGCTCGAAGCCGGCGAAGTCCCGGTCGGCGGGGGCCGGGAGCTCGCTCCAGGCGACCTCGCACAGCGCGACGAGCCGGGGGAACACCTGGTAGTCGACGCGCCCCTGGTCCTCCATCACCTCGGTCCACACGTTGGCCTGCGTGCCCAGCACCCGCGCCCGCTCCTCGGGCGTCAGCTCCGCCGGGACCGGTTCGAAGCGGTAGACGTCCTCCAGGGTGCGCACGTACCCGATCGGCACCGGCTCGTCGGGGCCCGCGTCCTGGCGGTGGTCCAGATAGACCTGCTGCTCGGGGCACATCACCACGTCGTGCCCGGCGCGGGCGGCGGCGATTCCGCCCGCGTAGCCGCGCCAGGACGACACGGCCGCGCCGGGCGCCAGTCCGCCCTCCAGGATCTCGTCCCAGCCGATGAGCCGCCGCCCGCGTTCGGCCAGCCAGCCGTCGAAGTGACCGATGAACCAGGACTGCAGGGCGTCCTCGTCCGCGAGACCGAGCCTCACGATCTGTTCCTGCGCCGTCCTCGACGCCCGCCACTGGTCCTTGACGCATTCGTCGCCGCCGATGTGCACGAACGACGAGAACGGCCCGGCGTCGGCGGGAAACAGCTCCAGGACTTCCTCCAGCACCCCTTCGTAGAAGCGCAGGGTGTCCTCGGTGGGGCTGAGGACGTTCGGATTGATGCCCCAGGTGTCCCAGACGGTCAGCGCGGAGGTGTCGACGACGTCGGAGTTGCCGAGTTCCGGATACGCGGCGATGGCGGCCTGCGAGTGCCCGGGGACGTCGATCTCGGGAACGACGCTGATATGCCGTTCGGCGGCATGGGCGACGATCTCGCGGAGGTCGTCCTGGGTGTAGTGGCCGCCGTGCGGCCGGTCGTCCCAGAGCGGCGAGGCGCGGTGGCCGATTTTCGTGCGGGCGCGCCAGGATCCGATCTCGGTGAGCCGCGGATACCGCTTGATCTCGACGCGCCAGCCCTGGTCGTCCGTCAGGTGCAGGTGGAGGACGTTGAGTTTGTGCGCGGACATCAGGTCGAGATAACGGAGCACGCCTTCCTTGGGCATGAAGTGGCGTGCCACGTCGAGCATCAGCCCGCGCCAGCGGAAACGGGGCGCGTCCTCGACGGTCGCGTGCGGCACCGTCCACGCCCGGTCGCGGCGCACGGGCGCCCTGCGGAACGCGTCGGGGCCGAGGAGCTGCCGCAGCGTCTGCGCGCCGTGCAGGACGCCGGCCGCGTCACCGCCCTCGACGAGGACGCCCGTACGGTCGCTGACGAGCCGGTACGCCTCGGGGCCGAGGTCCGGGGCGAGGGCGAGGCGGATGCCGTCGCCGGCCTCCGCGGGCTCCCTCGCCTCGCGCCAGGACAGTCCGGTGGCGGCCCGCAGCACGGCCCCGAGCCACCGCCCCACGCCCTCCGTCCCGGCGCCGGCGTACAGCCCGGAACGCTCCGTCAGGCGCGTCTCCCCGTCGCCGGCGACGACGCCCCGGGGGGCCGGAATCAGTGAAGTCGGCATCACGTCAGTCCTTTACCGCGCCGCCCAGTCCGGAGACCAGACGCCGCTGTACGAGTACGAAGAAGACCAGCACCGGAATCGTCATCACGGTGGACGCCGCCATGACCCCGCCCCAGTCGGGGTCGTCGGGTTTGTAGAACACCAGCAGCGCCATCGGCAGGGTCGACTGGGAGATGTCGCTGATGATGAACGACTTGGCGAACAGGAAGTCGTTCCAGGCGGAGATGAACGAGAACACACTGGTGGCCACGAGGCCCGGCAGGACGAGCGGGAAAAGGATCTGCCAGAGGAAGCGCGCACGGCTCGCGCCGTCGATGTACGCGGCCTCCTCCAGCGCCTCCGGAACGCCCTTCACGAATCCCCTGAGCATCCAGATCGCGAAGGGCAGCGAGAAGGCGATGTGCGGCAGGATCAGCGACCACAGCGTGTTCAGCTGGCCGAGATCCCGCATCACGAAGAACAGGGGGATCGTCAGCGCCTCCACGGGCACCATCTGGGCCACCAGGAACATGATCAGCAGGGTGGTCCGCAAACGGAACCGGAATCGCGTCACGGCGGTCGCGGCGAGAAACGCGATGAGCGCGGAAGCGATCACCACGGCCACCGCGACGACGACGCTGTTGAGGAAGTAACGGCCGAAATCCTGCTGCCCGAACACCCGCCGGAACGAGTCCAGCGTCGGCGCGAGCGTCCACGGCCGCGGCTCGCTCGACTCGATCTCCCCGGCCGGCTTGAAGGCGCTGAGCACCATCCAGTACAGCGGGAGGGCCACCACGGCGGCGATCACCAGGGCGGCCGCCTCGGCCGCCGTCCGGCCCGGGCGCCGGGCGAACCGGCGCGGAAGATTCACCCGGGGTTCCCCGTCCCGGCTCACGAGGCTCACAGTTCCTCCCCCTGGCGGCGCAGCAGCCGCAGGTACACCAGCGTCACGGCGAGCAGGATCAGCAGCATCACCACGCCGATCGCGGCGCCCAGGCTGTACTGCGAGGACGCGAACGCCTTCTGGTAGGCGTAGACGTTGAGCACCAGGTTCTGTCCCGCGATGCCCCCGCCGCCCGTCATGACGTAGATCTGCGTGAAGACCTTGAAGTCCCAGATGACCGACTGGATGGTGACGACGACCAGGATCGGGCGGAGCATCGGCGCGAGCACCGACCGCCAGATCCGCCACGAGGAGGCCCCGTCCAGCGCGGCCGCCTCCAGCACCTCGGCGGGCACCGCGCGGATGCCGGCGTAGACGGTGACCATCACGAACGGGAAGGAGCACCACACCACTTCGAGCAGCACCAGGAAGAACGCGCTGAACCGCCCGTACGTCCAGGAGTGGTCGCCGAGCCCCAGCAGCCGGTTGACCGGGCCGAAGTCGGCGTCGAAGAGGAACAGCCACACCGTGGACCCGGTGATCGCCGGAGTGGCCCAGGCGCCCAGCGCGGCCAGCATCAGCGCCAGCCGCGGCACCGCCCGCACCCGCGTGAGCAGCACGGCGAGCGCGCACCCCACGGCCAGCGTGGAGACGACGCAGGCCGCCGCGAACAGCACGGTGGCCAGCAGCACCTCCCAGAACTGCGCGTCCCCGAACAGCTCGGCGTAGTTCCCGAACCCCTCGAAGGTGGTCGGCTCCCCGCCGCTGACCTGTGCCTGGGTGTAGTGGAAGACCGAGATGAGCCCGAGCTGGTAGATCGGGTAGGCGAGCAGCCCGCCGAGGACCACGAGAGCCGGGGCGAGATACAGCCAGGGGGTGCCCGGACGCCCCGCTCGGGGGCGCGGGGAACTGCGCGGGGAGCCCCCGCGCACCGGAGCCCGCCGACGCTCCAGAACCCCCGGGCCCGTGGACACGGTCATCCGGCCGACCCGAACGCGTCGTTCATCTTCTTCGCCGCGTCGGCGGACGCGGTCGCCACGTCCTTCTTGCCGGACACGATCTCCTGGAACATCGTCGGCAGCACCTGTCCCGCGTCGATCTGCGCCCATGCCGGCGACACCGGCACGAACTTGGTGCCGGCGGCCAGCGTCGCGACGAACGGCTTCACGAAGGCCTCCTTCGCGGCCACCTGCTGCCGGACGTCGGAGAAGGTCGGCAGGAAGCCCATCGCGTCGAACAGCTCGCCCTGCGCCTCCTTGGACGCGAGCCGCTTCATCAGGTCGACGGCGAGGGTGCGGTGCGTGGTGGACTTCAGCACGCCCAGGTTGTTGCCGCCCGCGAACGCGGGCGCGATCGACCCGGCCTCCACACCCGGCAGCGGGACGACGGCGTACTCGCCCTTGACCTCGCCGGCCTCCACGGCGGCGTGGCTGAAGTCGCCGCCGATCGCCATGGCCGCCTTGCCCGCGGCGAAGGCGGTGATGGTGTCGTTGCCGGTCATCGCGGCGCACTTGGCGGCCGGGCAGTTGTCGTCGCCGAACAGCGAGGTGTACGCCTCGATGCCCTTGCGCGCGGCGGCGCTGTCGACGGCGGAGGCGTACGACCCTCCCTTGCCGGTGGCCAGTTCGCCGCCGTGGGCCCAGAGGAAGGGCATCGCGCCGTAGGTGTAGGCGCCGCCGACGGCGAGGCCGTACAGGTCGGGGCGGGCGGCGCGGATCTCCTTGGCGGTGGAGATCAGCTCGGCCTGGGTCCTCGGGACGTCCAGGCCGAGTTCCTCGAAGACGTCGGTGCGGTAGTAGAGCGCGCGGACGCCGACGAAGTAGGGCACGCCGTAGACCTTTCCGCCGACGGTGACGGACTGGCGGGCGGTGGGGTCGGTGTCCTTGGCCTCGTCCCAGGCGCCGAAGTCCTCGGTGACGTCGGCGAGTCCGCCGTCCTTCACGTAGCCGGCGGTGTCGGTGTTGCCGTACTCGATGAGGTCGGGGGCGGACGCGGGGTCGTTGAAGGCGGCCTTGATGCGCTGGGCGCGGGTCTCGACGGGGATGTACTCGACGGTGACCTCGGCGCCCTCGTGCTCCTTCTCGAACGCGGCGAGGACGGAGTCGACGACCTGTTCCTTGGGTTCGTTGTTGACCTCCTGGAAGAGCCAGACGCGCAGGGTGCCGGTCTTCTCGTCCTTGTCGGAGGAGGACGTGCCCGAGGTCTGGGGGGCGCAGGCGGCGGTGGCGAGGACGGCCGCGACGGCGACCATGCGAACGGACAGCTTCATGGAGTGTTCCTCCGAGCGCGTTGCAGCATATGCAATAGCGGTTTCGCTGTGCACAACACACGGAGGCTAAGGACTGGGTGAGCCACGCCACAAGGGGTCTCCACCACTCTGTGACCGGCCGACGCGCCCTGCGCAACGGGCAAGCAGCACAAAGGCCCCCGCGGGCACGCAAAGCGCACCCCGGGGGCCTGGGAGGACTCGGACCGGCGTCAGCGGGGGAGGGGGACTACTTGTCGCCCTTGCCCTTGTCGTCGCCGCCGTCACCCATGGACTCGTAGATCTCCTTGCACATGGGGCACACCGGGTACTTCTTCGGGTCGCGGCCGGGCACCCACACCTTGCCGCACAGCGCCACGACGGGAGTACCGTCGAGGGCGCTCGCCATGATCTTGTCCTTCTGGACGTAGTGGGCGAAGCGCTCGTGGTCACCGTCGCCGTGGGAGGTCTGCGGCGTCGGCTCGACGAGGGTCCCCGTACCAGTCCCGCGCTCGGGCTCAAGAGTGCTCATAACCGCCAAGGGTACTGAAGGCCGCCCGGCTCAGTTGAGCGAAGGGTCGTCCGGATACGTGGCGACCATCGCCAGTTCGCTGCGCTGCCGGCGCAGCACCTCGCGCCAGAGCCGCTCGGGCGACGGACAGGACACGTCACCCGGCTCCGACTCGACCACGTACCAGGCGCCGTCGGCCAGCTCGTCCTCCAGCTGGCCGGGGCCCCAGCCCGCGTACCCGGCGAAGATCCGCAGCGAGCCGAGGACGGAGGCGAGCAGCTCCGGCGGGGCCTCCAGGTCGACCAGGCCGATCGCGCCGTGCACCCGGCGCCAGCCCAGCGGCGGGTCCTCCCCCGCCGCCCCGCCCGGGACGACCGCCACGCCGAGGGCGGAGTCCAGCGACACCGGGCCGCCCTGGAACACCACGCCGGGTTCGCCGGCCAGGTCCGCCCAGCCCTCCAGGATGTCGCCCACGTCCACCGGGGTCGGCCGGTTGAGGACGACACCGAGGGAGCCCTCCTCGTCGTGGTCGAGAAGGAGCACCACCGCACGGTCGAAATTCGGGTCCGCCAGAGCGGGAGTGGCCACGAGCAGCCGCCCTGTGAGCGAGGACACCTCGGTCATGCCAGACATGATCCCGCATCTTCCCGTCGCGCGGGGAGGCAATCCGGGTGACGGAGTGAACACGGCCGCCGCGCGCGAGACCTTCCTGGTCGGGCGTCGTCCGGCCGGGGCGAGGAGGTGCGGACGGGCGGCCGGGGGCGCGCCCGGCGCGCGACGGCTCACGGTGACCCCGCGTGTCCGCCGTCGAACGGTTCGTGTTGTGACAGACCCATGACGTCCCCGGGGCCTCCTCAGACATGCAGAAGGGGGGCGGAGGGCGACTACCCTTTCCCTTCTGGCCCCTGCCCCACTCCACGGAACGCGAGATCCATGACCGTCAACGACGTCGACGACGTACTGCTTGTCCACGGCGGAACCCCGCTGGAGGGCGAGATCCGGGTCCGCGGTGCGAAGAACCTCGTACCGAAGGCCATGGTCGCCGCGCTGCTGGGCAGCGCACCGAGCCGGCTGCGCAACGTTCCGGACATCCGTGACGTCCGGGTCGTCCGGGGTCTGCTGCAGCTGCACGGCGTGACGGTCCGTCCGGGCGAGGAACCCGGCGAGCTGGTGCTCGACCCCACGTACGTGGAGAGCGCCAACGTCGCTGACATCGATGCCCACGCCGGTTCCTCGCGGATCCCGATCCTGTTCTGCGGGCCGCTGCTGCACCGGCTCGGGCACGCGTTCATCCCGGGCCTCGGCGGCTGCGACATCGGCGGACGCCCCATCGACTTCCACTTCGACGTGCTGCGGCAGTTCGGCGCGACGATCGAGAAGCGGGCGGACGGCCAGTACCTGGAGGCCCCGCAGCGGCTGCGCGGCACCAAGATCCGGCTGCCGTACCCGTCCGTCGGCGCCACCGAGCAGGTGCTGCTCACGGCGGTCCTCGCGGAGGGTGTCACCGAGCTGTCCAACGCGGCGGTGGAGCCGGAGATCGAGGACCTGATCTGCGTCCTGCAGAAGATGGGCGCCATCATCGCGATGGACACCGACCGGACGATCCGCATCACCGGTGTGGACCGGCTCGGCGGCTACACCCACCGCGCCCTGCCGGACCGCCTGGAGGCCGCCTCCTGGGCGTCCGCGGCGCTCGCCACCGAGGGCGACATCTACGTCCACGGCGCCCAGCAGCGCTCGATGATGACGTTCCTCAACACCTACCGGAAGGTCGGCGGCGCCTTCGAGATCGACGACGAGGGCATCCGTTTCTGGCACCCCGGCGGGCAGTTGAAGTCCATCGCGCTGGAGACGGACGTGCACCCCGGCTTCCAGACCGACTGGCAGCAGCCGCTGGTGGTGGCGCTGACGCAGGCCACGGGCCTGTCCATCATCCACGAGACGGTCTACGAGTCCCGTCTGGGCTTCACGTCCGCGCTGAACCAGATGGGCGCCCACATCCAGCTCTACCGCGAGTGCCTGGGCGGCTCCGACTGCCGCTTCGGCCAGCGCAACTTCCTGCACTCGGCGGTCGTCTCGGGCCCGACGAAGCTCCAGGGCGCGGACCTCGTCATCCCCGACCTGCGCGGCGGCTTCTCGTACCTGATCGCGGCCCTCGCCGCCCAGGGCACGTCCCGCGTGCACGGCATCGGCCTGATCAACCGCGGCTACGAGAACTTCATGGAGAAGCTCTCCGCGCTCGGCGCCAAGGTGGAACTGCCGGGCAAGGCCCTCGGCTGACCACGGCCACGAACGCCGATGGGGCGGTCACCCGGAAAGGGTGACCGCCCCATCGGCGTTCACTGCGGCGCCCCGCGAAGGGGCGCGGGCCGCACCTGCCGCGCGGCTGCCACCGCGCGGGCGCGACGAGCCACGACGGACCCGCGCCCGCTCAGGACCGCTCAGCCGGACGGCGTCGCAGCGGGCGGGCGCGCGGGCGCCTTACTTGCCCTTGGCCGCTTCCTTGAGCTTCGAGCCCGCCGAGACCTTCACGCTGTACCCGGCGGGGATCTGGATCGGCTCACCGGTCTGCGGGTTGCGCGCGGTGCGCGCAGCGCGGTGGGTGCGCTCGAAGGTCAGGAAGCCGGGGATGGTGACCTTCTCGTCGCCCTTGGAGACGATGTCGCCGACGACGTCGGCGAACGCGGCCAGCACGGCGTCGGCGTCCTTGCGGGTCACCTCGGCGCGGTCGGCCAGCGCGGCCACCAGCTCACTGCGGTTCATGTTGTTACTCCCGTGTTCTTCTTGCCGTTGAGGCGTGCCACGCGGCGGAGCCGCATGTCGGGCACGGCGAAAGCCGATGCTGCCAGGTTCCTCGGTGAGTCCCCGGACCCGGGTCCTTCGTCGGACCCTCGCGCCCAGGGACGCATCCTGCCTCTACCTGCGGCGGTAATGCCAATCCGGCACCCGCAGGAGTCGTGAGAACACCCGAGGGAGTCACACGAAGAGCGTCACGGCCTCCGCACGGTGACGCTCCGTCCGCTTCCGGCAGCGGACAGCAGGGGGCCGGAGCCCGGGTCCGGCCGCCACCCTAGGGGGCGGCCGGGAGTACGGGTTCCGCGACGCGCCGGTTCAAACCGCCCGTGGCGATCCTCACAACGCCCGGACCGTCGCGGGTGTCACGCGCCGGCGGCCTTCGCGGCGTCCCGGACGGCGTCGGCCACCGCGCCCGCGACCTTCTCGTTGAAGACGCTGGGGATGATGTAGTTCGGGTTCAGCTCGTCCTCGGTGACCACGTCGGCCAGGGCCTGGGCCGCGGCCAGCATCATCTCGGTGTTGACGGTGCGGGACTGGGCGTCCAGCAGGCCGCGGAAGACGCCCGGGAACACCAGCACGTTGTTGATCTGGTTGGGGAAGTCGGAGCGGCCGGTGGCCACGACGGCCGCCGTCTGGCGGGCGATCGCCGGGTCCACCTCGGGGTCGGGGTTCGCGAGCGCGAACACGATCGCGCCCTCGGCCATCGCGGAGACGTCCTCGGCGCCGAGCACGTTGGGGGCGGAGACGCCGATGAAGACGTCCGCGCCGCGCACGGCCTCCTTCAGCGTGCCGGTGAGGTTCTCCGGGTTGGTGTGGTCGGCGATCCAGCACAGGGCGGAGCCGGGGGCGGCGCCGACCAGGTCCTCGCGGCCGGCGTGCACCACGCCGTGGATGTCGGCCACCACGGCGTTCTTCACGCCGGCGGCGAGCAGCAGCTTGAGGATGGCGGTGCCGGCCGCGCCGGCGCCGGACATGACGACCCGGATGCTCTCGATGGACTTGCCGGTGACCCGCAGGGCGTTGGTCAGGGCGGCGAGCACCACGATCGCGGTGCCGTGCTGGTCGTCGTGGAAGACGGGGATGTCGAGGGCCTCGCGCAGCCGGGCCTCGATCTCGAAGCAGCGGGGCGCGGAGATGTCCTCGAGGTTGATGCCGGCGAAGCCGGGGGCGATCGCCTTGACGATCTCCACGATCGCGTCGGTGTCCTGGGTGTCCAGGCACAGCGGCCAGGCGTCGATGCCGGCGAACCGCTTGAACAGGGCGGCCTTGCCCTCCATCACCGGCAGCGCGGCCTTCGGGCCGATGTTGCCCAGGCCCAGCACGGCGGAGCCGTCCGTCACGACCGCAACGGAGTTGCGCTTGATGGTGAGGCGGCGGGCGTCCTCGGGGTTCTCGGCGATCGCCATGCAGACCCGGGCCACACCGGGCGTGTAGACCATGGACAGGTCGTCACGGGTGCGGATGGGGTGCTTCGACGCCATCTCGATCTTGCCGCCGAGGTGCATCAGGAACGTACGGTCGGAGACCTTGCCGAGGGTGACGCCCTCGATGGCGCGGAGCTGCTCGACGATCTCGTCGGCGTGGGCGGTGGACGCGGCCGCGATCGTGACGTCGATCCGGAGCCTCTCGTGGCCCGACGCCGTCACGTCGAGGCCGGTCACCAAGCCTCCGTGGGACTCGACGGCCCCGGTGAGCTGGGACACCGCGGTTCCTCCCGCGGGCACCTCCAGCCGGATGGTCATCGAGTAGGAGACGCTGGGCGCCGTTGCCATGGCCGACTTCCTCTGCTTTTCAACCGTGTCGCGAATCGTGCCGTCCGATCGTCGCACCTACCGCTGGGTACGTGGTAGCCGCCTCGGATTGCGAACGTTTTGTTCACCGCGCCATGTCATCAGACGGAAAACGTATTCCACGACACGAGAGGCATGGAAGAGTCAAAAGAGGCCCACGTCACATCTCGTGACGTGGGCCTCTCACACGTTCATGACACCGACCCGCCATGCTCGCCTCGCGGCAAGTGGTCGCTCGAAGCGACTAAGGTTGGGCCCGGGGGCTTGGATCGGGCCGGTGCCACGTCCAGGCTAACAAACGGATCGCGCGAGGCCATTCCCGCGACCGGGGATATTTCCCGCATCCCCGGCCCCACCGGTCCCACGGGGTCGCCGCGGGACCGTCCGCTCAGTCCCGCAGCAGGTCGGGGACCCCGTCGGCGTCCGGCTGGTCGCGCTCCACGGACACCACGGTGAGCTGCTGCGTGGCGCGCGTCAGGGCGACGTACAGCACCCGCAGGCCGGCCGGGGACTCGTCGGCGATCTCCGCGGGGGAGACGACGACCGTCGCGTCGTACTCCAGGCCCTTGGCCTCCAGGCTGCCGAGCGCCACCACCCGGTCGCCGAGCCCGTCGAGCCAGCTCCGCGCCTCCTCGCGCCGCCGCATGGCGACGACCACGCCGACCGTGCCGTCCACCCGCTCCAGCAGCCGGGCGGCCTCGGCCCGCACGGTGTCGCCCAGCGTCTCCCCGGCCACGGCGAAGCGCGGCTCGACGCCCGTGGAGCGCACCGCGCGCGGCGCCTCGGCGCCCGGCATGGCGAGGGCGAGGACCTTCGCCGCCAGCTCGGCGATCTCGGCCGGGTTGCGGTAGTTCACGGTCAGCTCGAAGCGGCGGCCACGGGAAGGGGCGCCCGAGGGGCCTCCCCCGGCGGGGCGGTGGCGGGAGGCGGGCGGGCGGGCGCCGAGGGCCTCGTCACGGGCCTGGGCGGCCTCGTCCGGATCGGACCAGGAGGACTGGGCCGGGTCGCCGACGATCGTCCAGGTGGCGTGCCGGCCGCGGCGGCCGACCATGCGCCACTGCATCGGGGTGAGGTCCTGCGCCTCGTCGACGATGACGTGGGCGTACTCGACGCGCTCCTGGGCGAGCCGCTCGGCCCGCTCGCGCTGGGTCTCCTCGCGCACCGGCATCAGCTCCTCCAGGCCGGTGAGCTGGTCCAGCGGGTCGATCTCGCGTTTCTTGCGGGGCCGGGCGGGGGCGCCCAGGATCGCCTGGAGCTCGTCCAGCAGCGCGATGTCGTGCACGGAGCGCCCGTCCCGCTGGAAGGCGCGCGCCAGCCTGCGCACCTCCCCCGGGTTCAGGACGCGCCGGGCCCAGCGGCCGAGGCGCCGCTCGTCGGCCATGGCGTCGAGGACGGCGGCGGGGGTCAGTTCGGGCCACCAGGCGTCGAGGAAGGCGGTGAAGTCGTCCTCGGAGGTGATGTCCTCGTCGAAGGAGGCGCGCAGCTCGGCGGCGAGTTCGGGGTCGGTGTGCCGGGCCCCGGCGCCGGAGCGCTCCCACAGGGCGTCCAGCAGCAGCTTGCGGGCGCGGGGACGCAGCAGGTTGACCGGGGCGGTGCCGCCGAGGGCGGTACGGCGGATGCCCGCCAGTTCCTCCGCCTCCAGCTCCAGGCGCCGGCCGAAGGCGACGACCCGCAGCCGCTGCGGCGCGTCGTTCAGCTCCAGGGCGCCGCGCGCGGCCTTCCGCACCACCTTGAGCATGCGGTACGAGCCCTTGACGCGGGCCACGGCCGGGGAGTCGTACAGCGTGGCCTCGGCGCCGTCCACGAGGGAGCCGATGGCGCGGACGGCGACCTGGCCCTCCTCGCCGAGGGACGGCAGGACGCCCTCGGTGTAGGCGACCAGCAGCGGGGTCGGGGAGACGATGAGGATGCCGCCCGCGTACCGGCGCCGGTTCTGGTAGAGCAGGTAGGCGGCGCGGTGCAGGGCGACGGCGGTCTTGCCGGTGCCGGGACCGCCCTCGACGTAGGTGACGGAGGCGGCGGGGGCGCGGATCACCAGGTCCTGCTCGGCCTGGATGGACGCCACGATGTCCCGCATCGTGTGGGTACGGGCCTGGCCGAGCGCGGCCATCAGGGCGCCGTCGCCGATCACGGCCAGCTCGCGGCCGTCGAGGGAGGCCGTCAGCTCGGGGCGCATCAGGTCGTCCTCGACGCTGCGCACCCGGCGCCCCTGGGAGCGGATCACCCGGCGCCGCACGACCCGGCCGGGGTCGACCGGGGTGGAGCGGTAGAAGGGGGCCGCGGCGGGCGCCCGCCAGTCGATGACCAGCGGGGCGTAGTCCTCGTCGAGGACGCCTATGCGGCCGATGTGCAGGGTCTCGGCGATGTCGGCGGTGTTGTCGGGGCGGACGGCGCCCTCGGCGGGCTCGACGGCGGTGTACGCGCCGTCGGGGCCCTTCTCGCCGTCCTTGCCGGGCAGCAGGTCGATCCGTCCGAAGACGAAGTCCTCGTACTCGCCGTGCAGCCGGTTGAGGTGGACGCCGGCCCGGAAGACCTGGGCGTCCCGTTCGGCGAGGGCGCCGGGCGTGCCGACCTGGCCGCGCTGGGCGGCGTCGCGCATGAGGAACTCGGCCTCGGAGATCTTCTCCTCGAGGCGCCGGTACACCCGGTCCAGGTGTTCCTGTTCCACACGGATCTCCCGGTCCCGAACGGAGTCGTGAACCGGGTCGACCGCGGTTTCCTGTTGAGCCTGAGCGGCCACCGGGCCCCCTTCTGACGTGCTGGGCAGCCGTCAACCGTACGCGAAGGGAGCCTGTCGCGGCTACGCGTCGACCTCCACGAGCGTCTTGCCGTCGAAGGTCGCGATCTCGAAGTGGTCGATCTCGTTGCGCTCGAAGGCGGCGCCGCCCTGGACGTACAGCGGCTGCTTGCCCTTGTCGGTCGTGGCGTCGGGCAGTCCGTAGCCCTCGCCGGTGACCGCCCAGGAGTTCACCGTCTCGCGCTCGCCGTTCTTGCCGACGGCGATGAGCGAGCACTTCTGTTCGCCCTTGACGTTCTTCAGCTCGGTGACGATCTCGGTGCCCCAGAGCTTGTCCTCCAGGGCCACGGTGGCGGTCACCCCGGTGACGGGGTCGGTCGCCGTGATCTTCTCGGAGCTCTTGTCGAAGGCGTCCTTGGCGGGGTTGGCCGCGAGGGTGCGGCCGGCGCCGCCCCCGCCGCCGCTGCCGCCCCCGTCCCCGCCGCTCGCCGCGACGGCCACGAACGGGCCGCTGACGATCAGCGCGCCGGCCGCGGCCACCATGTAGAAGTTGCGGCGGCGCTTGCGCGCCCGGCGCTCGGCCACCTCGTCGATGAGCTTCTCCACCACCCGCGGCGACGGCTTCGCGGACAGCGACTCGCCGATCGCGGGCGATCCGGCGGCGTCGGGCAGGTCCGCGAGCGCGGCCAGCATCGGTTCCATCCCGGCGAGTTCGTCGAGCTGCTGGGCGCACCATTCGCAGGTCGCCAGATGGGCCTCGAACGCGCTGGCTTCGGCGTCGTCGAGGATGCCGAGGGCGTAGGCACCGACGGTCTCGTGCTCGTTCGGCACCGGTGATCCCTCCATGGCACCTGACATACCCGTCCCGCCCGTGCCGAATCCCTGGTTTCCCCCGTACACACTCATCACGCCGTCACCCCCCGCTCCTCCAGAGCCAGCTTCATCGACCGCAGGGCGTAGAACACCCGGGAGCGTACGGTGCCGCTCGGTATGCCGAGTGTCTGGGCCGCCTCATTGACGGTACGCCCCTTGAAGTACGTCTCGACGAGGACCTCCCGGTGCGCCGGGGTCAGGTCGTCGAGTGCGTCCGACAGCGTCATCAGCCACAGCGCCTTGTCGATCTCGTCCTCCGCGGGGATGACCTCCAGCGGCGACGGATCGACCTCCTGCGGCCGGGCCTGCCGGCTGCGGTGGCCGTCGATGACGATGCGCCGGGCGACCGTCACCAGCCAGGGGCGTACCGAACCGGTCGCCCGATTGAGCTGACCGGCGTTCTTCCAGGCACGGATGAGCGTTTCCTGGACGACGTCCTCGGCGCGCTGCCGGTCTCCGGCGACCAGCCTGAGGACGTAGGCCAACAGGGGTCCCGCGTGCTCGCGGTACAGCGCACGCATCAACTCCTCGTCAGGTTCCGAGGGCGGTGAGGACATGCGATGTCGGGCCCTCGTTCCGCGTTCATTGGCCACGGCCGCATCCTTGCGCACGCCCACCTCCGGTGTCCGGGCGATCCCCCAGTCGGTCGCTCGCCCACCGGTACGCACGGGGGCCGTGGGGCGTTCAAAGAGAGACGGCAGTTTTCTCGGGGACGTCACGGCGACCGGGACATGCACGCACATTCCCCCCGCTCCCTCTCCACATCTCCGGCACACGGTGAGCGGGGAAGCGCCGACGGGCGACCACGCGGGTCCAACGGGGGCGTGACGGTCGTCACTTGACCGGTGCCCGGCGCCCTCGGTGCGCGAACACCGCGAAGCGGACAGGACGTTCCGGCGCGGACCGGCGGCGCCGGCCTCAGGCGCGCGTGAGGGCCGCGGTGCGGCGGCGGTGCCGGGCCACGCGCTCGCGGTTGCCGCACACCTCGCTGGAGCACCAGCGGCGCCGCCGGCCCCGGGAGGCGTCGACGTACACGATGGGGCAGTTGTCGCCCTCGCACTGGCGCAGGCTCGCCCGGGCGGCCGGGTCGGTGAGCAGGTCCACCGCGTCCCGCGCCACCGCGCCGAGCAGCGCGTCACGGCCGGGCGGGCCGGCGAGCCGGCGCACCAGCGTCCCGTCCGCGCCGGGGACCGCGCGGGGCGCCGGCGGTGCGGAGCGGGCGAGTTCGTTGACCCGGGCGAGCGCGGGGCCGTAGGAGCGGGAGCCGGACTTCCGCACCAACGGGACCAGGCACGCGCGCAGTTCGCGGAAGGCGGTCAGCCAGGACGGGCCGGCGTGGGCGAGCGGGGTGCCCTCGGGGACGAGTCCGGTGCCGGCGATCCAGGCGCGCAGCGCGTCGACGGAGGCCAGCCGCTCCCCTGGATGAGTGGTCGCGAGCAGGTCCAGGCAGACCCGCCCGGTGTCGAACCTCAGCTCGTAGGACGCCGTGACCGTACCCAGTGCCATGTCCTGCCACCGCCTAGGTGGGCCCCCGCGCGCGTGGGGGGCCGTGCGCGAACCGGGAAACCGTTCCGCCTCCACAGTGCCCGCCCGCCCCCGCCCCCGGAACCCCTCCCGCCGCGTGCTTTCCGTCCAGCCCGCCCGCAGGGAGGGGGAACGGGGCGGGGGTCCGCGCGTTCCCGGACGCGGCGGCTTCGACGACTGGCCGGCCGGGCGCCGCCCCGCCGTGAGGGGGTGGGGTGAAAAGGGCGGGGAAGGTGGCGGGAAAGGCGTCGGGGACCGCGTCGGTCACCGACGGCGAACCGGTCGACGAACGCGCTCAGCCCGCCCCGTCGTACTTGGCGTCGGCCGCCGGGTCGAGGGCCAGGCGGTAGCCGCGTTTGACGACCGTCTGGATCAGCTTGGGGGCGCCCAGGGCCGTGCGCAGGCGGGCCATCGCGGTCTCCACCGCGTGTTCGTCGCGGCCCTCGCCCGGCAGGGCGCGCAGCAGCTCCGCGCGGGAGACGACCCAGCCGGGCCGGCGGGACAGCGTCCGCAGCAGGGACATCCCGGCGGGCGGTACGGGCCGCAGCGCGCCGTCGACCAGCACCGCGTGTCCCCGGATCTCCACCCGGTGCCCGGCGACGGGCAACGCGCGGGCACGCGAGGGGAGTTCGCGGCAGAGGAGCTGGACCAGCGGGCCGAGCCGGAAGCGTTCGGGCTGCACGGTGCCGACGCCCTTCGCCTGGAGCGGCAGGGCGGTGACCGGGCCGACGCAGGCGGGCAGCACGTCGTGGCCGAGCGCGGCCAGCAGGTCGTCGAGCAGGCCCCGCTCCTCGGCACGGGACAGCAGCGAGGCGGCGGCGGGCGCGCTGGTGAAGGTGACCGCGTCCAGGGTGCGGGCGACGACCGCGTCGACCAGGCGGTCCACCGGCCCGAGGTCCTCCGGCGGAAGCCACCGGTAGACCGGCACGCCCACCACCTCCGCTCCCCCGGCGCGCAGCGCCTCCACGAACCCGGGCAGCGGCTCGCCGTGCAGCTGGACGGCGACGCGCAGCCCGTCGACGCCCTCCTCGAGCAGCCGGTCCAGCACCTCGGCCATCGACTCCGAGGCCGGCGACCACTCCTCGGTCAGTCCGGCCGCCCGGATCGCGCCCTTCACCTTGGGTCCGCGTGCCAGGATCCGCACCTCGCGCAGCCGCTCCAGCAGGTCCTCGCCGAGCCCCCAGCCGTCGGCGGCCTCCACCCAGCCGCGGAACCCGATGGCGGTGGTGGCGACCGCGAGGTCCGGGGCCCGCCCGATGATCTCCTTGGTGGCGGCCAGCAGTTCGCTGTCGTCGGAGAGCGGCACGATCCGCAGGGCCGGGGCGTGCAGCACCGCCGCACCGCGCCGCTCCAGCAGCGCGCCCAGCTCGTCGGCACGGCGCGCCGCGGTCACGCCCACGGTGAAGCCCGCGAGGGGGCCGTGCTCCGGTGACTGCTCTCGTTCGTCGTCCATCACTCTCGTCCCGGCTCGAGTCGGCGTACTGCATGAAGGTGCGGCTCCACCTTCATGCCGATCGAGCCTGTCAACGTTCCATGACGGGCTCGGTTCGGCTTCATGTCACCAGTGTTACGTCACCCGCCGTCACACCTCGGCGTAGCTGAGCTGCGTCTTCTCCTCCGTGGCGGAGGTGGCGCCGGCCGGGCGGGCGGCGGGCCGGCGAAGGTATACCGCCCAGGTGACCGCGAAACAGACCGCGTAGCAGGCGAGGAACGCCATGAACGCGCCGGTGCCGGAGCCGTAGGAGAGGAAGGACTCGCGGAAGGCGAGGTTGATGCCGACGCCGCCGAGCGCGCCCACCGCGCCGATCAGGCCCATGGACGCCCCGGACAGCCGCCGTCCGTACGCGGCCGCCGCCTCGCCCTGGAGGCCCAGGGCCTGCGCCTTGGCCTGGAAGATGCCGGGGATCATCTTGTACGTCGAGCCGTTGCCGAGACCGGTCAGCACGAACAGCCCCACGAAGGCGACGGTGAACAGCGCGAGCGACTGTTCCGTCGAGGCGGCGATCAGCACCGCGGTGGCCGCGCCCATGGCGACGAAGTTCCACAGCGTGATGCGCGCGCCGCCGTAGCGGTCGGCGAGCCGGCCGCCCACCGGACGGATCAGCGAGCCCAGCAGCGGCCCGATGAAGGTGACGTACGCGGCCTCCAGCGGGGTGCGGTCGAACTGGTTCTGCAGCACCTGCCCGAAGGCGAAGCTGTAGCCGATGAACGAGCCGAAGGTGCCGATGTAGAGGAAGGACATGATCCAGGTGTGCGGGTCGCGCGCCGCGTCCTTGGCGGCTCCGGTGTCGTTCCTCACCGAGGCCAGGTTGTCCATGTAGAGGGCCGCGAGCAGGGCGGCGAGGACGATCAGCGGGATGTAGAGGCCGAGCAGCACCCGCGGTCCGCCGCTCGCGCCGATGATCGCGAGGGCGACGAGCTGGATGACGGGGACGCCGATGTTGCCCCCGCCCGCGTTCAGGCCGAGCGCCCAGCCCTTCTTCCGCAGCGGGAAGAAGGCGTTGATGTTGGTCATGGAGGACGCGAAGTTGCCGCCGCCGATGCCGGCCAGCAGGCCGACCAGCAGGAACGTGGAGAAGGAGGTGCCCGGCTCCATCACCGCGAACGCGGCGACGGTCGGCACGAGCAGCAGCCCCGCGGAGACGATCGTCCAGTTCCGCCCGCCGAACACCGCGGCGGCGAAGGTGTACGGGACCCGGACGACGGCGCCGACCAGCGTGACCATCGAGGTCAGCAGGAACTTGTCGGCGGGGGTCAGCCCGTACTCGGGGCCCATGAAGAGCACCAGCACGGACCACATGGTCCAGACGGAGAAGCCGATGTGCTCGGACAGGACGGAGAAGAGGAGATTGCGGCGGGCGATCCGCTCTCCGGTGCGGTTCCAGAAGGTCTCGTCCTCCGGGTCCCACTGCTGGATCCAACGGCCGCTGCGGGCTGTCATGGGGCCTCCACTGTTCTCCGGGGCGCGGCGGTGCCGCGAGGGCTGGTTCCGAAGGTAGGGAGGGGGCGTTTCCGGCCTGTGGCACGCGGTGACCGGCAGGGAACGTTGCTCTCACCCCGGGCGGGGGCGGGGTGAGAGGAGTCCGTCACCGGTCACCGGGGACGCGGTGAGGGGTCAGTGCTGCGGGGGCTGCCCGTAGGGACCGGATTGCTGCTGCGGGGCACCGTAGGGGCCGGGCTGCCCGTAGGGGCCGGGCGCCTGCTGGGGCGGGACGCCGTACGGACCGGGCTGACCGTAGACGGGCGGCTGCTGGGCGTACGGGCCGGGCTGCTGCTGCGGGAACGGCCGGCCGTACGCCGGGGGCTGCTGGGCGTAGCCCGGGGCGGGCTGCTGCTGCGGGGCCGGGGCGCCGGCCTGCGCCCCGTACGGGCCGTAGGGGCCGCTCCCGAAGGGGTTGCCGTGCCCCGGCGTCTGACCGCCCGGCGGCAGGTAGCGCACCCGGCCCGTCTCGTCCGTCACCGGTGCGAAGCCGGCCGCCTGGAGCCGCGCCGCGAACTTGGCGTTGCGCTTGCGGGTGACGACGAAGCCGATGCCCAGGACCGCCATGAGAGCCAGCCAGATCACCGCCGCGACGACGAAGTCGTCCGAGGTGCCGCCGAGCCGGTAGGCGATGATCACGCTGCCGATGGAGACGCCGAGGGCGCCGTAGCCGATCCGCTTCTCGGCGCTCTTTCCGGTGAGGTCGAAGTTGATGCGCGCCTTGAGCAGTTCGACGGCGTCCGGCACGAGCGGCGGCAGGGAGACGCCGTCGTGTGCGTTCGGGTACTGCGCCCGGTTCTGCGCGGCGCGGGCCTGCGCCTGCGGGCTGGGGTCGGGCACGATCAGCATCGTGAGCTTGCCGTTGTTCCCCCCGCCGCCCTGCCGGACGTCGGCGTACTCGTAGCCGAACTGCTGGGCGACGAAGGCGAGCCGGGCGAGTTTCTTCACGGACGCCATGGGGCTGGTGAGCTGCACCGGCTCCCCGCTCGCCATCAACTGCAGCATCTTCTGCGTCTGCCGCTTGCTCATACGCCCCGCGCCCCCTGGCCCACCGTTCACTTCGGCAACAGGGGCAGTGTGGCACGGCCGCCCACCTCGAACCAGAGCAGCTTCCCCGCTCCCCGCCCCAGCGCACCGTCACCGAGGGCCCGCCCTCCCCAGGAGTCGGCGTACTCCTGCACGAGAAGCAGTCCGCGCCCGGACCCGGTGTCGAGCGGAGCGAGCGGGGCGGAATCGTCACCGGCCCCGCCGGACGGGGAGGGGACGTACGGGTCGCTGTCCCACCCCCCGGCCCGCAGCCGGCCGTCGCCCAGCCCCGTGAGCCTGGGGGGAGGCGGGCCCTTCGGTGTGCGGGCAGGCGTCGGTGACCAGCTCCGGGGCCGGCGACTCGACGACGTCGAGGGCGTCCTGCCTGCCGTGGCCGCGCGGTGCGGCCCGCACCGTCATGCGTGCGACGCGTACGGCGCGAGGCTACGGATGGCCGCCGGGTGAGCCGCCGGCGTCGCGGGTGAACGGGTGAGGGCCGTCGGACGTGTCGTCCGACGGCCCTCCGCTCCTCGACGCCTCCGCCCGTGACGATCAGCCCCGGCGTGCCCCGGCCCGCGGGCGGGACCTCTTGCTCCCGTTCGGCCAGAGCCTCGGGCGGCGCTTCGCCGCGAGGTCCTCGACCCAGCCGGTCGCGAGCACCACCAGGCCGATGAGCGGCCAGATGAACGTGAACGTCCAGAGCTCGTAGGTGCTGTTGAGGGCCTCCACCCCGCGCTCGTTCTGCATGAACGGGAGCTTGTACAGCAGGTCGACGAGCGGGAAGGTGAGCGCGATCAGCAGGTTGTGCCAGAGGTAGATGGTGACCGCCCGGTTGTTGGACAGGGTCACCATCCGGTCCCAGCCGGCGAGCCGTCCCGGCAGTTCCCGCCACGACGGCGAGTACTGGAGCAGGATCACCACGAACCCGAACGACCAGGTGGCCTGGGCCAGCGGGATGTCGTTGAGGTTCCACCCCGAGTCACCGAGGTGGCCCGAGGCCCACCACAGGCCGAACGCCATCACCAGGGAGGCGCAGGACACGGTGATGTAGCACGGGACCCGCTTGAGCATGCCGTCCTGGTGGGCGAAGCCCAGCACCCAGCAGGAGCCGTAGACCGCGAAGTCGGTGACCGCGTTGCCGGTCTCGCCGGGGATGGTGACCAGCCCGGTGCCGACGACGGCCGTCAGGCCGAGCGGGGCGAGCAGCGTCGGCCAGGGCGCCCGGCGGAACGCCCACAGCAGCAGCGGGGAGGCGAGCACGAACCACAGGTAGGCGCGCAGGTACCACAGCGGCCCCACCGCGTCGGTCGCCCAGGTGGCGCCCAGCGGCCCGAGGTCCGCGGCCTCGAACGGGTAGGGCGGGGCGCCGATCGGGACCAGGTAGTTGAACAGTTTGACCAGACCCCAGAGCCCGCCGCCCTGGCCGGGGTCCTTGCCCGGGTTCCAGCCGCTGACGAACAGCAGCGTCAGCACGATGGCGCCGAAGATCCACAAGGGGGGCAGCAGGCGGCGGAGCCGTCCGCGGATCACGCTCCACGCGGGCCGCTTCAGCGACCTGGCCATCAGCGAGCCGGCGAGCGCGAACATCACGCCCATCGACGGGAACAGCACCGTCAGCCAGGCCCACCCGAAGAGGTGGAAGACGACGACGCGGACCAGGGCGATGGAGCGCAGCAGGTCCAGGTACCGGTCCCGGCCCGGCTTCTCGCGGACCGGCGCCTCCGCGGCTTCCGGAGCCGGCTCCGTGGTGTGCTGCCGGGGGAACGGGTACGGCGGCTGCGGGGCCGTGCCCGTGTGTCCGCCGTAGGGGGTCGGGTACGGGCCGGCCGGTCCCGGAACCGGGCCGGCGCCGGACGGGTGTCCGTGGGTCATGCCACCGGCCTCCGGTCGTCGTGGTACGCCTGGCCGCTCGGCACGGTCCCGTTCACGGGCGCTCCGACCACACCGGTGCGGCGCAGCTTCTGCCAGCGCAGCCGGCCGCCGGTGAGCGCGGTGATCCAGGACTGGAGCAGCACGACGTACATGAGCTGGCGGTAGAGGATCTGCTGCAGCGGCAGCGAGATCAGGTGGGTCATGCGTTCCTTGTCCAGGCGGAACGCGTACGCGGCGCAGACCGCCTGGATGGCCAGCACGCCCAGCCACGCGAGGATGGTCTGCTGGGTCGGTCCGAAGACCAGGCCGTACAGCAGGAAGACGTCGATCAGCGGGGCCAGCAGCGGGGCCACGATCATGAACAGCGAGACGAAGGGCAGGCCCACACGGCCGAAGCGGCCGGAGGGGCCCTTCTCGACGAGGGCGCGGCGGTGCTTCCAGATGGCCTGCATCGTGCCGTACGACCAGCGGTAGCGCTACGACCAGAGCTGCTGCACGGTCTCCGGGGCCTCGGTCCAGGCGCGGGCGTTCTCCGCGTAGACCACGCGCCAGCCCGCGCGGTGCAGCGCCATGGTGACGTCGGTGTCCTCGGCGAGCGTGTCGTCGCTCATGCCGCCGATGGGCTCCAGCGCCGACTTCCGGAAGGCGCCGACGGCGCCCGGGATGGTCGGCATGCAGCGCAGGATGTCGTACATCCGGCGGTCCAGGTTGAAGCCCATCACGTACTCGATGTGCTGCCAGGCGCCGATGAGGCTGTCCTTGTTGCCGACCTTCGCGTTGCCGGCGACGGCGCCGACCTTCGGGTCGCCGAAGGGCTGGACGAGTTCACGGACGGTGGACGGCTCGAAGACCGTGTCGCCGTCCATCATCACGACGATGTCGTACCGGGCGTTGGCCAGGCCCCGGTTGAGGGCGGCGGGCTTGCCCGCGTTGAGCTGGCGGATGACCCGGACGTTGGGCAGGCCCATCGCCTCGACGATGCGGGCGGTGCCGTCGGTGGACCCGTCGTCGATGACCAGCACCTCGATCGGGTGATCGCTGGCCATCAGGGAGGTGACGGTGTTCTCGATGCACTTGGCCTCGTTGTACGCCGGGACGAGCACCGTGACGGGCTCGGTGACCGGCGGGCCCCAGCGGAAGTTCTTGCCGCGCACCCGGCGGGCGTGGGCGCCGGACAGCAGCAGCATCAGCACGAAGCGGGCGATGACCAGGGTGCCGATGATCGCCAGGCCGACCACCAGCACGTCGGTGATCTTCTCGGAGGCCTGCACCAGGAAGATCCAGGCCTTGCCCTTCCAGAGCTCGGGTCCGGTGACCGTGCTGTGCGCGCTGGGCGCGTCCAGGGCCTCGGTCAGGTTGTCGAACTCGTAGCCCTTCTCCTTCAGGTCGGGCAGGAACCTGTCGAGCGCGGCCACGGTCTGGCTGCGGTCGCCGCCGGAGTCGTGCATGAGGACGATGGCGCCCTCGCCGTTCTCCGGGGTGGCGCGGCGGATGATCTCGTCGACGCCGGGCCGCTTCCAGTCCTCGCTGTCGGTGTTGTTGACGACGGTGAGGTAGCCGCGGCTGCCGATGTACTCGGTGACCGGCCACGACTCGTTGTCCATGGCGGCGGAGTAGGAGGAGTACGGCGGACGGAACAGCGAGGTGCGGATGCCGGCCGCGCCGGTGATGGCGAGCTGGTTCTGCGACAGCTCCCAGTCGATGCGCTCCCTGGACTGCAGCGACAGGTCGGGGTGGTTGAAGGTGTGCAGGCCGATCTCGTGGCCCTCGTCGACCATGCGCTGGACGAGGTCCGGGTAGCGGGAGGCCATGGTGCCGGTGACGAAGAAGACGGCGTGCGCGTCGTGCTTCTTCAGCACGTCGAGCACCCTCGGCGTCCAGGTGGGGTCCGGGCCGTCGTCGAAGGTGAGCACCAGGCGGCCGTCCGGCACGCTGAGGGTGGTGGCCTCGCCCGTGCGGACGTCTATCACCGGGCCGCCCTCGAGTATCTCCTTCGGCACCTCGGTGGTGGGCGCCGGGTTCTGCACCCGGTGGTCGGCGAGGATCTCGCTGTGCACGTAGCCGCGCAGCATCAGCATGGCGGCGAGGGCGACCAGGACCAGCAGCGGGAGCAGCAGGCGCAGCGGTACGCGACGGCGCAGTGCGCCGCGCCGGTCCGGGCGGGGCGCCCGGCGGCGGTGGGACGGGGATGCCATCAGAGGACGTTCTCCGGGGACGGTGCGGCGATGGGGGCGGAGCCCGCGCCCGCGGCGGGTTCGACGGCGACCGGGCGGCCGGCGGACGGAGCGGAAAGGCTGTCGGTGCCGCCGGCCTCGCCGCCGTCGCCGACGGGGTCGGACGTCTCGGGCTGCGGGACGTCGTCCTCGGTCGTCGGCGTGGAGGGCTGGGTGCTGGCGCCTCCGCCGGCCGGGGGCGTCTCGGCGGCGGGGCCGCCGTCCGCGTCGGCGCCGCCGGTGCCCGGCTGGGAGCTGGCGCGGCCGGTCGGCGTGGTCGCCGGGGCATCGCCGTCGGGCTGCTCCACGGTGCCGCCGGTGCCGCCCGCCGCGGGCGCGGAGGCGCCGGGTCCGGGCAGGTCGGCGGCGTCCGGGACGGTCGGCACGGCGCCCGGGTCGAGGCCGGCGCCGGAGCTGGGGGCGGGGTCGGTCGCGGAGGGCCGGGGCGTGGTCTCCACCTGCTCGGCCGGCTTGCCCTCCTGGCCCGGGACGGGCATCCAGGGGGCGGCGGAGTTGCCGGACAGCAGGGTGGCGACCATGACGACGGCGTAGCCCACGCAGGCGAGGCCGACGGCCAGGCCGATGCGGCGGTAGAGCCGGTTGCGGCGGCCCGACTCGTCGACGAACACGGGGGCCGCCTCGGGCGCCGCGCCCGCTCCGGGTGTACGGCTCAGCACACCGCCGGCGCCTATCTGCACGGCGTCGAGCTGGACCGTCACCTCGTGCGGGTCGTGGGTGGCCTCACCGGTGCCGCCGGATTCCTCCTGCCAGGGGTCGCGTACGGCGGTGCCGGTGTCCCCGGGGACCGCGGCGCCCGTGACCGGGAGCCGGGCCGTGGCGCCGGCGTCCACCGTCCCGGCCGCCGGGGCCGCCGGGGCTGCCGGGCGGGGGACGCGCAGGGCGGTGGTGCGCTCGGAGTCGTAGGCCTCGTCGGCGACCCGGCGCCCCGCGGGCGGCTTCCCGAAGGCGTCGAAGCGGTCCCGGCCGCCGGACGCGACAGGGCCGCCGGACGGGCGGGCGCCGCCGGCCGGGCCGGGCCGGGCGGGCGGCTCCGCGCGTCCGCCCACCTCGGGCAGCACCTGTGTACGGTCCTCGCTGCCGGGCCGGGCGGGCGGGACCGTGCGGCCGGACGCGTCGGGCAGGACCTGGGTCCTGTCGTCGGTCCCGGACGGGGGCAGCACCCGCGTCCGGTCGTCGTCGCCGTTCCCGGACGGGAACACGCCAAGACGCGCCCAGCGTTCGTCCAGGGAACCGGAACCGGCGCGGAGGCTCTCCGCGCCGTCTCTCACGCCGGGTCCGACGGGCCGGTCCGCCAGGGGCATCACCCGTGTCTCACGGGCGGCCTCGTCCCCTTCCGCGGACCTCCGGGAAGTGCCGGCCGACTGCGGCCGCCCCGGTTGGGCGTCTTCTCGCCACTTCTCCACGCGCTCGCACTTCCCCCCAACGGAGTCTTCGGCGCGCGTACGACCCGAGCACCCGTCGGCGGACCGGGCCCCCACCCGCTCCGAGCGCCCCGTTTATCACACCGTGCTCGGGCATCGAATGTAGCGCACGCGGAGGTTGCGTGTTCGCGGGGCGACCTTTTGTATCAGCAGCGAGACATTGGGTGCGCTCCCATGACGGCGGCGTCGGCCTCCGGGAGCCAGGAGTCCACGGGGCGCCGCAGCCAGCCCCGCCCGGCGGCGAGCTCGGCCGCCGAACCGCGCAGTTCGGCCAGAGCGGGATGCATCATGCCCTTCCGCCACACAAGCGACACGGGCGAGAGGGGCACCGGCGCCACCAGGGGCCGCGACACCGTTCCGGGGAGTGGCGGAAAACCGACCACGGCGAGGACCGGGTGCCCGGTCCTCGCCATCACTCGCTGGAACTCCTCCTCCCCCACCGCCAGCGGCGCGGGCGGCGCGAGCGTGATCCCCCGGCCCTCGAACAGCCGCCGCGCCAGGTCCGTCCACTCCTCCGTGCGGTCGTTGCCCGCCCCGGCGTACACGGTCACGCCCGCCAGCGCGGCCAGCGGCACCTCGGGCAGCGCGGCCAGCGCGTGGCCCTCGGGCAGCACCACCGCCATCGGCTCGTACCGCACCGGCTGCTGGTCCAGCCCGGCCCGCACCGCCGGCGCGAGCCCCGCGAACCGGCCGAACGACACGTCCAGCCGCCCCGCGAGCAGCTCCCCCGCCGCCCAGGTCAGCCCGCTCTCGTAGCGGGCCATCAGCTCGTGCCCGGGGGCCCGCTCACGCGCCCGGCGCAGCACCTCGCGATGGGTCTTGAGGCCCGGGGAGTTGAGGTCCACGAGCAGCGGGCGGCTCCGTCCGGCGGCGGCGAGCAGGTCGTCCTGCGCCTGGAGCGCCGCGCGGGCGTACGGCAGCAGGCGCTCGCCGTCGGCGGTGAGCGTGACCCGGCGGGTGCTGCGCACGAACAGCTCGCAGCCCAGCTCCCGCTCCAGGCGCCGCACGTCCCGGCTGAGCGCCTGCTGGGCGACGTAGAGACGCGCGGCGGCGCGGGTGAAGTGCAGTTCCTCGGCGACGGTGACGAAGGCGCGCAGCAGACGGGGGTCGACGTGGGCGGGGGCGGACATCCCGCGAACCTACAACACAGGTGCGTCAATGGGGCCGGAGAAGGTGTTGGACCGGCCACCTGACCAGGGGTGACGGTAAGGCCATGCCTCAGCCGACCCCGCCGGACACCCGCCTGTACACCGTCACCGCCGACACCCTCGTGGCCGTCGACTTCGCCCCGCGCGCCCGGCGCGCCCCGCGCGAGCCGGGTCCGTACCGCCGTCTGTTCGCCCTGCCCGGCACCCGCGCCTTCACGGCGGGCAACCTGCTCGCCCGGCTGCCGATGGGCATGTTCGGGGTGAGCGCGATCCTGATGATCTCCGGGACCCGCGGGTCGTACGCCCTGGCCGGCGCCGTCACCGCGACCGGGCTCGCGGCCACGGCGGTGGCCGCCCCGTGGACCGCGCGCCTGGTGGACCGGTACGGGCAGGCCCGGGTGGCCCTGCCGGCCACGCTGGTGGCCGTGCTGGGCTCGCTCGCCCTGGTGCTCTGCGTGCGCCACGACGCCCCCGGCTGGACCCTGTTCGCCGCCTACGCCGCGACGGCCACCACCCCCAACACCGGGGGCATGTCCCGGGCCCGCTGGGCGCACCTGCTGAAGGACAGACCCGACGACCTGCACACCGCGAACTCCTTCGAGCAGGCCGCCGACGAGCTGTGCTTCATGCTCGGCCCGGTGCTCGCGGCCCTGCTGTGCGGGGCCCTCTTCCCGGAGGCGGGCACGCTGGCCGGCGCGGTGCTGCTGCTGACGGGCGTCGCGCTGTTCGCCGCACAGCGCTCCACGGAGCCCCCGGCCGTCCGCCGCGCCTCCGGAGGGGCGCCCCTGCGCGCGCCCGGCGTACGGCCGCTGCTGCTGGTCTGTCTGGCGACGGGCGGGGTGTTCGGCTCCCTGGAGGTCGTGACGATCGCGTTCGCGGACGAGCAGGGGCACCGCACGGCGGCCGGCGCGGTGCTGGCGCTCCAGGCGGCCGGTTCCTGCGCGGCGGGCCTGCTGTACGGGGCGGTGCGTCCGGCCGGGTCCGCGCGCTCCCGGCTGGGCTGGTGCCTGGCGGCGATGGCCGCGCTGATGACCCTGCCGCTGCTCGCCGCCCTCACCGGCTCGCTGCCGGTCCTGGCGGGCGCGCTGCTGGTGGCGGGGATGGCCACCGCCCCGACGATGGTCACCACGATGACCCTGGTGCAGCGGTCCACCCCCGAGGGGCGGCTGAACGAGGGCATGACGCTGGCGGTGACCGGGCTGCTGGGCGGGATCGCCTGCGGCAGCGCGGCCGGCGGCTGGATCGTGGAGCACGTTTCGGCCACCGCCGGGTACGGGGTGCCGGTGGCGGCGGCGCTCACCGCCCTCGCGGTCGCCGGGGCGCTCCTGATGTCCGGGCCGTCAGGCCGCTTCAGGGATCACCGTTCACCCCATTGACGGCCACAGGTCCCGCACCTACCTTCACCCGTCGAAGCGCTTCGACAAGGGCGTCGGCCGCTTCCTCCCCCCACGGACCGTGCCCACGAGGACTCCCGATGGTGAAGATCACGGATGTGGCCCGGCGCGCCGGCGTCTCTCCCAGTACGGTCTCGTACGCGCTGAGCGGCAAGCGGCCGATCTCCGACGCGACCCGGCGCCGGGTGCAGGCCGCGGTGCGCGAGCTGGGCTACCGCGCGGACGGCGGCGGGCGGTCCCGGCCGGGCGGCAGGGCGAAGGTGCTCGCCCTGGCCGTGCCCATGCGGCCCGGCATCCCCGTGCCGGCGGTCACCCGGTTCGCGCTGTCGGTGGTCACCGCCGCCCGCGCCCGGGACCACGACGTGCTGCTGCTCACCCAGGGCGAGGGCGACGAGGACATCCGGCGGGCGGCCCGGGCGGGGCTGGCGGACGGCGTGATCGTGACGGACGTGCAGTGGCAGGACCCCCGGCTGCCGCTGCTGCGTTCGTGCCCCTTGCCGTCCGTGCTGATCGGCGTGCCCGCCGAGGCGGACGGCCTGACCTGCGTGGACCTGGACTTCCGGACGGCCGGGGAGCTGTGCGTGGACCATCTGGCGGGGCTCGGGCACCGCGCGGTGGCGCTGGCCGGCTCGCCGCCGGAGGTGTACCTCCGGCGGACCGCGTCCGCCCGCCGGCTCGTGGAGGGCTTCACCGCGGCCGCCGACCGGCACGGGCTGGCCTCGACGGTGCTGCCGTGCGGCACCGGCCGGGACGCGGCCCGTGCGGCCGTGGAGCGGCTGCTGCGCGACCTGCCCGCGCTGACCGGGGTGGTGGTGCACAACGAGCCGCTCGTCGACCCGCTGATCGCGGCGTTCGAGGAGCTGGGGATGCGGGTCCCCGGCGACGTGTCCCTCACCGCCGTCTGCCCGGCCCCGGTCGCCGCGGCGGCCCGCGTCCCGGTCACCTCGGTGGCCGTCCCGGCCGCCGAGCTGGGGGCCCGCGCGGTGCGTCTGCTGGTGCGCAAGCTCTCGGGAGCCGCCGTGCCGGGCACCACCCTGCTGCCGCCCCGCCTGACGGAGCGGGCGAGCACGGCGCCGCGCGGGCGCTGAGGCCCAGCCGGGCTGCCAGGCCTTCCCCTGCCGGTACGTGACCGCATGACAAAGGCCCCGCCGCTCGCGCGACGGGGCCTCTGCCCACATGGGGTCGTGGAGATGGCGGGAATCGAACCCGCGTCCAACGGTGCGGAACCAGGGCTTCTCCGTGTGCAGTCGGCTGTGCTTTTCTCGGCCCCGGAGATCACGCCGACAAGTCTCCGACGGGCCCAGTCACTGTGAGATTTCCCTTTTCACCCCGTGACCGGGATCAAGGTTTAGTTCCCTAGCTGATGCCAGGATCCGGGTCGGGAACATCCCCGGGCTGACACTCCCTTAAGTAGGGGAGCCGCTGCTCGCTACCTGAAGATCAGGCAGCGAGGGCGAGCTCGCCCTGGGAGATGGATCGCTTGGAATTGGCGATTATTTTTTTCGGCCTGTGGTTTACGAGATCATGGCCGCTTCCTCGACACGCTTCCCCTGCTTCGACAGCCGCTGTCGAAACCGATCATCCCCATGTTGTGTTGTCAAACCCTCCCGGGGGAGGTGACCCGCACCCACTGTGAGGTGCGAAGCCATCGTACGTGACCAACGCGGGTCGATGCCAGCCCATTCCCGCGGGGTCCCGGCGGCCTCAGGCCCGCTGCTTCCTGCGCACCGCGGAGATCGCCCGCTCGGCCTCCCGCCGGTCCTGCTTCTCGCGCAGCGTCTGCCGCTTGTCGTACTCCTTCTTGCCCTTGGCCAGCGCGATCTCGATCTTCGCCCGGCCGTCCTTGAAGTACAGGGCGAGCGGCACGATGGTGTGGCCGGTCTCCTGGGACTTGGCCTCCAGCTTGTCGATCTCCTCGCGGTGCAGCAGCAGCTTCCGCTTGCGCCGGGCGCTGTGGTTGGTCCAGGTGCCCTGGCTGTACTCCGGGACGTGCACGTTGTGCAGCCACGCCTCGTGGTCGGTGAGCTGGACGAAGCCGTCCACCAGCGACGCCCGGCCCTGGCGCAGGGACTTCACCTCGGTGCCGGTGAGCACCAGGCCCGCCTCGTAGGTGTCGATGATGAGGTAGTCGTGGCGCGCCTTCTTGTTCTGCGCGATCAGCTTGCGCCCTTTTTCCTTAGCCATGATGCCGCCCATTTTCGCACTACGGAGGGGCTCCCGGGGAAGCCGATTACCGTGACCGGCCTACCGGCCGAGTCCGCCGACGACCGTCTCGGCGCGCTCCAGGGCCTGCTCGCCGGCCTCCAGGTCGGGGGTGAGGCCGTGGCCGTCGACGTCGCGGCCGGAGGGGGTGCGGTAGTGGCCGACGGTCAGTTCGGCGACGGAGCCGTCGGGCAGCTCGGTCGGCATCTGCACCGAGCCCTTGCCGAAGGTGCGGGAGCCCACGACGACCGCCCGTCCGCGGTCCTGGAGGGCGCCGGTGAGGAGTTCGGCCGCGCTCATCGTCCCCGCGTCGACCAGCACCACCAGGGGTCTGTGCGTGTCGCCGCCGGGCTCGGCGTGCAGGGCGCGCTGTTCGCCCTCGACGTCGTAGGTGGCGACCAGGCCGCCGTCGAGAAAGGCGGAGGCCGCGGTGACCGCCTCGGCGACCAGGCCGCCGGGGTTGCTCCGCAGGTCGAGCACGACACCGGACTCCTCCGGCGCCTCGCGCACGGCGGTGCGGACCTGCTCGCCGGAGCCCCTGGTGAAGGCGGTGACCTGGATGACCGTGACCCCGGAGGGCAGGGAACGGACGGTGACCGCCTCCCGGGAGAGCCGGGCGCGGCGGACGGTCTCGCTCCACGAGCGCGAGCCGCGCTCCAGTCCGAGCCGTACGGTGCTGCCGGCGCTCTTGCCCGCCGTGTCGCCGCGCAGTAAGGAGACGACCTCGGTGACGGGCCGGCCGTCGACCTTCTCGCCGTCGACGCTGCGCAGCCGGTCGCCCGCGCGGATGCCCGCCTCGGCGGCGGGGGTGCCGCTGCCGACCTTGGCCACCTCGATCCGCCCGTCCCGCTCGCGGGCCCACAGGCCGACACCGGTGTAGGCGCCGTCGAGGCCGGCCTCGAACTTCTCGTACTCGTCCGGGGAGTAGACGGCGGCCCAGCGGTCGCCGCTGCGGCTGACCGCGCGCTCCGCGGCCTCCAGCGGGGAGGCGCCGTGGGCGGCGGCCTCCTCGGCCGCCCGGAAGACCTCGGTGTGGTGGCCGACGGGCGCGGCCTGCGCGGCGCCGTCCGCGGAGGCGCCGCGGCCGGCGCCGGGGAGGCTGCCCGTGGCCGCGCCGGCGACGAGCACGCTCGCGAAGACCAGGGTCAGGGCGGCGCCGCGGCGGACGCTGCGGGGCCGACAGAACGGGTCACGACCTGACATGCCGGTGAGTCTAGGACAACGCACAGGGGCGCACGGTCCGTTGACCGCGCGCCCCTATTGGCATGCGTCACACCTTCAGGTACTTGCGCAACGCGAAGAACGCGGCCAACGCCGGCATCAGCAGACTGGTCGCGAGGATGAGCGGAAGCTTCGTCAGAACGGCGTCCCAGCCGATGAAGTTGATCAGGCTCAGCTTCTCCGACAGGGCGAGTCCGTGGTCGATGATGAAGTACCGCGCCAGGATGAGGAAGGCGCAGGCGAGGCCGCCGCCGATGAGTCCGGCGACCGCGGCCTCCATGATGAACGGCGCCTGGATGTAGAAGCCGGAGGCGCCCACCAGACGCATGATCCCGGTCTCGCGGCGGCGGCTGAACGCGGACACCCGGACGGTGTTCACGATCAGCATCAGGGCGACGACCAGCATCAGCGCCATCATCGCGAGGGCGGCGATGTTCATGCCCTCCAGCAGTCCGAAGAGGTTGTCCAGGGTGCCCTTCTGGTCCTGCACGGACTGCACGCCGTCCCGCCCGTCGAAGGCGGTCGCGATGACCTGGTACTTCTCCGGGTCCTTCAGCTTGACCCGGTACGACTCCTGCATCTGGTCCGGCGTGAGGGAGCTGGCCAGCGGCGAGTCGCCGAACTGCTCCTTGTAGTGCTTGTACGCCTCGTCCTGCGACTCGTACGTCACCGTGTCGACGACCGACATCTTCTCCAGGTCGGCCTTGATCTGGCCCTTCTGGTCGTCGGTCACCGCGCCCTTGGCGCAGTTGGGGTCGGACTCGGCGTCGCTCTTGTTGCAGAGGAAGATGGAGACGTTGACCTTGTCGTACCAGTAGCCCTTCATCGCGCTCACCTGGTCGCTCATCAGGAGCGACCCGCCGAACAGGGCGAGCGACAGGGCGACGGACACGACGACCGCGAAGGTCATCGTCAGGTTGCGGCGGAGACCGACGCCGATCTCCGACAGGACGAACTGGGCGCGCATGGCGTCTGATCAAGCCTTTCCGTGGAGCGTCAGTGCTGGTAGCCGTAGACGCCGCGTGCCTGGTCGCGCACGAGGCGGCCCTTCTCCAGCTCGATGACGCGCTTGCGCATCTGGTCCACGATGTTCTGGTCGTGCGTCGCCATCACCACGGTGGTGCCCGTCCGGTTGATGCGGTCGAGCAGCTTCATGATGCCGACGGAGGTCTGCGGGTCGAGGTTGCCGGTGGGCTCGTCGCAGATGAGCAGCTTGGGCCGGTTGACGAAGGCCCGCGCGATGGCGACGCGCTGCTGCTCACCGCCGGACAGCTCGCCCGGCATGCGGTCCTCCTTGCCGCCGAGCCCGACCAGGTCGAGCACCTGCGGCACGGACTTGCGGATCTCGCCGCGCGACTTGCCGATGACCTCCTGCGCGAAGGCCACGTTCTCCGCGACCGTCTTGTTCGGCAGCAGGCGGAAGTCCTGGAACACGGTTCCCAGCTGCCGCCGGATCTGCGGCACCTTCCAGTTGGAGACGCGGGCGAGATCCTTGCCCAGGACGTGCACCTGACCGTGGCTGGCCCGCTCCTCGCGGAGGATCAGCCGCAGGAAGGTGGACTTTCCGGAGCCGGAGGACCCCACGAGGAACACGAACTCGCCCTTCTCGACCTCCAGGGAGACGTCCCGGAGGGCGGGGCGGTTCTGCTTGGGGTAGACCTTGGACACGTTGTCGAATCGGATCACGGATGCACCACGGGTAGCCGGGGGTAGATGAGCGTGACCTTACGCGACCCGGAGAGCCGAGCGCAGTCACCGGAGGGGGTTGTGGAGAAGATGCGCCCTTTGTTCCGGCCGGCGCCGCCCGCCCGGGGGACGGCCGCGCTCCCGCGGGAGGCCCCGGCTGAGGAGGACCCGGCGCGGTCCCGGCGGGAACCTGGCACAGTGGAGGGGGAACGTTCACCCGGTGGTGGGCGTTGAACCCCCAGGAATCGGCGCGAGGAGGGCGAGCGCATGACGTACGACCGGCTGGTGTGCGCGAACTGCGCCGCGCCCGTGAGCGAGGGCCGGTGCCCCGTGTGCCGGGCGAACCGCGAGCGGATGCAGCAGGAGAACTTCTTCGCGGGGCTGAACCCGATGATGCTGATCGCCCTGCTGGCGGTGCTGGTGGCGGCGGTCGCGCTGCTCGCCCATCAGACCGTCTGACCAGGACGGACAGGGGTTCACAGACACGGCGAGGGCCCGGAGCGCGGCGGCGCTCCGGGCCCTCGTGTCATGTCGTGCGCACGATGCGTGCGCGCGCGGCCACCGTCAGGCGGCCGCGCCGCCGCGGCCGGTCATCAGGCGCGGCAGCACCCGGAAGCCGACACCGCCGGCGATCATCGTGGCGGCGCCGATCACCAGGAAGGTGGTCTCGGCGGCACCGGTCTCGGCCAGCTCCTTGCCGCTGCCCTGGGCCGAGGTGGCCGGGGGCTCCTCGCCGGTGTCGGTCAGGGCGGAGGAACCCTCGTCCTGCGGCGAGGCGCCGCCGTCGGGGTCGAGGCCGCCGCCGGGGGCCCCGGAAGGCTCCTCGACCGGGCCCTCGCCGTCACCCGGGGTCTCGTCGCCGTCGCCCGGGTCACCGGGGTCGCCCGGGTCACCAGGGTCGCCCGGGTCACCAGGGTCACCGGGGTCACCAGGGTCGCCCGGGTCACCAGGGTCGCCCGGGTCACCAGGGTCGCCCGGGTCACCAGGGTCGCCCGGGTCACCCGGGTCGCCCGGGTCACCAGGGTCGCCCGGGTCACCAGGGCAGTCCGGGTTCGTGCCGATGTCGCAGCCCGGGTCGCCCGGGTCACCAGGGTCGCCCGGGTCGCCCGGGTCCTCCGGGTCGTCCTCGGCGGCGTTCAGGCCGACGCCGAGGCCCGCGCCGTTCGCCTCGGCGCTCACGCCGATCTCGAGGGCGGAGGCGGCGCCGGCCGCCGTCAGCGAGGCGCCGGCCGCTATCACGGCACCGGCCGCGACACGTGCGACACGGATCCGCGTCTTCTTGGTCATGTGATTGCTACCCCCAGTAGCTCATCGTCAGTGAGGCGGCGCCCGGGGCCGTGATCAACGGAGGTAACTGTGGTGAAACGCCCCCCGGTTCACATGCGCCCCAGAATTGCGCATGCCGCCCTTCACCCTTCCGACTTTCCAAAAGAACGTCAAGGCCGTTGCGCGCGCGATGTCCGGCTCCGCACGCTTTGCGCGACACGGAAGCTGTGACTGTGACACAGATCCCGGAAATCCCTGACACGACAAGGCAACTGCCGCTGAATAAGCGGCAGTTGCCTTGTCGACATATCGGCGTTCGGGGGGGTCTTACTTCTCCCGCTGCTTGCGCCAGCGAATTCCGGCCTCGAGGAAACCGTCGATCTCGCCGTTGAACACGGCCTCCGGGTTGCCGACTTCGAATTCCGTGCGCAGGTCCTTGACCATCTGGTACGGGTGCAGCACGTACGAACGCATCTGGTTGCCCCAGGAGTTGCCGCCGTCGCCCTTGAGGGCGTCCATCTTGGCCTGCTCCTCCTGGCGGCGCCGCTCCAGCAGCTTGGCCTGGAGGACGTTCATCGCGGTGGCCTTGTTCTGGATCTGCGACCGCTCGTTCTGGCAGGAGACCACGATGCCGGTGGGCAGGTGCGTGATGCGCACCGCCGAGTCGGTGGTGTTCACGCCCTGGCCGCCGGGGCCGGAGGACCGGTAGACGTCGATGCGCAGATCGGACTCGTCGATGTCGACGTGGTCGGACTGCTCGACGACGGGGAGCACCTCGACGCCCGCGAAGGAGGTCTGGCGGCGGCCCTGGTTGTCGAAGGGCGAGATGCGCACCAGGCGGTGCGTGCCCTGCTCGACGGAGAGGGTGCCGTAGGCGTAGGGCGCCTGCACGGAGAAGGTGGTCGACTTGATGCCGGCCTCCTCCGCGTACGAGGTCTCGATCAGCTCCGTCCTGTAGCCGCGCTGCTCGGCCCAGCGCAGGTACATGCGCTGCAGCTTCTCGGCGAAGTCGGCGGCGTCCACGCCGCCCGCCTCGGCGCGGATGTTGACCAGCGCCTCACGGGAGTCGTACTCGCCGCTGAGGAGGGTGCGGACCTCCAGCTCGTCCAGCGCCTTCCGGACCGACACGAGCTCCGACTCGGCCTCCTCGCGGGTGTCCGGGTCGTCCTCCTCCTCGGCCATCTCGAAGAGCACGGCGAGATCGTCGATCCGCGAGCGCAGGGCCTCGGCCTTCCTCACCTCCGCCTGGAGGTGGGACAGCTTGCTGGTGATCTTCTGCGCCTCGTCCGGGTCGTCCCAGAGGGACGGCGCGGCCGCCTGCTCCTCGAGCACGGCGATGTCTGCCCTCATCCTGTCGAGGTCCAGGACGGCCTCGATCGACTCCATGGTCGAGGAGAGGGACTTGAGCTCTTCGGATACGTCGACGACTGCCACGCCCTCCAGCGTAACGGCTTCCCGCCGTGGGCCACGCCGGACGGGGGCCGCCCGTCCCCTCCCGTCTCCGGTTGCTCCGCCCCCGGACCCCCGGTCGCGCAGTTCCCCGCGCCCCTGAGGACCGTTCTTGGGTGCTCCGCCCCCGGACCCCGGTCGCGCAGTTCCCCGCGCCCCCAGGGGGCCGCCTCCCCGTGTCTTCAGGGGACGGCCGGGGCCGAGTTCTCCATGTCGGTCGGCGGGGGTGCGGCTTCTTCCGAGGTGGCCAGCCAGGTGCCCACGCCGGCCGCGGCCAGGACCGCCGCTGTCACCGCCAGCGTGAGGCGGCGTCGGCGGGTGACCGCTCGGTTGCGGGCCGAGCCGGGGCGGGGGGCGCCGGCCGCGCGGGGGGCGCGGGCCGTGCCGTGGGCTCCGCCCGCCAGCTCGTCGGGCGCGGGGACCCGCATCGACGTGTGCGTGTCGCGGTTGGAGTCGGACGGCTTCGCGCCCGGCACCAAGGGGACCGCGCCGCGGCGGCGTACCGGCTGTCCGGCGGCGGGGGCGGCGCCGGGCAGTTCCTCGGCGGTCTCCTCGGCCGGGTCGGTGTCCGGCTCGTCCACGTCCAGCGGCGGCATCCCCTCCAGCATCGGCAGCAGCTCCCGCAGCCGGGCGGCCAGCTCGGAGGCGCGCAGCCGGGACGCCGGGGCCTTCGCCAGACACTGCACCAGCAGCTGCCACAGCTCGTCGGGGATGCCGGGCAGCGGGACGACCGTCTCGGTCACGTGCCGGCGCAGCACCGCGCCCGGGTGGCCGCCGCCGAACGGCGTGAAGCCCGCGAGCAGCTCGTAGAGGACCGTGGCGAGGGCGTAGATGTCGACGGCGGCGCGCGGCGGGAGGCCCTCGACGATCTCCGGGGCCAGGTAGTCCGGCGTGCCGATGATCTTCGAGGCGCGGGTGCGGCGCGGGGTGTCGATGAGTTTCGCCACGCCGAAGTCGGTGAGCAGGGCACGGTGCGAGCCGCCGGGGCCGAGCGGGCCCTCCATGTCGAGCAGGATGTTCTCCGGCTTGACGTCCCGGTGCACGACCCCCGCCGCGTGCGCCGCCGCCAGGCCGTCCGCGACGTCGGCGACGATCGCCACCGCGGCCTCCGGGGCGAGCCGGCGCTCCCGGTCCAGCCGGGTGCGCAGGTCGGTGCCCCGGACCAGGTCCATGACGAGCGCGAGGTCGTTGCCGTCGACCACCAGGTCCCGTACGGACACCACGTGCGGATGCTCCAGGCCCAGCAGCGCCGTCCGCTCCTGCACGAAGCGGCCGACGAGCTCCTGGTCCGAGGAGAGATCCTCACGCAGCAGCTTGATGGCGACGGGCCCCCCGGGACCCTCGCCCAGCCACACCGTGCCGGCGCTGCCCCGCCCGAGGATCTGGTGGGCGGTGTACCGGCTGCCGATTCTCCGTGCCAAGACTGCTCCTACCGACGCGTGTTGTCGCCAAAGCTACGCGTCCGGACAGGTGACCTTCACCGGAGACCCGGAAATCGGACCCCGGATGTCGACAAAGCGGCAGACGAGCTCAGTTCGCCGGGTCCGAGGGTCCGCCCAGGTCCTCGATCCAGCCCGTGATCGAGCCGAACCAGTCGCTGAGCTGGTCCCAGTAGCCCTTGCCGGTGCCGATCCAGTCCTGGAGCGGGCTCAGCTCCCAGATCAGCCAGCTCGCCACGAACAGGATGAGCAGCGTGAACAGGCATCCCTTGAGACAGCCCAGGCCGGGGATGCGCATCGGGTTGGCGCCGCGCTGCCGGGACTGGCGCGGCTCCCGCGCGGGGCGCGGCGGCTCCGGCGGCGGCGCGTACCGCTGCGGCGGCTGGGGCTGCTGCCGGCGCTGGCGCTCCGGCGGCGGGGCGTACTGCTGCGGCGGGGGCTGCTGCGGGTAGCCGTACCCGGGGCCGGGCTGCGGCTGCTGGGGGCGGCGCTGCGGCTGCTGGGGCGGCTGCTGCGGGGGCCGGGCCACCTGCCGCTGGGGGCGGCGGCGCAGCGGGTCCTGGCTGGGGTCGAGGTACTGGACCTGGGTCTGCTCGTTGCGGTCGCGGGCCGCGCGGAGCTGGCTCTGCCAGGGGTGCGGGTCGTCGGGGCCGCCGGCGGCCTGGCCCGGCTGCCCGGGCGGCACCGGGGGCATCACGGCCGTGGGGTCGGCCGCGCCGGGCGGCGGGCCGGTCTGCGGCAGGACACTGGTCGCGGCGTGGGGGTCGTAGGCGCCGTTCGGGTTCTGCGGCAGCACCTGCGTGGGGTCGGAGGCGCCGGGGGCGGACGGCTCGCCCGGCACCGGCGCGGGCGCGGGGTCGGGGGCGAGGAGCGCGCCGACGTTCTCCGCGGCGGAGATCTGCGCCGAGTTCGCGTGCACGCCGATGCCCGCGGCGACGACCCGCAGGCCGCGCGCGAGGTTCTCGGCGCTGGGCCGCTCCTCGGGGTTCTTGCGCAGGCAGCGCTCGATGACCGTCCACAGCGGGTCGGGCACGGTGGACGGGCGGCGCGGCTCGGCGCTCAGGTGCTGGTGCAGCACCTCCAGGGCCGATGTCCCGGAGAACGGCGGGCGGCCGGTGACCAGCTCGTACAGCAGGATGCCGGCGCCGTAGACGTCGACGGCGGAGGTCTGCGGGCGGCCCTCGGCGGACTCCGGCGCGATGTACGCGGGCGTGCCGACGAACTCGTGGGTGCGGGTCAGGCCCGGGGAGTCGGCGAGGCGCGCGATGCCGAAGTCGGTGAGCATCGGGTGCAGCTCGTCGCCCTGCTGCTTGAGCAGGACGTTGGCGGGCTTGAGGTCGCGGTGCACCACGCCGTCGGCGTGGCTGGCGCCCAGCGCGTCGGCGATCTGCGCGGTCAGCAGGGCCGCGGCGACGGGCGTGAAGGGGCCGTTCTCCCGCAGGTGGCGGTGCAGGTCGGGGCCCTCGACGAGGTCCATGACCAGCGCCAGCAGCTCGCCCTCGACCACCAGGTCGCGGACCCGGACGATGTTGGGGTGGGTGAGCCGCAGCAGGACGGAGCGCTCCCGCAGGAAGCGCATCACGACGTCGGCGTCGCCCGCCAGCTCCTCCTTGAGGACCTTGATCGCCACGGTCTCGCCGGGCTGGCCCGGCACGGCCGCCTCGGCGCCCGCGGTCTCCCGCTGGCGCGCACGCCAGACGGTGCCCGTGGCGCCGCGTCCGAGCGGCTCCTCGAGCAGGTACTTGCTCCCTACCGGCCGCACGTCATGCGCTCCCTGCTGCTTGCCTGGCTGGCGTACACCGTGGTCCACCCTGCTGCGGAATGTTCCGACCCACTGTAGTGCCGCCGCGCGGGATACCGGCCGGCCGACTTCCGCGTCGCCCTGCGCCGGGTCTCGCGCACCGGCTCCCGTTCCTGTTCGGCGGTTCCGTCGATCGCGCGGATTCCGCGTGTGCGCGGAGTCTGCGGGAAAGACGCCCGACTCTGTCCGTTGGTTGCCGCGTCCCGGACGTGACCGATCTCAAGTCGGCCCGGAAGGATCATCCGCGCGTCATTGGTCAGGCATTTTTGCGGGCAGAGCCGACCAATCAAGATCATTCGATGTCCGGAGGCGGGCGCGCTGTCGGTGACAGGTGCGAGGATGCGGGCAGTACTGGCCGTACGTGCGCGTGTGGCGGTGGGGAAGTCCGCGGAGGGGGACCGCGGGGCGGCTTCGTCCCCCGTGTCGCGGGCGCCCGCGCAGAAGGGACCGCTGACGGCGATGCAGATCCGGCTGACCGTCGTAGACCCGCTGGGCCCCTCCTCACCCGTCCGGGAGCGGGCCGTGAGCTGCGACGTGCTGGTCACGGCGCCCGCGGGCACGGCCCTCGCCGCGGTCGCCTCCGCGCTGGCCTCGGCGGTCTCCGGCGGCGACGGCGCCTCCGGCTCGTCGGGCGCGCCCGTGCTGTACGCCGGTGACCAGCGCCTGGACGCCCAGCGCTGCACACTGGGCGAGCCTCCGCTGATCGACGGCGCGGTGCTGGCGGTGGGCGCCCCGGGCGAGCCCGAGCCGCACCCCGAGCTGGACACGACCCCGGCCCGGCTGCACGTGGTCGCCGGGCCCGACGCGGGCGGGGTGCACCTGCTGCACGGCGGGGAGATCCGCATAGGCCGCTCCGCCGACGCCGACGTGCCGCTCGACGACCCGGACGTCTCCCGGCTGCACTGCGCGGTGACGGTCGGCGCGGACGGCCGCGTCTCGGTCGCCGACCTCGGTTCCACCAACGGCACCACGCTGGACGGCCGCCCCGTGGGCTCCCGCCCGGTGCGGCTCGCCCCGGGCGCGCTGCTGCGCATCGGCGAGTCGGCCCTGCGGCTGACCCCGGCGGAGGGGCCGCCCGCCCGGACGGCCACGACCCCGGACGGGGAGGGGCACGTACGGGTGCCGGGGCCGCGTGCGGCGGACACGGCGAGCGGGCGCGACGCCCCGGGGACGCCGGGTCCGGAGGATCTCCGGGCCGCCCCGGAGGGGCCGCGCGCACCGACCCGTCACGCCTACGGCTCCGCGGACCGGGCCGCGTCCGCCGCCGCCGACGCCCGCACCCCCGCCGTATCCGCCCGCGCCGTGCCGGGCCCCCTCCCGCACGTGCCGGAGCAGAGCGGCCCGCCGGAGACCGAGCGGCGCGGCGGCGGGGACCCCGGCCGGCGCACCGTACGGATCGCGGCCCACGGGGACGTGCCCCGGGCGCCCCAGGGGCGGCGGGTGTCGCGGCCCGCCCCGGCGGCCGAGACGCACGCCGGACGGGGGCAGGCGCCCGGCCTGTACGCCGACCCCGGGCACGGCCAGACGCGGGACGAGGCGCCCACCGCCCGCCCCGGACCCGCGCCCGCCGGGCCCACCGGCCGGACCACGGGCGACGCCCGCGACGGGCGGTACGGCGACGCCACCGCCGACCGGACCGCCGGCGCCTCCGAGGGCACCCGCGAGGGCACCCCCGTACGGGGCACCGACGTCCCCGAGCCGCCGCGGGCGCGCAAGCGGGGCGGGATCGGCGCCTGGGCCCGGCGGCTCACCGGCGGACGGCAGGAGCGGGACGCGGACGCGGCCCCCTGCGACGACCCGGCCGAGCGGCCGGCGCACGCCCCGGGCCCCGCCGCTCCCGCGCGGCCCGAGACCTGGCCGGACCCGGCCGCCCTGCTGCTGACCGCCCTGGGCCCCGGCCCTCGGCTGTGGGAGCGCGGGCCGGACCACCCCGAGGCGCTGGCGGTGCGGCTCGGCACCGGGGACCGGCCCGCGCCGGACGGCTCGGGGCTGCTGCCCGTCGTCCCGGTGACCGTGGGGCTGCGCGAGGCCGGCGCGCTGGGGCTGGCCGGACCGCGCGAGCGGCTCTCCGGGCTGGCCCGCGCGGTGCTCGCCCAGCTCGCCGCGCTGCACTCCCCCGACACGCTGGAGATCGTCCTGATCGCCGCGGACCCCTCCCGTCCGGCGGCGGAGCGCACCGCCGAGTGGTCCTGGCTGGGCTGGCTGCCGCATCTGCGGCCGGGGCACGGACAGGACTGCCGGCTGCTCCTCGCCCACGACCGGGAGCAGGCCGCGGCCCGCGCCGGCGAACTGCTGCGCCGTCTCGCCGATCACGCGGGCGCCCCGGCGGGCGCCGGCCCGTACACCGTGGTCGTGGTGGACGGCGACCCCGGCGACGCCGACGTCCGGGAGGCCGTGGCACGGCTCGCCGTGGAGGGACCGCGCGCCGGTGTCCATCTGCTGTGCCTCGCCGAGACGCCCGCCGCCTCCCCCGCGTCCCCGGTGACGGAGACCTACGAGGCGGCCTGCGCGGCGGCGCCCGCGTTCCGCCGGTGCGGGGCGGTCGCCCTGCTCAGCGGGGACGTGGCGACCGCGCTCCGGCTGCTGCGGGTGGCCGAGACCGGCGACGGCTCCCCGCCGGGACCCGTCGGGCACGGCACCCTCGCCACCGTCGACGCGGTCTCCACGGCCTGGGCCGAGCGGTTCGCGCGGGCGCTCGCGCCGCTGCGCCCCGACGGGCCCGCGGCCGGACCGCACCCGCGCGTGTCGGCGCCGCTGCCCCCGTCGGCGCGGCTGCTCGACGAACTGGGCCTGGCCCGGGCCACGCCCGCGTCGCTGATGGCCCGCTGGGCCGACGCGGCCGACGACACCCGGGCGCTCGGCGGACGCGCCACCGCCGTCCTCGGCGCCGGACCGCGCGGTCCGGTCACCGCCGACCTCGCCGCCGACGGACCCCACCTGCTGGTCGAGGGCCCCGCCGGCAGCGGCCGTACGGAGCTGCTGCGCGCGGTCGTCGCCTCGCTGGCCGCGGCCGAGCGCCCCGACCGGCTGGGCATCGTCCTGGTCGACGGGCAGGGCGGCCCGGTGACCGGCTCCGGGCACGGCGAGGGCCTGCGGGTGTGCACGGACGTGCCGCACGTCTCCACCCACCTGGGCGCCGACGACCCGGTGCGGATGCGGGAGTTCGCCCAGTCGCTGAGCGCCGAGCTGAAGCGGCGCGCGGAACTGCTGGGCCGCTCGGACTTCGCCGAGTGGCACACCGGACGGGAGCTGGCGGACCGGATGGTCGCCCAGCGCACGGCGTCGAACGGCGACCTGGACACGCCGCCCAGCGCGACCGTGCGGCTGCGGCCGGGTGCGGACCGCCGCAAGACGCAGGCCGCGCCGCCGCTGCCCCGGCTCGTGGTGGTCGTGGACGACCTCGACGCGCTGGTCTCCCCCGCGCTCGGCTCACCGGGACGCCCGGCCGCCGGGTCGGTGATGCGGGCGCTGGAGGCGGTGGCGCGGGACGGCGAGCGGCTCGGGGTGCATCTGGTGGCGGCCACCGCGCCCTGCCCCCGGACGGCGCAGACCGAGCCGGTGAAGCAGGCGTCGCTGCTGGTCACGCTGGACGCGCCGGTCGCGGGCCGCGGCCCGGACGACCCGGCGCCGGGGCGCGGCCGGCTGGCCTGCCGGGACGGGCGGGAGACGCCCTTCCAGGGCGGCCGGGTGACGGGCCGCATCCCGCGCACGGCGACGCTGCGGCCGACCGTGGTCCCGCTGGAGTGGCACCGCATGGGCGACCCGCCGGCCCGCCGCCAGGTCCGCGAACTCGGCAACGGCCCCACCGACCTGGCCCTCCTCGCCAGCGCCCTCGACCGGGCCGCCCGCCAGGTCGCGGCGACCCGGGTGCCGTCCCTCTTGTAGGACGCCCGCGCCCACGCTCCAGGGGAGCCCGGCCACGGTGCCGTGCTCCCCCGCCCTCCTGCGGCGAGCGCCGCGCACCACACGCGCCCCGGGCCTGCCGGCCCCCGTCCCGGAACCACACCCCCGCTGCCCGGTGTGTCCGACGTGACGCCTGATCACGAGGTGATCACGATCGCGGAGTTGACACGGGACGCGCTCTTGCCACCCCCACGTGCCGGGCGTAGACCAGACCGCACGGGACAGCGCTCGAACGTTCGGCCAGGTACGACGGAGTACGAGAACGGGGCAGTGATGCACAGCACGAGCAGGATCATCCGGATACGCAGGTCGCCCGAGCACCACGGGCCGCCTCCCGCCACCCGACGGGCCGTCAGGGCCGCCGCGGCCCTGGCCGCCGGTGTGCTGGCGGTCTCCCTCACCGCCTGCGGGGGCGACGACGACGGCGGCGGTGACGACGACAAGGGCAAGGGGTCCGGCGGCACCGGAACCACCGTCACCCTGCCGAAGCTCGACGGCCAGACCCTGGAGGTCGCGGCCGTGTGGACCGGCACGGAGCAGGAGAACTTCAAGAAGGTCCTCGCGGAGTTCGAGAAGCGCACCGGCGCCAAGGTGACCTTCGTCCCCGCGCAGGACCCGATCATCAACTTCCTCGGTTCGAAGATCGCGGGCGGCGCCCCGCCGGACGTGGCGATGCTGCCGCAGCCCGGCGCCATCAAGCAGGCCGTGGAGAAGAACTGGGCCAAGCCCCTCGGCCCGGAGGCCACCAAGGAGCTGGCCAAGAACTACTCGCAGGGCTGGCAGGACATCGGCAAGGTCGACGGCAAGCAGTACGGCGTCTACTACAAGGCCGCCAACAAGTCGCTGATCTGGTACAACACCCAGGTCTTCGAGAACGCCGGCGCGTCCGAGCCGAAGACGTGGGACGAGCTGCTGGACACCGCGCAGATGATCTACGACTCCGGCGTCACCCCGTTCTCCGTCGGCGGGGCCGACGGCTGGACCCTCACCGACTGGTTCGAGAACATCTACCTCTCGCAGGCGGGCCCCGAGAAGTACGACCAGCTGGCGAAGCACGAGATCAAGTGGACCGACCCCTCCGTCAAGGAGGCGCTGACCACCCTGGCCGAGGTGTGGGGCAAGAAGGACTACGTCGCGGGCGGCCCGGACGGCGCGCTGCAGACGGAGTTCCCGGCGTCCGTGACGCAGACCTTCACCGGCGGCGACCAGCCCAAGGCCGGCATGGTCTACGAGGGCGACTTCGTGCAGGTCAACATCGGCGAGACCGAGGCGGAGGTGGGCACCGACGCGAAGGTGTTCCCGTTCCCCGCGGTCGGTGACACCCCGCCCGTGGTGTCCGGCGGCGACGCCGCGGTGATCCTGGAGGACTCCGAGGCGGCCCAGGCCCTGGTGACGTTCCTCGCCTCCCCGGACGCGGCGAGCATCCAGGCGAAGCTCGGCGGTTACCTCTCGCCGAACAAGAACGTGCCCGCCTCGGTGTACCCGAACGAGGTCCAGCGGAAGATCGCCGAGGCGCTGATCGACGCCGGAGACGACTTCCGCTTCGACATGTCCGACCAGGCCCCGCAGGCCTTCGGCGGCACGCCCGGCAAGGGCGAGTGGAAGGCGCTGCAGGACTTCCTGAAGAACCCGACGGACGTCGCCGGCGCCCAGGCGAAGCTGGAGGCCGACGCGGCCGCGGCGTACGGGGACTGATCCGGCGATGACGTCGCAGACGGCGGCGGGGGCCCCGAAGACGGCCCCCGCCGCTCCCAGGTCGCGCAAGAGCGTCACCGGCACCCGGAGAACCGTGGCGGCGCTGTTCCTGCTGCCCGCCCTGGTGCTGCTCGGGGCGCTCGTGGTCTACCCGATCGGGTACTCGGTCATCCGCAGCTTCTACGACCAGTCCGGCGACTCCTTCGCCGGGTTCGACAACTACCGTGCGCTGTTCACCGACGACGGCATCCGCACCGCGCTGAAGAACAACGTCATCTGGGTGGTGTTCGCCCCGACGGTCGCGACCGCGCTCGGTCTGATCTTCGCGGTGCTCACCGAACGGGTGCGCTGGGGCACGGCGTTCAAGCTGGTCGTCTTCATGCCGATGGCCATCTCCATGCTCGCGGCGGGCATCATCTTCCGCCTCGTCTACGACCAGGCCCCGGAGAAGGGCGTGGCGAACGCGGTGTGGGTGGGGGTGCACGACACCTTCGCCCAGTCCTCGGCGTTCCCGAAGGCGCACCCGGGCCGCGAGTCGCCGCTGGAGCCGGCCGGCGGGGGCGCGTTCGTCACCAAGGAGACCGTCAGCGCCGGCGACACGGTGACGCTGCCGCTGGTGGGCGTCGCCCCGGACCTGATGCCGGACGACGCGAAGCCGGCCGCGGCGCCGAAGCCGGCGGACGACCGGATCACCGGCAGCACCTGGCAGGACTTCACCCGCGGCAAGGGCGTCGGCACGCTCAACCAGGCCGACTCCTCCGAGCTGGGCTACGCCGGGATGCGGATCGAGGCGGTGAAGGACGGCACGGTGGTGGAGACGGCCACGGCCGCCGCCGACGGCACGTTCTCCTTCTCGTCGAAGGCCGACGGGGCGCACCTGCGGCTTCCGGCGAGCAACTTCGAGGAGCCGTACAACGGGCTGGACTGGCTCGGCCCGTCGCTGGTCACCCCGGCCGTGATCGGCTCGTACATCTGGATGTGGGCGGGGTTCGCGATGGTGCTGATCGCGGCCGGGCTGGCGGGCATGCCCCGTGAGCTGCTGGAGGCCGCCCGGGTGGACGGCGCCAACGAGTGGCAGGTGTTCCGGCGGATCACGGTGCCGCTGCTGGCGCCGGTCCTCGCGGTGGTCACCGTCACCCTGATGATCAACGTGCTGAAGGTGTTCGACCTGGTGTTCATCATCGCGCCGGGCTCGTCGCAGGACGACGCCAACGTCCTCGCGCTGGAGCTGTACCGCAAGGGCTTCTCCGAGGACCAGCCGGGTGTCGCGAGCGCCATCGCGGTGCTCCTGCTGCTGCTGGTGATCCCGGTGATGTGGTTCAACGTACGGCGGCTGAGGCGGGAGGTGCGGCGATGAGCGCGGACGCCGGAAGCGTCACGAAGGCGGGCGTGCGGTCCACCGGGCCCGTCCGGGCGGAACGGTCGCTGGGGTCCCGGCTCGCCCAGTGGGTGAGCGGCGGGGCGGTCCGCGTCTTCCTGATCGTCGTCGGCCTGTTCTGGCTGGTGCCGACGATCGGGCTGCTGCTGGCCAGCCTGCGCACGCCGGAGGACATGGCGGCGGACGGCTGGTGGACGGTGTTCACCGAGCCGTCCCAGCTCACCTTCGACGCCTACCGGACCCTGCTGGAGAACGAGGACATCACCGGCTCGCTGCTGAACACGGTGTACATCACCGTGCCGGCGACCGTGCTGGTGGTGGTGATCGGCGCGCTCGCCGGGTACGCCTTCGCGTGGATGGACTTCCCGGGCCGCGACTGGTGGTTCCTCGCCGTGGTGGGGCTGCTGGTGGTACCGGTGCAGGTGGCGCTGATCCCGATCGCCGAACTCTTCGGCGAGCTGGGCATCTTCGGCTCCCTGACCGGTGTGGTGCTGTTCCACGTCGGCTTCGGTCTGCCGTTCGCGGTGTTCCTGCTGCGGAACTTCTTCGCGGAGATCCCCAAGGAGCTGCTGGAGGCGGCCCGGCTGGACGGCGCGGGCGAACTGCGGCTGTTCGTCCGGGTGGTGATGCCGCTGGCCGGTCCGGCGATCGCGGCGCTCGGCATCTTCCAGTTCCTGTGGGTGTGGAACGACATGCTGGTCGCGCTGATCTTCACCGACTCGGGCAGCCAGCCGATCACGGTCGCGCTGCAGACGCAGGTACGGCAGTTCGGCAACAACATCGACGTGCTGGCGCCGGGCGCGTTCATCTCGATGGTGGTGCCGCTGGTGGTGTTCTTCGCGTTCCAGCGGCAGTTCGTCTCCGGCGTGATGGCGGGCGCCGTCAAGTAGGCACACGAGAGGCACGGTGGAAGGGCGGACCGGCCGGGGTCCGCCCTTTCGTGCGACGCGATTCCCCCGGATGCCACAGGGGGCGTAACCAAGCCGGGCCAACGGGCGTTGCCGGGCAGAACGCCCGCGCCGACCGTTGGATGCCCCTTGCCCAGGTTCAGTGTCATTGTCCCCGCGTACCAGGTCCAGGCGTATCTGCGCGAGTGCCTGGAGTCGGTGCTGACCCAGTCGTACCCGGACCTCGAACTGATCGCCGTGGACGACTGCTCGCCGGACGCCTGCGGAGCGGTGATCGACGAGTTCGCGGCCCGCGACCCGCGGGTGCGGCCGGTGCACCTGCCGGCCAACGCCGGCCTGGGCCCCGCCCGCAACGCGGGCATGGCCCGCGCGACCGGCGACTACCTGGTGTTCCTGGACGGCGACGACACCCTCACCCCGGACGCGCTGCTCGCCGTCGCCGACCGGCTGAAGGAGACCGGCGACCCGGACGTCCTGGTCTACGACTACGCCCGCGCCTACTGGACCGGCGAGACCGTGCGCAACCAGGTCGCCGCCCAGCTGACCGAGCACGGTCCGGCGCCGTTCACCCTCGCCGACCGGCCGGGGCTGCTCACCCTGCTCGCGGTCGCCTGGAACAAGGCGTACCGGCGGGACTTCGTCGAGCGCGCCGGGTTCACCTTCCCGCCCGGCTACTACGAGGACACCCCGTGGACGTACCCGGTGCTGATGACGGCGGGGACGATCGCCACCCTCGACCGGGTGTGCGTGCACTACCGGCAACGGCGCGCCGGCGGCATCCTGCACACCACCAGCGAGCGTCACTTCGAGGTCTTCGGCCAGTACGACCGGGTCTTCGCCCACCTCGACGAGCACCCCGCCCTGGAGCGCTGGCGGCCGGTGCTGTTCCGCCGCATGGTCGACCACCTGCTGACCGTGTACACCCGCCCGGACCGGCTGCCGCGCGGCTCCCGCGCCGCCTTCCTGCGCCGGGCCCGCGACCAGTACCGCCGCCACCGCACGCCCGGCGCGCCCGTCCCCGCCCGCGCCCGGGTGCGGCACGCGCTGGTCCGGTTCGGGCTGCACCGCACCTACCGCGCCCTGCGGCTGGCCGCGGCCCTGGGCCGCCGCGCGGGCCGGCTCCGCCGCCGGTCGCTGCGCGGACTGCGCCGCGTCCTGCTGCGCACCCACCACCGCGTGCAGCGGCTGCTCCCGCTGGACACCGGCCGCGTCCTGTTCATCGTCGAGGACGACGGCGGCTACGGCGGCGACCCGGCCGCCCTGGAGTCCGCGGTGCGCGACCACGCGCCGCACGTCCGCACCGCCTGGGCGACCCGTCCCGAGCTGCACCACACCCTGCCCACCGCCACCCGCCGGCTGGTGCCCGGCACCGCCGCCCATCTCACCGCGCTCGCCCGCAGCGCGTACGTGGTGACCGACCGCGTGCTCGTGCCCGGGCTGGTCAAGCGCCCGGGGCAGATCCTGGTGCACACCCCGCCCGGCACCCCGCTGGCGTACGCGGGGCTCGACCTCCAGGACCGGCCGGCGGCGGCCCGCTCCACCGACTTCGCCCGGCTGCTGGAGGGCGTCGACCGGTGGGACCACGTCGTCACCGGCGACCGCCACTCCACGCTCACCTACGAGCGGGTGCTGCCCGGCCGCTACACGACCCTGGAGTACGGCAGGCCGCGCACCGACCGGTTCCACACCGCGACCGCGGCCGACGTGGCCGTGCTGCGGGACTCCCTGGGCGTCCCCGCGGACGCGGTGGCGATCCTGTACGCGCCCGCGCCCCGCGACTACCGCCGCACCCCGCTGCGCCTGCTCGGCCTGGAGCGCGTGGTGCGCCGGCTCGGCCCCCGCTTCGTGATCCTGTCCCGCGCCGGGCGGCCGCACGACGAGCCGCTGGAGGCCGCCTCCGACCGGGTGGTGGACGTGAGCGCCCACCCCGACCTGATGGCGCTCTGCCTGGCCTCGGACGCCCTGGTCACCGACTTCTCCCCGCTGATGTGCGACTACGCGGGCCTGGACCGGCCGATCGTGCTGCACGCCGAGGACCGGGAGGCGTACGCGGCGGCCCGCGGCCTGTACGTCGACCCGTGGACCTTCCCGCCGGGCGCGGTCGCGGACAGTGAGGACGAGCTGATCGAGATCTTCGCCGGGGGCCGCTGGTGCGGGCCCCGCGCGACGCGGCTGCGGGCGGCGTTCCGGGACCGCTTCTGCCCGCACGACGACGGCCGCGCCGCCGAGCGGGTGGTGCGCACGGTGCTGCTCGGGGAGTTCGCGGAGCCGCTGTCCGTCCCGCCGGAGCGGCGGCGCCCGGTGCCGGCGGCCGCCACCGCGCCGCAGACCCCCGTGGTGTCGCTGCCGCCGCAGCCGGCGGTCTTCTGACCGTCACCGACCCCGTCCGCCCGTCGTTGGCCCCACTGGGAGTACGCGTGTCCCCCGGCTCGTCACGGCCCGCCCCGGCCCGGCCGCCCGCGCGGCGGCCGTCGGGACGGCCCGGGCGGCGGCCCGCCCGCTGAGCGGCCGCCGCCACGCCCTCGTCAACGGAAAGAGCAGAATGCCCCGCTTCAGCATCATCGTCCCGTCCCATGGGGTCGCAGGTCGGCTGGGCCAGGCGCTGGACTCGGTCCTCGCCCAGTCGTTCGGAGACTTCGAGCTCATCCCGGTCTGCGACGCGGCCGGGTCCCCGGCGGCCGGGGTGGCCGACGGGCACGCCGAGCGGGACTCGCGGGTGGCGCCCGTGCACGCGCCGCCGTCACAGGGACTGGCGGGTGCGCGCAACGCGGGCGTGCGGGCGGCGACCGGGACGTATCTGCTCTTCCTCGACGGGGACGACGTGCTGGTGCCGGGCGCGCTGGCGGCCCTGGACGCGCGGCTGGCGGAGACCGGCCCGGTCGACGTGCTGCCCTGCGAGCACGAGCGGGTCCCCTGGTGGGAGGGCGAGACCACCCGCCCGGTGGCGCCGCTGCTGGAGAGCGCCCCGTCCGGCGCCTTCGCCCCCGCCCGCGCCCCGCACCTCACCGGGGTGCGGCTGCCCGCGTGGAGCGCCGCCTGGCGCCGCGCCTTCGTCACCGAGCACGAACTGGCCTTCCCGCCCGGGTACTTCACCGACGTCGGCTGGTGCGGGCGGGCGCTGCTGCGCGCGGAGCGGGTGGCGGTGTCCCGCCGGGTGCTGGTGCGGCACCGGGTGCGCCGCCAGGGCGACCGGCTGCGGCTGCCCGGACCGCACCACGCGGACCTGCTGGACCAGGCGGAGCGGGTGCTTCAGGAGGCCGCCGCGCTGGGCCTGCCGCCCGAGCGGTCGGGGCCGCTGTTCGAGCAGCTCTTCGCGGCCGTGCTGAAGACCGCCGCGCACCCCCGGCGGCTGCCGTCCGGGCGCCGGGAGTTCTTCCGCCGGGCGAGCGCCCTGTACCGCCGTCACCGCCCCGCCGGGTACCGGCCGCCGGGCGGCAGCCTGGGCGTGCAGCACCGGCTGCTGGCGGCCGGGTCGTACGAGGCGTTCGCCGCCCTGCGCGACACCCGGCGCGCGGCCGGCCGGGCGGCGGCCGCGCTGCCCCGGCCCCGCGGCCTGCGCACCCGGCTGCACTACGGCCTCCAGCTGCGCCGCCCGCTCGACCCGGACCTCGTCGTGTACTGCGCGTACTGGGGCCGGGGCTACGCCTGCAACCCGGCCGCGATCCACGCCAGGGCCCGCGCCCTCGCCCCGCATCTGCGGGGCGTGTTCCTGGTGGAGGCCGACCAGGCGCACACCGTGCCCGACGACGTGGAGTACGCGGTCCTCGGCAGCCGGCGTGCCTGGGAGCTGCTCGCCCGTGCCACGTACCTGGTCAACAACGCCAACTTCGCGGAAGGCGTGGTCAAACGCCCCGGCAGCGTGCACCTGCAGACCCAGCACGGCACCCCGCTGAAGACGATGGGCGTGGACCAGTCGACGTACCCGGTGGTCGCCGCCGCCACCGGCAGCTTCACCAAGCTGCTCGGGCGGGTGGACCGCTGGGACTACAACCTCTCCTCCAACCCGCACTCCACCCGCGTCTGGGAGCGCGCCTTCCCCGGCTCCTACGAGCATCTGGAGTACGGCTATCCGCGCAACGACGTGTACGTGACGGCCGGCGCCGACGACGTGGCCCGGGTCCGTGCCGAGCTGGGCGTCCCCGAGGGCGCGCGGGCCGTGCTGTACGCGCCGACGCACCGCGACCACCGCACCGGCTTCGAGCCGGGGCTCGACCTGGAGGCGTTCTGCGAGGCGGCCGGCGAGGACGTGGTGGTGCTGCTGCGCGCGCACTACTTCTACGACCGGGGCGGGCCCGGGGGCGGCGGACGGGCCGGCCGGGTCATCGATGTGTCCGCGCACCGCTCCTCGGAGGACGTGTGCCTGGCCGCGGACGCCCTGGTCACGGACTACTCGTCGATCATGTTCGACTACGCCAACCTGGACCGCCCGATCGTGGTCCACGCCGACGACTGGGAGGTGTACCGGGAGACGCGGGGCGTGTGCTTCGACCTGATGGCCGCCCCGCCGGGCCGGGTCACCCGCACGCCTCAGGAGCTGGCCCGGGTGTTCCGCGACGGCTCGTACGCGGACGAGGAGTCGGCGGCGCTGCGGGCGGCGTTCCGGGAGCGGTTCTGCCCGTTCGACGACGGGCGGGCCGCCGAGCGGGTGGTGCGCCGGGTGCTGCTCGGCGAGCCGCCCGAGGCCCTGCCGCCCGTGATCCCGCTCGCGGAGCGCGTCCCCGCCCCCGCGGCCGTCCCCCTGGTGAGGAGCTGACGTGCCCCGCTTCAGCGTCATCGTCCCCGTCCACCACGTGCAGGGCTATCTGCACGCCTGTCTCGACTCGGTGCTCGGGCAGTCGTACCGCGACCTCGAGCTGATCGCCGTCGACGACCGCTCCCCCGACGGCTGCGGGCGGATCCTCGACGACTACGCGGCCCGCGACGAGCGGGTCCGGGTGCTGCACCTGCCGGAGAACGTGGGCCTCGGCCGGGCCCGCAACGCCGGGATGCCGCACGCGGCCGGCGACTACCTGCTCTTCCTGGACAGCGACGACACCCTCACCCCGGGCGCGCTGCGCGCGCTGGCGGACCGCCTCGACGAGACCGGCGACCCGGACGTGCTGGTCTTCGACTACGCACGCACGTACTGGTGGGGCGGCACCCGCCGCAACGTCCTCGCCCATGTGCTGGCCGAGGCCGCCGGGAGCACCTTCACGGCCGCCGAACGGCCGGAGATCCTCGACCTGCTGATGGTGGTGTGGAACAAGGCCTACCGCCGCGACTTCGTCGAGCGGGAGGGCTTCGCCTTCCCGCCCGGCTACTACGAGGACACGCCCTGGACCTTCCCGGTGCTGCTCAGCGCGGAGCGCATCGCCACCCTGGACCGGATCTGCCTGTACTACCGGCAGCGCCGCCAGGGGAACATCCTGTCCACCACCAGCCGCAAGCACTTCGACGTGCACGAGCAGTACGCGCGGGTGTTCCGGTTCGTCGACGCCCGTCCGGCGCTGGCGCACTGGCGGCCGTTCCTGCACGCCAAGATGGGCGAGCACTGTCTCGACATCCTGTCCAAGCCGGACCGGCTGCCGCCGTCGGACCGGGCCGAGTTCTTCCGCCGCACGGCGGAGATGTTCCACGCGTACCGCCCGCCGGGCGTGCGCGTCCCCGCCGAACTGCGGGAGCTGGAGGGCGGTTACGCCGGGTACGTGCTGCGCCGGAAGGTCCGGCGGACCGGGCGGGAGCTGCGGCGCCGGGCCGGGCAGACCCGGGCGGCGACGGCGGCGCGGGCGGTGCGCGCCCGGTCGCTGCTGCGCCGCCCGCTGGACCCGGACCTCGCCGTGTACTCGGCGTTCTCGCACCGCGGGATGCTCGGCGACCCGGCGGCCGTCCACCACGCGGCCCGTGAACTCGCACCGCACATCAGGGGCGTGTGGGTGGTCGCCGACGAGGAGCGGGCCGCGGCGCTGCCGCCGGGCACCCCGTACGTGCTGCCGGACACGCCGGAGTACCGCCGGGTGACCGAGCGGGCCACGTACTTCGTCAACAACGTCAACTGGTCGGGCACGCTGGTCAAACGGCCCGGCAGCGTGCACGTCCACACCCACCACGGCACCCCGCTGAAGTACGCGGGCGCCGATCTGCTGGGCAAGCCGGGCGCGCGGCTGCACTTCGACGTGCCGCAGATGCTGCGCCGGGCCGACCGCTGGGACCACGTCCTGGTCGCCAACCGCCACTCCGAGCTGGTGTGGGAGCGGGCCTTCCCCTGTCACTTCACCGCGCTGCGGTCGGGCTCCCCGCGCAACGACGTCCTGGTGCGCGGGGACGAGGAGCGCGCCCGCGCGACGCGGGAGCGGCTCGGCGTCCCGGAGGGCGACACGGTGGTGCTGTACGCGCCGACCCGCCGGGACTACCGCAGGGACGGGCTGGTGGAGCGGATCGACCTGGCCCGGTTCGCCGCCGACCTGGGCGAGGGCCGCACCCTGGTGGTCCGGCTGCACCCCACGCTGGCCGACGGCCCGGCCCGGGGCCTCGGCCTGTCGGAGCTGCACCGGCGGGGCGTGCTGGTGGACGCCACCGACGAGCCGGAGGTGCAGGACGTGCTGCTCGCGGCCGACGTCCTGGTCACCGACTACTCGTCCGTGATGTTCGACTACGCCCTGCTGGACCGGCCGATCGTGGTGTACGCCGACGACTGGGACGCCTTCCGGGCGAGCCGGGGCGCGTACCTGGACGTCACGGCTCGGGCGCCGGGCCATGTGACGCGCTCCTACCGGGAGCTGGCGTGGCTGTTCGCGTCGGGGACCTGGGCGGACGAGGAGTCGGCGCGGCTGCGGGCGGCGTTCCGGGAGCGGTTCTGCGAGTACGACGACGGGCGGGCCGCCGAGCGGGTGGTGCGCACGCTGATGCTGGGCGAGCCGATGCCCGAACCCGCCGCCGGTCCCGGCCGGCTGCCCGCCCAGCCCGCCGTCCGCGACCTGCTGGCCCCGTCGTGAGGCCGCGCACCTGGGTGCTGCTGCTGGCCGCCCTGTTCGCGCTGATGCAGCTCGCCACCGTGGAGGGCCGCGACACCCCCGACTCCAAGAACTACGTGTCGTACGCGCTGAGTCTGAGCGGTGCGGACAAGCGGGAGGCGGCGACCGCCACCATCGACCACTACTGCGCGGGGAAGGCGGCGATGGCGCACCGCGCGCAGAACGTGGACGTGGTGCGCTTCCACGCCCCGGATCCCGCGCCGCGGGTCATGGAGGAGTGCCGGGAGCGGGAGTGGCGGCAGGTGGAGGCGCGGCTGGCGGCCGGGGAGACCGGCGGGCACACCGTGCCGTTCATGCCGGAGCGGTTCATGCGGATCTTCGAGGTGCGGCCCGGCTACCCGGTGGTCCTGGTTCCCTTCATCGCCCTGCTCGGGGTGACCTGGGGGGTGTGGGCGGCGGGCGTGGTGATCACCTGCGCGGGCGGGGTGCTCGCGTACCTGGTGCTGCGCGCGCTGGCCGCCCCGGTGCCGCTCGCGCTCACCGGGATGGCGCTGTACCTCGTCCTGCCGTGCGGGACGACGGCGATGCGCCCGATGACGGAGGGGCTGATGCTGGCCCTCACCCTGGCCGCGCTGTGGGGCTGCGCCCTGGTGCTGGGCGGGACGAGACCCCGGGCGGGACTGGCGCTGGCGGGCGGGGCGCTGCTCGCGCTGTTCACGGTGAAGCACTCCCAGGCGCTGTTCCTCGGGGCCTGCCTGGCGGGCGCGGGCGCCGCGGTCGCCGTACGCCGGCGGTGGCGGGGGCTGCCGTCGGGGCGCGGCCCTGCGGCGCTCGCGGTGGCGGGGTGCGCGGGGGCGGCCGGCACGGTGCTGCTGGCCCGGCTGCTGGACTACCCGTCGACGTCGGACAGCGTGCAGGACCTGCTCACCGGCCACTTCGCCCGGCCCGACCGGGAGCGTCCGTGGGCGGAGTTCTTCCAGCTCCAGGGCAACTTCTGGATGGAGTGGGCGCGCCGGCAGCTGTGGGAGCCGCTGTTCCTGGCGGCGCTGGCGGCGGGCGCGCTGGGGGCGCGGCGGCGGCCGGCGTTCGGCGCCTTCCTGGCCGCGGCGGCCTGCACGGGGTTCCTCAACCAGGCGGGGCACCCGGACATCAACATCTGGGGCGACCGGCTGATCACGCTGGCCTGGCTGCTGCCGGTGCTGGGGGTGCCGTTGCTGCTGGAGCCGGTGCCGCGGCGGGCGGTGGTGCCCGCGCGGGGAGCGCCCATGGAGCCGGTGAGCTGACCGGGTGTCACTCGAAGCGGTGACGGCAGGTCAAGCCCGGGCGGCGGACGGGAACATTGGGCGAATGCCCCGAATGCCCCTTTCTCCTCGCGTCCGATGAGCGCCGGCGTCCTCGTCCGGCGCCGCACGGTGGACGGCGCCACGGCGCTGCGCGGCGGCGGGTCCTGGCGCCCGACGCCGTACCAGTGCGCCGGCTTCCTGTTCTTCGTGGTGATGTCCCTGGCGTTCTGGCGGGTGCCGCTGTGCTGCGACGCCGGGCAGCACGCGGCGGTCGTGGAGCGCCTCAAGGACGACCTGCTGCGTCCCCGGCACCCGATGGCGGACCTGCCGGGCGCGGGCAGCCCGTACTACTCGCCGTACGCGGTGGCGCAGGGCGTGTTCGCCCGGCTGACCGGGCTGGGCGGCTGGGAGGTGCTGCGGCTCACCGGGCCGCTGAACCTGCTGGTGCTGCTCACGGGCCTGGGCCGCTTCGTGCGGGTGCTGACCCCGCGCCCCTGGGCGCCGGTGCTGGCGCTGGCCGCGATGACCCTGCTGTGGGGGGTGGAGCGCGCCTGGTGGAGCGGCTACCTGAACCTGATGTCGATGACGGGCAACCTGCCGTACCCGTCGGCGTTCGCGATCGGGCTGGCCTTCTGGGCGTGGGCGCTGACCGGCGCGCGGGCCCGGGACGCGCGGGCCGTGCGGTGTCCGGGCCCGGGCGGCCTGCGCCCGCTGTCCGGGTACGCGGGCCTGGGGCTGCTGTACGGGCTGATCCTGCTGGTGCACCCGATCACCGCGGTCGCGGCGGCGCTGGGGGCGCTGGCCCTGGTCGCCGGGTGGCAGCGGGGGTGGTCGGCGGCGCCGGCCGGGCGCTGGGCGCTGACCGGCGCGGTGGCGCTGACGGCGGCGGCCTGCTGGCCGTACTTCGACGTGTTCGCGCTGGCCGGGGACAGCAGTGTGGACGCGATGCACCGGCGGCTGTACCTGGACCTGGCCGGCCAGTTCGGGCTGGCGCTGCTCGGACTGCCCGCCCTGTGGCTGCGGGCGCGGCGTTCGCGGCGCGACCCGCTGCTGCTGATGTTCGTCCTGGACTGTCTGGTCGTGGCGTACGGCTGGGTGAGCGGCCACTACACCTACGGGCGGGCCCTGGGGCTGACGCTGGTGCCGCTGCAGCTCGCCCTGGCGGTGGAGCTGGCGGCGCCCCGCCCGTGGCCGGTGTGGCGGCGGCTGCTGGGCGGGGCCGCGGCGGCGGGGGCGTGCGCCGGGTTCCTGACCGTGCACGCCGGGGCGGTGGTGCCGCAGGCGGCGGACCCGGTCGGTTTCCGCCAGCCCCCGGACTGGCCCGCGTACGACTGGGCCGCGCGGCACGTCGCCCCGGGCGAGGTGGTGATCGCCGACGGCTACTACGCCGTCCACGCGATCGCCGGGTACGGGCCGAACCTGGCCGCCCCCGCCTGGCCGGACGCCTCGCTGGACGAACGGGAGCGGCTGCGGCGGCTGGCCGATGTGCGCGCGTACCTGGATCCCGCCTCGACCCGCGCCCTGCGGGACACGGTGGTCCGCCGCTACGGGGTGCGCTGGCTGCTCCTCACCCGGCACCAGCGGGTGCCCGAGGAGGCCGTGGTGGTGGCCTGGAGCCGGCGCACCGGCGAGGTGCTGGCGCGGGTCGGGGGCGGGCGGCGGGACTACTCGATGACGAGCTCGACCGGGATGTTGCCGCGGGTGGCGTTGGAGTAGGGGCAGACCTGGTGGGCCTGCTCGACCAGCGTGCGGCCGGTCTCCTCGTCGAGGCTGTCGGGCAGCTCGACGCGGAGCGTCACGGTGAGCGCGAAGCCCTCGCCCTGCTTGCCGATGCCGACCTCGGCGGTCACCGCGGCCTCGCTGACGTCCACCTTCGCGGCGCGGCCGACGGCGCCGAGGGCGCTGCCGAAGCAGGCCGCGTAGCCGGCGGCGAAGAGCTGCTCCGGGTTGGTGCCCTTGCCGTCGCCGCCCAGCTCCTTGGGGGCGCTCAGGCCGACGTCCAGCTTGCCGTCGGAGGTGACGGCGCGGCCCTCGCGACCGTGGGTGGCGGTGGCGACTGCGGTGTAGAGCGCGTCCATGGGGGACACCTTTCCTTTCGGCGGGCGACCGGCCGGGTCGCGGGGATCCGGCCTTCGTGCGCTCAATTAGAGCACACAATTTAGTTGCGCACAACCGAATGGCTCGCACGGCGTTACCCTGGACGCATGACAGCGACACCCAGCCCCTCCCCGGCGACGGACGCGCCGGCCGTCTCGGACGACTGGCTCCGGCTCGACCAGCAGATCTGCTTCAGCCTCAACTCGGCCGTCCGCGCCTTCAACGGCGTCTACCGGGTGGTGCTGAAGGACCTCGGCCTCACCTACCCGCAGTACCTCGTCATGCTGGTGCTGTGGGAGGACGGCACGCTGCCGGTGAAGCGGCTCGGCGAGCGCCTGCGCCTGGACTCCGGCACCCTGTCCCCGCTGCTCAAGCGGCTGGAGGCGGCCGGTCTCGTGCACCGGGAGCGCAGCGCGCGCGACGAGCGGTCCGTCGAGGTGCGGCTCACCGAGGAGGGCGCCGCGCTGCGCGACAGGGCCGCGCGGGTGCCGCGCCGGATCGCCGCCGCCACCGGGCTGCGGGCCGAGGAGATGCGCGCCCTCGGCGCCACCCTCGCCGACCTCACCGCCGCGCTGGACCGGGCGGCCGCCGAAGAGGCCTGACGCCCGCGGGGACGCCCTCGGAATGCGGAAACCCACGGGGCGGGCGACGTTGTAGAGGACCCCTGCAGCGCGCCCCGAGGATGCCATGCGCCCCGACCCCGTTCCGGCCGACGCCGTCTCCGTCGTCGTCATAGGCCACGACGACGCCGCCCATGTGGCCGACGCGGTGCGCTCCGCGCTGGGGCAGGGGCCCGCCGTGCGGGAGGTCGTCGCCGTGGACGACTGCTCGACGGACGGCAGCGCCGCCCTGCTGGAGCGGCTGGCCGCCGGCGAGCCCCGGCTGCGGGTGATCCGGCTGCCGGTCAACAGCGGCGGCTGCGGCACCCCGCGCAACACCGGGCTGGACGCGGTGGCCACCCCGTACGTGATGTTCCTGGACAGCGACGACGTGCTGCCGCCCGGCGCCGTGGACGCGCTGCTGGCCGCCGCACGGGAGGCGGACGCACAGGTCACGGGCGGTCTGTGCGTACGCCGCGAGCTGCCCTCGGGCCGTGAGGTGCCGTGGGAGCCGGCCCTGTACGCCGCCCCCGCCGTCCTCGCCCGCCCGGCCGGCCGCCCCCGCCTGGTCCACGACACCCTCAGCGTCAACAAGCTGTACGCCACGGCCTTCCTGCGCGCGCACGGCATCCGGTTCCCCGACGGCCGCTTCCCCTACGAGGACATCGTGTTCACCGCCCGGGTGTGGGCCGCCGCGCCGCGCGTCGCCCTGGTCCCGGACCGGGTCTACGTCTGGCACGTGCGCCGCTCCGCGCGACGGCTGTCGATCTCGCTGGACCGCGCGGGCGTCGACAACTGGCGCGCCCGCACGCACGCCTGCCGCACCGCCCACGCGATCCTGCTGGACGCCGGGGAGAAACGGCTGGCGCGCGCCGTCCGGGCCAAGTTCCTCGACCACGACCTGCGCATGTACGTCCGTGAGCTGCCGCTGCGCGACGAGGCGTACCGCCGTCAGTGGTGGGCGCACACCCGCGGCCACCTCGCCGAGTACGACGCCGCCGACCGGTCGGGCGACCCGGCCGCCCCCGGCCCGCTCCTCGCGCGGGTGCTGCTGGCCTCTCCCGAGCCGCGCGACCTGCCGCGCCTGCGCGAGCTGGCCGCCCGCCCGGCCCGGCTGTGTCCGCCGTACGCCCGGACGGCCGACGGCACGCCCTGCTGGTCGGCGGAGCTGCCCGGGGTCACCCTGGAGTCCCTGCCGGACCGCCCCGTCCGGCTGCTGCCGCTCGCCGTGGACGCGGAGCTGCGTCCCCGCGCCCGTCTGCTGCGGCTGCGCCTGCACGAGCTGTACGGCGCGGTCGCGCGGGCCGGTCCGGTGGACGCGGAGGTGGAGTGGCGCCACCGGGACCGCGCGGGCGCGGCGCTGCGCCGCACGGTGCCGCTGCGGCCGTCCGCCGACGGCGCCTGGACCGCCGAGGCGCCCGTCCCGCTGGAGCGGCTGGCGGCCCTCGGCGCGGGCGCCTGGGACCTGCGGCTGCGGCTGCGCTTCCGCGGCGGCGCGGCCCGGACCGTCTCGGCCCACGCCCTCACCGGCCCCGGCCCGCTGCGCCCCCGCGCCGTCCCGAGCCGCCGGTACGGCCTGGTCCTCGTCCGCCCCTACGCCACCCACGGGGGCGCGCTGGCCCTGCGGGTGGCGGCCGGGGCGCACGGCGTCGGCCGGGTGCTGGCCGGACGGCTGCGGCGGCCGGTGCCGTGGACCGGGCCGCCTTTCAGAGCGTCTTGAGGGCCTGGGCGGTCGCGCGGGCGAGACCGTCCAGGTAGCCCTTGGGCGGTTTCGGGCCGCGGATGACGACCGAGCGCCAGTACAGCGGGCCGGAGATCAGGTCGAGGGCCAGGGTGTGGTCCGCGCCGGTGCTGATCTCGCCCCGCTCCTGGGCCGCCGTGACGATGCCCCTGGCGACCCCGTCCTGGCCCTCGCGCAGGGCCTTCTGCACGGCCTCGGCGATGTCGGGGTTGCGGGCGGCCTCGGCCTGGAGGTCGGGGAGGATCTGCGAGGCGACGGGGTGGCGCAGGGCGCGCGAGCTGACCGCGTAGAGCAGCCGCAGGTCGCCCTCCAGGGAGCCGGTGTCCGGAGCGGGCAGGCCCTGGACGGCGAGCGCGGACACCACGTCGAGCACGACGTGCAGCTTGGAGCGCCAGCGGCGGTACACGGCGGTCTTGCCGACGCCCGCGCGGCGCGCGATGCCCTCGATCGACATGCGGGCGTAGCCGACGGCGGCGAGCTCCTCGTAGACGGCCGCCCGGATGGCCTCCGTGACGTCCTCGCGCAGGACGGCGGCCCCGGCGGGAGCCCGGCGGCGCGGTTGCGGCTCAGGCGCGTCGGCGTTCGTCATGCGCTCCAGCATAGGCCGCTCGCGTAGCGACGATACGGTTGCGTTCCGACGCACATTCGACCTACGCTCGTCGTCACGACGATACGGTCCCGTTCCGACGCCGGACTCGTTGCACCCACCTCCCTCCTAGCGAAAGCAGCGGATGTGAGTCAGGCACTCCACACACCGCCCGCCGCGTCGGCGGGCCCGGACCCGGCCGAGACCGACCTCGCGGCCCTCGCCGCCCGGCACGGCCTCACGGTCAGCGGCGCCCGTCCGTCCCTCGGCGCGTACGTCCGTCAGCTGTGGGGGCGGCGGCACTTCATCCTGGCCTTCTCGCAGGCCAAGCTGACCGCCCAGTACAGCAGGGCGAAGCTGGGTCAGCTGTGGCAGGTGGCGACGCCGCTGCTGAACGCGGCGGTGTACTTCTTCATCTTCGGTCTGCTGCTGGGCGCCCGGAAGGGCATACCGAGCGACGTGTACGTGCCGTTCCTGGTGACGGGCGTGTTCGTGTTCACCTTCACGCAGAGTTCGGTGCTGGCGGGGGTGCGGGCGATCTCGGGGAACCTGGGGCTGGTGCGGGCGCTGCACTTCCCGCGTGCGTCGCTGCCGATCTCGTTCGCGCTGCAGCAGCTCCAGCAGCTGCTGTTCTCGATGATCGTGCTGGTCGTGATCATGGTGGCGTTCGGGAGCTATCCGGGTCTGTCGTGGCTGCTGGTGGTGCCGGCGCTGGCGCTGCAGTTCGTGTTCAACACGGGTCTGGCGCTGATCTTCGCGCGGATGGGCAGCAGGACGCCGGACCTGGCGCAGCTGATGCCGTTCGTGCTGCGGACGTGGATGTACGCGTCGGGGGTGATGTTCTCGATCCCGGCGATGCTGGAGGACAAGAACGTGCCGGCCTGGGTGGCGGACGTGCTGCAGTGGAACCCGGCCGCGGTCTACATGGACCTGGTGCGGTTCGCGCTGATCGACAGGTACGACGGGTCGTACCTGCCGCCGCACGTGTGGGCGTTCGCGCTGGGCTGGGCGGTGCTGGCCGGCGTGGTCGGCTTCGTCTACTTCTGGAAGGCAGAGGAGAGGTACGGCCGTGGCTGAGACCGACCGGCAGAGGATCCCGACCGTCATCGCCGACGGCGTCGACGTGGTCTACCAGGTCAACGGCACCGGCGCCGGGCGCGGTTCCGCGACCGCCGCCCTCAACCGCATGCTGCGCCGCAGGCAGACCGAGAAGGCGTCCGGCGTGCGCCGGGTGCACGCCGTGCGGAACGTGTCCTTCGTCGCCCACCGCGGCGAGGCGATCGGCCTGATCGGCACCAACGGCTCCGGCAAGTCCACGCTGCTCAAGGCCGTGGCCGGGCTGCTCCCGGTGGAGAACGGCCGCATCTACACCGACGGCCAGCCGTCCCTGCTCGGCGTCAACGCGGCCCTGATGGCCGACCTCACCGGCGAGCGCAACGTGCACCTGGGCGGACTCGCGATGGGCATGTCCCGCGAGGAGATCAAGGCCCGCTACCAGGAGATCGTCGACTTCTCCGGCATCAACGAGAAGGGCGACTTCATCACCCTGCCGATGCGCACCTACTCCTCCGGCATGGCCGCCCGCCTGCGCTTCTCCATCGCGGCCGCCAAGGACCACGACGTGCTCCTCGTCGACGAGGCGCTGGCGACCGGCGACCGCTCCTTCCAGAAGCGCTCCGAGGCCCGCATCCGCGAGCTGCGCAAGCACGCCGGCACGGTCTTCCTGGTCAGCCACAACAACAAGTCCATCCGCGACACCTGCGACCGCGTGCTGTGGCTGGAGCGCGGCGAGCTGCGCATGGACGGGCCGACCGACGAGGTGCTCAAGGAGTACGAGAAGTTCACCTCGGGCCGCTAGCGCGGACGGCGCGGGCCCTCGGGCTCCCTCCGGGCGACCCTTCCGCCGACCGGTTCGTCGCATCGGTGTCACTATGACTGGATACGACCGACGGGACCGTCCGCGCCGCCGAGCAGCCGAAGGAGCCCCGTGATGCCCCAGCTCAGCGTCATCGTCCACGGGCCGAACACCCAGGACCACCTGACCGGCCTGCTCGACTCGCTCGTCGCCCACCCGCTGCCGGACGTGGAGGTCGTCGTCGCCGCCGTCGGCGACTGGGCCCGCGAGACGGCCGAGCGGCACGCCCCGCGGCTCCAGGTGGTCCCGCTGCCCGACGGCACGCCCGACGCGGCGGCCCGGGCGGCCGGGGCGGCGCGGGCCGGCGGACGCTGGCTGCACTTCGTCCGCGCCAAGGACGGCCTCCCGCCCGGCAGCCCCCGCACCGTCGCGGAACGCACCGCCGAGCTGCCCGGCACCGTGGACGTCCTGCTCCTGGACCACCTGCGCAGCACCTGGCGCAGCTCCGCCCTGCCGTCGGCGGACGGCCCCCTCCTCGTCCGCGCCGGCCGCACCGGGCCGGCCCTCGCCGACAGCGCCTACCTGCTGCGCCTCACCCCGCTGCTCGGCACCCGCGTGCTGCGCGCCGACTTCTGGCGGACCCACGAGGAACGGCTCACCACCGACGACGAACCCCACGCCGCCCTCGCCGCCCTCCTGCTCGCCGACCGCGTCGCCTGCCTGCCGCACATCGCCTACGAGGACCGGCGGCTGCGCCCCGCGAGCCTCCCGCCCGTCACCCCCGAGCAGCACCTCGCGGCCGTCGACCGCTACGAGGCCCTGCTCGACCTCGCCCAGGACCGGCCCGCCGTCTACACCGTGCTCTACGAGATCATGGTCCGCGACTGCCTGCGCACCTTCGCCCGCGGCGCCGTGCCCGAGCCGGCGGCGCGGGAGTTCTTCCTGCGGGCCGGCTCCGCCGCCGTACGCCGCCGCCCCGAGGGGTACCGCCGTCCCGGCGGCCCGGAGGGCGTGCGCCGCTCGCTGCTGGAGGAGGGCGCCTACACCCGCTACCGGGCCTTCCAGGCCGCCAACCGCGCCCGCCGCGCCGTGCGGTCCACGGTGCGCGCCGGACGGCGGCAGGCCGGCGCCCGGATCCGCGACCACCAGTACCGCGCCGCGCTGCGCCGGCCCGTCGACCCGCACCTCGCGGTGTTCTCCGCCTACTGGAACCGCGGCGTCGCCTGCAACCCGGCCGCGATCGCCGCGAAGCTCGCCGAGCTGGCCCCGCACATCCACCCGGTGTGGGTGGTGAGCGCGCGCAACGCGGCCCTGCTGCCGCCCGGCACCGACCACGTGGTCCCCGGCACCCGCCGCTACTGGGAGGCGCTCGCCACGGCGGGGTACCTCGTCAACAACGTCAACTTCCCGAACGCCGTGGTCAAACGCCCCGACGCGGTGCACGTGCAGACCCACCACGGCACCCCGCTCAAGCGCATGGGCCTGGACCAGACGGCCTACCCCGCCGCCGCGCAGGGCCTGGACTTCGACGCCCTGCTGGAGCGGGTCGACAAGTGGGACTACAGCGTCTCCGCCAACAGCCACACCACCCGCATGTGGGAGCGCGCCTACCCGTCCCGGTACGTCTCCCTCGACCACGGCTATCCGCGCAACGACGTGTACTGCACGGCCGGCGCGGACGAGGTGCGCGCGGTCCGCGAACGGCTCGGCATCGCCCCGGGCCGCCGGGCCGTCCTGTACGCGCCCACGCACCGCGACTACGAGGCCGACTGGACCCCGCGCCTGGACCTCGCCGCGCTCGCCGACCGGCTCGGCGAGGACACCGTCCTGCTGGTGCGCGCCCACTACTTCCACGACTCCGGCGTCTCCCCGCTGGCGGGCCTGCGCCGCTCCGGCCGCGTCGTCGACGTGTCCTCCTACGACCCGGTCGAGGAGCTGTGCCTGGCCGCGGACGCCCTGGTCACGGACTACTCGTCGATCATGTTCGACTACGCCAACCTGGACCGCCCGATCGTGATCCACGCCGACGACTGGGAGACGTACCGCACGACGCGCGGGGTGTACTTCGACCTGATGGCCGAGGCGCCGGGCCCGGTGGCGCGCACCCAGGACGACCTCATCGAGATCCTCGTCACCGACGCCTGGCGCGACGAGGGCGCGGCGAAGGCACGGGCCGCCTTCCGCCGCCGGTTCTGCGAGTTCGACGACGGCCGGGCCGCCGAGCGGGTGGTGCGCCGGGTCTTCCTCGGCGAGGACGAGGCGTCGCTGCCCCCGGTGCTGCCGCTGGAGGAGCGCACCCCGGCGCCGGCCCCCCAGGAGGTGACCGCGTGATGTCCACGTCCCGGCTCCCCGACGTCACCGTCACGGTGATCGTGCACAACGACGCCGGACGGCTGTCCCGCGCCGTGCGGTCCGTGTGCCGCCAGACCCACCGCGACCTGGAGATCGTCATCAGCGACGACCACTCCACGGACGACACCCCCGAGGTGGCGCGGGCGCTGGCGGCCGCCGACCCGCGCGTCCGGTACCTGCGGCTGCCGGAGAACAGCGGCGGGTGCAGCGCTCCGCGCAACCGCGCCCTGGAGATCGCCCGGGCGCCGTACCTGATGTTCCTCGACAGCGACGACGAACTGCCGGAGGGAGCGGTCGCGGCGCTGCTCGCCGCGCACCGGGAGCGCGAGATCGACTTCGCGATGGGCGCGGTGCGGCGGGTCCGGGTGGACACCGGCCGCCGCTCCACCTGGATGCCGCACCTGGTGGGCGAGCGCCGCACCCTGGACGGCATCGAGGACGACCCGCGGCTGTTCTTCGAGCACCTGGCGACCAGCAAGATGTACGCCCGCGCCTTCCTCGACCGGCACGCGCTGCGCTTCCCGGAGGGCATCCACTACGAGGACCAGCTGTTCTCGGCGCAGGCCTACTGCCTGGCGAAACGGTTCACGATCGTCCCCGAACCGGTCTACCTATGGTACGTGGCCCCCTACGTGAGCACGGAGGCCGCGTCCATATCCAACCAGCGGCACCTGATCGGCAACGTCCGCGACCGGATCCACGTGCAGCGGCTGATCGACGCGTTCCTGGCGGAGAGCGGGCACGCGGGACTGCGCGAGGACAAGGACCACAAGTTCCTCAAGCACGACTTCCGGATGTACGCGGGCGACCTGCCGTACCGCGACGAGGAGTGGCTGGCCGCCTTCGCCGACGAGGTGAACCCCTACCTGGAGACGCTGTCCCCGGGCGCGTACGCCCGGCTGCCCCGCGCCGAGCGGGTGGTGCTCCGGCTGGTCCGGGACCGCAGGCTGTCCGAGGCCGCGCTGGCGGCACGGGGGCTGGGGTACGGCGTCGCCCCGAGGCGGCTGACCGCCGACGCGGACGGCCGGGTCTACTGGGGCGACCGGGTGCCGGACACCGTGGCCGCCCGCCGCGAGCTGGACCTGACCGAGCTGGAGCCGGACACCCGCCCGTTCCCGGGTGCGCTGTTCCGGCACGAGATCACGGGGATCGCCCGTGTCCCGGGGGGCGGCGCCCGGATCGACCTGGCCGTGCGGACCTACGACCCGGCGCTGCGGCTGCCCGTCGGCCCGCAGCGGGCGAGCCTGGTGATCTCCCCCGGCCGGCGCCGCCTCAGCGTGCCGTTCCGCCTGGACCCGGTGCGGCCCGGCGTGTTCGAGGGGACGGTACGGCTCGATCTGGCCGGGGCCCGGCTGCCGCTGGGCGGCTTCGCCGGCGTCCGGCATCCGCTGGTCCGGCTCACCAGCGGCGGCCAGGGCAACCAGGCGCTGCTGCTGGCGCCCCTGGAGTTCCCGGCGCTGACCGCCCGCGTCCCCTACCGTTCCGGCGTCGCCCCGCACCGCGTCACCGTCGGGCCGGAGGGCCACGACCCGGGCCGCCTCCAGATCCGCTGGGAGCCGGCCGGCGTCACCGGAGCGCTCCGCCCGGTGGCCGCCCGCCTGGCCCGCCCCCGTCTGCGCCGCGCGGCGCGGCTGGTGGCGGGCGCCGTGCGCTGACGCCCCGCGACCCGCCCCCGGCCACCAGGCACCCCGCCGGCTCACGGCACGGCGTACAGCACCTCCCCGCGCGGCCCCCGGGCCACCGGCCGCAGCGCGGGGTCGTCCAGGACGCCGCGGTGGTCCACCACCCAGCGCACCTCGTACTCCCGCTCGGTGCCCCGCCGCTCGGCCGCCGGCGTGTCCGCGGCGAAGTACGCCCGGGTGGCGGCCGTACGGCGCTCCTCGTCGGCGAGGAAGAAGTCGGGGTAGCCGGGGGCGACCGTGTAGGGGCCGTAGGCGGGCACCTGGCGGGCCGCCCGGCCCTCGGCCATGACGACGTCGCCGTACCGCACCCAGCGGGTGATCCACCCGTACCCCGGCCACGGCGGCCGGTGCCTGTCCGCCACCGCGCCGGGCAGCGCGTCGGCCGCGACCACGTACCCGAGCGCGCCCGCCTGCGCCCAGCCGCCGGCCAGCAGCGCCCCGGCGAGCAGCGCCGCCCACACCGCGCGCACCCGCCGCGACCCCGCCCCCACGACCGCGACGGCCGCCGCGATCTGCGCCGGGATCACCGCCGCCGGCAGGGCCCGGCCCCACGAGTGGTGCCCGGTGATCCGTCCCGCGACGACGATCAGCACGCCCAGGGCGCAGAAGATCACCAGCGGGTCCCGGTGGTCGCGCCGCCAGCGCGGCACGAGCGCGGCCACGCCCAGCAGCACCAGCCCGAACCGCGCCACCGGGTGCGCGTACAGCGCCCGGTGCACCGTCTCCAGCCCGTCCCCGGCGTCCGCCAGCGCGAAGAAGTCGTAGTACGGCCACGCCCCCAGCACCGACACGCCCAGCAGCAGCGCCGCACCGAGCCGGGGCCACACCGCGCGCCCGGGACGCGCCGCGACCACCGCGGCGGCCGCGCCCACCGTGGCCACCACCCCGGAGAACTGGTGGCAGAGCAGGATCGCCGCCCACAGCACGCCCAGCCCCAGCCACGTCCCCCACCCGGCCCGGCCGCGCAGCGCGCCGGTCAGCCAGGCCCAGAAGTGGAAGGCGAGTCCCAGGGTGAACGTGCTCGGGTAGGCCGCCGTCAGGGCGAGCGAGTGCAGCCCCGGGAAGCCGCTCCACAGCAGGGGCTCGGAGCCCCACAGGAACAGCAGGCACAGCAGCGCGAGCGGGGGCGCGGCCGGGTGCGCGCTCAGCGTCCGCACGTACCGCCACACGCCCGTGACCAGCAGCGCCAGCCCGGCCACGGCGGCCAGCCGCAGCACCACGAACACGTCCAGGCCGCTCGCCCGGGCGACACCGCCGAGCACCAGCGTCCACGGCGAGTAGTACGGGCTCGGGGTGTTCGCGTCGACCAGCGGGTTGCCCGGGGCGAGCGGGTCGTGCCGCAGCCGCTGCACGGTCGCCGCGTGGACGCCGAGGTCGCCCCTCCACGGCAGCCGTACGACGACCAGGACCAGCAGGAGCAGGACGAGCCCGGTGACGCCCGTGGCCAGGGCCCGGCCGACGGCGGCCGGGCGGAGCGCGGGGCGGTGCGCGCCGGCCCCTCCGGACGCTCCGGCTCCTCCGGACGACGGGAATCGGGCAGTCACACCAGAGACCTATCCCGTTCCCGGGCCGTCCCCACGGGTTCGCCGCCGATTCCCGCCCAAGGCACCACGCGCGCGGGGGCGCCGCGGACCGTGACGGTCCGCGGCGCCCCCGACGGGCCCGGCGCCCTACGAGTGCGACCTCAGCAGCGTGCGCATGGTCCGCATCGCCACCGACAGGTTCGCGAGGTCGAACGAGTCGGAGCCGTGGATCTCCTCCAGCGTGGTGCGGGCCCGGCCGAGCAGCGCCGCGTTCTTCTGCTCCCACAGCGCGAAGCGCTGCTGCGGCGTCGCCGAGCCGTCGCCCTCCGCCAGCACGTCCGCGGTGACCGCCGCGTGCGCCGCGTAGAGGTCCTCACGGATCGCCGCACGGGCCATGGACTGCCACCGGTCCGCGCGCGGCAGCTCGGTGATCCGGTCCATCAGCTGGGTGATGCGCAGCCGGTCGGCGAGGTCGTAGTACACCTCGGCGACGTCCAGCGGCTCCTTGCCCGTCCGGTCGGCCACCGACACGATGTCGAGCGTCGGGAAGGCGGAGGAGAACCCGGCGACCCGGGTGGCCAGCTCGTCCGGGACCCCCGCCTCGCTCAGCTCGTCGTAGATCTTCTGGTACCAGCTCAGGTCCTCGCCGCGCAGCAGCTTGGGCAGCTCCGCCCAGACCTGCTCGACCCGCTCGGCGAAGAACGACACCGTCTCCTCGAGCTGCAGCGGCTGCGGCCGGTTGTTGAGCAGCCAGCGCGTGCCGCGCTCCACCAGACGGCGGGAGTGCAGCCGGATCCGGGTCTGGGTGGCGGTGTCGACCCTGGTGTCGAGCGCCTCCACGCCGTCCCACACCACCGAGGAACGGAAGATCGCGCGGGCCGCGGTCTGCGCCCGGACGATCTCCTCCAGCGACGCCCCGGTCTCCTCGCGCATCCGGTGCAGATACGTGGTGCCGCCGGTGTTGACCGTGTCGTTGACCAGTACGGTCGTGATGATCTCGCGGCGCAGCGGGTGGCTGTCGATGTGCTCCCCGAACCGCTCGCGCAGCGCGGTCGGGAAGTAGGCGTGCAGCAGGCCCTTCAGGTAGGGGTCGTCGGGCAGCGAGGTGTGCAGCAGCTCCTCGGCGACCGTGATCTTCGTGTACGCCAGCAGGACCGCCGTCTCCGGCCCGGTCAGGCCCTGCCCGGAGGCGAGCCGCTCACGGATCTGCCGGTCGGTGGGCAGGAACTCCAGCGCCCGGTCCAGGTGGCCCTCGCGCACCAGGTGCTTCAGGAAGCGCTGCTGCGCGTGGATCATGTCCTTCGACTGGGCCAGCGCGTTGGCGATGGCGGTGTTCTGCGCGTAGTTGTTGCGCAGCACCAGCCGGCCGACCTCGTCGGTCATCTCGGCGAGCAGCTTGTTGCGCTGCTTCACCGTCATGTCGCCTTCCTTGACCAGGCCGTTCAGCAGGATCTTGATGTTCACCTCGTGGTCGGAGGTGTCCACGCCCGCGCTGTTGTCGATGGCGTCGGTGTTCTGCCGGCCGCCGTGCAGCGCGAACTCGATCCGGCCGAGCTGGGTCATGCCCAGGTTGCCGCCCTCGCCGACGACGGCGACCCGCAGGTCCTTGCCGTCGACCCGGATCGCGTCGTTGCCCTTGTCGCCGACGTCCGCGTCGGACTCGGTGGACGCCTTGACGTAGGTGCCGATGCCGCCGTTCCACAGCAGGTCGACCGGCGCCGTGAGGATCGCCTTCATCAGGTCGGCCGGGGTCATCTTGGTGACCTCGGGCTCGATGCCGAGGGCCTCGCGGATGTGCGCGTTGATCGGCACGGACTTGGCGCTGCGCGGGAAGACGCCGCCGCCCGCCGACAGCAGGGCGGTGTCGTAGTCGGCCCAGGAACTGCGCGGCAGTTCGAACAACCGGCGGCGCTCGGCGTAGGAGACGGCCGCGTCCGGGTTCGGGTCGATGAAGATGTGCCGGTGGTCGAAGGCGGCGACCAGGCGGATGTGCTCGCTGAGCAGCATGCCGTTGCCGAACACGTCGCCGGACATGTCGCCGATGCCGACGACCGTGAAGTCCTGGGTCTGGGTGTCCACGCCCAGCTCCCGGAAGTGCCGCTTGACGGACTCCCAGGCGCCGCGGGCGGTGATGCCCATGCCCTTGTGGTCGTAGCCGGCCGAGCCGCCGGAGGCGAAGGCGTCCCCGAGCCAGAAGTTGTACGTCTCGGCGACCTCGTTGGCGATGTCGGAGAAGGTCGCGGTGCCCTTGTCCGCGGCGACGACCAGGTAGGTGTCGTCCTCGTCGTGCCGGACGACGTCCGCCGGCGGCACGACCTCGCCGCCCACCATGTTGTCGGTGATGTCGAGCAGCGCGGAGATGAACGTGCGGTAGCAGGCGACGCCCTCCGCCATCCACGCGTCCCGGTCGACGGCCGGGTCGGGGAGCTGCTTGGCGACGAACCCGCCCTTGGCGCCGACCGGCACGATGACGGTGTTCTTCACCATCTGCGCCTTGACCAGGCCGAGGATCTCGGTGCGGAAGTCCTCACGCCGGTCGGACCAGCGCAGACCGCCGCGCGCGACCTTGCCGAAGCGCAGGTGCACGCCCTCCACCCGCGGCGAGTACACCCAGATCTCGAACGCCGGGCGCGGCGCGGGCAGGTCGGGGATGGCCTGCGGGTCGAACTTCATGGAGACGTAGTCGTGCGGCTCGCCGCCGCTCGTCTCCTGGAAGAAGTTGGTGCGCAGCGTCGCCTTGATGACGGTGAGGAAGGCGCGCAGGATGCGGTCCTCGTCGAGGCTGGCGACCTTGTCGAGGGCGGCGTCGAGCTCCTCCAGCAGGGCGTCCACCAGTTCGTACCCGGCGCGCTGCCGGTCCGGCGACATCCGCGCCTCGAACAGGGAGACCAGCAGCCGGGTGGTGTGGACGTTGTTCCGGAGGGTGTCCTCCATGTAGTCCTGGCTGAAGGTGGACCCGGCCTGGCGCAGGTACTTGGCGTACGCGCGCAGCACCGTCGCCTGACGCCAGGTCAGCCCGGCGCTCAGCACGAGGGCGTTGAAGCCGTCGTTCTCCGCCTTGCCGGTCCAGGTGGCCGCGAAGGTGTCCTGGAAGCGCTCGCGGGCGTCGTCGCCGAGGTGGTCCCCGCCGCCGGGCGCGTGCGGCATGCGCAGGCCGAAGTCGTAGATCCAGGCCACGCTGCGGTCGGAGCGCCGCAGCTCGTACGGCCGCTCGTCGATGACCTCGACGCCGAGGCGCTGCAGCACGGGCAGCACCGCGGACAGGGAGACGGCCTCGCCGGTGCGGTAGATCTTGAAGCGGCGCTCGTCGGGCCCCGCGCCCACCGGCTCGTACAGGCTGAGCGCGAAGTCCCGCTCCTCGTCCAGCTCCTCGAGACGCACCAGGTCGGCGACGGCGCCGCGCGGGGAGTGGTCGGCCTTGTAGCCCTCGGGGAAGGCGCCCGCGTAGCGGCGCAGCAGCTCTGCGGCGCGCTCCTCGCCGAACTCGGTGGTCAGCGCCTCGGCGAAGCCGTCGGACCAGGAGCGGGCGGCCTCGGCCAGGCGGGCCTCCAGGCGCTCCTTGTCGCTGTCGGACAGGTGCCGCAGTGAGGTGCCCTGCGGGACGCGGACGACGAAGTGCAGCCGGGAGAGGACCGATTCGGTGTTCCAGGCGGTGAAGTCGACGCTGACGCCGCCGAGCTCCTCCTTGAGGATGTCGATGATCCGCAGCCGGACACCGGTGGTGTAGCGGTCGCGCGGCAGGTAGACGAGGGCGGAATAGTAGCGCCCGTACTCGTCCTGGCGCAGGTACAGCCGCAGCCGGCGGCGCTCCTGGAGGTAGAGCACCGAGGTGACGATGGACCGCAGTTCCTCGACCGGGGTCTGGAACAGCTCGTCGCGCGGGTAGGTCTCCAGGATCTGCAGCAGGTCGCGCCCGTCGTGGCTGTGCGGCGAGAAGCCGGCCCGCTCCAGGACGTCGTCGACCTTGCGGCGGATCACCGGCACCCGGCGCACGGACTCGGTGTAGGCGGCGGAGGAGAACAGCCCGAGGAAGCGGCGCTCGCCGACCACGTTGCCGTCGGCGTCGAACTTCTTCACGCCGATGTAGTCCAGGTACGACGGCCGGTGCACGGTGGCGCGGCTGTTGGCCTTGGTCAGGATGAGCAGCTTGTGCTCGCGGGCCTTGGCGCGGGCGTCGGCGGGCAGCCGCTCGAAGGACGGGCTGACCGGGTGGTCCTCGTCGGCCGCGTGGCGCGGGTCGGAGCGCAGGATGCCGAGGCCGGTGCCGGGCAGGGCGGCGAGCGAGTCGTCGTCGCGCAGCTCGTACTCGCGGTAGCCGAGGAAGGTGAAGTGGTCGTCGGCGAGCCAGTGCAGCAGCTCGCGGGCCTCCTCGACCTGCAGCGGGGGCAGGTCTGCGGGGACGGGCTCCCCGGGCAGCGCGTCGGCCAGCGAGGTGGCCGCCTGGCGCATCTTGCCCCAGTCCTCGACGGCCTCGCGGACGTCGGAGAGGATCCGCAGCAGGTCGGTGGTGATCTGCTTGAGGTCGCCGCGGTCGGTCTCGCGGTCGATCTCGACGTGGATCCAGGACTCGACGTGCGCGTCGTGCGGCAGGTGGCGGGCGTCCTGGGGGAGGTCGCCGCCGACCGGGTCGGAGAGGACCTCGATCAGCTTGCCGGTCACGTCCCGGCGGACCACGAACTGCGGGTGGATCACCACGTGGATGCCGCGGCCCTGGCGGGTCAGCTCGTTGGTGACGGAGTCGACGAGGAAGGGCATGTCGTCCGTGACGACCTCGACGACGGAGTGGCTGCAGGTCCAGCCGTTCTCCTCGACGGTCGGGGTGTGCACCCGGACGTTCGCCGTGCCCTGCGGGCGGTTCTCGGCGAGCCGGTGGTGCGAGACGGCGGCCCCGAAGATGTCGACCGGGTCGCGGTCGGTGAGGTCCTCCGGGGCGGTGTGCAGGTAGTAGCGCTGGAGGAACGCGAGGACGGCGTCCCGGTCGGGCGTGTCCCCCTCCACGGTCCCAGTCGGTAGTTTCCCCCCGGCCGGGCTGTTCTCAGCTACCCGGGCGGCCCGATCGAGCAGCTCGGCCTTGGCTTCGTCCAGCTTGGTCTGCATGGTCCTCTGGCTCCTGTCGCGCGCCGTTGCGTGACGTAGAAGGAAGTACGGTCTCCGACCTCGCGGTGCGGTGGTACGACACGGGGTGTCCGGTCTGTGCCGACGCTATGCCGTGAGAGGGGAGGAACGGGGGCCTTCCGGCGGAATCCGATGCGTCCGACGGGTGTGACTGCGCTCTCCGGAACGCCTGCCCCTCCGGGGTGCGCCGCGTCCCGTGCCGCCCGCGAGGATCAGCGGTCGCCACCCGGACACGGATGTCGTCCGTGCTCACCGGGCGCACAGCGGGAACGCCACGGTCCCCGCGAGCTATCGCGCTGATCACGCCACCTAGGCTATCGCCCTCCGGAGGGGCCCCGTCATGAGCCGTATGTGTACAAAACCGGGGGGCGGACTTTGACGTTTCGCACAGTGCGGCCGGGGCTTTCCGGTCAGCCGGAGGCCGCCAGGCGCTCCGCTTCCGCCACCGCCTCGCTCAAGGTGTCGACCACCGGGACCCCGACCGCCTCCAGCCTGGCCCGGCCGTGCGAGCCGCCGGTGTAGAGCACGGCCCGCGCGCCCGCGTGCCGCGCGGCCAGCGCGTCGTCGGCCGCGTCCCCGATCACCACCGTGCGCCGCGGGTCCACCGTGTCGCGCAGCGCGCCCAGGTGGCGCACCATGTGCTCCGCCTTGCTGCCGCCGGAGGGGCCGGTGCGCCCGTCGACGCGCAGGAAATAGGACGAGATGCCGAAGGTCTCCACCAGCGGGACCAGCTTCTCGTGCCCGTGCATGCTGAGGATCGACTGGCTGCGGCCCGCCGACGCCCACCCGGTCAGCAGGTCCTCCACGCCGTCGGCCAGTCCGCAGCGCACCCGGTGCTCGGTGTAGTGCCGGTGGAAGACGGCGTCCATCAGCTCCCACTCGGCCCGGCTGGGCAGCCGGCCCATCAGCCGCTCGTAGAACGCCGGCACCGGCACGCAGTACAGCTCCCGGTACCGCTCCAGCGTGAGGGGCGCGAGGCCCAGCTCGGCGAAGGCCGCGTTCGTCGCCGCGACGACCGCGTCGACGTCGTGGAAGAGCGTGCCGTTCCAGTCCCAGACGATGTGTGCGTCCGTGTGCGTCCCCATGCGGAGAACCTACCCGGGCGGCCGGACGACGAGCTGCGGGATCTCCTGCGTCGCGAACCACAGCAGCTCGTGGTCCTCCGCGCCGTCCACGACGAACCGCGCGTCGTCGTCGCCCCCGTCCGCCGCCTCCAGCGCCCGCGCGGCGGCCGCCACGTCCTCCTCGGCGTCCTCCGCGTCCACGTGCACGGCGGCCGCCTTCGCCAGCCGTACGGCCCCGGCGAGGCGCACCTCGCCCAGCGTGGCCGGGTCCGGACCCCGGCCGGGGTCGACGGAGGCCGCGCCGTCCGCCACGTCCACGGCGACCACGACCCGGCGCCGGGGGGCGCCGGGATCGGCGGCGAGGAGGCGCAGGGAGGCCAGCGCGGCACGGCTGAGCGCGGCGTACTCCAGCTCCTCGATGTCGTCGGAGAGGTACCACTCGCGCAGCGCGGGCGTCACGGCGTAGGCGGTGAACGGCCCGTCGCCCAGCTGCCCCGTCCTGTGCGCCTCGGCGAGACCGGGGAGGGTCAGGGGGACGTAGACGCGCATGGTCGGCCGCTTTCGTCAGCTCGGATCACTTCTCGGCAAGGTCTCAGAATACGTCCCGCCCGTCCCCCTTCGAGTCCTCACCGACCCCTTCGCGACCGTCAACCCACGTCCGCGACGTCACCCGCCCGACCCCCGCGAGCCGGGGCCCGCCGCACGGGCGACCACCCTGATAGGTGAACTTTCCGCCCCTCCCCGACCGGCCCTCCCCCTCCTTGCCCCGCCCCCGCACGTCCCCGTACAAGATCCCCGTCACGAAGTTACTGCCCGGTACCCGGCTCCCCCGCCGGTCCGGCCTTCAGAACGGGGCCCCTCGTGCACAAGGTCATGAGCAGAACGCCACGCCGCTCCCCCGCGGCCGTCCCCCCACGCGTCCCCACAGCCGGCGCCCCCTTGTCCCCCTCACCGGGCGCGGACCGCCCCCGGGGCACGACGCCCCGCCGGACACGCCCGGCCGACAACCGCCCCTCGGGCCGCGCGCCGTCCCCCCGGAGCCGACCCGTCCGAGGCGGCTCCGGAGGCGGAACGCCCGCCGGTACGCCCGGCCACCGGGCCGGGACGCCCGCGGGCACGCCACCCGAGAACCCTGGCGGACCGCCCGGTGACAGGGGCCGCGTGCCCGGCGTCGCGACGCGCGGGGACCACGGACGCGTGCCGGCCGCCGCGGCGCCCGAGAACCGGCGCAGGGCGCCGTCGGGCGCCGTGCCCGCGCACCCGGGCGGGGCGCCCCTCGGCGTCCCGCAGCCCCGTCCCACCGACCGGTTCGCCGAGCTGCTCGTCGCCGTGCTGAGCGGTCAGCGGCCCGTGCACGCGATGTTGCGGCACAGTGCCGGGCAGGCCTACGACGAGCTGATCCGGCTCGCGGAGCGAGGGCCGCTGCGGACGCGCGGGGCGCGGCCCGTCGTGCGGGACATCGGATGGTTCGTGCCGCGCGAGGGCGCCATCGAGGCGTTCGCGCGGATCGGCGCCGGGGACCGGCTCCGCGCCATGGCGTTCCGGCTGGAGCGCGGCCGGGACCTGCGCTGGCGCTGCACCGCCGTCGAGCTGGGCGGCCCCCGCTGACAGCGGACCGGAACGGCCGGGGGCCGGGCGCCCTCAGGCGCCCGGCCCCCGGCCGGCGGTGTGCGGCGACGTCACTTCTTGCGGCGACGCCCGCCCCGCGCCTGCTTCCGGCGCTCCGCGCGGGTCAGGCCGTCCGCCGGCGAGCGCACCGGCTCGTCGTCGGTGGCCAGCTCGCCCTCGATCGTGCCGCCCTCGCCGTCCACCGTGGGAGCGGAGAAGTGGAGGTTCCGCCGCTGCGGGGCGTCCAGCCCCTTCGCGCGGATCTCCGGCCGCGCCTGCGCGGGCACCGCGTCCTGCTTCTCCAGGTCGGCGGCCGGCTTGACGTCCTCGACCGGCACCTCCTCGACCTGCTGCTCGACCTGGACCTCCAGGTTGAACAGGTAGCCGACGGACTCCTCCTTGATGCCGTCCATCATCGCGCTGAACATGTCGAAGCCCTCGCGCTGGTACTCGACCAGCGGGTCCTTCTGGGCCATCGCGCGCAGGCCGATGCCCTCCTGGAGGTAGTCCATCTCGTAGAGGTGCTCGCGCCACTTGCGGTCCAGCACCGACAGCACGACCCGGCGCTCCAGCTCACGCATGATCTCGGAGCCGAGCTGCGCCTCACGCGCCTCGTACTGGGCGCGGATGTCGTCCTTGACGGACTCGGAGATGAACTCGGCGGTCAGGCCGGCCCGGTCGCCGGCCGCGTCCTCCAGCTCCTCGACGGTGACGCTCACCGGGTAGAGCTGCTTGAACGCGCTCCACAGCCGGTCCAGGTCCCAGTCCTCGGGGAAGCCCTCGGCGGTCTCCGCCTGGACGTACGCGTCGATGGTGTCGTCCATGAAGTGGTGGATCTGCTCCTGCAGGTCCTCGCCCTCCAGGACGCGGCGGCGCTCGCCGTAGATGACCTCGCGCTGCCGGTTGAGCACCTCGTCGTACTTCAGGACGTTCTTGCGCGTCTCGAAGTTCTGCGTCTCCACCTGCGACTGCGCGGACGCGATCGCACGGGTGACCATCTTGTTCTCGATCGGCACATCGTCCGGCACGTTCGCCATGGACATCACGCGCTCGACCATCTGCGCCTTGAACAGCCGCATCAGGTCGTCGCCGAGCGAGAGGTAGAAGCGGGACTCGCCCGGGTCGCCCTGACGGCCGGAACGGCCGCGCAGCTGATTGTCGATGCGCCGCGACTCGTGCCGTTCGGTGCCGAGGACGTAGAGGCCGCCGAGCTTCTCGACCTCCTCCTTCTCGGCCTTCACGGCCTCCTCGGCGCGCGCCAGCGCCTCCGGCAGGGCCGCGGCCCACTCCTCGATGTGCTCCTCGGGGTCGAGGCCGCGCTGCCGCAGCTCCGCCTCCGCGAGGTCCTCGGGGTTGCCGCCGAGCTTGATGTCCGTACCACGGCCGGCCATGTTCGTGGCGACCGTGACGGCGCCGCGGCGGCCGGCCTGGGCGACGATCTGCGCCTCGCGCTCGTGGTGCTTGGCGTTCAGCACCTCGTGCTGGATGCCGCGCTTGCTGAGCTGCTGCGACAGGTACTCGGACTTCTCCACCGACGTGGTGCCGACGAGGATCGGCTGGCCCTTGCGGTGCTTCTCCTCGATGTCGTCGACGACCGCCTCGAACTTGGCGACCTCGGTGCGGTAGATCAGGTCCGACTGGTCCTTGCGGATCATCGGCCGGTTGGTCGGGATGGGCACCACGCCGAGCTTGTAGATCTGGTGGAACTCGGCGGCCTCGGTCATGGCCGTACCGGTCATGCCGGACAGACCCGGCAGCTCCTTGCCGTTGTGGTCGTGGCGCTTGTAGAGGCGGAAGAAGTTCTGCAGCGTGATCGTGGCGAGCGTCTGGTTCTCGTCCTTGATCGGCACGCCCTCCTTGGCCTCGATGGCCTGGTGCATGCCCTCGTTGTAGCGGCGGCCGGCGAGGATACGCCCGGTGTGCTCGTCGACGATCATGACCTCGTCGTCGATGATGACGTAGTCCTTGTCGCGCTTGAAGAGCTCCTTCGCCTTGATGGCGTTGTTCAGGTAGCCCACGAGCGGGGTGTTCACCGACTCGTACAGGTTGTCGATGCCGAGCCAGTCCTCGACCTTGCTGACGCCGGACTCGTGGATGGCGACCGTGCGCTTCTTCTCGTCGACGTCGTAGTCGCCGGTCTCCTCGATGCCCTTCAGCGGCTGGCCGGCCTCGCCGCGCTTGAGGCGCTTGACCAGCTTGGCGAAGTCGCCGTACCACTTGGTGGCCTGGTCCGCGGGACCGGAGATGATCAGCGGCGTACGGGCCTCGTCGATGAGGATGGAGTCGACCTCGTCGACGATGGCGAAGTTGTGGCCGCGCTGCACCAGCTCTTCCTTCGACCACGCCATGTTGTCGCGCAGGTAGTCGAAGCCGAACTCGTTGTTCGTGCCGTAGGTGATGTCGCACGCGTACTGCTCGCGGCGCTGGGCCGGCGTCATGCTGGCGAGGATGCAGCCGACGCTCAGACCCAGGAACTTGTGGACGCGGCCCATCATCTCCGAGTCGCGCTCGGCCAGGTAGTCGTTGACCGTGATGATGTGGACGCCCTCGCCGGACAGGGCGTTGAGGTACGCGGGCAGGGTGCCGACGAGGGTCTTGCCCTCACCGGTCTTCATCTCCGCCACGTACCCCATGTGCAGGGCCGCGCCGCCCATGATCTGGACGTCGTAGTGGCGCTGGCCCAGGACGCGCCGGGCGGCCTCGCGGACCGTGGCGAAGGCCTCGGGCAGCAGGTCGTCCAGGCTCTCACCGTCGGCGTAGCGCTCCTTGTACTCGTCGGTGAGGGCCCGCAGCTCGGCGTCGGAGAGGCCTTCGAAGTCCTCTTCGATGGAGTTGACCTGGTCCGCGATGCGGTGCAGCTTGCGCAGGATTTTGCCTTCGCCTGCACGCATGATCTTCGAGAGGACGGACACGGGGGTTGGTCTCCTTGCCGGTCGGGCCTGGGACGGTCGGTTTCCGTTTCACTGACTGAGCAACGGCCATCGTATGCGAGGACCCCGTTACGCCGGGAGGCCTGCCGGGGCGGTGACCGTCCACCGCGGCCGAACCGTGGTACGGCCGCTACCCGGACAACGTCCCGGACGCCCGGATGGTGCCGCGGGCGTCCGGTGAATCACACGCGGAGTGATCATCGTTTCACCGACGGCCGAAGGGATGGCGCCGTCCTCCGTGACCTGCGCAGAATCGGCCGATGGAACCCGTCACGCTCACCACCGGCCGTCTGCTGCTGCGCACCGTCGGCCCGCAGGACACCGACACGGTCTTCCGGATCTGCCAGGACCCGGACATCCAGCGCTGGACCACGATCCCCTCGCCGTACCTGCCCGAGCACGCGCGGGGTTTCACGGAGCGGATCGCCCCGGACGGCTGGGCGAACGGTTCGATGTTCACCTTCGGCGCCTTCCTGCCCGCCGGGGAGCTGACGGGCATGCTGAGCATCACCCTGCGCTCCTTCGCGACGGGCGAGATCGGCTTCTGGGGCGCTAAGGAGCACCGCGGCAACGGCTACATCACCGAGGCCACGGTGGCCGTGTGCCGCTGGGCCTTCACCGAGATGTCGATCGACCGCGTGGAGTGGCGCGCCGAGGTGGGCAACACGGCCTCCCGCGCGGTGGCGGAGCGGGCCGGCTTCACCGTCGAGGGGGTGCTGCGGTCCTCGCTCGCCAACAAGGGGGTGCTGCGGGACGGCTGGGTGGGGTCCCTGCTCCCCTCCGACCTGGGTCTCCCCTCCACCACCCCGTACGTGCCCGCCAAGATCTGACGTGCGGACGCCCACCGTTGTCAGTGCGGCCCTCTAGGGTGCGGACGTATGACGACCCTCCCGCGTCCGATCACGGAACTCTCCGCCGACGAGGCCCGCCGCATCGCCCTGCGGGCCCAGGGACTCCTCGGCGCCCCCGACCGGCGCGCCGGTGTGCGCGGCGTCCTGCGCCACCTGGGCGCGGTGCAGCTCGACACCATCTCCGTCCTCGCCCGCTCGCACGAGCTGATCCCGTACGCCCGCCTCGGCGCGGTGGGCCGCAGGACGGTGGAGGAGGCGTACTGGAAGCAGGGCGACCAGCCCGCGCACACGTTCGAGTACTGGTCGCACGCCGCGTGCATCCTCCCCATCGAGGAGTGGCCGCACTTCGCCTTCCGCCGCCGCGCCTTCCGCGACCGCCCGCACTGGCACCACGAGCTGCCCGACGGCGTGTACGACCAGGTCGTCAAGCAGCTGCGCACCGAGGGCCCGCTGACCGCCACCGAGTTGGGCGGCGCCAAGCGCACCAGCGAGTGGTGGGACTGGTCCGGCACCAAGGTCGCCGTGGAGCGCGCCCTGATGTACGGCGAGGTGGTGTGCGTGGAGCGGCGCGGCTGGAAGCGGGTCTACGACCTGGCCGAGCGGGCCGTCCCGGCCGCTCTGCTGGCGGAGGAGCCGTCCGACGCGGAGTGCCTGCGCCGGCTGGTGGGGCTGGCCGGCCGGGCGCTGGGGGTGGGGACCCGTGCGGACATCGCCGACTACCACCGGCTGAAGGGCGAGCAGGTCGACGCGGTGATCGCCGACTCGGGGCTGGTGCCCGTCACGGTCGAGGGCTGGTCCAAGCCGGCCTGGGCGGACCCGGAGGCGCTGGCCTCCCCGCCGCGCGGCCGGCACCGCACGACGCTGCTGTCGCCGTTCGACTCCCTGGTCTGGGAGCGGGCGCGCACGGAGCGGATCTTCGGCTTCACCCACCGCCTGGAGGCGTACGTCCCGAAGCCCAAGCGGGTCCACGGCTACTTCGCGATGCCCGTGCTGGCGGGCGGGCGGCTGGTGGGCCGGGTGGACCCGGCGCGGGAGGGCCGCACGCTGGTCGCCAAGCAGGTCACGCTGGACGGCCGTACGGCGGTGCCGGCGGTGGCGCGGGCGCTGGTGGAGGCGGCGGGCTGGGTGAACTGCGTGGACGTCCGGGTGGAGCGGCTGGACGCGCCGGAGCTGCGCGAGGCGCTCACGGCGGAGCTGGCCCGGCTGCTCGCCTGAGCCCCGCTCCGGTCCGCCGGGTCAGCGGATCTCGAGGATCTTCTCCCGCATCGCGTAGACCACGGCCTCCATCCGGGAGTGGAGCTGGAGCTTCTCCAGGATGTTGCGCACGTGGTTCTTCACCGTGTTCTCGGAGATGAACAACTCCTTGGCGATGTCCCGGTTGTTCATCCCCGTGGCGACGAGTTTGAGGACCTCCAGCTCGCGGTCCGTCAGCCGGGGCGCGGGGACGAGCCGGCGCTCGTCGGTGCGCTGGATCATCGACTTGAACTCGGTGAGCAGCTTCGACGCCATGGAGGGGCTGATCTGCGACTGCCCGTCGGCGACGGCGCGGATGGCGGTGGCCACCTCGTCGGTGGAGATCTCCTTGAGGAGGTAGCCGGTCGCGCCCGCCTTGATGGCGTCGTAGAGGTCGGCCTCCTCGTCGCTGATCGTCAGCATGATGATCTTGGCGCTGGGGGCGACCTCCTTGATGGAGGTGCAGGCCTCGATACCGCCCCGCTTGGGCATCCGCACGTCCATCAGGACGATGTCGGGCAGCAGGTCGGCGGCCTTCTCCACGGCCTCGGCGCCGTCCCCGGCCTCGCCGACGACCTGGATGTCCTCCTCGGCGGCGAGCACGATCTCCAGACCGCGGCGGAACAGCGCGTGGTCGTCCACCACCAGGACTCTGATCGGTTCCTGGCGTGAAGTGTCCGCGTCCGGGCCCATGCCGACGACGCCGTCGCCGGCGTCCTCGTCCCGCATCGGTCCGAAGCTGTCCGCCATCGCGTTCCTCCCCCTGAAGGCTGTGGCCTGTGGTCCTGACCATCGCCAACCCAAGGCAACGGCCCACCGGTTGAGCCGCTGCCGCCATGATTCCATGCCGCACCGGCACCGGGCTGCCGGTGTGGGCGCCGGGCAGTGGCACGCCGGTGCCCCTGGGGGCGCACACGCGCACCAGGGGCACCTGCTGTGCTGTCGCCCGGCGGGTCAGCCGCCGAGGGTTCCGCCCGCCTCGGGGGAGTTGTTCTCGGTGACCATCGTGTCGGTCCTGAGGTGGATCACGCCGTAGTCGTAGGCGTGGCGCCGGTAGACGACGCTGGGCTCCTTGGTCTCGGAGTCGACGAAGAGGTAGAAGTCGTGCCCGACCAGCTCCATCTCGTAGAGCGCCTGGTCGAGGGTCATGGGCGCGGCCACGTGGGTCTTCTCGCGGACGACCAGCGGCCCGTCGCCCTGGACCTCCAGGGAGCCGATCTTCTTCGTGGGGACCGCCTGCTCCTCCTCCTGCGCCGTGCTCGCACCGGACCCGTTGAGGGTGGCCACGCCGGGCACGTGGTCGGGGACCTCGGCCGCGGGGATCCTGCGCGCGCCGCGCCGTGAGAATCGCTTGTCGTGCTGCTTGCGCAGTCGGGCGTCCAGTTTCTCCGCTGCCAGGTCGAGCGCCGCGTACGGGTCGCTCGCCGCCGCTTCCGCCCGGATCACCGGACCGCGGGAGCGGAGCGTGATCTCCACCCGGTCACAGCGGTCGGCCTGTCGGGGGTTGGGCTCCTTGGACACCTCGACGTCCAGGCTCATCACCTTGCCATCGAGCTTCTGGATCTTTTCCAGGTTCAGCTTCTCGGCCACGTGCTTCCGGAACCGCTCGGGCACCTCGGTCTTGCGGCCCTTGACGACGATGTCCACGCAGAACTCCGTTCCCGGATCACTCCGCTTCGCTGCGGATGTGTCTCCCTTTTGCACCAGGCTCCGGTGTCGTCCGGAGCCTCGGACTCGGTGACGTCCACCTCCTCCCCCACGAGCGAGACATCCAGTCCACCGGTGCGGGTGATGTCGGGGAAACCCGCACCACCGCATTCCGATCAGAGGGGCCTGGCCTGCGGCTTTCCCTCACAACCGAACATATCTCGCGTGGACGTATGGCGTCACCCTCTACCGCGACGTACCTCCATTCAGGCGAATTAACCCTCCGATTACCTGCAACGGCATAAGTTCTCGGTCAGTTTCGGTGTATTCCAAACGCATCCGGCGACGCCGCCACGACGGCCGCGCACACCACGCCGGGTGTTCCGCCGGCGCTTCTCTTCCCGCCCGTCTTCTCCGGCGGCCGGCCGGGCTGCCGGTCCGCTCCGCGCCACGCCGGCGGCGGTTTCCGCTGTTGTCCTGACCCTTCCCATGTCTCACCCAGGTACACGGACGCGGGCCGCGAATCACTCGATGCCGCCCGGCCCTCTTCGGCCGGTTCCGTTTCCGGGCCGGGCGGGCCCGGCGCGGCCCGCACCGCGCGCGCCGCCTCGGCGAGGGTCGCCCCGGTCGTCATGAGGTCGTCGACCAGCACGACCCGGCCCCGCCCGAGGAGCCGGGCGCACCCCGGCGCCACCGCGAGGGCGCCCGCGAGGTTGGCCAGCCGCTGCCGCGCGCCGAGCCCCGACTGGTCGGCCACCGGGCGCCGTTGCCGCAGGGCGGCGAGTACCGCGGCGGGCACCCCCGTGCGCCGCAGCTCACCGGCCGCCGCGTACGCGATCCGCCGTGCGGGGTCGTGCCCGCGTGCCCGCACGGCCCGCCGGGCGGACGGCACGGGGACGAGCAGCACCGGGTCGCACGCCGTCCCGCCCGCCGCCGTGCCCCTGCCGCCCCGGGACCCGCGCTCAGCCGGAGCCGGTGCCTGGAGTCCCGCGCGCACCGCGCCCGCCAGGGCCTCGCCCAGCGGCCGGGCGAGGGCCAGGGCGCCGCGCTCCTTGTGGGCGAGCAGCACGGCGCGCACCTCGTCGGCGTACGGGGCGGCCGCGTGCACGGGCGGCAGTCCCGGCGGCTCGGGCGCCGGCCGCACCCGGCGCGGCGCCCGCCCGCTCAGCGCCGCACTGCACCGGTCGCAGAGCACGGCGCGGGCCCTGCCGCAACCGCCGCACTCGGCCGGAAGCACCAGGTCGGTGAGGTCCCGCCACCAGCTCCGCATGGGCTCACTGTGCCGACGCCCCGGCCGTCCGGCCACCCTTGTGGACAACCCCTCCGACCAGCCCGTCGGTCCGCCCCAAGCCTCAGGACAGGCCGGCCCTCACCCCGGATAGACCGGCGCCGTCCCCTGCGTCACCTTCTGCCACTGCGCCCCGGACGGCAGCCGGACGATGCCGTCCACCGAGTACGCCACCAGCGGCGCCGTCTCGTCCGCGGCGGCCGTCAGCGCCTTCACCCCGGTCAGCGCGGCGGGCGGCGGCACGTCCGGCGTGGAGCCGTCGACCTCGACGTACTTCATCTGCTCCACGCCTCCGTGCTCACGGCCGACGACCACGAGCCGGCTGTCCCCGGCCCACGACATGGCGGTGACCTGCTCCAGCTCGGGCGTCGCCGAGCGCAGCTCCACCACGGTGACCGTGGGGTGCCCGGCCGACCCGGCCTCGTCCGGGCCGCTGCGCTCGATCCGCCCGATGAGCAGGGACCGCTCGTCGCCCTTCTCCACGACGAGGGCGATCCGCACCCCGTCGGCGGCCACCCGGACCGCCTGGATGCGGCCGTCCAGACCCGGCGTCCGTACCCGCAGCGGCTGGCCGGCTCCCTTCGCCAGCAGGTAGAGACCGGGGCGGGCCGGGTCGCGGTCGGCGACCCACAGTCCGCCCTGGGCGTCCCAGCTCGGCGTGGTCAGCCGGTCCTGCTCGGCCTTGCCCTGGCTGCGCAGCACCGGTTCGCCGAGGGACGAGCCCTGCGCCAGGGCGGAGACGAACAGCGCCTGGCCGTTCAGACCGACGCCGGCCGCCGTGCGCTCGTCCCGCGCGACCGCGACCGAGCGCAGCCCCTGCTCCCCCTGTCCGAGCGCCCCGGGCGCCGGGTCGGGGTCGGCATCGGGGCTGGAGCTGCCCGCGGCGATCCGGACGAGCTTGTGCTGCTCGTCGAGGAAGTACAGGTAGTCGGGCTGGTTCAGCGCGCCCCGGGTGGCGACGGTCTCGGCGCCGTCCTGGGTGAGCGAGCACAGCTGCCCGCCGTCGGCCCGCAGTTCGACCTCCTCCACCGCGGGACTGAGGTCGCGCAGCGTGAACAGCAGCTGGGCGGCCATCTCCTCGCAGCGGCCGGTGCCGACGTCGCCGGCCCGGTCGTCGAGCGGCACGGTGAGCGTGCCCCGGTCGTCCGGGGTGAGCGGCCCCGTGCCCTCGCGCAGCCGGATCCCCGTGGGGAAGCTCGACCGGACCACGGGGTCGAGCCAGCTCGTCGGCCCGGAGATCAGCGAGCGCACCATCCGCGTCGTGGGGTCGACGTGCCGGCGCACGTACACGGGGTCCGCGACCGCCATCGGCAGGGACGAGCCGTCCACGTCCACGTTCGAGGCGAAGTAGTACTTGTTGAAGGACGTGTAGTTGCGCTGGAAGTCCGACGTGCCCATCACGACGCCCTGCGGCACCGCGTCGATGCGCCACTGGCCGCTCTTCTCGTCCTTCACCAGCCGCACGACCTCGTTGTAGAGGCCGGAGGAGGGCGCGTACGCCTGCTGCGCGTCCACGGTGGCGAACTTGGTGCCGGTCAGCGTGTACGTCAGGGCGGTGCTGTCCTCCCTGATCTCCCGGTCGGCGCGGGCGCCGGGCCCCTCGGAGAGCACGGTGGTGGACTGCTCCGGCCGCCAGTACTTCGACGCCTCCGGGGTCAGGTACTGGCGTGCGGTCTCGTAGTCGGCGTCGTCGCTGGTCAGCGCCTCCAGGAAGCCCTGGACGATCTGGGTGGGGGTGGCGTCGTCGCTGGGCGGCACGGCGTAGACCCGCACCTGCGCGTCCTTGCGCGGTGTGGACTCCACCCCGCGCAGGTCGCCGCTGTCCGGCATCGAGGCGCACCCGGCCAGCAGGACGACACCGCAGACGGCGTACGTCACCGCCCGGGCCGGCGCCCCGCGCCCGCGCCTCACACGCTCACCGCCCACGCGTGGCCTCCCCGTCCCTCTCCGCACCGCGCGGATCACCGTCCCCGTTCCCGTCGGCCGCTGTCCGGCCGCCGTCCGCCCCGCCGGAGGGGCCCGGGGATCCGGAGTGTCCCGCCTCCGTCCCCGTGCTCGGGCCGGGCGCGGTGCCCGGCGTCATGCGCGTACTGCCCGACCGGGCCACCACGCGCGCGCCGTTGCCGGGCAGGGCGGTGGGGTCGGCCGTGGGCGTCGACGTGCCGGGCCTGCGGCCCAGCGGATCGCGGGACGCCTGCGCCGGGTCGCCCGCGCCGGGCTGCCGCACCGGCACCGTGGCGCGCTTCTCGCCGTCGCCGCCGCGCGGCGGCCCCGCGTCGTCGAGGCCGCGGTTGCGCCGCGAGTCCTTGGGCTCCAGCGGTATCGGGGACCCGCGCAGCGGCTCGTCCGCCGTCCTGGGCAGCGTCAGCCGGAACTGCGAGCCGCCGCCCGGCTCGCCCCACGCCTGCAGCCAGCCGCCGTGCAGCCGGGCGTCCTCCAGGGCGATGGACAGCCCCAGACCCGTACCGCCGGTGGTGCGGGCGCGGGCCGGGTCGGCCCGCCAGAAGCGGCTGAACACGCGCGTGGCCTCGCCGGGCTTGAGTCCGACCCCGTAGTCGCGCACCGCGACCGCCACCGCGCCCCCCGCCGCGGCCAGCTTGACGACGACGTCCCTCCCCTCGCCGTGCTCGACGGCGTTGACGACCAGGTTGCGCAGCACCCGCTCCACGCGCCGCGCGTCGGCCTCGGCGACCACGGGCTGCTGGTCGCCGACGACCTTGATCGTGGTGCCCTTGCGCTCGGCGAGCGGCTCCGCGCCGCTGACCACGCGCCGCACCACCTCGCGCAGGTCGATCGGCTCCGCCTCCAGGGCGGCCGCGCCCGCGTCGAAGCGGCTGATCTCCAGCAGGTCGGCGAGCAGCGACTCGAAGCGGTCGAGCTGGTCGGCGAGCAGTTCGGCCGACCGCGCGGTCACCGGGTCGAAGTCCTCGCGCGCCTCGTGGATGACGTCCGCGGCCATCCGCACGGTCGTCAGCGGGGTGCGCAGCTCGTGCGACACGTCCGACACGAACCGGCGCTGCATCCGCGACAGGTCCTCGAGCTGGCTGATCTTGAGCTGGAGGTTCTGCGCCATCTTGTTGAAGGCCTCGCCGAGCCGGGCGATGTCGTCCTCGCCGGTGACCTTCATGCGTTCCTGGAGCCGCCCGGCGGACAGCCGTTCGGCGATCCCGGCGGCCATCCGCACCGGCGTGACCACCTGCCGCACCACCAGCCAGGCGATCGCCCCGAGCAGCACGACCACGAACAGCCCGGCGGTCGTCAGGGTGCCCTTGACCAGGCTCAGCGACTTCTCCTCCTGGGTGAGCGGGAAGAGGTAGTACAGCTGGTACGGGTCGCCGTTGGGGTCGTTGACCTGCTTGCCGATGACCAGGGCCGGCTGGGAGTCCTTGTCGGTGGCGTAGACGATGCGCGTGTAGCTCTGCGCGGCCGTCGTGCTGGTGTCGATCCGCTCGCGCAGCGCGGCGGGGACGCTGGCGGCCGGGTTGACCCCGCCGGAGGCGCGCGGTCCGCGCCCGCTGCCGCTGTCGCCGCCGGACGGCAGGGTGACCACGTCGAAGGCGCCCTGGCCGCCGCTGGACAGCGAGGCGACGAGGTCGCTCATCCACTGGATGACGCTCTGCGAGGGGCGGCCGTCCGGCGCGGCGCCCTCCTCGCCGGTGACGCTCACGGCCTGTTCGGCCTGCTGCTTGGCCACGGCGAAACCGCCGGTGGCCTGGCTCTGCGACGCCTTCACCTTGGCGTCCAGCAGGCCGTTGCGCACCTGGCCGATGACGACGAAGCCGAGCAGCAGGACGACGCCCAGCGACATCAGCAGCGTCGTGACGACGACCTTGAGCTGGATGTTGCGCCGCCACAGCCGCATGACGGGCAGCAGCGGACGCCGCACCCAGCGCATGACGAGCCGGACGACCGGGCTGCCCTGGACCCCGCCCTGGAGCAGGTCGCCGTCGAAGAGGTGGCGCCAGCGGGTGGCGGCCGTCCCCCGGCCGACAGGCCGCCCCGGACGGCCCCCGGACCGGCCGGGCGCCGAAGCGGCACTGTCACCGGGCATGTCAGCTCGGTCCTGCCTTGTATCCGACGCCACGGACGGTCACCACGATCTCGGGCTTCTCCGGGTCCTTCTCGACCTTGGAGCGCAGCCGCTGCACATGGACGTTGACCAGGCGGGTGTCGGCCGCGTGGCGGTAGCCCCACACCTGCTCCAGCAGCACCTCGCGCGTGAAGACCTGCCACGGCTTGCGCGCGAGGGCGACCAGCAGGTCGAACTCCAGCGGGGTCAGGGCGATGGACTGCCCGTCCCGCTTCACGGAGTGACCGGCCACGTCGATCACCAGGTCGCCGATGGCGAGCTGCTCCGGCGCCGGCTCCTCGGACCTGCGCAGCCGCGCGCGGATCCGGGCGACCAGCTCCTTCGGCTTGAACGGCTTGACGATGTAGTCGTCGGCCCCGGACTCCAGGCCCACCACCACGTCGACGGTGTCGCTCTTCGCCGTGAGCATCACGATCGGCACCCCGGACTCCGCCCTGATCAGGCGGCAGACCTCGATGCCGTCCCGGCCGGGGAGCATCAGGTCGAGGAGGACCAGATCCGGCTTGGTCTCGCGGAAGGCGGCCAGCGCCTTGTCGCCGTCGGCCACGAAAGACGGCTCAAAACCTTCACCGCGCAACACGATGCCGAGCATCTCGGCCAGTGCGCTGTCGTCGTCGACGACAAGGACTCGTCCCTTCATAAACGACATCATCCCATTAGCTAATCGTTACCTGGCGTGACCTGGCACACAGCAGCCAGCGCCTCGGACGTCACGGGCGACACCACGCCCCCCTCGGTGACGATCGCCGTCACCAGCTCCGGCGGTGTCACGTCGAACGCCGGGTTGTACGCCGTCGTCCCCAGGGGAGCCACCGGAATCCCGCCCCCCGCCTCCGCACCGGCCACCGGCACCTGCGGCGCCATGATCTCCGTCACCTCATGGCCGGGACGCTGTTCCACCTCGATGGACGCCCCGTCCGGCGTCCGGGGATCCACCGTCGTCACCGGAGCCACCACGATGAACGGCACGTGGTGGTACCGCGCGAGCACCGCGAGCGGATAGCTCCCCACCTTGTTCGCCACCGACCCGTCGGCCGCGATGCGGTCCGCGCCGACCAGCACCGCGTCCACCTCGCCCGCCGCGAACAGCGATCCCGCCGCGTTGTCGGTGAGCAGGGTGTACGCCATGCCGCTGCGGGCCGCCTCGTACGCCGTCAGGCGAGCACCTTGCAGCAACGGACGCGTCTCGTCCACCCACAGGCGCCGCAGCCGCCCCGCCCGGTGCGCCGCCAGCGCCACCGCGAACGCCGTCCCCTCGCCGCCCGACACCAGCGAACCGGTGTTGCAGTGGGTGAGGATCCGGTGCCCGCCGCCGGGCATCAGCTCGTCGAGGAGCGCCAGCCCGTGCGCCGCCATCCGGGCGCTGGCCCCGGCGTCCTCCCGGTGCAGCCGCTGCGCGGCGGCCAGCGCCGCCCCGGCCGCCTGCCGCGGGTCGCCGCCGCCGTCCACCACCGCCCGGTACGCGGAGTGCGCCCGCCGCACCCCGACCGCCAGGTTCACCGCCGTGGGCCGGGCGCTCTCCAGCGCCGCCGCCGCGTCGTCCACGTCGTAGCCCCGCACGGCCGCGAGCGCGACGCCGTAGGCGCCCGCGATGCCCAGCAGGGGGGCGCCGCGCACGGCGAGCGAACGGATCGCCTCCACCAGTGCGGGCGCGTCCGTGCAGACCAGCTCGACCTCCTCGGCCGGGAGCCGCGTCTGGTCGAGCAGGACCAGGACCGGACCTTCGGGAGGCTCCTCCCAGCGCAGTGCCGGCATCCCGGTCGGCCGCTTGTCGTCACCGCTGTGCGCGTACTGATCAGCCATGCGGCCAGTCTGCCCCCTGGGGCGCGGACAATAGAAGACGAGCTGCCCCGACCTCGGCAGGACCACCGGGAACCACCGCATGGCACGATGGCTGCCCAAGCCGCCACCGCGACCGCGGCCGGGCACCGTGAAGGAGCGACGATGAACGACACTCCGGGCTGGGCCTCGCCCGGATCCGCCCCGTCCGGCGGGCACGGACCGGGCGCGTCCGGACCTGCCGGGTCCGACGGCCGTCCGGGGCCCGAGCAGTCCGCCGGCCGGCCGCGGCAGCCGGGTGACGCCCCGCGGGAGCCGGGCGTGAAGTGGTCCAAGGACCAGCCTCCCGCCGATCAGTGGTCCGCGCCCACCGGCGCTCCCGGTGCGGGAGGCCCCGGTCAGGCCCCGCCGCCCCCCGGCCCCGGCTGGGGCGCCCCGCCGCCCGGCGGACCCGGCGGCCAGGCGCCCTGGGGAGGCTGGGGCAACGGCTGGGGAGGTCCCCCGCCCGCGGCGAAGCCCGGCGTCATCCCGCTGCGTCCCCTCGGCGTCGGCGAACTCCTCGACGGCGCCGTGTCGACCATGCGCACCTACTGGCGCACGGTCCTCGGCATCTCGCTCACCCTCGCCGTCCTCACCGAGATCGTCGCGGTGCTGCTGCAGGGCTTCGTCCTGGACGACGCCGACACCGAGGTGCTCGACGACCCCAGCGCCACGTTCGGCGAGCTCACCGACGTCATGGGCGACCTCCTGCTCAGCTCCGCCGTGCTCTACGGGATCACCCTGATCGGCACGGTCGCGGCGACCGCCCTGCTCACCACCGTCACCAGCCGCGCCGTGCTCGGCCGGCCGGTGACCACCGCCGAGGCCTGGCGCGACGCCCGTCCCCGGATCCTCAAGCTGTTCGGCCTGATCATCCTGCTGGGGCTCATCGCGGTGGGCGCCGTCGCCGTCGGCGCGCTGCCCGGCATCCTCGTCAGCGTCTCGGCCGGCGCGGAGGTGGGCGTCGGACTCACCGTCCTCGGCCTGCTCGCCGCCGCCGTGTTCGCCGTGTGGCTCATGGTCCGCCTCTCGCTGGCCTCCCCCGCGCTGATGCTGGAGAAGCAGGGCATCGTCATGGCGATGCGCCGCTCCGCCCGGCTGGTGCGCGGCTCCTGGTGGCGGGTCTTCGGCATCCAGCTGCTGGCCGCGATCATCGCCTACGTCGTCGCGGCGATCATCGTCATCCCCTTCACCTTCCTCGCCGCCGCGTTCAGCGGCGGCGCCGCCGGCCTCCTGGACACCGCGGGCGGGGACATCGGCTGGACGTTCCTGATCATCAGCGGCATCGGCTCGGTGATCGGCTCCATGATCACGTTCCCGATCACCGCCGGCGTCACCGTGCTCCTCTACATCGACCAGCGCATCCGCCGCGAGGCCCTCGACCTCGAACTGGCCCGCGCCGCGGGCGTCCATGGTGCCGACACCACCGGCGGGAGCTGATGCGGTGACCGTCACGGGGGGAGTTCTCCAGGCCGCACCGGCCCTGCCCACGGCCGCCGACACCGCCGTGCGTCTGCTGGCGCGCGGCGACGACGAACCGCCCGTCACCCTCCCGCGCGACCCCGCGCGGGAAGCGGCCCGGCGGGAGCTGTCGAAGCAGATGTACCACGAGAACGACCCCAGCTGGCTCCAGCGGGCCCTGGAGGCCTTCTGGGACTGGGTCGGCAAGCTGTTCGGCGCCGCCTCCACCGCGACACCCGGCGGCGCGCTCGGCCTGGTCGTCATCGTCGTCGCCGCGCTCGCCGTCGTGGCCGCCCTGTGGTGGCGCCTGGGCACCCCGCGCCGCCGGCCGGTCACCGCGCCCGCCCTGTTCGACGACCGTCCCCGCAGCGCCGCCGAGCACCGCGCGGCCGCCGAGGCGCACGCCGCCCAGGGCCACTGGAACCAGGCCGTCCAGGAACGCATGCGGGCCGTCGTCCGCGCCCTGGAGGAACGCGCCCTCCTCGACCCCCGCCCCGGCCGCACCGCCGACGAGGCCGCCGACGAGGCCGGCCGCGCCCTGCCCCAGCACACCGGCCGGCTGCGCACCGCCGCCCGCGACTTCGACGACGTCACGTACGGCGGCCGGGCCGCCACGGAGGACACGTACCGGCGGCTCGCCGCCCTCGACGGCGACCTGGAACGCACCAAGCCCGCCCTCGCCGGCAGCGGCGCCCGCGGCACGGACCCCGACGCCCCCCAGGGAGCCGCCGGATGACGACCGAGGCCACCTCCCCGCCCACCTCGGCCTCCCCCACCGCCCGCCAGGTGTGGACGCGCACGCGGGGCGTCGCCCTCGCGCTGGTGCTGCTGCTCGTCGCGGCCGTCGCCATCGCCGCGGTCCGCTCCGACGCCCGGCACGGCCGGCTCGACCCGCGCTCCGCCGACCCCCACGGCAGCCGCGCCGTCGCCGAACTGCTCGCCGACCGCGGCGTCGACACCCGCGTGGTCACCACGCTCGACGAGGCCGCCGACGCGGCCGGCCCCGACACCACCCTGCTGGTCGCCGTACCGGACCTGCTGACGCCCCGCCAGCAGACGCGGCTGCGCCAGGCCGCCGAGGACTCCGGCGGCCGCACCGTCCTGGTCGCCTCCGGCCCCGCCTCCGTGGAGCGCCTCGCCCCCGGCGTCACCGCCGACCCGGCCAACAGCCTGGACTCCACCCTCGAACCGGACTGCGACCTGCCCGCCGCCCGGCGTGCCGGCTCCGCCGACACCGGCGGCATCCGCTACTCCTCCGCTCACCCCGACGCCGACGAGTGCTACCACAGCCACCGCCTGGCCACCCTGCTGCGCGTCCCCGCCCCCTCCGGCGACGGCGACACCGTCCTCCTCGGCGCCCCCGACATCCTCCTCAACGACCGCCTGGACGAGCACGGCAACGCCTCGCTGGCCCTGCAGCTCCTCGGCTCCCGCTCCCATCTCGTCTGGTACCTCCCCTCACCCGCCGACGCCTCAGCCGTGGCCGAGGACCGGAAGAGCTTCTTCGACCTGCTCCCCTCCGGCTGGCTGTGGGGCACCCTCCAGCTCTTCGTCGCCGCCGCCCTGGCCGCCGCGTGGCGGGCACGCCGTCTCGGCCCCCTCGTCCCCGAGCGACTTCCCGTGGCGATCCGCGCCTCCGAGACCGTCGAAGGCCGCGCCCGCCTCTACCGCAAGGCCGACGCCCGCGACCGCGCCGCCCTCGCGCTCCGCTCCGCCACCCGCACCCGCCTCGCCCCCCTCGTCGGCATCCCCGGCTCCCAGGCGCACGCGCCCGAGGCCCTGCTCCCCGCGCTGTCCACCCGCCTCGACGGCGACGGGCAGTCCCTCCACACGCTTCTCTTCGGCCCGCCCCCCGGCGACGACGCGGCTCTGATCCGGCTCGCCGACCGACTCGACGCCCTCGAAAGGCAGGTACGCCGTCCATGATGGACCCGACCACCGACAACGCCGCGCCCGCCGGGGACCCGGCCGCCGCCCGGGCCGCCCTGGAGGCCCTGCGCGCGGAGATCGCCAAGGCCGTGGTCGGCCAGGACCCCGCCGTGACCGGCCTCGTCGTCGCCCTGCTCTGCCGCGGCCACGTCCTCCTCGAGGGCGTCCCCGGCGTCGCCAAGACCCTGCTGATCCGCGCCCTCGCCGCCGCCCTCGAACTCGACACCAAGCGCGTCCAGTTCACCCCCGACCTGATGCCGAGCGACGTCACCGGCTCCCTCGTCTACGACGCCCGCACCGCCGAGTTCTCCTTCCAGCCCGGCCCGGTCTTCACCCACCTCCTTCTCGCGGACGAGATCAACCGCACGCCCCCGAAGACCCAGTCGTCCCTGCTGGAGGCCATGGAGGAGCGCCAGGTCACCGTCGACGGCACTCCGCGCGCCCTCCCCGACCCGTTCCTGGTCGCCGCGACCCAGAACCCCGTCGAGTACGAGGGCACCTACCCCCTGCCCGAGGCGCAGCTCGACCGTTTCCTCCTCAAGCTGACGATCCCCCTCCCCTCCCGCCAGGACGAGATCGACGTCCTCACCCGGCACGCCCAGGGCTTCGACCCGCGCGACCTGCGCGCCGCCGGCGTACGCCCCGTCGCGAACGCCGCCGACCTCGAGGCCGCCCGCCGCGCCGTCGCCACCACCACGGTCTCCCCCGAGATCACCGCGTACGTCGTCGACATCTGCCGCGCCACCCGCGAGTCGCCGTCCCTGACCCTCGGCGTCTCCCCCCGAGGCGCCACCGCACTGCTCGCCACCGCCCGCGCCTGGGCCTGGCTGACCGGCCGCGACTACGTCATCCCCGACGACGTGAAGGCCCTCGCCCTGCCCACGCTCCGCCACCGCATACAGCTGCGCCCGGAGGCCGAGATGGAGGGCGTGACGGCCGACTCGGTCATCAACGCGGTCCTCTCCCACGTCCCCGTCCCCCGCTGATGGCCCCCACCGGACGCGCCGCCCTCCTCGCGGCCCTCGGCTCCCTCCCGGTCGGCATCTGGGAACCCGGCTGGACGGGCGTCCTCGCCGTCAACGCGCCCCTGGCCGTCGCGTGCGCCTGCGACTACGCCCTGGCCGCGCCGGTGCGCAGGCTCGGCCTGACCCGCTCCGGCGACACCTCCGTACGCCTCGGCGGCACCGCCGACGTCACCCTCACGATCACCAACCCGTCGCGCCGTCCGCTGCGCGCCCGCGTCCGCGACGCCTGGCCGCCGAGCAGCTGGACGTCCGGCACGGAGGCGGAGGCCTCCCGGACACGGCTGACGATCCCCGCGGGCGAACGGCGTCGCGTCACCACACGCCTGCGCCCCACCCGCCGCGGCGACCGCCAGGCGGACCGCGTCACCGTCCGCTCCTACGGCCCCCTCGGCCTCTTCACCCGCCAGGGCACCCACAAGGTCCCGTGGACGGTCCGTGTCCTGCCGCCCTTCACCAGCCGCAAGCACCTGCCCTCCAAGCTGGCCCGCCTGCGCGAACTGGACGGCCGCACCAGTGTCCTCACCCGGGGCGAGGGCACCGAGTTCGACAGCCTCCGCGCCTACGTCCCCGGCGACGACACCCGCTCCATCGACTGGCGTGCCACCGCCCGCCAGACGGAGGTCGCCGTACGCACCTGGCGCCCGGAGCGCGACCGCCACATCCTGCTCGTCCTCGACACCGGCCGCACCTCCGCCGGCCGGGTGGGCGACGCACCGCGCCTGGACTCCTCCATGGACGCGGCCCTGCTCCTCGCCGCCCTGGCCTCCCGCGCCGGTGACCGCGTCGACCTGCTGGCCTACGACCGCCGGGTACGCGCCCTGGTCCAGGGCCGCGCGGTCGGCGATGTCCTGCCGTCCCTGGTGAACGCGCTGGCCACGCTGGAACCCGAACTGGTCGAGACGGACGCCCGCGGCCTGACGGCGGCAGCGCTCCGTACGGCCCCGCGCCGCTCCCTGATCGTGCTCCTGACGACGCTGGACGCGACGCCGGTGGAGGAGGGCCTGCTGCCCGTCCTGAGCCGGCTGACGCAGCGCCACACGGTCCTGCTCGCTTCGGTGGCCGACCCGCACGTGGCGTCCATGGCCCGGGGCCGTGGAGACGTCGACGCGGTGTACGAGGCAGCGGCGGCCGCGCAGGCCCACACAGAACGCGACCGCACAGCCGAACAGCTCCGTCGCCGCGGGGTGACGGTCGTGGACGCGACGCCGGAGAACTTGGCGCCGGCGCTTGCGGACGCGTACCTGGCGCTGAAGTCGGCGGGGCGGCTGTAAAAAAAGGGGGTGTCCGGGTGCCCCCGAAAACGCAGAGAGCCCCCGTGCCGAACGGCACGGGGGCTCTCCATATCAAGAATTGTTCGGCGGCGTCCTACTCTCCCACAGGGTCCCCCCTGCAGTACCATCGGCGCTGTAAGGCTTAGCTTCCGGGTTCGGAATGTAACCGGGCGTTTCCCCTACGCTATGACCACCGAAACACTGTGAAACACTCAACCGCACCACACCGTGACCATGGCATGGGGTTGTTCGTGGTTTCAGAACCAACACAGTGGACGCGAGCAACTGAGGACAAGCCCTCGGCCTATTAGTACCGGTCAACTCCACACGTTACCGTGCTTCCATATCCGGCCTATCAACCCAGTCGTCTACTGGGAGCCTTACCCCATCAAGTGGGTGGGAGTCCTCATCTCGAAGCAGGCTTCCCGCTTAGATGCTTTCAGCGGTTATCCCTCCCGAACGTAGCCAACCAGCCATGCCCTTGGCAGAACAACTGGCACACCAGAGGTTCGTCCGTCCCGGTCCTCTCGTACTAGGGACAGCCCTTCTCAAGACTCCTACGCGCACAGCGGATAGGGACCGAACTGTCTCACGACGTTCTAAACCCAGCTCGCGTACCGCTTTAATGGGCGAACAGCCCAACCCTTGGGACCGACTCCAGCCCCAGGATGCGACGAGCCGACATCGAGGTGCCAAACCATCCCGTCGATATGGACTCTTGGGGAAGATCAGCCTGTTATCCCCGGGGTACCTTTTATCCGTTGAGCGACGGCGCTTCCACAAGCCACCGCCGGATCACTAGTCCCGACTTTCGTCCCTGCTCGACCCGTCGGTCTCACAGTCAAGCTCCCTTGTGCACTTACACTCAACACCTGATTGCCAACCAGGCTGAGGGAACCTTTGGGCGCCTCCGTTACCCTTTAGGAGGCAACCGCCCCAGTTAAACTACCCATCAGACACTGTCCCTGATCCGGATCACGGACCCAGGTTAGACATCCAGCACGACCAGACTGGTATTTCAACGACGACTCCACCCGAACTGGCGTCCAGGCTTCACAGTCTCCCAGCTATCCTACACAAGCCGAACCGAACACCAATATCAAACTGTAGTAAAGGTCCCGGGGTCTTTCCGTCCTGCTGCGCGAAACGAGCATCTTTACTCGTAGTGCAATTTCACCGGGCCTATGGTTGAGACAGTCGAGAAGTCGTTACGCCATTCGTGCAGGTCGGAACTTACCCGACAAGGAATTTCGCTACCTTAGGATGGTTATAGTTACCACCGCCGTTTACTGGCGCTTAAGTTCTCAGCTTCGCCCACCCGAAAGTGAGCTAACCGGTCCCCTTAACGTTCCAGCACCGGGCAGGCGTCAGTCCGTATACATCGCCTTACGGCTTCGCACGGACCTGTGTTTTTAGTAAACAGTCGCTTCTCGCTGGTCTCTGCGGCCACCCCCAGCTCACCGAGTAAATCGGATCACCGAGTGTGGCCCCCCTTCTCCCGAAGTTACGGGGGCATTTTGCCGAGTTCCTTAACCATAGTTCACCCGAACGCCTCGGTATTCTCTACCTGACCACCTGAGTCGGTTTAGGGTACGGGCCGCCATGAAACTCGCTAGAGGCTTTTCTCGACAGCATAGGATCATCCACTTCACCACAATCGGC